>CABVAF010000001.1 GCA_902496295.1 uncultured Clostridium sp.
GTAGTCCAACATGGAGTAATGGACAAGCAAGTATAACATTAAGCAAAGGAACGAACGTATCAAGTAGTTTAACAATACAATACCAAGTAAATGGAATAACAGAAGGAAGCTGGACAACAGGAACAAGTGTAACAGGATTAAATCATAATGACACAGTATATGCCAGGTTAACAGATGGAATAAACTATGGAAGTTATGGAAGTGTAGAAATAAAAGATAATATTGCTCCTGTAATAAATAATTTTAGTGTAACTACATTTGACACATCTAGCATTACAACTAAAGTAGATGCAATTGATAATCAAACTGGAATAGTAAAATATCAATTTGAATATAAACTAACTACTGAGACGAATTATACGATAATGGAAACAATTGAAACCATGAGTACATCATATACATATAAATACAATGGATTGGCAGATGGAACAGCGTATAATTTAAGGGTAATATCATATGATGAAGTAGGAAACCAAACAACAAGTGCAATAATTACTCAAAATACAGAGAAAGCAAATGTAGTTCCTACAAATCCAACAATAGCATTTAGCTCAAAGACGACAAACTCTATTACGGTTAATGCAAAGTCAACAGATGATGACGGAGATAAATTAACATATAATTTATATATCAGTACGTCGCAAAATAGTGGATTTACAGTAAAAGCAACATCATCAGCAACAGCATCTGGAACTCAAGTTGCATTACAGGCTACGGGTCTTGGACAATATACAACATATTATTACTATGTAACAGCAACAGATGGAAAGGAAACAGCAACGAGTGTAACGAATTCAGTAAGAACATATTGCCCAGGAACAGGTTTGACATGTAGTGGACCATTTACAACAACTACGACATGTAGTAAATGTGGAGGAGTAGGTACAGGAAAATGTGGGGCATCTCTTAAATATTATTCAAGGAGCAGGACTAATAGAACAAAAGAAACCGCATGTTATTCTTGTGGAATAATGATGACAAGTGATATGTATATATTAAATGGATATTGTCCTGATTGTGGAACAATATATAATTATTTAGGAAACAATGCTTGGTATCACAAAGATTGTTGTAACGACTATACAGCATCAAGATTTACATGTTCAAACACTTCTGCTAAATGTAGCCAATGTAGCGGAACTGGAAAAGTAACAACAAATACTTCATGTTCACATGGAAAAACATCAACACACAGTTACTGTTCACATGGATATACAAGCCAACATGACTAAAAATACAATTTACGTCATAGAAAGCTAAAAAAGAAATATAAAATTATAAAAACTTTCATAGGTAGAAAAATATCTATGGAAGTTTTTATAGTTTTAAATAATATTTTTTTATATACAACACTAAATTACTTGTATAAAACTACAAAATATGATACTATAAAACTATATGAAAAGAACAAATAATGCTATATCTAAAGAAGGGAATAGCACCGTAAACTAACAATTATAATTTAAAGAAAGGAGAGTATGATTATTTAAATCATTAAAAATAAATCATACAATATATACATGGACAAACCAGCAGTAACTTATGAATTATTACATAAAGATAAAACAACAGGAGCAAGAAGAGGAATAGTGCACACACCACATGGAGACATACAAACACCAGTATTTATGCCAGTTGGAACACAAGCAACGGTAAAATCTTTAACACCAGAGGAACTAAAAGAAATAGGTGCACAAATTATTTTATCAAATACATATCATTTATATTTAAGACCAGGACATGAACTTGTAAAAGAAGCAGGTGGATTGCATAAATTTATGAATTGGGATAAACCAATTTTAACAGATTGTGGTGGGTTCCAAGTTTTTAGCTTAAGTGATTTACGTACAATTTCAGAAGACGGTGTAGAGTTTAGGTCTCATTTGGATGGAAGTAAGCACTTCTTTTCACCAGAGAAAGTAATGGAAATAGAGGAAGCTTTAGGGGCAGATATAATAATGTCATTTGATGAATGTGTAAAGTATCCTGAAACTTATGAATATACAAAAAATTCAATGGAAAGAACTACAAGATGGGCAAAAAGATGTAAAGCAGCACATAAAAATACAGAAAAACAAGCATTATTTGGAATTATACAGGGTGGATTTTATGAGGATTTAAGAGAAAAATCTGCTAAAGACTTAATAGAGTTAGATTTCCCAGGGTATGCAATAGGCGGAATAAGTGTAGGAGAACCAAAAGAGGAATTTTTAAAAATGTTATATTTCACAGCACCACTTATGCCAGAAAACAAACCAAGGTACCTTATGGGAGTAGGAACACCGGACTACTTAATAGAAGCAGCAATTGCAGGAATAGATATGTGTGATTGTGTACTTCCTACTAGAATTGCAAGAAATGGTACAGCAATGACATGGAACGGAAAGGTAGTTGTAAGAAATGCTACATATGAAAGAGACTGGGGACCAATAGACAAAGAATGTGACTGTTATGCATGTAAGAATTATACAAGAGCATATATAAGACATCTTATAAAAGCAAATGAAATTTTAGGGGTAAGATTATTATCAATTCATAATATATACTTCTTGACTAAACTTATGGAAAGGGTTAGAATAGAAATAGAACATGATAATTTAGAAAATTTTAAAAATGAATTTTATAAAAAATATTATGGAACGAAAGAGTAAAAGGAGGACAATATGAACCTAATAGATGATACTGATGTGAATTATAAGAAAAAAAATAATAACACTAAGAAAATAATGTCAATAATTATTGTATTAATCGTTATTTTATTAATGGTAATCATAGGGTTAGTAGTATGGATGTTTTATTTGCAAAGCCAAATGTTAAAAGTTTCTATAGATGGTAAATCAATGACAACAATACCAAGTAGTTTATTTGTATTTGAAGATAATACCGTTTATACAGCAATAAAAGATTTTGCTACATATGCAGGGTATGAAGCTCATAACGGAGACGAAGTTTCAGAAGATGAGACAAAGTGTTTTGTAAGAAATACTAGTGAAAATGCATATTATACAATGGGAGAAGCAAAAATTTATAAAAAGCTTACAACTGGAGATAATGACTACGAATATTTTGATATAGATTATCCTGTTAAAATGATAAATGGCAAGCTATATTGTTCAATTGAAGGTATTCAAAGAGGATTTAACGTACAATTTACATATAATCAAAATACTAACCAAATTACAATATTTACGTTGCCATATCTTGCAAAATGGTACACATCACAATATAAAGAGTCTGCAATAGGCGGAGAAGATGCAAACTTTAGCAATCAAAAAGCAATATTATACAATCTATTAGTTGTAAAAAACGCTAATAACGAGTATGGAGTAGTAAATATAGATCCTAATGCTACAAGAACTGAAATTATAGGCACAAAGTATAAAGAAATTACATTTGTTGAAAGTACAAAGGATTTTATAGTAAAAACATCAAATAATAAGATGGGTATAATCTCATATGACTCAACAACTAAGATATCACCAGAATATGATGATGTTAAGCAAATAGATAAAGATTTAAAACTATATTTGGTAACAAATAATAATAAACAAGGTGTAGTTAATGACACAGGAAGAACAATTTTATACTTAGAATATGATGATATTGGAATAGAATCTTCAAGATTCCCAGAAGATTCTATAAAAAATCAATATATATTATATGATGCATACATTCCAGTAAAAAGAGCACAAAAATGGGGAATAATGGACAAGAATGGAAACACTATTATACCTTTAGAATATGACTCTTTAGGTTGTGTAAGGTCAAGTTCATCAGCATCATCTGCATATAATTCTACAATATTAATTCCACAATATAATGCTATAGTTGTTTCTCAAAATGGAAAATATGGACTTGTAGATATAAGAGGAAATGTAATATTAACATGCGGAGCAGACGCTATATACTCAAAAACTAATGGCGGAGAAATGTCATATTGGATATTAATCCAAAATAACGAAATTGACTTACTTGACTATTTAGAAAAAAATTATAAGCCTGCAGATACAACACAAAATACAGAAAGTGGAGAAAATACTGTACAAAATACAACTACAACAGAAAGTCAAACTACAACACAGCAAAATGTGCAAAATGAAGGTGAACAATCTAGTCAAAGTCAAGTAAACCAAACGGAAGTGCAAGGCGGACAAACTGATGCTCAAAATGGACAAGATATTAATCAAGGTACGCAAGATAGTACACAAGATTCAACACAAAGTCAGCCGACAAACAATGTATAAATAATAAGCAATAAAAATATATTTTAGATTTTAATCTACTAATTAAGCTATACAATATAAAGAAAAATGGAGATAGTAAATGTCAGAAACAAAGTGGACAAGAGAACAAAATTTAGCAATAAATGAAAAAGAATCAAACATTCTAGTAGCAGCTGCTGCTGGAAGCGGTAAAACAGCTGTATTAGTAGAAAGAATAATTAACAAAGTAATTAACGAAAAAATAGACATAGACAAAATTTTAGTTGTAACATTTACAAATGCAGCAGCTTCTGAAATGAGAGAAAGAATTTTAGACGCTATTTATAAAAGACTTGAAGATGAGCCAGAAAACGCTCATCTTCAAAGACAAATAAATTTATTAAACAAGGCAAGTATTAGTACAATACATGCCTTTTGTTTAGATGTAATAAGAAATAATTTCTTCGAAATAGATACATCTGCAAATTTTAGAGTTGGTGATACAACTGAAGTAGAACTTATAAAACAAGAGGTTTTAGAAGATTTATTTGAGCAAAAATATGAAGAAGAGAATGAAGAATTCTTAAATTTAGTAGAAACTTATACAAATTATAGAAATGATGATAAGTTAAAAGAAATAGTTTTAGATATATATAAATTTATTCAAAGTACCCCTTTTCCTGAATCTTGGATAAAAGAAAAAGTAAAAAAATTTAATTATTCAATTGATACTGATTTTGCCACAACAGAATGGGGAAAAATTATTTTAAAAGAATTATTTTCACAAATAGAGGAATGTATATTAAAATTAGAAAAAATACATAAAGAAACAGGCAAATTTATAGAGTTAGATAAATATACAACCGTTTTAAATCAAGATATTCAAAATCTAAAATCGTTAATAGATGAGAATTTAAGTTGGGACAAAATTTACTATCTTATAAACGACTTCACATGGCAAAAATGGCCTATAGATAAGAAGGTAACAATAGACTTAAAAAATGAGGCAAAAGAAATTAGAGATGCTGTAAAAAAACAATTTGTAAAAATTGTATCTAAAGTTATGATATACAATTCTAAAGAAGCAAATGAAGATATAAACAACATGTATAAAACACTACAAAGTTTATCTAATTTAGTTTTAGAATTTACAGAAAAATTTAAACAATCTAAAAGAGAAAAAAATATAATAGATTTTAACGATATAGAACACATGACCTTAGAAATATTAGTTAATAAAGATAATTTAACAGAAAAGACTAAAGTTGCAAAAGACTATATGGAAAAATTTGAAGAGATAGATATAGACGAATATCAAGACAGCAATTTAGTGCAAGAATACATATTAAACAGTATTTCTAGAGGAAATAATATTTTCATGGTAGGAGATGTTAAGCAAAGTATATATCGTTTTAGGCAGGCAAGACCAGAACTTTTCTTAGAAAAATATGATAAATATAAACTAGAAGAAAGAAATGAAACAAGTGGAGAAAAAATACAGTTGTTTAAAAACTTTAGAAGTAGAAAAAATATATTAGATATTACAAATAATATATTTAAAAATATCATGAGTAAGGACATAGGAGAGATTGAATATACAGAAAATGAATATTTAAATTATGGAGCAAGTTATCCAGAGATAAATGAAAAATCTGAAATATATGTTATAAATTTAAAAGAACCTGAAGAAGATGAACTTAGCTTAGTTAGCAAAGAAAGCATAAATGTTGTAAGTGAAAGAAAGACTGATTATAAAGAAAGTACAGAAAATGCAGAAGATGAAGAAACTTTAGAAGAAAGAATAGAAGATATAGTCTTAGAAGCTAAGTTTGTTGCGAGCAAAGTAAAAGAACTTTTAGACAGTGGAATGGAAGTATATGATAAAAAACAAGGGCAGAGAAAAATCTCTTATAGAGATATTGCAATTTTATTAAGGTCAACTTCTACTGCAGCACCAATATATGAAAAAGAATTAAGCGAATTAAGTTTACCAGTATTTAGCGATTCTTCTAGTACATATTTAGAATCAATAGAAATTGAAACAATGATGTCTTTATTAAAAATTATAGACAATCCAATGCAAGATATTCCGCTTGTAACAGTTCTAAGATCCACAATAGGAAATTTTACAGATAATGATTTAATAGAAATACGACTTGCAGATAAAAAATGTAGCTTTTATGAGTCAATGTTAAAAAGCAGAACAAAGGTAGATGATGAGATTAAAGAAAAAATATCTAAACTTTTAGAAAGTTTAGAAAAATGGAGAAAAGAATCGGAATACTTAAGTTTAGACGAACTTATATGGCAAATTTATTTAGATACAGGCTATTATCATTTTGTAAGTCTTATGCCAAATGGTAATGTAAGACAAGCTAATTTAAAAATTTTATTTGAAAAAGCACGTGAGTTTGAAAATACAAATTTTAATGGATTATTTAATTTTATAAATTTTATGGATAGGTTAAAAGGTAGTGGAGGAGACCTATCTAGTGCAAAATTAATTGGCGAAAATGAAGATGTTATTAGAATTATGAGTATTCATAAAAGTAAAGGACTAGAATTCCCAGTTGTATTTTTGTGTAATACTGGGAAAAAGTTTAATATGAAAGACTTAAATGAAAATATAATTCTGCATCAGGATTTAGGAATTGGACCTAAATATATAAATTCAGAAAAAAGAATAGAGTATAATACTTTAGCAAAAGAAGCGTTAAAAATAAAAGCTCAAAAGGAAATTGTTTCAGAAGAAGAAAGAGTTTTATATGTTGGCTTAACAAGAGCGAAAGAAAAACTTATAATAACTGGAATAAGTAAAGATATAAAAAAGGATATAAAAGATAAAGAAGAAATTTTAAATACATACGAAAATAAAATAAAAAGCAATTTAGTAGAAAAATATAAATCTTATCTAGATTGGATAGAACTAGTATATTTTCATAATGATTTAAACGGATTATTAAGTTTTAATGTAATAAATAAAAATGAAATTTTAAAAGACTTGAAAAAAGAAAAAGATGTTAAACGAAATATATTAAAAGAAATTAAAAATATGGCGACAGAAGAATATTCAAAAGAAGAAGTAGAAAAATTATCTAAGGAATTAGAGTGGATATATAAATATAAGGACTCTACATTACTTCCTACAAAAACTTCTGTAAGTAGACTAAAGGAAGCAAGTTTAGAAAATGATAAGCAAACTACAAACATATTTGAAGAGTTAAATAAAAATAATATAGAAATAACCTTAGATAAACCAAAATTTTTAAGAGACGAAAAGATTACAAAAGCTCAAATAGGTACATTAGTACATATGTGTATACAAAGATTAGATGAAAGCAAAGAATACACATTAAAGGATATTCAAAACTTTATAAATGAATTAATTATAAAAGAAATAATAACAGAAAAAGAAGCGGAAAGTATAGATGAAAATTTACTGTATAAGTATACACAATCAAATATATTTAAAGATTTAAAAAGAGCAAAAAAAGTTTATAAAGAGCAGGCATTTTATATAAATATACCATCAAAAGAAATTTATAATAATATAGATTCAGAAGACAATATTTTAGTTCAAGGGGTTATAGATTTATATTTTATAGATAAAAATGAGAACATTATACTAGTGGATTATAAAACAGATTATGTGGCAAATGGTAAAGAATATGAGATAATAAACAAATACAAAAAACAAATAGAAATATATAAAAGAGCTTTAGAAAATGCAACAGGAAGAAAAGTATATAAATCATATTTATGTTTGGCAAATAGAGAATGGAATTGTTATGAGGTAAATGTTGATTACAGTATATAAACAAAGTATAAATGCTGAAATATAAGAAAGAGCAAAATAAAAAAGTAAAATAAATAATAGGAGGTATTAAAATGAACACTAAATATATTTTTGTAACAGGTGGAGTTGTATCAGGATTAGGAAAAGGAATAACAGCAGCTTCATTAGGAAGATTATTAAAAAATAGAGGATACAAAGTAGTAAATCAGAAATTTGACCCTTATATAAATGTGGACCCTGGAACAATGAGCCCATATGAACATGGAGAAGTATATGTAACAGAAGATGGGGCAGAAACAGACTTAGATTTGGGACATTATGAAAGATTTACAGATGTTAATTTACATGGAAATTCAAGTGTAACAACTGGAAAAATATACTCAGAGGTAATAAGAAAAGAAAGACACGGAGAGTATTTAGGAAAAACAGTTCAAGTAATACCTCATATAACAAACGAAATAAAAAATAGTATATATAAATTTGAAAAAGACAATATAGATGTTGTAATAACAGAAATAGGAGGAACAGTAGGGGATATAGAGAGCCTACCTTTTATGGAAGCAATAAGACAAATTGGATTAGAAAAAGCTCCAGAAGACGTTGCTTATATACATGTTACATTATTACCACATATTTTTGGAACAAATGAATTAAAATCAAAACCAACTCAGCACTCTGTAAAAGAGTTACAATCTATAGGAATAAAACCAGACATATTAGTTTGTAGAACAGAACTTCCTATACCAAACTCTATGAAAGAAAAAATAGCGATGTTTTGTAACGTTAGGAGCGAAAACGTAATAGAAAACAATAACGCAAATATACTATATGAAGTACCTCTATTATTAGAAAAAAACGGACTAGCTATACAAGTATGCAAACACTTGCATTTAGACAATATAGAGCCAAATAATAGTGAATGGGAAAAACTAATAAGGAAAATAAAAAATACAAAAGGTGAACCAGTAAAAATAGCAATTGTAGGAAAATATGTGAAATTAGAAGATGCTTATTTATCAGTAGTAGAAAGCATAAAGCATGGAGGATTTGAAAATAGTGTTCCTGTAGATATCCATTTTGTGAATTCAGAAAAAGTCTGTAGAGATAATGTAAAAGAATTACTTAAGGATTATGATGGAATTATAGTTCCTGGAGGATTCGGAGGAAGAGGTATAGAAGGTAAAATTGAAACAGTTAAATTTGCAAGAGAAAATAACATACCTTTTTTAGGAATATGCCTTGGTATGCAAATGGCAGTAATAGAAACTGCAAGAAACTTATTAAATTTAAAAGATGCCAACTCAACAGAATTTGATAAAGAATGCAAGAACCCAGTTATACATATAATGGAAGAGCAAAAGAAAGTTACAAATAAGGGTGGAACAATGAGGCTTGGAAATTATACTTGTGTAACAAAAGAAAATTCTTTGGCAAGAAAATTATATGGAAAAGAAGAAATTGTAGAAAGACATAGACATAGATATGAATATAATAATGATTATAAGGAAAGACTAGAAGCGGCAGGATTAATTTGCTCTGGAACATCACCAGATGGAAAATTAGTAGAAATGGTAGAAATGCCAAGTCATCCATATTTTATTGCAAGTCAGTTTCATCCAGAATTTACATCAAGACCAGATAAACCACAACCTTTATTTGTAGGATTAGTAAAAGCTGCTAAAGAACATATGGAGAATAAGAAAAATTAGTATAGCTTTATTAGTAAGCATAATAGCCAAATGCTAAACAATTTTTTGTACCTTGCTGGTCGCAACAACTTATTATAAAAATAAAAATAAAAAATATATTGTTTTTTTCTTGATATTTTTATTATATTATTGTATCATATAATAAGTTAAAATGTACTTACGCAATTATAAGAAAGGAGTACTTACATGAAGAAAATAGTAGTTAGTATCATTGCAATATTTGTAATATTAAGTATAGTTATAATTCCAGTTTATGCAACTAATGCAAGTCAAGAAAATTCAATAGAAACAACAGCATCGACAAACTTAGTTGAATTAAAAGATAAAGCATTAAATACATTAAAAGATTATCAAGTAGCATACGGAAATGATACATATGGTTTTGTAGCATATGTATTAAATATAGTTAGAATATACAGTATTCCGCTTGGATTTTTAGGAATTGTAGTTGCTGCAATTCATAGATATGTATTAGGAATAAGAAAACTAGACACACAAGAAAAAGGATTTGGCGTAATGATAGGAATTATTACTGTTATGGTCATATGCCAAGTGTTACCATTAATTTTTGCTATCGTAGTAAGAGGTTGGAGGGGATAAACTAATGAAGGTATTGTTTGCAGTAAACAATGAACATATATCAGATTCAATTATAAAAAAATATCAACAAGATTATAGAGAATTAATTTCTAGTAAAAATGTTTATTATTTTAATGCACTTCTAAAAGAACTACAAGAAGACAAATCATATGATAGAATAGTTATTGGAGAAGATTTAGAGATGTTCTCCAATAACAATTATGATGTAATGGACAAATTTATCTTTGATAAATTAGACAAAATAAGTGACGAAGCTTCAAATGCTTCAGGAGAAGATATTCCAATAGTTTTAATTTGTACAGACAGGAGAAGTAAGTCAGACCCTATTTTAGTAAAATTATTCAGTATTGGAATTTATAGTGCTTTATTAGGTCAAGATAGAACAATAACAAATGTATGTAAATTAATAAATATTCCACGTACTAAAAAAGAAGCTAAAATATACTATAGAATTGACTCTGATGATGCAGATTATAAATCAGAAAGTGAAAATGATGTTAGTGAAGTAGAAATACAAAATATTTTAATGCATTACAAAAGACTTGGTAAAAATGAAGAAAAATATGTAGATAGTTTCAATAGTATTGCATCCCAATATACAGATGCTCAACTAAAAGTAATAGCTAAGTTTTTACCACTTAATGTAAAAGCTGTGCTAGAGGCAGAATGTCCAAAATATCAAGAAATTATGATGGGTGGACCTGCAAAAGTTATTTCAGCACCACAAGTTAAAGAAACAAAAACAAAATATAAAGAGTCTGTAGACAAATATAAAAATCAAAAAACTACTACTAAATTTGACAATGCTAAGCTTGACTTAGTACAAAAACAATTAGAAAAAAATAAATTAACAAAACCAGTAGTAGTTCCAAGTGCAATGAATATAAATAGAGTAACTAAGATAGAACAAAATCCATTGTTTGAAGATGAAGAACTAAATAACCAAGGAAATATACAAAATTCTCAAAATGTACCAAATATGCAAAACGGCTTAAATGGAATGGATAATCAAACAAACATACAAAACAATATAGATAGCCAAATGATGCCAAATAATACCTTAGAAGATGATGACCCATTAGCATCTATAAAAGAAGAATTAAAAGGAATGATAGAATCAGGAGAGGGAACAGAAAATACAGAACAACCAGTAATACAACCAAAAAGAGGAAGAGGTAGACCTAAAAAAGTTCAACCACAACCTGTTCAAGCACCAAATTTAAGTACGCAAGTATCTAATGATGCAAATGCATCAATATTACCAGGGTTTGAAGATATAACAGAAGAAGTGGCGCAACCAAAAAGAGGAAGAGGTAGACCAAAAAAAGTTCAGCCACAACCTGTTCAAACATCAAATCAAACTATGGAAGTAGGTAACAACAACTTAAATAACACAACAAACGCTACAAATGATGGTTATGAAAATATTGTAACAAATAACAATATTCAACCAAGTGTAAATTTATTTGATTTAGATGATGATGTTGAAGAAACAAATAACTCATATGGCCAAGAATCAACAAGTAATAATCAAATGTCAAATGGAACTATACTTCCAGGAATAGACGATGACGATGACGAAACAGTAAATTTACCAAATCAAAACTATAATATGCAAAATAATAACTATATGCCAAACACTCAAGGTAATAACAGTAATAGTTATAATAATGATGTTTATAATCAAAATAACTATAACCAAAACCAAAATAATTATTCGCAAAATGGTTATAATCAAAATAGTCAAAGTTTACAATATACTCAAAATTCAAATGTGGACTTTACAAGATTATTTACTAGTGATAAAAAGGCAGTTGCTTTTGTTGGAACTTCAAAAAATGGTACTTCATTCTTAGTAAACAATTTAGCAGATTTAATATCACAAAGTGGAATAAAAACAGCAATTTTAGACCTAACAAAAAATAAAAATGCATATTACATCTATACAGAAAATGAAGAAGAATTAAGAAAAAAAGCATATTCTTGTATAGACAACTTAAGAAGAGGAAATCCGGTAGGAATAAATGTTAGTAAAAACTTAGATGTATATACAACACTTCCAGGAGAAAACGGAGACATAAATGATGCTCAAAATATAATGCAAACACTAGTTAGTAATTATTCTTTAGTTCTTCTAGACTGTGATTTTGACACAAATGTAGAATACTTTAGAATAGTGCAAGAAATATATTTAGTGCAAACTTATGATGTACTAACTATACAACCTCTTACAGCATTTTTAAGAGATTTAAAGTCTAAAAATATACTAGATCAAGCAAAATTAAAAATTGTATTAAATAAAGTATTAAGAGTAAAAAGTATAACAGATAGAACAATTATTGGGGGAATGGCATTTTATAATGACCCAGCAATGTCTTTTATGACAGAATTATTTAACAAAGATGAAGTTCCTTATTGTGTAATTCCTTTTGAAGATCAAACTTATTCAAAATATTTAGAGGGATTAGTAAATTGTAAAATAACAACAAATGGATATTCAAAAAACTTTATGCTTGCTTTATCAAAATTATCAAGTATGGTATATCCATTAATATCAAGAGACGCTGGAAAAAAGCCAACTAAACCAGGATTAGGAAGTTATAAAAATACTACAACTTTTAATAGTAGCATGAATGATACATTAAATAAAATGAAGAACAATTTTTAGTAGTTTGTTGCAAATAAGTGAGGTGATAACTTTTGATAATAGCAGTGATTGTATTGTTAGTAGTAATAATTGCAGCATTAATGTTCTACAATATGTCAATTCATAAAAAAATACAGAGTTTTAACAATATTAATCAAAAAATAACAAATTTGAATATATTGCAAGATTTTATGAATACATTAGGAGAATGCAGTTCTACTGATGAAAAGTTAGAAAAAATAAATAATATATTAATAGAAAAATATGAAATAAAGTATTCAACGATAGTAACATATAATGGAGCAGAATATGTTGTAAGAGCATCTAATGTAGAAGAAAAACACTGGGAAACTTTAAGCAATTTAAATAGCGAAGAAGTTTTTAAGGAAAGTATTGAAACTGCTGTACCAAAATATATAACTATAGATAAAGAAGGAGAAAGACTTCCATATCAAAAAATGGAGTTTGGAAGAGCAAAATCTGCAATGTTCTTCCCATTATATATAGATAATGTATATATAGGATATTGGATTATAGAAGGTGGCAGACCTCACGAGTTTGACAATGTAGATGTAACCATGTTAGAAGTAATAAAGAGTAATATTGTTGCAGTATTAAAGACAATTCAAACTCAAGATACACTTCAAAACATAGTTAGAGACGATGAGTTTAGTCGTTTAAAAACAGCAGAATATTTGTATGGAGATGCTAAAAAAATAATAGATAAATATACAACATCAACAGTTTGTATGTTTAAAATAATAAATTTAGTAGAAATTAACAACAACTTTAATAGAGAAACAGGAAACAATATTATTACAGAAGTATGTAATGTAATTAGTCAAAATATTTCAGAAGAATATATTTTTGTAAGATATATGGGACCTAAATTTGCAATTGTATTTTCAGGAATAGAGACAAATACAGTTGCGGACTTCATGAAGGACATTAAAAAAAGAATTGAGAGTCTAGAGATACCAAAAGCAGGTGAAGACCCAGATGAAACAGAAGACTTTGCAACACCTATAATAAATGTTGTTCTTTCAACATACTACAAAGGAACTGCCTTAGATGGTGTTACAAAGAAGCTAGAGGAATATTTAGACTCTGCAAATCCAAAAGAAAATGATATAAATAATTTATAAAGGAGGTTATGCGTTATGGGTATGGACGAAACAGTTAGCTTTAAGGTAGAAAGAGATAAGAGTGTAAAAGCAAGAGAAATCTTGAGAGAGGTTTATAAAGCTTTAGAAGAAAAAGGGTATAACCCTATAAACCAAATAGTTGGATATATACTATCAGGAGATCCAACATATATTACAAGTCATAATAATGCAAGAAACCTAATAAGACAAGTAGAGAGAGACGAGCTTTTGGAAAAAATGGTAAAAAACTATATAGGAATAGATGATTAAAATGAGAAAATTAGGTATAGATTATGGAGACAGCAGAGTAGGTCTAGCTATTACAGACGAGCTAGGCATTACTGCTCAAGGCTTAGAAACTGTACATCATAAAGGCAATGATAAAATAGTTCTAAAAAGACTAGAAGAAATAATTGAAACATATGAAATAGATACATTTGTAATAGGAATGCCAATAAATATGAATGGAACAAGAACTGAAAGGGCGGAAGTGACAAGTAAGTTTATACATAAGCTAAAATGTAAATTTAATAAAGTACGAATTGTAGAAATAGACGAAAGACTTACGACTGTAGCTGCTCATAAAACTATGAATTTTCTCAACATAGATAAATATAAAAAGAAAGACTTAGTAGATACAATTTCAGCAGTATATATTTTAGAAATGTATATTAATAGAAAAAATTAATAAAATATTATAAACTAGTATATGTTTTAAAAAATTACAAATAATAAATAATAAATTAGATTTTAACATTGTAGAAATACAATTTTAATAAATATATAAATTTGAAAGGAGAAAATATGGACGAGAATAACAACAATATTCCAGTAGAAAATGATGGAGAGGAATTAGACAATATATTAACTTTAAATGATGAGGATGGAAACGAAGTAGAATTTGAATTCTTAGACCTAATTGAATATGATGGAGAAGAATATGTAATATTATTACCTGTAGAGGATGAAGAAGAGGCAGAAGAACCAGGAGAAGTAGTAATATTAAAATTAGAAGATACAGAAAACGAAGATGAAGAATCTTATGTAAGTGTAGAAGACGAAGATATACTAAATGCTGTATTCGAAAAATTTAAAGAAAAATTTAAAGATGATTTTAACTTTGTAGACTAATTATAGTAAAGTTTTAAGAATAAAAACAAATATAATAGAATATAGTTAAAATAGTAATTGTAAGACCTTAAATTGACTTACTATTCTTAGTCAGTTTAAGGTTTTGTTTATAATAAAACAATTATTGTTATTTTTTATTAATTATGTGCATAGGAGAAAATAAATGTATGATGTTATAATAATTGGAAGTGGTCCAGCAGGTGTCTCTGCGGCTATTTATGCAAAACGAGGAGGCGCAAATGTACTTGTAATTGCTAAAGATGCAGGAACAGTAGGAAAAGCAAAGAAAATAGAAAATTATTATGGTTTTAAAAGTATTACAGGCGAAGAGTTATATAAAAATGGTTTGGAACAGCTTGAAAATCTAAACATAGAATTTATAAATGATGAGGTAGTACAACTAAATTACACAAATCAATTTGAGGTAACAACTGTAAATAATATTTATAAATCTAAATATGTAGTACTTGCAACAGGTGTGAGCAGAAACATTCCAAATATAAAAGGAATAAAAGAATTTGAAGGAAAAGGCGTAAGCTATTGTGCAATATGTGATGCGTTTTTTTATAGAAATAAAAATGTAGCAGTACTTGGAAGTGGTAATTATGCAATACATGAAGCAGAAATACTCAAGCCAGTGGTGAAATCTGTTACTCTTCTAACTAATAGCGAAAAGTTAGTAGAAAATAGAGATATAGACCTAAATATAAATGAAAAGAAAGTAAGAGAAGTGAGAGGTTTTGATAAAGTAGACGAAGTTATATTTGATGATGACTCAAAAGAAAGTATAAATGGTGTATTTGTCGCAATAGGTACAGCTAGTACTAATGATTTAGCTAGAAAAATAGGAGCAAAGGTAGAAAATAATAAAATTGTAGTAAAAGATAACTTAGAAACTACGGTTCCAGGATTATATGCATGTGGAGATTGTACAGGAGGAATTTTACAAATAAGTAAAGCAACCTACGAAGGAACAAAAGTTGGACTAGAAATAGTTAATAAAATAAAAAATAATCTTAAATAATATATATTAGGAGGTAATTAAAATGTCAGTTATAAAATTAACTAGTGAAAATTTTGAAAATGAGGTATTAAAGTCACAAATGCCAGTGTTAGTAGATTTTTGGGCAGAATGGTGTGGACCATGTAGAATGATGGCACCAGTTGTAGAAGAACTTGAAAAGGAAATGGGAAATGAAGTTAAATTTGCAAAAGTAAATATAGATGAATGCCCAGACTTAGCAGAAAAGTATAATGTTATGAGTATACCAACTTTTAAATGCTTCAAAAATGGAAGTGAAACAGGAACAACAGTTGGAGTACAAGACAAAGGGGATTTAGTAAGAATTATAAAATTATAATATTGTAATAAAATAAAGCCAAAGTATAAATAAATTAACTTGTTATTATATATAAAAAATTTTTTGATTTATATTTAAAGTTATGCTATAATATTTAGGCGGTTGTTCTAAAGGAACAATAGACAACTTGGTGGAGGCCGGAATATGTATAAAAAAGTAGAACTAAATGGCGATGAAGTCCTAAAGGATGGAGGTATTATTGGGAAAGTAATAAAAAGATTCGACGGAGGAGTTGAAATACGGTTAACAGGTAGAATTGGAATAAGGTTTGCCTTTTATGGCGTTATAGACAATCGAGGAGATTTTCACCAGTACTGCAGAAACAATAACTGTAATAAGAAGTGTAAGTTTACACAAAGGCCTTCATGCAGAATTAACCAAAAATATTCTAAAAAGGGAGGACTATATATCAATATTTGAAATTACTTTAGCCACTTCCAACATGTGTTGGAGGTGGCTTTTCTACGAACATAGAATTTTAGCTGCAATCCCAAGTTACTATATTTTGATTTATTTAAAAAATAGTGTTATAATATTTTTATACATCATCCAAATGGATGAAATACAACTTAGGAGGACTAAAGAGAGATGTATAAGAAAGCGAAAATTGACCGTGGAATTGTTTTTGTTGATGAAAAGGAAGTTGGAGTGGAGAAAGACTTCTACAACGGCACCATCATCATCGAAGGCAAAGATGGTACCACGTTGTTTGCAGAGTACGGAACTATGGTAGATGGTGAGTTTTATCCACTCTGCCGGAGAACTGTTCGATGCTTGCAGTGCACCATGCATGACAGTCCTAACTGTAGGTACAACCGTGCGACCAATGGAAACGCTGGCTACTACATGGAAGTTCCTGATGCCGGCTAACGCTTTCGGAGACCTGCCGCAGTGCGGTAGGTTTTCCTAATTATATAAAAAACATAGTATATATTTTTAAATAAAAGAGGAGAATATGAATTACAAGATAATAAATGGCTCTATATCATATGGAGCTGAAACAATTTTAGAAGAAATAAATTTTGAAATTAAAGAAAAAGATAAAATAGCTATTGTAGGAAGAAATGGAAGTGGAAAAAGTACGCTTTTAAATGCAATAGTAGATAATTCTATGCTTGAAGAAGGAATAGGAGAAGAAAAATTTACAATATATAAGCAAGGTTCTCCTAACATAGGTTTTTTAAAACAAATGGATTTTGAAGATGTATCAAAAACTTTAATAGAAGAAATTTTAAAAGTATATGAGCCAATTTTAGCTTTAGAAAATAAAATTACAAAACTATCAAATGAGATGCAAAATAATACAGATAAAAAAATAATAAAAGAATACACAGACTCTTTAGAAAAACTTGAGATTATAGGGGGATATACATACAAAAAAGAATACGAAGTAGCCTTAAAGAAATTTGGTTTTTCAGAAGAAGACAAAAATAAAAAGATAAATGAATTCTCAGGAGGACAAAGAACTAAAATTGCGTTTTTAAAACTTTTACTTAGTAAACCAGATATATTACTTTTAGATGAGCCTACAAATCATTTAGACATAACCGCAATAGAATGGCTTGAAAATTATTTGAGAAATTATACAAAAGCAGTTGTTATTGTATCACATGATAGAATGTTTTTAGATAGAATAGTAAATAAAGTATATGAAATAGAATATGCTACAATAACTGAATATATAGGGAATTATGCAGAATTTGAAAAACAAAAAAGAATAAATTATGAAAAGCAGTTAAAAGACTATGAATATCAACAAGCAGAAATAAAAAGACTACAAGCTATTGCAGATAGATTTAGATATAAGCCTACTAAAGCCAAAATGGCATTATCAAAACTAAAAAAGATAGAGCAAATGCAAATAATAGAAGAACCTAACAAATATGATTTAAAAACATTTCACATGAATTTCAACATAAAAACAGAAAGTGGAAAGAGCATACTTACAGTCAAAAATTTAGAAATAGGATATGGTAAACCTATACAAAATGTATCATTTAATTTATATAAGGGACAAAAACTTGCCATAATAGGAGAAAACGGAATAGGAAAATCAACTCTTTTAAAAACATTAAATGGAAATATACCTAAAATATCTGGCGAATTTGAGTATGGCTATCATGTAGATAGACAGTATTTTGACCAACAAATGGAGTTTGAAAATACAGAAAATACTGTTTTTGATGAATTTTATAATACATTTCCAGATTTAACTATTACACAAATTAGAACAATATTGGGAACATTTTTATTTTCAGGAGAAGACGTTTTTAAAAAGATAAAAGTCTTATCAGGTGGAGAACGTGCAAGACTTCAATTATGCAAAATATTTAGAAAAGGACCAAACTTGCTTCTTCTTGACGAACCAACTAATCATATGGATATTATAGGCAAAGAAAGTTTAGAAAACATATTAAAAGAATATAAAGGAACTTTAATTTTTGTTTCCCATGATAGATATTTTGTAAATAAGATAGCAGATTCATTATTAATATTTAAGAAAAATAATGTAACATTTTTTGATGGAACATATGAAGAATACGAGGAGAAATATGGAAGATATGAAAAAGAAGCTGAAGTAGAAAGTACAGAAAAAAAGAATGAAAACATGTATGGAAACAAGAATGAAAATAATAACAAAAACGACAAATTAGATAAAACTTTAGATTTATCTACAAACACTAAAAATAATAATCAATATTTTATAAATAAAGAAATAAAAAAAGCCAAAGCCAAAATGGAAAAGTTAGAACAACAAATAAATGAATTAGAAAACAAAGTAGTATATTTAAAAAAAGAGATGGAAAAAGAAGAATATAGTACAGATTACGTAAAACTAAAAGAACTGCAAGAGAATATAGATAATATAAATAAAGAGATAGAAGAAAAAATACTTCTTTGGGATGAAATTAATGAAAAATTTACTTGACTATGTAAGTAGAATGTGCTACAATAACAAATGTCAAGTAAATAGATGCGGATGTGGCGAAACTGGCAGACGCGCTGGTCTTAGGAACCAGTGCCAACGGCGTGGAGGTTCGAGTCCTCTCATCCGCACCAAGTGTAGTAATATCAAGGATTTGTAGTGTTTACCTTGGTATTATTTTTTTGGCTTCTGTAAAAATTCTAGTGAAAGTTCTAAGTTATTTTAGCATAGATATAAGAATTTCTCAATATATTTATATTTCCTTTTTTATCCTAAATTTGAAAAATGTATTAATTTGTAATATAATAGAAACAATCCATTTTGAAAATTAAAAAACAACCATTGCAAATGCAAGGGAGGGACTTAGATGAAGAGATTTGTTTTAAACGATGAAATCATGGGGGGAATTGTATATAAAACTGAAAACGTTGTTATACAAAGAATCCAAGAAGGAAAAAAGCGGAAAAGATGCTATATTATTGGCAATGGACATTCATTAAATGTAGATGACAACAATGTGGTTACTAAGCATGATCCAGGTATGCACAAGTTTCAACCTAAAACAAGTAAAGACAATGCTGTTTATGCATTTTACTTTACTTTTGAATGTTTAGGATTAGAAGAATCTAGCAAAGACATCGCCGAATTTGTTAATAGCTTATCAGAAGAGTATGAGCAGATTTTTCTAGTCGGTCATTCAAAATGTGGATTATGCTTATATAATGCCAGTCATTACTGCGAAAAAGGTATTATATTAGTAACAATTTCAACACCATTTAGTGGTACTATTATTGCAGATAAGGAAACCGTTGAAAAAAAGTTAAAAATCCGAATACTCAAAAAAATTTACAATATGATTTTTAGTGATCATAATGTAGATAGGGACATAATACCAAATTCACAGTTTATTCAAAATATGCGGGAGGCTATTTATAAAGAGCATATAAATATAACATCTTCATTGAAAAATGTATGCAGTTGTAAAGACATTATGGATTTGTTATTATTTATTTTGGACAAAATTCTGAAAATTAATGGTGATGGTATAGTTCCGCTTAATTCTCAGAAAACAAACAGCACACGGACAGTAAATATGATTTGTTCACATGTCAATTCTTTAAGAAAGGGGCTCGAAGTCGTAGAAAAATTATAAAGCAAATTTAGAACATCTAAAACAAACAAGCTATTTTATGTTGAAAATAGCTTGTTTGTTTTATGCTTATTTAAAATAATTATATTACATGCATATTTTTAAATTAATCTTTAAATTTTAATGAAGTATAGCCTTATGTAATACAACTATAAATTGCTATTTTATGTAAAATATGCTATACTATAAACATGTAAGTAATACTT
Organism: uncultured Clostridium sp.; assembly: GCA_902496295.1. GTDB lineage: Bacteria > Bacillota > Clostridia > TANB77 > CAG-508 > CAG-273. The sequence continues at coordinate 20,874 of CABVAF010000001.1, forward strand.
ACTAAAAATTTTGGAGGGCGATATGATGAAAAAAAGTCAGTTTGATCCAAATGAATATGCTAAGTTAAAGCATAGGCTTGCAGCACTTAAATCACGTGTTGAACTCGATTCTGGGGCAGAGCAAGAAAATGCTAAACGGCTTCTAGCTAAAATTGAAAAAAAACTCAAATCCTATGAGGAAACTCATGAGATTCCTGAGCAACAGACAGAAGATTATAGTACAACTACTAGCTTCGATTTTGGAGATTTCCTCTGGGGAGAGAAGGTACATAACCACCGTAGACGAGCGTATCATATGTATTTTGAGGACGACAAGACCTATTATGAGGATACTCGTTCCGAAGAAGAAATGATTAATGACCTTGGCATTCTATATGCAATTTTTGGAAGTACCTATCAAGCAACATTGAACTATCACGTATACAAGATTAAATTCAAAAAACAAACAACCAGAAGAGGAGCTTTCTACTGTGTTTATTCTGATATTTATGAAGATAATATTAGAATATGCGAGGACATTATCATTGGTTTTTGGCCTTTAAATTTTGGAGATGACAGATGTGGAGACATGAGTTTTTCTACTATGAACACGGATTCAACTAAAAAGTATGATAACGGATGTTGTATCTTATACAAAATACTAATTGATGGACTAAAAGACATCTGGAATTTCTACTTTGACAATCAAAATGCGGTGCCAATGATTACTGGAACTGTATTAGGTTATCTTGAAAGTGGTAATCAAAATTCTTCCAATGATGAACTCAAAGTACAGCTTAATAGAGAACAAAGAAAAGAAATTATCGATAAAACAGAAAGTGAAATTGATGCTGGCAAAATGAAACATCTAGAGCGTATGGCATCCAGATTTGCAATTAATGCCTATAATCGCTACAATACATTGAGTGAGTTTTTGGAGGAATCAGGTGTCGTTTATAAGGTTGAAATGTCTGGAGTCTATATTTTGATCAATAAGAAAAGAGGCTTTGAAAAACTCGTTGGATATGAATATTGCGAGCTAACACGTAGTTATTGTCTATACTTGATTTAAAATCGCCAACAAAGAAAAACATTTTTTTCACAACAATTGGATGTGTATAATTGCACATCCAATTGTTTGTTACTATAAATATTTGCAATGAAACATCAATAAAGAAAAGCTGTTAAAAGAATACATGCTTGATGTAAATAAATTGTAAATTATATAAGTTGAAATTTGTAAAAAATATGATATACTGTACTAAATTAATTAATTTTCATATCTAGTGCTAATAAATATATGCTTGTTTATATTAGTATTATAATGAAAAATATATAGAGGGGATATTATGTTTAGAAATAGAGGAAGTCTTTCAAGACCAAAAATAAGTAGTAAAGGATATAGCGCGCCACATTATAGTAATTACTTAGGTAGACGCTATCCTATAATTGTATATGATAGAACATTTTTTGCAATGGAAGTTATAACAGGACTTATGTTTGCTATAATAGCATTTGTGGCATTTTTTTATTCATATAAAGTGAATTTTATTGACCGAATAGCAGATATAAAAAACATGTTTTTAACATTCCAATTAATTTGTGTGTTAGTTTCTATTGGACTGTTAATTTTATTTAGTTGCATTTCAAAAAGTAGAGATAGCTTAATAAGAAATATAATATTTGTTACAATAATATCAATTTTAGCATTAATGATACAAGGCGGAATAAAGATATTCTTAGATAATAAATACAATGAGCAAGAATTTGCTAATATGTATGAACAATACGAAGCAAATAGTGAAGATGAAAATAAAAGGGTAGTGGGAGTGTTTACAGGTATAAAAACAGTTAAAGAAGCATATATACAAGAAAATGTAACTGCATACTTAAACTTTAAAGTAAAAACAGTTACATACATTGTTATATATATTTTAGAAATTTTAATTATGTGTTACTTAATATATAGACTAAAAAAACATGACAATGCAAAAGATAAGCTCGAAAAAGATGACGAAGTTTTATATGATGAAGAAGAAAATGTAAAATTATAATGAGTCATAAAATTTATCTGTATATGTTTTTTCTACAGAGCCTTCAGCATGCTTTAAGCTAATGAAGGCTTTAAAAAGTAGTACAATATTAACAACTAGAGTGATGTCAAAAAGATATGGTTCAATCATATAAAAAAATTGGTCAATGCTTGTATAATAGTGAAAAACTTCTCCAAAAACCTCACCTAAATTTAGGATTAGATTTAATAAGTCAAATCCAATTAAAAATATAACTGGTAGCATTGAGGATATAACACAAATTTTAGCTATCGAGGTATCGCCATTCTTTATTCTATTTTTTGTAATAAGAATAAGAATAAATGCTATTAGTTCAAATATCAAGCCAAAGTCAAAATTATTAGATAATAGCGCAATAAAATATGTTATAAAACTAAATGCAAAAACAAACATAGAAAAGTTTAATAAATTATTAGCGCTGTCCAAATACGTTTCTTTTACATGCTCAGCATTACTTTTAATAAAATCATCCATTTCTAAATTTACCCCTTCAATTTCTAAACTTTAATAAAAATAGTTAATGTTAAAAATTCATTTATTACATATTTAATATGTATATGTTCTATAAAAGTATTATAAATATAAGTTATTAAATATGTCAAGTTTTCTTCTTATTTACTAATGTCTTTTATAGCAAACTTGAAAATAATAGAAAAAAGTGATATAATAATATGTATACCCAATTATTTTATTTCAATGTCCGATGGAGGACGGGAGGATTTAGGTATGCTTAGACGGGTTGTTTATTGCTTAATTGTTTCTCTGTTGCTGTGTGCGAGTATGTTTGTAACAACACTTAGTGCACCCGGAGGAAATATGGGGCTTGCGACATTCACATCTGTAGTATTTGCATTAGGAACTTTCGTTGGCGGAAACATTATCCTTTGGCTGTGGGAGAAACTTGAAGGCTAACAACTTAAGAGACAAGCGACACTCGGTAATTCGAGTGTCGCTGTCTGGTTTATATAATAAATCAAATTTACTATGTTTGTAGTACAAGTTTTCTTATGATAATATTGAGAAAAAATTAAAGATATGTTAAGATAAAAACATAACGAAAAAATAATTGGAGGAAAAAATGGACTTTAAAACAGAACTAAAAATGTACCAAGATATTGTAAATAAAGAATTAGAAAAATATATAAGAAAAAATGATTGTGTAGAAAAAGTACTAAATAGTGCTATGGAATATAGCTTAATGGCAGGGGGAAAGAGATTAAGACCAATTTTAGTCATAGCAACATATAAATTATTTAAAGAAAATATTGAAGAGTGTTTACCATATGCTGTAGCAATAGAAATGGTGCATAACTTTTCTTTAATACATGACGATTTACCGGGAATAGATGATGACGACTTTAGACATGGAAAGCCCACAAATCATAAGCAATTTAATGAGGCAACTGCTATACTTGCAGGAGATGGCTTATTAAATAATGCTTATATGGTAATCGCAAATGACTTAAGAAATACCAAAAATTTAGAAACTTTAAAAAATGAAAATGCAGCAATGCCAAATGAAATTTTAGAAAATAATCTAAATAAAAAAATAAGAATTTTTAATGAATTTTCAAATGCAGTAGATAGAATGATTGCGGGGGAATATATAGATACAGAATACGAAGGTAAACAAATTTTAGAAGAAAATTTAGAATATATGGATGAAAATAAAACAGGTGCTCTTTTAATGTTATCAGTAAAGATGGGGGCAATTCTTGCAGAATGTACAGAAGAAGACATAAAAAGCTTAACTTCATATGCTAAAAAGATTGGATTAGCATTTCAAATAAAAGACGACATTTTATCTGAAGAAGGAGATGAAAGCGTATTAGGAAAACCCGTTGGAAATGATAAGAAACTAAATAAATGTACATATGTATCAAAATATGGACTAAATGGAGCAAAAAATAGATTAAATGAATTAATAGAAGGGGCAATTGAAGACATAAAAATCTATGGTGAAAAAGCAGAATTTTTAAGAAACCTAGCCATTTATATAAAAGAAAGAGAAAAATAATACATTTAAATACCTAGATAAAACAAAATCAAAGGCAAAATAAATAAGGGAAAAACTAAAAATAAAGTTAATATATAAAAATGCAATTCAAATACAAAATTTTTTTTATTTAATATTTGAATTGCATTTTTTTACTTAAAAAATAAAATAGTCTTAATCTTTAATTTTAATTAAAATTGTAAGTTGTAATTTCTAATCTTATAAGATTAAAAATATAAAATTATAAATATTTTTTCAATTTTTCTACAGTATTTTCCTGGAATGTAATAAAATCTTTTAAAATATTTTTTACAGGTTCTGTAGCATCTGGATTATTATTCCAAAGTTTTACACCTTCTATAATTCCCATATTAGTACCTTGAAGCATCATTTCAGAGATTTTAGAGTTACTTTTATCTGTTAAAGTATTCATTTCAATACTCATCCAACCCATAGCCTTTTGCATAGGATTTAGTTGGTCGGGAACGTCTGAATAGTTACTCATTTCATCATTTACTCTGTGTAAAAGGTTACCATACTCGTTGTATTGATATAATAAATCATCTTTAAAACTTTTATCTCCAATTTTCTGAGTAATATTAGAAATTGAATCCATTCCCATCTGTAAGCCTTTACTAATTTCATTTAAAATATATTTAGAGTTATCCATAAAAATTTTCAATCCTTTCTTAATATATTTAAAGAAAGTCCTTAAAATAAAAAAATTTTCTTTTAAATAAAGAATTTCTTTAATAATAATATTTTCAAAAATAAATAAATTATTATTTTTTTATTTGGAAATTTTGTTATTAATTTTTTCACCAATAATTTCTAAATTAATTATAAAAAAAATTAGCATAATAAATATTGTAAAAACAAAAAAAGGAGGATTTTTATGAAAAAACTAATTAGTTTAATTGTACTTTTAGTAATTGTCGCATTATGTTTGCCAGTATACGCAGATTCACTTCAAAATGTTACTATAAATGTAGACAAAACTACTGTACATCCAAATGAAACTGTTAAAGTAGATGTGGATTTTGGACAAGATATGGGTTCATATACAGTAGATGTTGCCTATGATAATAATTTATTTGAATATGTATCAGCAGAAGGTGGAACAGCGGATGATAACGGTACTAGAATAAGAGTATATTTCTTTGATACTGCCGGTGGAACAAATCCAAGAAGAAATATGTCTGTTATATTTAAAGCAAAAGATGTTACAACATCAAATCCAACAGATTTTAGTATAACAGCAGAAGGGTTGGCAAATCCAGATGCATCTGTTTCATATGATGATATTACAACACCAATTGATAAAAGTATAATAGTAGAACCAAAATATGAAGATTATAATATTATGCTAAATTATACTGGTGATGTAATAGTAAATGAGGAAAAAGATATGAAACTTACAATATCATCTGCCATGGGAAAAAATTATGAACATACAAGAATATTAGCAGAAGCTACAACTCCAGTTAATGGAACTGTAAAATTACTTGGAACAGATGGTCAACAATTAGAACATGATATTATTCAAAATGGCTGGGGAGATGCAGCAGGAGATGCAATTGGTGGAAAAGATGTAAGTAAAGAATTAAATTTAAAGGGAATTTTTGATAAAGCTGGAGATTATACAATAAAAATAAAACTAATAGATAGAGATAACTCAGATGCAGAAATTGTAAGCGAAACTTTTAATATTACTGTAAAAGAAGAAACTGTTACACCACCAGAAAACAATGTAACCAATAATGAGATAGAAAATGAAATAGCAGGAGAAACAAATAATGAAAATAATACAGGAACGGTAGGAAATATTAATAATGAAGAACCAAGCACTTTACCTAAAACCGGTAGTACAGTTTATTTAACAGCTACCTCTATTATAGTAGCACTAGCAATATCTTACTTTACACTAAAGAAAGATAAATAAAAATAATAAAATAGTGATTTCCAATTAGGAAATCACTTACATAAAGTAAAAGATATAAAAAGTTTCTTAATGTAAGGTTTATTTAAGTTTATACCTTTGTAGGAAACTAGAAATGAGTTTAACTATGAATAGAAGAGAAAAAAGATTAAACAAAATAAAAAACATAAAAATAAAAGTAAAAAGTATAATAAGGGCATTTATTATACTTTTTATTTTAAGTATCATTTTATATATGGTATATGGATGGTACAAAGAAAGCAAAATAAAAGTTGTAAGAAACGTAAAAACAGAACTAACTAAAGTAGAAAAAGAAGATAATATAGAAAATACAATGCAGATAATTATAGATGATAGCAAAAAAAATAATGATGAAAACAGTGAGGAAAATTTAGAAAGCGAAAAAGTATATAAAGGAAGTAAACTAGAGGAAGCTGTACCTAGTGAATATTTTGGATATAAAGTTAGTGCTAAATTGGAAATACCAAAGCTTAATATAGATTCTAATGTTTTAGAAGAATATAGTAAAGACGGATTAGAGGTGTGCGTATCTAAATTCTGGGGTTCTAATCCAAATGAGATAGGTAATTACTGTATAGCAGGACATAATTATGGAAGAAAGAATATGTTTGGATATTTAGGAGATTTAGAAATAGGAGAAAAAATTTATCTATCAGATAATAAAAATGGAAAATATAGTTATACTATTTATGATAAATATAGGATAGAAATGGACAATATAGAACCTTTATCACAAGATACGAATAAAAGAGAGATAACATTAATTACATGTACTAGTTATTCTAATAAAAGATTAATTATTAAGGCTGTAGAGGATTAATATATAAGAAAAATTGCTTATATTATAACAAAAAAAGCGTGTATCTTAGAAAGTAATTTATTAAAATTAAAAATACTAACTAGGAAGGAGGAAGAATGAAAGAAAAAAGTATAAAAATTAAGAATAAGCATATTTTAATTGAAAATAAAAAAAGACACTCTAGAATATCTACATTTGCATATATAAGTTTAATAATAATTGCAGCAATAGTAGTTGTATTTATAATATCCACTAATATAGATGCAGCTGAGGAAAAAGAGGGAATAGAAAACTTTCCAGATAGTTACAAGCCATATTTAGCAGAGCTTCAGAAAAAATATCCTAATTGGAAGTTTGTTGCATTATATACCAATTTAGATTGGAAGTATGTAATTGATAATGAAAATATATTTGGAAAGAATTTAGTACCAAAATCATATTCAGATAGATGGAAAAACACAAAACCAGGAGAATATAATGTTGAAGTAGATAGTGGTTGGGTAGATGCATCAAGAAGAGCAGTAGAATATGCAATGGATCCAAGAAATTTTCTAAATAATGTTAGAATATTTCAATTTGAAGGACTTTCATATGACGAAAAAACAAACAATAAAGAAGGAATAGAAAAAATACTTTATGGTACAGAATTTTACAATAAAATTGTTCAATATGTTACAAGTACTGGCAGCACAGTTACTATGGATAGTAAATATTCGGATTTAATATTAAATGCAGGAAAAACATCATCGGTAAGCCCATACCATTTAGCATCAAGAATAAAGCAAGAAGTAGGACCATTTCTATCACATGCATCTATATCAGGAACAGTTGCTGGATATGAGGGATTATATAATTTTTATAATATAGGTGCAACAAGTTCTTCAGAACCTATGGGAGCGATAAAAAATGGTCTTCAATATGCTAGAGATGGGAAAGGTGCAAGCACAGAAACAAAAAATAAATATTTAATTCCATGGACAACAAAAGAAAAAGCAATAACAGGAGGTGGAATTTTTATAGGTTCAAGTTATATACACTTAGGACAAGATACAGTATATTTACAAAAATTTCACGTAAGTAGTAATACAGGAGGAGAACTGTTTTGGCATCAATATATGACAAATGTACTGGCACCATATAGTGAGTCAAAATTAATATATAATGGATATGCAAATATGAATATGCTAAGTAATAGCATGACCTTTATTATACCTGTTTATAACAATATGCCAGAAGAACCAGTAGAAAACCCTAATATATTAGAAAGCGACTTTACTAATGATAATACAAAAGTATATGCAGATGTACAAACAACTTTAAATATAAGAGAAGGACCATCCTCTTCGTATGAAGTGCTAACATCAGTAGATAGAAATGTAATAATGACAAGAGTAGCAAAAGGAAAACAGTCTGGAGAACTTTGGGATAAAGTAGAACTACCAAACGGAATGGTAGGTTATGCATTCCAAAGTTATTTAAAGGAAGTTCCAGAAAAACAGATAGAAAAAATAGATATCACAGCTGAGAAAACAACAATAAATAAAGGTGAAACAATTAAATTAAAAGTAGAAATATTACCAGAAGAAGCAAAAGACCATGAAATAATTTATAGTTCAAGTGACAATAATGTAATACAAGTAGATAACAGTGGTAATGTACTTGGGATAAAATCAGGAAAAGCTACTATAACAGTAAAAGCAAAAGAAAACAATGTATCAGCAAGCATAGATATAAATGTATACACTCCAGTTAGCGACATAATATTAAAAGAGGAAGAAATATTTATGCAAAAAGAGGAAGAAGTACAAATAAACCCTGTAATACTTCCATCAGATGCAAGCAATAAAAATATAAATTTTAAATCGTCAAATACAAATATTGTAACAGTTACAAACACAGGACTTGTAAAAGCAGTAGGAGAAGGAATAACTACTATAGAAGTTAAGTCCGAAGATTCAGGATTAGTAAAACAAATAAAAATTACAGTATTGGGACAATTAAATGAGGGAGATGTAGAATTTAGTAATGAATTAAAAATAGAAAATAATATAATAACTGGTTGGAATATAAAAAAATTAAAGGTAGACGAAGTAATAACAAAAATTAATACTAAATTTGATATAGAAATATATAACAGCAGTGGAAAGAAACTTGAGGCAGGAGAGAATATAGGAAGCGGAAGCAAAATAAGATTATTAGAAAATGGAATTGTTAAAATGGAATACAAAATAGTAATATACGGAGATGTAAATGGAGATGGCAAGATAAATTCAATAGACTTATTAGTTTTACAAAGGCATATATTAGAAATAGAGAAATTACAAGGAGTATTTTTAATAGCAGGAAATATAAATAAGAATGGAAAAAATCCTTCATCTGTAGACTCTCTTTTAATACAAAGACATATACTTGATTTAAAATTAATTGAGCAATAGAAATTGGGGGCAGGTCCAAACTTCGCAATTCCAGAAATTAGGGACAGGTCCAAATTTCTGAAAGTCAGAAAAATGGACCTGTCCCTAATTTCCAAAGGAGGGAATATGAATAAAAAAATAATTTATAAAATAACAATTGCTATAAGTATTATGATTAGTATAGTTACTACTATTATTGTAGTTAATAAATTTATAAATAAGAATAATGTTAATACTAGTGCAAAATTAGCAAGCAACGAAGTTATGAAGTTAAATGTAAAAAGCGTAGATAGCGTAAATGAAGAATTATATATTAATTTTGGCAATGCTAGTTTAGCCTCAATGACATTAGAGATATTTTTTGATCAAAATAATTTAGAATATGAGAACAATATGGAAAATTCAAATTATAGTAATGGAAGAATATTATATACATGGGTTTCGGAGACAGGTAAAAATAAGAAAATTGATAATGTGGGACCTTTTAATTTTAAAAGTAAAAATGATAATGATAGTAAAATAGTGGTAACAGGTGAATTTTATAATGAAAATGGAGAAAGAATAGATATACAAAGCGGTAGCATTAATATTACAAAAAATATAAATGAGAATAATGAAGAAAATGTAAAAAATGTAGAAAATAATACTAGCGTAAACACAGATAAAAGTAATGCTAATTTATTGATACTAAGGCTAAACCATGAAGGAATAAGCCCAGAGTTTTCAAAAGAAATAAAAGACTACTATATAATAATAGACGAAACAATAAATAAATTCGATATAACCGCTATAGCGGAAAATACAAACTCTATAATTAGTATTACGGGTAATAATAATTTCAAAACAGGGCTTAATATTATTAATATTAGTGTGAAATCCGAAGATAAAACAAATGAAACAAACTATAAAATATATGTAACTAAAACTTCAAATAAAGAAAAGGCAAATGCAAATTTAGAAAATTTAGCAGTAGAAAATGGAACACTAACGCCAGAGTTCGATGCGAATATAACCAATTATAAAGTAGAAGTAAGTAATAGTGTAGAAATTGCTAATATTTTAGCAGTGCCAGAAAATATTAATGCAAAAGTAAAAATAGATAAAAGTAGTAAATTAGAAGAAGGAAATAATCGTGCTGAGATTATAGTAACAGCAGAAGATGGAATTACTATAAAAAAATATATAGTTGAAATTCATAGAAGAAATAATGAAGAAGAAAAAAATGTAGAAGAAAACATAAAGATACAGGCAGAAAAACTTTCCGCAATTTTAGCAGAAAATAATAATCAAGAAAAAGAAGATGAAGAAACAAATACGCAAGAAAATAATATAACTGATGAAAATAAAGAAACAGATAGAAAAACACAAGAAGATATTTATGTGTATTGCTCAGCTGGAGTAGCGATTGCAATAATTGTAATATGTATTTTTTATAATAAGTTTAAAAGAAAATAGAATAAGATAAAAATCAACCTATATGAAGTAAATTCCAAAAACATAGCATTTTGGTATACTTTATAAAGATTGATTTTTTATGCATTTTATGGTAAATTATGAGAAGAATAAAAACAGGGGAGAATAAATATGAAAATTATATTAGCATCACAATCACCAAGAAGAAAAGAATTAATGGATTTAATGAAATTAAACTATGAAGTAATTGTAAGCCACGCAGACGAAACATTTGAAGAAGGACTAACAATAGAAGAACAGTCAAAAAGGCTAGGATATATAAAAGCAAAAGCAGTATTTGACAAAACAGAAGGAGACAGAATAGTTATTGGTTCTGACACTATGGTGCTTAAAGGTAGCGAAGTTTTAGAAAAGCCGAAAAGTAAAGACGATGCAATACGAATGTTAAATTTGTTAAGAAATACAGACCATAGGGTTATAACAAGCCTTACTGTACTAATACAATATGGGGAAAATTATTCTGAATACATAGATTATGATATTGCTAAAGTATATTTTAAAGATATGAGCGAAAAGGAAATATTAAAATGGATTGAAGAAGGAAATCCATATGATAAAGCAGGCGGATATGCAATACAAAGTAAATTTGGAGTGTTTGTAGATAAAATAGAAGGAAACTATTTTACAGTTGTAGGATTACCAATACATAAATTATATGATGCAATAAAAAAATATATATAAAGGAATTTAAACATGGAAATACCAGTAGAGAAGAATAAAGAATATATAGTAGACATAATAGATAATGGGTTCGAAGGAGAAGGAATTGCAAAAATAGATGGATATACCATCTTTATTAATAATGCAATAAAGGGAGAAAAATGCAAAATATTAATTGTAAAAGTTACTAAATCACATGGATATGGAAAGTTAATTGAGATTATAGAAAAATCTAAATATAGAGCAGAAGCGGATTGTACTACTTATAAAAGATGTGGAGGATGTAATTTAAGACATATAGAATATAATAGAACTTTGGAAATGAAAAGAGACGTAGTACAAAATTTAGTGAATAAAGTTTTAGAAAATAAAATAACAGTAAAAAATACGATTGGGATGAAAAAACCATATTATTATAGAAATAAGGCACAATACCCATTGGGAATTAATAAAAATGGAGAAAAAGTCTTTGGAATATATGCTAAAAGAACACATGAGATTATTGAAATAGAAGAATGCAAAATACAAAATCCTATATCAACAAAAATAGCAAGAAATGTAATTGAATTTATAAGAGAAAATAATTTATCTGTATATAATGAAGAAACAGGGAAAGGACTTTTTAGACATTTAATAATAAAAGTTGGCATAAAAACTAATGAGATTATGTGCGTAATAGTATTAAATGGAGAAAAATTTGAAAAAGAACAAGAGTTCGTTAAATTGTTGATTGAAAAATTTAGTAAAGACGACAAAAACGAGTTCAAAATAAAAACAATTGTAAAAAATATTAATACTAAAAACACGAATGTAATTTTAGGAGACAAAAATATTGTATTATATGGAGACGGATATATTAATGATAAATTAGGAAATTATACTTTTAAAATATCTCCTATGTCATTTTACCAGACAAATCCTGTTCAAACAGAAGTATTATATGGAAAAGCAATAGAAGTAGCAGAACTTAAGAAAAGCGACGTTGTCTTAGATTTATATTGTGGAATAGGCACAATTGGAATATATGCGTCTTTTTATGTAGATAAAGTATATGGAATAGAGATTGTAGAGCAGGCTATAGAAGATGCAAAAGAAAATGCAAGAATAAATAAAGTAGAAAATATTAAATTTAGATGTGGTGCTGTAGAAGATGTATTAGAAGATTTAATAAAAGAAGAGAATATAGTGCCAAACATTGTATTTGTAGATCCTCCAAGAAGAGGACTAGATAAAAATACAATAGACAATATTTTAAAGTTAAAGCCAGAAAAAGTAATATACATTAGCTGTAACCCTGCAACTATGGTAAGAGATATAAGTATGATGGAAGCGGAATATAAAGTAAAAGAAGTACAGCCAGTAGACATGTTTCCGTTTACGCGGACACGTGGAGTGCGTAGCAGTGCTATGTCTAAAAAATTAGAAAAAATATCCTAATTTGCTGCTTTTGAAGATTTTGTTAGTTCTGAGAGAAATGGCAAAAATAAGATTAAAAGAACAGAAAATCATAAAATTAAAGTAATGATAGAGGCCCGCTTGGTGTGCGGAGAAGTAAATTTATGGTAGAATGAGGATAATTAGGAGGAGGAAATTATGGATAGACCAATTAATACTTTATTTATGTTAATGTCCCTGGACGGAAAAATTAATAGTGGAGATAGTGATGAATTAGATGTTGATAGAGATTGGTGTAAAATAAATGGTGTAAAAGAAGGATTACACCAATATTATGAAATAGAAAAAACAACAGATTGCTATTCTTTAAATACAGGAAGAGTAATGAAAAAAATAGGTGTTAATGAAAGAAAAGAGAAACCGCAGAAGATTGACTGCAGATTTATAATCATAGATAGAAAACCTCACCTTAATGAAAATGGTATAGAATATTTATGTAATTGGGTTGATATATTATTTTTAGTAACAGATAACAAAAATCACCCAGCATTTAAGTTATTAGACAAGTTTGAAAATCTAAAAATAATTTATTATGAAAATATAAATTTAACAAAGATGATGGAAGATTTAAAAAACAATTATGATGTAGAGAGAATTACAATTCAGTCTGGGGGAACTCTAAATTGTAAATTTTTAAGAGAAAATTTAATTGACTATGTAAATATAGTAATAGCACCAATCTTAGTGGGAGGTTCAACTACTAACACTTTAATTGATGGAAAAGCTATTTCAAAAATAGAAGAATTGAATCAATTAAAGGCATTAGAATTGTTAGAAACTCATATATTGCAGAATTCATATGTACAATTAAAATATAAGGTGTTAAAAGAGTAAAGGTGTAGAAAAAGATATATAAATACTTAATCTTGAGATATAATAATAGCAATTATTTAAATGTAGATAAAATATAAAAAGATTTGTTTAATAAATTAGGAGAAAAAATATGAAATTATATGTAATTAGGCATGGATTGACGAAGTGTAATGTTGAAAAAAGATATAATGGAAAACTAAATGAAGATATAAATGAAACAGGAATATTACAAGCTAAAAAAGCACGAGAAATTATTAAAAAGTTGGATATTGACTTAATTATTTGTTCGCCATTATTAAGAACTAGACATACTTGCAATATTATAAATGTAAATAATGTTCCAGTAATCTTTGACAGCAGAATAGAAGAAAGAGATTGTGGTATATATACTGGCAAAGAACTTGGAGAATTCTATTATACTGATTACTGGAATTATTATTCTAAGATTAAAGTAGAAGGTTTAGAAAGTATACAAGATTTATTTAGAAGAATTAAAAATTTTTTAGAAGAAATAAAAGAAAAATATAAAGATAAAAATATCCTTTTAGTAACGCATGGAGGAGTGGCACGAGCAGTGTATTTTTATTTTAATAAATTACCAAAAGATGGAATGATACAAAAATTTGGTTCAGGAAATTGTGAAATTGCAGAATATGAAATTGTTGTTAAAAAGAGTGGTTTAAATGATAACAATTATATAAAAGTTAACATAGATAATAATATTGGAGATAACCATAATGTTAGATAAAATAATTAAAAGTTGTAAGTATGTTACTGATAACTCAAAATCAGTTAGAATAAATGAAACAAATTTAAATAAATTTATAGAAAAAATTAATAAAGTTGAAACTGAACATTGGCTAAGTTTTTCTCCGTATAATTTATTAAATTTACCAACAGAAACTATAATAAATTTTTTACTAGTATATGAGGCAATAGATTTTTCATTTTGGGGAAATCCTAAGTGGACAATAGATACAGACAATGGAAAAGAAGATGGAAGTATTGCATTATTATATGCACTATTAAAATATGTAAAAGAAAAAAATACCACTGATTTTTCTAATATAACTAAAGATGAATTTAAAGAAATCTTAAAAGGAAATATAGAGATTCCATTATTTGAAGAAAGATATAATATTATAAGAAATGTTAGCAAAATTGTTAATGAAAAAATGAATGGAAATTTCTATATATTTATAAAGGACATTACAGTAGATATAGAATTATTTGATGTTATTATAGATTATTTCCCTAATTTTAAAGATGAAAGAATATACAATGATAAAAAAATTTATTTTTATAAGTTAGCACAATTATTAACATCAGATATTTTACATATAGTAGAACAAAAAGAAAATATAAAAGTTGACTACTCCCATCTAATTGGGTGTGCTGACTATAAAATTCCTCAAGTAATGAGAGGATTAGGAATATTAGAATATAGTGATAAACTGTCTAATATTATAGATAACAAAAAAGAAATAGAAGTAAATTCAGAATATGAAGTAGAAATAAGAGCTAATATGCTTGAAGCAATTGATTTAATAAAAAAGAGATTAGAAAATAGAGTATGTGCAATTGATATTAATGATTATATTTGGAGTCAGGGAAGAAATAAAAATATAGAGTTAAAACCGTACCATTTGACTAGAAACACTAATTATTAATGTAAATGACCATACAATATAGATTTACTAGAAATAATCCAACAGATTATGGAGGAGATTTATGGAACATATAAATATTTTTGATGAAAAAAATAATCATAAAAACGAATTATTCTTACAAAGGGGAAGTTCGAATAAAAATATAAAGATAAGAAAATGTAATTCGAATGATGTTGATGACATATATAATATTCAAAATATTGTAATAGATAATTTTAAAGAAGAAGAAAAAGGTTATTTTTTACCTTTCAAAAAAGAGACATATTTAAGAATAGTTAATGACCCTATAAATGATGGTGAAATATATGGGGCTTTTATAGATAATAAAATGATTGCATGGATATTTTTATCAGTTTCAAATAGAATGAAAGAATTAAAACAAATGATTCCGAATTTAGAAGGAAACTGTGCTGATATAGATGGTGTTATTGTATTACCAGAATATAGAGGTCACGGACTACAAAAAATATTAGTAAAACATCTCGAGAAGATGGCTAGAGAAAAAGAAATTGAAAACATTATTGCAGAAGTAACTTTTGGAAATGTTTATAGTTTGAGAAATTTAAACGATTTGGGCTACGAAGAAAAGACTTGGTATCAAAAAGATGAAAGTATTAAAAGATATATTTTGTTAAAGAAATTAGGAAAAGTGGAAAATGTATAATAATATAAAAAACTATGCCTATCAATATTTAAATTAAATATGTAATCAATTAAACATTAATTTATATAAAGCACTAAAGGAAAAAGAAGAAGAAAATATAAAAAGAAAATGGGAAAAATAAAAGTAGAAATAAGAAAGTGTACTTATAGTGTTAATAAAATATATAATAAAAATGGAGGAAGAGAATGAGAGAACTTGCGGTGGTAATTCAAAACGCTAATAAAAAAGTGAGTGTTATAGAAACCATAAATGCCATAAAAAAAGTAGGATTTAAAAATGTATTTGTTCAATGGTATGATGAAAATTGGGAATGCAGCCAAGAAGAACAAGTTAAATTATGTAAAGAGTTAGGATTTAATATTATATTTGCTCACCTAGGTTATAAAAATATCAATTCAATTTGGGAGAAAGGAGAAGAAGGAGATAAATTAGTAGTAAGGTATAAAGAAGATATTAAAAACTGTTATGAAAATAGAATAATGATGGTAATAATGCATTTAACTACTAAGAAGGTAGCACCTATGTACAATAAAATAGGGCTAGATAGAATAAGAGAAATTACAAAATATGCGAAAGAATTGGGAGTAAAAGTGGCATTTGAAAATACAAGGCTAAAAGGCTACTTAGAATATGTACTAGGTAATATAAAAGACGACAATGTAGGACTATGTTTTGATGCAGGACATTACCATGTACATTTTAACGACGAATTTGATTTCGAATTTTTTAAAGATAGAATATTTGCAGTACATTTACATGACAACGATAAATCTGACGATTTGCATTTGTTACCATTTGATGGAACAATAGATTGGAAAAATGTAATGCACAAATTGAAAGAATGTAATTATAATGGACCGATTACAATGGAATTAGGATATAAAGACAATAGATATATTAATACTCCTATTGAAGAATTTTATAGAACTGGTTATGAAAGAGGAAACGAACTACTAAAAATTATTGAGGAGGACAACTAAAAACATATATGGAAGAGCAAAAAATAAGAAATTTGCTACAATTTTATTTATTGGCAACAGAACTAAAAGATAAAATTAGAAGTGGTTGGAAAATATGGAACGTAAATAGAGAAAGAGTAGAAAGTGTAGCAGAACATATTTATGGAACATGTATTTTAGCGATAGCCATAGATTCCGAATTTAAGTTAAATATAGATATATACAAAGTAGTAATGATGATTGTACTGCATGAAATTGAAGAAGTTAAGATTGGAGATTTAACTCCTTTTGATAAAATTACACAAGACGAAAAAAGAAAAATAGGGAAACAAGCTGTGCAAGAGGTATTAGATACTTTAAATAAAAAAGTGGAATACATAAATTTAATAGAAGAATTTGAAGAAATGCAAACGAGAGAATCTATTGTGGCAAAGATGTGTGATAAATTAGAAGCAGATATACAAGCAAAATTGTATTGTGAAGAAAATTGCATTAATGTAAAAAACAATGATAATAAAGAATTGCTTAAAGATGAACGAATTAAAAAGTTGTTAGGAGAAGGAGCAAAAACAGTAGCTGATTTGTTTATTGAAAATGATAGACCAATATATAAAGAGAAAGTGTTTGAAGATATAGCAGACTTCGTGGAAAAAAATGATTTATTAAAATTAGATAGAAAATGATAGAAGTTTTATAATTTAAAGGAAGAAAAAGGAGAATATATATGTTAAATGATATAATAGAAGATTTGTTTAAAATATATTTGGCTAGCATAGACAGCTATAATTCTAAAATTTATCAAATTCAAAATGAAAAATACACAATTATAGATAAAGCAATGCTTTCTATATATTTGTTTGTAAAAATTATTGAGGACAGAAATGAAAAAAACGATGAAGTAGCGGAAAGCTTGCACAATTATATATTAAAACAAATTATATATTCTGAAACAGGAAACCTAGCATTTGAAATTTCAGATAAGTCTAAGACTGAACTTTATCATGAAATATTAGAGAATTTAATATTGGAAAAGTTTGAATATAAAAATAGAATTATTAAAAAATTAAAATATAGCTATACTATGCTTAAACTAAATAAATATACTGAGCTACTAATGTTTTTAGAAGAGATTGCAGAATACCTTATATTTAAAAAAATGTATTTAAGAGGAAATAAAGAAATAACTCTATATATAGAAAATGCAGAAGAAAAGTTTATTAAAGAAATAGAAAATTTAGAAAAAAATGATTATTTTTATAAAGAAAAAAGTGAAATTATAAAATCAATATTAAATGATAAGTTTGATGGAAGTGAATATGGAAATTTAATAAAAGTAGCATTAAATTTAAAAGATGTGTACAGGTATTCGCAAATAACAACACAATTACCAGAAAATGTATTATTTCATCAATATACTGTAACGCTAATAAGCATACTTCTTGCAGAATATAGTAACAGAGAACTAAACGAGAATATTGATATCTATAAAATTATAACAAAATCGCTATTTCATGATTTTACTGAGTATAAGGGAACCGAAATAATTACTCAATTTAAGAATTACAATGAAATAACAAAGAAGATGTTTGCAGAAATAGAAAAAAATGATGAACAAGAATTGAAAAATAAAATAGGAGAAGACCTATACAACATAATTTGTAATTATAAAAAAGAGGCAGAAGGTTACATATCAGAACTTGTAGATAAAATGTTAGGAATTATGAAACTGTGTGTAGAAGTAGAATACTTAGGAAATTATACTTTTATTAAAACAATAAATTCAGTATATCAAGATAGATTTAAAAGATTTTTAAGAATTGAAAATATAGAAAAAATAAGGAATAAATCTTTTTATATAGAACTCTTAAGAGAATATTACATATATATTAAACAACATCTGATAGAAAAAGATATAAGATATTTTCTAAAATATTTTACAGAGGAAGAACTAAAAGATTTTAGGCAAGAAATTAAATTATTACAAGATAAACCAGAAACATTTTTGAAATAGAAGGGGATTATGAATGCTGAAAGATTTGTGCTTTGAAGTGCTACAAGCATGTCCAAACAAATGCCAATTTTGTTCTTCTAATTCATCGCAAGATGAAAAAACAATAATTTCTTTAGAAGATTTTAAAAGGACAATAGAGCATTTTATGAAAAATGGGGGAATAGGTGAAATATCTATTTCAGGAGGGGAACCTTTCTTACATCCAGATTTATTTGAAATGGTTGAATTTTGCAAATCTAAAGGAATAAGAACAGTCATCTTTACTAGCGGAATAAAAAGAGCAGAAAGTATTCCTGCAGAAGTAATAGAATATATGAATACAAAATGTGCAAAAGATTTACAAGAAATAGAAGAACATGAACCATGGAATGAGAGATTAAAAAGAAACGTAAAAGCTTATTATGATAGAGCCATAACACAAAAAACATACGGAGCAATAACAAGGCAAGAATGTGAAAAACTAAAAAGCTTAGGGCTAGATAAAATTGTATTTGATTGGCAGGCATTTGAAGAAGAATCAGATTCTGCATTAATGGGAAGAAAAGGCTTATATACATATTTAATGGATTCTTTAATAAGGGCAAGAGGAAGAGGGCTAAACGTAGATGTGCATTTTATCCCAATGAAACCAAATTATAAACAACTTCCAGATATAATGGAATGCTTAGAGATAGCAGGAGTAGAAAATATAAGTATACTAAATTTTGTTCCTCAAGGTAGGGGTAGAGTAAACAAAGACGATTTAATGTTAAGCCAAGAAGAACTAAAAGAATTTTCTATAATATTAGATAATGCAAGAAAAAATTTTAGTGGACATGTAAGAATAGGAATTCCCCTAAACGGAAGAATAGCGCATTTATGTACAGCAGGAACAGAAAAACTGGATATAAGATATGATGGAGTGGTATTACCTTGCCCAGCGTTTAAAGAAATAAGTGCAGAAACAATGGAAAAATACGGAATAAAATTCCATAGTATATATGAAGACTTAGAAAGAGTAATAGTACCAGGAGGTAAAAGACAAGCTCCATTATGTAAGCAAATTTATGGATTTCATGGAGATTTAACAGAACATGAAGAAAAGTAGTAAAAATAATTATAGGAGGTATTTATGGAATATTTTGATGTATTAAATGAAAATGGAGAGTTTACAGGAAAAGTTGAAACAAGAGAAAAATGCCATGAACTAGGATTATGGCATAGAGCCGTATATGGTTTTTTATTTAATAAAAACGGTGATGTTCTATTACAGAAAAGAAGTGCAAATAAAAAAATGTGGCCAAATCTTTGGGATGTAACAGCAGGAGGACATGTTTTAGCAGGAGAGTTTGGTTTTCAAGCAGTAATTAGAGAAATAAAAGAAGAACTAAATGTAAACATAAATGAAAATGACATTAAATATTTAGTTGGTTCTACCTCAATTAATGAAAAAGGAAATATAATAAATAAACATTTTAATGAAGCGTATTTAATAACAAAGGATATAGATGTATCACAAATAGAGTTGCAAAAAGAAGAAGTATCTGATATAAGATGGTTTACTAAAAAAGAAATATTAGATAGAATAAATAATAATTTTGAAGGATTAACAGAAAAAACAGGACCATGGAACTTTCTGAAGAAATATTATGAAATGTTAGAAAAATAGTATGTAAAAATATAATTATTATAAGGAGAAAATATGGATAAAGTAATTATAGAAGTTGGTTCAACTTGTACAAAAGTAGATTTATTTGATGGAGAGGAAATTAATCGTATAAAAACAGAGACAATAGAATTTAAGAAGCATTACAAGCAAGAAAATAAACTAGATTCAAGTGATGTAGGAAGACTAATAAATTTAATAACTGAATTGAAAAAACAATATAAAGATATTTATGTATGTGGAACTAGCATATTTAGGAGTTTGCCAGCAGAACAAAAAGAAGCATTTTTAGATTTATTTCAAAATAAAACAGGTATAAAATTTGATATAGTTAGTCAAGAAAAAGAAAATGAACTTACAGTAGAAGGAGCTGCAAAAAAACTAAATAGAAAGGTAGCAGTATTAGTAGGAGGTGGTGGCTCAACAGAAATTTCTATATATGAAAATGGAATAACTGAAATGGTTAACACTCCTATAGGCGTAATTGATATTATAAACCAATATCCAGATTTGGTAAATGATTATGCTACTACTAATGTTGAGGAAGTAAAAAGAGCAGTAAAAGAAAAATTAAATTTGCCAAAGCAAAAAGCAGATACACTAATATTAGCTGGTGGAGGACATTTGCGTTTTGCTTTAAATTCAGGTATATCATATGAAAAAAATAATTTATATAATGATAAAATGCAACCAATAATGATGGATATAGAAACAAGGAAAAAAGATACAGAAAGGTATTATAAAGAAATATCTCTAGATAATATAAGAAATAAAGTAGAAGATCCAAACTGGTGGGATGCCACAAGAGCAATGTGTGCATTTGTATTAGTAATAGCAGAAGAAATAGGTGCAAAGAATATTGTACCAACAGACATATCGATGGTACATGGATTGTTAAATAAATAAAATTGGCTAGTATAAATATAATCTAAGAAAAGAAGTTTTTACTAACTTAAAATACAAAATTAGTAAAAACTTCTTTTTTTGTGTTCAAATTGTGTACTGGTATTGAAGACTTTATTAATATTTAATATTTTGGTTGATTTTACCAATTAGAAGTGCTATAATTATAAGATGCCGCAATATCCGTGGCGTTAACTTGTTTGTGTTATAAAGCTTTTAAGGCTGTGCATAGCATAAATTAAGAACAAATGACCAAAAGTACAAGATAATATAGAAATAATTTGAAAATGCATACATATAATAGAAATATAGAAAATATATACTACCACGTCTTGTATTTTTGTAAAGAAGGAGAGAAAAGAATATATGATAAATAAAATGAACAGAAGTATGGTGGCAACATCATTAGAAGAAAAGAAAATGGAAAACTTACTAAACGAAGCTAGAAATAGTGAAGACTTAAAAAATTATGCTGAAAATTTAAGAAAAGAGCTAAGCAAAATAGACATTGCTTTTTATTCTTATCGTGTAAAGAAAGTACACTCAGCAGTTCGTTCTTTTCGTATAGCTCATTACCAAAAATTAGAAGATATACATGACCTTTTTGGTGTATTAGTTGTAGTTAATAACAAACAAGATATTGCTAAAGTGGCAAATATTATAAAGAAAAATTTAAAAGATTATGACGAATACAATTTACTAACAGAAAGAGACTGGATAGAACAAAAAGAAGAAAGAAAAAATAATAAAAAAGAATTAAATATAAGTATGTACGAAAAAATATTAACAGATTTAAAAAAGATAATTGCAAATACAGAAACTTTAGAAAGAGTGTTACCACCTCTTTCAGATATTATTGTTGCAAAAATACCAATGGGAGATAAAGAGATACCAGTAGAATTTAGAATACAAGATAAAGACGGTTTCCAAGTAATAGAAGCATATTATTTTACATTATATAAAAATGATGAAATAGATCCAAAGGTAAAAGGTCCGTTACTATTTTTAGCTTTACAACTATTGAATAGAAAAAATCAGTTAGATACAAACGAAAAATTGACTCAATTAGAAAGAGAAGAACTAATAAATCAAATAGGTGACTTATACCAATATAACTTTAACCTTTTATGTGCTAATAGGGAAGTTATTTCTGATGTATGGAGGGAATATGTAAAAATTTCTGCAAAATATAGATTACAGTTACCAGTATATGATTTCCACTTCTTTGGTGTAAAAGAAAAAACGGATGAAGATATAATGGAATTAATAGACAGAGACCTAGATAAATTATTTGAAAAATATAAAAGCTTTGACATAAGAGATATAGATACTGATAAATACGTAGAAGATGCAGTAAAGATGTTACAAATAGAAACACTAGTTTAAGAAAATAGTTGGTGTGTAGTATTTGCTAAATTTTATGTTGACAAATTATTACAATAATGTTAAAATAAAAATATGTTTTAAGAGTTTACCTAAAACGTTGGAGTTGAGCGGTAAAGGGCAAAGAATGCCTACACTGTAAGTAAGATTTTTAAGTCTTACAAAGGAGTCTTAAGAGATTTCTTTGTAAGGCTTTTTTGTATTAAGGAGGTGAAGGCTATGGGCAGTGAATTGGAATTAGTAATACCAAATGAAAATTATAAAGAACAGGTTATGAATTACTTAGAAGAGCATATACAAAATGGTGAATATGAATTACATGGAGACGGAGGACTAGACCATTTGAAAGATTATGATAAATGGCTACTAAAAATTAGGTTTGATATGAAAGTAAATAGTGACAAAGAAATAGTACCTTCTACATTATATTTAGCAATTAGAAAAAGCGATAATAAACTTGTTGGAATGATTCAGATAAGACATAAATTAAATGAAACTTTATTAAAAAAGTATGGACATATAGGAGATGGGGTTAGACCATCTGAAAGAAAAAAAGGTTATAGTACGGAAATGATTAAATTAGCACTTGAAAAATGTAAATTACTTAATATACATAAAGTATTAATTACATGTGACAAAAATAATGTAGCATCTGCAAGAACAATTATAAAAAATGGTGGCGTTTTAGAAAACGAAATAGAAGAAGAAAACGGAAATATTATACAACGTTATTGGATAGATAATTAAAACATTTTAAATTATAATGAAGTATCACATGACTATTTAAATGTAGAAAATGGGATATGAAAATATAAGGAATATTCAGACAAAGGGGAGATAACAATGAAATATTTTAAAAAGCTAATTGGAGATAATATATATTTATCGCCAAGAAATATTGAAGATGTAGAAATATTTACAGAATGGTTAAATGATTTTGAAACTACAGATTATATAGGAAGAAGTCATCAATTAGTGAGTTTAGATGCTGAAAGAAAATATTTAGAAAAACATATTGATGATGAGTGTTCTTTTGTAATTATAGAACTTGAAAATGACAAAATTATAGGAACTATTAGTTTAGAAAATGTTAATCATATAAACAGAGTAGGTACGCTAGGAATATTTATAGGTGACAAGTCATCAAGAAATAAGGGGTATGGAACAGAAGCTATAAGATTAATATTAGATTACGGATTTAACTATTTAAATTTGCAAAATATAAAATTAGACGTATTAGAAATTAATGAAAGAGCAATTGCATGCTATAAAAAGTGTGGTTTTAAAGAATATGGCAGAAGGAGAAAATGTATATTTTTAGATGGGAAATATTATGACAGAATAAACATGGATATTCTAAAAGAAGAATTTACAGAAAAATATATAAAAAATAGAAATATATAAAACATATCATATTAAAAACAAAGAGATTAGAGTTTTAACTAAATTCTCTTTGTTTTTTATTTAGTTTAAATTATTTTTGAATTTGGATTGTCCTAATTTTCTAAAATAGTAGATTAGCATTTGTTTATAATTTCCAACAAACACTTGAAAAAAGGCACAATTATTGATATATTAATAAAAAATAATTAAGGGATGTTTTAGATGGACGTAAAGAAATTTTTATCTGAATTTTATAAAGGAACAAAGGAACAAACATTAGATACAGTTATTTATTTTATGAAAAAATATGACAACCCAGAAAAAAGCTTAAAAATAATACATGTAGCTGGAACCAATGGAAAAGGTAGTTGTGTAGAGATGATTTCTAATGTATTATTTTATGCAGGATATAAAGTGGGAAAGTTTATATCACCACATTTAATAGAATATAATGAAAGAATATGTGTTAATAATAAAGAAATAACAGATACAGAACTTGAAGAAATAATTACAGAGTTAATGCCAGAAGTTGAAAAATATAACAAAGAGCATAACAATAATGTAACATTATTTGAATTAGAAATAATAATGGCTTTAATTTACTTTAATAGAAAAAATTGTGATTTTGTAGTTTTGGAAACTGGATTAGGGGGACTATATGACTCTACTAATATAGTAGCTCCTATTATATCTGTGATAACTAATGTAGGGTATGACCATATGCATATTTTAGGGAGCACACTACCAGAAATAGCCGTTCAAAAAGCAGGAATAATAAAAGAAAACTCTAATACAGTATTTATTTCTCAAGATAATGAAGTAAATAAAGTTATAGAAAATACATGTAAAGTGAAAAATAATAAATTACATTTAATAAAAGAACAGGATATTATTAATTACTCATATGATGATAAGTATCAAAAATTTGATTATAAAGATTATAAGAATATACTTATAAATTTAAAAGGGAAAAAGCAAATTTATAATGCAAGTATCTGCCTGGAATGTATGCAAATCTTACAAAATAAAGGATATGCGATTAGCGAAGAAGTTATAAGAAAAGGATTAATGACAGTTATACATAGAGCAAGGTTTGAAAAATTATATAAAAAACCAACTATTATATATGATGGTGCACACAATAAACCGGCGATGCAAAATTTAATAAATTCGGTTAATATGTATTACAAAAATAATAAAAAGATATTCATTGTGTCTATATTAAAAACTAAAGATTATAAAGGAATGTTAGAAGAATTAGTAAAAGATGAAAATTCAATTTATATTTTTACTAATGGGGATAATACAGAAAGATATGTAAAAGGAGAAATATTATCCAATACTGCTAAAAAAATTAATATAAGAGCTAATGTGCAAGTTAAAGACATAAAAGATGCACTAACATATGTAATAGAAGATTATGATGACTATACTATATTTATAGTTGGAAGCTTTTATGTATATGGAGATGTGTTGAATAAATTAAAGGAGGTTAAAGATGAAAGTATTAATTGCAACTAAAAATCAAGCAAAAATAGAAGGGGCTAGAAGGGCATTAGAAAAATATTTTGATAATGTAATAGTAGAAGGTATACCAGCAGCTTCAGAAGTAGGAGAGCAACCTGTAAATGACGAAATTTACAATGGTGCAAAGAACAGAGTTAAAAATCTAAAAAAGTATTGTAAAGAAAATAGTATTACTGCAGATTTGTTTTTATCAATAGAAAGTGGAATAAATAATTTGTTAGGCAGATGGATGATTACCAATATAGCAATAATAGAAGATAATGAAGAGTTTGAAAGTTATGGTTCAAGCCCATCATTTCCTGTGCCAGAAAGATTTGTAGAAGATATTATAAATACAGACTTAAATCAAGTAATGGACAAGATATTTGAAAAAGATAAAGAGAGACATAACAAAGGCGGAGGAATACAACTTTTAACTAAAAATAAAGTTACAAGAATAGATTTAACAGAACTAGCATTTATTATGGCGTTGACTAAATATATAAATAGAGAAAAATGGAACTAATAAAATTAGTTAATTATAAAGACTATCTTATTTAAAGTTAATTATAGTATAAATATATAATAAAGTGTAACAAAGAAAGGTGTAATAATTATGAAAAAGTTAAATGTAATATTAGTCTACAACCAAGCAGGAGATAAAGTTTTAATGTGTAAAAGAGCAAAAGAACCATATAAAGGAAAATTTAATTTAGTTGGAGGTCATGTAGAACCAAGCGAAGACGAATTACATGCAGCATATAGAGAATTACAGGAAGAAACAGGAATAACTAATAATGATATTACATTAACACATATTATGGATTTTGAATATAAAATGTCAGATATGGAATTAGAAGTGTACACCGGAAAACTTAATAAAGAAGTTGAACTAGTTGAAGAGGTAAATAAATTATGCTGGATGGATAAAAATGAAAACTTTTTTGACATTGAAAAGTTTGCAGGAGAAGGAAATATTGGGCATATGCTTAAACAAGCTGAAATTTACAAGGACAAGCTATTTTAATTAGGAGAGTTATATGAGAAATTTATTTGAAAATGTTGCAATGACAGAAAAAAACCAAAAGTGGAGTAACGTAATAAAAAGAGAAAAAGAGTTATATAAACGTAATAACGACATACGCTCAGAAATTGAAAGAGACTATACTAGAATAATACATTCAACTGCATATAGAAGAATGAGACATAAAACACAGGTGTTTTTCTCACCAGAAAATGACCATATTTGTACAAGAATAGAGCACGCAACATATGTAGAATCAATAAGCCATACTATAGCAAAATATTTAGGACTAAATATAGACTTAACAAAAGCAATAGCTACAGCCCACGACTTAGGACATGCTCCGTTTGGACATGAGGGAGAAAGAGTACTATCTAAAATTTCTCAAAGAGATTTAGGAGAAAGATTTTGGCATGAGAAAAATGGGCTAGATTTTGTAGATAAATTAGAAGTATTAGAAGATAATTTTAAAAATGAGCAAAATCTAAATTTAACTTATGGAGTTAGAGATGGAATTATTTCACATTGTGGAGAAATAGATGAAAATGCACTTAGACCAAGAGATGAATATATAAACTTAAGTGAATACAAATATCCAAATCAATACGCTCCTTATACATGGGAAGCTTGTGTAGTAAAAGTTTCAGATAAAATTTCTTATATTGGTAGAGATATAGAAGACGCAATAAAAGTAGGAATTTTAGATAAGCATTTATCAGAACTATACAAAATATTAAAAAATAATCCAGATGAAGCAATAAACAATACAATTATAATGAACAACTTAATAAAAGATTTATGTGAAAATTCTTCTCCTGAAAATGGACTATGCTTTTCACAAAAAATGTTTGATTTAATGAATGAACTAAAGAAATTTAATTATGAATACATATATTTGTCAGATAGACTAAGACCTTCATCAAGATATTTTGATTTAGTTCTAAACGAAATTTATAATACACTAAAAAATACATACGATAGAGAAAATACATTAAACAAAATAAGTAAAATGAAAAAGTTTTATCCAGATATTTTAAACAATTTCGAAGAATGGTTATCAAAATATTGGACATATGAAAGAAAAGAAAATTCTAAAAATGAGGTATTATTTAATATAGCAGATGAAAAAGATTATACAAAAGCAATAATTTACTATATTTCAGGAATGACAGATAATTTTGCCATAGAAATGTATAATAAAATAATTGGATTTTAAGGTAATTATAAGAAGAAATATATTAAAATATCAATTATTTAAACTAGACAAATAATAAAGAAAGACTAATAAGAGGTAAGAAATGTTATCAATACAAGAGGCAAGGAAAAAGCTCCCAGAAAAATTCATGGACAATCTATATGAAATGTTTACGCCAGGAACAGTAGATAAAATAATTTCTGGAATGATAAGTGATAGAAATACTACTTTAAGAGTAAACACTATAAAATATAATATACAAGATTTAATGAAATGTTTTAAAGAAAAAAACATAAAATTTGAAAGAGTACCATGGTATAATGACGCATTAATAATAAAAAATGTAAAAGAAAAAGATATACAGAAGTTAGAAATATATGAAAAAGGTTTTATCTATTTGCAAAGTTTGCCAAGCATGATTCCTCCAATTGTATTAAATCCAGAAAAAGGAGAAAAAGTTTTAGATTTAACAGCAGCACCTGGAAGTAAAACAACGCAAATGGCTGCATTAATGGAAAATGATGGAGAAATAATTGCAAATGAGCTTGATAAAATTAGGTGTGAAAGATTAAAATATAATGTAAGTTCACAGGGAGCAAGCATTATAAAAGTAGTAAATGGAAGGGGAGAACTTCTAAGTAGAGATTATGAAAACTATTTTGATAAAGTATTACTCGATGCTCCTTGTAGTGGAGAGGGACGTTTTGATGCAAGAAGTGTAATTACATATAAAAGCTGGTCAGAGAAAACTGTAAAAGATTTAGCAAAACTACAGAAAAAACTATTTAAAAGTGCATATACAGCACTAAAACAAGGTGGCACAATGGTATATTCAACATGTACTTTAAACAAAGAAGAAAATGAAATGATTTTAGAGTGGGCGCTAGAAAATTTAAATATAAAATTATTGGATATAAACATAGAAATAAAAGATGCAATTCCAGCATTTAATACTACTTTAGAAGATAAAACTAGCTATAACTTAAGTAAGGCAATAAGAATATTGCCAACTAAAACTATGGAAGGATTTTTTGTATCTAAACTTCAAAAACTATAACAGATAAAAATTAGAACAAATTATCAGAGCTTGAGGATAATATTAAAAAATTTAAAACAAAAATATGTTAAAATTATTAATATTATATAAATTACTTTAATAATATTGACAATAAGGGTTATTAAAAGTTAAGATATAAAGTGATTTTAAAAATAAATAAACAAAAGAATAAGGAGGAAGTTTTATGTTAGACGGTTTTGAACTTTTAGGACATAGTAGTATAAAAATAACAGGAGATAGAGTAATATACATAGACCCATATAAAATAGAAGATACTCCAAATGATGCAGATATGATATTTATTACACATACTCATTATGACCATTTTTCACCAGAAGATATACAAAAAGTTAGAAATCAAAATACAGTAATTGTTGTAACAGATGATGGGTATACAGAATGCTTGAAAATGGGATTCAAAGAACATCAAATAAATAAAGTAGAACCTAATAAAAGGTATCAACTTCATGGAGTGAATTTTGAGACTGTACCAGCATACAATGTTAAGTCACAATTCCATCCAAAATCTAGTAATTGGGTTGGATATATTCTAGAATTAAGAAGTGCATCATATTATATTGCAGGAGACACAGATATGAATGAAGACAATGTGCAAGTAGAATGTGATGTTGCATTTATTCCAGTTGGAGGAACATATACTATGGATGCAGTAGAAGCAGCAAAATTTGTTAATGAGATACAACCAAGAATCGTTGTACCAATACATTATGGAACCATAGTTGGAACAAAGCAAGATGCAGAAAGATTTGAAGGCTTATTAAAAAATACAATAGAATGTAGAATTATGATGTAAAAAATATAAAGAGCGTAGGAGGAAAAAAGTGGACATTTTAATTTCAATTATATTTGGTATAGTAGAAGGTATTACAGAATGGTTACCAATAAGTAGTACTGGACACTTAATTTTAGTAGAGCAATTTTTAAGTTTTAATAACGTATCAGAAAATTTCTTTGATATGTTTGAAGTAGTAATTCAATTTGGAGCAATTTTAGCAGTTGTAGTTATGTACTGGAAGAATATTTTTCCATTTACAAATAAAAAGGATAGGGGATATAAAAAGACAGGATTTTTATCACATGTAGATAAAAACATTATGGGAATGTGGGGAAAAATTTTAGTAGCATGTATTCCAGCAGCAATAGTAGGTATTCTATTTGATGATAAAATAAACGAATTGTTTTATAATCCTACTGTAATAGCAATAGCGCTAATTGTTTTTGGTATTGCATTTATATTTATAGAAAATTGGCATAAAAGCAGAAAGTCTGAACCAAGAGTATTAGACCCAATAAACATTACATATAGAGATGCATTAATTATAGGATTGTTCCAATTAATAGCAGCAATATTCCCAGGAACATCACGCTCAGGAGCTACAATAATTGGAGGACTATTAATAGGACTATCTCGTACAACAGCAGCAGAATTTACATTTTATTTAGCAGTACCTGTAATGTTTGGAGCGAGTTTATTAAAATTAGTTAAGTTTGGTTTAGCATTTACAGGAGCAGAACTTGCAATATTAATAGTTGGAATGGTTGCAGCATTCATAGTATCAATTTTAGTAATTAAATTCTTAATGAACTATATTAAAAAACATGACTTCAAGCCATTTGGTTGGTATAGAATTATACTTGGAATATTAGTATTTGCAACATTAGTATTCTAAAATATAATATGAAAATTTTATAAGAACATGAAAAGCATAAGTTATAAGTAATTTATAATTTGTGCTTTTTTAGTAAAAAAATTAACAATATTGTAAGTACTTTCATATAATAATGAAGGGGCTTATGAACGTTTTTAAAGAATTATACTATGATGCTAAAAATATTAAGGAAAAAGATCCAGCATGTAGAAATATATTAGAAGCAATTATATTATATCCAGGTTTTCATATATTAGTATTTCATAGAATAGCACATTTTTTCTATAAACAT
The DNA here is from genome assembly GCA_902496295.1 of uncultured Clostridium sp. Lineage (GTDB taxonomy): Bacteria > Bacillota > Clostridia > TANB77 > CAG-508 > CAG-273. The sequence goes on from CABVAF010000001.1 coordinate 51,857, forward strand.
AAATTATTATTTATTGCAAGACTTATTTCACAAATAGGGCGTTTTTTTACAGGAATAGAAATACATCCTGGTGCTAAAATAGGAAAGAGACTATTTATAGACCATGGTATGGGAATAGTAATAGGAGAAACTGCTACAGTAGGAGATGATTGTACAATTTATCACAATGCAACATTAGGTGGCACGCGGAAAGGACAAATATAAAAGACACCCAGATATCGGAAATAATGTAATGGTGGGAAGCGGAGCAAAGGTATTAGGACCGATAAAAATAGGAAACAACGTTAAAATAGGAGCAAATGCAGTTGTACTAAAAAATGTAGAAGATAACGTAACGGTAGTAGGAATGCCAGCTCACAAAGTTTAAAGCGGAAAAGAGGAACATAGAAAAAAGGAACAGGTCCCAAATTTCTGAATTTCAGAAATTAGGACCTGTCCCTTTTTTCTAGCTTAATTTACCTACGTAATAATTCTTTTTACCTCTTCTAACTACAATGTACTTATCTTCAATAAATAAAGATTTATTTACTTGCATTTCAGAGTCTGTTATTTTATCTCCATTTATAGATATAGCACCATTCCCAATAAATTCTCTTGCTTCTCTTTTACTAGATACAGCACCTAAATCTACTAATACGTCAACAATATTTTTGTCTGCTTCAATTTCTTTAATATCTGCATTCTTAAATAAGTCTTCAATATCTTTTTTAGATAAATCGTTAAATTTATTATTAAATAGATGGTCAGCTAGATTAACAGCTTTTCCATATTCCTCTTTACCATGTAAGAAAGTTATAATTTCTCTTGCTAATGCTTTGTGAGCTTCTCTTAATTCAGGATGTTCATTATTCTTTTTCTCTAAATCCTCAATTTCTTCTTTAGACAAGAAAGTGTATATTTTTAAATAGTCAATTACCTTGCAGTCTTCTACATTTATAAAGAATTGATATAATTGATAACTAGAAGTTTTATCTTTGTCTAACCATAATGCGTTTCCTTCACTCTTACCGAATTTGCGACCTTGTGAATCTGTTACAAGCGGCATAGTAAAGCCATAAACTTCATCTCCAGTTGTTTTTCTAATTAAATCAATACCAGCTGTAATATTACCCCATTGGTCAGAACCTGCACATTGCATATTTACACCATAGTTTTCATGTAAGTATTTAAAATCTGTTGCTTGTAAAATCATGTAAGAAAACTCTGTATAAGTAATTCCTTCATCTAATCTTCTTCTTATAATATCTTTGTCTAGCATGTAATTTATATTAAAATATTTACCATAGTCACGTAAGAAATCTAAAGTATTAATTTTTCCAAGCCAGTCATAATTATTAACTACTTTAAATCCAAATATTTTTTCAACTTGAGCTTTTAAGCTTTCAAAATTATGTTCAACAGTTTCTTTAGAAATCATAGGTCTTTCTGTAGTAGGGCGTGGGTCACCAATTAATCCTGTTCCACCACCAACAAGAAGTATAGGGGTATGACCAGCATCTTTTAACCTTTTAGAAATAAGAAAACTAGATAAATGACCAACATGTAAGCTGTCTGCTGTTGGGTCTGTTCCAATATAGAAAGTTAAACCCCCTTCGTTTAATTTTTTTTCTAAATCTGGACTAGAAATATCTTTAATTAGCCCTCTCCATTGTAAATCTTCGAAAAATGTCATAAAATTTCCTCCTTTATTTTATATATTAAGCTAAATAATAATAAAACAAAAAGCAATAAATATTGGTAAGTAATAAATAAACAAAAAGAGCCAAATTATCCTGTTAAAGGACGATTTGACTCGTGGTACCACCTTTATTTACAACTAATATTACAAAAGCATAATAACTTTTAATAAAAATATAGTTGCCTTATTTAAAGCTATTCGTTGCTAACGTTAATTGCTATAAGAATTGTAATTCGTAAATTTATATTCTAATAGTTTCCACCAACCACTATCTCTCTAAAATTTGTAACTATAAATTACTACTTGGTTTCTTTTTAAAACACAATTAAATAAACATTGGTAAGATTATACAACATTATCCTAGCATTTTCAAGTGTTTTGTAAATTATTTAATGAAACCTAAATAAAAAAATTCTACATGCACTTTGTAAAAAAATAAGATAAACAAGTAGTAACAAAAGTGATATCTTTACAATATATGCCTACTATGCTAAAATAAAAAAGAAATTTGTCGAAAATTATATAAAAGGGGAATTTATATATGATAGAGAAATTAAAAAAGGTGTTTATATACCTATTATTTATATTGTTAGGAGTAGCTTTTTTAAAACATTTTATAAGGTTTCCAATAATAAGTTTAGCAGTACTAGGGGGAATTATTTTTATTTCATATAAGATTAAAATTCCAAAGTTTGCAATTTTTTTATTTGTAGTAGCACTTGTTTTAAGACTAATTACCATATTTATATTCAAAACTCCAATTCAAAGTGATTATGCAGTTATGTACGATATGGCAAATGACCTAGTTAATGGTAACTGGAGTGCAGTATCAGAGTCAGTATATATGACAAGGTATGGATACCAAATGGGATATACTATGTTAATGTATGTACTTATGCTAATAGTAAAGGGACCGCTACTTATAAAAATTATAAACTGCATATTTTCAGCAGGAATAGTAGTTTTTATATATTTAATTGCAAAAGAATTCACTAGTGAAAAATCTGCAAGAGTTGTAAGCATTTGCTATATGATATTTCCATTTCCTTTACTATTTAATACGGTTTTAAGCAATCAACATATATCTTCTTTTATGTTTCTGCTTGCAATTTGGTTATTAGTAGCTAAGAAAACTGAAAGTATGAATGAGAAATTAAAATATACATTAATAGGCTTAACTCTAGCTATTGGAAACATAATAAGACCAGAGGCAATAGTAATAATTACATCTATTTTAATATTTATACTATTAACATGTAAAAAAGAGACTTTAAAAAAGTGCGTCATAAATTTAGCTATTATGTTTATTGCATACTTTGGAATTACAACTGTAGCGTCACTAGGGTTTCAGTATAGTGGAATTAGTCCAAACGGACTAAAGAACACAGAAACATTATATAAATTTGCAGCAGGATTTAATCAGGACAGAATGGGAGATTATAGTAGAAAGCTAAATGATACATATTTTAACTTAAGCGACAAAGAAAAGAAAGACTTAGTATACAATTGTACAATAGGCTCTATAGGAAAATTACCAGAGTTATTTATGCATAAATTACAACACTTCTGGCTTGATTCAGATATAGGATGGTCTTTATCATATCTGCATGGAAAGACAATAACCATATTTGGACATAAATTTTCAGCAGATATTATAATAAATTTAGCACACAATATTAATCAATTATTTATATATGTATTTTTTACATTAGCTGCGGTTGCAATATGGATTAATAGAAGGAAAATGAACAATAAGCAATTTCTGTTATTAATAATTTTACTAGTTTACACAGGAGTTTACTTATTAATAGAATGTACACCTAGATATGCTTATACAGCACAAATATTTATGTTTATAATGTCCGCATATGCAATTGAATATCTAATAGAAAAGAAAAATAACAAACAGAAAGAAAATGTAGAAAATAAGAATAATAAAGAAAATAAAAAGGAAGAGATAGAAATTAAAGAAGAAAAAATACCTGTGAAGAAATAATATATAAAATAGACTTTAAATACCATATTTATTAGTTATATAAATATGGTATTTTTTGTATATTAAAAATTATAAAAATACAATCAAAAATAATTGCAAATAAAAAAGTACTATGCTAGAATAAATAATGTATTTATTATTTACGAAAAGGTACAAATAGTAATGGGTATAAATACAACTAAAGATGTTAATAATAACAGAGGAGGATTAAAAAATATGAGGAAAGAAAAAATAACAAAGACAAACAAGACAAAAAGCTTAAATAGGCGGAATAACGTTAATAGCATTAGTAGTAACAATTGTAGTTTTATTAATATTAGCAGGAGTAACAATAAGTTTAGTATTTAGTGAAAATGGAATAATAGCAAAGGCAAGAGAAGCAGCAGAGAAAACGAATCAGGCAGTAGTAAATGAGCAGGAAGAAATGAATAAAGTGGCAGACTACATGAGTAATATGGTAAATGGAACAGGTGGAAGCACACCAGAAGAGCCAGAAGACCCAACGGCAAACTGGGACTTAAATAAAGTAAATAAGGTAGAAAGTACAGATGGAGTAGTTGTGCCAGTGCCAAAGGGGTATATAGCATCAAGTATTGCAATAGAAAGCACGGTATCGGATGGATTCGTAATATATGAAGGAGAAGAAGCAGTAAACGAAGAAAATAAGAAAACAGCACAGGCAACAAGAAATCAGTTTGTGTGGGTGCCAGTAGAAAATCCAAGTGAGATGTATGGAACAGATAGTAATGGAAAGAAATGGGGCAAATTATATGAATTCTCAGCAGACGGAATAACAGCGTTAAACTGGACAGAACAAGATAATGTAATTTCTTTAATAGACTTGGAAGATATTCGTGAGCCAGATATAGTGACAAGGTATGATGGAAATGATGCCACATATGATGCAAGTGAATTTATACCAATAATAGGAAATATAACAGGGAAACAATTTAAGACTCAATTAGAAAATGAATTTAATAGTATGATAGAGAGTATAGAGAAGTATGAAGGCTTTTATATAGGAAGATATGAGACTGGTAATTTGTCTCAAACAGAAGCAACAATTACAAAAAATAATAGTGACATAAATAATCAAACATGGTATACGCAGTATAATAAAGCAAAAGGAATAGCAGCAAATAGCAATGTGACAACTACAATGATATGGGGGTGCCAATGGGATGCAGTATTAAGATGGATGTATAATAGCGGAGATGCAGAAAAGAAGACATATATTTGTAATAGCACGGGAAAAGGAAATTATAAAGATACAAATGGAAATCAAACAATAGCAACAGGGTCAAATGACTTATATGCAGTGAATAATATCTATGATATGGCAGGAAATGTATATGATTGGACAATAGAAACGCGTAATGCTTATGGACGAGTTATTCGTGGAGGGTGTTATTATGAAACTAGTATTACTTCAGTTTCATATCGAAACAACGGAACTCCATCAATGCCACGGCACTAGCGGTTCCCGTGTAGCTTTATATATGTAAAATGTTACTTAAAAAAAGAAGTAGAAAAAACATAACTGTTAAAAAAATAACAAATTAAAAAGCCAATTTATATGCTAAAGGCGCTAGTCAACTAATTGTTGATAGGCGTCTTTTTTTATTTACATAGATATGAATTTTATTGTTAGTTTTTCTCCTATTCTATATTGAATTAGAAAAAAATATGTTATATAATCATAAAAAGTCAAAAGAGGAGAAGTAATTATGAATAATGATGCTGTAAAATTATTTGAAAGTTTGCAAAAATTGAAGGTAACAGATGAAAATAAAGAAGAAATAGAAAAAATTAAGCAAGACATAAGGAATAAAGACTTTAAAAAAGCCTTAGAAAGAATTGAAAAAATTCAAAGCGGTAACAATAAAACAGAAAGCAAAAAAAATACAGTAAAAAATAATGTGAAGAAAAATGAAAAAGAGATTAAAAAGAATATAGACAAAAAGAAAAATAGTGAAGCAAAGGCTGAAAATAATAAAGTAGAGAATGAAGGCAAACAAGGTAATGAACCTGAAAATACAACATATAAACAAGCAGCAGATGTAGACGATGATGACTTTTTTCAAAATGATGATGAATATGATGACTACGAAGAATTCTCGGATGACCCGCTATTTAAAAAATTAAAAGCGTACAATGATGAAAGTGATGATTATTTAGATGATGAGTTAGACGAAGAAGATGATGATAATAACAGCAATACTAACACGGACAATAATGAAAACACACAAGAAAATAACAAAAAAAGGAAGAAAGAAAAAGCAAATATAGAGGATGACGAAAATAGTGATAACAACGAAGATACTTTAAAAGACAACGATGCAGATAATGAAGAAGAAACTACAGCTGAAAATAACAATGAAGAAGTAGAAAGTGAAACATTAGATGCAGACGATAATCAAGAAGAAAACGAGGAAGAAGATACAGGGATTTATCCAAAAGAATTGAGGAATGAAACTCTAGAATACATTTATTTAGGCTTATTATTAACAAATCCAAAATTAATAGCAAAATATTATGTAACAAAAAAAGAGTGCTATTTTGAAGACGATAAATGTACGGAAATTTATAAAAGTGTTTTATTTACAGAAGGAAGTAAGTTTACTCCAGAAATTGCAAAAGATGGATTTAACTTACCAAAATACAACAACGAAATACGTGAACTTAAAGACGATTTAATGGCAGAATATATGGATAGTAACTATGACATAGAAGAAGTATATGTTGAAATTAAAAAATTATTTACTATAAGGAAAAGTTATTTAGAAAATCCAATAAAAGAAAATCAAGATAAAATAGTAGAAATTATAAACTATGTTTTATATAAATCTATGTCTGTAGAAGAGGTAGAAAGTGCAGTAAACCAAGTAACTGTTACAGGTAAGTTTAAGCAAGCTGTTTTAAATAGAGACTTAACAAGCTTTTTAGAAATGGGAGACAACACTTTAACAAATGGTCTACAATTTCCTTTTCCTATTCTTTCAAGTGTTTTTAAAGGCTTAAGAAAAGGCGAAACAATGGCATTTGCAATGCCTTCTAACTCTGGTAAAAGTAGGTTTACAATTAATTTAGCAGCATATACAGCATTTGTTCATAAGAAAAAAGTTTTAATTATTTCAAACGAAATGTCAGAAGACAAAATGAAACTATGTTTAATTACAACAATAATTAATAACCCAGAAATTCAAAAGTTACATGGACAAGAAATAAACAAGACAGAAGGGGAACTTTTAGAGTTTAAATTTAGACCAGATGACCCTAAAAAAGTAGAAGTTGATGAAAACGGATTTGTTGTAAAAGGCGAAAAAGAGAGCCAAGAAGACTTTGTAAAAAGATTAACAGAAATTTCGACAGAATTTAACAAAACAATAAAAGCTGTAGATTGGGCAAATAAAGAAATAGAAAACTCAATTTACTTTATAAATATAACAGACCATACAAATGATGAACTTAAAAAGGTTATAATGAATTTTTATTACAAAGAAAAAATAGAATATGTATTTTATGATACTTTAAAAACAGACACTGCAAATATTGGTAAAGGTGAAGAAATAAAGAAAACAGCAACAATACTTTCAAATTTAGCGCAGAATTTTAATATGTTTATTTATTCTACTCTACAACTAACAGAAAGCACTACATTGCCAATAAATTTAGATGTTAACGACTTAGCAGTTAGTAGAACTGTAAAGGAAGTTTTAGACACATTATGTTTAATAAAACAAATAAATAAGGAAACATATGAAGACTACGAGTATTCTTTGAAAGAAGTAGATACAAAGTATTTTGATTTAAAAAAATACACAGACCCAGATGTTAGATATTATGCGTGTGTCGTAGATAAAAACAGAGCAGGTGCTAAGCCAAAGGTTTTGTTTAGACTAAACTTAGCGTATAACAGATGGGAAGAACTAGGATATTTAAGAATGAAACAGCAAGTTAAAAAAGAGGCAGAATAAATAACAGAGATGCATAAAAACAATTACAAATTTAATTTTTTCTAACTATATTTGCGCATTAGGAGGGAATAAGCTTAAGCATGGTAAAAAAATGGGAAGTAAGCAAGGTTAACAATGAAGAAGTAGAAAAATTTGCAAAAAAACATAAACTAAGTAATTTATTAGCTAGTATCTTAATACGTAAAAACATTACAACAGATGAAGAAGTTAATAAATTTCTAAATCCAACAAGAATGGATTTTTATAATCCATTCCTTTTACCTGATATGGAAAAAGCTGTAGATAGAATTACAAAGGCAGTAGAAAACAAGGAAAATATTACAATTTACGGAGATTACGATGTAGATGGAATTACAAGCATAACTCTTCTTAAAAACTTTTTTGCAAATTCTAACATAGATGTTAAAACTTATATTCCAAATAGACTTGAAGAAGGTTATGGGTTAAATAAAGATGCAATAAGAGAAATTTCATATTCAGAAACAAAGCTTATAATAACAGTAGATTGTGGAATTACAGGAATACAAGAAATAGAATATGCAAAAAAAATTGGTATAGATGTTATTGTAACAGATCATCATGAACCAGGAGAAGAAATTCCAAACTGTATAGCTGTTATTGATGCAAAAAGAAAGGATAGCAAATATCCATTTAATCAACTTGCAGGCTGTGGAGTAGCATTTAAGTTAATGCAAGCTTTAGCTACAAAGTGGAAATTACCTGAAAAAGAGTATCTTAAATTTTTAGATATTGCAGCAATTGGAACTATTTCAGATATTGTACCACTTATAGATGAAAATAGAGTAATTGCAAAACTTGGACTTATGTTGGTGGAAAGAACAAATAATATAGGACTAAAAACGCTAATAGATTTATGCGGATTTAAGAAAATAGATTCAACTATGGTTTCTTTTGGATTATCACCAAGAATAAATGCATGCGGAAGATTAGGACATGCTGATGAAGCCTTAGAATTGTTTTTAGCAAATGATAAAAACACTACTACAAAGTTAGCAAAAAAAATGAATGAATATAATACTGCAAGACAACAGGTAGAAAGGAAAATATATGATGAAGCAGTAAAAGAAATTATAAAAGAAAAAGATAAACCAGCTATAGTTCTTGGAAAAGAGGGATGGCATCATGGAGTAGCTGGAATTGTTTCTTCAAAAATTACAGATGAATATTTTAAACCTAGCATTTTAATATGTTTTGAAGGTGACGAAGGAAAAGGCTCTGGAAGGAGTATACCCGGGTTTGATTTACATGAGGCGCTAATGGAATGTTCAACTTATTTAGAAAAGTTTGGTGGACATTCAATGGCAGTTGGTATTACAATAAAAAAAGATAAATTTAAAGAATTTAAAAAAGTATTTACAGAATATGCAGAATCTAAAAATGTATCAGATATTGTACCAATAATAAATATAGAAAGAAAAGTAGAACTAAAAGATGTTAATATAGAAAGTGTAAAAGAATTGCAAAAATTAGAACCTTTTGGGGAACAAAACAAAATGCCATTATTTTTAATAGAAAATTTAAAAATAGTTTCAATTAGGTCTTTATCAGAAGGAAAACACTTAAAGATTTTATTAAAACAGGATAACTTTTTTATAGATGCAATAGGTTTTAATATGGGGGACTTGACAGAGCAGTATAAAATAGAAGATAGAGTAGATATTGTAGGTACAATAGATATTAATGTGTTTAACGGAAACGAAAATGTACAACTTACAATAAAGGATATGAGAAGAGCTATATAATGTAGCATAAGGAAGTGATTTTATGTCAGAAATAAAAGAATATACATTAGATGACGTAATAAAAGAGATGAAAAAGCATAATAGAAAAATTGATATAAAGCTTATTAGTAGAGCATATGACTTTGCAAAATCTCAACATGATGGTCAACTAAGAAAATCGGGTGAACCATATATAATACACCCTGTTCAAGTAGCTTATATTCTAGCAACGCTTGGACTAGATGACAGTACAATTTGTGCTGCCCTTCTTCATGATGTAGTAGAAGATACAAATGTTACTAAAAAAGATATTATAGAAAAATTTGGAGAAGAAATAGCAGACATGGTTGATGGAGTAACCAAGTTAAGCAAGCTAGAGTATGCAACAATAGAAGAACAACAAGTAGAAAACTATAGAAAAATGTTTTTAGCAATGGGAAAAGATATAAGAGTAATTTTAATAAAACTTTCAGATAGACTTCATAACATGAGAACCCTTAAATATCTTTCAAGAGACAGGCAAATTGCAAATGCTAGAGAGACAATGGTATTATATGCACCTTTAGCCAATCGTTTAGGTATGTATTCTTTAAAATGGGAACTTGAAGACTTATCTTTTAAATATTTATATCCAGAAGAATATAGAGAATTAGTTGAGGGGATAAATAAGAAAAGAGAAGAAAGATTAAAGTTTATCGACCAAATAATGGAACAAATAAAACTAGCTTTGAAAAAACAAAAAATTGAGGGAGAAGTAACAGGAAGAGCAAAGCATTTATACAGTATTTATAATAAAATGAAAAGAGACAATATAACATTAGACCAAGTATATGACTTATTTGCTTTAAGAATTATTGTAAATTCTGTTAAGGATTGTTATGCTGCTTTAGGTGTTGTACACGAATTATTTAATCCAATGCCAGGAAGATTTAAAGACTATATTTCAGTACCAAAACCTAATATGTATCAATCACTACACACAACCTTAATTGGACCAAAAGGAACACCTTTTGAAGTACAAATTCGTACATGGGACATGCACAGAGTTGCAGAGTTTGGTATTGCTGCACATTGGGCTTATAAGGAAGCAAGCTTTAGAGCACATAAAAAAGCAAATGTTGTAGTAACAGATGACAAATTATCTTGGCTAAGAGAAACTCTAGAGTGGCAAAAAGATTTACAAGACCCAGACGAGTTTATGAAAACTCTTAAAACAGAGCTTTTTGAGGATGAAGTTTATGTATTTACTCCAAAAGGTCAAATAAAAGCACTTCCAAAAGGAAGTACTCCTATAGACTTTGCATATACTATACATGAGGCAATAGGAAATAAAATGGTTGGTTGTAAAGTAAATAGCAAAATGATGCCAATTATAACAAAGTTAAAAAGTGGCGACATTGTAGAAATTTTAACATCAGACCAATCAAAAGGACCAAGTAGAGACTGGCTTAAATTTGTTGCAAGTTCTACTGCTAAAAATAAAATATTATCATGGTTTAAGAAAAATCAGAGAGAAGAAAACATTGAAAAAGGAAAAGATGCAGTAGATAAAGAATTTAAGAAATTAGGACTAAGTCATACAGAAATATTCAAACCAGAATTTGTTCAAGCTGCACTTAATAGATATAAATTTAACAATACTGACGATATGTATGCTAGTATTGGATTTGGAGGAATAACTGCTGGTAAAGTAGTTACAAGGATATTAGAAGAATACAAAAAAGAACACAATGAAGCAAATATAGAAAAGAAAATAGAGGAACTTACAAGCCAAAGACCACATGAAGAGAAAAAACATAATGCAGGCGTTGAAGTTAAAGGAATAGATAACTGTTTAGTTAAGTTATCTAAATGCTGTAACCCAGTTCCTGGAGATGATATAGTAGGTTATATTACAAAAGGTAGAGGTGTATCTATACATAGAAAAGACTGTACAAATATAAAATCTCTTATTTCAGAAGAAAATAGAATGATAGATGTTGAATGGAGCAAGAGCGAAGAAAAAGCATATGATGTTACAATAGAAATTTATGCAAATGATAGAACAGGACTTCTTGCAGATATAATCACTGCCGTAAACAGTATAAAAACAAAACTAATTGCAATTAATGCAAGAACTACGAAAGAAAAGATAGTTATTGCAGAGGTTACAATTGAAGTAGAAAACATAGAAGAACTAAACAAAGCTTTAAAAACATTAAGAAAAGTAGACAGCGTGTATGAAGTTAAGAGAAAGAAATAGATTTTATAAGAAAAATATAATATTATTATAAAATTATTGAAATATAAAAACTTTAAGAAAAATGCGAGGTAATTTATTAAAATGATATTAAAAATATTAAGAGTAGACGGTGGAATACCAGAGAAAACAAATTGTTATATTATACAAGACGAAAATACTAAAGAAACGATGGTTATAGACCCAGGAGGAAGTCCTGAGGAAATAACAGAAATGTTAGATATCTTAGAAGCAAATGTAAAATATATATATTTAACACATTGTCATGGTGATCATATAAGAGGATTAAAAGAAATAAAAGACAGAAAAGGCGGAACAATATTAATTCATAGGTATGATGTAGAAGGATTATACAATCAAAATATTAGTTTAACAGACTATATAGGGATAAATCATATTGCAATAGATGCAGACTCAAGAGTAGATGATGGAGACTTACTACATGTAGGAGAAATTGAACTTAAAGTAATACACACACCTGGACATACAAAAGGAGGTAGCTCTTTATATTGCGAAAAAGAGGAAATGATATTTACGGGAGACACAATATTTAGAGGAACTTGGGGGAGGACAGATTTACCAACAGGTAGCTTAGAAGATATAATGAATTCTATTACAAAAAAAATACTAGTGCTACCAGATGATACAATAATATACCCAGGACATGGAAAAGCAACTATGGTATATGAAGAAAAGCCAATATATTTTGATTTAAAACCTAGAATTGACTAGAAGTACTGTTTAGAATAAGCAGTAAGCGGTAATAAGAAAAATAATATAGATATGAGAATAGAATTAAAAATAGTAAAAGTAAAAATAATTAAAATACAAAATAGAATTAGAAACTATAAAAAATAATCTTAAATAAGAAAGGAAGAGATAGTTATGATAGAGCCAAGAACATTACCAGGTTTTATGGAGTTACTTCCAAACGAACAAATATTATTTGAACAAATGAAACAAAAAATAGAAAAGACTTATCAAAAGTTTGGATTTCTACCACTAGATACACCAATACTAGAATTATCGGAAATATTGCTTGCAAAAGCGGGAGGAGAAACAGAAAAACAGATATATCAATTCCAAAAAGGAGATACTGATATTGCAATGAGGTTTGACTTAACAGTACCTCTTGCTAAATATGTTGCTAAAAACTATGGAAATTTAAGTTTCCCATTTAGAAGATATCAAATAGGAAAAGTGTATAGAGGAGAAAAAGCTCAAAAAGGAAGGTTTCGTGAATTTTATCAATGTGATATTGACATTATTGGAGATGGAGAACTAAGTACAATAAACGACGCTGAAATTCCAAGTGTTATATATAATTTAATAAAAGAACTTGGTTTTAATGATTTTACAATTAGAATTAATAATAGAAAAATTTTAAATGGCTTATTTGAATACATAAACCAAAAAGATAATTCTACAGAAATATTAAGAATAATTGACAAAATTGAGAAAATTGGAAAAGATGCTGTAATAGAAGAATTAGAAAAACTGGGAGTAAATAAAGAAGCAATAGAAAAAATTATTAATTTTATAGAAATTGAGGGAACAACAGACGAGAAGCTAAAAATGTTAAAGGAACTAAATATAAATAACCAAACATTTAACGATGGTCTAGAAGAATTAAGTAGTGTAGTACACTATATAAGAATGTTTGGAGTTCCAGACACAAACTTTAAAGTGGATTTAACAATTGCAAGAGGATTAGATTATTATACAGGAACAGTATATGAAACATTTTTAAACAATTATAGAGAACTTGGAAGTGTATGCTCTGGAGGAAGATATGAAAATCTAGCAGAATATTACACAGACAAAAAACTTCCAGGAGTAGGAATTTCTATAGGATTAACAAGGTTATTTTATAAATTAAATGAATTAGGACTTATAAAAGCAGAAAAATCTGCTATGTCAGATGTATTAGTAATTCCTATGGTAGAAGACTTATCAAAACCAATAATATTAGCTAATGCATTAAGAGAAATAGACATTAACACAGAAATATACTTAAATGATAAAAAACTAAAAGCAAAACTAAAATACGCAGATAAATTACAAATTCCATATGTAATAATTATAGGAGAAGATGAAATAAACTCGGGAGTAGTTAATGTTAAAAATATGACCACAGGAGAAGAAAGAAAAGCTAATATTTTAACTGGCGAAAACACTATAAACGTAGAAGAAATTGTAAATATAATAAAAGAATAATATATTAATTCTAAATAACCTGAACCATAATTAGTTATGTTTAGGTTATTTATATTATAAATATAAGTATAAGATTGTCATAAATCTAAAACTGCTAGCATATATTAGTATATAAGAACTTGGACAAAGGAGAAATATATTAATATGATTAATATGGCAGTAATTAGTTTAAAAGACATTATAAAATATCTAGTAAAAATAACTATAGTAATATTAATTGTAGTTGGACTTACTAGATATTTTTTAAGTATAAAAAATAATGCAGAAAAACCTAGAAGCACAGAAATAAGTGATGAAACGAAAAGTGAGAGCGAAAATAATAATGCTGAAAATGGAAGTGCGAATAAAAATAACAATGAAAGCAGTTTGGAAGATAAATGGAAAAGTTTTTTGTCGTGTTTAGATATAAGTATACCTGCAATAGCCCAAGTAAATAATAAAGAGAATAGTAGTAGTCCAAAAGAAAATAAAACGATAGAAGATATATTAAGCGTAAATTTAGGTGTAATAGATAATTTAAAATCAGAAAGCAACAACAAACAAATGGCAAATAAAAATTTAGAAAATAACAATGTAGGAGAAAATAATGAAGTTGATAGCAATACTTCTTCAGAAAATATAGAACATGCAGGAACAGATGTAAAGACCGAGGTTTTAGAGTCAAGTGTAAGTGCAAAATATTCGCAAGAATATTATGGAGTAAAAATAAGAAATGAAACTGATTATAAACTAACAAATGAAGTTTTAGACCCAACGAGTTTAGAAATAAATACAGATAACATTATAATTTACCATACACATTCATGCGAAAGTTATACATCAAGTGAAAAATATTCATATAAACAAACCAGTAACTTTAGAACTACAGATAAAAATTATTCTGTAATTAGAGTTGGAAAAGAGTTAACAACCCAGCTTAGGTCATATGGTTACAATATAATACATGACGAAAGTTACCATGATTATCCATCATATACGGGGTCATATTCAAGTTCTTTAAGCACAGTAAGTAAATTACTTGAAGAAAATAAAAACACGGACATAATTATAGACTTACATAGAGACGCAGTAGGAGACAATACATATGCACCAACAGTAAAAATTGGGGACGAATATGCAGCACAAATGATGTTTGTTGTGGGTGGAAATGGAAGTAGCATACCACACACAGAATGGCAACAAAACCTTAAATTTGCAATAAAAGTACAACAAAAAGCAAATGAATTATACCCTGGATTATTCAGACCAATAATACTACGTTACTCTGGATACAATCAACAAATGTCTAAAGCAGCAAGCCTAATAGAAGTAGGAGCAACTGGGAATACATTAGACCAATGTTTGGTAAGTATGAAGTACTTAGCTAAAGTTTTGGATGAGGTTTTAGGAAAATAGTAATAAATTCATAAGTATTAAGTAAGCAAGCTTTTTACAAAGAAAGCTATAAAAACTACTTGACAGTTTACAATAATACATATAAAATAATATTGTAGACAAAAATATATTTAGATACAAATAATAAATTTGTTATATATATTTATGGAACATTGAAAATTTAATAGAAAGAGGTGCAAAAGATTATGGATATAATAATCAATGTCGCCGTTTTTCTAATCTCAGCAGTTATATTTACATTTGTTGGAATGTATATTAGAAAAAAACTTGCTGAATCTAAAATGAAAAGTGCCGAGGCTGAAGCAAAAAAAATATTAGATATGGCTAATATAGAAGCTGAAAACAAGAAAAAAGAAGAAATCATCAAGGCAAAAGAAGAAATTATGAACGCAAGAAATGAATTAGATCAAGAGATTAGAGAAAGAAGAGGCGAAGTACAAAGTCAAGAAAGAAGATTAATCCAAAAAGAAGAAAATTTGGAAAGAAAAATTGAAAAAGTCGAAAGTAAAGAGAAAGACTTAGAAAATCAAGAAAAAGAAATTGAAGAAAGAAAACAAAGCTTAAATGAAACAATAGAAAAACAACTTAAAGAATTACAAAGAATTTCTGGATTAAGCAAAGAAGAAGCAAAACAAATTTTACTTTCTGAAATGGATAAAAAGCTTACTGCTGAAAAGGCTCAATTAGTAAGAGAAAAGGAAAGTGAGCTTAAAGAGGAATCAGAAAAGAAAGCAAGAGAATTAATTGGTTATGCTATTCAAAAATGTGCAGCAGACCATACTTCTGAAACAACAGTATCAATAGTAGCACTTCCAAATGATGAAATGAAAGGAAGAATTATTGGTAGAGAAGGAAGAAATATAAAAGCACTAGAAACATTAACAGGAATAGACTTAATTATAGACGACACACCAGAAGCAGTAGTTATTTCTGGCTTTGATCCATTAAGAAGAGAAGTAGCTAAAATCGCACTTGAAAAACTTATTGAAGATGGTAGAATACATCCTGCAAAAATAGAAGAAATGGTAGAAAAGGCAAAAGAGGAAGTTTCTGAAAGCATAAAAGAAGCAGGAGAAAGAGCTATAATGGAAACTGGAGTTATAGGACTTCATCCAGATATAATAAAATTACTTGGTAAATTAAAATATAGAACAAGTTATGGACAAAATGTATTAAACCATTCAATAGAAGTATCTAACCTTGCTAGAATAATGGCAGAAGAATTAGGATTAGACCCAAAATTAGCAAGACGCGCTGGTCTTTTACATGATATAGGAAAAGCTCTAGATCATGATATGGAAGGAACACATGTTGAAATAGGTGTAGAAGTTCTTAAAAAATACAAAGAAAATCCAAATGTTATAAATGCTGTAGAAGCACACCATGGAGACGTTGAACCACAAACAATAGAGGCTGTTTTAGTACAAGCAGCAGATGCAATATCTGCATCAAGACCAGGAGCAAGAAGAGAAACTCTAGAAACATATATTAAGAGACTAGAAGAATTAGAAAAGATTGCAGACTCATTTGAAGGTGTAGAAAAATCATTTGCAATTCAAGCAGGTAGAGAGATAAGAATAATTGTAAAACCTGATAAAATTTCAGATGATAAAATGACTCTTTTAGCTAAAGATGTAGCTAAAAGCGTTGAGGATGAGATGGAATATCCAGGTCAAATAAAAATCAACTTAATAAGAGAAACAAGAGTAGTTGACTATGCAAAATAATTTTAGTAATTAGAAAAATTAAAATTATAATGTAAAAATATATAAATAGGCAATATAATAAATATATTGTCTATTTTTTATGCTAAAAATATAAAAAAACTTTCACATTTCTAATTTTGTAAAAATAATATTGTTTAATTAAAAAAAATATAGTATTATAATTATTAGGTGATAGAAATGAAGTTTGGTTTATCAGATGATATATATGAAAAAATAAAAAAAATAGCAGACAAATATAATAAATATGAGTTTAAAATATTCGGTTCTAGAGCAAGAGGAGATTACAGAAATAATTCAGATATAGACATTGCAATAGAAGGAGATATTGATAAAAAAGATAAGTTTAATATATTAAATGAATTTGATATGATAGATATGGCATATACAGTTGACATTGTTTTTATAAAAGATATAAATAAAAAAGAGTTTTTAAATTCTATACTAAAGGAGGGAATTAATATATGAATAGATTTGTTCAAAGAAAAACAGATTATGAAAATGCCCTTAATTTTATCACATTTGTACGATGAAGGTACTTCAAGAGAAATTTATAATGAAATAAAAGAAAAATTTATAGACGAATTTATAAAATTAGAAGTAAAATTTGATGAAATTAATTTAAACAATTAAAATAAGGAGGCTTAAAATTGAAGATTTTAGCTATAGGTGATATTGTAGGTGAAGGTGGATTAGAAAAACTAAAAGAATGTTTACCAAAAATAAAGGAAGAAAATAAAATAGATTTTGTTATAGTAAATGCAGAAAATACTTCTGGCGGAATGGGACTTACAACAAAATGTTTTAATGAATTACAGAAATTAAAAGTAGATGTAATAACAATGGGAAACCATACATGGGCTAAAAAAGACATTTTTGAATTTGTAAATAGTCCAATAGTTGTAAGACCTGCAAACTATTCTGAAGGAGTTCCAGGACATGGATACGGAATTTTTGAGTGCAAAGGTAAAAAAATAGCTGTAATAGATTTAATTGGAAGAACAGATATGGGGGTTTTATCTGAAAATCCATTTTTAGTTGTAGATAAAATAATAAACAAAATTTCAGAAAAGGTGGATATTATAATAGTGGATTTTCATGCAGAAGCGACAGCAGAAAAAATAGCAATGAAACATCATTTAGATGGAAAAGTTAACTTTATTTTTGGAACACATACTCATGTACAAACAGCTGATGAGGAAATTACTGAAAAAGGAACTGCATATATTACTGATTTAGGAATGACAGGTCCTAAACATTCTGTTATAGGAATGGATGTTGAAGCATCTCTTAAAAGATTTATTACTTCACTTCCAGAAAGATATAAGTTAGCATCAGGAGAATGTATTTTATGTGGAGCAATAGTAGATATAAATGACGAATGCTGTCGAACGGAAAAAATTGATAGAATATATTTGAAATAATTGACGAAAAAGCCTGAAAACGCTCGACGATAAGTGATTTGAATTTGATAAAAAGTATAGACAATTTCCAATAAATGTAATATAAATATACTTGTAAACGAAATAAAAATAAAATTATAGGAGGCAAAAAATGGAAGTTTTAAAAATCTCATCAAAGTCAAATCCAAATTCTGTAGCAGGAGCTATTGCAGGATTGGTAAAAGAAGTGGACAGAGCAGAAATGCAAGCAATTGGTGCAGGAGCACTTAATCAAGCGGTAAAGGCTGTTGCAATAGCAAGAGGGTTTGTAGCACCGGCAGGAGTTGATTTAGTATGTATACCAGCATTCGCAGAAGTTGAAGTAGAGGGGGAAGACAGAACAGGTATAAAGTTAATTGTCGAATCAAGAAAATAAAATTTAATAAATGGGGGCATGGTAAACATTACATGCTCTTTTTTATATAAAATTTGCTTGAAAAAGTTACTATTATGTTATATTATATAAAAGTATTATGATTTATTTTTAAGGGGTGGATTTTTTGAAATCTAACATTATAAAGTACATTTTTATAGCATTTGTAGTAGGAATACTTATATCAGCAATATATTTTTTAAATAGTAATAAAAATGAAGAAAGTGAAAATAGTCATAATAATACTATACAATATGAAACTACTCAAATGATAACAAATATAAGATTGGGAATATCAGATTTTGATAACATAAACCCAATAGTAAGCCAGAATAGAGAAGTTATAAATCTTTCAACACTAATATTTGAGCCACTACTTACCTTAACATCAGATTATAAAACACAATACTGTTTAGCAAAAGAAATTGCTAAAGCAGATGCTACAACTTATGTGGTAAAACTAAATGAAAATGTAAGTTGGAGCGATGGCTCAACGTTAACAGCTAAAGATATACAATTTACTATAGAAAAAATAAAGGAAAATAAGTCTTCTGTGTATGCAGAAAACGTTGCAAGAATAAAATCAATAGAAATAATAGATTATACAACATTAAAAATCTTTTTAGACAAAGAGGTCCCATTTTTTGAATATAACTTAACATTTCCTATAATTTCTTATAACCAATATAACGAAAAAGATATAAAAGATGGAATTCCAATAAGTACAGGGATGTATAAAATTACTTCAATAGATGGAGATAAAATAGAATTATTAAAAAATGAAAAATGGAGAAATATAAATATAACAAATTCTAAAATAGATAAAATAACAGTAAATATATATAAATCAGCTGGAGAAATTTTTAATGCTTTTAAATTGGAAAATGTGGATTTAGTAAATACAACTAAAACCAATATAGAAGATTATGTTGGTACAATGGGATATAATAAAAAAACATATGATGGCAGAGAATATGACTTTTTAGTTTTGAATTGTGAAGATACTATACTTAAATACAAAGAAGTAAGACAAGCCATAAATTATGCAATAGACAAAGAAAATATAGTTGCAAGTATATATAACAATAATTATGCAGTTGCAGATTTCCCGCTAGATTATGGACACTATTTATATTCAGAAGATAGCGAAAAAATAGAACACAACAACGATAAAGCAAAAGAAGTTCTAGAGAATGCTGGATGGGTATATAAATATGGTGAATGGAGAAAAACAGAAAACTATAGGACTAGAACAATAGACTTAACAATTATAGTAGATAGCACAAATGAAAACAGAGTAAAAGTTGCAAAGCTAATAGAAAAACAATTAGAAAGTATAGGAATAAATGTATATGTAAATGATGTTACAAAATCAGGATATGAAAGAAGGCTAAAGCAAAAGGACTATGAAATTATATTAACAGGTGTATATAATTCATATAATCCAGATTTAACTTATTTTTATGGAGAAGACAACCTAGCTAACCTAAATAATGAAGAAATAATTAATTTATTAAATGAAATAAAAAATATTTCAGATGAAGAATTATTAAAAGAAAAATACAAAGAAATAATAAATATTTCAAAAAGCGAAGCAGCATATATAGGGTTATATAGAAGTAAAAATACAGTTATATCAGGCCAGGGGTTAATGGGAGAAATTACACCGAATAATTATACAACTTACTATAACCTATACAGTTGGTATAGGCAATAAGAATAATAATTATTATTTATAGAAGGTTGTTAAAAATATTATAGAATAATATATTGTAAAATTAATATATAAAATATAAAAATAAAATTATAAAAAATGCTTGACAATTAAAAATAGTAATGTATAATATAGACAAACAAATGTTTAATATATGCAAATATAAATTAGGAGGAATAATAATGAGTAATGAGAATCCAGAAAAGAAGAAAGCACTAGAAATGGCATTAGGACAAATTGAAAAACAATTTGGAAAGGGAGCTGTAATGAAACTTGGAGACTTTACAGCAATGAATGTAGAAGCAATACCAACAGGAGCGCTAAGCTTAGATATAGCTTTAGGAATAGGAGGAATTCCTAGAGGAAGAATTATAGAAATATTTGGACCTGAGTCTTCAGGAAAAACAACACTTGCATTACACATGATTGCAGAAGCACAAAAACTAGGTGGAGAAGCAGCCTTTGTAGATGCAGAGCATGCATTAGATCCAGTATATGCTAAACACTTAGGAGTAGATATAGATAATTTAATAGTATCTCAACCAGACACTGGAGAACAAGCTCTAGAAATAGCAGAAGCATTAGTAAGAAGTGGTGCAATAGATATAATTGTTATAGACTCTGTTGCAGCACTAGTTCCAAAGGCAGAAATAGATGGAGATATGGGAGACTCGCATGTAGGATTACAAGCAAGACTAATGTCTCAAGCATTAAGAAAGCTAGCAAGTGTAATTAATAAGTCAAAATCTGTTATAGTATTTATTAACCAATTAAGAGAAAAAATTGGTGTAATGTTTGGAAACCCAGAAACTACACCTGGTGGAAGAGCTTTAAAATTTTATGCATCAGTTAGATTAGATATAAGAAAAATAGAAACAATGAAACAAGATGGAGAAGTAGTTGGAAATAGAGCTAAAGTTAAAGTAGTTAAAAATAAAGTTGCACCACCATTTAGAGAAGCTGAATTTGACATAGTATATGGAAAAGGAATATCTAAAGTAGGTAATATATTAGATTTAGGTGTTAACCTAGATATAGTAAATAAGAGTGGAGCATGGTTCTCATATAATGGAGAAAGAATTGGACAAGGAAGAGAAAATGCTAAAAAGTATTTAGAAGAGCATCCAGAAATAACAGCTGAAATCGAAAAGAAAGTAAGAGGAAGTTTTTCAGAGGCTTTTGAAAAAAGTTTAGGAGATGAAGAAATAGATCCAGAGCAAGAAAAGGCTCCTGAAGACGAAGAAGAATAAACATAAAAATATATAGTGAGAGTAGAGAAATGTCATATACAATAGAAGAATTTGATAAAGCAAAAACGAAAATATTAAAATATATAATGTATAAGAAGAGAACTGAAAAAGAAGTAAGGCAGAAGTTCTCTTCTTCTGTTGACGAAATTTTACTAGACGATGTAATAGAAAACTTGAAAGAATTAGGTTATATAGATGACTTAAAATATATAGAAAGAGCGGTTAGCGAATTTGTGGCAATTAACACATTATCTATAAAAGAAATAGAATACAAATTATATTCTAAAGGTGTTAATAGCTCTATAATAGAACAATATATAAGTAATAACATAGAAATGCTAAAAGAATATGAACAAGAATGTGCACAAAAACTATACTATAAAAAGCAACCTACTATGGAAAAAGTTGATATAATTAATTTTTTAAGAAAAAAAGGATATACATCAGAAACAATAAAAAACCTAGAAGAGTAGAAAACACGCTATATAATATGTATTACTATGAAACGCTTTTGTAATTATACATTAAAATAAACTTGTACAGGAGAATAATTATGCAAAATATTTTAACATATGAATCAACTAAATATCCTATAAAAATAGAGAACTTTGAAGGTCCTTTAGATTTATTGTGCCATTTAATAGATAAAAATAAAATGGACATATGTGATGTCAAAATAAGTGAAATTACAGACCAATATATAGAATATATAAATAAAATGGAAGAAATGAACTTAGAAATAGCAAGTGAATTCTTAATTATGGCATCTGCCCTTATATATTTAAAATCAAAGAGTCTATTACCTAAAGAAACGGAAGATGAAGAAGAACTTTCAGAAGAAGAATTATTAAGAAGAATTATTGAATATAAAAAATATAAAGAAATATCAACAAAGCTTAAAGAGCTATTTATAGAAAATTCTAAAAAAATATTCAAACAGCCAGATGTAATTGAATTACCTAAGCAAAAGTTAGAGGTGCATTATGCAAGAGAAGATATTTCAAAAGCATATAAAAATATAATAAATAGAAGTAAAAATAGATTAAATCAAAATGCAAAAAATATTGACAAAATAGCAATTGTAGATCATTATACAGTAGCCGAAAAAGTTAAAGAGATGTTTAAAGCATTAATTTTAAATAAAAAATTTGTATTTAACAAATTATTTCCTGCTAAGAAGTGCAACAGAGAAGAAATTGTTACTGCATTTACAGGATTACTAGAACTCTCAAGGAGAAGTAAAGTAATTACAGAACAAAAAGTTATTTTTGGAGACATTACAGTCGAAAAAGTAAACAAAAAAGTAAGCGACGAAAATAAATAAATATATTCTGATTATTTAATTTAGTAGAATTTATTAAATTATATTTGGATATAATAAATTAAATAATAAAATTAAGCAAAATATGTTTAATTTAATAAAATTTGGAAAAACTAATACTAAAGTTTACCTTAAAGGAGGTTTACTATGGTATTAGTTTTTATTTTTTTAAGCCTAATTATAATTATAACACTGTTTTCATTTCTAGTTGTTACATCAAATTTAAGAATTAGTTTAGAAAATTTTAACTTTAGTAATATAGAAGGAAATAATAGTAACATAAATAAAGATAATGAAAACAATTTTAATATAAAAATTTCACTAGTTTTATTTAAAAAATTTACTTGGCTATTTATTAACTTAAACAAAACCAGAATGAGAAAAATCGCACAAAAAGCCCATTTAAATAAAAATACTTTAAAGAAGTTGGAAAAGGACTTTAAATTTGAAGATTTGAAAAACTTAAAAGGCTTAAGACCAAAAATAGAAAAATTAGACTTGATAATAAAATTAGGTTTAGAAGATGTAGTAATTACATCATATTTAATAGTAGCAATATCTATTTTAGTATCTAATATTTTACCATTTTTAGTAGAACCACAAAATTATAATAATTGTAAATACAAAACAGAACCTATTTATTTAAATAAAAATTTATATAAAATATCATTAAATTGTATAATTGAAGAAAAAATGGTACATATTATCAATATATTATTTAAATTTTTAAAGAAAGGAAGAAGTGATAAATATGAGCGAACATCCAATAGAAGGTCTTATGACTACAGCAATGAACAGTTTGCAAAATATGGTTGATGTAAATACTATTATAGGAGAGCCAATAGAAACTACAAACAATATTATAATTATTCCGATTTCAAAAGTAGGTTTTGGTTTTGCGGCAGGAGGAAGCGAATTTAAAGGTGAAACTGTAGATGAATATACAAAAAAAGAAAAAGAAGAAGCTATACAATATAGATTACCATTTGGAGGAGGAAGTGGAGCAGGAGTTTCTATTACCCCAGTTGCATTCTTAGTAGTTCAACAAAATAATGTAAAGTTATTACCAGTTTCACATTGTTCTTCAATAGATAGATTGTTAGACTATGTACCAGATTTAATGGAAAAAATAAATAATCAACTAAATAAGGTAATGCAAAATATTCAACAAGATAAAAAAGACCAAAATAAAAGAAGAGAAACAATTCAAAAAGAGATAAAAGAGACTTTGGAAGATATGAGAGAAAATCCAGTAGTAAATAGAATTAAGCCACGTAAAAGTAAAGTGACTAAACAAGAGCCATCTACAACTACCTATGAATATGAATATAATGAAACAGATGAACAAGAAGACGAAGGAATGGATGAATAACATTACAAAAATATAACAAATAGATTGAATTTATGTTACATTTATTCAATCTATTTGTTTTTTATGTTATATTACAAAAAAAGAGAAAGGAGTACATAATGCATTTATTTACTAATGCATTATGTAATTAACTTATGAAATATAACGAAGGAACAAAAAGATTAGGATTAGCAGAATTATATAGATTTGGCGTGGAATTAGAGGCATTTAATGTACATATAGGAATACCAACTAGCGATAGACCAAGTTTATATATGTCTCCAGAAAGTAAAGAGTTTTTAAAACAACATAGATGGAAAAATGCTAATATATTTCAAGAAGACTTAGTAATGCATGGTGGAGCAGAGTGCGTTTCACCTATTTTATATGATACAGAAGAAGATTGGAAAAATTTATCAGAAGTTTGTGAGCACATAAAAAAGTTTCCAGGGAAGTATGGAGAAGAGGTTGTAGCAGACGATAAATGCGGATGCCACATTCATGTAGATGCAAGAGCATTAACAGGTAGAAATGTTAAAGAGACAGAAGCTATAATGAGAAATTTTTTAGAAATTTGGTCAGAAGGCGAAGAGTTAATATATAAAATGTGTAATGAAAAAGGGAGTGAATTAAGACCGGGAGCACTAGAAAATAGGCAAAGAGGATTAACAAGACTTGTTCTAAAATTACAACATATTAAGGCAATGGCAAGTCCAATTGGAAAAAAGGTAAAAAGGGATATTGATAGGGACAGACTAAAAGTATCATATAAAAAGCAAAAATTTTTAAGAAGAACTATAACATCGGCTAAGCTTGATACTAGAAGATATTATGGATTAAATTTAACCAATATAGGTAATCCAAAGAAAAATACTGTTGAATTTAGAATGGGAAATGGTACATTAAATCCAGAGACAATAAAACAAAATGTACTTTTATATGTATCTATTATAGAGGCATCTCGTGTAGCAGCGCTTGAACCAGATAAAAATAGAGGACAACTTGAACAATTTTTTAATAAAGATGTATCTGAAAGACAAAAAGCTGATGCATTTTTGGAGTTAATATTTGACAATGAAGATGATAGAAGAATTTATAGAGAAAGATGGGAATCTGTAAAGGATGCACATATTTTTGAAAGAAACCAAGAACAATTTGCGAAGACTTTTAAGAGAGAAGATTTTAAACAAATTGCACAAAGAACACCAATGACTAGAGTAAAAGAAGCGTTTGACAAAATAAAAGAGGCTGTACAACAGAAAGAAGTAAAAGAGAGGGAAACTAATGATGGATTGGAATTATGAAATAGCATTAACTGAAGTAGATGAAATTTTAAGTTTTACTGATACTGAATTAGTAAATAAAATTCCTATTGCATTTAGAAAATTTATAGAAAAGAATAAAAATAAAGACTATAAACCAAATATAACATCTGGAATTCCAATTAGTGAACAAGTAATAAAAAAGGAAACGGAGGCAATATTAAGCCTAATATTTAGATGCTATTGGGCTACAGAAGAAGAGAAGAAAGAGTTAGAGAAGACTGACAAAATAACAATGGAAATGTTAATGGCAGAAACACAAATAAAGTTCCCAAAAGATAATGCACATTCTAGTAAGGATATATCTAACGACAATATAATAGAAAAAGGGACATCAGATAATATGCAATTAGTTTCTATAGAAGATATGCCATGGTATAAAAAAGCATTTGTAAAACTATTAAGATTATTTAAAATTGGAAAACATAGAGACAAATTATAAAAAATAATTTGTCTCTATAATTACATTTAGTACTAAATTTATCTTAAGAAACTCCATTTTTTAAATACAAAATTAATCATATTAATAATATTGTTTTTTTCTACATTTTCATTTGCTACAATATTTACTTTAGAAACTTCGTTTCCATCAATAGTATAAGTTATGTCTCCTATAACGTCTCCTTTATTAATTGGAGCACTAATTGTATCTGGAATATTAATTGTTTGCTCTACATTTTTAGACTCGCCTTTTTTTATTAATGCTCCAGCAGAACTCTCATAAGCTAATTCAATACTATCTTTAACTCCTTTTTCAACAGAAATATTTTGTAATATGTCATTTTCATTAGCAAACTTTGAATACTGAAAATTATTAAAACCATAGTCCAAAAGTTTTTCAGCCTCAGAAAATCTAACTTTAGTTGTAGGTGCTTTCATTATTACAGCAATTAGTGATAAATCATCTCTAGTAGCACTAGCAGATAAATTATATAAAGCTATAGATGTAGAACCTGTTTTTAACCCAGTAGCACCTTTATAATTTCTTATTAATTTATTTGTATTTACGAGTTCAGACTTTCCGTCACGAAGAGAATCCATCCAAATTGTAGTATACTTTGTAATATCAGGATGTTTATTAAGCAATTCTCTTGACATAAGTGCAATGTCATAAGCACAAGTTTCATGACCATCTTCGTCAATTCCGTGACAATTTTTAAATGTAGTATCATTCATACCAAGTTCTTTTGCTTTAGCATTCATTTGCTCTACAAAAGCTTCTTGACTTCCTGCCAGATATTCTGCCATTGCAACAGTACAGTCATTTGCAGAAACTACACATATTGCTTTTAACATCTCGTCTACAGTAAGTTCTTCTCTAACATCAAGCCAAATTTGAGAACCACCCATTGCAGCGGCAGTTTCTGTACAAGGAATTTTATCTGTATAAGATAATCTGCCAGAGTCAATTGCTTCCATAATAAGGAGTAAGCTCATAACCTTAGTAACACTAGCAGGTCTAAGCTTTTGATGCATGTTATGATCATACAACACTCTACCAGAACTTTGTTCCATTAAGACAGCCCCACCACACTGTAAATTAAGATCTGTTCCAACAGATGGAGAAGCGATAGTGTTAGTCTCAATAGAATTAGTAATATTAGCATTAGTTTCAGTAGAATTTAGTGGTTCTGTTGTAGGAGACCAAACATAAATTTCGGAACTTGCAATAGAAAGTGTGGTAGTAAATAATGAAATCATAAAAACACATAATAGTGCTAGTAATTTTTTAAATAACATAAAAAATCCCTCCGAATAATTATTTAATTCAATATATTTCAATTCAAATTAATTTAATAAATATTATTCGAGGGCTATTTATTTTAGAATTAAAACTAGTATTCTAGTTTCAAAATTTTAGCAATAACTTTATTCTCTGTTACTTCTACTAGTAGCTTAATATCATTATCTGTATGGTTTTCAAATTTTAAATCTAAAGTATCATAAGCAACAGTAGCATCATCACCTTTTTTTACATATCCAACTTCTTTACCATGTTCATGTCTTTCTGTTATTTTTATACCTTTGACTTTTAGAGCAACATTATATATAGTAGTACTTACTTGACAGTTACCGCCACCATATCCTTTTACTTTTTTGCCATTAACAAAAACTCCTGCTTTTTCATATCCCTTTTCCTCAGTAGGACTACCAACTATCTTGTTAAAAGAAAATTCCTCACCTTTTTTTATAATAGTACCATTAATCTTTTTCGCACTAATTTCCATATTTGTGTCTCTGTTTTCATCATCAATCTGTATTGGTGTAGAATATGAGGCAATTTCTATTTCATCTACAGAAGATTTGGTAATTTCATTAACATTAGATACGTTATTAGAAACATTAGTATTTGAAGAAGTGTTGCTATTTGAATTATAAGAAGTTTTTTCTGAATTATATGTTTGTGAATTAGTAGCATTTTCCTCTTCGTTATTTGTATTATTATTACTACAGCCGGTTAAAATAAAAGACAATAAAGTAATAAGTAAAATTATAAAAAAATATTTTAATTTTTGCATTTGTATCAACCCTTTCAAAATATATTATTTGTTTTTAAATAAAAAATATGTTGCATATTATTTCTAAAAGTAGTATAATTAATCTGTATTACAATTAGGAGAAAAGTTATGGTAGGTAAAATTTGGAAAAAAGTTTTGTTTTTTGTATTAATAGTTGCATGCCTTTTTAACATTATAAATAAGTTAGTACATAAGGCATCATTAGATCAAGAATTAGAATCTTCAGCAAGGTATATTCAGCAACAACAAATGCAAGAAGAAAATAATTAGTCAATTTTCAAGTAGAAATTTAATCATATACTTGAAATATTTTCTAATATATGTTATGATATAAAATAGTTTTTTAAAAAAGTAAAGGAGAGGTGAATACAAAATGAGAGAAGGATTACATCCAGACTATAATGAAACAACTATAACATGTGCATGTGGAAACGTTATGACAGTTGGTTCAACAAAGAAAGATTTAAAAGTTGATATTTGTTCTAAATGCCATCCATTCTGGACAGGTAACTTAAAAAGAGAAACAACTGGTGGTAGAGCAGATAAATTTAAGAAAAAATATGGACTTCAATAAAATATTAGCTTTAAATAAGCAAAATAATAAAATTAGTAGTAACAGAAGTTGCTACTTTTTTATTTTGCAAAAAACAAAAATTAACAAATATAATTTTAGGCATATGTTTATGAAATAGTAAGTTATATGCAAATTGACAGATTTACATAAATATGATAAAATACCTATATCCAACTTTAGGAGGGACATTTATGGATCCTTTATTAATTAACGTTCCTTTTTACCGTCAGGTTACAGGTTACGTGCTTGAGCAAGTCAGCTCTTTTACGTGCCGGTTGGCAAAGTACACTCGGTCTGGAGATTACGAGGTTATAGCTGTATACAGCACCCCGATGACCCAAGAAGAGTTTGATAAGATTCTAGCGGACATCCGCAAGAAGTATTGGAAGAAGCGTCTTTTTAATTCGGTAATTGTTCCTACCGCGGAAGAGCTGCGGGATATGCGTGACGAAGAAGAATACAAAGACCTTCTAAACAAAGAGGCTCAAGAAAAGGAAAAGTAAAACTTGTCTTAGACTGGTTTGGCATTGTCAAACCGGTCTTTTCTTGTACATTGTTATCCATAAGCATAAAATTAATTAATAAATTTTGGAATTATCTAAACTTTTATATAAAATATATATGCTTTATGATATAATAAAACCATGGAAAATAATAAATTTAATGAATTAAATAATTTAATAAAAAACGTAAAACAAGGAATAAAAGCTGTACCAATTGAGATAAAAATATTTACAGTAATTATATTAGTTATCATAGCTGTGCTTATATTAATATCTGTAATCATAATAGGAGAAAATAAGCAGAAATATGAATTATATACTGGAACAAATTTAAATGAAAATAAATATCCTGGGTACAAGGAATTAATTGACAATCTAAAAGAAACACATCCTAACTGGACTTTTACTTTATTTTACACAAGACTTGATTGGGAAGAAGTAATTAAAAATGAAGGTCATTCTGACAATAGAAGCAACCCACTAAATTTAATTCCGGACTCATCAGATTATCCAGAGGATTGGAAATGTGAAATAGACAAAGACAAACGATTTGATAATGGTACATGGTTATGCGCATCAGATAAAGCAATAAGACAACAAATGGATCCAAGGAATATACTAAATGAAGACAATATATTTCAATTTGCAGAACTAAAATATACCGAAGGAGCACAAACAGTTGAAGGAATAAAAACACTTACAGAAGGTTCGTTCTTAGAGGGAGATAGTACAGCAGAAGCATTAATACAAGCTGGAAAAAATGCTAATTTAGATGCATATTTTATTGCTTCAAGATTAATACAAGAACAAGGTAGAAGTGGTACAGTTTTATCAAAAGGGTACGAGTATAATGGAACGATTGTATATAATCCATTTAATATAAAAGCTACTGGAAATTCCAGAGAAGAAATTTTACAAAATGCTGCTAAATATGCATATGAACAAGAGTGGAACTCTATAGAAAAAGCTTTAATTGGTGGAGTGGATTTTGTAAAAAAAGGCTATATAGACATAGGACAAAATACTTTATATTTGCAAAAATTTGATATAGTAAATCAAGATGGAGAATTGTATACAAACCAATACATGCAAAACTTATTAGCACCAAAATCTGAGGCAAATAATATGAGGGCAATATATGAAGCATCAAATACAGTTGATACAAGGCTAAATTTTATAGTGCCTTTATATGAAAACATGCCGTAAAAATTATGTCGACATATTGAAAAAAACACTAATAACTTGTATAATATATATGTATTAAATAAAAGAAGGAGATGTACTATGAAAAGAATAAAAGGGATATTTGTATTATTATTTGTTTTTATAATAATAGCTATTATTCAATTACCAGTACAAGCAGTAGAGAGTTTTCAAACGCAATTAACAGCTAGTAATATAGAAATAAAAAAAGGTGAACAAGTAGAAATTACATTAAATTTTAAAGATTATGAGGAAATTAATAAAGGGATTAATGCATATAAAGCAACTTTAGAATATGATAGTAATCTATTTGAGAAAGTGAAAACAACAAGTTTTAAGAGTTTAAATTCATGGGAAGAGTTTTTATATAATTCTGAAAATAATGAATTTATAGCAATAAAAAAGGCCGGAAGCAAAACAGACGAAGCCATTCTTACATTAGTGTTAAAGGCAAAAGAAAATGTTAGTCCAAAAGATACTATTATTAAAGTAAAAGATATAGTAGCATCAGAAGGAAAAAAAGACATTTACGTAAATGATTCCCAAGTAGAAATTCAAGTAATAAAAGAGCAAGAATCTCAAAAACCAAATGTACCAATAGATACTGAAGACCAAGATACTGAACAAAATAATAACAATAATATTCCGAATGACGATATAGCAAATGGAAAATTACCACAAACTGGACTAAATCCAATGCATACATTTATTTTAATAATTATAGAGTTACTAGTTATAATTGCAATAGTAGCTTATATAAAAATGAAAAAATTAGATAAAAAAATAAACAAAAAAACAAAAATGTTTATTACAATTTTATCAGTAGGAATTATTACAACCCAGCTAGTAGGAACAATATATGCTGTGTCTGAAAAAGGTGAGTTAAATGATGATGGAGAGATTAACTATAAAGATGTATCTTTATTAGAACAACATTTAATAGACCTAAACAAACTACCAGATGATAAATTACAAAATGCTGATATGAATTCAGATAATAAGCTAACAGTAACAGATTTAAGTTTATTAGTACAAAAAATAGAAAAAACATTAGATTATGAAGTAAATATAACATCTAATATGGATAACTATTATCCAGAAAAAAATGATGAAATAGAACTAAAATTTACAGCAATTGTCTCTTATAGTGCAAAAATAGAAGAAGTAACAATTAATGGCGAAAATTATAAAGTGGAAAATGAGCCAGATACAAGCAATTATTTTGTAAAAATAAAAGCACAAGATAAATCTGGAATACAAGAATTCAAATTTTCTAAAGTAAAATTAAATGTAGGAAAAGAAGTAAAAGTAGATTATATAGAAAAAATAGATGTATTAAAAGATAAACCATCAATTGAAAATTATCAAATAGAAGAAATAATTGAAGATGCAAAGTTAAAGGTATTATTTGAAGTAAAAGATAATGATAACAGTTTAATTAGTGCTAAAATACAATTATATGAAGGAAATACAGATACAAATCCAATAAAAGAAGAATCAATTGAAGCGGGAAAAAATGAAATTATACTAGATTTAGAGGAAGACAAAGAATATACATTAGACATTTATTTAAATTACAATTTAGATACAGACGAACTAGTAGAACATGAACAAGACAATACAGGAATATTAGTAATATCAAAAGAATTAAAGTTAAATATAGATTATAAATTTAATTTTAACAATATAAAGCTATACAATGAAAACGGTGAAGAAGTACAAGCATATAGCAAGAACGAGCCAATTATATTAGGATTTTCTAGTACAAATGCAACTAAATTTTTACCAAAATATATAGTAATTAGTGGAAATACATATGAGGTAAGTAACAAAGAAAATGATAAATATGAAGTAAAAATAGATGCTATAAATCAAACAGGAGAATATGAACTAAAAATTGAGAAAGTTATCCTAGAAAATGGAAAAACTTTTATAATAGAAAATAATAATATAGTAAATATAAAAGTACAAAAAGAGAAGCCAGAAGTTCAAAATGTATCTATAGAAGAATTAACTAATGGCATACAAATAGCATTTAATATTAAAGATACAGATAACACAATTACTAATAAAAAGCTAATCATTGAAAATGCAGATGGAGTTAGTATTTTTGAAAAAGAAATACTAAATAATGAATTTAATGAAGTTTGTCAAATTCCAAATGATTTAACTAAAAAATATGTAATAAAAATTGTTGCAGATTATGACATTACAACAGATAATTCAAACCAACAAAAAGGTCAAATTTTATATGAAAAAGAACTAACAGCGAAGGCAAAAGCTATTATTAAAAATGTAACAGTATCTAAAATGCAGTTAGAAAAGAACGAAGATGTAACTTTAAATTATGAAATTGAGACGAATATTTCAAATGATATAGAAAAATTAGTAGTAAATAATATAGAGGCGATTGCCACTAAGAAGCAAGATAATACATATGTAGTTACTATTCCTGTTGGAAATAATGCTGGAAAAGAAAATCTAGAGCTAACTAAAGTTATATTAAAAGATGGAACAAAAATTGATGTTAATAATGTTCAAGAAATAGAAGTATTAAAATCTATTCCAGTAGTGGAAAATTATGCAGGAGAAGACGATTATGATAATAGCAAAGTAAACTTATATTTCGATTTAAAAGATGAAGACAATAGCTTTATTTCAGGATATGTACAACTTGTAACAAAAGACAATCAAATAAAAGAAAAACAAGATATAACAACTACTGGTAATTTACAATTTTCTTTATCAGTTGTAGAAAAGGAAGAATATACATTTCAAGTAGTATTAACATATACTAGAGATGAAGGTAAAACAGAAGTTATTAATGACAAGGTAATATTAGAAAAGCCTATACAAATGATTGTAAATTACGAGTTAAACATTAGCGATATACAAACTAAAAAAGAAAAAGCAGATAAAGAGACAAAATATTTTAATAGAGATGAAAAAATAAAAGTTATATTTACAAGTACTAATGCAACTAAATTTGTTCCAAAGAGTGCACAAATAAATGGAAAAGAATATGAATTAGTTAGTATAGGAAATAATCAATATGAAACATTAATAGATGCTATTACAAATGTAGGATTAGCAGAAATAAAAATAGAAAAAATCTGGATGAATAATGCAAAAGAATTAGAAGTGCAGAAAGATAATGTAGCACAAATAGAAATTTTAAAAATTGCACCAACTGTTAACAATTTTGGATATGAAGAAACAGCAGATGGAAAAGTAACAGTAAAATTTGAAATAGTAGACTTAGAAAATACAATGACAAATGCAAAAGTAGTTATAACAGATACAAACAAGGTAATTTATGAGAAAGATGGATTAAAAGAAGGACAAAATGAAGTTATATTTGATTTAACTTCAAGTGAAGAATATATAGTAAAAATCCTAGCTGATTATGACTTAGATGAAGATGCTATAGAAACAGGAGCAAATGAATATAAAGATGTAGAAATAGATAAAGAGGAAATACAAATATTAGCTGAGCTAATAGAACTAAAAGATATTATATCAGTTAGTTTATATAGCAAAACAGGTGATACAGTAGAGGAAGTAAGAAAATTAAATGTAAACGATTTTGATGAAAGTATGTACATAGCAAAAATAAACATGAAAGAGCTACCGGTATTTTATGCAGAAATTGAGGAAGGTGTCGTAGAAGAAGGAGAATTTAAGTTAGTCTTAAAATATAACAATGTTGTACAATATGATGAAGATACAAAGGCAAATAAAATAAAGGTTACATTTGGTAAAGTAAACAATAATATTGTTAATAATCTTGAAATAGAGGATATTATAGAAATTATACAAGATAACCCAACAGCAGAAATCAATTTAACAAATGATTTAGATGTAGCAAATGTATCAGTATCAACATCAACATATTTCCAAAACTTTCAAGGAACATTTAATGGTAATGGACATACTATAAAAAATCTATCTAAACCTTTATTTAATGAATTAAAAAATGCAGAAGTTAATGGATTAATAATAGAAAATGCTAAAGTTTCTGAGCATAGTGGAATCTTGGCAAATAAGGCAATAGGAACACAAATTAATAATGTACATATAAAAGATTCTACAATGCATGCTGGACATTGGAATGGTGTAGGTGGATTTGTAGGAGTAGCAGAAAATCATACTATTATTGAAAATTGTTCAGCTAATAATTTAAAGGTAAGTGGTGCAAAAAGAATAGGTGGATTTGCAGGATATTTAAATTCAAATTCTGAAATCAATAACTGTTATATCCAAGGAACGATAGTATCAACGTATGATGATGCAGTAGGAGGGTTGGTAGGAGAATCAGTAGGTGCAATAAAAATTCAAAATACATATTCAAATGTAGAAATGCAAAATGTAAAATCAACCGCTAATGCAGGTATTATAGGATATGCTGGTGGAAAGAATGTTACATTAATTAATAACATTAGTTTAGCAGATGGTAATATTGGAAATAGAATTATTGGAGCAAATTCAGGATATACAAATAATTCAAAAAATAATTATGAGATTGAAGAATCAAAATTAGCAAGCAATAGCGATAATGATAAAGTAAAAGTAATATCAAAATATGATATAAATGAAGAGTTTTTCAAAGGAACATTAGGTTGGAATAATGAAATTTGGAGATTAGAAAATGTAAGTGCAGATAAATTGCCAACATTAAAAAATTCAGATCCAATTGATAAACTTAACCAAATAGTAAAACCAGAAAATGAAGATGTATACATTCCGGATATTGCAAGATTAAGAGAAATGTCAAATTATGATGCAAACAGAGAAATAGCATATCATAATATGAATTTGTTAATACCTTTTTATGATGCTAGATTATGCGTAGAATATGGAAATAGAATTGATGCAGACAGCATATTAAATAAACAAAAAATCAATATGATTATTCCATATGATAGTAGCAATAATATGATAGTTGGTATAAATACAAATAACTATAACAAAATAGCAAAAATTAGGCTTGTATTTGAAGATGAACAAACACAAGATTATACAGTTGAATTTAAAAAGAAACTTGAAGATATAGCAACTTATACTATAAAAGGATTAAATATTGGTTATACATACAATAAATTTATTTTAAACACAAATATAAATACTGTAAATGAAATTATAAATCAGGCAGAAGGTTTAAATTATAAAGCACAAATTCAAACAGTAACACCAGAAGAGGAAAGTAGACTATATGTGGATTACTATACTCAATCTGTAAAAGGCAACTTAAAACAAGTTATGTTTGCAATTATGTCAAACCAAGATATATATAATTTGTATTTAGATAATGAAATATTAAAACAAAAAATTAAGGAAGACATGACAGAAAACTCTGAGTTAGAGAAAATACTATATACATATAACTATTTTGATAAATGGTATCATATAGAAATGGGAGGAATTCCATTAAGTCAAATTATATTTTTAAATCCCGATATGTTAAATAAAGATGTAGAAATTAAAGACTTAGTTGATATTACAATCTCACAAGGAGAAAATGTAAGAAAAACAGCAAATACAGTAGAATATTACAATAATATTTTAAAACCAAAGTTTGGAAACAAAGATATAGGCACATTTTTAGAATACTTTATGAAAATACTTGAAGACTATGACAATGGAAGTGATTGGTTTACAGATAATTTTAATGGTATGATGACAGAAAGACCGATTACAGGAAAAGAAGATACAGTAAGATATCGTGCTTGGGAGATGCTAAAAGTAAGAACACATATTTTATTACCAATACTTACTGCACCACAAGAGGATATGTATATAATATCAGCACCATCACAATTTATATTTGGAAGTTTAAACCGTTATGAAAACCATGTAAACGGAAATGATACAGCAATGAGAGAAGATTTAGACCAATATGCAAATTATATTCAAAACTTTTATGAAACATCTTCAACATTTATTAAAGATTCTGAAAAAATATTAAATAGCCGTGTACATATACAATATGATACAAGAGGTGGTTTTCCAAATTCAGGAACTCAAGAACCAGGAAAAACCGAAGATGGTGTTATAAAATGGGTATATGAAGCGGTAGGAGTAATGCCAGCAACAAGTGGAAGTGGAGCTTATGCAAATGGAACGGATGCATTTTGGGTTGTAAATGCAGCATTAGTAAGAGGTACATATAGTTTTATAGTATTTTCTCACGAAACGGCACATAACCAAGATGGATATTATTTCTATGAAGGAATGTACAGGAGGCATCAAACTGGACCAGAAGACCATGCAGACGAAAATATTGCTCAAGACTTAGGAGATGGTTCTCTTGTATTTAATATAAGAGAAGATTTACCAATAACATCAGATAATTCAAGTAATTTAAAATTAGAAAGAATTAAAGGAGCAGAAAATATCTATACATATTATAAAGAAATGTTTGAAACTTACTATGTATTAGATTACTTAACAGGACAAGCATTTTTAAAACTAACACCAGAAGAGCAAGCAAAAGTTGCAGTTCAAGTATCTTATGATGGCGAAACAGATTATGAAGAAGGTGGACTAATAACAATATATAGTAAACTATCTGCAGAAGAGTTTGAAGAAATGGATTTACAAACTATGGAAGACTTATGGGATAATGGTATTGCATTTAGAAATGCAGGAAAAACAGCAAGCTCAGTAGGTGAGGCTACTTATGGTTCTTATTATGGAGATACACATTACAGTATTTATTGGTATCAACCACATAATAATAGTGGTAGACCAGATTCACATACTTTCAAGCGTTTAGGATTTGAAATGCTTGGAGTAGGTGGATACTCAGATGGATATGTAACCTATCGTTCAACAAAAAGTAGTACGGATTTAGATGCTTTAAGGCAAATAACAAAAAATGATACAATTACTTGGAAACAATATAAAATGAATAGATATAAAACTGTTGAGCAAAATTTAAGAAATATTCCATATTTTGATGCAGAAGAAGTTATTGAAGCATACAAACTAGCACTTCAAAAAGATGCACAAAATGGAAACAGAAACAATACAAATGCTTTAAGAAGAACTTTATATGGAGCTATAAAAAGAGCAACAAAAGACTTCACTACTGGAAATATTTATTCAGCTGGTACAGAAATTGAGATTTCCTCTGCACAACAATTTATTGATGTATTAGATTCAGCAGAGTGGGGAAATTATAAGTTAGTAAATGACTTAGATTTTTCGGACATTGACATAACTGAAAATGCTTATATAACAAATGTATTTGTTGGAAGAATAAATGGAAATGGATATAAAATAAAAGGACTAAAAGCAACATTATTTAATTCAATTACATATGCAGAAATACAAGATTTAACTATAGAAAAACCTGAATATGCAGCAAATGGAACAGCAACAATAGCTAATACTTCTAAAAATAGTATATTAAATAATGTACTTGTAAATGATAGTAATATAAGTTTACCTTTTGTAAAAACAGTAAATGGTACTTTACAAATATTGGGAAATACAAAAATTAATATAGAAACTATTGAAATTTCAACAATAGAGGATTTATTAGAAATTTCAAATACAGAAAATCCTTTAAATAAAAAAAGATCATATATACTTAAAAATAACATAGATGTAGGCTCTATAACAGGTGTTGGTGCAATAATAACAGGAACATTTGAAGGTACAATTAACGGAAATGGATATACAATTTCTAATTTAAAAGTTCCACTAATTTCTACATTAACAGGAAGTATAAGCAATTTAAATATTGAAAATGTAGAAATAATAAAATCTGGTGCAAACAACCTTGCACCAATAGCTGGAGAATCACGAGGAGCAACGATAAGCGACATAAAGATTAACAATGTAACAATAGAAGGAAGGGACAATATTTCAGCAGTTGTTGGTATAGCAAAAAGTAACACAACATTAAACAGAATTTCTGCTACTAATATAAATATAAAAGCATTACACTATTATGCCGGTGGTGTTATAGGACGTTCTTATGACAGTAAACTAAAAGACATTTTAGTAACCGGAAGACTAGAAGTAGCAGATACGCATAATGGTGGTGTAATAGGTGCTTTAAATAGAGATACTATAGAAAATGTGTATGCGGCTGTTGATGTAGTAAGAGTACGTGAAGGTGATTCAAGAAACAAAAATGCAGGACTATATGGAGCAATAGAAGCTGGAGCTATTAGTGTAAAGAACGTAATTGTTGCAGGAAATATGTCAGATACACTATATAAAGTAACACCTGCTACAACAGAAGGAGAAATAAACAACATAGCATCATATCTTAAAAATGTATATGAATATGAAAATAGCACAGGTATAAATAATAGTGATGTCTCAGATGTAATAAAAAAAGCAACTAGTGATAATTTAAAAGACATGAATTTTTATATAACTACAATGGGTTGGTCTGAAGATATATGGGATTTTTCAAATGTAACATCTGGAGACATTCCAAAGATTAAATAATTTCAACACATTTTGACATCTTTCATACTATATAGTATAGGAGGAATGTCAAAATGTGTTGTTGTAATATATGCAGAACAATAAAAATATTATCAATTATTAGTATAGTACTTCTTTTAAGTTTCTTTTTTCTATTAATAATAGTAATTATTAATAACAATGGAGCAATGAATAGTAAGGATATTTTAGTAACAATAGCAAGGTCAGGGGATAATACACAAGTAGGAGATGCTATTATAAATTTTGGAGAAAACCAAATTATAGAAGGAAATGCATTAAGCCATGAACCAGGAACTAGTGAAATTCGTATTAATGAAAATGGAATATATCAAGTATCATATCAACTAGAAGGAATTGATCAAGGAGCTTCTACAAGATTCAATTTTAATGCTATTTTGTTAGTTAATAACGTACCTTTAACAGATACTTTAAATGAAGGAGCAGTTCTTAGTGAAGATATAGTAAATAATAGATATACTCTAACTAGTACAGTAATATTAAGGTTAAATGCAGGAGATGTACTACAACTTGGGGCTTTATCATTTGAAAATATAACTTATCCAAATGCACGTATGGATATTGAAAAAATTGGGTAATAAAAAATACTATCTATAAATAAACTAGATAGTATTTTTTATTATTTTATACGAAAGTATAGAGTAATTTCATTTTCTATGCTATGATAAGAAAAAATAATGAGGTAATTAATATGGATAGGTTAGAAAGATTTGAAAAAGCACTTTCAGACATTTTGGCAGAATATGATAAACTAGGAAACGAACTAGAAAAACTAAGAAACGAAGATAAGTCTAAAACTACTAAATTTAGAGAATTATTGGGTAAAAAATTAGTTTATAGTATGATTATTACTATATTTAAACGATATGATTTGATAGACAAATAAAATATGCAACAATATTGCTTACTTCATAAAGTAACATAAAATTAAGAAAAAATTAATTGTTTCTCTAAGAAATTATAGATATAATGCAAAGTAATAAAAATGAAAAAATTATGATTAATAATTTTAGAAGGGGAATGATGAGAAGATATGAAAAACAAAAATAAAGGAAAAAAGAGCTATTTCATATTTTTTCTTTTGATTGTTATTTTATTAGGCACAACACTAACACTATGGATAATACAACCTGAAAATTTTCGAGAAATAAAAGATAAAGTCAGAATATTATTTAGTAATCATTATGCAGATACTTCTTATAATGCCAAATCACTTGTTTTGGTAGATTTGTCTAATGATGAGGATTTTATTTCTAAAAATGTAAATGAAAAACAATTACCTGCTAGTTTAGCAAAATTGTTTGTAATTGAATATGGTGCAACTTTGGCAGAATTAGAAGATATTGTACCAGCTAGATATGAAGCCATTAGTTTAACAAAAGAAGGGTCATCTGTTGCAGATATAAAAGAAACAAATTATTATCTTCATAATTTGTTCGCAGCAATGTTAGTTCCATCTGGAAATGATGCTGCTTATGTAGTTGCAGACTATTTAGGAGGAATTCTTTCTCCAGAATCTAAAACTAGTAAAGAACGTATAGAAATTTTTATGAAAAAATTAAATGATTATTTGCAAAAACAAGGATATAAAGATACTGTTTTATATGACCCTAGTGGATATGATGAAGAGGCGAGTACAACTGTTATAGACCTAAAAAAAGTTGTGAAGAAACTACTAGAATATCAATGGTTTAGAGACATTGTATCACAAAATTTTTATACAGCGACTTTACCAGATGGAAGCGCAGTAACTTGGAAGAACACAAATACTTTTTTGGATACTACATCAGAATACTATAATAAGAATGTAGTTGGTATTAAAACTGGGTCATTAGCAGATGACTATAATTTAGTAGTACTATATAAAATGCATGGCAAAGAGTTTTTGATATGTAGTTTGGGTTCCCAGTCTGATTCTTCTAGATACGATGATGTAAATTACATTATTAAAACAATAAATGAATCTAATTACCTAAAAGAGTAATATAAAATTAGATTGTCTAAAATATGAAACAAATACTATATCAATAGTTCAAATAATGAAAAATAGAACGTATTAGAGGTTGTTTTTTCTAATCTCTGATACGTTTTATTATGTGATAAAAATTTTATAAAAACTTGTAACCTTTTTTCAAAAAATGTTATTATGTATATGAAAGTTAACTAAAATAAAAGGAGATTTAGATCTAAATTGAAAAGGGAAATTTTAAAAGATTATCGAATTAATGGAAAGCTAGATATAGACAAATTGTTAGATGACTTCTATGGCTATGTTTATATCATTGTAAAAAATGGAGTTAGTATATACTTAACAGATGAAGATATGGAAGAAATAATATCTGATGTATTTGTTGCTATCTGGAAAAATAATGAAAGACTTGCTGATACAATAGATGTAAAAGCGTATTTATCAGGTACTGCAAAAAATATTATAAAAAACAAGTATAGAAAGGCAGAATTAAATTTCTCTATATCTGATTATGAACAACAAATTGTTTGTAATGATAATCTTGAAGAAATTACAGAAGAAAAAGAACAAAATGATATCATAAAGAAATGTTTAAAGACATTAAAGAAAGAAGAATATGAAACATTTATAATGTTTTATTATGAGGCAAAAACAGTAAAAGAAATTGCAGAAAGACTAAATTGTTCTACTTCAAAAGTAAAGGTAGTTCTTCATAGAGTTAGAAAGAAAATAAAAAGAAATTTAGAAGATGGAGGTTATGGCTATGGAAAATAATGAGCTAAAAGAAAAGATTAGAAAAAATATAAAAGAAGAAATAGCTATATCAAACATCAGAAAGGAGTTTGGTATGAAAACAAATCAAAATAAAAAATTGATTTATGCCGTTTCATCTGTATGTGCTGTTTTAATATTAACAATAGGAATATTAGTTGCACCAGACATTTTGCCTATTAAAAATGAAGACTTTTTGATAGGTGAAGCGGAAAATACTAATAATTGTGAAGAAATAAAAACAAAAGTTGAAATAAATATTAACAAATTGAAAGAATTGGCAATGACAAGCCTGGATGCAGATGTACAGACTATCACAATGGAAAGTCTACCTGAGAAGTTTACATTTATGAAAAAAATAGTTTTACCAGCGGAATACCAACTAGAAGGCAGTTATAATATATATGTAAGAAGTGATAGAGAAGTTGCAAAATATGATGTATTACATGACTATGTATTTAATTATAGAAAAAATAGTACAAATAGCATAACTATAGCGTTTTCAGAGTTGGAACAACCCCTTAGAGATTACTATATAGATAAAGCAGATAAAGTTTCTAAAATAGGAGATGTAGAGCTTATAATATCTCAATGGAAGCAAATGTATATTGTAACTTTTGAATATAAAGGCATCTATTTTGATATTGAAACAACAGGTATAACGGAAAAAGAGCTAGTAGAAATGCTACAGTCAATTATTCAATAGTGATTAAAACAACCCATCATTAAAAAAGAAAAATTACTTTATACCAAGATATAGAGTAATTTTTCTTTTTGTGATATAATCAAAATGCAGAGTGGAAATGTAATCGTAAGTAAAAATGTTTATTATAAAAGTGGAAAGATATGGTGATGAATATGAATAAAAAATTAATTGCAATTATAATAGGAATTATAATAATTATTATATTGTTAGGAATAATATTTTTAAATAACAATAAAGATAAAAATGATATAGAAAATTCAGATGAATATTTTACATTCTATAATACAGATGATAATATTCTAAGCAATATATCTACAAAAAAAGAAGTAATAGAAACAATTGAGAATACGACTATTCAAGGAGTTGTAGAACTAAATCGTAATGAACATATTTATATATTTAACGGACAACATTTTGGAGAATATGGATTTGAAATGGAAGAATATACGAGGGCAAATATTGAAAATAAAGGTCAGGAATGTGTAGATTATTATACATTAAAAAAATATGATACCAGTTATATTGAAGTAGGCGACATTATAATTGCTACTGGAGATTTAACAAGGTACTATACAGGAGAACATGATTTAGATACAAAGGATAATCCTATTACGGTATTGAAGTCTGAAGACTATAAAAAGATAAAACAAGAAGCTATTCGTAATGAAAGAGAATCAACGATAAGTGTTGGACAATATTATGAAATGGGTAATGAAATTTATTTAAAATATGATGTTTCTGACAACCAATATTCATTACCTTTTGTGCTAAAATTTACTATTACAGATGATACACAAGTAATAGGAACCTTAGAAAAGGGAAAGACACTAAAAATACAGTATAAAGACTTAGATGTAGCAATAGAAAGCTTAGAACTAGAAGCAATAGAAGTCATAGAAGAATAATAAACACAAATATAAAATAATATTTCAACTAAGTAACAATTAAGCTAATCAATTAGAGTGAAAAAATAAATTTTATTTAAATAAATTTTAGAATTTTAAAAAAATATTGACTTAGAGTTAACTTTAAGTGATATAAATAATATGGAATAAAAAATATTTTTTATTTCATATTATTTTTCACTAAAAAACACATAATAAAAATGCTATAATAAAATTAAAATATAGGAAAGGATGGTTCTGTTATGGAAAAGTCAAAGGTTTATTTTTGTAAGGAAATAACTCCAGAAAATCTAATTAAAATATATGAGGCTTTAGGAATAGAGCTAAAAGGAAATGTTGGAGTAAAGGTATCAACTGGAGAAAGAGGTTCAAGGGGATATTTGAAAGCAGATTTAATTGGACCACTTGTAAAAAAACTAAATGGAACAATTATAGAATGTAACACAGCCTATGATGGTGCAAGGAATACAGCAGAGGACCACATTATGGTTGCAGAAGAACATGGATTTACAGCTTTTGCTGATGTAGACATTATGGATGCAGAAGGAGAAATGAAAATACCAGTAAAAAATGGAAAACACTTAAAATACAACTTAGTAGGAACACATTTAGATAAATATGATTCTATGTTAAATTTAGCGCATGGTAAAGGACATGCAATGGGAGGATTTGGAGCAAACTTAAAAAATCAATCAATAGGAGTTGCATCTCGTAATGGTAAAGCATATATCCATTCAGCAGGAGTTACAGAAAATCCAGATGAATTATGGGATAATTTGCCTAAACAAGAAGCATTTATAGAAGCAATGGCAGAGTCTGCAAAGTCAGTAGCAGATTATTTTAAAGATAACAACAAACAAATTGCCTATATTACAGTAATGAATTTCTTATCTGTAGACTGTGACTGTGATGCACATCAAACAGACCCTGTAATGTCTGACCTAGGAATTGTAGCATCACTAGACCCAGTGGCAAATGACCAAGCATTTATTGATATGATATGGGCATCAAAAGATGAAGGCGCAAAAAAATTGCAAGAAAGAGTAGACAGACAATTAGGAAGACATATATTACCTTATGCTGAAGAATTAGGCTTGGGAAGTACACAATATGAATTAATTAATATAGATTAGTTTTAGCAATTTTATAAATAGTTTTTATTGGAGTCAAATAATTGGTATCTAATATGGTGGGAAATGCAGTATAGCCAAGATAGACAGATAACTTAAAATAACAAATTATATCATAAAAAATAAAAAGCAGATTATTAGAAGTAAACTAAAATATAAGAACAAAAAAGTTAAATAAAAGGTTTACCTCGCAACAATCTGTTTTTTTATTAAAAAAATGCAAGAACGTAAAACTAAGCAGCAGTAAGAA
Organism: uncultured Clostridium sp.; assembly: GCA_902496295.1. Classification (GTDB taxonomy): domain Bacteria; phylum Bacillota; class Clostridia; order TANB77; family CAG-508; genus CAG-273. Next base: position 96,612 of record CABVAF010000001.1, read on the forward strand.
ATTTTTATATATACCCCTCTATTTACAATATACCCCTAATAGGTATATAATATTGGAGGTGGTGATGTTAGTGGAGAAAAAAACACATAGAACAGAAAACGAAAAAAAGATTATCAATAATAGAATTAACAGGATAGAAGGTCAATTAAGAGGAATAAAAAAGATGGTAAATGAAGATACTTATTGTAAAGATATTCTTATTCAACTATCTGCTGCTGAAAATTCAATAAAAAGTTTATCAAATTATATTTTAGAAAACCATTTATATACTTGTGTGACACGAGATTTAGAAAATGGAAATTTAGAAGTAATTGATGAATTGATTAATTTGTTTAAAAAATTTAAAAATTAGATAGTGTAAAGTAATATATGAAAAAATAGAATATGAAAACATTATTCAGAAAATATAAAAAATTAGATGGAGGTAATGAAAATGAAAGAAACAATTATTCATGTAAAAGGTATGGTATGTGGAGGATGTGAAAGCAGAGTAAAAAATGCTTTAGAAACAATTGATGGTGTAGAAAGTGTAGAGGCTAATCACGAAACAGGAGTAGTAAAAGTGTTAGCTAATGAAAACGTTGAGAAAAAGCTAATGGAAGATACAATAGAAGATATTGGATTTGAGGTAGTAAAGGAAGGTTAATAATGAAAAAAATAATACTATCAATAGAAGGAATGACTTGCAGTGCTTGTTCAAATGGACTTGAAAAATATTTAAACAAGCAAAATGGAATAAAACAAGCGTCTGTAAATTTAGTAATGGCAAATGCAAGTATTGAGTATGATGAAAAAGTTTTAAATGTTGAAAATCTTAATGAATTTGTAAAAAAAGCAGGGTTTAAAAGCTTAGGAGAATTTAAAGAAATTAAAATTGAGAGTAAAAACAAAAAAGAAAAGATAAAATTTATTTGTTTTACAATACTTGCAATTCTTGTAATGTATGTTGCAATGGGACATATGATTCATTTACCAACATTAAGTATCATAGATATGCACGAAAATCCTATTGGATATACAGTATGCTTATTTATATTTTCAATTATTTTTATGATATATGGTTTTGACATTCTAAAAAATGGATATAAAAATTTAATCCATGGAACTGCAAACATGGATACTTTAGTAGGAATAGGAGTAATTAGTAGTTTTCTATACAGCTTTTATAATATGATTTTGCTTTTTAATGGAAACAGTAGTGTTATTCATCATTTGTATTTTGAATCAGTTGTAATGGTTATCTATTTTATTAAACTTGGAAGATACATAGATGGAATTAGCAAGGATAAAACAAAGGAAGCTATTCAAAAGTTGGTAAAAATTACTCCAGAAAGTGCAGTAATAAAAGTAGATGGCAAGGAAAGAAAAGTTACAATAGATGAAGTGCATAAAGGAGATACTGTAGTAAGTAAGCCAGGGGAAAAGATTTCTGTAGATGGAGAAATTATTGAAGGAAGAACACATTTAGATGAGTCATTTATAACAGGAGAAAGCAAGCCCGTAAGTAAAACTATAGGCGAAAAAGTAATTGCAGGAAGTATTAACTATGATGGATACATAGAATACAAGGCAGAAAAAATAGGAAAAGAATCTACTATATCTGAAATTGTTAAACTAGTAGTAGAAGCGAGCAATACGAAAGCACCAATTAGTAAAATTGCAGATACTGTTTCAGGTTATTTTGTGCCAATAGTTATTGTTATTGCAATATTAACATTTATGATTTATCTTATAATGGGATATGGTTTTGAAAGTGCCTTAATAACATTTGTAAGTGTATTAGTGGTTGCTTGCCCTTGTAGCTTGGGCTTAGCTACTCCTCTTGCCATAGTGGTATCAGAAGGAAAATGTGCAAGTAATGGGATTTTAATTAAGAAAAGTGAAATATTAGAAAATGCCCAAAAAGTAAATACAATCGTATTTGACAAAACAGGAACCTTAACCTATGGAACATTAAAAATAGCAGAAATAAAAAACTATAGTAATATGACTGATAAAGAATTGCTACAATTAGTTGGCTCTGCGGAGAGTAAATCTACACATCCAATAGGAAAAGCATTTACAGATTATTTAAAGGATAATCAATTAGAAACATTACAGGTAGAAGAATTTGAAAATGTAACTGGGCTTGGAATTATAGGCAAAATACAAAATCAAAAATTGATAATAGGAAATGCAAAGATACTGAAAATCTATCAAATAGAAAATAAATATGAGAAAGACGAAAAAGAATTAGCAGCACAAGGAAATAGTATTGTTTATGTTGTACGAAATGAGCAGATAATAGCAATGATTGGAGTAAATGATATAGTAAGAGAAAATAGCAAACAAGTAATAGATACATTAAATAAGAAGAATATTAATACAATTATGCTAACAGGTGACAACAAAGAAACAGCCGAAAAAATTGCAAAAGATATAGGAATAACACAGGTAATAGCAAATGTATTACCAAATGAAAAAACAGATGTAATTAAAAAATTGAAACAAGAAGACAAATATGTTATGATGTGTGGAGATGGCATAAATGACAGTCCAGCATTGGCCACAGCAGATATTGGAGTTAGCGTGAAAAGCGGAACAGATATAGCAATGGATTCTTCTGATGTTATTTTAACTAAAAATGATTTAAATAGCATATTAAAACTAATTGATATAAGCAAAAGAACAATTAAAATTATAAAACAAAACTTATTCTGGGCATTTTTCTACAATATTTTAATGATACCGATTGCTATTGGCATATTAAAACCAATAGGAATATTAATAACTCCTATGATAGCAAGTTTAGCAATGGTATTTAGTAGTATAACTGTTATATTAAATACGTTAAGGCTAAGGAAAAACTAAATTACTGAAAGTATAAATTAATTTTTTTAAAAATTAATAAAAATAACTAGACAAAAATCTAGTTATTTTTTTCTCTATATTCATTTCCCCATTTTACCATTGAATCTAAAACAGGTTTCAAACTTAAGCCAGTATTAGAAAGCGAATATTCTACTTTTGGTGGTACTTCTGCATAAACTTTTCTTTTAATAAGACCAAAAGATTCCATTTGTCTTAAATTATTTGTTAATACTTTTTGGGTAATACCATTTAAAGATTTTTTTAGCTCTCCAAATCTTTTTGTACCAGTTAGTAAGTCTCTTATAATTAAAACTTTCCATTTATCTCCAATTAATCCCATTGTTATCTCAACAGGACAAGCAGGCAATTCTTGTTTCATTATTATCATCTCCATATTGAAAGTATATCAAAGAATACAAAAAAAGTAAACCCATACAATCCAACAAAGTGAATAATAGTATATTTTTGGGTAGTAATAACTTAAAACGATATAAGTAAACAAAAAATTGTAAAAAATTTTAATTACATAATTGCAGTAAAATACACAAAAGTATCTTTCAAGAAACTATATTACAAAAATGTGCCTACTTTACAATTAAGGAATAGGTAAGTAAAATAATTACAGAAATTGAAAAATAGAGTAGCTACTAAATTTCAATAATAATAGTTAAGGAGTGTAAAAAATGGAAGTTTCAAAAGTTAATTTAAAAAAAGGATTTATAGAGATATATAATTTTGGAGATATAAAATTACATTGTTATCAAACAAATGATTTAATGTATGATGAAAGTTATATTCTAGAAAATAAAGACAATGTATTATTAGTAGAATTCCCAGCATTTTATGAAAATTTAGGAGAATTTGAAGAGTATGTTAGAGGTTTAAATAAAAATATAGCAGGAAAAGTATTTTCTGATCATCCAAATGGGGGAACAATTTTTAAAGAGGCTAAAGGTTATGCTTCAGAAGGTACAGTAAAGTCAATGAAAGAAGGTACAATTCATAATCTAGTTACAGGATTTGAAATATCATTTGGAGGAACTTTTGCAAAGGAATATCACAAAATAACAAATATATTGACAGATAATAAAGTTAATATAGGAGGTTTTGAATTAAATATAACATATCATGATGAGAATATTGAAATAGAATTTCCTCAAATAGGTTGTGTATATACACACATGCTAGGACATGATTGTCATTCAATAGTAGCAGGAGAAGGACACGCAAATGTAATTATTGCACAATTAAAAGGATATAAGGAAAAAGGATATAATTTAGTATTGTCAAGTCATTATACTCCAGAGACATTAAAAGATGTTGATGCAAAAATAGCATACCTTGAAGAATTAAAAGTAATTGCAAAAGATAGTAAGGATATAAATGACTTTAAAGATAAAGTAAAAGCAAAATATCCAGAATACAGCGGTTTAAATTATTTAGATATGACAGCAGGATATTTCTTCCCACAAAATTAAAATATATAAAATAGGGTTGTCAGATACATACTGCAACCCTATTAAAAATAAGGAGATGTTAATTTGGAAAAATTAGACTTTTTAGTAGATTATTTAATGAGAGAAAGCAAAGAAGTATCAATAGATAAATTACCTAAAAATAAAGAGAACAAAGAAAAGTTATGGAGAAGTTTGTGCAATATAAGAAATACCAAAGAAATTTCGGATTACTATTTAAAGATAGAAAGTGAATATTTACAAGATGAACTACAAAATAGAACAATTACAAATATAGAAGATATTAAACCACTATTCAATAATAAAATATGTTTATGGAAGGGTGATATTACAACTTTAAAAATAGATAGTATTGTAAATGCTGCTAATTCACAAGGCTTAGGGTGTTTTATACCTTGCCATAAATGTATTGACAATCAAATACATACTTTTGCAGGTATAAATTTAAGACTAGAATGTAAAGAAAAAATGAATGAAATTGGAATTTTAAAAAATGGAAAAGCATTTATTACTAAAGCATATAATTTGCCCTCAAAATGTATTATTCATACGGTAGGTCCAATTATATATAGTAATGTTACAAATAAAGAAATAAAGGAACTAAAACAATGTTATATAAATTCAATGGAGCTAGCAAAAGAAAATAGCATAAAAACGATAGCCTTTCCTTGTATATCAACAGGGGAGTTTGGATTTCCAAAAAAAGAAGCAAGTAGAATTGCAATAGAAGCAGTACAATGCTATTTAGAAGAAAATAAAGATTACTTTGACAAAATAGTATTCAATGTATTTTCAGATGAAGATTATGATATTTATTTTAAGAATTTAGGTGAAAAATATGGAAGATGATAGTGTTAAAATATTAAAAATAAAACAGCTAATACAAAGTGCTGATTGCATATTGATAGGAGCGGGAGCAGGGCTTTCTACATCAGCTGGAATAGAATATTCTGGAGAGAGATTCGAAGATAACTTTGCAGAATTTATAAAAAAATACGGATTTTCTGATATGTATTCAGCAACTTTCTATGATTTTAAATCGCAAGAGGAAAAGTGGGCATATTTTGCAAAACATATTTATGTAAATAACGTAGGAGTTGGAGCGACAAAATTGTATGAAGATATTTTAGAATTAGCAAGCAAAAAAGAATATTTTGTCATCACAACTAATGTAGACAATCAATTTGAAAAAGCAGGCTTTGATAGAAAAAAGATATTTGCTACACAAGGAAGTTATAAAATGATACAATGTGAAATTGCTTGTCACAATAAATTATATGATGATTCAGAGCTTGTAAAAAATATGATAAAAAATACAGATAAAGAATTGAAAATTCCTACAAACCTTGTTCCAAGATGTCCTGTATGTGGCGGGAATATGGAAGTAAATTTAAGGAAAGATGCTTATTTTGTTCAAGATGATAATTGGTACCAACAAGATAGAAACTATAGTGAATTTTTAGATAAAAACAAAGACAAAAAAGTTTTATTATTAGAATTAGGCGTTGGATTCAATACTCCTGGAATAATAAGATTTCCATTTGAACAAATGGCTGCTCAAAACGAAAATTGGAATTTAGCAAGAATAAATAGAGAAAACGCTGCAACTTTTGTTCCAAATATAAATAATAAATCTGTTTTGATAGAAGATGATATAAAAGCAGTTATTGATAAACTTATAAATTGATAGTAACAAATTATAAAAAGAAAAATTTAATCAAAAGAATGCTATTTTACTGGTCAAAACAGTATATAAAAGGTATCAAACAAGGAGAGGACTACTTAAAATTAAAGCATAGAAAGTACATATTGACAGAAGATTTAGAGTTTCATATAATAGAACTACCAAGTATATCAATAAGGAGACAACTTTTTAATGAGTAAAGTATTAAATGAAGATTTAATTTATATGATTCTTTCTATTGTAGAAGAAATACCAGAAGGAAAAGTAGCAACCTATGGTCAAATCGCTAGATTAGCTGGTAAACCAAAAAATTCTCGCTTAGTAGGAAAAATTTTAAGTATGTCAGAATTCTACGGGAAGTATCCTTGCCATAGAGTAGTAAATCATAATGGAAGAACAGCACCATACTTTATAGAGCAAAAAAGATTACTAGAAAATGAAAGAGTATTATTCAAAGATGATATCCATGTAGATATGAAGAAATACCAATGGAGTGAATAAAAATAGATAAAGGTAGGTAATGAGATATGCAATATACGAGCAGATACCAGTCACCTTTAGGTGAAATTATGATTGCAGCAGATGAAGAGGGCCTAACAGGATTATGGTTTGTAGGACAAAAATATTTTGCACTTTATTTAGATAAAGAGAACGAAGAAAAAGAAATACCAGTATTAAAAGATGCAAAAAAATGGTTAGATGTCTACTTTAGTGGTAAAGAACCAAGTTTTAAATTGCCGCTTCACTTTACTGGAACTGACTTTCAAAATGAAGTATGGAAAATTCTTTACACAATTCCTTATGGAAAAACAATGACTTATGGAGAAATAGCAAATATTCTTGCAAAACAAAAAGGATTAAAAAGAATGTCGGCGCAAGCGGTAGGAGGAGCAGTTGGAAAAAATGAAATATCAATAATTGTTCCTTGTCATAGAGTTGTTGGAACAAACGGAAGTTTAACAGGATATGCTGGTGGAATTAACAAGAAAATAGAATTGTTAAAATTAGAAAAAGGATATAAAGAGGAATTTTTTATTCCTAAAAAGAGCACAGCAATGTAAGAACAAATTTATAAAGAATAGTTAAGGAGGAATTAAATGAAGCTACTATTTGCAACAAAAAATCCAGCAAAAATAAGAAGATATGTAGACAAGTTAAAAGAAAATAATATAGAAGTTTTAACAATTAAAGATTTGGTAATAGATTTAAAAATAGAAGAAACAGGGAAGAATGCAATAGAAAATGCGTACATAAAGGCAAAAGCATATTATGATGCAACTAAAATAATAACAATAGGAATAGATGATAATTTATATATAGAAGGATTACCAGAAGAAAAACAGCCAGGTACACATGTTAGAAGGATAAACGGAAAAGAATTAAACGATGAAGAAATGATTAATTATTACAGTAACTTAGTAAAAGAATATGGTGGAAGATTACTAGCTAAATGGGTATACGGAATGGTAATATATAATGGTAAAGAAGCAAAAGAATACAGCTGGAGTAAAGCCGATTTTTATCTAGTAGACAAACCATGTGAAAAAAGAGATATAGGATATCCACTAGACTCTATATCAATTATGCCAGAGTGCAATAAATATTTTGTATACTTAACAGAAGAAGATAGAAATAAGAATAAAGAAAATTATAGAGATGATGATGTTATTGAATTTATAGTAAATAATGTAAAATAGGAGTAATATACAATGCAGTTAGAAGAATTAAAAGCTGAATATGATAAATTACAACTTAAATATGGAGCAAAAGAATTAAAATCAATATACAATGGTGGGTGTATACATAATCCAGATATTTGTTTCATTTTTATGAATCCAACTGGTAGAAATATTGCATCTAATCCTAGTTGGAATGGTAGGAGGTCTCCATGGATAGGAACAAAAAATATATGGAAACTGTTTTATAAAATAAATTTACTTGATAAAGAAATATATGAAGAAATTTTGGTAAAAAAACCGCAAGAGTGGGATGAGGAATTTGCGGATTTAGTATATCATAATGTAGAAAAGAATAAGTATTTTATCACTAATCTTGGTAAATGTACGCAAGTAGATGCAAGAATATTACCAAATAGTGTCTATAATAAGTATTTAGATTTGTTATGCAAAGAAATAAACATTGTTAATCCTAAAATAATAATATCTTTTGGAAATCAAGTTAGTTCTATTCTTTTAAACAAAAATATATTAGTATCACAGTGCAGAAAACAAAGTTTTTCAAAAGACATTTTAGGAAAGCAATATAAAATTTATCCAGTTTATTATCCAATTGGAAATGGAATGATGAATATAGATAAAGCAATAGAAGATTTAAAGTTTATTTTATCCAAAATAAATGACGAAGGAGAAAAAGAAAATGGATACTGTTAATAAATATAATATTATTACCTTATGTGGTTCAATAAAATTTAAGGATGAGTTCTTAAAAGTTCAGGAAAAACTTACACTAGATGGAAATATAGTATTTACACCTAACTTTTTTAATAGTATAAAAAAAGAAGAGATAAATTTAGATACTAAAAAAATGCTAGATGAAATGCATAAGCAAAAAATAGACATGTCAAATGAAATTTACGTAATTAACTTAGGTGGGTATATAGGAGAAAGTACAAAGTCTGAAATTGAATATGCAAAAATGAAAGGAAAGAAGATAAATTATTTAGAGAGTAAGTAATTTATGGAAAACTATGAAATGGCAAAATATTTAGAAAGATTAACTAATTATAGTTGGTCTTTTTTTATTAATTTTAAAAAAATGTAGACTTAAATTATTTTATGTGATATTATAGGTAGGAACCTACATTAAAGGGAGGGAAAATGGAAAATATAGGACAATTAATAAAACAGATATCTAATATATTAATTAATGATTTAAATAAAAGATTAAAGAAATATGAAATTACGTTCTCACAATTACAAGTTTTATTAATTATGAAAGAAACTAACAATAAAATATGCCAAAAAGAAATTGCTAATCAATTAAAAATAAAACATACATCATTAATTGATATACTTAAAATATTAGAAAGAAAAGAGTTAATAACAAAAAATGCAAGAGAAGATAACGCAAAGTATACTGAATTATCACTAACTAAAAAAGCAAATGAAATGATAAATAACCTAGACTTAGGAAAAGATAAAACACAAGAAATGATGGCAAATACATTAGGATATTCTAGTGTAGAAGAAATGCTTTTAAAATTTAAAGAAGTATTAATTAAATTAGAAGAAGGGAAGCAATATGACTATAAAAGAGATAAAAGTTAAAAGTATACTAACAAAATCTAGTTTACCAGTATCAGATTATTCTGTTAATCCTTATGCTGGATGTTCTCATTCGTGTAAATATTGTTATGCCTCATTTATGAAAAGATTTACAAATCATTCTGAACCATGGGGAACATTTGTAGATGTTAAGTATTGGGAAAAAATCAAAAATCCTAAAAAATATGCAGGAAAAGATTTATTTATTGGTTCGGTAACAGACCCATATATGCCACTTGAAGAAAAATATAAAAGAACAAGAACTTTACTTGAAGAAATGCAAGGTAGTGGCTCTAAAATAAGTATTGCTACAAAATCAGATTTAGTATTAAGAGATTTAGACTTAATAAAAACATTTCCAGAAGCAAGAGTATCTTGGTCTATCAATACGCTAGACGAAGAATTTAGAAAAGAAATGGACAACTCAGTATCTATTGAAAGAAAAATAGATGCAATGAAGAAATTTCATGAGGCAGGAGTTAGGACAACTTGTTTTATATCTCCAATTTTTCCTGGTATAACAGATATTAAAAGTATAATTATAAAGACGAAAGACTATTGTAATCTTATATGGCTTGAGAATTTGAATTTAAGAGGAGATTATAAGGCTACAATACTAAAGTATATAAAAGAAAAACATGCAGACCTATATCCTATATATGATGAAATATACAATAAAGGAAAAAGAGATTATTGGGAAAATCTAAGTCAAGAAATAAAAGAATTTTGTAAGGAACAGAATTTAGAATATGTAAGAAATGATGATTCATTAAAAAGAGGAATAAATGAACCACCAATAGTTGTAAATTATTTTTATCATGAGGAAATAAAAAAATAATATAGATTTTAGGAGGAAGAAGAAATGGATTTTTATGAAGCAACCCAAAAAAGAAGAACAGTTAGAGAGTTCTTGGATAAAGAGGTGGACTTTGAAGCAATTAAAAGAATTTTAGAAGCAGGAAACAAAGCTCCAACTTGGAATCATAATCGTAATTGGAATTATATTATATTAAAAACAGATGAAGAAAAAGAATATGCTTTTGAATATGCGAAGAAAATAGCTGATAAATTCGATGCTGAAAAGTATTTGAATGTTCCAAGACCATATCCAATTACACTTGGTCAGAAAATGTATGCGCATGCAATGCCAAGACAGTTCACAATGTTAAAAGAAGCTCCTTATGTAATAATTCCAGTATTTAAATCAAAAGAATTAAATGGTGAATATGTATCTAAATTAAATCCGTTTGCAACAATTTGGTGTGTGATAGAAAATATATTTTTAGCAGCAACTGCTGAAGGATTGGGATGTTCTATGAGAATACCTTTAAATGAGGAACATGATATTGTGAAAGAAAAGCTAAAAGTACCACCAACATACATGATACCTGTATTTATCGGAATTGGCTATGCTAATCCAAATGAGAAAGAATTAGAGCAGTATAATCCAGAAATTGAGAAACAATTACATTTTGGCAAGTGGAAATAATTTGATAATTAGAGTAAAGAAAAAATATAAAAATTTTATCAAAATACTTGACTTGAAGTTAACCCCAATTAATATAATTCTAAAAAAGAGAAACAATATATATTATTCTATGTTGTTTCTTTAAAATTGGAAAGCTATCAATTTCCAAAGAATAGTAAGAAAGAAGGTAATAAAATGACGGAAGAGTTAAATTTAGTTCAAGAATGGGATAAAACTTTCCCTAAAAGTGAAAAAGTAAATCACAAAAAGGTTACATTTTACAATCGCTATGGAATAACACTAGTAGCAGATATGTATGAGCCAAAAGAATACAATGGAAAACTTTCTGCAATAGCAGTATGTGGACCATTTGGAGCAGTTAAAGAACAAGCGTCAGGGCTATATGCACAAACAATGGCAGAAAAAGGATTTTTAACAATTGCTTTTGATCCATCATATACCGGTGAAAGCACAGGAACTCCAAGATATATGGCAAGTCCAGATATTAATACAGAAGATTTTCAAGCAGCAGTTGACTTTTTATCAGTCCAAGATAATGTTGACCCAGAGAAAATTGGAATTATTGGAATATGTGGATGGGGAGGAATGGCATTAAATGTAGCAGCACTTGATACAAGAATTAAAGCTACTGTTACATCTACTATGTATGATATGACAAGAGTAAATGCAAATGGCTATTTTGATGAAGGCGATAATGAAGAAACAAGATATCAAACTAAAAAGGCATTGAATGAACAAAGAATTGTTGATTACAAGAATAATTCTTATGAAAGAGCAGGCGGTTGTGTAGAATTACCAGTCCCAGAGGATGCTCCATTCTTTGTAAAAGATTATAGTGAATATTATAAAGGAAGAGCTTACCATAGAAGAAGCTTGAATTCTAATGAAGGATGGAACAAAATAGGATGCATGTCGTTTATCAATCAACCTATTTTAAAATATTCAAATGAAATACGTAGTAGTGTTTTAATGATACATGGAGAAAAGGCACATTCTTGTTATTTTAGTAAAGATGCATATCATAATATGATAAAAGATAGTAAATATACGGACAATAAAGAATTAATGATTATTCCAGATGCAGTACATACAGACTTGTATGATAATTTAGATATTATTCCATTTGATAAAATAGTAGAATTTTTTAATAAAAATTTAAAGTAATAGATTTAATAAATAATTTATAAAAGAAAAAGAATTTTATATATAGTTTGATGTAAAATAGATAAGGAGGAATTAATAATGAGTAAATGTTTAGTAGCTTATTTTTCAGCAAGTGGTGTGACAAAAAAGGTTGCAGAAAGGTTGGCAAAAGTAGTAAATGGAGATTTATATGAGATAACACCAGAAGAGCCATATACTGACGCAGATTTAAATTGGATGGATAAAAATAGTAGAAGTTCTATAGAAATGAGTGACCATTCTTCAAGACCTGCTATATCTGGTGGTGTAGTAGAAATGGAGCAATATGATGTGGTTTATGTTGGATTTCCTATTTGGTGGTATGTAGCGCCAACTATTGTTAATACATTTTTAGAAAGTTATGACTTTTCAGGAAAAACTGTAATACCTTTTGCAACATCAGGAGGAAGCGGAATGGGAAATACATTAAATGAATTAAAACCATCTTGCTCAAGTAACACACAATGGCGTGATGGAAAAAGATTTTCAAGTTCAGTATCAGAAAAAGAACTTGAAGAATGGGTTAATAACTTAAAGCTGGTTTAGCCATTTAGCAGTAGAAGTACCAGGAGAAAATGCATCAAATGAATGGTGTGAACCTGTTAGCGATGAAGAATATAATAGGCTATAGATTTAATATTAAAAGTAATCAATACTAAAAAATTATTTTATACTTTTATAGTATAGAATAATTTTTTTTAGTTTGTTATAATAAAAACTAATTGTTAAAGGTAGTTGACAAAGTTCAAAGCATAGTTGGTAGTATGCAACTAAAATTTACAGTATAATTAGAACAACAAAATTTGAAAGGAGAAAATAAAAATGACATTAGGGGAAAGATTATTTCAATACAGAAATAGTATTGGTATGAGCCAAGAAAAATTAGCAGAGGAAATAGGAGTAACTAGACAAACAATTTCTAAATGGGAGACAGATCAAAGCACACCTGATTTTGACAAAATAGAACCAATTTGTGCTGTATTTGGTATTACACCTGATGAACTAGTTACAGGACAAAAAAGTGCAGAGGATAAAAAAAGTGAGCAGGTGCAAGATGACTATAATAAAAAGAGAAACAGAAAAAAAGCAATTGTTTTAAGTATTAGTATTTTTCTATATTGTATAGCTACATTTGCTTTGCCATATATGGTAGAAGTTTTAAAGTATGAAGATGCACACGCTGTTATGATATGGGCAGGACTTTGTACTATTGCAACTGTTATTATTGTATATTTTTTTACTGCCAATCCTAAAGAGAATAATAAAGTAAGTGATGCAATAAAAGAAAATAGACAAAATACAAATAACAAAGTAATTGTAGAAAGTAATGCAGAAGGTAATTTTACAAAAGCAGAAAAAGAAATAGACGAGGAAAAAGAAAATAAAACAGAAGCATTGGTAATTGAGATAATTGCTACAATCTTTTTAATCATTTATTTATTAGTTAGTTTCATAACAATGGCTTGGCATATTACATGGATAATATGGATTGTATTTGCATTGGTAGAGTTAATAGTAAAATTAATTTTTAGCATGAAAGGGGAGAGAAAAAGTGAAAAATAAAGGAGTTAAGATATTATTAATAGTAATATTATCAATTATAAGTATTGCATTAATTAACTTTATGATTTTTATGATAATCAACAAAGATAAAGATTTAAAAATTTCATTAATAGCATTTGGAGATAATACAGAATTAATTTTTGAAAAAGAATATGAGCCAGAGCAATTAGATAGAATTAATGTAGATGTTTCTTCTTCAGATGTAAAGATTGAAAAAGTAGATTCAGACAAAATAAAAGTGATTGCTTATGGCAATAAAAATGATGAAATAAAAGAAAAAATTGAAGAAAATGAGCTTTTTATTAGCAAAGAAAACACTAGAACTTTTATTTTTGCTATGTTTTATTGGAGCAGAGAAGAAATAATAATACAAATTCCAAATAATAGTGATGAAGAATTTAAAGTACATACATCTAGTGGAGATATAGTAGCTCAAGATTTGGATATTAATAATGTTCAATTTTCAACATCATCAGGAGAGATTGAATGTGGAAATATCCACGATGGAGATTTAAAAAGTTCATCTGGAAATATTCTTGTTAAGAACGGCAATGAAGTGTCTTTAAATGCAAGTTCAGGAAATATAATTGCAGGAGACTTTAATGTATTAGCAGCAGATGTGTCATCAGGCAATATAAAGGTAGGAAAAATAGGACAAGGAACCTTAAAATCATCTTCTGGAAAGATAATAGTAGAAAGTGCGAAAAATCTACAATCAAAAGCATCATCAGGAGATATTGCGGTAAATAACATAGAAAATAGTTGTGAACTATCAACGACTTCTGGGAATATTGTAGTAGAGAGATTAAGTATTACTCAAAATTCTTCTATTAGTGCAAAATCTGGAAATGTAATTATAAATGAAAAAAATGATATATATGTTGAAACACAAACAGGTTCAGGAAATGCAGATGTTCAAAGCAATAATAGAAAATCAGAGGTAGAACTAAAAATAACTACAACTTCTGGAAATATTAAAGTAAAATAAAAATATAATTGGGTCAAATAGCTTGTTTTTGACCCAATTATATGTAATAATATGACTGTATCAATAAAGAAAATAAAGGAGAAAGTCATGATTAAAGTAGAGAACATTACAAAGAAATTTGTAAGGAATAAGACGAAAAAAGAAAAAGAAGAATTTTTTGCAGATAAAGACATTACTTTTGAAGCAAAAGATGGAGAAATTATCGGAATACTTGGACCAAATCGGAGCAGGCAAAACAACATTATTAAGAATGATTGCAGGAATATTAGAGCCAACAGAAGGAAAAATTACTTTTGATAATATGAATTATCAAAATGACGAAATTGAGATTAAACAAAATATTGCTTATTTGTCGGGCAATACAAAACTATATGATACATTATCAACTTATGAACTTTTAAAAATGTGCTGTGACATATATGGAATAGATGAAGAAAAGGCAGAGAAAAGAATAAAAGAAATTACCAAGATATTAGGAATGGAGCAATTTTTATATAATAAAATAGCAAATTTATCAACAGGACAAACGCAGAAAGTAAATTTAGCAAGATGTTTAGTACATAATCCAAAATATTACATATTAGATGAAGCGACAACAGGTTTGGATATTATATCTAGCCAAATTATATTAAACTTTATAAAAAGTGAAAGAGAAAAAGGCAAAACAATTCTTTATTCTACACACTATATGGAAGAGGCAGAAAATATATGTGATAGAGTGATTATGATTAATAAAGGACAAATTATAAAAGCTGGAACACCAGAAGAAATAAAAAAAGATACAGAAACTACAAATTTAAGAGATGCCTTTTTTACAATGATAGGAGGTGTTTCTAATGAAGAATAATTTATGTAATATATTAAAAAAAGAATTAAGAGAATTATTTAGAGATAAAAAATCACTAGCAATGATGTTAATTATACCAATATTTATACCACTACTAGTAATTGGTATGTCTGCTTTATTTGAGGCGCAAATAAGTAAAGATGTAGAAGAATATAATAAAATTGGTTTTGCTTATGAAATGACAGAAGAAGAAAAAGCAATTGCAGAAGAAATGAAAATTGAAGTGATAAATGGGAGAGAAGAAGAACTACAACAGAAATATGAAGAAGGAGAAATAGACCTATATATCACAAAACAAGATAATAAATATATTATTAATACAGATGGCTCTGATACAAGTGCATTCTCTAGTACATTAATGGAAACTTATTTTGATACATATAAACAATATTTGCAACAAAACTATTTGCAAAAAAATAGCATTCAAGCAAGTGAAGTACTAAATATTATAACCGTGGAAGAAAATGTAATAGAACAAGATAACTACTTTGCTAATTATATAAAAAATTATGCCTTTTTATTTATAATGATGGCAATAACGGTATCTGCTACTTATCCTGCAACAGATACAACAGCAGGGGAAAGAGAAAGAGGAACATTGGAAACCTTATTAACATTTCCAATAAAGAGTAAGGACATCATTGTAGGAAAATTTTTAGGAGTTACAGTATCTTCTATTATTACAGGAATTATCAGCTTAGTACTTGCTATTATATCACTTGTTGTCACAAAAAATATGTTTTCTATATATGAAGGAATAGATACAATGTTTTCTCCAATTACTATATTGTTTGCAGTAATAGTAATTATAGCATATTCATTCTTTATTAGTGGATTATGTATTAGTATTGCAAGTACATCAAAAACATTCAAGGAAGCTCAAAGTGCATTAACACCATTAACATTTATATCATTCTTCCCTGGTATGATAGCATTTATGATGGGAATTACTACAACACCAATATTATCAATAGTGCCATTTTTGAATTTTACATTAATATTTACTGATATTAATAATGGAAATATAGATATGTTAAATATACTACTAATGGCGATATCTACAATTATTTATATCAGTTTTATATTTACATATATTATAAAACAGTATAAATCAGAAAAAGTATTGTTTGCGAAATAAAAAGATGTCAGAAGTAAAGGGCAGAAAATACCTTCTGTAAGAGAGCTAGCCTTGGCGATGAAGGTTAACCCAAACACAATGCAAAAAGCATTAGTGGAACTTGAAAATGAAAAATACAAAGGTGAATAAGATTAATTAATAATCAAATAAAAATTATATATATTTTAAAAATATGTATAATTTTTTTGATTTTTTATACATATTTGTTGAAAATATATAAAAAATATGATATTTTATACATATGGAGGTAAAGTATGAAATTAGAAATGTTACCATATAAAAATATTAATTTAAAAACAAATAAAATTTTAGAGCAATTAACTTTATCATCAAGAGCATTAGCAGAATTAAAAGGTTATGCAAATACTATTCCCAATATGCATATTCTAATAAATGCTGTAACTATTAATGAAGCTAAAGATAGTAGTGCTATTGAAAATATTGTTACCACTCATGATGATATTTATAAAGTTTTGACAGAAAGTGGTTATAAAGAGGAAAATGCCAAAGAAGTTGTAGATTATAGAAATGCTATCTGGCTTGGATATGAGCAAATAAGAAAAGATGATTATATTAATACAAATACTATTATCAAAATACAAGGAACTATTGAACATAATAATGCAGGAATTAGAAAATTACCAGGCACGGAATTAAAAAATTCAATCACTGGAGAAACAATATATACTCCTCCTCAAAATGAGCAAGAAATCAGAACCTATTTAAAAAATTTAGAAGATTTTATAAATGATAATGCAGATGGTATAGATCCATTAATAAAGGTTTGCTTAATACATTATCAATTTGAAAGTATACATCCTTTTTACGATGGAAATGGAAGAACAGGAAGAATATTAAACATTTTATATCTTGTATTAAATAATTTAATTGACAACCCAATTTTATACTTAAGCAAATATATAAATAAGACAAAACAAGAATATTATAAATTATTTAATGAAGTTAGAAATAACAATAATTTTGAAGATTGGATACTATACATTTTAAAGGGAATTGAAATAACTTCTAAAGAAACAATATTTTTAATTGAAAAGATTCAAAATGAAATGAAAGACTATAAAGAAGAATTTAAAAGTAAGCTACCTAAAATATATTCAAAAGAATTATTAGAAAGCTTGTTTTATGAAGTTTATACCAAAATATCATATATCGAGAAAGCATGTAATGTTACTAGACTTACTGCATCTTCGTATTTGAATCAGTTAGAAGAAGCAGGTCTTTTAGAATCCGAAAAAATTGGTAGAGAAAGATTGTATAAGAATGTTAGACTGATAAAATTATTGTCAGAAAATTAAATACTATATAGAGAAATAGGAATTTATCGAGGAGCTGATTTAATGTCAAAAGTATGGTTTATAACAGGTGCTAGTCGAGGAATGGGATTAGAAATAACAAAGACAGCACTAAAAAATGGTGATTGTGTAATTGCTACAACTAGAAGTGAAAATGGATTAGATTTATCAAATGAGTATAAAGATAGATTTTTAAATATACAATTAGATGTTGCTGATTTTACACAAGAGCAAGTAAATAGTGCAGTAGAAAAAGCAGTAAAACAATTTGGAAGAATTGATATATTGGTAAATAATGCAGGACATGGAAGAATAACAAATTTTGAAGAAACAAGTGAGGAAAATATTAGAGAGATATTTGAACTAAATGTTTTTGGACTTATGAGAGTAACGAGAGCAATACTTCCAGTTATGAGAAAACAAAAAAGTGGGCATATATTCAATATTGCTTCAGCAGCAGGATATGGAGCAGGACCAGTAGCATATCATACATCAAAATTTGCAGTTACAGGCTTTTCAACTTGTCTAGCATTTGAAGTAGAACCCTTTAGAATTAAAGTTACGAATGTTGCACCTGGATTATTCAGAACAAGTTTTTATAATAAAGGAGCCATGAGAACAGAATTAGATATTCATATTGAAGATTATGATAATTTTCGTTGGCAAGATGATTTTGTAAAAAATAATAGTAATCATGAACAACCAGGAGATCCAACAAAATTAAGTGAGTTAATATATGAAGTATCAAATACTGCAACTCCACCTTTGCATTTGCCAGTAGGAAAAGATGCTGTAGAAACAATAGAAAGTTTAGAAAATAAACTAAAAGAAGATGTAGATAACTGGAAAGATAAAGCAAGTAAAACAAGTTTTGATAGTTAAATCCAAATTACAATTTGAAATGGAGTTGAAATATTATGGATAATGAGAGTAAAAAAAATTTTGAAAGTAATTTGATAGAATTATAATAATTAGAAAGCGAGAAATATTATGAAATATATAGCATTATTGAGAGGAATAAATATAAGTGGTAAAAATAAAATTGCAATGAGTGAGTTAAAAAAGGAATTTGCGAATTTAGGATATAAAGAAGTAATTACTTATCTAAATAGTGGTAATATCGTTTTTGATAGTGATATAAATAATAAAAATATAATTAAGAATAATATACAATTAATGATAAAAGATAAATTTGATTTTGATATACCAACTTATATTATGACATCACAAGAACTGGAAGAATTAATAAATCATAATCCAGACTGGTGGGGAAAAGACGATAAAGATATATATGACAATATAATATTTATTATTCCACCAACTACTTATGATGAGATATTTAATATAATAGGTAGACCAAACGATTATGAAAAAATACAGGAATATAAAAACAATATTTTTTGGTCTTTTGATTTAAAAAATTATAGAAAGACTAATTGGTGGAGTAAAGCAGCAAATACAAATGTAAGTGGTAAGATTACAATAAGAACTGCTAATACTATGAAAAAGATATTAGAAATATGTAAAAATAAATAGTAATTTATCGTTAAGATTGAGGAGGAATTAATATGAAATATAAAGTAAAGGTTACAGTAATAGATAAAAAGTTATATCCAGAATTACAGGAACAATATTGTGCTGATTCAAAAGCAGGAGCTTGTCCTTGCTATAATGTAGGAGATGAATTTATCTTTGAAAGAGATGGAGAAAAAGATGATTTTTGGCACATGGGATTAAATACATTAGTAAAGACAAGTGCAAATCCAGATACTGTTGCAGGAGGATCAAAAATGCCACATTGTTCAGAATTATGGGATGCAATATCAAGATATATTTATACAGGTTTACAAGGTGGTTCAATTATGAAAGGTTGGATGAAAGAAGAAAACACAATGATAGCTTGTTGCTCTGATGGAACTAGACCTGTTATTTTTAAAATTGAAAGAATCGACTATTAGTAAGGAATTACAATTTTGCAGTTTGAAAATAAAATAATAAAAGCACTTATTGAGAAAATGATAAGTGCTTTAACTTGTATTTAGGGAATATATTTAAAAACCCTATAATGTAACAGCATAAAATATTTCTCTTTTTATGTAAGTGAATACTCAATATGAGGATGAATTTCATATAAATAAGGTATGCAAACATGGGCAGTATTAAATTAATCATCTCGAGAAATTACAATATTGAGGGCAGGTAATAAGTTGAAAATGAGTATATTTTATTGTATAATTGTAACGAAAATTAGTAATTTATAGAGAGGATTTAATTATGGAAAATATAAAAAAAGAAGAACTTGAAGAATTAGTGGGAATTGATAAAGCTAATATTTTTTATAATATTGTTGATGAAATAACAAAACTTTATGATATGGAACAAATATGGAATATCGGTGGCAAAAAATGGACTTATGAATATAAGTTTAGAAAAGGTGGGAAAACTTTATGTGCATTTTATTTTAAGGATAACACATTGGGATTTATGATAATCTTTGGTAAAGACGAAAGAATTAGATTTGAAGAAATAAGAAGCGAACTTTCATCTGAAATATTAGAAAACTATGACAATGCAGAAACATTCTACGATGGAAAATGGGTTATGTTTGATATAAAAAACAACTCAATAATAGAAGATTTAAAGAAGTTACTATTTATAAAAAGAAAGCCAAATAGAAAGTGATATAAGTTATAAATTCTGGAGGTATTTATGATAATCTCAAATATAAAAAAAGAATTTAATTGTGATAAAGACAAATTATGGAATATCATCACAGATAATACTAATTATTCTTGGCGAAGTGATTTATCAAAAATAGATATTATAGATAATACACACTTTATTGAATACACAAAAAATAATTTTCCTACTTATTTTACTATTACAGCAAAAGAAAAAATAAAAGAATATAAGTTTAATTTAGAAAATGCTAATATGAAAGGAAAATGGGTTGGTATTTTTAGAGAACTTCCGAATGGTAATATTGAACTAGATTTTACAGAAGAAATAGAAGTAAATAGCTTTATTATGAAATTATTAGCAAAACATTATCTAAAAAGCCAACAAAAGAGATATATGAGAGATTTAGAAAAAGAGTTGAATAAGTAATAGAAAGGTATAAAAATCATGAAGTATAATAATAAATTAGAATTAACAGAAACAATTAAAAATAATGCAAATTCATTTATAAAAGAGTATTCTGATATAGAAGAAACATCTATGAATAAGATTAATGAGGAAATAGACTATAACCCTTTTCAGATGTTAGCATTTTGTATAGGATGGATGGATTTAGTTTTAGCTTGGGAAGATGAAGAACAAAAAGGAATGAAAGAAACATCAGTTGCAACAGAATGGAAGTGGAATGATTTAGGTTGGTTATATCAAAGTTTTTATAATAAATACAATAATTATTCCTTAAATGAATTAATAAACACCTTTAATCAAAAAGTGGAAAGTATAGTAGATTTAATAAATAATTTATCTGATGAAGAACTATTTGAAGATGGAAAAAGGAATTGGGCTAAAACGAATGGTAAGGAGTTTAGCATATGTAGATTAATTCATTTAAACACTATTGCTAATTTTAAAAATTTTAGAGGTAAAATTAGAAAGTGGAAAAAATGTTAAATAACTACAAATTACAATTTTAAAGCAGATTTAATCTGCTTTTTATTATGGTATAGGAAAAATTGCTTTTTCTATATCATAACAAATCGCTTCACTCTAACTATGCACACAAATTTTACTTACGTAAAATTTGGCGTGCGAACAATAATGCGGGCTTTGAAATGTTATAAATAGAGATAATGTTCGAAAATGCCCGCTATTATTTTTTCTAAAAATTTTCAAAAAACTATTGACACCGTGTCAGAAATGATATATACTTACGATACTGACATAGTGTCAGAAAATAATAAATAATAGAAAGGTGGTATATTATATGGAATTACCCAAAATTGCTCTAGGAGCATGGGCATGGGGAAATGACGGAACTTTTGGAGATAAATATACAGCAAATGATTTAAAAGAAGTATTTGATGAAGGAATGAAAAAAGGATTAAATTTATGGGACACAGCATTTGTATATGGAATGGGACAAAGTGAAAAAATATTAGGAGAATTTATTAAAAATTATGAAAGAAAAGATTTAATAATTTCAGATAAATTCACACCACAATGTGAAGATGGAACACCAGAAGCAATGGAACACATGATAGAAAATAGTATGAAATTATTAAACATAAATGATAGTATAGATATCTATTGGATTCATAATCCTATGGATGTAGAAAAATATACACCAATGCTTATACCATTATATAAAAAAGGAATAATAAAGAATGTAGGTGTATCAAACCATAATTTAGAAGAATTAAAAAAGGCACAAGAAATTTTAGATAAAGAAGGAATAAAAATAGTAGCATTACAAAACCATTACAGTTTATTAAATAGATCAAGTGAAACTTCAGGATTATTAGATTATTGTAAAGAAAATGATATTACATTTTTTGCTTATATGGTACTTGAACAAGGAGCATTAACTGGAAACTTTGATACAAAACATCCATTTCCAGAAGATTCAGACAGAGGAAAAAGCTATAATGACAAATTAGATAAATTTGAAGAATTAAACAAAGCCCTAGAAGAAGTGGCTAAAAAGCATAATACAAAAATACCAGTTATAGCAATAGCGTGGGCAATTAATAAAGGTACACTTCCAATTATAGGAGTAACAAAAGCAAAACATATTGATGATGCAAAAGAAGCAACAGAAATTACATTAAGCCAAGAGGAAATAGAATATTTAGAAAAGACAGCAGAAAAATTAAATGTATCAACAATAAGATATTGGGAAAAAGAAATGAAATAAAAGCAAAGAAGGAGAAAAAATGTCAAAAGAATTAGAAGATAAAAGAAAAGAAGAAATCATAAATGCTTGTTTAAAATTATATGAAACAAGAAATTTTAAAGATATAACAATAAAAGATATAGGAGATATTATATCTCTATCAAGACCAAGTATTTATAATTATTTTCATACAAAAGAGGAAATATTTTTAGAGTTATTAAAAAGAGAATACATTTTATGGATAGAAGAATTAGAAAAAATGATACAAGAAAATAAAGAACTTGACAAAGAAAAATTTGCTGAGTTACTTGCAAAATCTGTTGAAAGCAGACAAAGAATGTTAAAACTATTATCTATGAATATGTATGATATAGAAGAAAATAGTAGGTTAGAAAAACTCGTTGAATTCAAAGAAGTATTTGCTAAATCTATGGAAACAATGAAACTATGTTTAGACAAATTTTTTAAGCAAATGCAGGAAGAAGAAAAGATAGATTTTATATATACTTTTTTCCCATTTATGTATGGAATATATCCATATACAATGGCAACAGATAAGCAAAAACAAGCAATGAAAATAGTAGGTTATCCATATAATTATATGACTATTTACGAAATAACATATAAGGCATTAAAAAAGATACTAAAGTAAATACGAAAATATAGAATTGGAGAAAAATATGAAAAAGAAAATAAGAATAATTATTAATATTTTAATGACTATATTTTTTATTACACTAATGGGTTACCATATAACAGGAAACAAAATACATGAATATTTAGGAGTTATTACACTTTTATTAGTCATTATTCACAATATATTAAATATTAAATGGTATAAAAGCATAGTAAAAGGAAAATACAATTTTCAAAGAACATTTTTAACAATGATAGACCTATTATTACTAATAGATACCATAGGAATAGCAATTAGTAGTATGATAATTTCATCTGAAGTATTTGAATTTTTAAATATCCAAACAACAATGTTTGGAAGAAGATTACACATGGTTACAACCTCGTGGGGATTCATACTTATATCTGCACATATTGGTTTACATCTAGGAAGTGTAATATACAAACTAAAAGATAAACTTAAAAATAGCACATTTGAATATGTATATTACTTTATTTTACTAGCAATAATGCTATTTGGTGGATATAGTTTTATTACAACAAGATTTTGGGAAAATATGTTTTTATTAACTGATTTTAGTTTTTTTGAATTTGATAAAAGCCCAATAATTATTTATTTGGAATATGTTGCAATTCTAATATTTGTAGCTTTTATCATATATGGAATTATCCATATAACCAAAAATATAATAAATAAATTAAAAAAGGGAGGAAAAAAGATATGAGTAAAAAAATAGTTGCTCTAATTGTTATTTTATTAATTATAGTAGTAGGAGTTGTTTCTGCTGTATTATTGCAAGGAAATTCTAGTAATGAAAATCAAAATGAAGAAAACAGGAATTTAGTAGCAGAAACAGAAGATACTCAAAACAATGAAACAATAAATAATGTAAACACAGAAAGTAATGAAACAGATACAGATGCAGAAGCAGACACACAAAATGGGAAAGCACTAATCGTATATTTTTCACAAAGTGGAAACACACAAACAGTTGCAAATTTTATACATGAAGCAGTAGGAGGAGATGTTGTAAGATTAAAAACAGTAAAAACATATTCAAGCAATTACAATGATTTACTAGATGAAGCACAAGAAGAACAAAGAAATAATGCAAGACCAGAACTAAAAACAAAAATAGATAATATAGAAGAATATGACACAATATTTTTAGGATATCCAAATTGGTGGGGAGATATGCCAATGCCATTATACACATTTTTAGAAGAATATGATTTATCAGAAAAAACAATAGCACCATTTGTAACAAGTGGAGGAAGTGGATTTTCAAATACAATAAGAACAATAAGAGAATATGAGCCTAATGCAAATGTTGTAGAAGGATTATCAATTAGTGGTTCATCAGCAGGTAGTTCACAAGATGAAGTAGAAGAATGGACTAGTAGTCTAGGGTTTTAAGGAGATAAAATATGAATAAAAAAATAATAACCTTAATCATTTTTATATTAATTATAGTAATTGTAGGAATCGCAATATTTTTTATAAATAATAGAAATACACCAAATGATAATACAGTAACAGAACCTCAAAATATTACAACTGCTGATGATGGACTAATACTTGTGCAAGGTGGAACTTTTGAAATGGGAAGTCCAGAAACAGAACTACAAAGAGTAGATGATGAAACAAGGCATAGTGTAACAGTAGATAGTTTTTATATAGGTAGATATGAAGTAACACAAAAAGAATATGAAGAAATAATGGGAGAAAATCCAAGCAACTTTAAAGGAGAAAATCTACCAGTAGAAAGTGTTACATGGTATGATGCTATTAATTTTTGTAATAGATTAAGTGAAAAACAAGGTCTAACACCAGTTTATACAATAGATGGAGAAAATGTAAGTTGGGATAGGTCAGCAAATGGATATAGACTACCGACAGAAGCAGAATGGGAATATGCAGCAAGAGCAGGAACAACAACACCATTTAACACAGAAGATTCCATAGGAGCAGAAGAAGCAAACTTTTATGGGCATTATCCTTATGGAATTGAAGAAAATTATTTTTCACAAGAAAATTTAGAAACAAAACCAGGAGAATATAGACAAGAAACAGTCCAAGTAGGAAGTTTTAGCCCTAACAAATGGGGATTATATGATATACACGGAAATGTAAGAGAATGGTGTTTTGACTACTATGGAGAATATGATTTAGAAAATACAAATAATCCATCAGGACCAAATGAAGGAACTTCAAGAGTAAATAGAGGTGGTGGATGGAATGATTATGCGAAACATATGAGAAGTAGTTATCGTGGTTCACAAACACCAGACCAAGCAATGAGTAATACAGGATTTAGAATTGTAAGAAATGCAGAAGAAAATACAAATAGTCAAGTTGTTAGCAATACAAACCAAAACAATGCAGAAAATACAAATGGAAAAATGCTAATTGCATATTTCTCTTGGAGTGGAAATACTGAAAATGCAGCACAAATAATTCAAGAAAAAACAGGAGCAGATTTAGTAGAACTTGAATTAGTAAATCCATATTCTTCAAACTATAATAAAGTATTAGATGAAGCTCAAAGAGATCTAAACCAAAATGCAAGACCAGAATTGAAAACAAAAATAGAAAATATGGATGAATATTCTACTGTTATGATAGGTTATCCGAACTGGTGGGCAACAATACCAATGCCAATTAGCACATTTTTAGAAGAATATGATTTTAGTGGAAAAACTATTATACCATTTTGTAGTCATGGTGGAGGAGAATTTGGGCAAAGTATTACAGATATATCAAAATTAGCACCTAACTCAAAAATAGGCGAAGGATTAAGTATTCATTATTCAGGAGGTTCTAGTTTGTCAAGTGATATTGATGAATGGATTGAAAAAAATAATATAGGACAAAATCAAACATCTGAAGTATCGACATCAAGAATAAAATTAACTATTAATAATGATGAAGAAATTTATGTAAGACTTGATGATAACCAAACAACACAAGATTTTGTTTCAATGTTACCATTAACATTGAAAGTAGAAGATTATAATAGTACAGAAAAAATAGCAACATTACCACGAGAATTAACAACTGAAGGCAGTCCATCAGGATATACACCACAAATAGGAGATTTTGCTTATTATGCCCCTTGGGGAAATTTATCAATGTTCTATAATGATTTTAGATATTCAAATTCGTTAATAAAATTAGGAGAATTTGAAGAAGGAGAAATAGATAAAATTAAGAAGTTAAACGACAATTTTACTATTGAGATAGAAATAGCAGAATAAAAAATATAAATTTATAAAGGAGTGTGTTAAAAATGATAAAACAAACAGCAGGAAGAAGAGATTTAGGAGATTTTGCACCTAAATTTGCAGAATTAAATGATGATGTATTATTTGGAGAAGTATGGTCAAGAGAGGGTAAATTACCTTTAAAAAATAGGTCAATCGTTACAATTACTGCATTAATTAGCAAAGGAATAGTAGATAGTTCATTAAAATATCATTTAGAAGCAGCAAAAAATAATGGTATAACAAAAACAGAAATGGCAGAAATATTAACGCATTTGTCATTTTATGCAGGATGGCCAAATGCTTGGGCAGCATTTAGAATGGCAAAAGAAGTATATGCAGATGATGAAGAAAAAGAAGAACATGGTGGATTCTTTGGAATGGGAGAACCAAATGTGAATTTTGCAAAATATTTTATTGGAAATTCATTTCTAAAACCATTAGCAAAAATGGAGAATATATTAATTGCAAATATAACATTTGAACCAAAATGTAGAAATAACTGGCATATTCACAAAGCAACAAATGGTGGAGGTCAAATATTAATATGTGTTGAAGGAGAAGGATGGTATCAAGAAGAAGGAAAGCCAGCACAAAGTTTAAAACCAGGAGATATTGTAACAATACCAGCAAATGTAAAACATTGGCATGGAGCAAAAAAAGATTCTTGGTTTAGTCATTTAGCAGTAGAAGTACCAGGAGAAAATACTTCAAATGAATGGCTAGAACCAGTAAGTGATGAAGAATATGATAAATTATAATTCGATATTAAATGGAGAAAATTATGAAAATAGTAGTATTAACAGGAAGTCCACATAAAAGGGGAACTTCAAACACTTTAGTAGAAGAATTTGTAAAAGGAGCAACAGAAACAGGTCATGAAATCGAAGTGATAGACATAGCAAAATCAAATATACATCCTTGTCTAGGTTGCGAAGCCTGTGGAATGAATGGAAATTGTGTTCAAAAAGACGATGGAAATGAGATATTAAATAAAATTCTAAATTCAGATGCCATTGTTTTTGCAACACCAGTATATTACTTCGGCATGAGTTCACAATTAAAAATGATAATAGACAGATTTTATGCAAGAAATGGAGCGATTACGAATAAACACTTAAAAGCAGCACTTATCACAACTGCATGGAATAATGATAATGTTGTTATGAGTGCAATAGAAAAACATTTTGAAATTATATTTGATTATTTGAATTTTGAAAATAGAGGAATGATATTAGCAAAAGGTTCTGGATATGTAGGAATGATGCCAGATGAATATTATAAACAAGCCTATGAATTAGGTAAAAATATATAAGGAGTGAGGACAATGACAATAGATTTTCATGCTCATCCAATACCTGAAAATTTTAAAATAGGATCAAAAGATATGGGAATAAATCCAATAGAAGATGATGGTTTTCCACTTCCTAATTGGAGTATAACAGAACATTTAGACTTTATGGAAAAAGCAAGGATAGACTATACTGTTTTATCTTTGCCATCTCCACATATTCATAATGGAGATAATGAGAAATCAAAAAAATATGCACGATTAATTAATGAAGAATTAAGT
This sequence comes from uncultured Clostridium sp., assembly GCA_902496295.1. Classification (GTDB taxonomy): domain Bacteria; phylum Bacillota; class Clostridia; order TANB77; family CAG-508; genus CAG-273. The sequence goes on from CABVAF010000001.1 coordinate 124,750, forward strand.
GATGTAGCAGATAAAAACAAAGATAAAATGGGATTTGTAGCTTGTTTACCACTCCCAGATATTGAAGCATCAATAGAAGAAATTAAATATAGTTTTGATGAATTAGGAGCATTAGGAGTAAAAGTTCCAACAAATTCAAATGGAGTATATTTAGGAGATAAAAAATTAGATAAAGTATTCAAAGAGTTTGATAATAGAAAAGCATTAGTAATCATTCATCCAAATAGAGCAAGAAAAGTGCCAGACAATGTCATAACAAGTACAACAGCAGCACTATATGAATATCCAACAGATACAACAAGAGCAATACTAAACATGATTGCAAATAATACTATGGTAAAATTCCCTAATATAAAATTTATAATACCGCATACAGGTTCATTCTTGCCATATATGTTACAAAGATTTAAGGGTATATCAAATATACTAGCTTCAAAAGGTATGATGGAAAGTGTAAATGTAGAAGATAATGTAAAAAATTTATATTTTGACACAGCAGGAGATCCAGAGCCAATAGCACTTGATATGTTACTTATGATAACAGATGAAGAACATATAGTTTTTGGAACAGACTATCCTCATTCTCCTGCTCCAGTAATATTAAATAAAAAAGAGCATTTTGAAAGAAATGAAAAATGGAAACCTATTATAAATAAAATTTATACTGAAAATGGGAAAAGACTTTTAAATATATCAGAATAGTATTGTTTTAGCTATGCTAATTGATAGAACTAGCAGTTAGCACTAAATAAACATCCCCTTTTATTTTAAAGAAAATTATTTTGCAATGTTAGTTTAATGTAGAATAATTTTCTTTTTTGTGGTATTATATAGCAAAATAGTAATTTTTTGTTGAGATAGGAGGTGGGAGAATGTATAAAACAGTTGTTATAGAATATTCACCAAAAGCAGATGATATGGCACAAAAAATAGAAGAAAAAGCAAATGAAATGTTACAGGAAGGTTATGAGTTAATTACTATGTCAATTACAGGAACAGCAAAAGCAATTCTAATATTTAAAAAGTAACAACAACTTACAATTTATAGGGAGATTTATATGAGAGATTTTGAAAAAATAAGCTTTAAACAATTTTAAAAAGACATTAAAGATGATATAAAATTATATAATGAATACTTATTGCCAAAAAGAGATTCAGTATATACAGCAGGTTATGACATTTATCTCTTTTAGAAGAGTTAACTATAAAACCAGGAGAAAGAAAAAAAGTGCCAACTGGTATAAAAAGTTATTTTGATAAAAAAGAAGTACTGTTACTTGTAGTTAGAAGCAGTATATGAAGTACTTAACTACCAAAAGTGATAAAAGCATAAATATTCAAAGAAAAAGTGATTATTAAATCTAAACAATAACTTACAAGTTCTGAAGAAATTATTATGAAAAATGAAAACATTTAAAACAAAATAGATAATTGCATGAAATAATTAGAAAAAAATTAAACTCTACTTCTAGTTCGTGTAAAAAAATCCTTTACATTGTAAAATTAGTGTGAAAGGAGATGTATAAAATATGAATCAAGAAAAAATAGGCAAATTTATCGCAGAAAATAGAAAATTAAAAAAGATGACACAAGCCCAACTTGCTGAAAAATTAGGTGTGTCAGATCGCTCTGTATCAAAATGGGAAAATGGAAGATGTATGCCAGATTTATCATTATTTGAACCACTATGTACAGAATTAGGAATTACAATAAATGAGTTATTAAGTGGTGAAAAAATAAAACAAGAAGAATATAAACAAGTATTGGAAAAGAATATTGTAAATGCTATTGATTATTCAAAAAAAGCGATAGAAAAAGAAAAAGCAAAAATATCATATATTATAATGATTACAGGTATATTGATAAGTTTAAGTGCATTTATAATATTTAGTCCAGAAAGTAGTTGGAGTTCGATTTATTCTATTATAGGAATATTGATTTTTATAATAGGAGTATTTAAAGAACTAAAAATAAAAAATAAAATAAAGAAAATAGGAATTTGTATTTTAGTTTTTGTTGTTATTTTTTCCTTATTTTATATTATAGATTTTGCTAGTGTAATGTCTTTCCATAGGCCACCAATATACCGTTATATAACTGCAATAGAGTGGAAAGAATCAAAAATAATAACCTATAAAAGTTTATTTTATAATGTATATAGAATAAATGCAGACACACAAAATGAGTATTATGTAATAGATACTAAAAAAGAATATAATTCAGATACAATTCCAATTACTCCATTTAATAGAGATAAAAGCGGAATTAATAACATTATAAATTATGAGAATAAATATATTGGAAATAATAGTAATATAGGTAATTTGCTTTCTAATTTACCTTTATCAGAATATGGCTATACTTTTGAAATAGACAGTAAAAATTGTGGTTTAACAATAAATTATAATACAACAGACTGGTATTATAATGAAAATCAATATATCAACAAGGCTCTAATTTATAATTCTATATCAATTTTTATGTTAATTGATAATTCAAATTATATCACATTTAATTTTAGTGGTAGAACTTATAAAGTTGAAAAATCTGTAATACAAAAGAACTATCCAAACTATTTTGATGTTTTATCAGATAATAAAATAGACAAAGATAAATTCAACGAATATGTAGAAAATAAAATGAATGATAACACATTTATAGAAAGAGTATTTGGCAAATGTTTTAACTCATAATGAAAAATTAGTATGACTTTATATATTATAAAATTTTAAGATAATGTGAAAGAAAATGTGGAAAATTAAATTTAAAATTACTTTATACGAAAGTATAGAGTAATTTTTCTTTTTATGATATTATGATAAAAAGAAATATGGAATATTGAGTAAATTAGAAAAGATAATTATGTTTTTTAATGAAAGGAAAAACGGTGTTATTTATGAAAAGAAAATCTTTGATGACATTAATAATAGTAGTATTACTTGTATTGCTTATATTACTAGGATACTATATTTTTATTTCTCTTAACTATATACCTGAAGCGGAAGCAACAATAAAAGCAATTGTTGTAAAAGTCAATGAAAATAATTTGCTAGCAATGGGGATAGAAAATGGAAATGAATTATATAGTATAGGACTTGAAAATGCTAAAGATATTGAATTTAAAAAGGAACAAGAAATAATAGTATATTTTAATGGAGAGATAATGACAAGTTATCCTGCGCAACTAGGAGGTATTAGCAAAATTGAAGTTATAAAAGAAAAAAGTGATGTGAACATACCAGATAATATAATAAGATTTTGTTACAACTCCAAAGATAAAGTAAATGTTATAATAAATGAATTTACAAATAGTGGAATAACCTTAACTATAATGGATAAAAACGAGTTACCGTATCATTATGCACATAGCTATATAATCAACAAGAAAGTAAAAAATGAAAACTATACTGGTATTGGACAAAAAATAGGTGAAGATACTGAAAATTCTACATCTGGATTTACTCGGAACAGGAGTAGAATATATTTGGAAAGAAGAAGATAAAATTTCTAACATTTTAAGCAAAGACACAGAAGAAACATTAATCTATAATTTACCTAGTATAACTGAAGAAGAAAACTATTCAGTAATTGGAAGAAAATTTGATTGGACTAAATTATATGGAAAATTAGAAGAACGGAGAATACGAATTTATAATGGCAGATGATAATTCATCTATACTAAAAGTATCATTTAGAATAAATATAGATGGAAAAGTATCATATGACGAACCTATTTTGGAATAATGAAGTAAGTGATAAAATTACTATAAGAACTTCTAATACTATAAAAAAGGTATTAGAAATATGTAAAAATAAATAGTAATTTGTGGGAGGAAAAATTGAAATTAAGAAAGTATTGTAATGAAGATGCATCTTATATATTAAAATGGATTAATAATGAAAAAGAATTTCGCATGTGGTCAGCAGATAGATATAAAGAATATCCAATTACAGAAAATGATATTAATAATAATTATGATGAATGTTCTAAGTTAGGCAATTTTTACCCGAGAACATTAATAGATGACAATAATAATATAATAGGACATTTAATTTTAAGAAATCCAAATGAAGATTTTTCTATAATTAGATTAGGCTTTATAATAGTTGATAGTAAAATCAGAGGAATGGGCTACGGAAAAGCCTTAATAAGAGAAGCTATTGAATATGCAAAAAACAAATTAAATGCTAGTGAAATTAATTTAGGAGTTTTTACTAATAATATAAACGCATATAATTGTTATAAATCATGTGGTTTCAAAGAAATAAAAATTGAAAAGAATGCATATAAATTCAAAAATGAAAATTGGGATTGTGCAGAAATGACTTTAAAAGATTAGCAACAAATTACAATTTTATAGGCTGATAAAATAGTAATTTATATTAGTTGTAACTTATTTTTTGGTATGTTATAATCGAAATACATTAAAACATAACTGCTTATAATGAAAAGGAGATAATAGTATGATAGTATCAAAAATTTATGAAACAAAAGAAGGAGATTTAACAGCAGTTGTCTTTGAAGATGGACAATGCACTAATTTTATTTATGAGCCTGAACTAGTTGCTATGGACGAAGGCTTACTTGGAGATGCTAAATATGGTTTCCCTGATGCACTTTCTTATGAAAATGACATTTCTGAGGGACACTCATTAGAAGAAATGGTAAAGCTTCAAGAGAAAGAAAGCAAACTAGTTGCAGAAGTAGGAGAACAAATAGTTATATATCCTCAACGTATGAACTCAAATACTCAAGAGATTTTTGAAATTGAAATTGGAGAAGAACTTTGGAATGAAATATTACAAAACGCAAGTGATGACAGAGGAATCCAAATAAATATTTAAGTTTCTGAAAATAATTGTAAAATCGATGCAATATGGATTGATATAAATAAATTTGAAAATAAAGAATTAAAGTTATATCCTGAGAAAACATTTACATATTTATCATAGTGACAGATATGTAAAGACGCTAATTATTGTTAGGAGGTATTTAAAATGTTTGAAAAATAAAGATTAATAGAAGTCATCTTTTAAGTTTGAGATATAATTAAATTACGGGCTATAAAGGAGATAGTAGTTACTTTATGATAAGAAGATTAGAAAAAGAAGATATAGACAATGTAATGCAAATTTGGATAGAGGAAAACATAAAAGCACACAATTTTATCAAAAAAGAATATTGGGAAAATAATTATGTCCATGTAAAAAAGACAATTCCAGCAGCAGAGATATACGTTTATGTTATACAAGAAAAGATTGTAGGATTTATTGGATTAAACAAAAATTATATAGAAGGAATCTTTGTTGACCAAAATAATCAGGGGAAAGGAATAGGGACTTCATTATTAAATAAAGCAAAAGAAAATAGGAGCAATTTAAAATTACATGTATATCAAAAAAATATGAATGCTATTAATTTTTATAAGAAAAACGAATTTACAGTAATAGAGGGAAGTGTAAATAACGATACGAAAGAAGCAGAATATGTTATGACTTGGAACAGGGAACATTGAATCAATTAGAAGTTCCATTAGAAAATGAAGGACTGCCAGAAGATATGAAAAATGCAGTTACACAAATGGTATATTCCTACATATGAAAATGTAGAAATAAGTATAAAAAAGATTAACTTTAAAAGTTAGTCTTTTTTTATTGAAAAAAATTTTTTATATATTGACATATGGTTATATCTGTTATAATATAAATATAACAGATATAACAGCAAAACAAAATTTTAAATTTTTTTATTACATATGTGCTTAGGAAAGGGAGGAGATGCAGTATGAACATTATCATTAGTAATAATAGTGGAGTACCTATTTTTGAACAAATAGAAGATGCAATAAAACAAGCTATATTTTCCAATGAATTGAGAGAAGAAGATATGTTACCTTCAGTAAGAAGTTTAGCAAACGACCTAAAAATTAGTTTCCTGACTGTAAAGAGAGCATATGATGATTTGGAACAGGCAGGATTTATCAAGACAATTCAAGGAAAAGGAAGTTTTGTTGCTCCTAAGAATTTGGAATTAATAAAAGAGGAAAAACTAAAAGAAATTCAAGACTACATTCAAAAAATTTATAATATATCAAAAATAGCCAATATTTCTGAGGGAGAAATAAAAGAATTATTCAAGATTATATTTGAGGAGGATTTTTAATATGAAAAATAATATTGAATTACAGAATGTTTCAAAAAAATATAAGGACTTTGAACTAAAAAATGTAAGTTTTAATGTCCCGGAAGGCTGTGTAGTAGGTTTAATAGGTGAAAATGGAGCAGGAAAAAGTACTACTATAAAATCTATATTAAATATTACTAAATGTAATGGGAACATTAATATTTTTGGAGAAAATCATATAAAAAACGAGAAAAAATTAAAAGAAGATATTGGTGTTGTGTTAGATGATAGTTTTTTATCAGACTATTTAACGGCAAAGCGTGTTAATTCCATAATGAAAGATGTTTATAAAACTTGGGATGAAAATAAGTATATGAATTTGCTTAAGCAATTTAATTTACCAATCGACAAACTAATAAAAGACTTTTCAAGTGGAATGAAAATGAAATTAAAAATTGCGGTGGCAATATCTCATAATCCAAAACTTCTAATATTAGATGAACCAACAAGCGGACTCGATCCAGTTGTAAGAAACGAAATTTTAGATATTTTCAGAAGGTATATAGAAGAAGATGAAACAAGGTCAATATTATTGTCAACCCATATAACAACAGATTTAGAACATATATCAGACTATATAGTATTAATTAAAAATGGTAGAATTATTTTTAATCTACCAACAGATGAATTGCTAGAGAACTATGGAATTATAAAATGCAGCAAAGAAGATTTTAATAGATTAGATGAAAAAGACTATGTTCAATATCAAAAAGGAAAATATCAATATGAGGTATTAACCAATGATAAAAGCAATATAAAGCGAAAATATAATATAACAACAATTGATAAACCATCTATTGAAGATATAATGTTATTTTATATTAAAGGGGAAAAGCTTCAAAGATAATCAGATTTAGGACAAATTTATATTTTAAGAAAGGAATGTGAAAATATGTTAAAAGGATTATTAAAAAAAGATTTATATAATTTATATAGTTATAAAGCATCATTAATTATTATTCTATTATTTTGTGGGATTGCAATTATTGGTACGGGGCAGATAAATTTTGGACCAATTATGGTATGTGTCATTTTAGGAATGATTTCTCTTGCAACATTTAGTTATGATGAATTAGCAAAGACAAATAAATATTTATTAACTCTACCAACTAATAGAAAGGAGATAGTAACAGAAAAATATATTTTAGCAATAGGGGCAACTATATTAGGTGGAGCATTAGGAATTACATTAACAATTATTGCTTCAAATGTTTTAAATTATTTTAGACCAGATAATTTAATAAATATAGATTATGAAAGTCTAATTACAACAACAATAGGTGGAATGTGGGGTGTTTCATTAATACAAGCAATACAAATTCCAAGCATTTATAAATGGGGACCAGAAAAAGGTAGAATCCAAATGTTTGTATTATTCTTTATTATAATAGTAGCAGTTGCAGGAATAGGTTTTCTAATTGCAAAAACAAATTTTAATATTAATATGGAAGTACTAAAAAATTTTTTCAACCAGTTCGGACTACTATTACTTGTTTTTCTTATGATAATTATGTATTATATATCTTATAAAGTGTCATATAAAATATATAAAAATAAAGAAGAATAGGTAAAGACATAAAGAACCACAAAAAGTAATCAGTAAATAACAAAAATTATTATAAAAAAACAATATAAGGGGGAAATAAAATGAATAATGTATTACTAATCCATGGGTTTAATGGAATACCAAAAATATTTTATTATTTTAAAGAAGAATTAGAAAAAAGAAACTATAATGTAATCTTACCAGACTTTCCTGTAAGAGAGAAGATTACGGTTGAAGAATATTATAATGTTTTTGATAAATATCAATCATATTTTAATAGGGATTTAATTGTAGTAGCACATTCAATTGGAAATTCGATGTTTATAAAATATATTTCAAAAAACAATCTAAATATTGGAAAATATATTAGTTTAGCAGGTTTTTCGAAAGATTATTATAATGAAGGAAAAGATGTCTTAAATGAAAAAGTGAAACTAGCAATATTAACCAAAAAAGAGAAAGATGATGCTAAAAAGCTAATACTGGAAAGACACTCAATATATAGTGATAATGACCATATTGTACCTTTTGAATTATTAGAGGAATTTTGTAGGGACATTAATTCAGAAGCAATGTTAATAAAAAATATTGGACATATGGGTAAGAAAAGCGGGTTGGAAGAATTACCACAAGTGCTTGAAATGATATATAAAGTATGAATAAGAAACATCAAGAAACATAAGCAAATACAAAAATATCTGTAAAATGCTACACAAAATCAAAAAATTATGATAAAATAACTTAGAAAGTTTATTAATTCAAGTAAAATAAAAAATAAAGGAGGAATTAACCATGTCAGGACATAGCAAATGGCATAATATTCAAGCAAAAAAAGGAAAAGCAGATGCAGCAAGAGGAAAAATATTCACAAAATTAGGAAGAGAATTACTATTAGCAGTAAAGCAAGGTGGACCTGACCCGGCAAGTAATTCCAAATTAAAAGATGTGATTGCAAAATGTAAAGCAAATAACATGCCAAACGACACAATAAACAATGCAATAAAGAAAGCTTCAGGAGCAGGAAACAGTGAAAACTACGAAGAAATTACTTATGAAGGATATGGAGTTGGAGGAGTTGCTTTAATTGTAGAAGCAAGTACAGATAACAAAAATAGAACAGCAGCAGATGTACGTCATGCATTTGACAGAGCAGGAGGAAACTTAGGAACATCAGGTTGTGTATCATATCTATTTAGCAAAAAAGGTGTTATAGTAATAGACAAAACTACAACAAATTTATCTGAAGACGATTTAATGATGCTTGCACTAGACAATGGAGCAGAAGATTTCCAAGTAAGTGATGAGGTATATGAAATAACAACATTACCAGAAGATTTTTCAAGTGTAAGAGAGGCATTAGAAGCACAAGAAATAGAATTTTTAGAGGCAGAAGTTCAAATGGTTCCATCTACATATATTAAATTAGATGAAAAAGATGGAGAAAAAATGCAAAGATTAATAGACAATTTAGAAGATTTAGACGATGTAATGAATGTATATCACAACTGGGAGGAATAATATTAAAAGAAAGAATAAATTACTAAAATAGAGGTTTATTTAATAATTTATTATAAAGGGGTAATAACGTATGAAAAAACATAAAGGTCTAGTAATTGCTATAATTATAATAGCTATTTTAATCGTTTTAGCAGTATCAGCTTTTGCAGTTATTTATATATTTACTGACATATTTAAGACAGATAAACAACTATTTGCAAAATACGCAACTAGCATGACGGAAGAAAAAACAGCATTTTTTCCAACAATATTAAAAGAATACACAACTAAAAAGCAAACAACACCTTATGAAAATAATGGCAGTCTTACAGCTAATATAGCAGCAGAGAGTCCTTCTTCAGCAACAGAGACTGATACTACTACTGCACAGATAAATAGTATACTTAATTTTTCTAACAACACAAGAATAAATTTTTCTGGGAAAGTAGATAAAGCAAATAATAAAACTGAGCAAAGTATAAATATATTTTATACAAACGATACTAGCTTACCATTTAACTATAAGCAAGTAGGTGATATTTATGCACTTCAGGCGGATTTTGTTTTACCAAATTATATAGGAATAGAAAACAATAATATTCCAGAGTTATTACAAAAATTAGGAATGAGTGTAAATTCTATAGAGATACCATCTAAAATAGAGTTGCAAGAGTTGCAATCTCTAAACCTTTCAGAAGAAGAAATTACGCATTTGTATAACAATTATCTTACACCAGTTGTTACTAATTTATCAGATGATAAATTTTCTAAAATAAAAAATTCAGATGGTTCAAATGACTACATACTAACTCTTACTATGGATGATATAAAGGGTATATTGTTACAAATATTGCAAGTATTAAGCCAAGATACGGTTGCAATCAATAAAATTAATAGTATATATCAAGAAAAATTTTCATCTACAGAGGTTGCAATTACAACAGACCAAATAAATAACTTAATAGCAAATATTCAAGAAACAGAATTTGGTGAAGCAGATATAATAACTACTATTACAGTATTTAATGGAAAAGTAAATAAAATAGATTTTAATGTTTCTATGGAAGATGAAACTACAGTGTCAACTATTACAATTACAAAAGATGAAAACAATTCAAATCTTACATATAACATTGATTTAACAATGCAAAATGAAGATGCTCAATCATCTATTGAGTTAGAATTATCATATACAAATATTAATACAAATAGTGTAGTAGAAAATCACAATATTACCGCAACATTAAATGATGTAATGAATTTAGAATATAATTTTTCAAATAATGTTGTTTTTGCAAATACTGTTGGAATAACAGACTTTGACTTAAACAATACAATTATATTAAATAATTACCCAGAAAATGAAGTACAGACATTTTTAAGTCAACTTATACCCATAATAGCTCAAAAGAACGAGGAGCAAATGAATGAAATTGGGTATCCAACAGAATTTATAAATCCAGTATATATGTGGGTTATGGGACCAAGTTTGACAATATATATATATAACATGGCATCAGATGTGATAAGTAGTGCAGATTTGTCTAGTCAACAAGCAGCTGCATATAATCTACGTTTCCTACAATTCGAAGGTGTAAGAACGGGTTCACAAGTAAGGACTCTACTTAACGAAATCAGTTCGAATAATAGAAATGCAAGTGATGCAGGGCAAGTTATAGTGGTTAACTCTGAGGATTACACGGTTACAGAAGGTACAAAAACAGCACCATCTGCAGAAGAAAATAAGGATGAAATTAATGATGGAGTATCGTCTATAGCAATACTTTCAGGAAAGCAATACAAAGTAACTTTTGCATATGACCCAAATACAGGATATATTACAGCATGTGGAATAACAGAAGTTGAAAGTAGCAATTCCAATAATACGACAGTTAATGATGGTAATATCATAAGTCCCTAGTGCCATAACTAATAATACAGTTTCGGCAAATATTTTATAAATTATGAAATGAAAAATTAAATAAATAGTTCTAAAAATAAAAACATAGCATATATATTAATATATGACTATGTTTTATTTTTTTATTTAAAAATTGAAAATAGAAGGTGAAAAAATTGGACAACGCATTAAACTATATATTAAACTACTTTCCGCTTCAAATTAGAAATGAAATTGCAAAATATCGAGATAAATTTAATCTACTAGAAGAAATAAGAATAAGGGCAAATAAAAATATTATTTTAAAAATCGGACAAGTAGATACAATCTTAAGCCAGATAGCAAGCCAAGAAGAATTATTAGAAATTTTACAAATTATATGTGATAACTCTATCTATTCATATCAAACACAAATTTGTAATGGATACATAACACTTAAAGGAGGACATAGAGTTGGAATTTCAGGAAATGCAGTAATAGAAAATGGAAAAGTAAAAAATATTTCATATATTTATAGTCTAAATTTCAGAATTGCGAAAGAAGTTATAGGATGTAGCAATAAAATAATTAAAGATATTATAGATTTATCAAATAATACTATATATAACACGATTATAGTTTCACCACCTGGAAGAGGAAAAACAACACTTTTAAGAGATATAGTAAGACAAATTAGCAATGGAATACCAGAGCTAAATTTTAATGGCATAAATGTAAGTTTAGTAGACGAAAGAGACGAAATCGCTGCAATGTATAAAGGTGTTCCTCAAAATAATGTAGGACTGAGAACAGATATATTAGCAAATATTCCCAAATCAATAGGAATGAAAATGTTAATCAGGTCAATGAATCCAAAAGTTATAATTGCTGACGAGATAGGAACAAATGAAGATGTAGAATCCATAAATTATGCAGTATGTTCACGGAGTGAAAGGTATATTTACGGCACACGGAGCAAGCATAGAAGATATTTCTCTAAATCCAGTTTTAAATAATCTATATAAAACAAACATATTTGACCTATATTTGTTTATTGAAGAAAACAGAGATATAAGTAAATGTTTTTGCAATAAAAATAAGAAAGGAGAATATGGCAATTTAGAGTTAGAACATGCCATATAATAAGAATGTTATTTATTAAAATTTTTATCTTTACAATGATAATAGGTGCAAGTTCTGCAATAGGTTTAATGCTAGCAAAAAAATATACTAATAGAGAACTAGAACTTAAAGAAATGAAAAATGCCCTAAACATGTTTGAAAACAAAATAAAATTTACATATGAAGATATACCAGCAGTTTTCAATGATATATCACAAAAAATACAAGGAAATATAGGAAGAATTTTTAAAACCGCTTCAAATAAAATGCAAAATATGTCAGCAGGGAGTGCATGGGAATATAGCTTAGAAAATACATATACATGCTTAACCAAAGAAGATGTAGATATAATAAAAGGTCTAGGAAGAATGCTTGGAAAAACTGATTTAAATGGACAAATTAGCGAAATAAATTTAGTAAATAATTTTATAGATACTCAAATAGAAGAGGCTAAACGAGAAAAAGATAAGAATTATAAAATGTATAAAACACTTGGAATTGTAGTTGGAATAACAATTGTAATAATTTTAGCTTAAACAACAATTGTACAAACTTAGATTAATAATTAAATTAATAACCAAAAGAAAGGTGAAAGTTATGGATATAAGTTTATTATTCAAAATAGCTGCAATAGGAATTTTAGTAGCAGTTTTATATCAAGTTTTAGTTAGAGCTGGAAGAGAGGACCAAGCAATGATGACAACTTTAGCAGGACTAGTAATAGTTCTAACATTAGTTATAAAAGAAATTAGTACTTTATTTACTACAGTTAGAACAATGTTTGGCCTATAGGTAGCCTTTTTCTGAAAACCTAAATTTATTATAAGGAGATTCGTATATTTTATATATGAGAAAAAAAGTATGGACATTATTAAAATAATAGGCGTTGGTTTAATTGCACTTATAATAATTATAATTGTAAAACAATATCGACCAGAATTTACAATGTATGTATCTGTTGCAGCAGGAATTATTATTCTACTTTTAGTAATGGACAAACTTTCTGCAATTATTGATTTGTTAACAAATTTAGCGAATAAAACTTCTATAAATAATGAATTTATATTTTTACTTATAAAAATTACTGGAATAGCTATTTTAACAGAATTTGCGTCAAGCGTATGCAAAGACTCTGGGGAAACTGCAATAGCGTCAAAGGTGGATATGGGAGGAAAAGTAATTATAATAGCAATGTCTATTCCAATAATAGCAACACTTCTTGAAACTATATTAAAAGTTTTACCATAATTTATAAATAAAGCTAAGAGAAACTAGAAATGGAAGTAAGTAAAAAGTACATATAATTTACAATTTTAAAAAAATTATAATATAGGAGTACAAATGAAAAAAATTAATTGCTTTTTTAAGTTAATAATATTAATAATACTTTTTATGCTTTTAGGGAGTAGTACAGTTCTGGCAGAAGAAACTAGCACAGACGATATACTTGAGTCACAAAAAGATTCTCTAAATATAAGTGGATTTTTAGAAGAAGCGGACAAATATACTTCAGATTTGTATGGTGAGATGGATGTAGGAGACATATTTAATAAAGCCATAAAAGGAGAAATAGACAATGAGAGTATTATAAAAAAATTTTTAAGTATTATTGGAAAAGAAATTATAGACTGCATAGGAGTTCTTGGAACAGTAATTATAATAATTGTTATACATAGCATTTTAAAAAGTATAAGTGATGGATTAGAGAATAAAACAGTTTCACAAATTGTTTATTATGTTCAGTATATTTTAATTGTAACTTTAATAATGGTAAATTTTGCAGATATTATCTCAATGGTTAAAAACTCAATTGATAGTCTAGTTGGTTTTATGAATAATTTAATACCTATTCTTATAACCCTAATGCTAACAACAGGAAGTTTTACATCCGCTGGATTATTAGAACCAATATTACTATTTTTAATAACTTTTATAGGTAATTTCATTAATATGCTAATTATTCCATTTGTTCTAATATCTACTGCATTGGCAATAGTTTCAAAAGTATCAGAAAGAATCCAGCTTGATAAGTTATCAAAATTTTTCAATTCATCTGTAATATGGGTATTAGGAATTGTGCTTACCATATTTGTTGGACTTGCTTCTGTCGAAGGAAGCTTAAGTAGTACAGTCGATGGTATTACTGCAAAAACTACAAAAGCAGCGGTGTCTAACTTTATCCCTGTAGTAGGAAAAATTTTAGGAGATGCAGTAGAAACGGTAATAGGATGTGGAGCAATTTTAAAAAATGCAGTAGGAATAGTAGGTGTTATAGTTGTTATTTCTATTTGCATGGCACCAATAATAAAGCTTGCCATACTCATGGGATTGTATTACCTGTGTGCAGCAGTATGCCAGCCAATTGCTGATGAAAAGATTATAAAACTATTAGACCAAATGGGAGACACCTTCAAAATATTACTCGCAATACTATGTAGTATAAGCGTTATGCTAATTATAGGAGTTACATTAGTAATAAAGATATCAAATAGTGGTTTAATGTATAGATAAAAGGGAGGGAAAATGATTGAGTGGATTACAAGTTGGGCTCAAGGAATAATTATTGCTGTTATTATAGCAACAATTATAGAAATGATTGTACCAGATGGAAATTGTAAGAAGTATATAAAAGTAGTAATAGGAGTATATATATTATTTTCAATAATTTCTCCTGTTATTAGTAAAATTACAGGTAAAAATTTTAGCATAAGTGAAGAATTTAATTTAGAGAAATTTTATGAAGAAGCAGATAGCAAATCTATATACAACGACTTAAATTCAAATAATTCAAACAATATAATGGATATATATATTACAAACTTAAAATCTGACATAACAGCTAAGTTAAAAAACAAAGGATATGAAGTAATATCATGCGATATAGAGATAAAAGATGAAGAAACATATGAAATAAGGTCTTTAAAACTAAGCTTAAAAAAAATTAGTGAAAATAACGGCAATGAAGAAAAATCGGGTAGTGGAAGTAATAAAGTGGAAAAAGTAGAAGAAGTAAATGAAATAAATATAAAAATAGGAGAATCTGATAATAAAACTCAAAATAGCGAAAGTGTAAATAATGAAGCTAATAATTCAGGAAACAAAGATTATAAATCGGACTTAACTGCTTATGAAAAAAATCAGGTGAAAGAATATTTAGAGGCAACTTACGAGATAAATAAAAAGAACATTAGTATAGATTAAGGAGGAGAAATATGTTTAAAGAAAAGTTAAAGGCTCTTATTCCAAAAGGGAATGGAGATGAAAGCGGAGGAAATAGCAAGAAGAAAATTGAAAATTTGGTAGTTCTTATACTTATTTTAATAATCACAGTCATTATAATTAATTTAATATGGAATGGAGATAATAAAGAAGAAAAAGAACCAGCATCAGACCCTAATAAAAAACTTGCTACTATAAATGAAGATACAATTGAAACATCTACTGGAACATATGAAATAGATAAACAGCTAGAAGAAATACTTTCTAAAATAAGCGAAGTAGGAGAAGTAAAAGTAATGTTAACATATTCTCAAACAAGTCAAACGGTACCTTTATATAATGAAGATACTACAACAAAAAATACAGAAGAAACAGACGAATCTGGGGGCACAAGAAAAATAACAGAATCTGATAGTAAAAAAGATATAATTTTTAAAGAAAGTAATGGAGAAAAAGAACCAATAACTCAGAGCATAATAAGCCCAAAAATTGAAGGAGCAATTATAGCGGCAAAAGGAGCTTCGAATGCAGATGTAAAAACAAAAATAGTTCAGGCAGTAGAAGCTGTAACAGGACTTGCAACACATAAAATTCAAGTATTTGAAATGGAAGATTAATTTTAAGAAAGGAGATATAAAAATGTTTATGAAAGTAATTAAGAAAAACCAAATTATAATTTTTGTTGGAGCTTTAATGCTAATCGTAGCAGGGTACCTTAATTTTAGCAGCGATGGAACAATAAATAATTTAATACCAACAAGCACCTTAGCAGATAGTGAAGAAATGGCATCAATTGGAGATGCAAAACTAGTTAGTGCAAATGTTGTAGAAAGTAATACAGAAAATGATATAGTTAATAATGAAAACATAGAAACAATAGAAAATTCTAATGAATTAAATAACGAAAATGAAATAGATGATATCACAAAAGAAACGTTAAGAGATGTGGCAGCAGGAGAAACACAAGAAACTAGTAATAATGCAAGCCAAAATGTAGCAGATAACTATTTTACACAATCAAGATTAGATAGAGATACTATGTATTCTCAGTCGTTAGATACATATCAAAAAATTATAGACAATACAAATATTTCAGAAGATCAAAAAGCAATAGCACAGGAAGAAATAAGCAAAATAAATGAGCAAAAAAATTCAATAATGATAGCAGAAAATTTAATAAAGGTAAAAGGTTTTGAAGATTTAATTATATTTGTAAATGGTGAAAATGTTAGTGTAATTATAAAAGCAGATAAGTTAGAAGAACAGGACATTGCACAAATACAAAATATAATTACACGTGAATTGGGAGCGAAAATAGAAAATATTAATATAAGTAATAAGTAGAAAATTTATAGCTATTAATAAAGATGTGATTTATAAATTAGCATTAGCTTTGTTAATTATAGTTACATATTTATTAATAGCTTTTTATATTGACTAAAATATGAAAAATATATAAAATTTTAAAGAAAAAACAAAAAAATTGTAACTTTTTTTATTTTGAAAAGTCTTATATGTAAGAAGGGGGTATAAAAATAATGAAAAATGTTCATATGGAAGATGTTTATAAAGATTACTTCTCTGTTGTTTATAAATATTTATACTCCATATCACATGATGAAAGTATGGCAGAAGAACTAACACAAGAGACTTTTTACAGAGCTGTTAAAAGTATTGATAAATATAAAGAAACGTGTAAAATATCAACTTGGTTATGTCAAATTGCGAAAAATTTATGGTATAGTGAACTAAAGAAAAACAAAAAACATCTAAATATAGATATGGAAAACATATATGAAAATTCAGACCTAGCCGAGGAATACATAGATAAAGAAGAGAGAATAAATATGTTTAAAGAAATATCTAAATTAGATGATAAAACAAAAGAAGTTATTTATCTAAAATTAAATGGAATGACGTTTAAAGAAATTGGAGAAATATTAGATAAAAATGAAAATTGGGCAAAAATAGTTTTTTATAGAGGAAAAGAAAAATTAAAGGAGGTTGATGGAAATGAATAATAAATATGATTATTGTAAAATTGTTCAAGATTTGCTTCCAAGTTATATTGAAAAGTCAACAGATGAAGAAACGAATAAGTTTATAGAAGAACACCTTAATTTATGTGATAAGTGCAAAAACATATATAATGAATTGTTAAAAAATGCAAATGAAAAAGAAAAAACAAATACAAAAAAAGAAATAAAATATATGAAAAAATACAAAAATAAGATGTCTATTTTAAAAACTATATTAATAGTAATTTTATTATTAATTGTAATCTATGTAGTAAGAAATATGATTATATTATGTAGCATTCAAAATAAGGCAAGCAAATATTATAACTCTAACAATTATTATATTGAGATGTATTCATATAGTTCAACAGACACAAGCGTTTTAGAAGTGTATAAAAAAGATAACAAATTTATGCAAAGAGCTTCTACATATAACTCAGAAGGAATTATTATTGAAACTTTAGACTATACAGATGGTAGAAGTACTAATGTATACATTATTGATACAGATGGAAAAGAATTTGGAGTAAAGTCAGAACCAGCTAATATATATATAACTCCTAAAAATGTAAATTATGCAAGAATATCGAATTTATTAGAATTTTTATTAAAATCAGTAACAAGTCAAATTACAAGTGTAAAATGCAATGGAAAAGACTGTTATAAAATAGACACACTTGGTATGACAATGTATGTAGATAAAGAAACGGGACTAGCGATAAGAGTATTAAATATGGGAACAACAAGCAAAGGTGATGGTACTAAAAGAAGTGAAAGCACTATAAGTGATATATTTTTTGAATTTAATGAAGTAACAGATGAAGATTTTATTGAGCCAGATAGAAGTGATTTTAAAGAAATAGAATTAAATTAGTAGATATATAATTCTGCGCGCAGTATAGAAAGTTGAAAAAATAAGCCAATACTGTTATAATTAATATAGTTATTGTAATAAGGGGATAAAAAATGAAAAAAACAAATATATTAATAATTGTATTAATAGGTATTATAATAGTTGCAGGTTCAGTATTGGCTTTAAAGATATCAGGAACATCGCAGCCTAATACTACAGTTATTGAAGCTGAACAAGAAGATAATCTTTCTGAGGAAGATTATCAAAAACAAAGAAGAGAAGCGGAGATTAAATTAGAAATGAAAAAAGCAAGGGGAAAATTATTTTTAATTATAATCTTCATCATTTCAATGGTAATGGCTGTAGGGTTATCTAAGTTATACAGTAAGTTAAATCTTCCTCGCTATGTAGTAATATTTACTATGTTAAAACCTGTAATATCAATTATAAAATATACATATTTAGGACCAATGGCAATATTGTTACCAATTATAATAGAGATATTAAGTATAATAACATTATATAATTATTTTAAAGCTGTTGGTATGCCGGGATTGTGTGGAATTATACCATCCATATTACCAATATTATCTATGTCTACAGTTTGGTTTGGAAATTTTGCAAGTAGTTCTAGTTATACAGAACTTTACATTAAAACGTTCTTTTTAATACTAATACTTATTGCTTTGGCAACCGTTTCTATACTTTCTAACATAAGACTAGGAAAGAAATTTAATAAAAGTGTGGAATTTATAGTAGGGCTTGCAATATTACCATCTATATTTCAACCAGTATTAGGATATACTAAAGATACAATAAAAAAATAAATATCTATATAATAAAAACATGATTATTATGAATTTATAAAATATTTTTTAAATTACAACTTTTTAGTTGTAATTTTTATTTTTATTGATATAATAAGTAAAGAATTACATTAGATAAAATATTAGGAGGTATATATGTTAAAAAGAGTAGCTATTTTGGCAAACGGAGGAGATGTTTCAGGATTTAATGCTGTTATAAGAGCAATACTAAAAACAGCAGAAAATAATGGAGTAGAATGCTATGGTTTTATAGATGGATATAGAGGATTATTGAAAAATAATTTTGTAAAACTTTCTACAAGCGGAGATGGAAATGCAGTTGGAATTTTACCAAAGGGAGGCTCAATAATAGGTTCTTCAACTAATGCAAATGTGTTCCAATATCCTGTTGAGGAAGATGGTAAAAAGGTTTATAAAGACTTATCAGATATATGTGTAGAAAATATAAGAAAAGACGAAATTGATTGTTTATTTACACTAGGAGGAGACGCAACACAAAAATCTGCAAGAGATTTATCTTTAAAGGGAATTAATGTTATAGGAGTTCCTAAAACAATAGATAATGATGTTGCATGTACAGAAATTACATTTGGATACAATACTGCTGTATCTGTTGCAGCAGACGCTTTAGATAGATTACATACAACTGGCGAAACACATCATAGAATAATGGTATTAGAAGTTATGGGAAGATACGCAGGCTGGATAGCCTTAGAATCTGCTATTGCAGGTGGTGCAGATGTAGCTTTAATACCAGAAATTCCATATGATATTAACAGTGCAGCAAGAAAAGTAATAAACAGAAAAAATAGAGGGAAAAGTTTTAGCGTTGTTGTAGTAGCAGAAGGAGCAAAACCATTAGGTGGCGATATCTCTGTTGCAAATGTTAGAGATAATGGTGCAGGAGTTGATAATACGAAACTTGGAGGAGCAGGAGAAAGAGTAGCAAGAGAACTAGAAAAACTTACAGGATTAGAAGCAAGATGCACAGTTTTAGGATATATGCAAAGAGGTGGTACCCCAACGGCTTATGATAGAGTTTTATCTACAAAATATGGTTCAAAAGCAATGGAACTTGCACTAAACGGAGAATTTAATAGATTAGCTGTAATTAAAGATGGTAGACTAAGCTCGGTACCATTAGAAGAAGTAGTAGGAAATAATAAAACAATTGGTGCAGTTTCTGGAAATACTCCAGAAAGTAACATAAGAAAAGTTACTATGGACCATGACTTAGTAAAAACTGCAAGACATATAGGAATAAACTTGGGAGATTAATATACCAAAACAATATATAATTAAGACAAAACTTAAAATAAAAATTAAATTAAAAAGTAAAAATAGTAATGTAAAAACATTGCAAAGATTATTGAAGTAATGTATAATAATAAAGAATTATACATTACTTTTTGTTTAAATAACAACGAAGGGAAGAGAGTTATGTTAGATTTTAAAGAGAAAATTGCAGAAGAAATATCAAATATTACTAAAATAGATAAAAATGAATTATATGAATATATAGAAATGCCATCTGATAACAAAATGGGAGATTATGCATTCCCATGTTTTAGATTAGCAAAAACAATGAGAAAGTCACCACAAATAATTGCTAATGAGTTAAAAGATGGTATTTCTTTAAGTGCAGAATTTGAAAAAATAGAGGTTGTAAACGGATATATAAACTTTTTTATTGATAATAAAAAATTAATAGAAAATGTTTTAAATGAAGTAGAAAATAAAAAAGAAAATTATGGAAGTAATGAAATTGGAAAAGGCAAAAATATAGTAATAGATTATTCTTCTCCTAATATTGCTAAACCATTTCATATAGGGCATTTGCGTACAACAATTTTAGGAAATAGTTTATATAAAATGTACAAATTTTTAAATTATAATTGTATAGGTATAAATCATTTAGGAGATTGGGGAACACAATTTGCAAAGCTAATAGAAGGATATAAAAGATGGAGAGAAGAATACGATGTTGAAAACAATCCAATAGAAGAATTAACTAAAATTTATATCCGTATAAATGATTTATGCAAAGAAGATGAAAGTGTATTAGAACAGTGCAGAGACAATTTTAAGAAACTTGAAGATGGAGATGAATATTGCGTAAAAATATGGCAAAAGTTTAGAGACTTAAGTTTAAAAGAATTCCAAAGAATTTACGATTTATTAGATATACAATTTGACTCATGGAATGGCGAGGCATTTTATACAGATAAAATGCAAGAAGTAAAAGACATATTAGAAAAAAATAATAAATTAGTAGAATCAGAAGGAGCAAAAGTAGTAGATTTATCAGAAAAAGATATGCCACCATGCATTATTGAAAAATCAAATGGATCTACAACATATGCAACACGTGACTTAGCAGCTATACTATATAGAGCAAGAACATACGACTTTGATAAAGCTTTGTATGTAACATCTTATGAGCAAATTCTACATTTTAAACAAGTATTTGAAACAGCAAAATATCTAGACTTAGACGAAAAATATGTAAATGGACTAGTTCATGTGCCATATGGAATGGTAATGCTTAAAACAGGAAAAATGTCTACAAGAGATGGAAATGTAGTAAAAATTGAAGATTTACTAAAAGAAGCAATTGCAAAAGTAAAGGAAATAATAGAAAATAAAAATCCAGAATTAGAAGATAAAGATGATATAGCAACAAAAGTTGGAATAGGTGCAGTAATTTTTAACGACTTATACAACAGTAGAATTAAAGATGAAATCTTTGACTGGGATATAATGCTTAATTTTAATGGAGAGACAGGACCTTACATGCAATACATTTATGTAAGAACAAAAAGTGTATTAGAAAAGGTAGGATATATACCACAGCTAATTGACGTTAATATAGAAAAATTGTTAGATAGTGATTCAATAAAGGTTATAAAACTTTTATATCAATTTAATGATAAAATAATGCAATCAATTGAAAAATATGAACCATATATAGTGGCAAGATATTTAATAGAAGTGGCAAAAGCATACAGTTCATTTTATAATAATAATAAAATTATATGTGATGACAAAGAAATGCAGGATGCAAGAGTTTATTTAACATATGCAACAGGAATTGTTTTAAAAACTGGAGCAGCACTTCTTGGAATAAAAATGCCAAATAAAATGTAATAAATTTAGATAAATTTACAAATTATTTACAATAATAAAGAATTTAAAAGCAAATTTAACCATAATATAATAATATAATCAAATTATATTATACAAAAACGGAGGTCTTATTTTATGAGAAAATATTTCGGTACAGATGGAATTAGAAGAATTGCCAATACAGAGCTTACTCCTGAATTAGTATATAAAGTTGCAAAAGCGGGAGCTTATGTTTTATCTAAGCATACTAATCATGCTCCAACAATTTTAATAGGTATGGATACT
The DNA here is from genome assembly GCA_902496295.1 of uncultured Clostridium sp. Lineage (GTDB taxonomy): Bacteria > Bacillota > Clostridia > TANB77 > CAG-508 > CAG-273. Next base: position 147,306 of record CABVAF010000001.1, read on the forward strand.
AGAATTTCAGGTACATTAATAGAAAGTGCAATGACAGCAGGATTTTTAAGCTATGGTGCAAATGTAAAGTTATTGGGAGTTATACCAACTCCAGGAGTAGCATACTTAACTAAAAAACTTAAAGCAGATGCGAGTGTTGTTATTTCTGCTTCACACAATACTTATGATTTTAATGGAGTAAAGTTTTTCAGTAATAAAGGAATGAAAATTCCAGATGAATTAGAAGAAGAAATAGAAGAAATGATGGACTCTGAAAAATTAGGTGAATTAACAGCTGTGAAAGATAAAATAGGCGTTTCAGAAGTTCGTACAGATTTATTAGACGAATATTTATATTTCTTTAGAAAAAACTTCGAAGAAGACTTTGAAAATGTAGATAAATCAAATTTTGTAGTAGCAATAGATACAGCAAATGGTGCAACATCTGTTATAGCCGAAAAAGTATTTACCGCTTTAGGAATAAAGCATTATACATTAAATAATACTCCAAATGGAACTAATATAAATGAGAATTGTGGCTCAACACACCTAGATGTTATAAAAAAATATGTTGTAGAAAACCATTGTAATCTTGGTATTGCATATGATGGAGATGGAGACAGATGTTTAGCAGTTGACGAGAATGGAAACGAAATAGATGGAGACAAAATTTTAGCTATAATGTCTAAATACATGATGGAAAAAGATACATTAATGAGAAATACAATTGTTGCAACCGTTATGAGCAATTTGGGATTAAAAAAATATTCTGAAGAAAATAATGTAAATCTAATACAAACAAAAGTTGGAGATAGATATGTTTTAGAAGAAATGCTAAAAAACGGATATAACTTAGGAGGAGAACAATCAGGACACGTAATATTCCTAGATTATAATCCAACAGGAGATGGAATTTTAACATCACTTATGTTAATAAAAGTAATGCTAGAAAAGCAAATGAAAGCATCTGAATTATGTGAAATTATAAATATTTATCCTCAAGTTTTAGTTAATGCAAAAGTAAATAGTGATAAAAAATATGACTATGAAAAAGATCCAGAAATAAAAGAAAGAATAGAAAAACTTGATAAAGAATTTGCTGGAAACGGAAGAGTTTTAATAAGACCATCTGGAACAGAACCGTTAGTTAGAGTTATGATTGAAGGCGAGAACAAAGAATACATAACAAAAAAAGCACAAGAGTTAGCAGATTTTATTGAAGAAAAATTAAAATAGAATATAGAAATAATTAAATAAAGCTAAAGATAAAATATGTTTTAAATGTGTTTTTATAAAAATAAAAATAATCAAAAGAAAAGGGGAATATTTATGCCAATAATTAACTTTATGAATCCTATTACACTATTAATAGGAGTAATATTATTTGTTTTAGTATCATACTTAGGAAAGAAAATGAATAAAAGTTGGATTGTTGCAATAATGATGTTTGTATTTATAATATTATTAATATGTTATGCGGTACAATTTTTAACATTAAGTTCAACTAATCCAGAACTTGCAGCAATCCAAATGGCTTTAATACAAACAAGTGGAATTACATTAGTATTTATATTAATTTCATTTTTTGTGTACTTATGGATAGATGATATTGAAGCAAAAATGGGTAAAAGAAAAAGCATAGACAATAGTATGGATTGGTTTTGGAAAAACGTATAAACGTATGATAAACCAGAATATATTTCAGCTTAGAAAGGAAAGATATGTATGAAAGAAAAATTTTATGTAACAACACCCATATACTATCCTAGTGGAAAATTTCATATAGGAACAGCATATACAGAGGTGCTTGCAAATACAATGAAAAAATATAAAGAAGCAAGAGGATATGATGCATATCTTCTTACTGGAGTGGACGAGCATGGGCAAAAAGTAGAACAGGTCGCTATAAAAAACGGTAAAACACCGCAACAACATGTAGATGATATGGCTAATGAAGCAAAGAAATTGTGGGAGCTAATGAAAATAGATTATAACGATTTCATTAGAACTACAGAAGAAAGACACTCAAAAGTAGTTGCAGAAATATTTGATAAATTAATGGAGCAAGGAGATATATATAAATCTGAATATGAAGGCTGGTATTGTATGCCTTGCGAAACATACTTTACAGAAACACAACTAGTAGACGGAAAATGTCCAGATTGTGGCAGAGAAGTTAAGAAAATGAAAGAGGAAGCATATTTCTTTAATATGAAAAAGTATGCTCCAAGATTAATAAAGTATTACGAAGAACATCCAGATTTTATTATGCCAGAATCTAGAAAAAATGAGTTATTTAATAACTTTTTAAAACCAGGACTTGAAGATTTATGTGTAACACGTACAAGTTTTGATTGGGGAATAAAAGTAAAAAAAGATCCAAAGCATGTTATATATGTATGGTTAGATGCATTAACAAACTATTTAACAGCTCTTGGCTATATGTCTAATGATGATACATTATTTAAGAAATACTGGCCAGCAGATTTACAAATAGTAGGAAAAGATATAATACGTTTCCATGGTATATATTGGCCGATATTCTTAATGGCATTAGATTTACCGCTTCCAAAACATATATATGCACATAGCTTTATTATGATGAAAGATGGAAAAATGTCAAAGTCTAAAGGAAATGTGGTTTATCCAGATATACTAGTAAATCGTTATGGATTAGACGCCACAAAATATTTCTTATTAAAATCTATGCCATATGCACAAGATGGTGAATTTAGCCCAGAAGAATTTGTACAAAGATTTAATTCAGATTTATGTAATGATTTAGGAAATTTATTAAATAGAACTATAGGTATGATAAATAAATATTTTGAAGGTAAAATAGAAAAATATCCAGAAAATATTTCTGAATTAGATAAAAGCTTAGAAAGCTTTGCAGATGAAATAATTTCTAAAGTAGAAGAAAAATTTGAAACTGTACATTTAAGTGACGTTATTTCAGATACTTGGACTTTAGTATCAAGAACAAATAAATATATAGATGAAACAACCCCATGGATTTTAGCAAAAGAAGATAGAAAAGAAGAACTAAAATCTGTAATGTATCATCTAGTTGAAAATTTAAGAAAAATTGCAATATTAATTAAACCATATATGGAACATACTGCAAATAACATATTTAATCAATTAAATATAAAAGAAGATTTGCAAAAGTGGGATACGCTAAGAAATAATGAATTACTACAAAACATAACTGTAACAGATAAACCAGAAGTATTATTTGCAAGATTAGATGCAGAAGAAGAAACAGAATACATTAAAACTCAAATGAGAGGATAATAAAATAATATATTAAATTTAATATGCATAAAATGTGATTTCAAATGAAAAAATATGAAGGGAGTAATAAAATGGGAAAATTATTTGTAATAGATGGAACAGATGGAAGTGGAAAACAAACACAATTTCAAGAATTACGAAAACATTTTGATAAAGATGGAATTGATTATAGGACTGTAAGTTTTCCAAACTATGATAGTCCATCATCAGGATTAGTAAAAATGTATTTATCTGGAGAATTTGGAGAACATGCAAAAGAAATTAGCCCATATATTGCTTCAACTTTTTATGCAGCAGATCGCTATGCAACATATACTACACAGTATAAAGAATACTATGAAAAAGGTGGTATTATATTAGCTGATAGATATACTACAGCTAATATGGTACATCAAACAGGAAAAATAACAGACAAAGAAGAAAGAGAAAAGTTTTTAAATTGGTTATGGGATTTTGAATTTAAATTATATGGGCTTCCAGTGCCAAGCGAAGTATTTTTCTTAAAAATGCCACCAGAAAAGTCTTTTGAATTAATGAAGAACAGAGAAAATAAATTTACTCATGATTCTAAAAAAGACATTCATGAAAGAGATAAGCAACATATTATTGATAGCTTTAATGCTGCATGCTATGTTGCAGATAAATATAATTGGTACACAATTGAGTGTGTAAAGGATGAAAAGATTAAAACAATTGAAGAAATTCATAATGAAATTTATAATGAGATAAAAAAACATTTATAGATGCTTTTAACTTAGTATTAAATAAATTTAAATATATTATACTTTTTTGGAAATAATATTAGTATAAATATCAAGTTATTTAATATTAAGTATTTTTATGCAAAATATCACTAACATTTTGCATAATTGATAATAATATTTTATACAAAATTATAGGAGGAATTAAATGGTAGAAAAAAGAAAAGTGGTTTTAGTAGGAACAGGTTTTGTTGGAATGAGTATGGCATATGCTCTTTTAAATCAAGGTGGAGTAAACGAACTTGTTCTAATAGATGTAGCAAAAGAAAAAGCTATAGGAGAGGCAATGGATTTATCAGATGGAGTACCATGTGCTTCAGCAAGAATGGTAATAAGGGCAGGTGACTATAGTGAGTGTAAAGATGCAAATATTGTAGTAATAACCGCAGGAGTTGCCCAAAAACCAGGAGAAACGAGACTTGATTTAGCTAAAACAAATGCAAAAATAATAAAAGAAGTAACAGAAAATGTTGTAGCATCTGGATTTAAAGGAATATTTCTTATAGCGAGCAACCCTGTTGACTTAATGACATATGTAGTAGGAAAAGTTTCAGGCTTTCCAAAAAATAAAGTAATTGGTTCTGGTACAGTTTTAGATACGGCAAGACTTAGATTTTTAGTAGCAGAGCATTTAAATGTGTCTAGCAAAAATGTGCATGCATATATAATGGGAGAACATGGAGACTCTTCATTTGTTCCATGGTCTAAGAGTTATATAGGTTGCAAACCACTAAAAGATATAATAAATGAGAGAAAAGAACCAGAAGATGTTTTAGAAAACATATATAAACAAGTACAACAAGAAGCTTATGAGATAATAAACAAGAAAAAAGCAACATACTATGGAATTGGTATGGGACTTACGAAAATAATAAAAGCAATATTAAATGACGAACACGAGATACTAACTATTTCAACATACTTAAATGGCGAATATGGACAAAATGACATATTCATAGGTGTACCAGCAATTGTTAATTCACAAGGAGTACAAGAGATTTTAAACTTAAATTTGTCAGAAGAAGAAAAAGAAAAACTTAAATATAGTTGTGAAGTATTAAAAAATATGAAAAATGAAATTATAAATTCAATAATGTAAATTAATATTAAATATAAAGATATGTTATGAATTATTATAGCATATCTTTATATATTTGGGGGTTTTAGATGCAAAGAAAAAAGGTTGACTATTTTACATAATGAGTATATAATTTTGTTGTTATCAAAATCATATATAGAGATGGGGATTAACTTGAGCGAATTAGAATATAAACAGGTATATGAAAGAATAAATAGAACTCTTTTAGAAATTCCAAAAGAGATAAATACATTAAGATATTTGTTAGATAGAGCAAACGAATTAGATACAGAAATGGATGAATTAAATGAAAAATTAGATGACCAAACTTCAAAAGAAATATTTTTAAACTTTGCTGATAATCCAATTGTAATAAGTAAAAGTTTAGAAAAATGGATAGATGATTATATTGCAGCAGATGAAGATATTAGAGGAATAAGTGTTGAAGAATTTAGTTGCTATTTAAATTATATACGAAACAAAGAAGATAGAGAAAATGCAATAAAGCTTTTTAAAAAAGTTATAACAGGTCCTAAATTAGAGCAATATAGAAATATGTATAGTCTATTTGAATTTTTAGAAGACGAATTACAAGTAGATGATGAAATTGAACCAGAACTTGTAGAATATAAAAGAAGAGAACTTCTATATCTTATGAGAGAGATGATAATTTCAATAGATCCATCAGAAGTTTATTTTCTTAATGATAATAGAAAAATTAATATTAGTGAACATTCTATATATGTAGGATTACGAGATATATTAAAAGAAATTCCAGATGAAAGTTTTGAAGAAATATACAAAAATATACTAGGACAAATTACAAATCCTTATACCAAAATTGGGATGGGAATTTTGTATTTTGCAAAATTAGAAGAAATTAGTATTGAAAATCCGAATTACGAACCAGACGCAACGTTAGTAGAAGAAATGCTACCTTATTTAGCGCTAAAACTTTGCATAGATGAATCTATAAATACAATGAATATGTGTGGTAGTGCAAGCGAGGTTTTTGCAACATTTTCTAATGTTTGTGATGGTGTAGAAATAATTAATAGATATTCTCAAGACTTTTCAATAAATCAACAGTTATATAAATTTTTGATTGACTGGATAAAAGAAAAAGATATAAAGATAAATGGCTTTGAATTTCTAGAGAATATGGCAGAGCAAAGAAAAAGTGAAGCCATTAATTATGCTTTAGATAATTTTTGGAAGGAATTTATAGAAAATGAAAGAAGTAAAAAATTTGTAACCAATGTTAAGGAAATAACAGATGATATATACATAGCGATGTTTTTAAACTCATTTAGAATAAATTATTCTAATTTTAATGAAAAATCGAAAAAAATTATAGAAAATATTGAAGGAAAAGAATTTACTCCAGAAAATTTATTTGATATAGGAAGTATTCTATTCTTTCTAGAAGATGCTACTAAACAATCTCCAGAGACTGCTTCTAATTTAAATGAAAGCATGAAAAATTGGATAAATATATATATTGGAGAAAAAGACTTTGAAAGTTTGACTCGAGAGATAAGTCATCTATTTCAAACAATGGAACTTGCCGGGAATGCAGAAGAGAACTATTTAGACGATAATGAAATTGAAGAATTTATATTTAGAAAGTCACAAGAGTTTTACCACGAATATGTAGCCTCAACAATATTGGCTAGCTTAGAGAAAAGGGCAGGAGCAAAGTTAGAAGATTATAAAGAAAGTCTTACTGATATAGATGCTAGAACATTACTAGACATAGATGGTATATACGAAAATGTGGATGAGTTACTAAAAATATTAGATCCCGAAAAGAAGAAATGGTTAAAAAAATTACTAGAAGATCCAGAGGTTGCGAATGGAATAGATGCATCATATTCAAATATAATACCATATATTCTATCTATGAAAAATATAGAAGACATTAAAAGAGCAATAGAATTATTAAATAACATATCAACTGGTGATGAAAAGTCAGTATGTAGAAATACTAGTATATTTATACAATTTTTGTCTGACGAACTTAATAGTGAGAGTGATGAATTAGATTCAAAAGATTTAGCAGTAAGAAAAATTATTTTATTAAAAATTATGACTACTCTTCCAGATGATGTATTATATATGGGAGAAAATGACATTTCAAGGTTTGGATTAAATAATAGAAGTGATATAGATATTAAAGAACATGGTTTATATTTTGCTTTAGAAAATCTAATAGGAAAAGTATCAGCTAAGCAATTTAAAAGAGAATATGATAAAATATTTAAAAAAGTAACAGTACCTCAAATAAAAGAAGGTCTAAAACTTTTATATGCATATGCAATGGAACATTATATGGAAATAGACGGAGAATATATACCCGAAATTTCAGATGTAGAAACTATATTACCAACATTAATATTTCAATCGTATATGGTAGAAGAATTACCAATACTGTTATACCAACATGGAAAATTCTCAGAATATATTAGAGAAAATTCAGAGGCTGGAATGGGTACATATATATTTGCAAATTACATAAATAATTATGGAATTGAAAAAGATAGTTATAATATGTTATCAAATAGAATTTTTTCTATAAGCAAAGACTTAGGTTTAAATAACTGTCTTAGAAGATTAGGAAAGTTAGAAGAAGATGGAGACAACCAAACTTTTTACAAAGAATATATAGGACGATATTTCAGTGACTTTATTAGTGAAGAAAGAAAAAGTCTTTATTTAGAAAATCCAGAAGATTCTACAGCAGAACCTCATGATAATTTAACAAAATCATATATAGCAATGGTATTAAATACTAGCCAGTATACAGATGATGAAGCAGAAAGAAAGTTAGAGGAGCTACCAAAGGTATTAAGTAAAAAAGTAATTTCCTCAGAAGAATTGTTTGATATAGGTACTGCTATGTTATATCTAGAGGGAATTTATAAAAAAACAGATAAAGTGGAAAATTGTAGCCAAATCCTTTCTTCATTAGGAGAAAATTGGACAGAATGCTATTTAGATGGTGGAATTGTGCCAACAGAAATGAAAGCAAATGTTAGAGAACTACTAAGTACTATAGGCATAAAAAGAGAAGAAAGAGAGTAATTTAATAATATTAAAAGAAGGTACCAATTACGGTACCTTCTTTATACACAACTCTTTGCTGCTGTTAACCCCTAAATAGAGTTGCTCAAAGCTATCAGCTTGTAACAACTTTGGAACGAGGTCTAGCAGAGCACCCGATAAAAAAAAGCGGTTTTTATAATCTAAGTGGACAGAACCAATTTGAACAATTGCACCTCCTTTATCTTCATCGGAAAAGATAATGCTTTTAGAGCCTTCATCCCAATAGACTATTAAACAACAATCGTCTGGAATGCGCTTTATCCTCGCGATGAGGTTTTGTGGAATAGCCAACCGTTTGTGAGAAAGAAGCTTCACACAAATACCCCCAATCTTATTATGTATTATAAAGAGTTGTACATATAATTATATCAGAAAAATAATAAAATAGCAAACAGACATTTTTCAAAAGCTTTTTGTATTGATAATTATAAATTCTACATTTGCTGTCACACTAAATATTGTTTACTTTCAAAGTAACAAAAATAAGTTCCTTTTCATAAAATATACAAAATTATGAAAGGAATTATATTTTATGGATTATGAAATTTTAATGAATGGAAATGTAAAAATAGGTACATATGCTCCTGAATTTGAGGCAAAAACAACAATGGGAAATATAAAGTTAAGTGATTATAAAGGAAAGTGGGTAGTATTTTTTTCACATCCCGGAGATTTTACGCCAGTATGTACAACAGAAATAATAGCATTTGCAAAAGCAAACGAATATTTTTCTAAATTAAATACATGTTTATTAGGCTTAAGTGTAGATGGAATAGCATCACACTTAGCTTGGGTATATGATATATATTGTAAAACTGGAATAAAAGTACCATTTCCAATAATAGCAGACATGAATGGTGAAATAGCGAGAAAATATGGCATGATTTCAAGTGATATAAGTAAAACAGAAACAGTAAGAAATGTATTTGTAATTGATGATAAAGGAGTAATAAGAACAATATTTGTTTATCCAATGCAAATAGGAAGAGCTATTCCAGAAATATTAAGAACCGTTCAAGCATTACAGGTATCAGATTCAAATAATGCTATGACACCAGTAAATTGGGTGCCATGTGAACCTATAATATTACCTCCGCCACATACTTTTCTAGAACTACAAAAAAGAATGACAGAGATAGAAAAACAAAGAAATGGAATGAGTTGGTATTTAAGTTTTACACAACCTAATAATTGTATACAAATAGAAAAAAATAATAATCAATTGCCAGAATAAAATCTTTATGATATAGTTGTCTCAAAAGAGGTGATTATATGAAATATAAAGAATTAATAGGGAAAATGACATTAAACGAAAAAGCAAGCTTATGTGTAGGAAAAGGTTTATGGTATACTAACGAGATAGAAAGGCTTAATATACCAAGTATAATGATGGCAGATGGACCAAATGGATTAAGAATTGAACTAAAAAATCATAGAAGGGAATTGGAATTTCCAGAAAGTAAAGTTGCAATTTGCTTTCCAACAGAATCAACTATGGCAAATAGTTGGGATAAGAATTTAGTATATGATATGGGAAAAGCAATAGGTAATGAAGCGGCAGTAGAAGGAGTAAATATATTATTAGGACCAGGGGTTAATATAAAAAGAAGTCCTTTATGTGGAAGGAATTTTGAATATTTTTCAGAAGATCCATATCTAGCTGGAACTTTAGGAGTAAATTATGTAAAAGGTGTACAAGAAAATGGCGTTGGAGTATGCGTAAAGCACTTCGCAGCTAATAACCAAGAATATAATAGAAGGCTTATAAATGTAGTTATAGATGAAAGAACTTTAAGAGAAATTTATTTAAAAGCCTTTAAAATGATAGTTGAAGAAGCAAAACCAATTTCTATTATGAGTGCATATAATAAAATTAATGGAACTTTTTGTTCGGATAACTATAACCTTATAACTAATATTCTATATAAGGAACTTGGATTTAATGGTATAGTTGTAACAGACTGGAGTGCTGAAGATGATAGAGTTAAAGGCATTAAGGCAGGTACTGCTATAGAAATGCCAGAAAGTAGAGCAAATATAAGAGAACAAATTATAGAGGCAGTAAAAACTGGTAATTTAGACGAAGATGTACTAGACAATGTAATTGACAAAATATTAATAACAATATTTGAGCTAATTAAAGAAAATGAAAGTAAAACATATAGTCAAGAAGAAGACCATGATTTAGCTTTAAAAATAGCAGAAGATTCGATAGTCCTTTTAAAAAATGAAGATAAAATTTTACCTATAAAAAACAAAAAAATAGGAATTATAGGAGATTTTGCAGTTACTCCTAGATATCAAGGCGCAGGAAGCTCTAGAGTAAAGCCATATAAATTGGAAAACGCGTACAATTGCTTTAAAGAATTAGGATATAATATTGAATATGCTAAAGGTTATGAAAGAGGTATAAGTGATAATAACGAAAAGCTACTAAAAGAAGCTATTGAAATTGCTAAAAATAATGATATTGTAGTTATTTTTGCAGGACTTACAGAATTAGAAGAAGCAGAAGGATTAGATAGAAATAGTCTAGATATGCCTGAGTGTCAAAATAGGTTAATAAATGAAATTAGTAAAGTAAACAACAATGTTATAGTAGCTTTATCAAATGGAGCTCCAATAATCATGCCATGGAAGGATAAAGTAAAGGGAATTATTACAGGGTATCTTGGAGGAGAAGCAGGTGGAAAAGCAATTGTTAATTGTTTAGTAGGAAAAGTAAATCCTAGTGGAAAACTTGCAGAGACATATCCTATTAAGTTAGAAGATACTCCATGTTATAATAATTTTCCTGGAAGTGATATAGTAGTAGAATACAAAGAAGCAATATATGTTGGATATAGATATTATGACAAAGTAAATAAAGAAGTACTATTTCCGTTTGGATATGGACTAAGTTATACAGAGTTTCAATATTCAGATTTAAAGGTAAGTCAAGATAATACAAATATTGAGTTGAGTTTTAAAATTAAAAATGTGGGAGATGTAAAAGGTAAAGAAATAGCACAAATATATGTTGAATTCCTAGAAAAAAATAGATTCAGACCAGTAAAGGAACTAAAGGCATATGAAAAGGTTACGTTGGAAGCGGGAGAAGAAAAAGAAGTTAAAATATGTTTAGATAAAAAAGCATTTGAATATTATGATGTGAATCTAAAAGATTGGTGTGTTGAAAATGGAAAATATAATATTCTTGTAGGAAAATCTAGTAGAGATATTGTATTAAAAGAAACAGTAGAAATAATATCTGAAACAACTATGGAAAACAATGTGCCGGAGTGTTATAAAACAGGAAAAATATATAATGTATCTGATCAAGATTTTGAAAAATTATTAAAAGAAAAACTACCTAGCAAAATACTTAAAATAGAAGAGATTTCAGACTCAAACTCTATAGAACAAATAAGACAAACAAAGATTGGAAATTATATATATAACATAGAAATAAAAAAAGCGAACGAATTTTTTGCAAAGCAAAATGTAGACAAAGGATATAGAATAATAAAAAGAATTCAAAAACCAATAAGAAGATTTTACGAAAGAATAGGAGCCAGTATTACTAAAGAAATGGTAGATGAATTAATTGAAATTGCTAAAACAAATAGTGAAAAATTCGATATAGATTTTACAAAGATATATTTAGACGACTCAATTGATAAATAATAAACTAAAAGTAAATAAAAATTTACAAATTTTAAAATAATAAACAAATAATAAATAATAAATAAAATAGTAAAAAATAGCCATACTAATAATGAAAATTATTTTAAGGAGGCTATTTTTTATGGAAAAAAATCAAAAAATAAATTGTACAGTAGGAAGTTGTAAATACAATGATATAGGAAGACAAGAATGCAAACTAGAACAAATTATTGTAACACCAGTAGTTGGTTGTGATACAAAACAAGCAGATGAATCTATGTGCAGTAGTTATAAATGCGAAAAATAATTTATTTGAAATTATATTAAAGGGAAGCGAGCATCTAAAGAAGATGCCCGCTTCTAAGATTAAGCTCTTATAAATGATTTAGAGCTTTAAGTTTATTGGAAGTGTGTGCTTAGTGATTTTACGCACTTATATGGGTCAATGCGAAAGAAAGTCTGCCTGTTGGCAATACCAACTTCCTTAACATTGTTTACCTCGCGTAAGATGCGAGAAGAGAACCGTTCCTTTACGTCAGGCTCACCATGGTTGACGATAATAAAGTTAATCCTTTTAAATTTGTTCAGGAAATCAATCATTTCGTCAGCTTTTGCGTGTGCCGAAAATTCCGAGGTATAGACAACTTGGGCACGTTTAATTTTCATAATAGACCCAATTTTAACGTCTGCTCCAACTTCGGTATCTTTAAGCCTTCTTCCAAGAGTTCCTTCAGCAGTATATCCTGTAAAATGGATAATTGCATTAGGATTGGAAATAAGTTTAGAGATATACTCTTGAGCAGGACCATAAGAGCCCATGCCACTAGTTGTAACAATAATCTTGCTATGAATATCTTCTATTACGTTACTTCTTAAGTCGCTCCCAGAGATGAATTCAACATTTTCGGGAAGAAAATGTGTCATTTCAGGATCAAGACCGAGAGAAGGGTTGGTCAGGAACATGTTAGTGTAGATTGCAGCAAGTTTTCCATCTGCCTTTATTGGAATGTTAACATCTAAAGCTCCTTTTTCTTGCAATTTCTGTAAGAAGAATAGAACTTCTTGATAACGACCGAGAGAAAAGGCAGGGACAACAATTGTTTTTTGGTTGTGAATACCTTGTAAAATATTCTCTTCAAAGCATTCTTCAATATCTCCGGAATCCATATCTCCATATGTGCTTTCCTGAATAATTGTAATAGGAAGCTCATATAGCCAATCAGGAAGTTCTGGGACTTGGAAGAACATGTTCTTGTTGTTATAATCTCCTGTAAAAAGAAGATTTATAACTTCATTTGTAAGAATCGAATATAATTGAACCAAAATCAAAGCTGCGCCCACAAGGTGACCATTTTTGAAAAAAGTAACCTTAATTTTTCCTGGAACCAAATAAAAAGATTCTTCATAGGCTGCGCCATAAAAGTTTGAGATAGCAGTACTGACATCTGTGTCTGTGTAAATAGGTGCAACATGCTTACGCTTAGCTGTCTCACGTAGAACTCTACAACTGTCATTCAGAGCCGGCCGAATTAACTCTTTAGTAGGAATAGACATAAAAGTTTTTCCTCTATATCCATTCTTATAAAGAAGAGGTATACGACCAATATGGTCGACATGGTTATGAGTGATAAGTGCAAAGTCCAGATTGCCTCCCTCAAAAGGAAAGTTCTTGTTGTAAATTTCGTTAATATTTTCTTTTTCTTCTTCACCTTCAACTTTCTCAACACGTTCTTGGAAAAGACCACAGTCAACAATAAAGCGGACAGTTTCGTTATCAGGAAATTTAGCGATGCAAAGATGCAAAGAACCTGTAACACCACTGTTTAACGTCTGTATATCGACGAAAAACTTTTTCCGTAACCCCATAAAAATTCCTCCAATCATGCATAACCAATTACAATTGCAATTGGTAGGGTTAAAGGCACTTAATTATGCCTAGTGAGATTGTATCATTGCTAACCGATTATGTCAATTATTATTTCAACTTTATATATTGACATTAATAAAAATTAGAAATAAAATAAGTATACTAGATAATAAAGGAGGAAATATTATGCCATTAGTAACAACTAAAGATATGTTTGAAAAATCTATGAAGGAACATTTTGCAATAGGAGCATTTAATGTAAATAATATGGAAATAGTACAAGCAATTGTAAAAGCTGCAGCAGATGAAAACTCACCAGTTATCTTACAAGCTTCTTCAAGTGCAATAAAATATGCTGGAATAGAATATTTGAAAAAAATGATAGAATCTGCTTTAGATGAGTATGATATTCCATTAGCATTACATTTAGACCACGGACCAGACTTTGAAACATGTAAAATGTGCGTAGACAATGGATTTTCTTCAATAATGATTGACGGTTCGAAATATGATTTTGAAGAAAACATAGCTTTAACAAAAAAAGTAGTAGAATATGCTCATTCAAAAGGAGTCGTAGTAGAGGCAGAACTTGGTAAATTAGCTGGAATAGAAGATGATGTTAATGTAGCAGCATCAGATGCCATGTATACAGACCCAGACCAAGCAAAGGAATTTGTAGAAAGAACAGGATGTGATTCTTTAGCAATAGCAATTGGAACAAGCCATGGAGCATATAAATTTAGAGGAGAAGCTAAATTAAGATTCGATATATTAGCAAAAGTAAAAGAAAAGCTACCACATACACCTATAGTTCTACATGGAGCATCAACTGTAATACCAGAATTAGTAGAAATGTGTAACAAATATGGTGGAAATATACCAGGAGCAAAGGGTGTTCCAGACGAAATTTTACATGAGGCAAGTATTTCTGGAGTTTCAAAAATAAATGTAGATACAGACTTAAGGCTAGCCATGACAGCAGCAATAAGAAAAACATTTGCAGAAGACCCAACTGTATTTGACCCAAGAAAATATTTAGGAAATGCTAGAACCCTAATAGAAGAAGTAGTAAAACATAAAATTAAAGATGTATTTGGTTCAAGTAATAAAGCATAGGCTATTAATTAAGCTTAAAGTTCTAATTATAAAAACTACTTATGAATAAAATAATAAAAGTTATTATACCAAACAAATTGTATAATAACTTTTATTTATATTACATTGTAATAAAATTTAAAACATTGCACTCTGTTTTTTCATACGCAATTCAGCATCTTTTTTAGCAATATCTTCACGCTTATCATAAAGTTTTTTACCTTTTCCAATACCTAATTCCAATTTTATAAAATTACCAGAAAAATATAAATTCATAGGGACTAGTGTATAACCTTTTTGTTTTATAAGTCCTACTAATTTATTTATTTCTCTTTTATTTAATAAAAGTTTTCTGTCTCGCAAAGGGTCTTTATTAAATATATTTCCTTGTTCATATGGACTTATATGCATACTATATATATAAACCTCACCATTTTTTATTACAGCATAACTATCTTTTAAATTTACTTTACCATTTCTAATTGATTTAATTTCAGTACCTGTAAGCACTATACCTGACTCAAGGGTATCTGTTATTGTGTAATTTCTTTTAGCAACTGGATTTGTTGCAATTATTTTTTTACTCATATGTAAAACCTCGCTTTATTAAGTATACAAATATTGTTAATATCAATATATTTAATATTATAACATTTATTAATATACTAGTAAAGAACGAGGTTTATAAATTAAATACTTACATTTTAAATTTTTACAATTATTTAGGCATTTAACTATCTCTATGGTTGTTATAAATATTATTAGTGCTTTTATTTTCTCTCATATAGTATACGATTAAAGAAATAATTGCGATAGCAGTTAAACCGATTATAAGCCATGTCCATACTGTATTAGAGATTCCTAAAAATGTAACATCACTAGTTGTAGATGTTCTAGTAGCTGTATAATTGTTATTTGTTCCTTGCATTCTATCAGAACCATTTGTACCACCAGCACCTATCATACTGTTAGTGTTATTAGACATCATAGAATCTTTTGTATCAGCTACGTCGTTTTTAACATCATTACCAATTCTTTCTCCGCCATTTTCTACAGCATTTGTACCACTTTTAATTGCACCAGCAGCACCCTTGGCAGCATCTTCAACTACGTTTTCAGCACCACCAACTGCATTTCTAACAAAATTTGTAACATCACCAGCAGCATTTTTTATATCATTTGTATTTGCTGAAACTGTTATGCTAAAAATTAAAGAAATAATTAGTGCAATAATAGCAATAATAGTAACTTTTCTTTTCATGTTATAACCTCCTTAAAAAATTACTTATTATTAGTATTATTTTTTAAAAATAAATTATACATAAAACAACAAAAAAGTCTTTAATTATTTGAAATTAAAGACTTGGAAAATTTTAAAAAATTTAAAATTATAATATTTTCATTTATTTTTTTAAAATAATAAACTATTGAAAAGTTTTATTTTAATCTGATAATTATAGCAATAGCTAGAAAAATTATTATAATTCCAACAGCTATTAGTAATATATTAATTATCGAACTAACACTTAATCCAGAAGAGTTAGTAGAAATTCCAACAGCTTGCTCATGTGAATAGGCATCAGATAAAGAATCTTCCGGAAGAGCTGTATTATCCATGGCACCATCTAGATATTCGTCTGCCAAAGAACCATCCGTTTCTGTATTAGTTAAATCTTCGTTAGTAACGTCATTATTAGATACATCCTCATTTGATGTTCCAGTTGATGTATCATTATTAGGTAAATCCATAGTAACATCACTTGCATATACAAAACTTATACAAAAAATAAAACTTAATATTAACAATAAAAAAATCTTAAAAACCTTTGACATTTGTTTCCTCCGTAAATAGAATATATTGATATTATAATACACAAAATAGAATGAAAAGTCTAGTATTTTTTTAAAAATAATAAAAATATATTTCAAAAATATAATAAAGTTTTAAATATAATTTATATATAATTAATATTGACAATAAGCATTTTTGTAATTATAGTATTATATATAAATTTATGAAAGGAGAAAAAGTTAATATTAGAATACAATAAAATATAGAGTGTTTTAATATAACTGCGAATATAAAATATGAGAGCTGTAATACAACGTGTAAAACATGCACAAGTTGAAGTAGAAAATAAGATAGTAGGAAAGATTAACGAAGGTTTCTTAATTTTGCTAGGAGTTGCACCAGATGATACTAAAGAAAAAGCAGATGCCATGGTTAAAAAAATAACAAAGTTAAGAATTTTTGAAGATGAAAACGAAAAAATGAACTTATCAATTCAAGATATAAATGGAGAACTTTTAGTAGTTTCTCAATTTACATTATATGCAGATTGCTCTGGAGGAAATAGACCAAGCTTTATAAATGCTGCAAAGCCAGATTTAGCAAATGAATTATATGAATACTTTGTAGGAAAATGTAAAGAGGTTGTTCCTGTTGTTCAAACTGGAATATTTGGAGCTCATATGGAAGTTAGTTTACTAAATAATGGACCTGTTACAATAGAACTAGAAATGTAATAATTATCGTGGCAATTTAGACATATGAGATAGTCTAACAACAAGCAAGAGGGGAGAGGAAAGTTTCCGCTCTCTTTTGCTGTTAATACAAGAAAAAACGTTACAAAATATAAAACGAATCCTTTACATAAAGCTAAAAAAGTGATATAATTATAAATACGATGTTTCTTTACCAAACGCTGCGTTATAACGTGGCACACATCGAATTTGCATAATGGAGGGACTATTATGGATAGTGTCCGGACCTATGAAGAGAAGCTGAAAAGCTTTGCCAGAAATGGCAGAACTAGAGGTTTCAGGATTAAGCTTTGGAAAGGTCAAGCCAAGAAGGTGGAGAAAGAAGGAGTAATCCTTCGAGACCCGAAAGAGACTGAGCAGAAAGGTCAGATGTCGTATGAGGTTGATTTCAGTTGGCCGATTCCGGGAACTTTGTCTGAGGAGCTGTACGAGATTGCGTGTCAGAACGCGCCGAACGGCGGAAAAGACGTTGAGCCTGTCGAGCCCCTGCATCCTCCGTACGAGATTTAAATTCCATGCAAGAAGGAGCGCCCTTTGTGGGGTGCTCCTTAATCATATAATAAATTAATCATTCAAACTTTCTAATTCTTTTATTTTGTCACGTATTTCAGCAGCCTTTTCGAATTCCATATCTGCTGCATATTTTAACATTTCATCAGTAAGCTTATTAATAATATCTTGCATATCTGCATTTTTATCTAATTTGTATTCTTCTTGAATATCTTCAACATAACTTGCCTTAATAGTATCTCTAATAGATTTTTTAATAGTTTGAGGAGTAATATTATGTTCTTTATTATATTCCATTTGAATTTTCCTTCTACGGTTTGTTTCACTTATTGCTTTTTCCATAGATTCAGTTAATTCATCTGCATACATTATTACTTTTCCATCTGTATTTCTGGCAGCACGTCCAATAGTTTGTATTAAAGAACGCTCTGAACGTAAGAAACCTTCTTTATCTGCGTCTAGAATAGCAACTAAAGAAACTTCTGGAATGTCTAAGCCTTCTCTTAAAAGATTTATTCCAACTAAAACATCAAATTCGCCTAAACGCAAATCTCTTATTATTTCCATTCTTTCTAATGCTTTTATATCAGAATGCATGTATCTAACTTTAATATCAATTCCTGCTAAATATGAAGTTAAATCTTCTGCCATTTTTTTAGTTAAAGTAGTAACTAAAACTCTTTCATTTTTAGCTGTTCTTTCTTTTATTTGCTCAATTAAATCGTCTATTTGATTTGTAACTGGCTTAACCTCTATTTGTGGGTCTAGTAAACCTGTAGGTCTTATAATTTGTTCTACAACATTATCTTTAGAATGTTCTTTTTCGTATTCAGCAGGTGTTGCACTTACAAATACAACTTGATTTATTCTTTCTTCAAATTCTTTAAATGTTAATGGTCTATTATCAAAAGCAGAGGGTAGTCTAAAACCATATTTAACTAAAGACTCTTTTCTAGCTCTATCTCCATTATACATTGCTCTTACTTGAGGAATTGTTGCATGTGACTCATCTATTAATAATAAAAAGTCTTTAGGAAAATAATCAAATAGGGTAAAAGGGGGAGAACCAGGAGCACGACCACTAATATGCCTTGAATAATTCTCAATTCCCTGACAGAAGCCTGTTTCTTTCATCATTTCTATATCAAAATTTGTTCTTTCCTCAATTCTTTGAGCTTCAATTAATTTATTATTGGCTTTAAAATATTTTACTTGTTCTTCTTTTTCCATTTCTATACTATCTAAAGCTCGTTGCATTTTATCAGATGTAGTCACATAGTGAGAGTTAGGGAATATAATAACATGAGTTCTATTTGCAGTAACTTTTCCTGTTAGAGGGTTTATTTCAACTAATTTTTCTATTTCATCTCCCCAGAACTCAACACGAATGGCAGATTCACTTTCGTTAGAAGGATATATTTCAACAATATCTCCTTTTGCCCTAAATGTACCACGTTTAAAGTCTAGTTCATTTCTTGTATACTGCATATTAACTAATTTTTTTAACATTTCGTTTCTTTCAACTTTCATGTTTGGTCTTAAAGATACTGCCATATTTTCATAATCAATAGGGTCACCTAAACCATAAATACAAGAAACAGAAGCTACTATTATAACATCACGTGTTTCAAAAAGTGCTGCAGTAGCAGAGTGACGCAATTTATCTATTTCGTCATTAATAGATGCATCTTTTTCTATATATGTATCAGACTGTGGAATATAAGCTTCTGGTTGGTAATAATCATAATAAGAAACAAAATATTCAACATTGTTTTCAGGGAAAAATTCTTTAAATTCACTATATAATTGTCCAGCTAGCGTCTTGTTATGAGCTAAGACTAGTGTTGGTCTTTGTACTTTTTGTATAATATTTGCCATAGTAAATGTTTTACCAGAGCCAGTAACTCCAAGAAGTGTTTGGAACTTTTTTCCGTTATTTATTCCATTGCTTAAATATTCAATTGCCTGTGGTTGGTCACCAGTTGGTTTATAATTTGATACTAATTTAAACATAATTCCTCCTTGTTAGCATACTGTTTATATAATATTTTTAGAAAATTGCATAATTTGGTTATCTTTCTTCATCTTCCAATTCTTTTCTAGCTTTTCTTTTTCCTAAAACTGTATCATTTATTCTTTTTCTTTCTTCAACTATAGAATCAGTATTTTTATACATTCCAAATCCTTGATAAAGTAATTCGTTAAAAACTTTTTTTGAATCTGTCTCGAGAAATTTAGGAGTACCTACTTTTCTATAATCTTTTGGTCTTGTATTATTATAATTAATTTTATTAATTAAATTTTGTTCCAAATCTATTTCATAAATTTCACAGAATTCTATTATTAATTTTATTACGGCATGAAGCTCTATAGCAACACCTTGTGGCTGACCATTTTCACCAATGTGTGTGGCATTACTATATAGTATATTATACAAGGCTGATAAAGAAATGTGACTTCTACATGCACGTTCTATTTCTAAAAAATATTTAAGAGGTTCTTTCTTTTTAGCTTTGACATACCATGAAGGATTTCTATAATATTCATCAGGAGTTTCTAAAAAGCTTTCATCTACATCTATCTTAGGTTCACTTCCTCCAAAATAGTCTAGTATAAAAATAATTATATCTGCTAATTCAGTAGGAGTTCCTTCAGGTTTATTTCCATTTTTATAATATACTTCTGTAGGGCTTCTTCCCGTACTTAATTCATCTTTTACTTCTTGAAATTCAGCAGTTAAATTTGATACAAAATCATCATATGTTCGTATATTATCCCAAAAACCATGGGACAAACTTGTTTTATATGCTAAATCTCTTAACTTATTATTTATATACATATATATCACCTTAAAATATAATTATTATTGCTTATTATATCAAAAATATAATACTTTTTAAATAGAAAATAGTATAAAACATGTATTATTTACTATTTTGAAAGTTTATGCTATAATCATAATATGCTTCTAGCAAATTTATGATGAGAGGGGATAAACTACATGGCAAACATAGAAACAGTTTTTTTGCCAAGAGCAGAAGCAAATCCAGCAGAAACCATCGTGCGGTCAATGTTAGATGGGACAATCAATCCTAAAAGCTCCATTATATATATGTCTTGCGAAATGTTTACGCAAATAGTAAGCCATATGGGAGCAAGAATTGGATCAAAGAGAGTCGCAGTCTACGGAGATTTGGATTATCCGGAAGGGTATACTGTTGCAATTGCACGTGATAACCCTTGCGAAGAAGAGATATTCTACTTCTACTGGATTTATGCAAAAGGCAAATACTTTTATGATGTTTCCACGGTGCGTTTCAATTACAAAGCATATTTTTATGCATTCGAAGATGAGAAGGAGACCATAAGAAAAACTGTTCGATATCTGTCAAGAAGAACCTTATAATACCCCACAAAAGAATACGCCACAGCTATATAATTTAAAATAGTTATGGCGTATTTTTTATTTAATTATTAAATTTTATCATATTTACAAAAAAATGTTCTTTTGATAATATATACCTAAAGGAGTAACTTATGTTAAAAATATTTAATATCAAGGATAAACAAGAGTACATAAAAGAAATAGCAGAATTAACGCAAAAAGAATGGGGAAGTAAGTGCAAATCAGAAAATGAATATAAGAATAAAGTTTCTAAAAAGATAAACAAAATTATAAATAGCTTTAATAATAAATATTATTGTAAATTAATATTACTTGATAATGATAATCTAGTTGGATTTATATCTATATTTGAGCATGATTGTGATGAAAAAGAAAATTTATTTCCATGGTATGCAACTATGTATGTAAAAGAAAAATATAGAGGAAAGGGCTATTCAAAAATTTTAAATGATGCTATACTAAAAGAAGCAAAAAATAGAGGTATTAATAAAATCTATTTAAAGACAGTATTAAACAACTATTATGAGAAGTTTGGAGCTAAGCTTTTGGAAGTATTAGAAAATGGTGAGAAAATATATTATTTTGATTTATAATTAACACAGGATATAATAGAAGGTAATAGTATTTTACTTATTGAAAATTTTGTAGTATAATATTTATATGCCCTAGCAAAATTATATACAGAAAGGGGACTACTACCATGTCAAGGGTAAAAATTGTACGGTTTCAGGAGGGCATTATGTATCCTGTAAGGGATATATTAGACTTCCTAAAAGGAGAACTGCGGCAGAAGGCTCTATATATTTCTCCAGCAATAGCGGAGCGTATTTTGGCTAACCTTATCGTACAAAAAGGTAAGGGGACCATATGCAGATATGGAGACCTGTACATTCCAAAGGGGTATTCTATTACCCTTAAGGAAATTAGCTTCATCAAGAATCTCTACATGATTTACTGGTTGACGGATGAACATGAGTACGTGTATAGTTGCAATACCATTCCAGAAAATCATGAATCCTACCTGTTTTGCCTCGAGGGAGAGGATGTACGAAAACAAGAAGAAGCCCTGAATCGAATGAGAAGTGGTACTTAAGTCTCAGACGAGAGCCATCGAGTCATATATTCTAAAATGACTTGGTGGTTCTCTTTTTATTTGAATACAAAGTACATGTTTGTATTCAAATTTTGTAGACAATTAGCTAAAATAATGGTATAATATATCTGTATGAAAAAAGAAAAAAATGGTAAACTAAATATAGTTTATTATATAGGAGGTACTTATGGGAATATTTGATATTACAGACAAATATATGGAAGCAAAATCAGCACAAGTTAATGCAGAATTTCAACCATCAAAATTACATGAACAACCATTAGTTGTTGAACTACAAGATAACAAAAATCAAAACGAAAAATCTTTTATATATAGAGAAACATTATAATTGAAATCAATGTAAACATATGAAAACTAAGCTATTAGATAAATTCTATAGACTTAGTTTTTTTATATCAAATTTATAAAGCAAAAACAACATCACATATTGACAATAACGAACTAATGTTTTATAATGTTTATGCAGAAATTTTATACTAATAGGGGGCAATTATGCAAAATAGTATAGTAATAAAGGGAGCAAAAGAGCATAATTTAAAGAATATAAATTTAGAAATACCAAGAGATAAACTAGTTGTTATAACAGGTCTTTCTGGTTCTGGTAAATCGTCTTTAGCTTTTGACACATTATATGCAGAGGGGCAAAGAAGATATGTAGAGAGTTTATCTTCTTATGCAAGACAATTCTTAGGATTAATGGAAAAGCCAGATGTAGAGTCAATAGAAGGACTTTCACCTGCAATTTCTATAGACCAAAAAACTACATCGCGTAATCCACGTTCAACTGTTGGAACTGTTACAGAAATATATGATTATATTCGTCTGTTATATGCAAGAATTGGTACTCCATATTGTCCAAAATGTGGTAAGAAAATAGAAAAACAGTCAATAGACCAAATTATAGACAATATTATGTCTTTAGAAGAAGGTACTAAAATTCAAGTTTTAGCGCCTATTGTTCGTGGCAGAAAAGGTGAGTATACAAAACAGCTTCAGGAATTTCAAAGGCAAGGATTTGTACGTGTTAGAATAGATGGAGAATTATACGAGTTAACAGATGATATAAACATAGACAGGAAGAAAAAACACAATATAGAGTTGGTAGTAGACAGACTAGTTATAAAACCAGATATTAGAAGCAGACTTACAGAGTCTGTAGAAATTGCTTTAAAAAATGCAAATAATTTAGTAAGCATAGATATTCCAGGAGATAAAGAATTATTATTTAGTCAAAATTATGCTTGCCCAGATTGTGGAATAAGTTTTGAAGAATTAACACCAAGAATGTTTTCATTTAATAATCCTATGGGAGCATGCCCAGCATGCACTGGTATTGGGTATTTAATGAAAATGGATGAAGATTTAATTATTCCAGATAAAAATAAGACCTTATATGATGGTGTTAAAGCTTTTGGTGCAAGCACAATGAAAAAAGGTGACACTATGGCTAAAATGTATTTTGAAAGTATTGGACGCCATTATGGAGTTGACATTACAGTGCCAATAAAAAAATTGCCAAGAGACTTTTTAGATAAAATTTTATATGGTACAGGTACTGAAGAAATAGACTTTGAATATACTTCTGCTGCAGGTACACGTAAATATAGAACACCTTTTGAGGGAGTAATTCCAACTTTAGAAAGAAGATACAACGAAACAAAGTCTCAAGGAATGAGAGACTTTTACGAAATGTATATGAGTGATATGGAATGCCCAGAATGCCATGGCGCAAGATTAAAACCAGAAGTATTAGCTGTAAAAATAGGTGACAAAAATATAAATGAATTAACAGATATGTCAATAGACAAAATAATGAATTATTTAAATTCATTAAGTTTAAACAAAACAGAGCAAATGATAGCAGACCAAATTTTAAAAGAGTTAAATAAAAGACTTCAATTTTTAATAGATGTAGGTTTAGATTATTTAACACTATCTAGAAATGCAGGTAGCTTATCAGGAGGAGAAGCACAACGTATTAGGCTTGCTACACAAATTGGTTCTGGACTTACAGGTGTATTATACATATTGGACGAACCTAGTATAGGACTTCACCAAAGAGATAATGATAAATTATTAGCAACCTTAAAGAAATTAAGAGATTTAGGAAATAGCGTTTTAGTTGTAGAACATGATGAAGATACTATGTATGCAGCAGACCAAGTTATAGATATAGGACCAGGTGCAGGCGTACATGGCGGAAATATTATGGCACAAGGTACAGCAGAGCAAATAAAGTTAGTACCAGAATCTATTACAGGTCAATATTTAAGTGGTAAGAAGCAAATTCGTGTACCAGAAAAAAGAAGAAAATCAAATGGTAGAGCAATAGAAGTAAAAGGTGCAACAGAACACAATTTAAAAAATATAAATGTAAGATTCCCACTAGGTCAATTTATATGTGTTACAGGTGTGTCTGGTTCTGGAAAAAGTACGTTGGTTAATGAAATACTATACAAAACAATTGCAAGAGAACTAAATGGTTCAAATGAAAAACCAGGAAAATGTAAAGAAATAAAAGGAATAGAAAATATTGATAAAATAATTAACATAGACCAATCTCCAATTGGTAGAACACCACGTTCTAACCCTGCTACATACACAGGCGTATTTGACTTTATTCGTGACATTTTTGCAGGAACAAACGAAGCAAAAATGCGTGGATATGATAAAGGAAGATTTAGCTTTAATGTAACAGGTGGAAGATGTGAAGCTTGTAATGGAGATGGAGTGCTTAAAATAGAAATGCATTTTCTTCCAGACATATATGTACCTTGCGAAGTTTGTAAAGGTCAAAGATATAATAGAGAAACTTTAGAAGTAAAATACAAAGATAAAACTATATCAGACGTGCTAAATATGACTGTAGAAGAAGCTTTGGAGTTCTTCAAGAATATTCCTAGAATAAAAAATAAAATACAAACATTATATGATGTTGGACTTGGATATATTAAATTAGGACAACCTTCTACAACATTATCAGGAGGAGAAGCACAACGTATAAAACTTGCTACAGAACTTTCTAAAAAGGCTACAGGAAAAACATTATATATATTAGACGAACCTACAACTGGACTTCACATTGCAGATGTTCATAAATTAGTAGATATTTTACAAAGACTTGTTGACACAGGAAACAGCATAATTGTAATAGAACATAACTTAGATTTAATTAAAACAGCTGACTATATTATAGACTTAGGACCAGAAGGTGGAGATAAAGGCGGACAAATTATTTCTGTTGGAACTCCAGAACAAGTTGCAAGGAATGAATATAGTTATACTGGAAAATTTCTAAAGAAATATTTAGAAAAATAATATTAAATTTATTAACTAGAAAGATAGGATATTAATGAAAATTGAAAGATTAGAAGATTTTATAAAGAATATGCCACAAGATATTGAAGGGATTGTTCCTAAAGCAAGGCATTTATATTTAGAATTAGGAAAACGTAGCTTTTATGACCCAGAATATAAATATTTTATGTTTGGTGAAGAAAACGACAATTATATATATGTAAATAAACCTTATTCAAATCCAAATATTATAATGTGTACTACACTAGCTAAGCAATACCTAAACTTGTTACTGATGGCAGGGATTAGTAGCTCAATAGAAATTGAAGATGGTGGAGACCATTGGTTTAACACATTTACAGATGAACATTCTAGAAGTCATATTGTAGATATTACTCAAGACTTAAAAAATATTCAATTTGGATGTAGTACAAACTATTTTGCAACAGAAACTATAACACCAGAAGAATTGCGTGCAATAGATATAGGAATTGGATACATTTCAAAAGCAAAAGGGTATTCTGACGAATATTGGTATATTGTAAGAGATGCAATTAGGGACGAAAGGTTGTCTGCGAAAGCTAGGCTAGAAATTGCACTCTCAAACATAGAAAAATTTGGAGACATAAAAAGTCCTGGTATTGTAGAAATGTTTAGTATATACCAAAAATTTATTAAATATGTTATGCCTCCAACCGACAATATAAGTGTTTATTCTATGAAAACTAATCAAAGAGAACCTGAAAAATGTATTATTGAGTTAAAGGGAGATAGTTCTACAGTAACTAAATATATTTTAAATCCCAAAACAAGAAAATTTGAAGAAGTTATAGAAAAGAAAAATGAAGAAAAAGTTAAAAGTGGGGGAAAGAAACTTCCTGATGCACCAAACGAAGATGGAAGGTAATTAATTGTAAATAAATTATAATAGCGAACTTTTTAGTCCGCTATTAATTTTTGTTTTATATTTTTTAATAATTAAAATTAACTATTTGCAGTTATTATTTTTTTCATTTCTATTGTTGTTTTGATTTTGGTTATTGTTATTATTCTTGTTGTTATTGTTATTTTTGTTGTTTTTCTTATCTGGCATATCACAGCACCTCCATTTCTTATTTTCAATTATATTTTGCACAAAAAAATAAAAAATATACAAATCATATAAAAAATGTAGTATAATATTTTTGGAGAATTTATAATATAAAATAAATGATAATGTCAAAATATAACTTATTTTAATTTTAAAAATTATTAATGAAATGAAGGGAATTTTATGGAGAATAAAGTTATAGGAATTGAAGGATATGTTGGAGCAGGAAAAACAGCTATATGCAGAGAACTTCTTAATTCAATTTCAAATAGTATTATTTTAGAAGGTGGAAATTTATATAGAGCAATTGTATATTCTTTAATGAATTCAGGAATAAATTTAGAAGATTTAAAGAAAAATATGCAACATGTTGATATAAAATCTGTAATGGAAAAATTAAAAATAGAAATAAAAATTAAAGATAGAGATACAATAATTTTAATAGACGGAAAGGAAATTGATGAAGAAAAAATACAGTCAGCAAGTTCGTCTGTTGCCGTTTCAGAAATAAGCAAAGTAGCAGATAATAAAAACTTTTATATGTTTGGAAAAAAGATAATAGATGAGTTTAAGCAAAAATTCAATGTTATTGTTTCTGGAAGAGATTTAATGAAAATATATCCAGAGTTGGATTATCACATATTTGTTATAGCTTCTCTAGACGAACGAATAAGAAGAAAATGCATACAATATAATGAAAAATGTAATGAAGAAGAAATTAGGAAGAACATTTTAGAAAGAGATAAGTTGCAAGAAGAAGCAGGATTTTATAAAATATATGATAAAACAATAGTTATTGATGTTACGAATTGTAAAAGTGCAAAAGATTCAGCAGAAGAAGTTTTAAAAAAGATAGGAGAGTTTTAAATGTCATATTATAATACAAAGTTAGATGATTTTGAAAAATTTTTAAGTGGTAAAAAAGTAGCAATAATAGGTCTTGGGGTAAGTAATTTACCAATGTTAGATTACTTACATAATTTAAATGCAAAAGTATCAATTTTCGACAAAAAAGATAGGGAAAAATTTGAAGAAGAAGTAATAAGCAAAATAGAAAAATACAATTTTAATTTATTTACAGGAGAAAACAATTTAGAAAATTTAAACGGTTTTGATATAATTTTTAGGTCTCCAAGCTGTAGACCAGATAAGCCAGAGATACTAAAAGAAGTAGAAAGGGGAGCTATTTTAACATCTGAAATAGAAATGGTGTTAAAACTAGCACCATGCAAAATTATTGGAGTTACTGGTAGTGACGGAAAAACAACTACAACAAGTTTAATATATGCTATTTTAAAAGACGCAGGATATAATTGTTTTTTAGGTGGAAATATTGGAATACCATTATTTACAGAAATAAAAAATATGACACCAAATGATATTGTTGTACTAGAGATGAGCAGTTTCCAATTAATGAATATGGAAGTAAGTCCAAACATTTCTGTTATAACCAATATTGCTCCAAATCACCTAGATATACATAAATCTTATGAAGAATATATAGACTCAAAGAAAAATATATTTAGGAATCAAAAAGAAAATGATACTTTAGTACTAAATTATGATAATGAAATTACTAAAAAATTTATAAAAGAAGCAAAAGGAAATGTTATATATTTTAGTAGTAAAAGTAAATTAGATAATGGCGTAATTTTTGATGATGGCTTAATAAAAATATGTAAAGATGGAATAAGAAGGCATGTTTTAGCACAAAAGGATATGAAACTAAGGGGAATTCACAATTGCGAAAATGCTTGTGCAGCAATTGCAGCAACGGCTTCTTTAGTAAGCGTAGAAGACCAAATTAAAACTATAGAAGATTTTTCTGGAGTTGAACATAGACTTGAATTAGTAAGAAATATTAATGGTATTAATTGGTACAATGACTCAATAGGAACTAGTCCGTCAAGAACAATTGCTGGATTAAATTCTTTTAATGAAAAAATAGTTTTAATTGCCGGTGGATATGATAAACATTTAGACTACACTCCAATTGCAAAACCTATAGTAAATAATGTAAGTAAACTTATTTTAATGGGAGCCACAGCAGATAAAATACATGATGCTGTTATAAAAGAATTGACATTGGAGCATAAGAGTATGCCAATTTATCATTGCAATACACTAAAGGAAACTGTAGAATTAGCTAATCAAATTGCCGAAGAAGGTGAAATTGTATTATTTTCTCCAGCAAGTGCAAGTTTTGATTTATTTAAGAATTTCGCAGAAAGAGGAAACAAGTTTAAAGAATTAGTAAATGAATTGTAAAGGTAACTAATAGTTAAGATAATACATATAATATAAAAAATAAGGAGGTATATTATATGTATTATCAAAATTATGAAGATTACATGAGAGCAGTTCTAGGCTATTCTATAGATACAACAAATACATATTCTAGATATAATTCGTCTAATTATCTACAATTTAATAATACGAATTTAGCAATTCAAGATGTGACGAAAGAGAGCTCTTACATGGCGATTAGCGAAAAAGAAAATGAATTTTTAGACCTTTACCCTGATATATATAAAATTGTAAATCCAATGGTATGTAAGATATGTGAAAATAACAGAGCTCCTGTAACAAGAGAATTAGTACAAAAAATGACTGACGAAATATATAATAATCTAGAAGAGACAGAAACTCCAACAGTTGTAAATATAAATGCAACATTAACTAATAATACCACAATAAATAGTGAGAGAACTCAAAATAGAGATTACAGAACGCCCCAATCAACCCCTCAAAATTCTACTCAAAAAAACTCAAATTTAAACAATAGAGAATATAAGGAGGTTAGGAATAATAAAGAAAATGCAATCCAAAAGGATGCAAGGGATAATAAAAAAAGTGGGGAAGTAAGAGAGACTAGACAAATAATACCAAGAAATAATTTACTAAGAGATTTAATACAAATTTTAATTTTAAAAAGGTTATTAGAGGGAAATAGACCTCCGGTAAACAATCCACCTCGTCCTCCAATAAACCCAGGACCTCCAAGACCGCCAATTAGGCCTAGAGAATATACAGATTATTATAAATTTTAATTTTAACAAAATTTTCAAAGATATGCAAAATACGAATGCATATCTTTATTTTTTTAGGGCAAAATAATTAATGAAAATTTAAAAATTACAAGTCTAAATATAGAAATATCAAAAATTTATCTTAATATGTAATATTGTATGTTTATTCTGTAAAAATAGTAAGAGATAAAATTTATTGTAATTTTTAAGTTTTAAGAAAGGTGGGTAATTATGAAAGTAAAAGATTGTATGTGTAATGAAGTTTGTTGGGTAAAACCTAATAGCACAATAAAAGATTGTGCCAAATTAATGATGGATAATCATATAGGATGTGTTCCAGTTTGTGATGATTCACAAAAAGTAGTTGGTGTTGTAACAGATAGAGATATTATATTAAGAACCGTAGCATGTGATAAAGATGTTAAAACAACACCAGTTAGCGATATTATGTCTTGTAATGTATGTTGTTGTACTCCAAATACTGATGTAAATGAAGCAGAAAAAATTATGTCTCAAAATCAGATAAGAAGAATTCCTGTAATTGATAACAATAAAATAGTAGGAATTTTAACTTTAGGAGATTTAGCTGCAAACGAAAATGTAAACACACAAGGACTTTGTAATACCCTTGGAGATATTTGTTGTGATAATACAAAAAATGCAGAGTAGTGCATTTTCACAGGATAGAGCGCTATTTTGCGCTCTTAAATTAATATAAACATATTATAGGAAATTATGAATATTAATATAATAGGGGGTTGTACATATGGTAATTGACATGAATTATTGGGGAAAAGTATTAAAAAACATTATAATAGTTTTAATTACTGTTGTTGGAATTTATTTAGCTTTTAAATTAGCCGTATTTTATATGCCGTTTTTAATAGCTTTTATTTTATCTTTAATAATAGAACCTATAATAAAACTAATAATGAAAAAAACTAAATTAAAAAGAAAAACAAGTGCTATAATAGTTTTTATTTTATCTTTTGCGATAATAATAGGATTAATAGTATGGGGGACAACCACTATAATAACAGAGGCTTCAAAATTGTTAGAAAACTTAAATGCTTATTTCGATATGGCTGTAGAATTTGTAGAAACATTTATAAACAAAATAGATATAACTAGATGGAACATTCCAGAAAATGTAATGAATACAATTCAAAATTCTGCAATGGAATTTGTTGGAGTTATTATAAATTTTATAAAAGAATGGCTTACTTCTATACTTGGATTTTTAACATCTATACCAACAATAGGAATATATACTGCAATTACATTTTTGGCCCTATATTTTATGTGTGTAGACAGGATTTATATGCTTGACCAATTAGAACATCATTTCCCACAACAATGGATAAAAACATTTGGAATTCATTTAAGAAAATTAATAAAATCACTAGGAGGATATTTAAAAGCCGAGCTAATACTTGTATTAATTTCATTTGTTATATCCTTAATAGGATTATATATCTTTCACATTATAGGTCTAAATGTTCAATATCCATTAATGGCTGCACTGTTAATAGGATTTATAGACTTACTGCCAATTTTCGGATCTGGATTTGTAATGCTTCCATGGGCAATAATCTCCGCATGTGCTGGAGATATAACTTTGGGAGTTTCTATTTTAGTTTTATGGGCAATAATGTCAATAGTAAGACAATTTATTGAGCCGAAAATTGTAAGTGGACAAATAGGAATACATCCAATATTTACTTTAATTGCAATGTATACAGGTTATAAATTTATAGGAATATTGGGAATGATTATAGGACCAATTGTACTAATTATTATAAAAAATGTATTTGCAACTTTAATTGATAAAGGTGTATTTAAAACTATTTTTGAAAGATCTAATTAATCTTTTCAACTAATTGTAAAGTATACAATAACCAAAAAAGAAGATAACTTGTAATGTTTATCTTCTTTTTTAATAATACTTATATTAAAATTTATCATAATTACAATACTGTTGATGTCTGTACAAACGAGCTATCTGGGGGATATACAATTTCTTCATTCGGAATAGAAATTCTATTTATATAAGTAACTTTAATTATAGGCATATCGCCATGATAGTCTCCTTTTGTTATTTCGCCTTCTAATTCAACCCATTCATTATCTTTATAGCTACTAGCATCATTACATTCACAAAGGAAACCAACAACTACTGTTTGAAAATCAGAAGATACTATCATATCCCTAGCTAATACAAATTGTTTTTCTGTAAAGTCAAATATTCTATAAATATATCCAGAAAATTTAATTTTTTGCCCAACATAATCATCAATATTATTATGTACAGTTTGAAGTACATTTGCATAATTTTGAGGAGAAAGTTCATAGACTACATCCTTATTATAAGTATCATTTGTTTTAAAGCTTGACTTAGCAAAAAGGTTATAACACACAATTCCTGTTACAATTAAAATAACTATAATTAATATTGCAAGCAATGCTTTTCCTAATTTATTTCCATTTAGTTTAATATTAAAAACAAACATATTTATCCCTCTTTCTCTAATTAGTTATTAAATAATATGAGACAAAATTTCTTTTATAACTGTTAAAACGCAAAATGTTGATAATTTAATTTATAAAATATTCTTTTAGTAAACTTAATAAAATTATTTGGACTTAACATATTGCGATTTTTTACAATAAGTGATATAGTAAGATAGATAATTTTTAATCACATAAAGAAAAAGGAGAGAAGGACATGGGATTATTTAAATCTTACAGCGAAAAGGAAGTAAAGAGAGTTCAACCTATTATTAACAAAATAAATGCTTTAGAACCAGAAATGCAAAAATTAACAGATGCAGAATTAAGAGCTAAGAAAGATGAATTTCAAAAAATGCTTGCAGAAGGTAAAACTCTAGATGATATTTTACCAGAAGCATTTGCAGTTGTTAGAGAAGGAGCAAAAAGAGTATTAGAAATGCGCCACTTTGATGTTCAATTAATAGGTGGTATTATATTGCATCAAGGAAGAATTGCAGAAATGAAGACAGGTGAAGGAAAGACATTAGTTGCAACACTACCAGCATATTTAAATGCTTTAGAAGGAAAAGGCGTACATATTATAACAGTTAATGATTACTTAGCAAAAAGAGATAGCGAATGGATGGGAAAATTATATAAATTCTTGGGATTGTCTGTTGGATTAGTAATAGCAGGAATGGAACCTAAGGAAAAACAAAAAGCATATGCATGTGATATAACATATGGTACTAATAATGAATTTGGATTTGATTATTTAAGAGATAACATGGTTATATATAAAGAACAATTAGTTCAAAGACCATTACATTATGCAATAGTAGACGAAATTGATAGTATTTTAATTGATGAAGCACGTACTCCACTTATTATCTCAGGAAGAGGAACACAATCATCTAATTTATACAAAAAGGCTGACAATTTTGTTTCAAAATTAACACCTAAAGTTTTAGTTGAAGAAGATGTAAAAGACGAAATCCAAGCAGAAGATAATGAAAAATATGACTATATTGTAGATTTAAAAGCTAAATCTGCTTCACTAACACAAAAAGGTATTAAAAAAGCAGAAAAAGAGTTTAATTTAGAAAACTTTAACGATGTAGAAAACTCAGAACTAGTTCATAATGTTAATCAAGCACTTCGTGCACATGGAATTATGAAAAAGGACATAGACTACATAGTAAAAGATGGACAAGTTTTAATTGTTGATGAATTTACAGGTAGAATTATGTATGGTAGAAGATATAACAATGGACTACATCAAGCAATTGAAGCAAAAGAACATGTTAAAATTGCAGATGAGTCTAAAACTCTTGCAACAATTACATTCCAAAATTACTTTAGAATGTATGATAAATTATCTGGTATGACAGGTACAGCAATGACAGAGCAAACAGAATTCCAAGAAATATACAAGTTAGATGTTATAGAAATACCAACAAATAAACCTATGGTTAGAAAAGACCAAAAAGATATAATCTTTAAAAATGAAGATGCTAAATTTAGAGCAGTAATTAAAGAGATAAAAGAAAGTCATGAAAAAGGACAACCTGTATTGGTTGGTACAATTTCAATTGAAAAATCAGAAAAATTAAGTAAATTATTGGATAAAGAATCTATACCTCATGAAGTATTAAATGCTAAATATCACGAAAAAGAAGCAGAAATTGTTTCTCAAGCTGGTAAATTTGGAGCAGTTACAATTGCTACAAACATGGCTGGACGTGGTACAGATATTATGCTTGGTGGTAACAGTGAATTTTTAGCTAAGAGACAAATGAGAAAATTAAAATATTCTTCTGAAGAAATAGAAGATGCTTCTGCATACAACGAGACAGACGATGAAAAAATATTAGAACTAAGAAAGAAATATCAAGAAATTAAAAATAAATTTGATGAAGAAATTTCAAAAGAGAAAGAAAAAGTTGTTGCAGTTGGTGGACTAAAAATAATTGGTACATCAAGACATGAGTCTAGAAGAATTGATAACCAATTAAGAGGACGTAGTGGACGTCAAGGAGATCCAGGAGAGTCAAGATTTTATTTAAGCCTAGATGACGATTTAATGAAAATATTTGGAGGAGATGCAATTACTAGAGTATATAATACACTAGGAGCAGACGAGGATTTACCAATTGAGTCAAAACTAATAAGCAAAGCTGTTGAAAATGCTCAAAAGAAAGTTGAGAGCAGAAACTTTAGTATAAGAAAGAACGTTTTACAATATGATGATGTTATGAATGTTCAAAGAACAATTATATATAAACAAAGAGGCGAAGTTCTTGATGGAGAAAACATTAGAAATAATGTATTAAATATGGTTAACTCTGTAATAGATGAAATTGTAGATACATATTGCAGTGATCCATTAAATATTCAAAAAGAAGCTTTAAAACAAGAGGTTGAGACAGATTTGGGAATTACAGAAATAGAAGCTTTAAAAGAAGATAAAATTCATGCAGATGATGTTAGAAAAGAATTAAAGGAAAAAGCATTAGAAATTTATGAAGGAAAAGAACAACAAATTGGCGAAAAACAAATGAGAGAATTAGAAAGAATAGTTGTTCTAAAAATAGTTGATAATAGATGGATGGATCACATAGACAATATGGATGAATTAAAAGATGGTATAGGTTTACGTGCTTATGGTCAAAAAGATCCAGTTGTGCAATATAGAACAGAAGGCTCAGAAATGTTTGAGCAAATGGTATATGACATTAAATCAGATGTTGTTAAATTACTAATGAATGCAAGAAAGAGAGAAGGAGAAGTATCTAGACAAGAGTCTGTACAAATAACAAATGCAACACTTGCAAACAGTACAATTGAAAACGTAAATAGAGACAACAAAACCAAAAAACAAGCTCCAAGTTTAGGACATATTCCTGTAGTAAATCAAGGACCAAAGGTTGGAAGAAACGACCCATGCCCATGTGGAAGTGGGAAGAAATATAAGAACTGCTGTGGAAAAAACTAGTAATATCAATACTTACAACTTTTTATATTTATAAAAATTAGTCCACAAAAAGGCTAAATGTCCACGATTTGTCCACATAAAAAAATAATGTGGACAGACTAGAATTGTGTGAATAAATTGATAATGATTGTTTATTAAGATGTCAGCAATGAATGTTGGCATCTTTTATCCGTTTACTAAGCAATTAGTAAAGGAGAGATAATTATGGTAAATGTAAGAAAAAGAGGAAAGGTTTATGAGTATCGTGTTGAAATTGCAGCAATAGAAGGAAAAAGAAAATGGATTAGTAAATCTGGTTTTAAATCAAAATCAGAAGCTAAATAATGCTTAATGTAATATATTTGAATTGTAAGATTCGGAAAGGAGAGTTTTTATATGAAAAAGAAAATTTTAATAATAGTTTACAAATAGCGGAAATATTAAAATAGATTAAATTTTTTCAAAGTATAGATTATATTTTTATTAAATGATATACTGTAAATAAAAGAAAATATAATAAATTTTAAGGAGAGAGCCTATGAAAATAAATAAATGGAGAGTATTTCAAGTTATCCAATTTGTAATGCTTTTGACTGTAAGTATATTTTTATTTTTAAGAAAAGTTGATGGAAGTGGAGCAGAAAATACGGCAGATGTAAAATGGATTAGTTTTGCTATATGGCTAGGATTTTATCTTTTCCTACTAGCCATTGAATATGGAATACGATTTTTAACAGTAATTAGAAAAAAGAATAGAAATATATAAATGTGGAGGTCTATGATGAAAAAAATTTTAATTCACGGATCAGGACATAAAGCAGCGAGTTGGAATAAGGTAATTTCATATATGAAAAATGATAAGGATATACAATATCCAGATTTATCTAAAATTTTAAATGGAAAAGAAGCAAGTTATAGTAACTTATATTCTTCTTTTGTAGAGTATTGTAATAAAATAGATGATAAAATAGACTTATGTGGTCTTTCTTTAGGAGGAATATTAGCATTAAACTATGCTATTGATTTTCCAAACAAAGTAAATTCTCTAGTCTTAATTGGAACACCACATAAAGTACCAAAAGTGATTTTTAGTATTCAAAATATTATATTTAAACTTTTACCAAAAAGACTTTTTGAAACAATGGCTTTTAATAAAAAAGATACTTTTATATTAGGTAAATCTATGAAAAATATAGATTTTAGTAATAGAGTTCAAAATGTAAAATGTCCAACACTTATAATTTGTGGAGAAAAAGATAATTCAAACATTAAATCAGCACATTATTTAGCTGAAAATATAAAAAATGCAAAACTAGAAATTATTAAAAATGCAGGACATATTATTAATGAAGAAAAACCAGAAGAGTTGTCAGAATTATTGAACGAATTTTGGAAGAAACGATAAACAACAATTATAGAGCAGTACAAAATGTAACTGCTTTATTTTTTACAAATATTTCGATAAATATCGAAATAACTATTGACATTACCTAAAATAATGAGGTGGAAATAATGGGAATGTCGGAAACAAAGGTGGATTATTTACACCTTTAATGATTGCTGAACTTCTTAAAGTATCTAAACCTATGATTACAAATCATATTACAGTATTAGAAAATAAAGGCTATATTGTAAGAGAATATTCAAAAGAAGATAAAAGAAGTTTTTATGTGATACCAACTGAAAAAGCAAAAGAATTAGTAAAAGTAAGTGAAAAGAAAATGAGTAAATATTTGCAACAAATAGAGAAATCTTTAGGTAAAAAAAATTTTGACAAACTTTTACAAATGCTAACAGATACAAACATTATTTTAAAAAATATAAAAGGAGAGAAATTATAATATGGATATTAACGATTTAACTTGAAATCCTTGGCATGGATGCCATAAATGTAGTGAAGGATGTCAAAATTGCTATGCGCATTTTTTAGATAAAAGATATGGTAGAGATACAAATGAAGTTGTTATAAACAAATCAAATTATGATTATCCAATCAAAAAAGACAAAAATGGTTTTTACAAATTACCTAGTGGTACATTTGTTAGAGTTTGTATGACAAGTGATTTCTTTTTAGAAGAAGCAGATGAGTGGAGAGATAAAGTATGGGATTATATAAGCAAAGACCTGATGTAACATTTTCACTTTTAACAAAGTATCTAAATGGGAACAAGGATTATCTGTTCCAGACGCCGAGATGTTAATATCTATATCAAAGGTATTTGATACTCCTGTTAGTACGATTTTGGGAGAAAATATCGATGAAAAGGAAAAAAATGATCAAAAAGTAATATCAGAAAAATTAGAAGTTATAAATGAACAATTATCTAGGCAACAAAAACAAAAAAGAAAAAGAGCAATAAACATCTTAATAGTTATAGATGTATGTATCATATTACTTTTTATATTATTAGCAGTATTAGGTAGTCCATATCAAAATTGGGATTATAATCATACTGAGTGGGCTGTTATAGGAACTATATGGCAGACATTTGAATGGGTATATTTTAAGTTGCACCAATTATGGTTATACTAATTACTTCAATATTAGGGATAATATTTATAAAAAGATATAAATAACAAATGCAAAAAAGCAATTATACTACAAAAAACAGTTATTTTATAGTAAGTAAATAACACAAAATATCTCATTTTATTATAAAGAGAATCATTTTGAATGAAGTGATTCTCTTTATAATAGATATATGTTTCAATGTAATAAATATAGTAATTATTTATAAATCTACTTTTTCAAAGTTTTTAGCAGCTTTTTTATAAGTTAATATATTAATAAAAATAAATAATAGACATCCTATTACTAAAATAGGCATTTGCTTTTGCAAATCAAAAAAAGAAATTCCATCAATCCATGAAATATAAGGTATATGGGAGATAATCTCCATTAATGTAATTGCTAATACAACAAATACAAGAGAAAGTATAAAAGGGACTCCAATCTTATAACTAGATTTATATATTTTTGTTAGGAAAATATAATTAAAAATAGAATAAATAATAAATCCGAATCCGATATATGCAATATTACATTCTATTCCAACTTCGTTTTGAGTTGCATCTAAAAATGCTATTTTTATAAAAGCAATTATAGCAGTTATTACAATTTGTATTAAATCAAAAGTAATGAAAAATAAACATTTACCTTTAACAATATCCTTTTTATCTAATGGTAGTATTGCACTATAAAAAATATCATTATTTTCTCTAGCATTTAATGTAGAAAAGTATAAACCTAAACATCCGAAAAAGAATACCATACCATAAGGATAGGCAGGAACTAAAATTAAAGCTCCAATAATCATAAACATATATAAAGTTGGATGAGCTGACAATACAAAGTCTTTTTTTAATAAATTAGAAATCATAACTACACCCCTCATTCTTTATCATAATTTCTTCTAGTGATAAATCTGGCTCTGTTGGAGAATTTTTTAAATATTGAAAATGTTTTATAAATCTCTTTTTTTCCATACTTGCAATCAAATTGCCATCCTTTATATAAGTTATAGTATCAGCGCATTTTTCTAAATCACTTGTAATATGAGTAGAAAATAAGATTGATATTTTTTTAGTTTGTACTAAATACATAAATAAAGACAATAATTCTTCTCTTGATACAGGATCAAGTCCACTTGTAGGTTCATCTAATATCAACAACCTTGCATTGTGCGATAGTGCAATGGCTATCTGATATTTTACTTTCATTCCAGCAGATAATTCTTTAATTCTTTTTGAAGAATCAATATTAAATGTTTCTAAATAAGTTTGATATAGTTTTTCATCCCAATTTATATAGAATTTTTTTGTTATATTTGTTATAGTAGAAACTTTTTTTAGTTCGTAATAATCAATTCCACCAAATACAACACCTATATTAGACTTACAATATAATTCATTTTGTTTATAATTCTTATCAAACATTTCTATAGTACCATTAGATATAGAAATCATATTTAGAATAGCTTTTAAAGTGGTACTTTTTCCTGCACCATTTCGACCAATTAATCCCATAATTTCTCCTTCATTAATAGAAAAAGAAATATTATCTAACTTAAATTTGGGATATTCTTTTGATAAATTCTCAACTTTTAAAATCATTCTTCTTTTTTATTCCTTTCTAAAAAATTTATTAATTCTGAATTGAAATATAATAAGTCATTTCCTTTTACTAAAGCAAGACCTCGACTTTCAGGATTTTCATTACCAAAAACTACAAGTGTTTCGCCTTGATTAATATTTAAAATTTCACGAGCCTTTTTAGGTATTACAATTTGACCTCTTTCTCCAACAACAACAGTTCCAAATAAATGCTTACCTTTAGGAGGAATAGGGTAACCCTCTTTTGACTCGTCAAAATGTATTAAATCATCAAGTTTAACATTATATAAGTTAGCAAGTTTATCACAATTAATCAAATCAGGGATAACCTCTCCAGTTTCCCATTTAGAAATCGCTTGTCTTGATACACCAATTTTATCAGCAAGATATTCTAGAGAGTAATGATTCTGATTTCTTAATGCTATTAGATTTTGAGAAATTATTTTTTTCATTTCATTCATATCAATCATTCCTTTCATACCATTATTTTAGCATAGAAAGTAAATAAAGCAACCAACCTTTTTTAACAGAAAATGTTATGTTTAATTTACTTTTTTAAAAAAGAAATTATTATAGTAAACAAAAGTATTGACAATAATTTTTTATTTTTCTAAACTTTAAATAGTAAGTGCTTACAATAATTTAAAGTAAAGAGAAATTAAAATGTATTATGCAAGATTTAAAGGAACTCATTATGAAGTTGGTTATAAATGGGGGAGGTTATTATATAAAAACAATAAAATTATAAGCAAACAACATACTTTTAAAATTACTGAGGAAAGAAAAGAATTTGCCAAAAGTTGTTTGCCAATTTATCAAAAATACTATCCAGAAATATTAGAAGAAATAAAAAAATTACTTTGTGCTAATATTACTTAAATATCAATAATATTTAAAATATAAAGTATTCTAGTTAATGTGGCTCAGGAAAGAAATATAAAAATTGTTGTGGAAAGAACGCCAAAAGTTCATTTGCCAAATTTAACAATGTATGTTATACTTATAGCATACATTGTTATGTAAACATTGCGTTCTAGGTCAGTAGAATGTGATAAATTATTTCTTGAAAATGGGGGAAGTAATGTGATAATGTCAAAAGAAGAACGGCTTTTAAGCTGTAAATGGGAAAATAAAAGCGCATGCAAGGAATGTGGTGGAAAATGTTGCCAGAGAACCGGATGCGAAGCATCTCCAGATGATTTCGATTGTGACCGGAATAAAATGGCTGCATCGTTAGGAACAGGAAACTATGCAATAGATCTTGTACTTGATGAGCATAAGAGAGTATTAAAAACACAAGGATATACTTTGACTTTAGATGTTGACTTTCTATTGCATTCACACGAAGCGACTCTTTTTATGAGACCCAGAAATCAAGGAAAGCCTGTAGCAGACATAATTCATATTGGATACAGCTACTCTCCTTGTATATTTTGGAACAGAGAAACTGGCTGTAGACTGCCTTATGAGGAACGTCCTAAATACGGTAGAGCTATTATGCCAATAGCACCTGGCGTTTGCAGTAATATCTACAATACTCGGGCTATGCTATTAAAAGAATGGTATGAATACAATGAGTTTTTATACCATATGGTAAAAAGATATTTTGATGAAGCCTGGTACAAATATTTAGGTTTTAGAATTACGTAAGAGTAAAAAAATGTCGTCTGACCGCGACATTTTTTATAATATTAGTCCGAAAACAAAATTTTAGAGAATTTTATAATATTGACAATATTTTTATGACATGATAATATTATTGTTGTGTAAAAAAAGAATAAATTAAAGGAGAAAATTAATGAAGAAACTAAAGGGATTATTAATAAACGCATTTAATGGATTTTGTATGTCTTTAGCAGATAGTGTACCTGGAGTATCTGGTGGAACGGTCGCATTTATTTTAGGGTTTTATGATAAATTTGTAACATCATTAGATAATCTAATAACAGGTAAAAAAGAAGAAAAAATTAAAGCTATAAAATATTTAGTTAAATTAGGAATTGGATGGATTATAGGAATGGCACTAGCTGCACTTTTCTTAACTAGTGTTTTTGAAAAAAATATATACCAAATAAGTTCTTTATTTATAGGTTTTATAGTATTTGCTATACCTCTTATAATTAAAGAAGAAAAAGATACGTTAAAAGGAAAATATAAATATTTAATTTTTACCGTAATTGGTATTTTAATAGTATCAGCCATAACTTTTTTAAATCCAGTATCTGGAACTGGTGCAAATGTAGATATTGAACACTTAAATTTTGGTTTATGTGTGTACATTTTTATAGCAGCTATGATTGCAATATCTGCTATGATATTACCAGGAATATCTGGCTCAACTTTATTATTAATATTTGGTTTATATATGCCAATAATAAATGCTATAAAAGAATTTTTACATCTAAATTTTAACTATTTACCAGTATTAATAATTTTCGGTCTAGGAATTTTAGCAGGAATAGCTTTAGTAATAAAATTAATAAGAATAGCTTTAGAAAAATATAGAAGTCAAACAATATATTGTATATTAGGACTAATGATTGGTTCTATATATGCTATAGTAATGGGACCAACCACGTTAGCTGAACCACAAGCAGCAATTAGTTTTTCAAGTTTTAGTATTATATTTTTCCTTTTAGGAGGATTATTAATATTAGGAATGGAATTTGTAAAACATAAAATCGAAAAGAGTAAAGATATAGAAGAATAAAGTATAAAAGCATTAATATATATTAATGCTTTTTAAATTAAAAGGATGTGATAAAATGATAGAATTAGAAGAAAATAGTTTAAAATTATCTGAACTATCTGAAAGACTACAAAAGGTAGGTGATTCACTTTGATGTAGTAAATAAAGAAAAAGAATTAGCAGAATTAGAGAAACAAACTACATCAAATGAATTTTGGAACGATTCGGAAAACAGCTCTAAAGTATTAAAGAAAATAACTAGTATAAAAAACAAAGTAAATAATTTCAAGAAAATAAAATCCGAATTAGAAAATTTAAAAGATATGAATGAACTTTTACAAGTAGAAGAAGAACAAGAGATAATTAAGGAACTTTTAAGTAATACAATTGTTTTAGAAAAAGAAATAGATAAGCTTGAAACAACTACACTTTTATCTGGAAAATATGATATAAACAATGCAATTATTACTATACATCCTGGAGCTGGAGGCACAGAAGCACAAGATTGGGCAGAAATGTTATATAGAATGTATTCTAGATGGGCAAATGCAAATAATTATGAAATTAAAGAACTAGATTATTTAGATGGGGAAGAGGCAGGCTTAAAAAGTGTTACATTCTTAGTTTCAGGGGATTATGCTTATGGATACTTGAAAGGAGAAATGGGAGTTCATAGATTAGTAAGAATTTCTCCTTTTGACGCAGGCGGAAGAAGACATACATCTTTTGCGTCTGTTGAAGTATTGCCAGAAATTGCAGAAGATATAGAAGTTGATATTAATCCAGATGATTTACGTATTGACACATATAGGGCCTCTGGTGCAGGTGGACAACATGTAAACAAAACATCTTCTGCAATAAGAATTACACACATTCCAACAAATATAGTAGTAGCATGTCAATCTGAGCGTTCACAAATACAAAATAGAGAAACAGCTATGAAAATGTTAAAATCTAAGCTTATAAATTTAAAGGAAAAAGAACAAAAAGAAAAAATAGATGATTTAAAAGGTATACAGATGGATATAGCATGGGGAAGCCAAATAAGATCTTATGTATTTTGCCCATATACATTAGTAAAAGACCATAGGACTAACTATGAAGTTGGAAATGTTCAAGCTGTTATGGATGGAGATTTAAACGGATTTATGGATGCTTATTTAAAATATATTGCTAATAATAAGTAATATAAAAAATGTTTTTTACTATTAAGATTTAAATTATATTCTATTTATGTAAATAATATTGAAAATTTACTAATAAAAAATCACGGTTTCATTTAAGATTAATAAAATATAATATAGTATTTTTATAATTAAATTTGCTATATTATATTTTTTTATTAGGTGCATTTTATGGACACAATAGTTTTAAAATTTGGAGGAAGTTCTTTAGCAAATGATGAAAATTTAAAAAGTGTAGCAGAAAAAATAGTAAGTTATTATAACTCTAATAATAGAGTAGTTGTAGTCTTATCTGCTCAAGGGAAAACTACAGATAAATTAATAAGTGAAGTAGACTCTTTAACAAAAAATCCAAACAAGAGAGAATTAGATGCTCTTCTAAGCGTAGGAGAACAAATTTCAGTTACTAAAATGGCAATATTACTTAATTCTATGGGATATCCAGCGGTTTCTTTATTAGGATGGCAAGTGGGAATTTTAACAGATGATGAATATTCAGATGCTAAAATTGAAAAAATAGATAATTCTAGAATAGAAACAGAATTAAATGAAGGAAAGATAGTAATTATAGCAGGCTTTCAAGGAATTGACAAAGAAAACAATATAACTACATTAGGAAGAGGAGGTTCAGATACAACAGCTGTATCTATAGCAGCAATATTAAAAGCTAACCATTGTTATATTTATTCTGATGTAGAAGGAGTATATACAGCAGATCCAAAGAAAATAGAAAATGCCAAACAATTAGATGAAATTTCTTATGAAGAAATGAGAGAAATTTCTGGAGAGGGAGCAAAAGTCCTTCATAATAGATGTGTTACAATTGCTGAAAAATATAATATTCCAATAGAAACAAAATCAACGTTTAACAATAAAAAAGGAACCATTATTAGTAATAAATTTGAAGAAAAAACTATAAAAAGTATTGTACGAAATAAAAATTTAACTAGAATTTCAATTATTGGATATGGATGTAATTATGATAATGAAATATTAAATAAAGTATTTAAATTTATCGTAGAAAAAGATTTAAAGATATTTAATATTAACATTGATGAATGCAAAATAACAATTAACTTTAAACAGGAGATATCTGATGGTATTTTACAGGAATTTCATGATGTTTTGTTCTAAAATAGACAAGGGCTGAATATAATTAATTATACACCTAAAATAGAGCAAGGAGCTGATTTTATGCCAATGGATATGAAAAAAGATAATATACAATCAAGTAATATAATTCAAAATATAGTTTTGGAAAATAGAGAAAAACTAAGTATATCTGGGGTTTTAGATGTACTTAGTTTTGATGATCAAATTATTATAGTCGAAACAGAATTAGGACTTTTAACTATAAAAGGAGAAGATTTAAGGATTAATAAATTGAGCATAGATACTTCTGAAACAATTGTTAATGGAAATATAATGCAAATAGCATATAGTGAAAATACAGTAGAAAAGAAAGGGGAGGGAATATTCTCTAAAATATTTAAATAG
The DNA here is from genome assembly GCA_902496295.1 of uncultured Clostridium sp. Lineage (GTDB taxonomy): Bacteria > Bacillota > Clostridia > TANB77 > CAG-508 > CAG-273. Next base: position 192,070 of record CABVAF010000001.1, read on the forward strand.
AAAGGAGAATAATTTTGAACCAAATATATTGTTTTTTTATTTTTATTATTGTAGGAATAATCATTTCAATTTTATTTGATATTTTTAGAATATTAAGAAAAGTATTTAAAACACCAGATATTATTACATATATAGAAGACATTATCTGTGGAGTTCTTGCAGGAATAATTATAATATATTCTATATTTAAGTTTAATAATGGGGAGATAAGAAGTTATTTATTTGTTGGAATTTTAGTCGGTATTTTATCTTACTTGTTTACGCTAAGTAAATTCTTTGTTAAGTTTGGCGACAAAATTTTAACATTTTTAAAGAAAATTTTACTTTTTCCAATAAAAAAAGCTTTACTTTTGAGCAAAAATGTTTTAAAATTTATTAATAGGAATATATTTCGACCTTTTTCAAAATTTATTATTAGTGTAAGAAATAAAATTCCAAAATTTTCTATAAAAAAATATATAAATCGTCGAAAAAAAGAAGGATTTTAAATTTATATGTAGAAAAAAATAATATATAGAACTTTTATAAATAAACTAAGGAGAAGCTATGAAAAGCAAAATTTTAAAACGAATTATAATAGTAGCTGTTTTAATATATGCTATATATACATTTATTTCTCAGCAAAAACTATTAAATACATATACTGCCGAAGCAAAAGAAATTAGCAATCAAATTACAGAGGCAGAAGAAATAAAACAAGAGCTTGCAGACACAAAAGAACATTTAGATTCTAAAGAATACATAGAAGATATTGCAAGAGAAAAGTTAGATATGTATCTACCAAATGAAAAGGTTTACATAGATATTAGTAAATAAATTATATAAGAGGTTTTCCCTCTTATATATTATTTGTTTCAAAACTATATCATAATTAATCATAATATTTATTTTATTTTTGTTTTTTCTAAAGTTTTTTATCTAAATATTCCTTTCAAAATACAAATTAAATAAAACTTTAAATAATATAATTATTTATTTTATGGGGGCTTAGAATGGAAAATTATACATTAGTTGAATTGCGCCAAATGGCGAAAGAAAAGGGCATTAAAAATGTCTCAAAATTAAAGAAAGAAGAGCTTTTAGGTTTACTATTTAGTAATAATGAAAGCACAGAGTCTATTGAAGTAGAAAAAAAATCTGTTTTTCATGAGGAAGGCGGTTATAAACTCACAAATGCAGATGACCAAATTGTTGAAGGAATATTGGAAGTATTACCAGATGGATACGGATTTTTAAGAGGAAAAAATTATCTATCTAGTCCAAAAGACGTATATATTTCTTCAGTTCAAATAAGAAGATTTAAACTAGATAAAGGAGATAAAATAAAAGGTATTGCAAGGGTTCCTCAAGATACTGAAAAGGACAAGTTCCCTGCTTTAATATACGTGGGAGAAGTAAATGGAGAGGCACCAGAAAAAGCATATAGAAGAAAAAAATTCGATGACTTAATTCCTATCCATCCAACTGAAAGAATTAAATTAGAAACTACTCCTAACGAATATGCGATGAGAATTATAGATTTAATATCTCCTATAGGAAAAGGTCAAAGAGGCATGATTGTTGCTCCTCCTAAAGTTGGTAAAACAACATTAATAAAAAAGATTGCAAACAGTATTTCTGTTAATAATCCAGAAATAGAATTAATAGTTTTATTAATAGATGAAAGACCTGAAGAAGTTACAGATATGACAAGATCAATAAAAGGAGATGTTATATACTCTACTTTTGACGAACTTCCAGAGCATCATGTTAAAGTAGCAGAAATGGTGCTAGAAAGAGCAAAAAGACTTACAGAACAAGGAAAAGATGTAGTAATATTATTAGATAGTATTACTCGTCTAGCAAGAGCTTATAACCTTGTAATTCCATCTTCAGGAAGAACACTATCTGGAGGTCTTGATCCTAGCGCACTACATAAACCTAAAAAGTTCTTTGGAGCAGCTAGAAACATAGAAAATGGAGGTAGTCTAACAATCTTAGCTACTGCATTAATAGAAACCGGAAGTAGAATGGACGATGTTATATTTGAAGAATTTAAAGGAACAGGAAATATGGAAGTTCATCTAGATAAAAAGTTATCTGAAAAGAGAATTTTCCCAGCAATTGATATAAATAAATCAGGAACAAGAAGAGAAGAACTTCTTTTAACTCAAAAAGAATTAGAAACAGTATTTGCTTTAAGAAAAGCTATGTCTTCAATGTCTGTAGCAGATGTTACAGAAGAATTAATAGATGAAATGGTTTCTACTAAAAATAACGAAGAATTTATAGAGAAAATGTCAATATTTTTAAAAAATATAAAATAGGAAATAAATTACTCAATAATAAATAATATGCCAAATGAAAAATAGTTGAAGTTGAATAAAATATATACTTCAATTATTTTTTATGATATAATTCTAAAAAATATAATAACAAGATAATAATTTAATAGTTATAAGAAATTATAAATAGTCTTTGGTTAAAATTAGGTTAAAGAGGTAGGGGAGCAGAAATGGAACACTGGAGCATAGAAGATTATAAAGAATTTACAAATGGTTCTAAAAAGAAAAGTAAATATAAATCATATAAAATATCAATAGATGGGCATAGGTTTGATAGCCAAAAAGAAGCTGATTATTATTGTGAATTAAAACTAAAGTTAAAAGCAAACGAAATAAAAGGATTTTGTCTACAACCAACATTTATATTAGCACCAGGATTAAAATATAAAGCAGATTTTATAGTTTTCCATAATGATAATACAAATGAAATTATAGATGTAAAAGGTTTTAAAACAAAAGAATATATTGCAAAGAAAAAAGTTTTCGAAGACAAGTTTAATTTAAAAATTACAGAGATATAGAATTTGAAAAATAAACTAGACGCGATTAGCCTTATTCTCAATATGTCATTTTAAGTTTGTAATTATTATTGACTTTTAATTTTTTATATGTTATTCAATATATTATAATAATAGAGAAGAGGAGAATAAACCTTTTAAAAAAAGAATATACAATTGCGCAAAATCAAAGTTTTGTGCAATAAGAGGTAGAAGAAAAACGATATTATTTGTATTTTCAAATTTCTCTTAATCATTGGTATTATTAGCTTTTAACCACTTTATATTCTTTTTAATTAAGTAATTTACTTAACTTATTATTTTAAATAACTATATTTTGTAATATTTAATAATACTTAATTATTTATCTATGCCAATTTATATCTATTATCATTTATATTATAATTCCTTTGTATTTTTAGACAACAAACTATACGTCCATACTTTTAAAAACGCCTTAAAATCGATTCTGACGCGTCGTTTTTTTACACTTTTTTGACTTAAATTACACTCTATCAATACTATGGTATTTTCACTAATTTTATATAAAAATCTTTTGTTTTTTAGTTTTTTTTAATTTTTATATAATTGAATATTGTATAATTGTAATTATTTATAGCTTTATCTCAATAATTTAATTATTATTAATATTCCAATTAAGATTATATAATATTTTAATATGTAATTTTATTATTTAATATTAAAAATAGATTAAAAACAATTTTCAGGATTTATAAATATTAATAATTTACAATTTTATAATTACATTTAATTTTATATAAAATATTTATAAACAAAATAGATTTTAATATTAATTTTGTCAAGTGACAAATATTCGTTTTAAAAAAATAATTTTATAAATTTAAAACTTTTCTCAAAATTATTTTTGGAATTTTGTTATATGTAATTTTTGGGGCTATCCTCCCTACTCTGCTGTTTCCTAGTATAAATAAAAACAGAATATATGCAAAAATATACTCTGTTTTACTTAAATCTCCCTAATTATAAATTGTAGGTTGCCTTTAAGCTACTAAACCTTAAAAAACTTTTTTATTTTACTCTAAACATTTTTCTTCTCGTAATTACACTTAGAATCAGCGTATTGCGTAAATATTTGTTCCAAAGTATCTCTTACTAATGATAGTCTTAAATTTTCTTCTAATGACTTTGTTTCTTTTCGTCTTGGATAAATAAATTCATATGCATGTATATAAAATTCTAGACTTCTTAATATTAAATCTACTTGACAATCTAACAATGAAATATTATGTTTTCTTATATGTTCAGTATCAAAATTCAAGTTCATGCTACCACTCCTCCCTTCCTCTTTCTTGTTTTTTTACATTTAAAATTTGCTAACGGATTTTTTTCTACCGCCTCTTTAATTATTAAATCATCAACATGACAATAAAGTGTAGTAATATCAATATTTGAGTGTCCAAGAAATTCTTTTATTACGTATATATCTACATTATTCATATAAAGTTGAGTTGCTACAGTATGCCTTAAACTATGCACTGTGTAGTTATAGTCTGCTAAACCCGCTAATTCAAAAGCTTTTTTACAAATATCTTCAATTCCTTGTTGTCCAAATCTATTTCCATATTTATTTACTAATAATGGTTCATTCTTATTTATTACTTTTTGCTTTTTCAATCTTATATTTATGTATTTTTTTATGTTATTTAAAAAATCTGTATTTAAAAATAATATTCGTTCTTTATAACCTTTTCCTGTTATGCGTATAGTTTTATTTTCGAAATTTACATCATCTACATTTATATTTCTTAATTCAGATAACCTCATTCCTGTGTTAAGAAATAGCGTTATAATTAAGTTGTCTCTGGTTGGAAAATGTGAATTATATTTATTAAATATATTCTTTATTTTTTTGGCATTTTCTAAATTCAAGTATTTTGCTGCGGTTAAATTTTGTTGTATACTCGGTAAGTATGAAGTTGGATTTTCAATTTTGTTTTCGACAAATGTATTACATATATATTTAAAGAAGCTCCTTAAAGAATCTATTTTACTTTTTCGTGTTTTTGGAGAACTATCTTTGAAATAATTTAAGTAAACCAGATATGCCATTATATCACTTTCTTTTACATTACTTAATATAGATATTGTAATTCCTCTAATTGAATTTGTCATGTTCCAATATTCTAGTAAGAATTTTAAAAATTGTAATATGTTATAATTATAATTTTTTATAGTTTGCGAAGAATAGTTCTTCACTGCATGTAAGTATGTTATATATTTGTTTAATATTTCAGGGTTTTCTTTAGTGATATCTTTCATATTAAAATACTCCTCCAACTAACATAATACAATGCGTTCTAAAAAGCGTTCTAAAAAAGTCAAATCCTTTTTATAATTTTTTTGTGAATAGTCAAGTTATATGCCATCATATAATTTATATAGGAGGATATAGTATGAATTCTTGTGAACTTGTTACATTTATTTCTACATTAGCATGTATTATTTCTAAAGATATGTCTAAAAAAGAAATAGATTTCTTATCAGTAGTTTTTACTCAATTAGGTGATACATTAGCAACTATTTCTTTAAATAAATGTGATAATTAAAATAATAATTATTTATTTTTAATTACTTTATATTCCATTAATGCTTTTGATATTTGATCTGGGCAAGAAGTACCTTTATATCCACAAATAATACCAGATAATTTTTTTATTACCTCATCTATATTCATTCCTTTAACTAATTGGCTTATGCCTTTTAAGTTACCATTACAACCACCAATTACTTTTAAATCTTGTATAATATTATTTTCATCAATATTAAAAATCATTTCTGAAGAACATACCCCATTTGGTTTATATCTATATTCCATATTTTCCTCCTAATCTAAATTAAAAATATTTTTTTATAAATCATGCCTTTTTTACTCAAGTTAATTTAAAAGTTAATTTAATCATACTATGTACAATTATAGCATGAAAAGCTAAATGTTTCAAATTTCTCACTTACACCCAATTATACTAAAATAAAACTAAAAAACTATTTAACAATTTACAAAATAATGATATATTATTGTTGAAAGGAGATAATTAAATGATAGATCAAAATGAAAATCCTCCATTTTTAAATGAATTTTTAGAATACCTAACCGGTATATTAAATAAATCACCTAATACAGTAAAAGAGTATAACTATGATTTATCCCACTTTTTTAAATTTATAATGCACCATTTTAATTTAGATAATAATGATAATATAAAAGAGATTAATATTAGTAATATGGATTTTTCAATTATAAAGAGAATAACACTAAAAGATATACATTCATTTCTTTACTATCTTGCTGATAATTTTCACAGTAAGCCTACAACAAGAGCTAGAAAAGCCGCTAGTATTAGAGTATTTTTTAATTATCTAACACAAAAAGCAAAACTTTTAGAAGTAAATCCAGCCCAAGGATTAGAAACTCCTAAAATAGGAAAAAGACTTCCTAAATATTTAACATTAGAGCAAAGTAAAAAGTTGTTAAAAACAGCAAATGACGCTTCAGATGAATATAAAGAAAGGGATTATGCCATACTTACATTATTTTTAAACTGTGGTATGCGTCTATCCGAATTAGTTGGAATAAATATAAAAGATATAAACTTTTCAGATAAGAAGTTAACTGTTATAGGAAAAGGTGATAAAGAAAGAACAATATACTTAAATCCTGCTTGTATAACTGCTATAAATGAATATCTTAAAGTAAGACCACATGATGGAGTAAAATATGATTCAAGAGACGCTTTATTCCTAAGCAAACGAAAAGAACGTATTAGTAATAGAATGGTTCAAGAAATTGTAAAACGTGAACTTGCCAAGGCGGGGTTAGATATGAATAAATACTCTGTTCATAAGTTAAGACATACAGCTGCCACATTAATGTATCAAAATGGCGTAGATATTAGAGCATTGCAAGTTTTGCTTGGTCATGAAAGCATTTCCACAACGGAGATTTATACTCATGTAGACAATTATCAAATTAAAGATGCTGTAGCTCAAAATCCTTTAGGAAATGAGACAATGACTGAAACTAATACTAAACTATAAATTGTAGAATTAAAACTTAAAGCTTAGAACTCAAAATAAAAAAAGAAGTCTGTAAAGAAAAATTAAATACACCTCAAATGTTAGGCAAAATATCCAACATTTTTAGGTGTATTTTTTATGAGTAAATAATCAAATTTATTATATATTATTCTAATTCAATATCATCTTCACTATATTCCTTTGGTTTTAAACCAACTCTAGTTTTCATATAGTCTAGTGCTAAAGTAAAAAATAATAAGAATGCTAACCCTATAAACAATGTAGCAAAAGCTATAGGTACTCCATCTATTAATACTCCCGCCAAAAATACTAATACAGTTTCTATAATATTTGTAGTAAACTCTGCAGCAAATGAAATTCTTGCTCTTGTTTTTGGTGTTGAAAAATTTTTTGAATACCTTTCAGATAATATAAAATAATTTGACATTGTCATATTTCTTACTGAAAGTAATACCAATATTATTGGCAATATATATGATGTATTTCCAAATAGCAAAATACCTATTAAAACTACACTTAAAACAAAACTCATAGACAAAAATGAAAATGTTCTATTTCTAAATCTTTTGTGTATTTTATCTTGAAATGTTGAAGATATGCCAGATATAAATGTCAAAACTGCATTTATAATAGAAAACATTTCTGGACTTATTTGTAGCTCTACTAATATATTTCCTTTATATGTACTCATTATATTTATTAAGGCATTAAACAATCCCATAAATATAAGTAGTGCCCTTAGTCTCTTTGATTTTATAATATTTTTTATAGATATTTTAAAATCGGTTTTATATTCTTTTATTTTTTTAGATATTTCATTATGCTCCATTTTGTTTACATATATATCCTTAAAGTTGATTGCAATAATAGTAGAAATTATTGTAGCAATTAAACAAAATATCATTGGTAAATACTCATTAATAACAAATAAATATCCCGCAGTCAAAGATGCAATTCCATCAACCATATAGTAACCTGTAGCACCTTTTCCATTAATTTTAGGATATAATCCTTCTCCACCTTTGGTAGCTGTTGAATCATATAATATATTAGTTTCTTGTAAACCTTTTAAACTATATCCAAAAGCATATACTATATTTGCTACAAAAATACCCCAAAATCCTGGTAAAACGATAAGTAATAATATGTATACTGACATAATTAAATTACCTAAAATAAGGCTTTTCTTTCTACCTAAAAAATCTGCACATATTGCAGCAGGCAATTGCATTATAATTATAAATAGCGGATAAAATGCATCTACTTTTAAAATTTCACCTGCTGTTAATCCTTTAGTCATAGTATAAAATAAATATTGCGTAGAATAGAAAAACAACAGGTCCCAAGAAAACATTTTATATACTGGAAATATTTTAGCGTTGCGTTTCTTAGCAGCTATTTCTTCCTTTTTTAATTCGTATTTTGGTATAGTTTTCATTTGTTTCTCCATTTATCTTTTAATTAACTAAATTATATAGTTTCAAAATTGCTTTGTCAATTAACATATATAAAAAACAGCATATGACAAATAAAATTAATTTTTTATATTAATATTGGTTGGATTTGTCTATTTTCCAAAGCCTCCTCCAAAGTTGGAATAGTATATTTAGCATCAAATACAAGTGATCTTGGTTTGGTAATAGGATTATCTTGCCTAAATGGTACAAAATAATAGTGTTTTCTATTTAAAAGTTTACCTATATTCTCAGCACTACCTGATAAACCGTCATTAGTAGATATTGCAATAACTACTGGTTTTTCATTTCTTAAGTGAGATTTTGTAGCCATTGTAGCAGGAGTGTTTATTATAGAATTTGCAAGTTTAGCAATGGTATTTCCTGAACATGGTTCTATAAGTATAATATCAGTAAGACCTTTAGGACCAATTGGTTCAGCTCCTTGAATTGTATTTATAATCTTATTTCCTGTAATCTCCTCAATTTCATCTATAAAGTCTTTGGCCTTACCAAATTTGCTATCTAATTTATATGCATTATATGACATTATTGGAATAATATTTGCACCTTCCTTTTTTATACTTTTAAGTTGTTCTATTGTTGTTTTAAACATACAAAATGATCCCGTAAAAATAAATCCAACATTTTTGTCTTTTAATTTCAAAACATAATTCCCCCTTACATATAATAAATTATATATTATTATATGTAATATTTTGTAGAATTGTGTTGTAAATGCTATAAAACGTCAGCAACCGGCAGTTGCTGACATTCGTCAAATAACTGCCGGTTTACTGATTAAAAGGTTGTTAACATATTTACCATTGTTGTGACAATTTGGAGTTTTACATTATCGTCACAGTGTTTGGTGTTTGGCCATTTGTCCACCGCATCAAAAAGTTTTGCGATGATGAGAAGCTTTTTTGCTGCTGGAGCCAAACTCTTGTCGAATCCAGAAGCCTCGAGATACCTCTCGTAATTCTCTTCAGTGACCGGAAAAACTCGTCCAAACATTACTTCCCTGAGTCCATATGGCGTGTACATCGCATGAGCTGCAACCTTTTCGCACCCCACTTCTTGAAGAGCCAGCTGAATGTCGAAAATGATGGAATTTTGATACCTGATAGGCCACATTCCTTCCAACATAAACAGCGACGAAGGAAGAAGGCTTTCGTATTCTTCCCTTATCTGCTCCCATGGAATTTCATTCTTTACAACGCGTGCAAAGTGAAAAAACTTTTCCTTGTCGGAAATCAGCTCCTCAACTACGGAGTTGAGCATGGAATTCCGCAGTTCCTCTTGGGTAGGGTTTGCTGTGACGTTGCCCTTGCCAATTGCTTCCTGGTTGTTGTTACTCATATATCTCAAACCTTTCATTAAAATATAACAATGCAAATGCTTGCATCTATATAATTATACCATATTTTAATAAATTTTTCCAGTAGTGTCATTCTTCCTCTATATATGAATATTTTGCACACATTAATTTGTTACTATCTGTTATTACTTATATTAATTATATCTTTAACTACTTCACTTGCAATAATTAAACCTGCGACAGAAGGAACAAAAGAAATACTACCAGGAATATGTTTACTTCTTGTATTATCTATATTTTCTATAGTATTCATATTCGTATTCTTCTCATTTTTATTTATTTTTAATGGCTCTTCTTTCGAATAAACCACCTTTAATTTTTTTATATTTCTTTTCTTTAATTCTTTCCTCATCACTTTTGCAAGTGGACATACGCTTGTTTTATATATATCTGATACCTCGAATTTAGTAGGATCTAATTTATTTCCTGTTCCCATACTCGAAATTATTGGAATACTTAGTCTATCCGCTTCTTCCACCAAAGCTATTTTGGCAGAAACAGTATCTATTGCATCTACAATATACGAAACATCTTTTGTAAGTTCTATCTTATTGTCTGGCATGTAAAATTGTTTATATGTAACAACATTAGCATCTGGATTTATTTCTAGTATTCGTCCTTTAGAAATTTCAACTTTATCTCTTCCAACAGTCTTGGTAGTAGCAATTATTTGTCTATTTATATTTGTTATATCTACTTTATCTTTGTCTACTAAGATAAAATTGCCGATACCTGCTCTTGCTAATGCTTCTACTACATAAGAGCCAACTCCTCCAATCCCAAAAATTGCTACTTTAGCTTTTTTAAGTTTTTCTATATTTTCTCTTCCAATTAGTAATTCTGTTCTTGAGAACATATTATTTTTCCTCCACCTAATAAAGTATCTCCTATATAAAATACAGCTGACTGACCCGGTGTTATTGCTCTTTGAGGTTCTTTAAATGTAACTTTTATATTATTATCATCTTGAATTATTGTAGCTTTTGCAGACTTGCTTGAATAACGCACCTTTACATCTACTTCAATCGCCTTGTCAATTTTATCTACTAATAATAAATTAATGTTACTTACAGCTATCTCTCTTTTGTATAGTTCTTTTTCTTCGCCTACTATTACTTCATTTTTCTTTTCGTTAAATCCTAGTACAAATAATGGAACTTTATAAGCTATGCCAAGTCCTTTTCTTTGACCAATAGTATAGTTGTATAATCCATTATGTTTTCCTAAAACTTCTCCATTAGTTTTTACTATATTACCTCTTTTTGGTTCTATATTAGAATTTTGTTCTAAGAAAAATTTATAATTCCCATCAGGAATAAAGCAAATGTCTTCACTATCCGGTTTATTTGCAACTTCTAGTCCAGCTTCTTTAGCAATTTTTCTTATTTCATCTTTATTTTCAAAATCTGCTAAAGGAAAGATAGTATGCTCTATAACTTCTTTTTCTATATTCCAAAGTACATATGTTTGGTCTTTGCTTCCAGCATTAGATTTTTTTATTACCCATCTACCATATTCCTCGCTATATTCGCTTTTTGCATAATGACCTGTTGCAATATAATTACATCCTAACTCTTTTGCTTTTTCATACATATAACCAAACTTAATATATCTATTACACTCAATACAAGGATTAGGAGTTTTACAATTAGAATAGCAATTTATAAAATCGTCAATTACATACTTTTTAAATATTTCTCTGCAGCTAAAAGTATAATGAGGTATATTTAACTCCTCACACACTTTTTTTGCATCTAAAGAAACATTAGAACTATCATTAAACATCTCTAATGTTACTCCTACTACATCATATTCTTGTTTTTTTAAAAGTAAAGCAGAAACACTACTATCTACTCCACCACTCATTCCTAATAATACTCTTCTATTTTCCATATTTTATTCCTATTAATCAATCTTTTTTATCTTTTATTTAAAATATCTTCTATAGTGTGCCATGCTAAAAGCGCACACTTAACCCTAGCTGGCATATGTGATACATTTCTAAAAGCTATAGCATCTTCTAATTTTTTAAGCTCATTTTCGTCTGTAATTTCTCTTTTTATCATGCCTATAAAAGTAGAAATAATTTCTTTTGCTTCTTCTATAGTTTTACCTTTTAAAGTATCTATCATTATAGAAGTAGAAGCTTGTGAAATTGCACATCCATGTCCTGTAAATGAAATATCTTCTATTATATTTCCATCTAATTTTAATTCTAGTGTAATCTCATCTCCACAGTTTGGATTATGACCAATTTCACAGAAATCTGGATTTTCTAAATGTTTTTTATTATAAGAATTCATACTATGTTCCATTATTAATTCATTATAAACATTGCTTAAATCGTCCATTTTAGTTCTGTATGGAATTAATCCATACACTCCTTTCTTAGTCTTTTATATATTTTTTAAACATCTCATATGCTTTATTCAATGCTTTAACTAGTTTATCTACATCTTCTTTATCATTATAAAAGTAAAAACTTGCTCTACATGTAGAATCTATTCCTAAAAATCTTAGTAGTGGTTGAGCACAATGATTTCCAGAACGCACACAAACACCTTCTGTATCTAATATGCTTGCAACATCATGTGGATGTACACCTTTTATATTAAATGAAATTACAGAAGAGTGTTTTTCTGCATTTGGCGTCATATATAATGTAAGATAGTCTAATTTAGATAACTCTTGTCTTGCATATGTTATAACTTCATTTTCTATTTCCTCTATTTTGTCTAAACCTATAGAATTTATATAATCAATTGCAGCACCAAGTCCAATTACTCCTTCTACATTTGGAGTTCCTGCTTCAAATTTATTTGGAAGAGGTGCAAATGTAGTTTCTTGTTCATATACATATTCTATCATGTCTCCACCCATTATAAATGGCGTCATACTTTCCAATATTTCTTTTTTGCCATATAAAACACCAACCCCCAGTGGTGCTAGCATCTTGTGCCCTGAAAATACTAAAAAGTCTGCATTTAAATCTTGTACATCTATTTTCATATGAGGAATACTTTGTGATGCATCAACAATAACTATAGCTCCTTTTTTATGTGCATAATCTATAATCTTTTTAACATTATTTATTGTTCCCAAAACATTAGAAACATGTGCTATTCCTACAATTTTAGTTTTGTCTGTAATCTTTGTTTCAATCTCTTCATCTGTTAACTCAAATTCCTCATTAATATACATATATTTTAATTTGCTACCCGTAACTTTAGCAACTTTTTGCCAAGGAACCAAATTTGAATGATGTTCCATAATAGAAATAACAATTTCGTCATCTTTTTTTAGTTTATCTATTCCATATGAATATGCAAGTAAATTTAAGCTTTCGGTAGCATTTTTAGAAAATATTATCTCTTCCCTATGTCTAGCATTAATATATTTCGCAATTTTTGTTCTTGTATCCTCGTAAAGATTAGTTGCTTCAACGCTTAACGAATATGCTCCTCTGTGAGGATTAGCATTATTATTTTTATAAAAATTATCTATAGCATTTATTACTTGAATAGGCTTTTGAGTTGTAGCCCCACTATCCAAATATGTTATATTGTTATTTTTCAAAATTGGAAAATCATTTTTATAATTATTCATTAATATTCTCCTTTTAATATTATTTATATGTTAGTCTAATCTGTTATCCATTTCTTCTAGTATTTCTTCTTTTAAGCCTTCGCTAGTTACATTTTCTATTATTTTATTAAATTTTGCTCTTACAAGTAATTTCATAGCTTCTTTTAAATTAAATCCTCTACTCATTATATAGAATAGTTCCTTTTCTCCTACCTTCCCTGCTGCACTACTATGATTTCCTTCTACCTCTTCTTCAGAGCAAAGAAGCATTGGTAAAGCTATAGATTTTGCTGTATCAGACAATAATGTGCAAAATTCATTTTCGCTTCCTGTTGCTTTTTTACAGCCTTTTTTAAAGTCTATAGTACCTTTAAAATGTTTTTTAGCAGTATCTTTTAATGCGCCTTGAATTTCTATATCTATATTAGACTTCTTGCCTCTTAGTTCTCCAATATAATTCAAGTCAAAGAATTGATTTTCTTTTCCTAAATAGATACCATTAATTATATTTTCAGAATTATCTCCAAGTAAATTTGAATAGTAATTTGTTATGCTATTTTTTCCTCCAAAGTCTACAATTGTATAATTTATTTTAGCCCCTTCTTCTAATAAATTATCAAAACTTATAAAATTGTTAGAGATAATATTCATAAGATTTACTACTACTATATTTATTTTAGAGTTCTTTTTAGCTAGTATTCTTATTATTCCATTGTGATAAGCCATAATATCTTCTACAGTTTTGTATTTTATTATAATATTAGATTTAGTGTTTTCATTTGCAATTATTTCTATATTATCTACTAAATTTAAATTTTCTTTATCAAAATTAAAGTTTAATTCTACCTCTTTGTTTACATTATTCTCTATAACTACTCTAATATTTTTATTTGCTTCTTTTTTTACTTGTTCGTTTAGCTTATCTCCTAACCCATATGTTAAGTTATAATCCATATTAGCATCATTAGTAATGTTCCCTATAACTTTTACATTATTAAATTCGCTAATTATACTTGGAATTTCTATATCTTTTAATTTTGCATTATTAATATGAAAATTTCTTGAAGTTCTTACAGGTGTTTCATTAACTTTTAATTCTTGTAACATTATCCTATTGCTCCCTCCAATTCTAAGTTTATTAAATTATTCATTTCTACTGCATACTCTACAGGAAGTTCTTTAGATATTGGATATGCAAATCCTCTTACTATCATAGCTTTTGCGTCTTCTTCAGATAACCCCCTAGACATTAAATAAAAAATTGCTTTATCACTAATTTTACCAATTTTAGCCTCATGAGAAAATTCTACTTCATCATTTCTTATGTCATTAACCGGGATTGTGTCTGAAATAGAAATATCATCAAGCATAAGTGATTCACAAGATACAGAGCTTTTAGAGTTTTTAGCATTTTCGTTTATTCTAACTAAAGACCTATAAGTACATTTTCCTCCGTTTTTAGAAATGGATTTAGAGTTTACAACACTAGATGTATTTTCAGCATTATGTATTACTTTAAATCCTGTGTCTAAATTTTGCCCTGCTCCTGCAAATGAAATTCCTGTATATTCTGTTTTTGCTCCCTCTCCGTTTAATACACTTAAAGGATAAAGCATTGATATTTTAGAGCCAAAAGAACCAGTAACCCAGTCTATTTGGGCGTTTCTTCCTACTAATGCTTTTTTAGTGTTTAAGTTTAACATATTTTTAGACCAGTTTTCTATTGTAGAATATCTTAAATATGCATTTTCCTTTACATATAATTCAACACAACCTGCATGTAAGTTTACTTTATTATATTTTGGTGCAGAACATCCTTCTATGAAATGTAAGCTTGCACCTTCATCTACTATTATTAAAGTATGCTCAAATTGTCCAGATTCTGGTGAATTTAGTCTAAAATATGATTGAAGCGGAATATCTACTTTAACTCCTTTTGGAACATACACGAAAGAACCACCAGACCAAACTGCTCCATGTAATGCAACAAATTTATGATCTGTTACTGGAACACATTTCATAAAATGCTCTTTAACTAAATCTGGATATTCTCTTACAGCAGTCTCCATGTCTGTGTAAACAACACCCTGCTTTATTAGTTCTTCTTTCATGCTGTGGTAAACTACTTCTGAATCATATTGTGCACCTACACCTGCAAGAGATGTCTTTTCTGCCTCTGGTATACCTAGTTTGTCAAAAGTATTTTTTATATCTTCTGGTACATCTTCCCATGAAGTATTTAGTTTAGATTTTGGCCTAACATATGTTGCTATTTCATCCATATTAAGTTCTGAAATATCTGGTCCCCATGTTGGAAGTTCTAAGCTGTTATATACCTCTAGCGCATGTAGTCTAAACTCTCTCATCCAATCCGGATCATTTTTTTGCTTAGATATTTCTTCTATTATTTCTTTAGTCAGACCTTTTTTTATTTTAAAATCGTATTCATCTTTATTTTTTATGTCATATATATTTCTATTTATATCGTCAACTTTAGTTTTGCTCATTAATGCAACCTCAAATAAAAATTTAGGTTTTCAGAGGTTTTACCTATAAACCTTATTTATAAAATAATTATATATATTTTTAGTTAATGTTTTTATAAGCAGAATAGCCGTTTTCTTCTATTTCTGATGCTAAGTCTTGGTTTCCTGTTTTTACTATTTTTCCATTTACTAATATATGGACATAGTCTACTTTTAAGCTTTTTAGTATTTTTGTGTTATGTGTTATTATAAGAACTGCATTATTGTCACTTTTAAACATTTCTATACCTTTTGAAACAGTTCTAATTGCATCTACATCTAGTCCAGAATCTGTCTCATCAAGTATTGCAAGTTTAGGATTTAATACAAGCATTTGAAGAATTTCATTTTTCTTCTTTTCTCCTCCAGAAAATCCAACATTTAAACTACGTTCTGCATATTCTGGTTTCATTTTTAATTCTTCCATATATTGTTTTAGTTCATCTTTAAACTGAAAAACTTTTACAGGTTTTCCTGTCATTTTTCCTTTTGCAGATTTTAAAAAGTTAGTAACAGATATTCCTGGTATTTCTTCTGGTAATTGGAATGACATGAAAATGCCTTTCCTTGCTATTTCGTCTGTTTTTAGGTTAGTTATATCTTCATTTTCAAAATTTATTGTTCCTTCTACTTTATTATATAAAGGGTTATTTAATATTGCATTTGCTGTAGTACTCTTTCCAGAACCATTTGGTCCCATTATAACGTGAATTTCGCCTTTATTAATTGTTAAATCTATTCCTTTTAATATTTCTTTTTCTTCTGCATTTACATGTAAATTCTTAATTTCTAACAATTTATTACTCATATTAGTTAACTCTCCTTCTTACGCAACTTCTACATCTTTCATTATTAATATCATAGTCACAGTCTAAATTACTTAAATCTAATGTTTTATGAACATATTTAGCAAGTTTATTTATAGTATTATCAGAAATAGCAGATTTTATATTTGCTGCTTCTTCCTCTGCTTCTTGCTCTGCTAAATTAAGTACATCTTTTAAAAATAAGTAGACAATATCATAAGCTTCAATTACTTTTTTAGCTAAATCTTCACCTTGTTTAGTTAATTCTATTGTTCCATAGGCCTCATAAGTAACCAAGTTATTAGCTTTTAAGTTTCTTAAAGCTTTATTAACACTTGGCTTAGTACAATTCATTTTATTTGCAACATCTGTAACTCTAATATTACCAACCTGTTTTTTTAATATATACATAGTTTTTAAATATTCTTCTAATGCCTTTGAAATCATATAATTCTCCTTATTGTTAATCACGGTTAACATTATATAACATGTAGAAATGTTTGTCAAGGTTAACATTTAAAATCATTATAAAAAAGTGATAGGGCATCCTATTAGGATGCCCTTGTTTTGTAAATGCTTAACTGCCAAAGTATAGCAGCCATTTACATTTCCCTAAGTCTATTCTTTGTTCTTTCAGCTCCTTTATTTTTTCGTTGTTCTCAACATAAATTTGAATCTGTTGTTGAACTAAGCCATCCGACTTTAGCTCTGGAACCATCGAAACCAAGTCTATTGCGCTTTTGCTTTTTAATTCAGCATATGTGCTAGCCTCCCAGTCCATGTATGATTGGACTGCAAGATTGATAGTGCGTTCTATCTCTTCGTTTTCCTGTTCGTACATCTCGATTTTATTATCAATTATGCGCCCTTCCCCTAATTGATTTACATTATCCAAAATGCAAACGAAAGAAAATACCCCGAATATAACTGTTACAAGGAACGTACCGCCAAATACATAAGAAATTTTTCCCCATATTCCCGCATCATAACACTTGTCATCCACTTTGTAGGCTACTATTAAAGAAATAACGCAAAGCACTAAACAGATACCAAAGCAAAGACTTAACATATTTTCCTCCTACAAACTTTTATTGTTGTCTACGCTATATATGTAAAACCAAAAAGTTAGAGGAATATCCTCTCACTAATTAGTGGCACAAGGAAACAATATAAAAATTGCTTATGTCGCTTTATATTATACACTATTTTACGTAAAATTGTAAATAGATATGCCTATTATTCAAACATAGCCTTTACTTTTGGCAATAAATAATGGCTACCTCCTCTATCTTTTACATCTTCTATCATGTTTACAATTAGTAATTGGTCATTTGGATTATCACTAACCTTAAAGGCATTAAACCATCCAAGTTCTGTACCTGTGTCGTCATCTTGTGAAGCTTTTATTTCTGCCGTACCTGTTTTTCCAGCTAATGTCATTCCTTCTATTTTAGCTTCATGACCTGTTCCATTTGCATTTTCTATTGTTTGAACCATATCATCTCTTACTATCTCTGCTGCCTCTTTTGTAAAAGCGTTTTTTATCCAATATTCTGCTGTAGCATTTTCTTTATATTCAATGTATGGCTTAATCATATTTCCTTCATTAACAAATGCAGAATACATTGCAGCAACGTGTAATGGATTTACTAAAACTTTTCCTTGCCCATAACCTGTGTCTGCAAGCTGTATTTCAGATGAAAAAGTATTATTGTCTGCAAATTGAGATTTGTCCATATTAATTGCAAAAGGCATTTCAGTATCAAAACCTATTTTTAATAATTGTTCTGCAAATGTGTCTGCTCCTATTTTTAATGCAGACTTTGCAAAATATATATTGTCTGAATAAATTAAAGCATTTCTTAAATTTGCAGGACCACTATATGTTTGTAATGTAGTTACTCTATAATTACCCCAACTAGAATTATTTTGCCAACTTAATCCACTTGCACCATAGTCTTCATCTGCACTCATTTTGCCTGTAGTTAGCCCAACTGCTGCTGTAATAGGCTTAAAAGAAGAACCTGGTACATATGTATTTTGATATCTTACAAGCATTGGATTATTTTTATTATTATTTAATTCTTCCCATGCCTCATTAGTAAATCCTCTTATGAAATCATTTGAATCATATGTCGGTGTACTAACTAACGCTAAAACTTCCCCTGTTTTTGGATTAATTGCAACAGATAAACCATTATCTCCATCTAATTGTTTATATATCTTATCTTGCAAACGGATATCTATTGTAGTTGTTATATCTTCTCCGTCTGTTGCTTCTGTTTGTGCTAATGTTTTTATTTTATTTCCAGAACTATTTGTAATATATATTTCACATCCAGTTCCAGGTCTTAATCTATCTTCATATACTTTTTCTAAACCCGTTTTTCCTATTATACTTGACTCTGTATAGCCTTTTCCAGCGTTTGCTTCTAACTCTTCTGCACTAATACTTCTTACATATCCTAATAAATGTGATGTTGTCTTTCCATATGGATATTGTCTTGTTCCATCATCTCCTGTAATAGCAAGGGCAGTCCCATCTCTAGCAAGTATTGCACCTCTTGTTCCTTGGGTTGTAGAAACTCTTACTTTATAGTCAGATTGCAAATCCGGAAATATTAGTTGTGAATACCAATTTAAGTAATATTTGTTATCGTCCTGTCTGTCAAATGTAGCTTTGTTTGAAAAAGTAATATCTCCAGCCATAGTATTCATAGACATAGTATAAAATAATTGTTTATTATCTTTATCGTAATTTAAATCTGAGATTGTAACATCTGCTGCTTCAATTCCATTATAAATATTGCTATTTCTGTCTAAATATGTTTGCTTATCTACTCTTGCCTTTGTACTTTCAGATAAAAGAGTATACATTGACTCAAAATCTTTATCATTAATGTAAGATACATATTGGGTTAGCACTTCTTCTGGAGTATTTTTGTCAGCATTAAGTACAAAAATATACCAATATACTCCTCCTCCAATTAATGCTAAAAACAGAATTACACATATAATAATTATTACAATAGCTTTAGTAGAAATTCTTTTTTTCTCCATTTTTTCCTTCTTTCTGGAAATTTAGACATATTTCTAATTTCCTAAAATAGCCTGAAATGACTTTTGTTAGAACACTTCAGGCTATTTTATAGTTATATATTATTATATTTTTTGCATAATTTTCGCTAAACTATTAATTGTTTACACTATATAGATAATTTATTTTACTAAATTCATAGTATCTCTTGCTATCATAAGCTCTTCGTTTGTTGGAATAATGTAAACTTTTACCTTTGAATCTGGTGTAGAAATTTCACATTCTTCTCCTCTTACTTTGTTCTTTTCTTCATCTATTTTTACACCTAAGAACTCTAAAGATTTACAAATTTGGCTTCTTACTTCTGGTCCGTTTTCTCCAACTCCACCAGCAAATGTAATAACATCTATACCATTCATTTGTGCAGCATATCTTCCTATATATCCAATTACTTGATAAGCGAATGTGTCTATAGCAAGTTTTGCTCTCTTATTTCCTTCTTTTATGGCAGCTTCGATATCTCTATCATCAAAACTTACTCCAGAAACACCTAATTTTCCAGATTTTTTATTTAAAATTGTGTCCATTTCGTCTGGTGTTAAGTTTTCTTGTTTCATTAAGAAAGTTACTATAGATGGGTCTATGTCTCCAGACCTTGTTCCCATAGGAATACCAGCAAGTGGTGTTAATCCCATTGAAGTATCTACAGATTTTCCGCCTTTAACAGCACATAAACTTCCACCTTGTCCTAAATGGCATGTAACAATTTTTAAGTCTTCTACTGGTTTGCCCATAAGTTCTGCTACTCTTCTTGATACGAATTTGTGAGATGTTCCATGGAAACCATATTTACGAATTCTATATTTTTCATAATACTCATATGGAATTGCATAAATATATGCCTCTTCTGGTAATGTTTGATGGAATGCAGTATCAAAAACTCCTACCATTGGAACATTTGGTAAAACTTTTCTGCAAGCTTCTATACCTGTAATTCCAGCTGGGTTATGTAACGGAGCTAGTGGTATACATTCTTTCATTGCATCTATTACTTCATCAGTAATTATTACAGAATCACTAAATTTTTCTCCTCCATGAACTACTCTATGTCCTACTGCATCTATTTCTTTTAAGTCTTTAATAACACCATAGTTTTCGTCTAATAATTGGTCTAAAACCAATTTTATTCCTTCTTCATGGTTTGTAATTACTTTTTCAATTTTGTATTTTTCTCCATTAACTTTGTGTGTTAAAAATGAATCTGGCAATCCTATCTTCTCTAAATAACCTTTTGCCATTACCTCCTCATTTTCCATATTAATCAATTGATATTTAATTGATGAACTTCCACAATTTACTACTAAAACTTTCATTTATAAAACCTCCTATATAACATCTATATTATGTAACTCATTCATGTCATTAAGTGATAATACAAATACTAATGCATAAACAAGTACAGAACAAACTATAAAAATTAATGTTTGTTTTAAATTCCATTTTTCATATTTATTAAATTTTATTAATAACACTATTTGAATTATTGTAAAAATGATACTCGGAATTATTTTTATTCTGTGATGTCCGCACATACACGTTGAAGATATGTACGTTATCATATAAAATAGAAATATTAGAATATTTAGTACAATTAAAATACATTTATACTTTTTATTCATCTTTTTCCATATCTTGAGCTTGAACAGATGTAATTGCTACAACTCCAACTATGTCGTCACTACTGCAACCTCTTGACAAGTCATTTACTGCTTTGGCAATTCCTTGGCACAATGGGCCATATGCCTCTGCTCTACCAAATCTTTGTACTAATTTATATCCTATATTTCCCGCATCTAAATCTGGGAATATTAAAACATTTGCTCTTCCTGCTACTGGGCTGCCTGGCGCTTTTCTTTCTGCAACTTCTGGAATAATAGCAGCATCTAATTGTAACTCTCCATCACATATTAAATCAGGTGCTTTTTCTTTTAATATTTTTGTTGCTTCTATAACTTTTTCTGTTAAAGGTGAGCTTGCACTTCCATATGTAGAATATGATAACATTGCAACTCTTGGCTCTTCTCCAACTAATTGTTTAAAACTTTTAGCAGAAGAAATTGCAATTTCAGACAAACCGTCTGCATCTGGGTATTCGTTCATACCACTATCTGCAAATACTAAAACTCCATCTTTTCCGTACTCTGGACATTTAGTTACCATTAAGAAAAATGCTGATGCTAGTTTTGTTCCAGGAGCTGTTTTAAGTATTTGAAGTGCTGGCCTTAATGTATGGGCTGTTGGATGACATGCACCAGATACTATACCGTCTGCATCTCCAACTTTTACCTTCATAGTTCCAAAATAAATTGGATCTTTCATTATCTCCCTTGCTTTTTCTGGTGTCATTCCTTTAGCTTTTCTTAATTCATAAAATTTGTCTGCATATTCTTCGAATTTCTCGCTTTTTAAAGGGTCAATTATTGTTACTTTTGATACATCTATATTATTATCTGAAGCTATCTTTTTTACGTTTTCTTCATCTCCAATTAATACAGCTTTAGCAAATCCTTCTTTTTCTACATCTGCTGCTGCCTGTACTACACGTACGTCTTCACTTTCTGGTAATAATATTGTTTTAATATTTTGTCTAGCTTTTTCTTTCATTACTTCAACAAAAGACATTTTTATTCCTCCCTATTAATTTTTTACGATACTATTATATAAATTTTTAAGCAAAAGTACAATACTTTTTCCAAGAAATGTGATAAAATATAGTAAATTTAATAAAGGATTAATTATATGGAAATTAATTATACAGTAAAAGAAAATAACAAAACTATAAAACAAATTTTAAAAGAAAATTTGTTTATTTCTGATAAACTTTTAACTTTTTTAAAGAATAATAAATTAATTACACTTAACAATAGTAGCATAACTAATCTTAATATTTATGTCACACCCAATGATGTAATTATAGTAAATTTAGACTTTGAAGAAGATAATAGTAATATTGTACCTATAGAAATGAACTTAGATATTCTTTATGAAGATGAATCTTTGCTTATATTAAACAAGCCTGTTGGAATACCTGTACATCCTTCAATTCTCCATTATACTAATAGCTTGTCAAATGGAGTAAAGTACTATTTTGATACAATCAATTTAAAGAAAAAAATAAGACCTGTAAACAGACTAGACAGAAATACTTCTGGTATTGTTATATTTGCTAAAAATCAATATGTTCAAGAATGTTTAATACATCAAATGCAAACAAAAGATTTTAAAAAATTTTACTTAGCAGTTATAGAAGGTCACTTGGATAGGTTAGAAGGAACTATCAGTGCACCAATAGCTAGAAAGGAAAACAGCATTATAGAAAGATGCATAGATAAGAATGGAGAAAATGCTATTACCCACTACAAAGTTTTAGAGCAAAATTTTGAAAGAAACTATGACTTAATAGAGTGTTTACTTGAAACTGGTAGAACACATCAAATTAGAGTACACTTTTCATATATAGGTCATCCTTTAATTGGTGATACACTATATGGTAATACATCTACTTACATTAATAGACAAGCTCTCCATGCATACAAAGTAGAATTTATACACCCTATAACTAATAAACATATGCAATTTACGGCTGATTTGCCAAAAGATTTTTCCTTATTTTTGATATACTCAAGCTAATAATTCCGATAATTAATTTTGTTACTATTATCTCTAATGTAAGTAAGAAATCAGTTATATCTTGATTAAATAATTCTACATATATTTTTCCTAAGTTTTGGTTATGTTCTGCTGAAAAACCTTTTTTCTTTAATTGATTATCATCAATATAGTAAACTGTAAACTTTTCTGGTGGATGAAGACCTATATTTTCCCTTGTTGCAAATAATACTTGTGCATTTTCTAATTTTAAACATTGCTTTTGTTCATTAGTAATATACATAATTCTAGTAAAATAATTTGTATAATATAACCATGGTATCAATATCACTAATAAAGTTATTAAAGTTGCTAAAAATATACATAAAAATTTTTTAATCATTATAAAATCACCTTTATTAAAATATATACATATGTTCTTTAGTTGTCAATGCTATATCTATTTTGTTACAATCTTGAATACATTTGCCGATTTCGATATATATCCACAACTGTAACTTGTATTTCATATCCTTTCTTTTTGATTTTTTATGTAAATGATCATCTCCATAATTCCATAAATGCTACATCCTATTACTATCATTATAGCCAAAATTGAATTAATTTTGGCTATTTTCCCATTACTATATCCGTTATCTCTTATGTATCTTTTTAGGTCTAAATTATCATTATCATCATATAAAGCTTCTCTTTTCTCTCCATCTCCGTATTCTATAAATAAATACCAATCTCCAAATCCAGCCATATATCCTATTTTTTTTATTGGTTTCTCTATTAGATTGTTATCATTAATTAAACTATTAACCAATTTAGCATCTTCTTCGTCTATATTTATGTAATAGACATTCTTTAACAGATTAATAAAATTAAATGGTATTGATATTAAACATACAATAACTATTATAGTAATTATAAATATCCTTATTCTTTTTCTCATATAAATCTCCATTTTTCTTTTTATTTTAACTCTATCATTAGATTTTTACAAGTCTTACGCTATTATCGCACATAAAAATGAGGAAGCTAAAAGCCTCCTCATTTTTGCTAAAGTAAATCTATAAGCCGGGTTCTGTCTAGGACAGTCATTTATCTAGTACATATATTGCTATATGTCTTATGCCACCAAATTAAGAAGACGACGAGCAGTCTTAACCTTCTTGTCTCGGTGTTGCTCCAGATGGGGTTTACACAGTCCCAGTATGTCACCATACCAGCGGTAGGCTCTTACCCTGCCTTTTCATCCTTACCTATATAATAGGCGGTTATTTTCTGTTGCACTTTCCTTAAGGTTTCCCTCACTGGACGTTATCCAGCATCATTGCTCTGTGGAGCCCGGACTTTCCTCGTACGCTATCTTTCGACATTGCTATACGCGACTGTCCAATTTACTTATACATGCATTATAATTATACTATATTTTTCATTATAAATCAATTTTTATTCAAGCATATTTTTTAATAATATGCATACTCTAAATAAATCTTATATTTCTTTATTCTAAACTTTGTATTTCTTGCATAAAATTCTTATAATTAATATAAAATATATCCACATCTTTAGAACTTGTACTTCTTTGTAATTCTTTTAATAATATATATGTTTGGCTAACTCCTGCAGGATTTTTGCTATTCATTTCAACATTATTAATTATCCCGCCATATTCATTTAATGCATTGTCCAGTCTTTTATTTATTTCGTCCCAATTCTGGTCCTCTGTCAGCACATAAGCATTTAACACTTGTAGTTTTGTATCTAACAAATTAGTAAAAATATCATCTGTTGAATTGCTACTATACTTAGGAAGTAATGCATATAATTTAAGCAAATTGTTCATTGTGTCTTTCTTATTTTCATCTTTGGCACTTTTTGTAGCATCATTAAGAAAAATGTTAAATGATAGTATATCTTCGCTATTTATACTTAACCCATTCATATCTAACGCAATTGTACTCCATGATGAATATAACGACTCTAATATTCCCTTTAGTAAATTCCAATCTGTATCTTTTCCTCTAGTAGTCAATACTCCATTTTTCTCCATGGTCATTATACTTTGTGTTTGTGAAGAATTTCCTGAATCCTGGCTACTACTTTGAGATTCCCCACCTTCTTGGCTCAAACTTTCAGAAGCTTGTCCATCTTGAGTAGAACTTTGATTTTGTTGTCCAGTTTCTTCACCTTGGTTTGATTGAATATTTCTACTAGACACTTTGTAATTATCATAAGATAAGTTATTTATTATATTTAATGTGGATATAATAGTATTATCTAGATAAGATATTTCCTCTTTAACTTTTGCCTTTAACTTTTCATTACTATCTTGGTTATCTTGATTAGAACATCCTGTTAAAACAAATATTAACATAAACATTAAAATAATATACAAATACTTAATATTCTTTCTCATTATAAAATTCTTCCCTTCTAATTTTCTATTTTACACAATAATACTTTTTCTTATATTATTCTTGCCTAAAAATTACATTTTATTCTAAGTATAGTTATAATAATATTGATTTATAATAATTTTATAAATTAATTCTTCAAAGAAAGGATTACTTATTCTAATATGGAAAGTACAGTTAGGTTATATAGCTCAAAATTTGGGGAAATATCCAAATTCTTAAGCAAATTTTTTAGTGATTATGAAAATTTTATAGATAAAGCTGCCAACAAACACACACAAGAAAGCGTAAACAAACGAGCTCTAGAATGGGAAAAGAGCTACCGTAATCCTGTTGAAATTGCAGATATTATTGGAGCTCTTATTGAAAATAATGACAAATTTAAAATAAATATGTGGATTAGTATTGACGAAGGAATTTTTATAAATGTTACAGATTATAATGCAGACGAAATAATTAGATATTTATATGAAAGATTCCCATGGTAAAATAAACTTATTTTAATACAAAAAATACACCTCCAAACGTTAGGTTTTTGTCTAACTTTTTGGGGTGTACTTCATTTATTCACTCTTTTTCTCACGAGTCATTAATCTTGTTACTGCTTCATTTGGTTTTAAACCATTATATAATACATCATATACTGCATTTACAATTGGCATTTCAATATTATACTTTTTCGCTAAAGCATGTGCAACATCTATATTATCCACACTTTCAATTGTCATACCAATTTCTTTCTTTGTTTCTTCTAGTGTCATTCCTCTTCCTATGCATCTCCCTGCTCTTCTATTTCTACTATGCTCACTTAAACATGTTACAATTAAATCTCCTAAACCAGTTAAACCATAAAAAGTTTCTTTATTAGCTCCCATTGCCACACCTAAATTTGTTATTTCCTTTAATCCTCTTGTAATAAGTGCTGCCAAAGTATTATCTCCTAGTTTCTGCTCTACTGCTATACCTGCACAAAATGCAATTATATTTTTTAGTGCTGCACCAAGTTCTACTCCTTTTACATCTTTACTTGTATAAATACGTAAATGCTCATCCATAAAAGTATCTTGAATTGTAGATAAAACCTCTTCATTTTTTGAAGCTATTACAATTGCTGTTGGAATCTGAATTGATACCTCTTCTGCATGACTTGGTCCACAAAAAATTCCATACTTTGCATTTGGAATTTCTTCTTCTACGATTTCACTTAAAGTATATAATGTATCTGATTCGAATCCCTTTGAACAAACCGCTATTATTTGATCTCTTACATAGTCTTTATATTTTTTTATAGTATCTCTTACAAATTTAGATGGTGTAACATGTAAAATAATATCTGCATCTGAAACAACTTCCTCTATATTTGTACTACAATAAATACTTTCTGGCATTTTAGCATCTGGTAAAAATTTGCACTTTTTTTCATTATTAATTAAGTTTGCTTCTTCTTCCGAAAAAGACCATATTTTTACTTCATTACCTAAATTAGAAGCATGAATTGCTAAAGCGCAACCCCAACTTCCGCTTCCTATAACAGCTATTTTCTTCACTTTACTTTCTCCTTTAGTTTTATTTTATATTAAATTATTCCTCTGAAATATTAAAACTAAAACAATATTTACAATTAATAATTAAATATTATTTTAGTTTTACAATGCTAAATTATTAAATGTTTTACAATTAAATAAATATTATTATTTTAAATTACTTTTTTTAAAACTAATTTTATTCTCTTTTCCTGTAAATATTCTTTTTAAGTTTTCTCTATGATTAAATAACACTAAAGCAGCTATTATTATACTAAATATTAAATAACTCCAATTGTTAACTGGTACAATGTAATTTTGACCTATAAACACTACTAAAACTGGGAATAATACCGCTGCTGCAATAGAACCTACAGACACCATTCTTGTAATTGCCATTAAAATTAATGCAAATACTAAACAAATTAATCCAATTTGCCAGTTAATCATTAATAATACTCCTAATGAAGTAGCAATTCCCTTTCCACCTTTAAAACCAAAGAAAATTGGAAAAGTATGTCCCACAATTACAAATATTCCTGCTAATTGTACAAGTAAAGCATCATCTAAACCATCTACAATATTTCCTATTAATATGGCTATTAAAATAACAACTACACCTTTTAAAATATCACATAAAAGTGTTATAATTGCTGCTTTAACTCCAACACTTCTTAACATATTTGTAGTTCCAGCATTTCCGCTTCCCTTTTCTCTTACATCAAATCCTGCCATTCTTTTACTAATAATAACTGAAAAATTAATACTTCCAACTAAATATGCAATAATTGCAATAATAATATATGCTGCCATAATTTAACTTCCTTTCCTCAATTTTTATATAACCTTATTTGTAAAGTTCTAATTTATTTTATACCACCTATAAAAAAATAGCAAGACTATCCTGCTATTTTTTTCTTAATATTCTTTCTCTCCTCTTTCTCTTACAATCATTCTAATTGGTGTTCCTTCTAATCCAAACTCTTTTCTTATTTGATTAGACAAATACCTTTCGTATGAAAAGTGAAATAACTTTTTATCATTTACAAATACCACAAATGTTGGTGGTTTTGTAGAAGCTTGCGTCATGTAATATATTCTTAATCTTTTTCCTTTATCTGTTGGTGGCTGAACAATTGCTATAGCCTCATTTAACACTTGATTTAGTACAGATGTAGAAACTCTTAGTGCATTCTGATTTGCTACATTATTAATCATACTAAATAACTTATCTACCCTTTGACCAGTTTTAGCTGATATAAATATAATTGGTGCATATGATAAGTACGATAATTTATTATATACGTCTTTTTTATATTTTTCTAATGTTCCATTTTCTTTCTCGTATTCGTCCCATTTATTTACTACAATAATAATACCTTTGCCAGCTTCATGTGCCTCACCTGCAATTGTTGCATCTTGAGCAGTTACCCCTTCATTTGCATCTATCATAAGTAAACACACATCTGCTCTTTCCACAGCAAGAAGGGTTCTCATTATACTGTATTTTTCTAAATTATCTTCAATTTTACTTTTTCTTCTTATACCTGCCGTATCTATAAAAACATATTTACCATATTCATTTTCAAACTCAGAATCTATTGCGTCTCTTGTTGTACCTGCAATATTACTTACTATAACTCTATTTTCTCCTAAAATTTTATTTACTAGTGAAGACTTCCCAACATTTGGCTTTCCTATAATTGCAACCTTTATTGTTAAATCATCTTCTGCATTTTCTTCTTCAGGTGGCAATTTCTCATATATTGCATCTAATACATCTCCAATACCTTTTGCATTTGCCGCAGATACTGGATATGGGTCACCTAACCCTAAATTATAAAATTCGTATAGTTCTGCTGGTTCCTTTCCATAAGTATCTGATTTATTACAAACTAAAATAACAGGTTTTTTTGATTTTCTAAGCATTAATGCTATGTCTTCATCTGCTGCTGTAATTCCTTGCTTTATATCAGTTATAAACACTATAACATCTGCCAAGCTAATAGCTATATCTGCTTGTCTTCTCATTTGAGATAATATAACATCATCTGACTCTGGTTCTATTCCACCAGTATCTATTAAAGTAAAATCTCTACCTCTCCAGTTTGCATCTGCTGTAATTCTGTCTCTGGTAACTCCTGGAACGTCTTCTACTATAGAAATTCTTTTTCCTACTATATAATTAAAAAAAGTAGACTTTCCAACATTTGGTCTACCTATAATTGCTACTGCTGGTTTTGACATTTTCTCACCTTCTTATAAAATACTTTAACCTCATACTATTTTACTATACATAAGAAAAAATAGCAAGTCTAAACTGTTTAAACTTGCTATTTTAAAGCATTTATCATAAAAACTACACTTATTTTACATTTAACTCTTCACTTGCCATTTTAATAAATTTTATAATTATTCATATATACTATTCTTTTTTATCCATACAGATACACTTCCACCGTTGCAATAAAATATTCCATTTCCTTCACTATCTACATATACAGTTTCTTTTAAATTGCCTGTGCAGTCATATAAAATAGAGTTAGCAAGCCTTGTACCAACATTCATCTGTTTAGATCCTCCTGGTCCATCTGACATTACTACAGCCATTCCAGAATCTGTGTGCTCATAATCTCCAGATAAGGTCCATCCGATAATGTTTGGGTGGTCAAAATAATCTCTTAAATCTCCATATGCAAAATATTTTCTTGCCATTATTAATTTCTCTAGTATATCTTTTTTATCTTGAATATTATCATGTGGAATTCCATAGTAATCTCCGTAAAATATGCATGGCAACCCAGCTTTTCTTAATAAAATAATTGCATAAGCTAAAGGTTTAAACCAATCTTGAACCCATGAATATAAAGATTGCCCAGGCTGTGTATCATGATTATCTACAAATGTTACAGCTTTGTCAGGATTTGCTTTAACTAAACTATTATCAAGTATAGTCCTCATATCAAAGTTTCCACCACTATTTGATGCATTAAAGAAATTATAGTGAAGCGGAACATCAAATAACTTCATTACTCCATCTGTTTCTTTTATATAATTTTGTAATGACATTAAATTTGTTGTCCAATACTCTCCTACTGCTGGAAGTTCTTTTCCTGTTTGGGTCCTTAAATTTTTTAACCATTTTTCAAGAAAATCTGCTCTAATATGTTTTACTGCATCTAGCCTAAACTCATCAATGTTTGTTATATCTAAATACCATTTTCCCCATTTTATTAGCTCGTCAGATACATCAACATTATTAAAATCTATGTCACAGCCCATTAAATAGTCATAATTTCCATTTTCTTTATCTACATCATTATCCCAATGCTTTCCATAAAACTTAAAAATACCATGTTTCTTCTCTTTATCGTCCCAATCTGTTCCATGAAAATGTGTCCAATTCCATTTAAAGTCTGAATACTTATTATTTCTTGCATCAAAATTATATTTAGTCCATGCCTCTATAAGTTTTGGCTCAGATATATCCACATTTCTATTATTGCCCATCTCTTCTGTTGCCATAACTTCTTCTTTATCGTCTGCACCCATTCTATGATTAAATACAATGTCAGCTATAACGGAAATTCCATTACCTTTTAATGTTTTTATTGCATCAATATACTCTTGCTTTGTACCATATTTTGTTTCTATGCTTCCTTTTTGATTAAACTCGCCTAAATCATATAGGTCATAAACAGCATATCCTGTATCATTTTTTCCTCCTATGCATTTATATGCAGGAGGTAACCATATAGATGTTATTCCAATAGTCTCTAAATAGCTGGCTTGTGTTCGTACTTTCTCCCATAGTTTACACTCAGGACTTAAGTACCATTCAAAATATTGCATCATTGTTTCATTTATTTTGCTCACAAGTATCCTCTCCAATTCTATTAGTTACAAAATTATTTTAATATTAGATTTTTATAAAGTACTAAATATAATCTAAAATTTAATAAGTTATTTTACCATCTAATAAATCATCTTGTTCTATCCAGTCTTTTACGTCTATTACATCATATTCTTCGCATTTCTGCCCTCTTACTACTACTTTAGAAATTCCTGCATTTATAATAAGCTTTTTACACATTTGGCAAGAATTTGCCCCTGGTTCAAACTCACCATTATCTACTCTATATGCTACTAAATATAGGGTTCCTCCAATCATATCTTTTCTTCTTGCACTTATAATAGCATTTTGCTCCGCATGAACACTTCTACAAGCATCATATCCAGCATGTCTTACATCTGGAAAGATTTTTTTCTTAGTACAAAAACCTAAGTCTATACAATTTTTTCTACCTCTTGGTGCTCCATTATATCCTGTAGCTATTATCTCATCATTATTAACAATAATGCATCCAACTTTTTTTCTTAAACATGTACTTCTATCTGCTACAGCTTTTGCTACATTTAAGTAGTAATTTACTTTATCTATTCTTTCTGTCATCTTTTTCTCCTTTATATTTTTTTATCATTCTATCACAAATGAATAGAAACGTCAAAAAGAAAAACACATAAAACAAAAGAAGCGGAAACTTTTATATTTCCACTTCCTATAATTTTTAATATAACATTAAATATCCTAAAATTTATTTAGGTAAATTAATTATTTTCTGCTGCTTTAGCAATAACTTCTTTTCCATCATAATATCCACAGTTTGGACATACTCTGTGTTGTCTAATTTTTTCATGGCAATGTGGACAATCTACTAAATTTTGATTTTCTAATTTCCATGTTGATCTTTTTAAATGAGTTCTTGCTTTTGACCATCTTCTTTTTGGTTGTGCCATATAACTCCCTCCCTTTTCCTAAGCAAATATATATAGTATAATTTTACAAATTATCTCTAAAGTTAAATACTATAAAATTATATACTATTTGCTTACTATTTGTCAATAGTTTTATTATCTTTTAATTTACTGTGATATAATTTTCTACTTAGCTACAGTCTCTACTACTATTTTATTACTATTTTCCAGTTGTTTTGCCATTTCTATAATTAAATCTGCTGCCTTTTCAACACCAACTTTATCACTATTTATGCAAATATCATAATTAGAAAAATCTTTCCACTCTTTTCCTGTATAATATTTATAATGATTTCCTCTTAATTTATCTATTCTAGCAATTTCCTTTTCAGCTTTATTTTTATCCATATTGTAATATTTTACTGCTCTGTCTATTTTATTATTTATATCACTATATATAAATACCTTTAATACATTTTCATTTTCTTTTAGTATTTGGTCAGCACATCTTCCAACAATTACACATGGCTCTTTAGAAGATATTTCTTTTATTAGTTCTGACTCTTTTACAAATAGTTCATCAGAGTTATTTAAATCTGAATAATACCCACTATTTAGTATATCAAGTACATTTCTTTTTTGTTCATTTTCTTTAATATATTGCTCAGACAATCCAGTTTCTTCTGCAACTTTTATTATAAATTCTTTATCATATAATTTTACACCTAATTTTTGTGCTACTAATTTACCTATATATCTTCCGCCTGAGCCATATTCTCTTGATAATGTAATTACTATATTTGAAGAACTTTGATTTGTAATTTCTAATGGATTTGTAATTAATGGTTTTGTGCTTTCTTCTGCTTTCTTGAATTTTCTTACTTGTAATATTAAAAGTATAACAGCTATTATAAATGCTAATCCATCTGCAAAAGGTCCTGCATATAATACTCCATGAATTCCAAATAGATGTCCAAACATCACCATAGCAGGTATTAAAAATATAATTTGTCTTGATAAAGATAATACTGCACTCTTTACACCTTTTCCGATTGCTTGGAAGAAAATTCCTGATGGTATTTGAATTCCATTACAAATACATAACATTAAATATGTTCTAAAAGCATCACATGCAAATTCCATATATAATTCATTTCCACTACCAAATATCATAATCAATTTATCAGGTATTAATTGGAATAGTAAAAATGCTACTGTACTTACTATTAAACTTAATCCTAGTACATATTTTAAAGTCTTTTTAACTCTAGCATAATTTTGTGCTCCGTAATTATATCCCATAATTGGTTGAGATCCTGCTGCTATTCCTATTATTATACTGTTTAAAATTTGACTAATTTTCATAACTATACCGAATACAGTAATAGGTATTTCAGCACCAAACTTTGACTCTGCACCATATTTTCCTAGTAAATTATTTTCAAATGCCATAACTATAACTATACTCATCTGAGTAATAAAACTGCTTATACCTAACATTGAAACTCTACCTGCTATAGATGGCTTTAGCTTTATGTCTTGTTTAGTAATTTCAATTGATTTTAGTCTTTTTAAATATACAATATTCATTGCAAATGTAACAAACTGGCTAATAGATGTTGCTATAGCTGCTCCTTCTACTCCCATTTTGAAAATAAATATAAATATTGGATCTAATATAATATTTAAAATTGCACCTATTACCATAGATGTCATAGCATATTTTGGACTACCATCTGCTCTTATAATAGAATTTAGAGTAGTCCCTACCATCATAAATGGTAAACCTAATGCTATATAAAAACCATACCCTAATGCATCTTCTCTTAATGCATCAGTACATCCAAATAAATTTAAAATTTGTGGTAAAAATCCTACAATAATTGCAAAAAATAGTATTGAGACAATTATTGAGATAAGAACTCCATTTGCTACACCTTTACTTGCTTCTTTCTTATTTTTCTCTCCAAGTTTAAGGCTTAAGTATGCTGAGCTTCCATCTCCAAACATTAATGCAAAAGCTAAACAAAGCATTGTAATTGGGAACACCACGTTTGTG
This sequence comes from uncultured Clostridium sp., assembly GCA_902496295.1. Lineage (GTDB taxonomy): Bacteria > Bacillota > Clostridia > TANB77 > CAG-508 > CAG-273. The sequence goes on from CABVAF010000001.1 coordinate 226,167, forward strand.
GCTCCATTACCTATGTATCCTACTCCCCAACCTATAAATATTTGGTCAACTATGTTATATAAAGAGTTAACCACTAGAGAGATTATACATGGTATAGAAAATTTTCTAATTAGTTTTCCTATTTTTTCGTAACCTAAAATGTTTTCTTCTTTTTCCAAAATACTTCCTCCTTTTCGTTTATTTTTCATTATAAAAAAGCACTGTCTTTTTTATCTATCCTTGTACGTATTTTTAAGCACAAAAAGACAACACTTTTTAGGTGTTGTACGTTTATTATTACAAAATATATAACAAACTGTTGCCCCTTAAATATAAATTTAACATATTATATTGTATAAAATTTTTTAAGAAAAGTCAAATATAAAGTTAATTTTTTTGTAATTTTCAGGGCAGTTTTTTATATTTTTCTTATAATTTTTAATAATTTATAGAAATTTACTTTTTAGTATAATCTCTCTCTATTGTATCAGCTAATTCAAATCTAACTTTTTGTCCTGTAACATTATCTGGTCTTTCAGGAATTGCTTCTAAAAACATCTTTTCAGGTCTTACCCATATGGCTCTTCCATCTTCTCTTGGATATAATGGTTTATATACAACCATTCTTTCCTTTGTCTCTGAATCATAAGCTACATTCTCTACAAAATAGTAATTTCCTTTAAAGTGGCGATACACTCTTCCAATTTTTACTTCTTCCATATAAATCCTCCTTAAACTTAAGCTTTTTTAATAATTTAATAGAATTATTTTCATGCCTAAATTTGTCCTTATTATACTTTTAAAAAAGAATAATTTCAATATTTCTGAGTAATTTTTTATTTATCTTTTGTATATTAAATTAATTAATATATTTTTAATTTTAAACTAATTTATGACTTTATTACTATATTTTGCATATACTACTTATAAATGCGTTTTAGAGAGGTAATTTATGTGTGGAATTTGTGGTTTTGTTAATCTAAAGAAAAAAATTGACAATGAAAAGGATGAATTAGTAAGTATGACTAACTCTATAGCAAGACGTGGTCCAGATGAAAACGGTTATGCTTGTTTTGAAAATGCAATGCTTGGTCACAGAAGATTAATTGTTGTAGACCCAGATGGTGGAAAGCAACCAATGACATTTAAATTTAATGAAAATACTTACACTATGGTTTACAATGGCCAAATATACAATGCTAATGAATTACGTAATATTTTAAAGGAGAATGGATTTAATTTTGAAGGTCATTCAGATACAGAAGTTTTATTAAAATCATTTGTATACTTTGGAAAAGATGTTGTAAAACATTTAAACGGAATTTTTGCATTTGCAATATGGAATGAGAACAAAAAAGAATTATTTATGGCAAGAGACCATTTTGGAGTTAAACCTTTGTTTTATACTTTAAAAGATAATTCACTTATATTTGGCTCGGAAATTAAAGCTATTGCTAGCTATCATTCCATAGATTTAGTCTTAGATAATACTGGAATAGGAGAATTATTAGGTGTGGGTCCTGCACATACACCCGGCTTAACAGTATTTAAAGATATTTTCGAGTTAAAGCCTGCAAGCTATTTAATATATAATAGCGATGGTTTATATACAGATAAATACTGGAAGTTAATTAGCAAACCTCATACAGATAGTTTAGGAAAAACTTGTGACAAAGTTAGATTTTTATTGGAAGATACTATAAAAAGGCAACTTGTATCTGATGTTCCCCTTTGTACATTTCTTTCTGGAGGGTTGGATTCAAGTATAGTAACATTATACGCAGCAAACTATTGTAAAGATAATGGTATACCACCTTTAAATACCTATTCAATAGATTACGTAGATAATGACAAAAACTTTGTTAAGAGCGATTTTCAACCAAACTCAGATAATAAATATATAGATATAATGGTAGACTTTCTCCATACAAACCATCACAAAATAATTGTTGATACTCCCGAACTTGCAGAAAGCTTGGAATCTGCAATGATAGCTAGAGATTGTCCTGGAATGGCAGATGTTGACTCTTCTTTGCTACTTTTCTGTAAAAATGTAAAGCAAGATATGGTAGTGGCTTTAACTGGTGAATGTGCAGACGAAATATTTGGAGGATATCCTTGGTTCTTTAGAGAAGATGCGCTAAGAAGCGGAACATTCCCTTGGTCAATTGCAATAGAAGAAAGACAAAAATTACTTAATCCGGAAATATCTTTAAAATTTAATTTAAAATCATATATAGATTATAGATATAATGAAAGTTTATCCGAAGTAGAAATTTTAGATGATGATACTAGTGAAACTGCAGAAAAGAGAAAAATAACTCATTTAACACAAAATTGGTTTATGCAAACACTACTGGACCGTTCAGATAGAATGGGAATGTTTAATGGGTTTGAATTAAGAGTTCCATTTTGTGACTATAGACTAGCAGAATATGTATGGAACATTCCATGGGAATTAAAAGCTCTTAATGGACGTGAGAAAGGATTACTTAGATATGTAATAAAAGGTAAACTTCCTGATGAAATTATAGATAGAAAAAAGAGTCCATATCCTAAAACTCAAAACCCAACCTATTTAAAAAAGGTAAAAGAAATGCTTACAGAAATAATGAAAAAGCCAGACGCTTCTATAAAGAAACTTTTAAATGAAACATATATATGGGAAATAATTAACACAAATGGTAATGCATTTACTAGACCTTGGTTTGGTCAATTAATGACTGGGCCACAACTTATGGCATATCTTTGCCAAGTAAATATGTGGCTAGATAGGTATCAACCTAAAATTGAGATATAAAATGATAAGGAGGTCACAATTTGCGACCTCCTTTACTTGGTTACTTATTAAATTTAATTTTATTTCCAGCCTCCTAAGAATGTCTTTTTCAATTCTATTGGGTCATCTATATCCAATTCTTCATCATTTAATATATAACTTGGATTTTCTGTTGTAAGTTCTAATGTCTTTTCCTCGCCTATCCATTTTTCTAATAGTTTTAAAGCTTCTGGTATATGTTTATATACCGTATTTATTCTATGGTTGTCTGAGCCTAAAAAATGTATCATATTATGTGTTAGAAGCTTTTTGGCTGTTTCTTTTATATCATTTCCATACATTCCAATGATACTTCCATAATTTGATTGGAATAATACCCCTTGCTCTATATATTCTAATAGCATATTTGGATTTTCTCTTACATAATTATATCTTTCTGGATGCGCTACTATTGGAATTTTTCCCTCTTGTAATAACAAGTATATAACTTGATCCATGTTTATTGGCTTTGTTTGCATAGGAAACTCAATTAATACATACCTGCTATTATTTAAGCACATAGCTTTTTTAGAATTTATAAATTCTATTATATTTTCTGTAGCATAAATTTCATTTCCTTGATGTATTTTTATGTTTATTCCTTCTGCTAAATCTTTTATGTTAGAAATTCTACTTGTTATTTCATCGCATGGTACCTCGTAATAATCTTCCATATAATGTGGTGTGAAAATTACATCTGTAAATCCAACTTTTTTTGCCTCTTTTAACATAGTAATGGTGTCTTCTATGCTTTTAGAACCATCATCAACACCATATACTAGATGTGAATGTATATCAATCATCATTTTCTCTCTTTTCATTTAATATTAAATTAATACTATTAATTTAAAAATATTTTCTATAATTACTAATTGTCTTCCTCTTCTGAATTCTTATTGCCATCTATGTTGTATAATTTTCCATTTTCTTGGGTTTCAGGTTTTATCCTTGATGCAAAATCCACTTTATTTTTACTAGACCTTTTATGTGTAGGCGCTACAGATGTAGAAGAACCATAATAATAAGAAGCATAATATTCTTTTTGTGCTATAGGCATCTTATTTATAACAACACCTGCAATTTTTCCACCTACATTTAATATATCTCTTTTTACTCTCTCTAGGTCATCTATTTTTGTATATTTATAAGCACATACTATAATAGTACTATCTACATTTCTAGAAATAATAAGAGCATCTGTAACTAAATTTGTTGGTGTTCCATCATAAATTACAATATCACACATATCCTCTAGTTTTTTCATTGTTTCTGCCATTTTCTCTGAAACAAGCAATTCTGATGGGTTTGGAGGTATGCTTCCTGCTGTTATTAAATATAAGTTTTGCACTTCTGTTTTTCTTATATAAGACTCAATATTTATATCTCCATTTTCACCATTTGAATTAATACCAGATAAGTAGTTAGAAAGTCCTGGTGCTGGTGGAACTGAAAAAACAGAAAATAATCTTCCTTTTCTCATATCACAATCTACTAATATAACTCTTTTTCCAGCTTGAGCGAATGTAGTAGCTAAGTTAGAAGATACCCAGCTTTTACCTTCTGATGGTGAAGTTGATGTAACTAATAAAGACTTTAGCCCACTCTTAGTATTCATAAATTGTATATTTGTTCTTAAAGTTCTAAACAATTCCGATATAGGGGATTTAGGTTCTCTTGCAGCAATTAATTCTTTCTTCATTATTTTTTACCTCCCTTTACTTTCTTAAAGTCACATTCTGGTATAGAAGTTAATACTGTAAGACCTAGCTTCTTTTCTATATCTTCTTTACTCTTAACTGTTGTATCAAGCATATTTGCAATTAAAACATATATACATGCTATAACAAAACCAGCAGCAGCAAATATAATTATATCTTTTATATGGTTAATATTATATGGCTCACTCTCTGCTCTTGCTTCATCTACAACATATACATTATCCATATTATAATACTGTTGTGCTATTTGTGTAATAAAAACTTGTGCAGCTTCATTAGCAATTCTACGTGCCATTTCGCTATCTGCATCAGTTACACTTATTTCAATAATTTCTGTATCATCTTTTGCTGAAACTTGGATGTTTTGTTTCAAATTTTCTACAGTTTTGTCTATTTTTAAGTTATTTATAACTTGTGTTAAAACTTTTTCAGTTTTAATTAAATCACTATATGTAGAAACTAATTTCTGATTTAATGTAATTTCTGTTGATGTAATTGTTCCATCATCAGATTGTGCTGTATTAGACTTCGCCAATAGTATAGATGTAGTAGATTTATATTCTGGTTTTAATAAAACATAAGAATATATAAAACCAATAACTACAGCTATTGCTACAATTAAGATAATTTCAAACTTTTTTGTCCAAAAAATGTTAAACAAATCTTTTAAATCTAATTCGTCCATGATTTAATTCCCTTCTATTTAGCCTTCAATTTACATTCTATAAGGTTATATAAGATTATAGTATATTTTTAAATTCTATTCTATTTTATTTCTATATCTTTATATTTTACTAATTTTACAACTGCAAATGCAACCACTGCAATAATTAATACTATAAAAAATATATTTACACCTGTTTGTGGTAACTTAGAATCTGGAGATATTGTATTGTCTTTACTGTTATTAACTGTACTTCCAGTTTCTTTGTTTGAACCCGTTGTATTAATTACTATATTTTCTGAGTTAGTCTCATTCTTAGTTTCATTTGTTGTTTCATTAGCTACTTCATTTGTAATTTCATTTTGAACATTGTTGTTTTCTTCATCATTATTGTTATCTTCATTTTCCTGTGGTTTTATTGTATAATTAGCTGAATAAGTAGCATAAGTCTCGTCTAATAAATTTCCATCTGATATATTAAACTCTGTTATAGAAATTGTTCCAGATACTTCTTCTGTAACATCATCTCTTAACTCAAAAGTTAATTCTGCAAATTGAGTATTAGAACTAGCTTTATCGTTTTCTAAAAGTACTGTCTTTTTTTCATTTGAAATTGTTATTCTCCAGTTATCTGTCGTTCTTCCAGATACTTTTGATATATTTGCTTCGTCATACGCTAATGTCATAGAAGCACTCATTACAGAGTCTTCTTCTACTCCAACAAAATCTCCAGTTGATATTTTTATAGTTACTTTATTTCCTTCTTTTACAGTTTCAAATTTTATATTTGCTGTTGCCTCTGTTGCAGGTTCTGTTGCATATACCGTACATCCTAAACAAAGCAAACAAACTAATAAAATAATTGATACTACTTTTTTCATTATTTTTCTCTCCTTTTTTCATTTCTTCTTATGCTATTCTACTATAAATGTTATTATATAACAAGTTTTTCCTTTTTACAATTACATTGCAATAATATTACAAAAATATTACATTTTGAATAGATATCCTATTAAAAATAACTGGTAATTTCAAAGAGATGCATTAGGAGAACTTAATATTCTCCTAATATTTCTATCCTCATTCTTGTATAATCTTTTACTCCTAGTTCTTGTCCATCTACATTAATATCTGCTGCTAAACTTTCAATTTCATTAAATTCTCTTAACTTTAAAATATATCTTCTAAATGTACTCAAATCATATGTAGTTACTTTTCCATCTCCATTAATGTCTCCTGATACAACTATAGTATATTCTGCACCATTATTTAATTGTAAGATATCTCCTGTAGCTACAATATCATCCTTTGATAATTCTTTATCATTTCTCTTTACAGTATAATTTTTAGTCAAATTAAATTTTTTTGCAAACTGTTCTAATTTCGTTTTTTGTCTTACATTTAGAATATAACCATTATTTATAGTATATCCGTCTGTTCCATCTTCTACAATATATATCTCTATTTCCGTTTTATTTCCAGCTTTATCTGTTGCTATAATATTATATATACCCTCTTGTGCAAGTTTTGCACCATTGCTATATTGAATGCTTGTACCATTAAATAGAACTTCAATAGATGCTAAGTTCTCATCTTTTATAACTGGTGTTGCTGAATTTGTGTAAATTTTTCCATTAACTACTCCAGAGATAACTGGTGCATCTTTATCAATGCTTGTAATTTTTATTTCTTCTTTAAACACTTGTCCTCTTCTTTCATATTCAAAAGTAAAAGTGCCATTTTTAGTGAATGTATATGTATTTTGTCCATTGTTATTAGTTACTTTTGAATCTGAGCCTATATTTAATGTTACTGTTATGTCTTGGTTAGTAAACTCATCTGTATTTGAATAGCTTACTGTAACTGGATTTTCTTTAATGTATTTATTTATATAGATATTTGCAAAGTCGTTTGCCCAGTCTGCTAAATAATAGGCATGTAAGCTGTTACTTACTATTAAACCTGTTTTTATATCATTTTCTTCCTCTAAGCTATTTATATATTCTGATTTTTCGTGTAATTCTTTAGCAAAATCTAAAATCTTACTTGGATAAATTATATTTAAATCTGAATTATTATTAATAGTAGTTTCTGCTTTGTTAATAAGTTCTTCTGTAGCTGTATAATAAGCCGCTCTAGAAGTAGCACTTACTGTAAGCAAATCTTCATATGAATTGCCTATATCATTTAACATGTCTAACATTGAACTTACTTTAACATATTCTACATTAAGCTTTTCATTATTAAATGCATTTAAAATAGTAGTTCCTAATGCAAAATGTTCACTCATCATTTCTATAGCATTTTCTTGTGTTTCTGTAGTATTACCTGAAATTGATGACATATAGTTTTTTAACTTATCTATTTGTCCTTGCATCCCATCTATGCTTGCTATCTCTTGGCTAAATTTCTCTTCGAATTCTGAGTATTTTTCTAGTGATGTATTAGAAATCGCTTCATAGAAATATTTTGTTGAAACATTATCTAAATAAACTGGTGATGCCGTGATTGTTAATGTTCCATCTGTATTTTCAATTGCATTGCCATACATATCACTTGCGGTAAAGTCTTCATATGGAATATTTATATTATTATTTGAATTTGTTGTCCATGCTATAATCTTAGGTTTTCCATCCTTGTTATATACATGTGCTTCTAGTCCATTTGCTAAATTAACTGTACCTATGTATTCAGCTCCGTTAGTGTTTTCATAGTAGTTTTTCATTGTATAATAGGCTGGTTTCGGAGTATAGTCATACGTTATCAAGCCAAAGTTATGTTCTTGATTTGATGCACTTTCTCCTATATTTCTCGAATTATATACAACTTTCTCCTTAATATTATTCTTATCATATGTTACTGTTTGCTTTAAAATTTTGTTTGCCTGCTCAATTTCCGTAAACCCTTTAGTATGGGAAGAAGCACCGTATTCAGATACGTTTATTTTATAGAATCCTCCTAAATCATTTAACATTTTAATATGTTCATTTATCATCTTTTGAGTCCAGTTTGTATTATTAAATTCATCATATTGATGTATTGATATATTGTTTATCGTTTGGCTTTCTTGTAAAATATATTTTATAAAATTAGTACTACTTATTTTATTTTCTTCGTCATACACTACGCCAGCTGTTCCGCCTGCTAATATTTCTATTTCTGGATTTATTTGTTTTAACTGTTCATTTAAAATTGAAACTGTTTTTATATAATACTCTATCTTTTCATCTGTTGTATATAAAAAATTAGCCTCATTTAAGATCTCATACTTCGTTATCATAGGGTATCTTTTAGCAAATGTTGTAACGAACTTTACCATTTTATCAATTTCATCTTGACTTGAGATAAGTTTGTCATCACCTAATAATTCTCCTGGATTATTAATAATCGCTATCACTTCAATATTATTTTCATTTAATTTTAATATCCAATCATCATATTTACTAAAATCATATTCTCCATTCTTATTTTCTATATTCTTCCATGAAATGTCATCTCTAATAGTCTTGATTCCCAAGTAATTTAATAATTGAATAGTTCTTTCATCATCTATTTTGTAGTCAAAATGCGTAGATACAGCATTAGTACTATACTCATCCAAAAATTGTTTTTTATATTCCTTTATGTATAATTTTTGAACCTTTACATCATAAAAACTGCTACTATCTTTATTTAAAGATATTGCTAAAACATTATCTCCTTCTTTTAAATTATATTTAACAATATTATCTCCTTCTTCTAATACATATTCCTCGTCATTTATTTTTATCGTATATAAACTATTATTATCCAAATTAGTCAAGTTGACGTTAAAATCAAATATTTCTGAATTTGTATATGGTAAATCATTTTTTAAAATAATATTATAGTGTTCATCTATTAAATTATTATCTTGACTTTCGCTTATTTCCTCTATTAATCCAAAGATATTATATCTTTTTTCTTGTATATGTATACTACTCCCACCACTTGAATTTTGTATTATTATACCATTATTATTTGCAGATTCTATACACTTTAGAATAATCATAGGAATAATCTTTATTATTAATACTATAATTAAAATTATTATAAAAATAGTAATTATAACTCTTTTTCCCTTCATTTTTCCTCCTTTTATATCATAGGATTTATCTTTAGATATAATATATCATAATTAATATTTATTTCCACTGTATATTTTCTCTTATTACTTTCGCTGGCACTCCAGCTACTATCGAATTTGCCGGAACATCCTTAGTTACAATTGCTCCTGCCGCAACGACTGCTCCATCGCCAATGGTTACACCCTTCATAATGATTGCTCTTGTCCCTATCCAAACGTGATTTCCAATTGTTATTGGTTTTATCATTTTATCTTCCTGTCCTATAATCTCATGAGCATCCGTATCTCTTATTATTACATCTCTAGCAATTACTACATCATTTCCTATTTTGATATTCCCCGCACAAATAAGCTGTACAAATGCATTGAAATATCCTTTATTTAACTCCAATTTTGCATTATCAAATATTCTAATATCTGAACCAATGCCAACTGAAAAATTTCCGTTAATCTTCAATTCAGAATTTTTCCCCATACTAATCCTTGTTTCTTGTCTTGATTTCGGATTTTCTTTACTTCCTACTATTAACATTCCTTCACCACTAATTTTCGCTGTTTTATCAATATTTACTCTTGTATATCTATATATCTTTAAATTTTGCTTTTTTAATAATCTATATACTGTTTTTATTAAAGAAATATCTCTTTTCATATTTATTTTAATTCCTTCCTTCAATTATATCTCCAATTCTAAAAATTTAATATAACATCAAAGTCAAATTTTAAATTTATACTCTACATTTTATTGAAGCAAATTTTAACAATACTAAAAATTATAATTATTTTTGTACTATATGATTTTTTAATCGCTTAAGAGCATTCTTAATCTTGCTAGATAATTTTCGTTTGCAAACTCTTTCAGTATATCTTTTTATATTGAAATTCCTTTTTTGGTATTTTTTGAAAAAAGTCTTTATATATTTATTTTTGTTTGCACTAGTCACCATACTTACATTATTTTTAATAGCTTCTTGCAAATTAATCTCTTTATATCTCATTTTATCACTTATTGAGTTAAACAATTCTATTCCTCTATTAGAATTAACTACAACCAATGAAGTTCCTTTATTATCATCAAATTCTGGCAATATTTTCTCTATTCCCCACAAATCTGCCAATGTTATATCTGAATTTCTATTTATTTTTTTAAATTTACAATCATAGCATGAATCTCTAAGAATTACATCCTTTAAAAAAAGTCTTAAATATGTATCTTTTAAATTATTATTTGTATAAATTGTATCATCATTGAAAGTCACTTTAATATAATAATTTTTCCATCCTTTTTCTTTATTTCTAAACTCTATTTTTTTAATTTTTTGATTATATTCTTTCTCTAGGAATTCTTTATATAACTCCCAAACTTTAGGTGAAGGAACTCCGTGGCAGATTAGATCTTGTGTGTAGAGCTTTTTATAATCTTTATTTAAAAATGTATATAATCCTTCTATTTGGCATGGTGTACCAGTAAAAAGAACCATCCTTCCACTATTTAATAATTCTTTCGTCTTTGCATACATTTTGTTTATATCACTTTGTACATATTTAGAAGTATATAGTTTATATAAGTCTTTTTCGTTTTCTACACATATATGTTTTACTTTATAATCATTATCAAATGCTGCTCCTATAACTGCCCCTTTTTGTTTTAAAATTTCTAAAGCCAATAGTGAAAATATTCCTCCTGAAGAACTATGTTTTCTTATGTTTTCGTCTAAGTTTATACATGCATATGCTTTTATTTCATTATTATTACTACAACTATTGGTTATTGGACAAACTTTCCTACATAAACCACATTTAACACATTTATCTTCATCAATTATTGGATATTTAAAACCTTTTTCGTCATCTTCCATTTTAATTGCTTTCTTAGGACAAATGTTAAAGCACGCTTGACATCCACAACATTTAGGTTTATTTTGTTCTATTTTAAAGTTTAATATTTTCTCCATATTTTATGTTATATCCACCCTTCGTCTATTTTTTTTGCGTCATTTCTTTTTCTAAAAATCAACTTTTTAATAAACCTCTTTATTGGCATTATTATGCTTTTGGCTAGTGCTACAAAATAAACTGAAATAGGTATTTTTATATTATTATTTTTGTATTCATTATATATTTCTTTAAAATAAAAGTTCTTTTGCTTTTGTATCAACATATCTGCTAAAAACTTATTCCTATTTTTATAAAAGTAATTTAAGCTAAATACTTTTTCATATTTACTAATTTTACCTATCGAATCTAGCTCTAATTGAGTTCTTTTACATTTTGGACAATATCCACAGTTCCTATCTTCATCTATACATACATTTAGCCAATCATATGTAACAGGATATTTTACTATTTCTTTTATTTTTTCTAGTCTCGAAACACCTACTCCATCAGAATAAAATTGTACATTTTCATTTGATAAACACTGCACATTTAAAATGTCATAATATGCTGTACTTTCTGTACTTATTTTTGTATCATCAAAATCATCTCCAGCAGATGCATAATAATATTTTGAGAAAAGCTTTTGTATAGCTAGTACACATGCCAAACTTCTAAAAGTATGTGTTGCTATATGTGACATCATTAAAAACTCATTCATATTTGTATCTACGCATACAAACTTGCAATTATTATCCTCAGCAAATTTTCTCGCCTTTTCTTTTCTTACATTGTATAGATTCCTTGCTTCTTCGCCTCCAAATCTACCACTTGCTCCTGCATTAAAAAATGTCAAATGCGTTATATTAAACTCTTTTTCTTCCAAATTTGTATTTTTCAACATCGTATAGAATGAGTCTACTCCACAAGATACTCCTGTACCAACAGCATTTTCATGAACTAGAGTACTATTATCTAATTTACTACTAATTTGTATCTTTTTCTTTCCAAACTTTTTGCATAGAAGTGGAATTAAACATTTATCTAGTTGATAATATAATTTTGAAGATATACACCCTTCTACTACTATATTCAGCTCGTGCTTAATAGCATATGGCAATACTGCTATTAAAAAAGCATCTTCTTTTTCATTACATAAATATTTTTTATACTCTTCTTCTACTTCAAACCACATTTCATATGGCTTTTCTGCTAAAATTTCAGCACATAATCTATTATCTTTAATATATGATTGATTGATTGTTAACGTTTCCAATTTATTTTTCTCCTTTTTTTAATAGCTTCTTTACAAAGATTTTTTTAACCTCTTTATATTCTTCTGTTTTGAAAACAAAAATTAAAAATATTATAGATGTAATTATTAGTATTAATATTCCTTTTACAATAAGTCCCCAAAAACCTTGAATATTAATATATTGTAAAAACAAATAACAAATGGCTAAATTGATTCCAAATACAATAGCATAATATATATATCTAAAATAAAACTTTCTACATTTAGTTTTAAACCTAAGCTTATGCAATAAGTATGGATCAAAGAATGTAGTTATAAATAACCTTGCTATAGCTGTTGCAAACAATACCCCAAATATTCCCCAAAATTGTACAAATATAATTGACAAAACAACATTAACAATTGCTGATATTATTGGTACTAATCTGCCTTCTTTAAATATTCCCATTGTAGTTCTAAATGTATAATTGATAAATCTCATTCCATCAATATACATATTTACTCCTAATATTATTGCAATCAATCCACTTAGAACATATTCTTCCCCCAGCCATATAGTAATAAAATCATTGATTAATAATATAATTACCGTCGATACCATTCCACAAATTACAAATGCTATGAAAAGCATTTGATAAAAAACGCTTTCTTGTTTTTTTATATCTTCCCCAGCATTTAAATTTCCAACACTTGCTGTAAATGCATTAAAGAAGGAGGTTAAAAAACTATTAATTGCATTTGTTATAGTTGTATAATTAGATAACAATCCTACTTCTGAAACTCCTACAAAGGCAGAAATTATAATATTATCTGTTCCTGTAGACAAAGTGTTTCCCAATTTATATAAAATTAAAGACTTGACATCTTTAAATATATTTTTTTCTTCTTGTTTTGATATTTTTCTATATTCCTTATCTTTTATAAAAGGATACATTTTGTTAGCCAGCATTGATGAGATAAAATTGTCTAAAAATGTAAAAGCTATTTGTACTAATAAATATAAAATATAATTTCTAGTAAATAATAGAATAACTATTTGTATTATATTTTGTATTATTACTGACACTAGATTAATTATAGTTGTAATGTACTCTTTCTGATAACCTATTATTATAGATTTCTTATATGTAAAGAAATACGAAATTGTAGAATTAACCAAAAACAATATATATATATAATAAATATTTTCCTTTATATCTGGAACATCTTTCACTATATATTTCAATGCAGGTATAATTACTATTCCTATCGCTAATATAACAATTCCTATAAATATATATGCTTTTCTATAAAAATTCAAATACGTTTTTATCTTTTCTTGGTCATTTTGAGCAATTGGCTTATATAGCTTATATATTATTGCACTTCCTATGCCTAATTCTGCAAATGATAGCATTGTTAATATATTAGTAAATAAGCCATTAATACCCAAATATTCTGTACTTAATATCCTAATAAATACAGTTCTACATATAAATTGTAATACAAATATTAATATTTTTGATAACAATGCCAATGTTGAATTTATTGTAGTATTCCTTATTCTTGAAGTCTTCTCTCCCATATTATGTTCCTTTCTTTTACTGTTTATTAATACATTAACTTTCTATATTTAAGGCTTTTATTAGAAAACCATTTGCTTTTTTTCTCTCTTTTTCTAATATATCATAAGTATTTGTATAGTCAAGTTTTAACTGTTCATTTCTTAATTTCCCACTAAACCATCTATCTTTTAAGTCAAATTTATCTAACAAAGTTTCTAACCTTGAATTCATTTTTACATTTGAGTCCTCTCGATCAAATACAATAAATGGTCTTTTATATAACATAGCAAAAACACAAGAATGGAATGAATCTGTACATATTAAGAAAGCATTTTTTTCTAAATATAAAAATTCACTAGGACCTACTGCATAAAAAGGGCTATTCATATCAAATATATTGATTATTTGGCAATTGTTTTCATTTGCAATCCTTTCTATCTCTGTAGCTCTTTCTTTTGATAACTCACCCAAGAAATAGTTTAATACAAATTTGTTGGTATTTAACTCTTTAGGTTTTTGAGAAACTTTATTCCATTCCTCTGATGTCAACAACATCGTAGGATCTACTAACACTTCTACATCTTGTCTTCCTGTTAATTCTTTTATTATTTCCTTACCTCTTTCTTCTCTTACAGACAATTTTGGAATTTCCTTTAACCATTTACTGTAATCGTCCTTCATATTACTATTTATGCTAGATGTACCAAAACTTGGTGAAAATGCTATTCTTTTAGTAGCATCAGCAAATTGTAAAAAATTAACATGTGAATTTTCTTTATAATTTGAGTTCCATATTTGATCACTTCCACAAATAAAATAATCATAATCTTTATTAATATTCTCATTTATCTCTACATTTGAAATACTAAATTTTGAATACTTAATATTTTTTTTATTAAATTTTTTAAATTTTTTTAATCTCTTTAAAAAGTTACAATTTTCTTTTCTTTTATAACCTACTATAACTTTTACGTAAGTCTTTATCTTTCTTTTTACTTCTCCTATTTTGTAACTTTTAATTTTTTGATTCTTATAATTATGAATTGTTTCCACTTCTACATTTTTATATTTCTTTAGACATTCTTGTACTGCATAATTTTGAAGTCTGTTTCCTAAATTTTCGCCTTCAGTTATTGTAATTATTCCTATTCTCATTGTCTAAACCTCCAACAGTTTTTTTATATCATTATCCCATTCTTTATTAGCTCTTTTTAAATTCTCTATAAGTTTATTTTTTAAATTCTCGTCATTAATTAATAATTTTATCTTATTATAAAAATCGATTTTATCAAATTCACACAATAAGCCATTTTCACTATCTTTTATCTGCTCTCTAACACAATCTAAATTAGTAACAATAATTGGCTTTTCCAAAATTCTAGCTTCAGCAATTGCTATTCCGTAGCCTTCATGTCTAGAAGGCTGAACATAAATATCACACTTTAAAAAATATGGATATGGATTTTCTTTCATACCTAAAAGAATAACATTATTGGATAATTCTCTTACTCTGATCTCTTTTGATATATTTTCGTATAAACTCCCTGTCCCAATTATATACCATTTAAATTCTATTGCAGCATCTTTTAATAGTTTAGCAACCTCTAACAACAAGTCATATCCCTTTTGATATTCTAACCTTCCAACTGTCAAAAGCTTAAAGCAATTTTCCTTCATTTCCTCTATATTTTCTTTTGACAATTCAATAATTTTTTTACTATCTATAATATTTCTAAATAATTCTAATTTATCTCTATATTTGGGATATATTTCTCTAACTCTTCGTTCGCATGCTTCAGAAACACAAAATATCTTGTCATACTGATTAATATATGTTTCAACACTATTTAACCAATCAATTTTTTCATCATGTATAAAGATTATTTTTTTATTTGACTTTATTTTTTCTACTACATATCCAGTTCCAATATAACCATAGCCATGGAAATCTATTGCTATGTCATATACGTCTCCTTGTTGTTGTACATTTTGTAATATTGCTTCATACTTGTCTATATTCTTTTTTCTTAGTAGTTTACAAATAAGTTTAAACTTTAAAGTTTGATATGTAATATTTTTAATTGTTAGTTTATCAAGATAAAGATATTGTTTTTTATCCAATACTTCTATTATTTTTACTTGCTCTGGTATGTTTTTTAAATAAATACCTTCTTTTTTTAATAGTCCCAAAGTAATGGATACATCTTGATATTTTATTAGTTCATTTAAGAGGTTAAGCAAGGCAACTTCTGTTCCTCCAGACTCCATCTTTTTTGCCATTATAAAGATTTTTCTTTGCATATTTCTAGCTCCCATTTTAGTTTTAATGTTTCTTTATTTTGTACTTTTCTGATTCATCAATATTACTATATCTGGAACATAATACCAAATAATACATTTTATTTTACTTTTTATATCTATATTTTTATTACATATTATATCTGTTTTATATTTCTTTTTAGCTTTCCTTAATTTTTTTATAATATCTAAATTATTTTTTTTATCTTTTTTTAAATAGTATAAGCTGTGACTAGCACTTCTTAAATAATGTATTTTTAATTCATTTTTTATATATTCGTCCTGTATCTTTTCAATAAGTATATCTAATGCTATTAACGTCGTTAACCTTGCTTTTGAAAATTTTGTATTTAATACACTAGACTCTCTCTGGATATAATGATAAAATTTTTTATGATTATATATTACCTTATTTATTTTATTAAATATATCATAATTATAAACTAAATCTTCCAGTATTTTTAATCTTTCATCAAATAATTTAATATTTTTTTCTTCATCATATAAGACTTCTTTTTTATAAACCTTATTCCACAAAAAACCTCTATATGAATTATCATTAAAAAGATTTTTTATTGCTTCTTCTCTATCAAATATTTTTTTCTCTAAAGTTTTTTCTTTTGTGGTATCTCCAGTATCATATCCACAAATTCCTATATCTGCGTTATTCTTTTCTATATCTTTTATCATTTCTTCATACATATTAGGTTCTATATAATCATCTGCATCAACAAATGTAATATATTCTCCTGTTGCAATCAATAATCCCTCATTTCTAGCATGACATACTCCTTTATTCTTAGTTGATATATACTTTACTCTTTGGTCATTTTTTTCAAGTTCTAAACATATTTCATTTGCATTGTCCGTGGAACCATCATTAATAAGTATTACTTCTATATTTTTATATGTTTGGTTTAAAATTGATTCCACACATTTTTTCAAGTATTTTTCAACATTATATATTGGAACTATAATACTAATTTTCTTTTTTTCCATTTATAACCTCATTTTTATCTTATATAGCAAAATTATTCCTTTTTCTTAATATGATTTCTTACAATATCATATAATTTAAATGTTATATCATATAATACTCTGAAATATCTTATTAAAAATAACTGAACTTTTCTACTCTTAGAGATTGTTTTATCTTTTTCTAAAATAAAATAATATTTCTTAATTTCTGCCCTGATTTCTGTTTTTAATTCTAACATGTCTTTATTTTTACTATTCAATATATTATCATATACACCTATTGAACAAAATATATAATTTCTTATCGCCGCTTCTCTTATTCCAGGATATTTTTCATTTACAAATTCAAGCAATTCTTTTGAAGCTTTCATTGCAGTTATATTTACTTTTTTACTATTAGTTATGCTACCTTTTCTTTGTCTATAATAATACATAGGAGTTGAGTCATAAACAATTCTAGAAGCTTTATCTACTAACTTGTATGTAGTATAAATGTCTTCATTCACTTTACCTTTTGGATACCTTATATCTTTGAAAACTTCCTTTTTATATAATTTCGTATACGCTGACATTCCCATATATCCCATAGTACACATAAGTTCTATAGCTCTTTCACTATTCATTACCCTATAATAATTATTTGCATTTCCATATTTCTTTATTGAATTGATATAAACAAAATATCTATTACAACATGAAATATCTGCATGTTCTTTTATCAGATTGTTATACAATAGTTTATACATATTTTCGTCAATCCAATCATCACTATCCACAAAACCAATATAATTCCCAGTCGCTATCTCTATTCCTGTATTTCTAGCATCTGATAATCCTCCATTTTTTTTATGTATTACTTTTATTCGATTATCCCTTTTGGCATATTCATCACATATATCAACAGAATTATCTGTTGAGCCATCATCAACTAATATTATCTCTAAGTTTTTGTAAGTCTGATTTATTATCGAATCCAAACATTTTTTCAAATATGATTCTACATTATAAACAGGTACTACTATACTAATTTTATCCATTTTTTTCTCCTAGACATCTTTCTAAAAAATCTATAGACTTGTTTTTAAGTTCTTTTATTATATCATTTGTTCTTAAAAAATCTACTTTATTTGTTAATAAGTTATTGTTAACTACTAATCTGTCAGATAAATTAATTTCTGTTAATAAATCTATCATCCTTGAGTTTTCTGTACCACTTTTCTTAAACTGATGAACTGGTTTATTATATATAATAGAAAATGATAATCCATGAAATGAATTCGTTACCACCTCTTGTGCGTTTTTTACCAAGTTTACAAAGTCATAAGGTGTAGCATTATAGAAATACTTATCCACATCTAAAAATTTATCTTCAAAATTAGTATTAATTGAATATATCTTGCAATTCCTATCATTGGCTAATTTTCTGGCATACTCATATAAATCTTTTTGTTGCTTAAAACCATATGCCAATATATATTTATCACTTTCTAAGTTAAGTTTACTTTTTTGAGCTATTTTATTCCAATCTTTAATATCTAATAAGTAAACTGGGTCTAATACCCTTTCCACATTTTTAATACCAATTTCTTCCAGAAGTCTTATTGCTGTTTGCTCTCTTACAGAAATAAAGTCAAAATCTTTTAGATTTTCTCTAAATCTATCCTTTTGCTCCTCTGGTATTTCATCCATAGATATACTTGCTGCATAAGACATCTTTTCTCTATTTTTAGGGGTAAACCTTAAGAAAAATGCATCATCTTTTCCGTTTTCAATATTGCAATTCCAAATTTGGTCACTTCCTGTAATATATACATCAAAATCAGGTGTATTTTCTTTTAGTTCATCATATGTATAATATCTTTTTTCTGTTAAATAAACTTCCTCTCTTAAAAAGTTTCCGAATACTTGATTACTTTTTTTAAAATCATGATGCCTTAAAACAGGTCTTATTATTCTTTTCAATATGTTCTTATTATAACTTTTTCTAATATATTGTGGTGTATAATCTATTACTTCTGCTTCATATTTGCAATTTCTCAAGTATTTTTGTAAAGCATATGTTTGCAAAACTGCTCCATAATTGAAAGCTCTATGACATGTAATAACTCCTATTCTCATTTTGTAACTCCTTCTCGTTTTATTATGTTTTTAAACTTTTCTTTTATTTCATTTTTAATATTTGCCATAACAATGAACTCCAATCGGCTTTTCCTTCTAATGTATTTTCTAATTGTTTTAATAAAATCATTACTTTTATTAAGTTCTTCAAAAAAAGATTTGCTATTCTGGGACATTTCAGATGGTTTAGACAAATTTCTATTATTTTTAATTATTTTTTGCATATTTTTTTCATCTATTTTTTCTGCTATTTTTAATGATTTAAAAATTTCTTTGCCCTTTTCATTATTTGCAAAACATAAAGATATTCCAGCATTTGCATCTAACTTTTTATCTATTTCATCGATCCCCCAAAAATCACCGATAGTAATATCAGACACTCTTGTAGTTTTAGCAAATGGACAATTCGTGCAGCTTTCTCTATAAAATAAATCTTTCAAAAATCCTAACATATACCAATTTTTAAATGAATATTCTTCTATGCATTTAGAATTTTCTAATTCGATTTTTACACAATAAGAATCTATTTTATTTCCTATTTTCTTTTTATTTCTAAAAGTTATCTTTTTTACTTTGCTATGATATTTGTTTTCTAATGAATTTACATACATATTAAACACTTTTTGACTTGGTACTCCATGACATAAAATATCAATGGTATAAAGATTTTTTTCGTTTTGGTTATTTATAAAATTCTTAAGTCCTGCCACTTGACATGGAGTTCCACTAAAAATAATTAAAGTATCGTCTTCTAGTTCTTTTTTTATATCGCTATATATTTTTTGCATGTTACTTTGCACATATTTAGATTTTTGTAATTTATTTATTTGTTTAATATCTGTTATTCCTATGTGTTTAACTTTCAAATTATCATTCATGATAGCTCCATAAATCTTATATTTTTTTGGTTTTACATTTGATAAAATATTTTTTACTATTTCCACAAATGCACCACCAGAGGAACTTGTTTTAATAATTTCAGTTTGCCTAGATGTTAATTTATAAATTTCAAATTTTTCTGCTTGTTTTAATTTTTCATTATTTATCATTGGACACACACTTATGCAACGACCACAGTTGATACAATTTTGCTTATTTATCTTAGGATATATAAACCCCTTTTCATCTTCTACCATCTTTATACATTTTTTAGGGCAAATTTGCTCACAAGCACTACATCCACAACACTTATTTTTTTCCAATTATACAATCTCCTATCTATCAAAAATTGTTCTATAAGGTAATACTTTATTTCCATTTTTCATTCCTACACTATATATAAAATTAACTCCAAATGCTATATAATATCCCAAATATAATAATCTTCTTATATCTTTCCTTTTCTCTTTACTCAACAGCAATGGTATCGTCAAAATTTGTACATGATAAAAATTCACAAAAATTCTTGAAGCCAAAGGAAAAGTTCCTAATAGTAACGAACATATTAAAGCAATAACATGTATATTAGTTAATATATTTAATTCGTCATCAAACTCTTTATTTCTTTTATCTTTTTGTTTATAATAATAACATAGTATTAAAGTAGAAAGATTGATAAGTGGAGAAATCATACTATTCTCTGACACGCTATATCTACCTGTTATATAATTTTCATATTTTGTTCCTACTGTAAACTTGACTATCAAGTTATAAATTAAAGGCTGCGCTATAATAACTACTATTGCTATGATGATTAACAATTTTGGCTTTATTTTAAAATATGATACAAAATAAACTGGGATAAATATAAGTGCTATTTTATGTATAAAAGACGCTAAAATAATGATAACCATATATTTCATCATTTTTCTTTCTTTTATATATCTAATACAATATATAAAGATTGCAATTACAATAGATTGCCTCATAACGTTCATTGCATAAAAGAAAAAACAAGAAGCGAATAAGATATAAAAGCTTAACGTAATATCTTTAGAACTTTTCATTATTGCTTTATATATAAATATACAAAAAATAGCTGCAGTAAGTATAAATATTCCTGCATAGTCTTTAGTAAATAACAATACTAACTTATTTAATAAAACATATCCAAACTCCACATTGCTATATTCTCCAGTTATTTTAACTGTTTCAAATATAGGTGCATATGTATAAAAATAATCTCGTCCAACATCATATCTTAATCCCATTATTAGAAAAGGAATTAAAAATATCATTATTTTGCAGCCAAGTTCTAATCCTCTTTTTCCAAACTTTTTTGCTTTTTTTATTCCTATCGTCATTATAACAGTAGATATTATCATGAAAACATATACAATCATAAATTTCTCCTATTTCTTCTATTGTTCGAGCTATTCATTAATGATTTTTAAGAAATTAAAATAATAATTATCTAAATTCAATTTCTTAACATTTTCTTTGCTTATTTCAGACATTTTTCCTCTTTTATCTTTATCACTTAATACATCTATAATAGCATTTTTTAGATTATAAATCATATTTTCATTTCTTTTCAATATAATAGCACATCCATTTTTTGCATACTCTGGTATTCCTCCGGAATTAGTCGTTATTATTGGTAACCCCGCAGCCATTGATTCTATTATTGTTAACGGTGCAGGGTCATCCCATATAGATGGTAAAACAGCTATATCTGCAATAGCATATAATTTATAAATTTCCTTATATTCTACATAACCAGTAAAAATTATATTTTTATTTATTTTTTTAACAAGTTCTTCTATTTCCATTTCATATTTAGTTTTAACACTTATCTTATTTAATGCTGCTCCAACAACTAATAGCTTTAAATTTTCAATTTGAACATTTGATAAAGCTTCTAATAATTCCTTTATTCCCTTTTCTGGAACAAGGCGTCCTGTAAATAATAATATCTTATCCCCATTCTTTATATTGTATTTTTTCTTTATTTCTTGTTTTTCTACTTCATTTATTTTCTTTGAAAATTTTTCTGTATCTATTCCATTTCTTAATACAACACATCTGTCCTCATCAATTTCTAATTTTTTTTCTAAGCTATTTTTTATAAAATTGCTTACACATATAATTTTCGTAGTATTTTTGATAATGCATTCGCATCCATATGTTCCTACAAATTCATTATGGCAATGATAATAATATTTATTTTGGTATTTTTGATAATTTTTTCTCCATTTTAATGCTAAATATTGGGTTGGATGATTTTCAAGTAATACCTTATCATAATTATTTTTTTTTAAATTTTGACTAATTTTATTTAAAAAGTATAAGCGCTGAAATATAAATCTATAACTTTGACTATTTGATTTTTTTAAAATATTTTTGGCTATTGAGAAAACAATTTTGTCAATTTTTTTTACAATTTTAGGTGGTTTTATAAATATAAAATTAGTCTTTTGATATTCCTTAGATTCCTCTTTTGCTTTTTCATCATATATACTAAAAATATTAAATTCTATATCTGCTTTTTTTTCATTTTCTAATAATAAATTCATTAACAAAGTTTCAACAGCTCCTCCTTTAGAAGCCGGAACTGGTAAAAATCCAGATGTTATTACTGCTAATTTCATTTTTTATCCTCTTTTTTTAACTAATTAATAATTCGTTGAATAGTTGCAAATTTTGTTGTACAACTTTTTGTATATCAAAATTACACCTTCTAATTTTGTTTTCTTCTATAATTCTTTCTTTTAAATTGTTATTTTCATATAATTCATTAATATTTTCATATAACATTTTATAATTATCTATTTCTGTTAAAAGTCCATTTTTTCCGTTTTCTATAATATTACTAATTCCGCCAACATTTGTTGCAACAATTGGTTTATCGCATGCCATGTATTCTATTAAAACCAATCCAAAACCTTCCCATTTAGATGGAAGAACTGCAATATCAAATGCAGGGATATATTTCTCAACATTAGTGACCCAACCAGTAATGATAATCTTATCTAGTAATCCCGCTTGTTTTGCATATTGTTTCACCTCTTCTTCCAATTCACCTGAACCAACATACATTAAAGTTGTATTACTATGTTCTTTATTTAATAATTCAAAAGCTTTTATCATTGTCATAGGGTCTTTTTGTTCTGATAGCCTTCCAACTACACCTATTATTATTTCATCTTCTTTTATTTTATATTTTTTTCTAATTTCTTCTCTATCTTTATCATTATTATTAAACTTTATAAAATCGATACCATTTTCAATAATACACATTTTCTTTGCAGGTGCTATTTTATATTGAATAGCTGAATCATATTCTGCTTTTGATATATTAATAATTTTTGTAGATTTAAAAGCTAATATTTTTTCTATAATAGCATAAACCTTTTTCTTTTTATCACTTATTTGTGCATTAAAATACCAACCATGTGCATTGTATATTGACTTTATTTTTGTATTGAATAAAAGGGCAATTCTTCCTACTGCTCCGGCCATACTACTATGCATATATACTATATCTGGTTTTATTTTTTTTAATATTTTTCTTAATTTAATTACTGATTTAAATACGGATTTTATCTTTACATCTCGTGTCATCGGTAAATAATACACCTCTGATATAAATGGCTTAAACCTATCTATATACTCTCTATATTCCTCTGAAATAACCAATATGTTATTGAACTTCGTATGGTCTATATTCTTTAAAAGCATGTACAAGTATTCAATTACCCCTCCATATGTTGGTTGAGATATATAAACTATAGTTTTCTTTTGCTGCATATTAAATAGCTCCCTCTTTTTTTATAACTGACAAAATTGTTTTAAAGAATATTTTTACATCTAATTTAAAAGAAATATTGTCTATGTAATAAAGTTCCATCTCCATCCTTTGCTCATAAGTAGTTGTACTTCTTCCATTTGCCGCCCAATACCCAGTAAGCCCTGGTGTTATACTTGAAAATTTTTCTTTATTTGTACCATATTTTTCCAATTCTTCTGTTACAACGGGTCTTGGTCCTATAATAGATAAATCTCCTTTTAGAATATTTAGTAACTGTGGCAATTCATCTAAACTAGTTTTTCTTAAAAATTTTCCTATTTTAGTTATTCTTGGGTCATTTTCTAGTTTAAAATTTGCTCTAAATTCTTCCATTTGTTCTGGTGTAAATTGTTTTATTAAGTCTTCCGCATTTTCAACCATTGTTCTGAATTTATATATGTACATTTCTTTTTCATTTTTGCCAATACGCTTGTGCTTAAAGAAAACTGTTCCTTTGCTTCCTGTTTTTATTAATATTGCAATTAATAAAAATACTGGAGACAAAACAACTAAACCTATAGTAGATAATAAAATATCTAATATTCTTTTAATGTATCTGCTATATATATTTTTTGTTTTCAAAATTTCTTTTGTCTCTTTTTTAGTTAATTCTAATGTATCTGAATAATATGCAAATTCTTCTCTATTTGCATTCATTTCCTAGCCCCCTATTTTTAATTTATCTTAATAATTACCATACCCAGTCTTTTCTACTATGTCATTACTAATTTCCTGTACAGTTTCAGATGGAGTATAATCATCTTCTCCAAATATTTCTTCGTGTAATTGTTTGACATTTGACTCTAAAGTAACTGGAACCCCATACCATCTATCCAAAGTAATTCCTTTAGTTTCATATGGCCAACCAATACTTTCTGTCATCTTATATGATAACATAGTTGGTGCTAAAGATATTACTTCATTTGGTTCTATATTTGTATATACTTCTGGTAAAATTTTATCTGCAAAATCATTTATTTCTCCAATACTTTTATCTTTTAATTTTTTAAACATTGCTTCTATTACAGTTCTCATTCTTTCAGTTCTTCTGTAATCTCCACCTTCTGTATATCTTACTCTAGAATATCCCACAGCTTGAACCCCATTTAGAGTTTGCATTCCTGCTTTTTCAATATATTCTGCTTCAAGTCCAGTATGTCTCGCTGTATCTTTTATTGCTGAATTTACAGCAGATATCTCATCTTCTTCTATTCTTATATCTACACCGCCTAATGCATCTACAGCATCTGCAACTGCATCAAAATTAACTGTGACAAACTCTTTAATGTTTAAGTCTAAATTTTTATTTAATGTTTTAAGTGCAAGTTCTGGTCCTCCATAAGAATATGCATGTGTAATCTTATCTAATCCATATCCTTCAATATCTAAATATGTATCTCTATATACTGAAACTAAATTAATTTCTTTTGTATCATTATTTATACTTGCTATAATAATACAATCGCTCCTATTTCCTGGTCCTAAGTCGCTATCTCTACTATCTACTCCAAATAATGCTATATTTCTATATCCTGTTAAATTTTCTTCAACTTGCGTTTCTACGCCTAAATTATTTTCATCTATATCCACTTGTTGCATTTTGCTTAACTTACTATTTAAATAAAAATACCCACTCAAAATAGCTGTAACTATAATAATTACAACTGCTAGAAGTATTATGCCTAATATTTTCAAAGCTTTTTTCATAATCTGCCCCCAAATTTTCCGTTAATATACATAGTTTATTATACTATTTACTCCAAATTTTTACAACCTTTTTTCGATTTTTTCTACGTTTTTTTGCGTATAAATCACTACATTTTATCTTCCTTAGTATTTATTAGTTTTAATTAGCGGCTCGTTAATTGTTACAACTACTACATAACATTTTAAGCATAAAAAAAAGGTTATAGAACAATTAATTTCATTCTATAACCTTTTTCCTTCCTACTACAACAAATCTTCCGTCTTCAGTATAATATGAGCATGTAGTTAAAGTAATTAATTCATCTCCATATTCTGCGGTTTCTTCAATATTATATATGGCTTCTCTTTTAATATTTTTAATAAAATTATTATATTCTTTTTCACTATTCGAATTCATGAAATTGTAATACTTAAATACATCTTCATCATTCTTGCTATACACCTTCGACCTAAAAACAGCTATAATGCTATATTCTGCATCTTCATCTGCTGTAGTAAATCTTATTGTAGGGTGCGCTTTATAAAAATCTTCTTCAATATACTTAGTTAAATCTGTAAACATTTCATTATTAATCATGTAATGTCCATATATCATCAAATTATTTCCTGCTATGTTCCAGTTATAATTACTATCTAAAAAAATCGCGCCTCGCTCTGCATTATCTCCTTTATAATTATGTGTTAGATAAAAATCATTATCTTTCCCCTGTACTACAGGATAGCTTATATGTGTATCTTCTATTTCAATCCACCCAACTATATTTTTATATTCCTCTTTAAGCTTTTTAACTTGTGCCATTCTTTTAATAGATTCCGCTTCTCTTTCTCTTCTTATTTCTTCTTCACTTTTTTCCTCACTTTTTATTTCTTCATTGTCACTTTCACTGTTACTTTGATTACTCTTCTCATTACTTTCTCCACTGTTTTCATCGCTTTCTTTTTGCATTCCAGCAATCTCTTCTTCCACATCTACCGAATTCAGCAAGTCCCTATCTTTCTCTGCTTCCTTTTTGCTTGCAAAACTCTTTGCAATATACAAACTAGATAATATAATCAAAAATATTAAAATTAAATATATTATTCTATTTAAAATTTTATTCTTATCAATATTTTTTTCTTTATCCAATCTCTTCACCTCATATATCCACTATGCCAATAACTTAGCCTTATGCTTCAAATTTTATTATAAAGACTGCTAGCAAAATTTGCTGGCAGCCTTTTAATATTTGTTATAGTATTCAACTAATTATTAGCCCTGCTACATAAAACTTTATATTTTACTATTTTGTTTCTCTTTTTTTCATATAAGCAATTCCGGCTGTTGAAGCTATAATTGTTAGTATTGCAAGTCCTAAATAACTTTCAACTCCTGTTTTTGGAACATCATCTTTTTCTTCTTCATTTACTTCAGGTGTTTCTTCTTTTATTTCAGCTGTCCTAGCATAAATAGTTGTATCATTGTCTAATTTAGTATTAAAATCAAAAGCATTTGTATAACTTTCATCTGTAAAGAAACCATCAATTTCATATCCTTCTGGAACTTCTATATGTGATTTTAATAATTCAGCTGTAACAGTTGCACCTTTGTCTACAGTAATTTTATTTGATGTTTCTCCTCTTATCAATGTTACAACAACCTTTGGAGCATCTGTATTAGGTGTTGCTGTTTCTGGTATAGCATTTTCTGAAATAACATTATTGTTTTCGTCTGTTAAAACAACCTTATCCCCAGCTATAACAACTTTATTTGTTGTATTTTCTGTATTTGTTACTGTAAATTCTGTAAGATTTCCATTTGTTGCTGGACGAACTACGTTTTCATTTACATCAGATGTTAAAGTTCCATTCATTGTTAATGTTGGATTATTTGTAGCTGCTGCACCTTTGTCTATCTCTATTCCGTTGTTTGTGTCTGTTCCATTAAATCCCAAGTGTAAGTCTATAACTTCTACATTACCACCATTTACTAAAACTCCACCATATCTAAATCCTACTATTGAAACATTATTTAATATAACAGTTGCACCATCATATGCTTGTACACCATATTTAGGACCATTATTTAAGTCTATGTCTTTTAATGTAAGTTTCCCTGCTGCCAATTGAGCTGTAAACATTGTTTGATTGCCAGATGTTGATGTCCATTCTGTAGAACCTGCAACAGTGTATCCATTACCATCTATTGTAAGTGTTTTTTGTATTACAATAGGTCCTGTTACTGTTATGTTATTTTGTAACTCAACTGTACCACCATCGTCAACATTTTGTATAGCTGAAATTAAACTTGCTTCGTCTGTGGCAGTTTCTGTACTTGCAGCATTACTAGTAATTGGAATAAAAAGCAATGCGAGCATAATTAATGTTAAAAATAACATTATTTTAATTGTGTTTTTCATTTCAAACCTCCTAAATTATATTTTTATAGTAACTTTGCTATAGCATTTTTACTATATTTACAATTTATTTTGTCAATTTTTTTGTTTTTTATTTATATTTATTTAATTTAAAATTTTCCAAAATTAAATTTACATATAAAAAAAACACCAAGTAGTATATGAATTTAACTTAAAAGTTTCTAACTTTTGAAGCATAGTTCATTATTCTACTTAGTGTTTTACATTTTTATATTTTAGTTTCATGCTTTTAACTTAATACTTAAATAATTCCTACATACTTTTTAAATATTTTCAATATCTTCCCTTAATTTGTTTAATGCTATTCTTCTACTACTTATTTTATTTTTATCTTCTGAATCTAATTCTGCTAAAGTTTTACCACTATCCAACTCAAAAATTTCATCAAAGCCAAATCCATTGTCTCCTCTTTTATTTTCTGCTATATATCCATTTAGCTCTCCAATGTATGTTTTTTCTTCTCCATTAGGTTTAACTAGCGCAATACAAGTAACAACTTTAGCTGTTCTTTCATCTTTCTTTTTATCTCCTAATTTTTCTAAAAGATATGTATTTCTTTCTTCTTGAGTAGCATTTTCTCCCAAAAATCTTGCTGTATACACTCCTGGAAATCCATCTAATGAGTCAATACATAATCCACTATCATCTGCAATACATATTTTATCTGCTACTTTGCATATTTCTCTTGCTTTTTTCAACGCATTTCCTTCAAAGGAGTCTTTGTCTTCTTCAACTTCTACATTTATACCTGCTTCTTTTAGAGATAAAAGTTTATATTCTTTCAAAATTTCTTCTAGTTCTTTTATTTTTCCTTTATTATTTGTTGCTAATATTATTTCTTCCATATGCCATTCTCCTTTATGTAAAATAGAGAAACTATAATTATTAGTGAACCTTTCACTATAAATATGTTTCCCTACTTTAATTTTTCAATTAATATAATAAATTTGTAGTAGTCATTAATCCAAAAGTTCCAAAGCCTACTGCTGCAAATATAACCACAATTATAATAATCAACAAATATACAACAAAGAATGATCTTGCATAATTCTTTCTGTTAATATTTGAATTATCAAATGCAAATATAATTAAGAATATCCATCCTATAAGTGGTATTGCAAAAAGTATGTTGTATCCAAAGTATGCCCAAGGTGAAAGTGGTCTATAATGTGATGGAATACTTGGGTCATTTTTGTAATTATAGTTAGGATTTGGATTTTGGTTGAAATTACCATTTTGATTGTAATTTCCGTTTGGAACATTATTAAAATTATTATTTTGGTCCATATTTTTCTCCCCCTTTTATTATATTTATAATTACTGTTAATATAACATTAATTATCTAGGATTTTTAATTGCTGCTTGTGCTGCTGCTAAACGTGCTATAGGCACTCTAAATGGTGAACATGACACATATGTTAGTCCTACATCATGGCAAAATTCTACTGTTGGTGGGTTTCCTCCATGCTCTCCGCAAATTCCAAGTTTTATATCTGGTCTTGTTTTCTTTCCTAAGTCAACTGCCATTTTTACTAGCTTTCCTACACCTTTTTGGTCTATTCTTGCAAATGGGTCAAATTCATAAATTTTCTTCTCATAATATGAATCTAAGAATTTTCCTGCATCATCACGGCTAAATCCAAATGTCATTTGTGTTAAATCATTTGTACCAAATGAGAAGAATTCAGCTTCTGTAGCAATTTCATCTGCTGTTAATGCTGCTCTAGGTATTTCTATCATTGTGCCAACATGATACTCAAGTTCAACTCCTGCATCAGCAATTTCTTTATCTGCTGTTTTTGTAATTATGTCTTTAACGTATTTTAGCTCTTTTATTTCTCCTGCAAGAGGTATCATAATTTCTGGTACTACATTCATTCCTTCTTTATTAACATTTATAGCAGCTTGTATAATTGCTTTTGTTTGCATAACTCCTATTTCTGGATATGTTACATCTAGTCTACATCCACGATGTCCCATCATAGGATTAAATTCATGTAAACCAACAACTATATTTTTAAGTTCATCAAATGTCATTCCCATGTCTTTTGCTAGTTGGTCAATTTCCTCATCAGTATGAGGTAAAAATTCGTGAAGTGGTGGATCTAATAATCTAATTGTTACAGGATATCCCCTCATAGATTTATATAATCCCTCAAAATCTTCTCTTTGCATAGGTAACAACTTCTCTAATGCTTTTTCTCTTTGTTCTACTGTTTTTGAAACTATCATTTCTCTTATTGCAGCAATTCTTTCTGGCGCAAAGAACATATGCTCTGTTCTACATAAACCAATTCCTTCTGCTCCAAATTTATATGCTGTAATTGCATCTCTTGGAATATCTGCATTTGCTCTTACTCCCATTTGTCTATATTGGTCTGCCCAATTCATTAATTTTTCGAAGTTTCCTGAAATTGAAGGTTCTTCTGTTTCTATCTTTTCACCATATACATTTCCTGTTGAGCCATCTAATGAAATATAGTCACCTTCATGATATACTCTACCTTCTGAATCTGTAAATGTCTTTTCTTCTTCATTTATAGAAACACCATCACATCCAGATACACAACATGTTCCCATTCCTCTTGCAACAACTGCTGCATGTGACGTCATACCACCTCTTAGTGTCAAAACTCCATGGCATACATTCATTCCATCTATATCTTCTGGTGATGTTTCAAGTCTTACTAATATTAAATCTTTTTCTCCTGCATTATGCTTGTTTACAGCATCCTCTGCTGTGAATACTACTTTACCTGTTGCCGCACCTGGTGATGCTGCTAATCCTTTTGCTATAACTTTTGCAGCTGCTAATTTTTCTCCATTGAATACTGGATGTAGTAATTGTTCTAATTGGTTTGGCTCAACTCTTAAAACAGCTTCTTTTTCAGTTATCATACCTTCATTTACTAGGTCAACTGCAATTCTTAAAGCTGCTGTAGCTGTTCTTTTACCATTTCTAGTTTGCAAGAAATACAACTTTCCTCTTTCTATAGTAAACTCCATATCTTGCATATCTTTGTAATGTTCTTCTAGTTTACGAGAATACATTGCAAAGTCATCATAAGCTTGTCTATTTACTTCTGCTAATGTGTCTATTGGTTGAGGTGTTCTAACTCCTGAAACAACGTCTTCGCCTTGTGCATTCATTAAATATTCTCCAAATAGCTTGTTTTCACCGGTTGCTGGGTTACGAGTAAATGCAACACCTGTACCACAGTCATCTCCCATATTCCCAAATACCATTTCTTGTACGTTTACTGCTGTTCCCCAATCTCCTGGTATGTCGTTTAGCCTTCTATAAGTTATGGCTCTTGGATTATTCCATGAACGGAATACTGCTTTTACAGCTTCTATTAATTGAGCTTGTGGCTCCTGTGGAAAGTCTTCATTTATATGTGATTTATAAATTTCTTTAAATATATTAATTAATTGTTTTAAATCATTTGCATCAAGCTCTGTATCTTGTTTTACACCTTTTGCGTTTTTAGCTTTGTCTATTTCTTCTTCAAATAAGTTTTTTGGTACTTCTTTTACTACATCGCTGTACATTTGAATAAATCTTCTATAGCTATCGTACGCAAACCTTTCATTCTTTTGTGCCATAGATTCTACAACCTGGTCATTTATTCCTAGGTTTAATATTGTATCCATCATTCCTGGCATAGATGCTCTTGCTCCTGAACGAACAGAAACTAATAACGGATTTTCTATATCTCCAAATTTCTTACCAGAAATATTTTCAAGCTCTTTTAATGCTTCAAAAATTTGGTTTAATACCTCATCTGATATTGTTTCTTTGTCTTCATAATATTTTATGCAAGCTTCTGTTGTAACTGTAAACCCTTGTGGTATAGGCAATCCTAAGTTTGTCATTTCTGCTAAGTTTGCACCTTTACCTCCAAGCAATTCCCTCATTGAAGCATTGCCTTCCTTAAATAAATATACATATTTTTTGTCCATTGTTTCCTCCTTTAAAATTTTATATCTATACATAACATGCGTAGAAAAGCACATATTATACATATTATTTCATATGTTTTGGCTTATGGTGTTTACCTAATTTATTGTTTTTATTTCTTCTTATAGCTGATTTTCTTTGAATGTTTTCTAAATTTTCATTATTATCCTTGTCAAAATAAGATTTTGTTTTATTCTTATTTTCTTCACAATATTCTTGTTCGTCTAACAAATCTTCTTGATTATATTCTGTTTTATAGTCTTCTTCAGGCTCTATAATTTTTGGCTCTACAAAACTATCTTCTTCATAATCATTAAATTTTAAATTTTTATAGTTAATAATTTCATTAACATCATCTAAATCATTTTTTTCTAAAATGTTATCTTTTTCAAATTCTTCTTGTAATTCATACTCTTTTTTATTGTCCTTAATACCTTGTTGTAACTTTTTACTTTCATTTACTAGCTCTTCAATTTCCGTTGCACTTATTTTATTGTTATCAAGTGCCAACTTAATTTCAGCTATATTTAATGGTTGTGTATTTTCCATATTTACATTGCCTGAATTTATCATAGTTTCTCTTGTTTTATCTGCAATGTCATCTGTATATAATTTCTGACATTCTTCTTCATAATCTTGGTATTCTTTATATATTCCTATTTTTACTAATATTGGATATACTTTACTTCCAAAAGGAATCATTAGAATATCTTCTTTTTTCAATGATTTTGTTAATAATATCATTGATGCATAAATTAGTACTCCACAAAGTATTGATATTATTGTTGCAACATTTGCGTTTATAACATTTGAAAGACCTATATCTATAAAATATACAAGAACTCCCATTGTAATGGCAGATATTATTGGTTTTAAAATATTATCTTTAAAGTTTAAGTTTAACCTTATACTTTTCCTTAAACTTGTAAAGCATATTGTAAATGAAACAATTTGACATACAATTGAACTTATTCCTGCACCAATTATTCCTATATTAGGATTACTAATTAATATAATATTTAAAATAAATTTAATTAACGCTCCAACTGCCAAAGCTATTGCCGGTGTTTTAGTTTTATTTAGTCCATATAATCCACCATTAATTGTTTGGCTTAATGCTATAAATATCATTGAAATAGAATATAGCATTAAAATGCTAGCTCCATCAGATGCTGTTGGATATATTAAATTTAAAATTGGTTGTGCTAGTGCAATAAAACCTGCTGCACATGGTAAAACTATTATAAGTGATGAAAATAATGAAAAACTTAATCTTTTAGAGGCTGTTTTATGGTCTTTTTTGGCAATTGCTGCTGCTATAGCTGGTGTAAGAGCAGTAGAAAATGCTACGTTTATTGCTACTGGCAGTCCAACTAATGTATCCATTTTAGCAAGAATACCAGTCATATTCATTGCATATTGCTCTAACGCTTCTTTTCCTCCTGTAATTATTGAAGCAAATGCTGTCTGAATACATCTACTAACTGTCGAAGAATCTATTATTGGATTTACAACAGATATAACAGAACTTATTGTAATTGGTATAGACATTGCTAAGATTGCTTTTAATAACTGTCCGTTAGTTTTGTTTTTCTCTGGTGAAACTTGTTTTTTACTTACTTTTAATTTTCTTTTCCTATAATATATAATTAAGTACATAAATGTAATAATAATTGCTAATGTTGAAGATAAGTTTCCACCAGCAGCCATTATATAGGGTTCTTTTCCTATTAGAGCATACACAAATGTTATAGATAATACACAATTAAAAAACTGCTCTAAAATTTGTGATGCACTTGTTGGTTTCATATCATTTTGACCTGCAAAGTATCCTCTAAACACAGCAGAAGCTGCAACAAACACTATTGCAGGTGCTAAAACTTGCATTACATATTTTACATCTGGCACATTAAATACAAGTGTAGCTATTGGTCCTGCTGCAAAAAACAGCAATAATGAAAATGCTAACCCTAGACTTACAAAGAATGTCATACTTATTTTAAATACTCTTTGTGCGCCTTTATTATCCCCTATAGCTATTCTTTCAGAAACCATTTTGGAAACAACACTTGGAATTCCTATAGAAGAAAGTGCTAAAAGTAAAGAATATATTTGGTATCCAGTAGAATAATACCCAAGTCCAGTATTTCCAAATCCCTCTGCATTTGTAATTACAAGCCTATATATTAAACCCAATAATTTTACAGATATTTGTGCAAACATTAAGATTAAAACATTTTTCATAAATGATGCGCCTTTTTGTTTTACTGCTTTCCTCAAAATTTTCTTCCTTTCGTAAATTGTTAATATTATAACTGTAATATTAATTATAGCCTAATGATAACAATGAATTAATATGTTAATTTATTTTTTCCCAAAATTAAATTTTGGCATCATACCAATTTTATCTGGAGTATGTTCTGGTAATTGGTATATATCATGTCCTGGGAACTCATTTCCTTCTACAAATAAAGGACCATCTGGAGTAAAGCCAATATCCCAACCTGCATATCCCATTTCTGGAACTACTTTAGCTGCTTTATCCACCATTTCTAATACTTCATTCCAATAAGGAAATTTAAATCCTTTTATTGTAGAACCTGTTTCTGGATGAGTTGTATAAGTATTTTTCATTTTATCAATTGCAACTTGTGTAACAACCCCTGTTTTCTCGTCTACAGGAGCTACCATACCATTACTATTAAAGTTGTCTACAAATCTTTTTCCAGTTCCTATTCTAAAATATGCACATATTACATGTGTTATTAATTTTACATTTTTTCTCTCTTCTTTTGGTACTGTTAAAATTGACTTCCCATCTTCTGTTGTTACTATTGTAACCACTCTTACAGTATTTATAGCATGCGGATTAATATTTGCTACATCTTTATGTTGCTTTATTATTTCTTCTAATTCAAAATTTGATCCTTCTTCTGTTAAATGGTTATATATTTCGTCTAAAGTAGCATAATTTTTTGTATTAATTTTCTCTATACCTTTACCGCATCCTCCGTCAATCGGCTTTGCCATAAATTCTGTGTGCTTCTTCATAAAATCTATAATTTTGTCCTTTGGTGTTCCATTAACTTTTATCCAATCTCTTTTTAAATAATCATTAAAAACTGTATTAAATTCATCCTTATTTTTAAATATATGAAGATAATCTAAGTCACAATATTTTGTAACTAAATCGTTATTTCTTCCTCTTGTAAGGTATGTATCTCTTTGAGCAGGAGTTAGGTTATACATTTCAAATAAGTCATAATCCATATAGCCCGCGCCATACTTTCTTGCACATTTTTGCATATCCATAAAAATTCCTATTTTAGATTTACCAGTTTTTTTATGAATAGAATTAATTTTCTCCTTCATGGCCTTTGTGTCCATTGTTTTAAGTCTTTTTAATATATATTTAATATTTCCCAATTTAATAAATCTCCTTTAAATTTTATACGTGTTAATTATATACTAAATATTTCCTTAATTGCAATATATTAATATATTTTTTTAGAATTTTAAAGAGTATAAATTATGATATGGTTCTAAAAAATAAAAGTTATACCTTAACTAAGATATAACTTTTATTTTTATTTATATATGTTTTTTACAATAGTCTTTAACTTTTGTATGTTTATATTACTCTAATCCCAACACATATGGTGAGCTAGAAGTTCCACTTCCTCCTACTACTCTAACTGTTGATTTTAATGTAAACACAGGTCGAAGTCCATATGTTACACTAGTTGAAATTATACTCGAATCGTATTTAATTCTGCCTATGTTATGCCACATAGCTTCACCCTCTTCTATCATTCCAATCGAAAATGATACATCGTTTTTTCCAGTTCCAGCATAAGTTTCTGATAAATGTCTAGTTGCTAACCAGTAAGTTGAACTACATTGCATTAGTCCAGTAGCAGCTAATTGCTCTTCATCAGGTAAACTATTCTCATCTTCATCTCTTAAAGTTCCTGTATATTCTGCCATATAATCTTTACTATTCTCATAATATCCACTTTCTGAATATGGGTTATCCGGTAAGCTTCCTACTGACCTTGCACTGCTTGCATATGTTGTATTTAAATACGCTTCTGCTCTTTTATTTAAATTAGTAATAGCATTATTATATGATGTTCTTGCTATATTAAAGTATGATTTTGTAGTATTTGAAACTGTTTGTCCAGTTCCATTTCCTATTTCTATATCTTCAACAGTATCTATTGTTATAATTTGTAATCCATATTCAGACGGAGCATCATATAGTACTGCACACTTTCTTGTTGTTCCGTTTTTGTCAACGTAATTTACATAATTTCCTTCTTTCAATTTTTCAGCTACCGTTGGATATGGTGATAATGTGGTTGCTGTTTTAGTTACTTCTTTAGTATTTCCTGCTGCATCACTTACTACTACTTTTAAAGTATATGATGTACTTCCTGATAAATTAGTATAGGTATAACTATTTGTTGTACTTGTTCCTCTTGGTGTAGTTTCGTTATTTAAATAATATTTATATGTTCCACTTGTTGCTAACCCGCTTTGTCCATCACTTGCTGTTACACTTACTTTTATACTATTAGCAGTTACTGATGTAACACTAATACTAGCAGTTGGAGCAATACTATCTTTTATTTCTGCACTTCCATAACTACCATAGTTTATTCCATCTGTTAACCTTGCATATACTGTGTCATTATGTTTTAATC
>CABVAF010000002.1 GCA_902496295.1 uncultured Clostridium sp.
ATATACTGTCTTCTTTATTTCTCTACGTCTATTCATTTGTTATCACTCTCCTTTATTTACATACAGACTTTCAAAATCTGCATCAGAATAACTTCTTTGGTCTATATTACTTACCATCTTTTGACCTGTATTTACATATCCATTCCATGTAAGTATCTTTTGCTTCCAATTCTTGACTCGATTGCCTTTACTATCTATCCAGTCGCCTTCTGTAAAATAGTCATAAAATTTTTTAGCATTTACTTTTAGTTTCTTCTCTAAAACATATCTTTCAATTTCTTCGAAAGTAGGTGGAACAAATTCTTTTTTTATATTTTTTCTTTTTTGTTTAGTTTTGTTTTGTTTATTTATAGTATCGTCTGCTGTATCGTTCGGTATATCTTTCGGTGTATCGTCCGCCGTAACATATGCTGTATCGTCTGCCGTAACAAATTCGACTATTGTATATCTTCCTGCCTCATTTTGATTTATTCCTTTTTTAAATTCTATAAGCTCTTTTTGTATAAGTTCGTTTCTAGCACGATATATTGCCTGTTTATTTAACCCTGTTAATGTCATTAAATAAAGATTTGCTACTGTAAAATCAGATTTCCAATAGCAGCTTGAATTTATGTACATTAATGTTTCGTATAAATTCTTAGCGTTTGGACTTATCTGTTTTATTGGTACAATTTTATAAAATGCATTAAGTTGCTTTATATAATTCATCGTACTTTCTCCTTTCGTTTAAATTAAAGGGACTAGTATTGTCGTCTAGCCCCTGTTGTTCCTATTTTTTACTATTCTTAATAAATCTTCTTTCTTTATAATTCCGTCATGTACTGCCCTATGACAAACTCCACATAGTTCTATTAGATTGTCCTCTGTGTCATCTCCATTCGCTCCTTTTGACTTTATATGATGCTTGTTTGTCCAACAATTCTTTTTACCACAATATTCGCAGTTGTGTTTCTTGTCATCTATTAACTTCTTATTCTTTTTTCTTTCGTTCTTTGGTATTGGGTTATAACTTGTACTTAAATCCGTTACTATCATTTATCCCACTCCTTTAATAAGCTATCTATCTCAGCTTCACTTTTTGTTTCTATACCTAATTCTTTGGCTTGTTGTACTAATAGCTCTATTAATAAACTCATTTCTTTTGTATTATACGTACTAGAACCATAGTAACAATTTACTCTTACACATTTATTCTTTCTTGATACTTCTTGAATTAAAAATCCTAAGCCTTGTTTTTGCCATATTCTTTTTAAATTATCAAATGCTTTTTCTTCTACAATCATTGGCTGGAATGTTCCAATGTTTAATATTGCATCTTTATATACATCTTCTTTTGTAACTACAGCATCTGGTACAGTTATTTTCTTAGCTATTTTGTCACATAATACCCAACAATAAGCATTTGCATTAAGTGACCTTTTTTCTTTATGCTTATCTATCTCTATATCAAGTTCTAACCCTTTTAATTCTTCTAAATATGTAATTTCATTACTGTTAAGTAATAACTGTATCTTAGGCTTTTTAGATAAGTAATCTATACTTATATCAGTTAATTGTCCTTGCATTTTTTACTCCTGTTTAACTAACTTTTGAAAATCATTAACTATCTTTGCATAATCTTTCATTTTTATTTCTGATGTACTTGAATATCCATACTTTTCAAGTATTTCTTCTACTTTTTCATCTGATATTTTTCTATTCTTTATTGCTTTATCTAAAGCTTCTTCTTGAGTTTTTGATATAACTTTTTCTTGAGTTTTTTCTATATCTGCTATATCTTGTTGTAGTTGTGCATTTTCTACTTCTTCTTTACTTGCTATGCTTTTCTTAATTTCAAAGCCTAACATTGCCAAAGCTCTTCCTACTGCTGATGTTTCACAATTTTCTATATGAGATGTTTTATTTATAAAGCTACTTCCTTCCTTTTCCATTGCGTGTCCTGTTGCTGGTCTATTATCTTCTCTATCTCTGTAAGCATAAGCTTTAAAAATAACTTGTCCATTATCGTTATAAGCTATTTCTGTTTCTATGCTTCCTTGAGGATATTTTTCATAGAATTTTTCTATTCTTTCATTAACTGCCACATAATCATCTATGTTATAACTTGCCATTTATAAAACACTCCTTTCATATTCAAACTCTTGTTGTTTTTCTTCCTCTTCTCTCTCTTTCTCAAGTTTTTCCTCTATTTCTTCTATTTCATTTTGTGCATCAAATTTAATTTCATTTAATCTGTCTATATAATCTTTATCTGATATTTCATCTACTAAAATATCTATTGAACTTATAATGTTATCTAATTCATCATATTTATCTTGATAATCCATTATATTGCCTCCATCTATTCTTTTTTAATTCTTCTGGTATTACATAATTCTCTATATATTCCTTAGCTGGTTGTATATGCTCATCTCTAAAGTCTGTTATTCTTCTTACTCTTAAATCCCACTTTAAGTCACTCATTATTTGTCTTTCTGCTCTATTTCTTACATCTTTATTTTGCCAATCCTCTAACTCTGGTGGTAAATCTACTTCTTTATTAACTTTGTTTATTATCATTGCCCTTATTTCGTCATAAGCTCTACAATTACCACCATTTTTTCTTCTTAGTAGCTCTTCAAGTTCTTTTATTCTTTCTTTTAGTTTTATATTTTCTTCCTTTACATCTTCCATTAAAAATGACCTCCTATCACAACCACAACGGCTATTGACAGAAGGTCTTAATTTATCGTATAATTAATACACGACTATTAGACTATGTCTATATAGCTCGTTATGACTACTTATAAACTGTCCTAGTTTACCAGACAATTGCAGTTTATAAGTAGTTTTTATTTATTTATTTTTATTTGTTTATTTTTTTTACTGTAAAAGATTTTTCTTCTTGGCTA
Organism: uncultured Clostridium sp.; assembly: GCA_902496295.1. GTDB lineage: Bacteria > Bacillota > Clostridia > TANB77 > CAG-508 > CAG-273. Next base: position 2,892 of record CABVAF010000002.1, read on the forward strand.
TATGAAACCTCAACTTCCCTATCATCTGGAGTTAAGTTCATATCTTTTAACCAGTTCATAGGAATGCTTAGTTTCCCAGAGAAATATCCATCTCCACTTTTATTAAATATTATTTTCAATTTCCTTACCTCCATAATATAGAGCCTCCTTCCTTGACAAGTACCGACTTTTTTTATATAATACTTATCAAGGAAGGGATTGGGACTTTTAGTAGCCCCTTTCAATTAATCCTTTGTAGATAGCTTTTAACTGTTCTTTGTTATTAGCTTTTCTACGTTTTGCTAGTTGTTTGGCTTGGCGGTCTGCAACTAGCTTTTTTAATAGACTAATCATATTACCTCACCTCCTCGGTACGGTTATATATTATCACTCGGTACGCTTGTTGTCAATACTTTTCATAAAACTTTTTTAAATATTTTTCGCAACCTTTAAAAGTGTTGATATTACTGCATTTCATCTGATAAACTATTCAATTTTCAATGTACTGTTTGCAATTTTTTAAGCTTTGTTGTATAATTTTAATGATAGATTTTATTAAATCCATTTGAACTAGATTTGTTTAGCGACTGTATCTAGTTCTTTTTTTATGCATTTTATTTTTGCTAAAGTTACTATATGCCAAATATAAAGTTTGTCGTATTTATCCACGCTTACATCTCCCTTACTAATTCTTTTATTTTGCTTAAAATAATACTATCTGCTCTATATGTATTTGAAGTTACTAAGTAACTTACTTCATCATAGAAATTTCTTAATGTTTTATTTTCTTCAGTTACTTTTTTTGATAAGTTTTTATATTCTATTACTCTGTCTTCTGCCTCTCTCAAAGCTTTATTTCTTGCTTTAAGAGTACTTTCTAATTCTTTCTTTTTTCTCAAAAACATTATTTTTACCACCCTTTCTATTTCATTAAATAAATTGCTAACATTCCAATAAAAATAGCATTTAATCCTATTATCGCTAAGCCTTCACATACTGCTTGTCCAACTTTTTGATATATCTTTTGTCTCTTACTCATTTTTCTCAACTCCTTTCTATACTTGAATTTGATTTAAAATGCTTTTCATGTTAATTACTGTTGTCTTTAATTTTGCATTTTCTTCTACAACTTGATCATATTGTTTTCTTGATACTACGTCATTATCATAGACTTCTATTTTGTAGTATCCTTTTTCTGTCATCATATGTGGAATATTTCCTAATCTACATTGTCTTTTTACTTCTTCCACTCCGCATTCCACTTTGCCTACTATATTCTTCTGCACTTACATATTTGGGTATTGCCATTTTCTCACTCCTTTACTTATTTATTAATATTTTGTATAATTACCTCGAAAGTGAGGTGAATTATAATGAACCCATTAAATCATTTTAGAAACCAAATGATAGATTTTCAAATCTACCGTAATTCTGCTCTAATAAATACAGTCAAGGGACTAAAGAATACAGAAAAAGGTAGTAATAAAAAATTTATTGGTTTTTTTCCTGATGTTGATATACAAATAGGTGATATTTTGATGCTACCAAATACTAGTATTAAATATTCTATTGTTGATGTTGATACATCTACATATATGGGTGAAATTTATCAATTAAAAGCTTATTATCAAACTGCTCCAGCTGAGCCTAAGCAACCTTCTGTAACTTTTAATGTAAATAGCTCTCCAAATTCTATATTTGGCACACAAACATCAGCTATTATAAATAATCCATCTTTTAGTATTAGTGACTTTGACAATTTAATCGAGAGTAATGGTGGTACCGATAAAAAGGAACTTTACCAATTATCATCACAACTTCAAGAACTTTTAGAAAAAGATAATTTTCATAAGGGCAAATTATCAAAATTTAGTGATTTAATAGCTAAACATTCCTGGTTACCTTTAGCTATTGCTCAAATTATTTCTGCTTATTTGCAATCACACTAACTATTGGTGCTTCGGCACCTTCTTTTTTTATTTCAAATGAGCCTTCTATACAAAACTCAATATCATTAGTTTTTATACTTGTTACATTATCGTTAATTATTATCTCTATCATTTTTCCAAGCTCTCTCCCTCCTAACTTACTTCTTCTGTTACACTTGTAAATTGTCCTAATTTGTTTCTAGGTCTTCCTTTTAAGTATTCATATCCAATAGTTTTTGGTTTTAATAAATCTTTGCCCTTCCAACCATATTTAATTCTTGAATAAATTGTATGTATATTTAAGTTGTATGATTTTGCCCATTCAGTTATTGTTTTTGTTTCTCCTTCAATTGTAAGAAGTTTATTGTTTCTTTTATTAAATCTTTGTTCATAATCAGTTATCCACCTACAATTCAAAGGCTCATAATCTCCATTGTTGTCAATTCTATCTATGGTTAAATTATATTGATAGCCATTTTTTATTGCCCAATTATAAAAATTCATAAAGTTATCTAGCCATTCTTGACAAATTTTAATTCCCCTACCACCATAATTTTTATATGCTTTGCAATTCAAGTTATAGCATCTGTCTTTCATACCGTAATATATATGATATAATCTGTGTCTTTTCCCTTTTGCCATTCCGTGTTTAATCATTTTTATCAACCTTCCTCTTAGTTCTCTCATTGTGAACTTTTATGTTAAAAAAATTTCGTCAGTATTAGCCGTAGGAAAACTCTTCTTAAACTCCTTAATTTTTTGTATGCTTGGATTTTTTGCTCCGCATTCTATTTGCTTGTAAAAAGATGTTGTTATTCCCCATTTTTCAGCCATTTCTTCTTGGGTCTTTTTTATAGAAATCCTGTATTCTTTCAGCTTTTCTCTTGCCATTTTTAGCTCTCCTCCTTTCAAGTTCACTCATAGTATAATATACTTTTAGTGAACTGTCAATATTTTTTTTAAAAATTTTTTTTAATTTTCTTAAAACCATTGTCGCTCTAAGTAAACTTTTTTTGCTTTTTTCTTGCATAGTACACTTATAGTGTGCTATAATAAAATATATTTGGAGGAATAATTATGAATAGGATAAAAATTTTACGAGAAGAATTAAATATGACACAGCAAGAATTAGCAGATAAGCTAGACGGTGCTAAAAGCACTGTTGCTATGTACGAAAAAGGCGATAGGAAACCTAGTATGGAAGTTCTATTAAAATTGTCTGAAATATTCGATTGTAGTATAGATTATATTCTTGGAAAATCAGACATACGTAATCCAGAAAAAGCAGACTTGGACAAGCTACAAATTGGCCTATCTGCAAAAGATTACTCTAACATAACCGACGAGCAGATAAAGCAGATAGAGGATTTTGCTAAGTTCGTATTGAAAAATAATAAGAAGAAAGACGAGAGTGATAAATAGATGGCTGAATTAGATAATCAAAAAATACTTAATAATAAAAATGAAGCCTTGAACAAAGTAAATAAATATTTAGACAGTTGGATTGTTCAAGATAAAATACATGCAAAAAAAGCTAATTTAATATCATATTGGTTAAAAGATTTTTTTAAATATATAGAACAAGAAGAAACTTTTGATAGTTCTTACTTAAAAGAATATTCTCGTGGAGATATTATAAAAGTAAACTTAGGATTTAATGTTGGCAATGAAGAGGGTGGATTGCATTATTGCATTGTTCTAGATAAGAAAAATGCTAAATCACATTCAACGCTAACAGTTATTCCCTTAACATCTTTAAAATCTAACTCTAAAAAGCGCAGTACTTCTGTATTTTTAGGAAATGAAATTTCTTTGAAAGTTGCGGAGAAAGCAAAGTCTATTTTGCTCTCTATTGATAGAGAAAACGCGATAAATTATCAACTGAAGGTTGAAAAATACTATCATCAAGGAATTTTAGATGAAATTACCCCCGAAGAAGAAGCTGCGGCTAAAGATTTAAAAGATAAACATATATTAATAGAAAAGATAATAGAAGAAGCTGAGCAAATGAAAGTCGGTAGTATAGCACTTATAAATCAAATCACAACAATTAGTAAGCAAAGAATATATAACCCTAAACACGATATAGACGTCCTTTCTGGTATTAGGTTATCTGATGAGAAAATGGCTTTAATTGATGAAAAGATAAAAAAATTATATATAAATTAGTATATTTTTCTTGACTACGAGTATAATATTTAGTATAATGTATTTATAATACGTTGCTGTGTAATACTTGGTATTATGTACAGCATTTTAAAGAATACGTTATAAGACTTCGTAGCAATACGAGGTCTTTTATTTTTTTATTGGAGATAAACAAATGAAATTAGAAAATTTATATGATTTAGCGGAAAAAGAAAATATTAAAATATATGATTGGCATATTGAAGACTCTGATGGTATTTTTATAAATATTGATAAAATAAATGCTATTGCATTAAATTATGATGAGCTCGGTACATATATAAAAGAAAAACAAACTCTTGCAGAGGAACTTGGACATTATTATATGGACGCTACTTATTCTCCCTACTGCAAAAATTATGAATTAATCAGTAAGCAAGAATATAGAGCAAAGAAGTGGTCATACTATGCCTTAATTCCTTACGAAAAGCTAAAATTAGCCGTTAAAAATCGGAGTTAATGATTTATATAGTCTAGCAGAATATTTTGATGTTACAGTTGAATATATGAAAAATGCAATAGATTTTTATACAAATAAGTATGGTAATTTTACAAATGATGAAGCATTAATATATTAATGCTTAAATTTTTACAGCATATACAAACGGAGGTTTGCAATGGCAAAAAAAACTAACTATACAAAAAATGGTATTGAATATTATAGAATAACTAAAACAATTGGACACAAAGAAGATGGAACACCAGTAAAAAAAGAATTCTACGGAAATAGCAAAAGTGAGGCGGAAGAAAAAGCAAATAAATATATAAATGATTTAAAAAACGGATTAATTCAAAATGCAGAAAATTATACTGTTTCTCAATTAATGAAAATTTGGCTCTTTGACTTTTTGCATAATTCTGTTGCAATTAAGCCTTCCACTTTTCAAAGATATGAAGGAATTTATAGAAATTATATTAAATCATCACCTATTGCTGGAACTAAAATTACAAAACTTAATTCAGTACAAATTCAAAATTATTATAATGATTTATCAAAAGACAAATCATATTCACAAATAAGCACTTTAAATAAGGTTTTAAAAGTATTTTTCAACTGGTGTTATAAAGATGGTTACATTATTAAAAATCCTTGCTCAAATTTGACTTTAAAGGGTAATAAAACAGATATTATAAATAATAAAATAGAAGAAGTTAAGATTTTAAGTATAAAAGAAATAAATACTATAAAAAATTATATAAAAGGTACTGACTTTGAACTAATTTTCTTACTTGATTTAGGAACAGGTTTAAGACTTGGAGAATTACTTGCCTTAGATTGGGAGCACATAAATTTAAAAGAAAAAGAACTTAAAGTAGATAAATCGGCAAAAGAAGTATATATCTATGATAGTTTTGACAAGAAACATATTGAAACAATTATCCAAACTCCTAAAACTCGACATTCTATCAGAACTGTTCCCATTCCCTCATCATTAATTGATACTTTAAATCAAAAGGAAAATAAAGAAGGGTATTTGTTTTTAGATAAACAAGGTAATTTATTAAAAGGAAAAAATGTTTCTTCTGAATGGACCAAAATATTAAAAAAATGCAATATTCCTCATAAAAAGTTCCATTCAATAAGACATACATTTGGTTCTATACTGTTGCAGAAAGGAGTAGATATTGAAACTGTTGCAGAACTAATGGGACACACTGCTATTTCTATTACTCAAATGTATATGCATTCTGAAACAAAAATAAAATCTAATTCTGTTAATAAATTGAACTCTATCTTAAACTGAGTCGGGAAAAAGTCGGGAATAGAAAAAATAAGGTGTTTCAAAACACTTGAAACACCTTATTTTTAGACATTTTTTAAAACATTGGTAGCGACGATGTGATTCGAACACATGACCCTTCGGGTATGAACCGAATGCTCTAGCCAACTGAGCTACGTCGCCATATCACGTAAGTATTATTATACTTACATAATGTTAATTTGTCAAGAAATTTTTTAATTTTTCTTGACAAATTTAATTAAAGTTTATATTTTATTGTACTCTTTCGCTGTCTCCTACTTGATTTTCTCCATTAACTTTTGCTCTTGGATTTTTGTTTCTCCTAGTACTTCCTGTTTTTTCTCCTTGTTCTTTACCAATTGTATGTTCTTCTTTTCCATCTTTTTGCTTAATTGTACCATCTTCGTGAACAATTAATTCACTTGCAAGCTTAGACCTTTTTGTTGGTTTTGACTCCCATAATTCCTCCTGAGCAGCTTCTAATTTACCTACATTATGACTTGACTCTGTAAGTTCGCTTGCAATATCTTCTGGAAAGTCCATTTCATCCTCGTCTTCTATATCTGTGCCCAACTTTTCATTAAATTCTTTTAATCTTGCTTTTATTCTTTCTAAAATTTTCATATTTATATATATAACTAAAAAAGTTATACTACCTTCCCTTCTTTTAACAACTATATTTAGTTTAACATAACTCAGAGTATTTGTCAATACAGCACTTTACCAGATTTTGTTATTTATAAAGTTTTTTAGTTTATGTCTAACGCTTTTAATAAATAATTTCTTTTACTTCTCTACTATCTAATACTTTTTTCATTTGTATATATCCAGCATTATATAGTTCATCTATTTTGCTTACATCTAGCAAGCCCACTTTTTTGCTTTTAACTACTACTGTATAATCTGCCCCACTCATTTCATAATTTGATAACTCCCTACATAGCAAATTTATTGACCTTTCTGCTACTTCTATTAAATTTTTATCACAATTGTTTTCTATATCATCCTCAAATATAATACTAAGCACTTTTTCTGCTCCTAATATTTTAAGCTCTTTCCAAGGTACATTTTCTCTTATTCCACCATCTATTAACTTTAAATTTTTATATTCACATGGTGAGAATACTACTGGATAACTGCAACTTGCTCTTACTGCTTTTCCTATTTTTACATCATTTATAAAACTTGTACTATCATCATAAGAGTTTCTGAAATTGCAAGATGTAAAAGCAATTACATTTCCTTTGCACAAACTTACTGCTGGAATTACTAAAGGCTTTTTTATATCACTAATATTGTATATTCCTTTTGAATTACATTCATTATTAATTATTTTTTCAATTTGTTTTCCTGTGTTTAAACCATCAATTACAATCTCCCCTTTGAATATTAATCCTAATATTAATTTTAGTACGTTTATCCATTCTACATATTTTATTTTTTTACAATACTTTTTAAATATTGCATACATTTCATCAGACTTATATCCACAAGCATATAAGCATGCTATTATACTACCTGATGACGTTCCTCCAACATAATTAAATTCTATATTTCTTTCTTCTAAAGCCTTTATAGCTCCTATATGTGCAGCGCCTTTTATACCTCCACCAGCAAAACAAATCCCATTTTTCATAAAATCACCTAATAAATAATTTTACTAAAAATATATTTTATAATATAAAAAAATATGTTAAAATTTTATTGGTGATTTTATGAAAAAAGTTAGTATTATTATTCCTTTTTATAATACTGCTCCATATCTAAATAGATGTTTAAATAGTGTTATAAATCAAACCTATAAGAACTTAGAAATTATATTAATTAACGATGGCTCTACTGATAACAGTAGAGAAATTTGTACTAATTATAAAAACAAAGATACTAGAATTACTATAATAAATAAACCCCATGGCGGTGTATCTGATGCTAAAAATTACGGTCTAAAATATTCTACTGGAGATTATATTGGTTTTGTTGATAGTGACGATTTTATAAATCCACACATGTTCGAATTTTTAGTAAAATGGTTAGAAGAATATAATACTGATATATCAATGTGTAATTTGGAAGAAGTATATTCATCACACATTAATAATTATTTAGAAGATGTCCCTAACAAATATATATTAATGTCAAAACAAAGTGCCATGGAAGAATTACTCTATGATAAAAATATAGGAAATTATATGACAACTAAATTATTTAAGAAAGAATTGTTAAACGGTATTGAGTTTCCGCTAAATAAACTTTATGAAGATATACATATTGCCTATAAATTATTTCTTAAGTCTAAACAAATTACGTATCTTCCTACAGTATTATACTATTACTTTCAAAGAGAAGAAAGTATCGTCAACAAGGTTTCCTCTAATAGCATAATGGATTATATAACAGCAATCTTTGATAGATATTTTATTATAAAAAATTGCTCTTTATCTTTAGATTTATATAATGTTTATTCTCTTTTTAATGTAATATTTAAAATGTGTTATTGGTCTATTAAAATTAATGATTTAAAACTAATTGATTACATACTTAACAAATACTATATTATAGCTTATAAAGAACTTAATCTAATTAACAAAGTTGATTTAATTAACTTATTTACACCATTTGAAAAAGAAAGCTACTATTTATTAAATTCAAATTCTAAAACAGAATTTATAAAATTTATTAAATCGAACAAATAATTAAACAAATAGCCAACTATATATAATACATATAGTTGGCCATTTGTTTATTATATTAAATTAGTTCATATAATCTCTAAGCTTTTTACTTCTACTTGGATGTCTTAGTTTTCTTAAAGCTTTTGCTTCAATTTGTCTTATTCTCTCTCTTGTTACATTAAACTCTCTTCCAACTTCCTCTAAAGTTCTGGCTTTTCCATCTTCTAGTCCAAATCTTAATCTTAATACTTTAGCCTCTCTTGATGTTAATGTTCCCATAACATCATTTAGTTGCTCTTTAAGCATTGTATATGCAGCTGAATCTTGTGGAGCTGGACTATCATCATCTTGAATAAAGTCTCCTAAGTGGCTATCATCTTCTTCACCTATAGGTGTTTCAAGTGATACAGGGTCTTGTGCTATTTTTTGTATTTCCATTACTTTTTCTACTGGAATTTCCATTTCTTCTGCTATTTCTTCTGGAGTAGGTTCTCTACCATTTTTTTGTAACAAGTGTCTTGATGTTCTTATTAATTTGTTTATTGTTTCAACCATGTGTACAGGAATTCTTATAGTTCTTGCTTGGTCTGCAATTGCTCTTGTTATAGCTTGTCTTATCCACCAAGTTGCATAAGTACTAAATTTGTATCCTTTTGTATAGTCAAATTTCTCTACTGCTTTTATTAGTCCCATATTTCCTTCTTGGATTAGGTCTAAGAAAAGCATTCCTCTTCCAACATATTTTTTAGCAATACTTACAACTAATCTTAAGTTTGACTCTGCAAGTTTTTGCTTTGCATCTTCATCTCCTGTTAAGATTCTTTTAGCTAAGTCTAATTCTTCATCATAAGTTAATAGAGGTATTTTTCCTATTTCTCTTAGATACATTCTTACAGGATCATCAATGCTAACTCCATCCATGTTAGTAAGATCTACATCTTCTACTTTTATATTTTCAACTTCTTCTAAGTCATCAATGTCTGGTTCTATATCTAAGTCATCACTATCTTTTATATCTACACCTAAGTCTTCAAAAGTATCAAAAATTTTGTCAAGTTGCTCTGGATTTGTATCTTCTAATTCGTTAGCAAGTTCTCCATAAGTAATTTTACCATTCTCTTTAGCCTTTTTTATAATATTCATTACTTTTTCTTGTTCTATATCTTTCGCATTTTTTTCACTATTTGAAGCCTCATTATCTTTTTCTACAACTACTTTTTTCTTTTTACTTTCTTTTTTTACAATTTCTTCTTCGCTTTTTGCTATCTCTTCTACTTTATCTTCCTTCTTTTTCATATTATACCTCCTATTTCATTCTAGCCAGTTGTATAATAACATCATTTAATTCTTTTTCAAGTAATTTCCCTTCCTCTGATGTCTTAACAGTTTCAAGTTCCTTTAAAATGTTATTTCTTTTATTAATTAAATTTTCTTTTTTATAAGTAAATATCAAATCATCTATAGCCTTATCTACATCTGAAATTTCAAAATCATATGACATTATTTCTGATAAATGATTAATTGTTTGTGTGTCTTCAAACCAATTCATAACATCATTAGTATTAATATTTCCTTTTTCTAATTGCTCATACAATTTTTTTACAATATTTTTATTTATTTCGTTTTTAAAACTATCCAGTAATATACTTTTTAATTTATTATAACTGTTTTCTGGATAATTTATTAAAAGATAAATTACCATATTTTCTCTTTTTGTTATTGCTTCATCTACTTTTGATACAGCATCTTCTACAACTTGAGTTTTTGCTGGTCTTTGTAATACTTTTGCACCAACATTATTAGAATAAATTAACTTGTTTATTTCTGCTTGAATTGCTTCTTTTGAAATTTCATAATCTTTTGCTATTTTGTCTATGTAAATCTCTCTTTCGACACTATTTGTTATTTTTGAAAGTAATTTTGCTATTTGATTTAAAAATTTTATTTTATCATTAACATTTTCTATATTTAGCTCTTTTTTCAATACTTTTACTTTAAATTCTACTAAAGATATTGCTTTATCCATATAATATCTAAATTTATCTGGCCCGTATTTAACAACAAACTCGTCTGGATCTTTTGCTCCTTGTATTTGCAGTACTCTTATATCACAACCTAAATCTTGTAATATATCCATTCCTCTTATTGTAGCTGCTTGTCCTGCACCATCTGCATCATATCCAAGTATTACCTGCTCACAACTTCTTCTCAAAAGCCTTCCTTGCGTTTCTGTAAGAGCTGTTCCAAGTGATGCTACTACATTTGTAATTCCTCTTTGATATAAAGAAATTGCATCCATATATCCTTCTACTATTAATATTTTTTTGCAGTCACCTTTTTTTGCAACATTAAGTCCAAATAAATGTCTTCCCTTACTATAAACAATATTCTCTGGTGAATTTATATATTTTGGTTTACTATCATCTAAAACTCTACCACCAAAAGCAATTACCCTGTCTCTAACATCTTTAATTGGAAACATTAGCCTGTTTCTAAACTTGTCTATAAATCCTCCATTTTTTCCTCTTGCAACTAAGCTTGATGCCAAAATTTCCTCGTCTGTGAAACCTTTATTTTTTAAGAATTTATATGTATCATCATAGTTTCCAGAATATCCTATGGAAAATGTTTTCAAAGTTTTATTGTCTAAGCGTCTTTTCTTTACATATTCTTGTGCAATTTTTGAAGTTGGCTTATATAAATTTTCATGATAAAATTCTGCAACTTCTTTATTTATTTCGTAAACCCTTGATTTTAAATGCAAAGTTTTATCATCTTCGTTAGTATTTAGTGTAGGTAGTGTAATTCCTGCTCTATTTGCTAACATCTCCATTGTTTCCATAAAAGAAATATTTTCTATTTTACTTACAAAATGGATAACATTTCCTCCAACTCCACATCCAAAGCAATGGAATATTTGCTTGTCCGGAGAGACAGAAAAAGAAGGTGACTTTTCTTTATGAAATGGACATAAACCAAAAAAGTTTCTTCCACTTCTTTTTAAAGTCACATACAGAGAAATTACATCTACTATATCATTACTACTTTTAACTTCTTCAATAACTTCATCACTATATCTAAACAATTTTAATTACCTTTCTTCATATATTAATATTATTCGACATAAAATGGTTAAATCCTTCTATGCAATTTTTATATACATAAAAAAGTTCAACTAAAATGCACCTACATTTAGATTTAACTATATAGCTATACTAAATGTGGTGCATTCTCTATGCTGATTTTATATATTAATTTCTATACACTTGTTGTTCCGTCATTATTAAATGGAATAAATTTATTTAAAACATTATTATTTAAGTTTGTTTCTTCGTGTGGTACTTTGTACTCGTCAAAAGATACGTTTATTTTATTATCTATTAATTGTTCTACTTCTTCTGCTGTAGCATGTTCTGCTAAAACTAATTCGCTTATTAATATTTGTTTAGCATTTGAGAACATTTTCTTTTCTCCTGTAGATAAGCTACCTTTTTCTTTTTGTTTAAAAGCAAGATTTCTTACTACATCTGCTACCTCATATATATCTCCACTTTTCATTTTGTCCATGTTGTCTCTATATCTTTTATTCCAATTTTGAGACATTTCTGTTTCGTTATGTTCTAAAACTGCAATAACCTTACTTGCCTCATCTCTATTTATAACACTTCTAACTCCAATTTGCTCTGCTTTTTCTGTTGGAACCATAACCTTAACTTCACCAGGCATTTTTATTACATAATATGATTGTTCCTCTCCTAATATGTTTTTATTTTCTATTGCATCTATTGTTCCAGCGCCATGCATTGGATATACAATTTTGTCTCCTACATTAAACATGTAAGTATCAGCTCCTTTCAACTTTTTATGTTTATTGCGTTGAGTTAGGAAGGTTTTCTTTCTCTTTTCAACTACACTTCTATTATACTATAAAAAATGGCAAAAGTCAAAACTTTTACCATTTATTTTTTTATATTTTTTTGCTATATTTGCTTATTTTTAAGGTTTATAAGATGTTAAATTTTTTTATGTCATCTTTAGTTTTTATTTGTCGATCCAAAGCCACCTTTTCTTATTCCTTCTGCATTATCATTATCTATTACTAAATATTTTTGGAAGATAGCTTGTGCTACTGCTTCTCCTTTTTTTATTGTAACATCTTCATCTTTTATATTAATGCATTGAATAAATATATGTCCATCATTTTCTTCATTTCCATAATAATCTTTGTCTATAATTCCTGCACTATGAGGAAATAAAATTCCTTGTTTTTTTGGTCCAGAACTTCTTGGTACTATTACTAATACTTCATCTGGCATCATATATGCTTTTAATCCTGTTTTTATTAAAGTTGGTTTCATTCCTTGTTTAAATGATGGAATAATAGTATCTTCTGCTGCCTCTATATCGTATGCTGCTGAATATTTTGTTTTTCTTACTGGCAAGTTAATCTCTTTATCTTCAAAACCTTTAGCAATTTCAAATCCTCTTATTTTTTCCATTGTTTTCTTCCTTTCAATTTAAATTTTCTTCATTATATTATACTTTTTTACAAAAGTCATCAATTATTTTTATTTTTTTCTATTTTGTTTTTTATTTCACTTATCACTAAATTTTACATAAAATATAATAAACAATTTAAGCAAAGGAATGATAAATACTTATGAAAACATCTTTAAACACCATAGAAATTAATCAGTTAGCTACTGTTAACTCTTTAAATTGTACTGGCTCAATAAAAAGAAGATTACTAGATTTGGGCTTGATAGAAGGGTCTAATGTTATGCCAATTTTGCAAAGTCCAGCAGGGGAACTTACAGCTTACGAAATACGTGGCACAGTTATTGCTATACGAGCAGAAGACGCAAGAAACATTATTGTAGAAATATAATTTAAGTAAATCACATTAATTTATTTATTGCATAGTATATTTAATAAAATTATTAGGAGGAACTATGTCTTCTATATTGCAAAATAAAAATTTAAATTCAAAAAAAGATTTAAATTTATACAACTATTCAGTTGCTTTGGCTGGTAATCCAAACGTTGGTAAATCCACAATATTTAATGCATTAACTGGCATGCACCAGCATACTGGTAATTGGCCAGGAAAAACCGTAGAAAACGCCAGCGGAATATGTAAATATAAAAATGATAATTTTCTATTTGTAGATTTACCTGGTACATACTCATTAATGTCACATTCCGAAGAGGAGGAAATTGCACGAGATTTTATATGCTTTGGCAAATCAAACGCACTTTTAATAGTAGTAGATGCCACATGCTTAGAAAGGAACTTAAACTTAGTTTATCAAGCTTTGGAGATAACACCAAACGTTGTGTTATGTGTAAATTTGCTTGACGAAGCAAAAAGGAAAGGCATTAATATTAATTTAGAATTATTATCTAAGCGTTTGGGTATACCTGTTGTTGGAACAATTGCTAAAAGTAAAAAAACTTTAAAAAGACTAATGCAGGAGGTAGAAAATGTATGTAGCAAAAAAACTATAAATAAACCCATAAAACTAAATTATGGTGTTGCTATAGAAGAAAGTATTAGCATTTTAGAACCCATTATAAATGGGTTATTAGAGCAAGAAAATAAATACTTGTCTAGATGGATTTCTATAAAACTAATTGAAGGAGATAAAAAAATTATAAATTCCATATCACAAAATTTGAATATAAATATAGAGTCTAAAAATATTGTGAATGCTTTAGAGAAAATTTATGAAAGACTTAATAAAAGCAACATTTCAAAAGAAAATTTTAATGACAAGGTTATATCAGAAATATTTTTTAATGCCGAAATGCTTGCAAAATCTGTATGTTCCCATGCTAAAGAGAATTATAATAATTTTAATATGAAAGCCGATAAAATATTAACATCTAAAAGATTTGGAATTCCTATTATGATTTTATTTTTAGGTTTAATATTTTGGCTTACAATTGTTGGGGCAAACTATCCTTCAGAACTCTTATCAAACTTTTTTGCTTATATGCAAGAAAAAATTTTAATATTTTTTAACTATATTAACCTACCTAATTGGCTTACAGATTTATTAGTTAATGGTATATATTCAACTTTAACTTGTGTTATAGCAGTTATGCTTCCACCAATGGCTATATTCTTTCCTCTATTTACTATTTTAGAAGATTTAGGTTACTTACCTAGAATAGCTTTTAATTTAGATAAATTTTTTAAGAAAGCCTGCGCTTCTGGTAAGCAAGCACTTACTATGTGCATGGGATTTGGGTGTAATGCTGCTGGTGTAGTTGGTACAAAAATAATAGACTCTCCCAGGGAAAAACTAATTGCCATATTAACTAACTGTTTTGTTCCTTGTAATGGTCGTTTTCCCTTTTTAATCACAATTGCTACAATATTCTTTGGTGGAATATCTGGTGGTTTTTCTTCCTCTATTGTAGCGACAATTGTAGTATTGCTAGTAATTGTTTTAGGTGTATTTATGACTCTTTTAGTATCAAAAATTCTTTCTAAAACAATATTAAAAGGTGTTCCTTCTTCTTTTACTTTGGAACTTCCACCATATAGAAAACCCAAGATTTTAGAAGTTATTGTAAGGTCAATTTTTGATAAAACAATTTTTGTATTAGGAAGAGCTATAAGTATTGCTGCCCCTGCTGGACTTGTTATTTGGCTATTTGCTAACATTCAAATTAATGAAATAAGCATTTTAACTTATGTAGCAAACTTTTTCGATCCTTTTGGAAAACTTCTTGGTTTAGATGGATACATTATTACTGCATTTTTATTAGGTTTACCTGCTAATGAAATTGTCTTACCAATAATTTTAATGAGCTATGCTAAAACTGGAACTTTACTACATTTAGAAAATTTAGCAGATATTTCTCAAATTTTATTAAATAATGGATGGACTTTGCTTACCGCAATTAATATTATGATTTTATCATTATTACATTTTCCATGTGGTACTACTTTAATGACAATAAAAAAAGAAACTGGTAGCTTAAAATATACCGCTCTTTCATTTATAATTCCTACTTTTTGTGGAGTTATTTTATGCATGGTAACAACCTTAATTTATAACATATGTTATTTAATTATTTAAAAAATTTATAAGCCTTACTCATTGACTTTTTATCCATAATGTTATATTATTATCTTTGAAAATGAGAATAGTTCTCAAATTTATTTTAGGAGGAAATTATTATGGAATTAAAAGGTTCAAGAACTGAAGCTAATTTAAAAGCAGCTTTTGCAGGAGAATCAGAAGCAAGAAACAAATACACATACTTTGCTAGTGTAGCAAAAAAAGAAGGATATGAGCAAATTGCTGCAATATTTTTAGAGACAGCAGAAAACGAAAAAGAACATGCAAAAATTCATTTTAAATATTTAAATGGAATTGGAGATACAATGGAAAACTTACATTCAGCAGCAGCTGGTGAAAACTATGAGTGGACAGATATGTACGCTAACTTTGCTAAAGTTGCTGATGAAGAAGGCTTTACAGAAATAGCCGCTAAATTCAGAATGATAGCAGAAGTAGAAAAACACCATGAAGAAAGATATAGAAAATTAATAGACAATCTAGGAAATGGTGAAGTATTTAAAAAAGGAAGCATTACAGTATGGAAATGTAGAAACTGCGGACATATACATGTTGGAACAGAAGCCCCACAAGTTTGCCCAGTTTGCAACCATCCACAAGCATTCTTTGAAGTAAACGCTGAAAATTATTAATTTGGAAATTGGGGACAGGTCCAAATTTCTAGATTTCATAAAAAAGGGACAGACTATTTAAAATCTGTCCTATTTTTTATAGATTTAAACTTCTCATCTAACCCCCAAAATTATTTATAACTAATTAGCAAGTAAATCATATTCGTTTACCGAAGATTTAATTACACATTTTGTAAAATCCCCACTTTGCAACTCTTTAGAGGTTTTTAAATATATTACTCCATCTATATCTGGTACATCCATGTAACTTCTACATACATAATATTTACCATCTTTAGTTTTTCCTTCTACTAAAACTTCCAATTCTTTACCAATATATTTATTTAAATTTTCCTCTGAAACTTTTTGTTGTATTTCCATTATTTTGTTATATCTAGCCTTTTTGGTCATTGGATGTACTTGCTCTTTTAAAGTAGCTGCTGGCGTTCCTTCTTCTTTTGAATATGAAAATGCACCTAACTTGTCAAATTTTGCATTTTCTACAAAACTACATAGTTTTTCAAAATCTTCTTGTGTCTCTCCCGGGAAACCAACCATTACTGTTGTTCTTATTATTACTTCTGGTATTTTTTCTCTTAATTTTTTAATTAGAAGTTCTATACTCTCAGCATTACTTTTTCTGTTCATTCTTTTTAATACAGTATCTGAAATGTGTTGTATTGGTATATCAAAATACTTACATATTTTTTCGTTTTTCTTAACCACTTTTATTAGTTTATCATCTATTGTTTCTGGATATGCATATAAAAATCTAATCCACTTTATTCCATCTACTTTACATAGTTTTTTTAGTAAATCTGCAAGTTTTGGCTTACCATATATATCTACACCATATTTCGTTGTATCTTGAGCAATTAAAATTATTTCTTTATAACCTTTTTTAGCTAAATCCTTTGCTTCATCTATAATATCTTCCATTGGTCTACTTTCAAATCTTCCACGTATATATGGAATTGCACAGAAAGTACAAAAGTTATTACAACCATCTGCAATCTTTATATAAGCATAATTATCACCTGTAGTTATCACTCTATCTTTTAACTTATTAAAAGGAATATCTTTTTCTTTTTCATGTGCTGTATCTTTATTTATTAAATTATCTATTTGACTCCATATTGTATTATACTCATCATATTTAATAAATAAATCTACTTCCGGAAGTGATTTTTCAAGCTCTTCTCTATATCTTTGAACTAGACATCCCATTGCAATAATATATTTGCAATTTTCCTTTTTGTAATCAGCCATTTCTAATATTGTATTTATTGCCTCTTCTTTTGCTGCTTCTATGAAACCACATGTATTTATTACTATAATTTCTGCTTCTTTTGGATTATTTACAATATTATACCCATGTTTTCTAAATAGCTCTATTGTTTTTTCAGTATCTACTAAATTTTTACTACATCCTAGTGAAATAAACCCTACTTTCATTATTTTACCTCTTTTTTATGACTACTCTTGTTTTAATAAACTTTCTAACAAATCAAGACCATTTATTAATTTGTTATATGTATCTCTTGTTATTGTTCCATTTCCGCTTGCATATTGTAATGCAGTATTCTTCATATCTATTATTTCATATCTATTCTCTGCTACGGCACCATTGTCTAGCATGTATAAAGGTGTGTAATCCACTTTCTTTAAATATACTTCTCCTGTTTCTCCACTTTTTCTAAGTTCTATGTTTAAAATTAGTTCTACTTTTGCATTATCCTCTGAAATTGAAGAACAGAAATTTCCCAAAGAATATGCAACAAGTACATTCTTACCTTCCTTATTTTGTCTTATTTCCATTGGTTGAACCGTTGCTGGATGTGTCCCTATTATTAAGGTTGCTCCATTATCTACTAAGAAATCTGCAATTTTTTTCTGGTCATCATTAACTTCATTTGAATACATATCTCCCCAATGCATTAAGACACAAATGGTATCTGCATTTTCTTTGGCATATTCTATATCTTTTTTAGCTTGTTCTTCACTAAAAATATATACAGAGTCAAGTTCTTTGCTTGTTTTGCTTCCTTCATCATTTACGCCATACGTATATGCTAAAAATGCAATTTTTACACCTTTTACATCTTTTATTAATACATTATTTCCTTCTACTCTATCTCCTAAAACATCATATCCCAACTCTTGTAAATATTTCTTTGTATCTTTAATTCCATTTATTCCGTAGTCCAATGCATGGTTATGTGCCAAACTTACAACATTCACTCCGGCTTTTCGTACTGCCATTGCAAACTCCCTTGGTGAATTCGATTTAGTATATCCAGAAAATTGAGCATTTGTAAAATTCGTTTCCATTGTGCCTACTACTAAATCACTTCTTTCTATAAACGGACTTATGTTTTTAAATATATTGTTAAAGTCATAGCTATTATCTACATTTTTAGCGTCCATAAGCATTTCGTCACCACATAATATATCTCCAACAGTCGAAATTCTTACAATTTTGTCCATTTTATCTACTTCTTCGTTGGTAGATGAGATATTGTTTAGTGTTTCTGTAAAAATAGACTCAATTTGCTTATCTAACTCCTCTTTTTGTTTTGCTAATAATTGTTTGTCTTGATAATTTCTATACATCATAATTCCACTTGTAATACATATAATTAATATTAAAATTCCTACAATAATTAAAAAATTTCTCATTGTTAATAAATCTTTTATTCTTGTAATTTTCCTTTTATTTTTTCTTCTCTCGTTTGGCATTCCTTTTCCTCCAACTAATAACTATATTAATAATTTAACATATTTTAAAAAATAAGTAAATGACATTTTTAAGTTTTTTGGAAATTAGGGACAGGTACCAATTTCTAAAATCTAGAAAAATTGACCTGTCCCCAATTTCTGAGTTTCGGAAATTGGGACCTGTCCCTAATTTCCAAGTATTTTTTTCATTTCTGCATCACGCTTTACTTTTTGAGTTGTTGTCTTTATAAGTGGTTCGTCTGTTACTATTATTTCTCTAATATATTTATATGCTGGCATTTGTTTATTTATTTTATTACGGATATCTTGCCAAACTATATCATGATATTCTTCTTCATTTTTATCTGGATACATATTTTTCATTTCTTCTGGATTGTATACTATTTTAGCACATATTTTTAAGTCGTCATCTTTATCTGGTTTTCCAAATACCATACTTTCCGAAACATAATCTAATTGATTAATTAATATTTCTAATTCTTCTGGGAAAATATTTTTTCCATTTTTTAATACAATAACATATTTTTTTCTTCCTGTTACAAATAAAAATCCGTCTTTATCAAATTTTCCTAAATCTCCTGTATGGAACCATCCATCTTTTAGTACTTCATTTGTTGCTTCTTCATTGTCTAAATATTTATGCATTATTACAGGTCCTTTAGCTATTATCTCGCCTACTCCTTCTGCGTTTGGATTATCTATTTTTATATCTATCCCCGGAAGTGCAAAACCTACTGAACCGTCTCTTTTATATATATCATTTTCTCCTGCGAGAACTGGTGATGTTTCTGTTAACCCATATCCTTGTAGAAGGTTAATTCCTATATCTCTAAATGCCTTTATAGCCTCTATACTTATTGCTGCTCCTCCTGATATAAACATTCTTAAATTTGGTCCTAAAGCATCTAGAATTTGTTTAAATACTTTTCTTCTTACATCTATTTTTAACTTTAACAATCCTCTAGAAATTTTTCTCATTGTACTAACAAGTTTTGCCTTTCCTTGTTCTTCTATTGTTTTCATCATCTTTTTATACATTATTTCTAGCATAAGTGGAACACATACAAAACCCGTAATTTTAAACTCCTTTAAGTTCTTTTGAATATACTTTAGTCCATCGCAAAATACAATTGTAATTCCACATGAAGTGCCATACAAAAAAGTAGTTGTTGACTCAAAAGTATGATGTAAAGGTAAAAAAGATAAAAATCTATCTGTTTCATATATTTTTGCCATTTGGCTTAATGCTGTTATATCTGCACAAATGTTAGATTGTGATAATGCAACAGCTTTTGCTATGGATGTTGTACCAGAAGTAAATAGTATAATTGAAATTTCATTTGGATTTAATATAACACTATTGTATTTATTTTGTTTTAGCTCATTTTTAGAATTTTCTAATAAATTGCTATCTATATTTTTTTCTAAATCTATTAATTCTTTTCCAGTATTTACAATATCTTCATATTTCATAAATTCTTCTGTATTATCCATACATATATAATATTTTAAATCTGAAGTATTTTCTTTTTTTATCTTTCTAAAAACTTCTGCATATTTTTCGTCAAATATAACTGCATCTACTTTACTTCTTTTTATTAAGCTTTCTATTTCATTATCTGGTAATGATTTGTCAAGAGGAACTATTGTAAGTCCAGCTGTCCCCACAGCTAAATAACTAACACACCATTCATATCTATTTGGCGCAATAACTGCAACTCGTTTGCTTGTAAATTCTAGTGTAAGTAATCCTGAGCCAAGTGCTTCTATATCATTTGCAAATTTCGCATATGTTATTTTTATGGTCTCTTTATCATGTACTTCTTTTTTATATTCAAATGCAACATTATTCGCAAATCTAGTTTTATACCTATTTACTAATTCTCTATAATCTGTAAGAACTTCGCCTTCATAAATCTTTCTCTTTGATTTCTTCATGAAATAATTTCCTTTCTAAAATAAATTATAATAAGCATATTGTATAGTCTATTTCCAAAAAAAGCAAATTATAGACCAAATGGTCTAAAATTTGCTTCTAATCATTGCTACACATATGTTTTCTCGTCATTTCTAATAAGTCTAAAGGAGTAAATCCAACTACCTGAGTCTTAGATCTGTCCTTTTTTAAACATCCGTTTAACTCTTCTAATATTTTTTTCTTTGTTTCTTCTTTTTCCATATCTATATAATCTATAATTATAATTCCGCCTATATCTCTTAATCTTAATTGCTTTGCAATTTCTAAAGTTGCTTCTCTATTAACTCTATATACAGTTTGCTCTAAATCCTTGCCTCCAATATATTTTCCAGAGTTTACGTCTATTGCTGTTAATGCTTCAGTTTTATCTATTGTAATAAATCCTCCACATTTAAGCCATATTTTTCTGCTTTTTGCTTTTTCAATTTGACTTTCTATATCGTATAAATCCAAAATACTATTTTTTTCTCTTAATTCTAGCTTTATATTTCCTGCTCCTGATTGCTCTAATATATTAGAAATTTTCTCATATGATTCTTTATCATTTGTTACTACTCTTTCTAAATTTTGATCTATTAAATCAGTTAATAGTTTTCCTATAATTCCTTCGTTTTCATATATTAAAGTAGGATTATGAGTTTTTTCTTCTTTAAGATTTTTAAAATTATCCTGTATTAACTCCCATAATTTAACTAAGCTTTTTACATCTCTTTTTATAAAATCTAAATCTTTATTTTCAGCAGATGTTCTAACAATTGCTCCATAATTTTTAGGTAATTCTTCTTGAACCGCTTTTTGTAATTCCTCTCTTTTATTTCTATCTACTATTTTTTTAGAAATTGTAATAAAGTTAGTATTTGGTAAAAGCACTACAAACCTTCCAGGTAAACTAATATTAGTAGATACTCTTGCTCCTTTTTTATTTGTACTGTCTTTTTTTACCTGTACTAAAATTGGCATACCTACTCTTATATAATCTTTTATATTATATTTACTCAAAAGTTCATTTTTGTTTCCTGTTTCATTACTAACTTTAGGAATAACATCTTTTATATGCATAAATGTATTCTTTTCTTCACCTATATTAACAAAAGCAGCTTGCATACCTTGCAAAACATTTTCTACTATACCAAAATAAATGTTACCTTCTAGTCTATGCATATCAGGTCTTTCATCATATTTTTCCACTAATTTTCCATTTTCTACAAGTGCTATTTGTTTATTTTCTCCATCATTATTTATAAT
Source organism: uncultured Clostridium sp. (assembly GCA_902496295.1). Classification (GTDB taxonomy): domain Bacteria; phylum Bacillota; class Clostridia; order TANB77; family CAG-508; genus CAG-273. The sequence continues at coordinate 25,067 of CABVAF010000002.1, forward strand.
TAATTCTTGCATACAAAACCTCTCTTATAATAAGCTTAATTAAACTTATTCATAGCATAATTTAATCCGCTTTTTAAAATTTCTTCTACTGCTTGTTCAGCTTTATCTATTCCCTCATTTAATATTTTTAGTTCTTCTTCAGGTACATAACCAATTACATAGTCTACCATTGCTAGCTTAATAATTGGCTGGCCTATTCCAACTCGTACTCTAGGGAATTCTTCTGTTCCAAGCTCTTTTACTACAGATTTCATTCCATTATGTGTTCCAGGACCACCTTTCATTCTAATTTTTATATTTCCTGGCTCCACATCTATATCATCATAGATAACAAGCACGTTTGAAGGAGCCACTTTATAAAAATCTAGCATAGGCTTTATAGCCTCTCCGCTAAGATTCATATATGTTTGTGGCTCTAACAAAACTACTTTTTCATTTTCTATTATACCTGTTCCGTATTTTCCGTTAAACTTACTTTTGGTAATAGGTATATTATACTTTTCAGATAGCTTATTTAATACTTTAAAACCCATATTATGTCTTGTGTTTTCATATTCTTTTCCAGGGTTTCCAAGTCCTACTATTAAATACATCTTTAACCTCTTTTTGTAAAATTACTTATACAGCCATTTCTAACATGTATTTTGTTTCGTCTCCATATGGAGCTTCGTCAATTGTTTCAAATCCATGCTTATGATAAAATGCAATTGCTCTTTTCATATTACTGTAAGTATCTAATGTAATTTTCTTTAAATTTAATTCCTTGGCGACTTCAAATATACCATCTAATAAGTCACCCGACAGTCCTAGTCCTCTATACTCAGGATGACAACATACACTTCTTAATTTCCCTGAGTCTTGTTTTTCGATATCCAATGACATAGTTGCAATAACATCATCATTTTCATCTTGAATATACAAGACTACTAAATTATCCCTGTCATAATCCTCTGTTAAATAAGTGTTTCTCCACTCTTCATGTCCTTGCTCAATTGATAAAATGTTGACAATAAGATCTTTGATTTTGTATTCAATTTTTTTATTGCCTTCGTATTTTCTAACTACATATTTTTTCACTTTCCTCCCACCTTTATAATTTTATTTAATTAACATATTTATTATATCAAAAATTCCTTACACTGTAAACCATTTCTTCAAATTTTATAATCTTGCCATTAATATCTATTATATAATATTTTGTTCTTGCTTTTATTCCTTGTTTATGCTATAGTTATTTAAAATAAAGAGGTGTTAGTTTATGAAAAAAGTATGTTTTGTTATTCCAAACTTTTTTCCAATTCCTGCTACTAAAGGTGGCGCAGTAGAAACTTTAGTAACAAACTTAATTAACGTAAATGAGGAATTTCACGAAATAGAAATTTCTTGTATATGTCCTTATGAAGAAAATGCATATAAAATTAGTCAAACTTATAAACATACTACAATGCATTACATAAAATTACCAGAAAATACATCTAAATTAGACTTTTCTGATGAATCTGTTTCTGATAATTTTCGCATGTATATGGATGAGGTTTATAACATTTTGAAAGATAAGAATTTTGACTATATTGTTATAGAAGGCGGAAATTATCTTGGTTATGAATATTTAATCCAAAAGTTACCTTCTCAAAAATTTCTACTTCATATGCACGGTAATGTAGCAGGAGATGAGAGATTACTAAAAAATTATAAATTTTTCATTGCCATTAGCAATTACGTTAAAAATTATTTAACCGCTAATAATATTATAAGCCCTAGTTTAGTTAAAGTTGTTGAAAACGGAATTGCTATTGAAAATTTCTCTAAAAGAATTAATGAGGAAGAAAAAGAGGAATTAAGAGAAAAATATAATATAAAAAGTTCAGATTGTGTTTTAATGTTTTGTGGTCGCACAGTGCCTCAAAAAGGTATAAAAGAGTTAATTTTAGCTTTTAAAAAGATGAAAAATATTGATAACTGTAAACTTATAATTGTAGGAAACTCTAGATTTGGCAATGAAATTCTTACAGATTATGATAAAGAATTAATAGAAATATCTAAAGATATTTCTGACAAAATTATTTTTACAGGATTTATTCATAACACAAACTTATATAAAATCCACAATATTGCAGACATTTCAATTATACCTTCAATGTGGGAAGAACCTTCTGGCCTTGTTGTTATGGAATCTATGGCAAGTGGACTTCCAATTATAACTACTTATTCCGGAGGAATCCCTGAACTTGTAACATCAAAAAATGCTTTTGTATTAAAAAAAGATGAAAATTTAATACAAAATATGGCAGATAAACTTGATTATCTATATGAAAATCCTAATGTAAGATTTGAAATGGGTATGGAAAGTAAAAAACACTCTAATAAATATAGTAAAGAAAGTTTTTATAAGAACTTTGTAAATTTAATAAATGAGGTGAATATATGAATACAAATAAAAAACTAATAAGTGTAATGGTTCCAGTTTATAATGTAGAGCCATATATTGAAAATTGTCTAGAAAGTTTAATCCATCAAACATATGAAAATCTTGAAATTATTTTAGTTGATGATGGATCAACAGATAATTCGTTAGAAATATGTAAAAAATACGAGGCTATGGACAACCGTATAAAAGTTATTCATAAAGAAAACGGTGGTCTTTCTACCGCTAGAAATGCTGGTTTAGATGCTGCTACTGGTGATTATTATTCTTTTGTAGACTCTGATGATTATATCTCAACAAGGTTTTACGAAATAATGTTAAATGTTGCATTAGAACATTCAGCAGACATAGTTGAATGTGACTACAATAAAATTCCATTTGAAGACGTTACTCCAGAAAATCGTGACAGTTTCCTTGATGTAAAAGAAAATAGGCAAGTTTCAATTATAAATAATGAACAAGCTTTATTAGAACTATTTTCAGACGATTTGCATTTATATATAAAAACTGTTGTATCTTGGAGTAAATTGTATAAAAAAGAAACATATAATAATATTCGTTTCCCTGTAAGCAAACTAAATGAAGATGAATTTACAACATATCGAGTATTACATAATTGTAAAAAAATTGCAACAATAGATGATGTATTATACGGTTATATAAAAAGGCCTAATAGCATAATGTCTGCTACATTAAGTTTAAAAAGATTAGATGTACTAGATGCTTTCGACGGATGTATTGAATATTTCCATAATCATGCATTATATGAACTTGAGTATAGAGCAAGAGCTAGATTTTTAGAAAATACTATTGAACTTGCAGTTAAAATGCCTAGATTTGACCCTTCTATTGCAGATACTGCAAAAGAACTTCTTATAAAAAAATTCGATGACAAGTTTGAGTTAAATATGAAAACCTTAGAAGCTGAAAACAATTTACCTAAAGATAGAATTGAGTTTTTCAGAAATAGGTTTAACACTCAAAGGCAAAGATTTGATGATACAATAAAAAGTTGGAATTAATTATTCCAACTTTTTATTGTTATATTTCAACTAATTTAGCTCTTATTATATATACCTTAATTTTTTAGAAATTCTTTTCTAACATTGCCTTTTTTATTTTTTCCCATGCTTCATTTGTTTTTATATAATCATCATAATCCTTTTTCACGCTACTATTAAATTTTTCTAATTCTGGAAGTAGTATGTTTAAGTCTGAATTTGTAAATAACTTATTTACTTCTGGTATACTTATTTTTAATTTTTCACGTATTTGTTCTATTTTTTCGGCATAATTTTTTCTATCTGTTAAATAGATAAATAATGGTTTGTATCTTATCCATCCAATAGAGGCTTTTATAAATCTTTCGGTTGTTTGCTCATCTTCCATTTTTATTTTTCTTAATTTTTTAGGATATTTCTCATTTAGTATATTTGTGTATTTTAGGAAAGCATCATGGAAATGATATACTGGCATTTCTATTACTTTTGAATTTTCTAGCCATGTTGAGAAAAATGCATCTTCTCCTCTTGCCCCTTCTGGATTATAAAATGAAGGTATTTTATCTAAATGCGTAAAATTTAGGCAAAGTGGTGAGCCTAATACCCATTTTCCAATTCCATCAAACTTTATTTCTCTTACTTTTGATTCTTCTAATTCGCTTTTAGATATATATCTAAATCCATGGTATTTTACTAACTGTTCTCTAATTCCTTCCCATGATATAGCCTCATTTGAAACAGCTTCTATATAATCTTTAAATAATTCTTCATTTACATCTTCTTTTAATTCTATATATGGAATAGGTGATACATAGCCACATTTATGTCCTAATGCAACATCCGCTTTTTTCATATAGTTTATTGTGTTTATAATATTATCTTGCTTTATCCATGTTATTTCTTCGTCTTCATCTTCTTTTGCACATGCCACAGGATACTCATCATCATCCCAAAAGAATAAATAGTCAATATCTTTTTTCAATGCATAATACATTATTGTATTTCTTCCTTTTGCATATCCATATCCAAAGAATAAATCCGCTTCTTTTTTTGTTAATATCTCTTTTCCTATTAACATCTTTTTTTGTTCTTCCATGTCCTCTGGCGTTATATATTTTACATTAATATTTTTATAAACATCTGGCATAAGCCCATAAAAATCTATTCTAGTTGTAAATTGATATTTCATGTCAAATAGTATAAAAATAGTTAACTCTATTTTTGTGTCTGATCTACTTACTTGATCTGCTAAATGCTTATATGTATTATTTATAAGTCTACATATGTTTTGCCTTCCTGTTACAAATCCTATACCAAATTTAATTACTTTGCCCATATTATCTCCCTCAAAACATTTATTAACTGATTTATTATATCATTTTATTACAGCAAATGTCAAATATTAATATATTAAAATAAATCCTCTATTTTATATTCTTTATCCAATTTATCATTTAAATATAATTTTGCAACAATTTCCAACTCTTTTCTATTTTCTTCGGAAATATTAAAAGAAAATATTTTTTTCGCATCTGCTAAAATTATGTACTTTATTGCATTTGCCGTTGATTTACTTATTTTTATTGCTCCCTTGTCTTGTCTGCTACATACCTCACATTTAAATCCACTATCTTCAAAGCTAAAATATTCTTCTGCGTTTTTTTCACCACATGATGTACATCTATCTATTATTGGCATAAAACCTAATAGACATGAAAGTCTTATTTTGAATACAGAAACTATAAAATCCATATTTTCATCGGTTTCTGAAATCATATATAAAGTATTTAAAAATAATTGTAAAATTTTATATGTATTTTGATTTTCGTCTGTTACATCATTTATTATTTTGGTTATATGAGTAGCATATTTTAACTTGTCCAAATCTGTTCTTATATTATAAAAAATTTCTATAGTATCACATGAATTTACACTATATGAGTTTGTCCCTCTATATAGCATATATTCTCCAAAACATAAAAACTGAGTTGCCGCCATTAGCATGCTCTTCGGTTTTCGTGCTCCTCTGGCAGCACACCCAATTTTTCCACTTGGAGTTAATATTGTTATCATTTTATCAAAGTCGCTCATATTGTTTTCTGATATTACTATTCCCTTCGTTTTTATTATCCCCATGGTCGTCCATACCTTTCATAGTTCTTTCTACATTTTCTACTTGCATTAATTCCATAAATGTATCTATATTTCCAGTGTTCTTAAAAGTGTTCCAAGCAATCTGTTTTATCATAGTAATCATCTCCTGTTTAATAAGCAAATACTTATAGTATTTACATAAACATTACAAAATTATAACAAAACTTTATTTTATAATGTTATTCGATTTTATCTTTAGCAAATAATAAAAATTTATACTAGGATAATTTTGTTATTTTAACTATTATTTTACTAATCATTGTTTTTAAATTTTTTTACAAAAGTATCGTTATTTATCCAATCTTGTTTAACTTTTACCCAAATTTTCAAATTTACTTTACAATCAAACATTTTCTCTAAATCTTGTCTTGCATAAGTTCCAATTTTTTTTAGCATTGTGCCATTTTTTCCAATTATAATACCTTTATGCGATTCCCTTATGCAATAAATTGTTGCATCTATATCATAAATTGGCTGTTTTTCTATAGTTTTTCTCATTTTCATCTTATCTACTTCTACAAATATTCCATGTGGAACTTCATCTTGTAAAAGTCTTAAGGCTTTTTCTCTTATAGTTTCTTCTGTTAATTGTCTTAAAGTTTGATCTGTATACTCCTCTGTATTATAATATGCTGGTCCTTCATTTAGGTTACTCTCTATTTCGTTAAGAATCTCTTCTAAGTTATATTTTTTTTCAACAGAAACTGGAATAATAGCTGCAAAGTCATATTCGTCTTTATACAAACTTATTAGGTTTGCTATTTCTTCTTTATTAACTAAATCTATTTTATTTATTATTAATATTGTTTTTCTATGTGCTTCTTTTATTTTATCTAAAATTAATCTATCGCCTTTTCCTATATCTTTCGATGTTGCCTCTACTACAAAAAGTAAAACATCACAATCGCCAATAGAACTAAATGCGTTGTCTACCATTACATTACCTAATTTTGACTTTGGCTTATGTATTCCCGGTGTATCCATAAATATTATTTGTGAATTTGGTCTATTGACTATTGCTCTTATTTGAGTTCTTGTAGTTTGAGGTTTATTTGCTATTGCTGCGACTTTTTCCTTTACTAAACTATTTAATATACTAGACTTTCCTACGTTTGTTCTTCCAACTATTGAAACAAACCCTGACTTAAAACCTTTTTCCATTATTAATTTAACTTCCTCCTTGCTATGTTTGTTTATACTTTAAAATTACTAATTTATAGCATTATATTTGTTTACTTTAAGTTTTACTGTTTATTTATTATATATTTTATTAAATTACTTTTTTGTAGAAACATGTAAATAAATTTTATTAAGTTTTCGCACTTTTCACTTGATTTTAACATTTTATTTATATCATATTTTTTTATTATTTTCAACGACCCTAATTCTTAATTTTCTACACTTAAATTCACACTTTTTTGACATATTGTGTAAAATATCCTATAATTAAGGTAGGAGCGCATTATTTTTTTCACAATCTTCGCCTCTTTGCATTAAGAAGTGATTGATTGTGTCACAGACTTTTTTGGAAGGAGTGATAATATGATGGTGCCGTTGCTGACTTTCGCTACAATAATTCTTACCATATCTTGTTTGCTTGGTCTTTCACTTGCAATACGAACATTGGTAAGACCAAGTAGCGCAATTTGTCGTACAGAGCGGCTACAGTTGCGGAAAATAGCTGGTGCTACTCTTTTGGGAGTAGTCGCCTGCACAGCAGGTTTGTTTGCAGCTTATGAGATATCCATTGGTATCTTTGTATTGCTTGCAATAAACTTATTTCTGCTAATATTCCAGTTCTTCGTTTATCACTTGAAGTAAGAAAGAAACTCGAGAGGGCGCTCCCTCTCGAGTTTCTTTATATTTTATTTAATTATGTATTGCTTATACTATGTTTATACTCTTACCATTACAACTTTATATTCTATATTCTTCTCTTTCTACATAGTGAGTATGTAAAAGCTCATGAGCTTTATGCTCTCCTGGATTTCCTATATAATCCTTATATATTTGTTTCATAATAGGATTTTCATGTGATTTTCTTATTGTACTTCTTTCGTCAATAGAGTACATCGCTTCTGCTCTTTTAGCAGCAACATCAACTGTCATTCTAGTTTTAGAGCTCTTTATAGGCTGACCTCCACCCATTATACATCCTCCTGGGCAAGCCATAACTTCTACAAATTGATAATCTGATGTTCCATTTTTTATTTCTTCCATAATTTTTCTAGCGTTACTTAATCCATGTGCAACAGCCACTTTAACTTCTTTATCTCCAATTTGAACAGTAGCTTTTTTTATTCCCTTTGAACCTCTTATATCTTCAAACTCTAGCTTTTTTAATTCTTCTCCTGTAATTATTTCATATGCTGTACGAAGTGCAGCTTCCATAACTCCACCTGTAACTCCAAATATTGCAGCTGCACCTGTTGCCTCTCCCATTGGACTATCAAATGTTTCGTCTTCTAATTTGTCAAACTCAATATTAGCCTGTTTTATCATTCTTGCAAGCTCACGTGTAGTTATCACGCTATCAACATCCCATAAGCCATTTACTTTCATCTCTTCTCTTTGACGTTCAAATTTTTTAGCAATACATGGCATTACAGAAACTACATATATATTTTTAGGATCTATATTATTTTTTTCTGCATAATATGATTTTATTATTGCTCCAAACATCTGATGTGGCGACTTACAACTTGATAAATGGCTTAAATTTTCAGGATATTCCATTTCTGCAAACTTTACCCATCCAGGACAACAAGAGGTAGTCATTGGTAAATTATCATTTTCTTTAAACCTTCTTACAAATTCTGTAGCCTCTTCCATAATTGTAAAATCAGCTCCAGTATTTGTATCAAACACTTTATCAAATCCTAAATGTTTTAAAGCAGATACCATCTTACCAGTAACATTTGTTCCTATTTCCATCCTAAACTCTTCTCCAAGAGCCACTCTTACAGATGGTGCTGTTTGTACAACTACATATGTATCTGGATCTTTTAATTTTGCCCATATATCATTTATATTTTCTTTTTCATGAAGAGCACCAGTTGGGCAAGACTCTATACATTGACCACAAAATGTACAGTTTACGTCATTTAAGCTATGATCATAAGTAGTAGAAATACAAGACTCAAACCCTCTTTCTATACAATCAATTGCTCCAATATTTTGAACATTTTTGCAAGTAGCAACACACCTTCTACATAAAATACATTTGTTAAAATCTCTTACTATTGATGGAGATTTGTCATCTATTTTATGTTCTGTTCTTTCTCCTTTAAACTCTACATCTAATACATTAAATTTAATTGCTAAATCTTGAAGTTCACAATTACCGTGAGCGTGTACAAGTTAAACAATCTTTAGAATGGTTAGAAATTATTAAATCAAGTATTGTATGTCTTGCCTCTAAGACATTTGGAGTATGAGTATGTACAACCATTCCTTCTTCTACTTTTTGTATACATGAAGTAGCAAAACCTTTTCTTCCTTCTACTTCTACTATACACATTCTACAATCTCCAACCTCATTTATATCCTTTAAGAAACACAGTGTTGGAATATCTATTCCTGCTTGTTTTGCTGCATCTAATATTGTAGTACCTTCTGGAACAACAACATTTTTTCCATCTATTTTTAAATTAACCATTTTTATCACTCTTTCTTTTTTATTCTATCCTATTGCATGGAATGGGCAAGACCTTATACATGTTGTGCATTTTATACACTTATCTTGATTTATATGTCTCTTATCTCTTCCTTCTCCTTCTATTGCGTTTACAGGGCAGTTTCTTTGGCATAATCCACAACCTTTACACTTATCCTCATCTATTTCTATTCTAGCTAAAGCTTTACACTCCATTGCTTTACATTCTTTTTCTATTGCATGTTGCCTAAATTCTTCTCTAAAATATTTTAGTGTACTAATTACTGGATTTGGTGCGCTTTGCCCTAAACCACAAATACTAGATTTTTGTATATTTACTGCAAGTTTTTCCAATCTATATATGTCATATTCATTACCTTCACCATTGCATAGTTTTTCTAAAATTTCTAGCATTCTTTTGGTTCCAATTCTACATGGTGTACATTTGCCACAGCTCTCACTTACTGTAAACTGTAAATAGAATTTAGCTAAACAAACCATACATTTTGTATCATCCATTACAATAAGTCCACCAGACCCCATCATTGAGCCTATAGCTTTCAAAGACTCATAATCTATAGGTGTATCTAGATGTTCTTTAGGAATACAACCACCAGAAGGTCCTCCTGTTTGAGCTGCTTTAAATTCTCTACCATTTGGAATTCCTCCACCTATATCATAAACAATTTCTCTTAGAGTTGTTCCCATTGGTACCTCAACCAAACCAACATTATTAACATTCCCACCTAAAGCAAACACCTTAGTTCCTTTTGATTTTTCTGTTCCTATTGAAGAATACCATTCTGAACCTTTTAATATAATTTGTGCAATATTTGCATATGTTTCAACATTATTTATTAATGTTGGGCATCCCCATAAACCAGACTGAGCTGGATATGGAGGTTTTACTCTTGGCTGTCCACGCCTTCCTTCTATAGACTCTAAAAGTGCTGTTTCTTCTCCACATACAAATGCACCTGCACCTAGTCTTATTTCTATATCAAAATTAAATCCTGTTCCAAATATATTTTTTCCAAGCATTCCATAATCTCTTGCTTGATTAATTGCTATTTGAAGTCTATTTACTGCAATTGGATATTCTGCTCTTACATATATGTATCCCTTTTCTGCACCTATGCTATAACCTGCAATTTCCATTGCCTCTAGCACTGCATGTGGGTCTCCTTCTAGTATACTTCTATCCATAAATGCACCTGGGTCTCCCTCATCTGCATTACATACAACAAACTTTTTCTCTCCTTTTGCGTCCTTAGTAGATTTCCATTTTTTGCCTGTTGGAAATCCAGCCCCACCTCTTCCACGAAGTCCAGATTTATCTATTATATCTATCACCTCGTCTTGTGACATTTCTACTAAAACTCTAGCTAATGCTCTGTATCCATCAAAAGCTATGTATTCATCTATATCCTCTGGGTTTATTACGCCACAGTTTTTTAAAGCAATTCTTTTTTGCTTTTTGTAAAATGTAAGGTCATCTAGCCTATTTACCTTTTTTCCATCAATATCTTTGCATAATAATCTTTCTACTACTTTTCCCTCTACTATATGTGATTGTATAATATCTTCACAGTCTTCCGGTTTTACCATTGCATAAAATGTATCTTCTGGTCTTATTATAACAATTGGTCCTTTTGCACATAATCCAAAACAACCTGTTTTTATAACTCTCACATTTTGTATTCCTTTTTCTTCTATTATTCTTTTAAAGTTTTCTAATATTTCTGGCGATTTTGAAGATGTACATCCTGTACCATTACATACTAAAATGTGTTTTTCTCTAGTATCTGCTTTTGTATTTTTTCTTAAATCTAATTCTATTCTTTTTTCTGCTCTTATTTTATTTAATTCTTCTATAGTCTTCATTTAAGACCTCCTTTTTACAATGCTAAATCAAAGTAATTATATAATTTAGTCCTTTAATAATTCTTTTAACTTAAATTTTTTTCATTTTATCCTTCTTTTTCTAATTTATCTAATACTTCATCTAATTTTTTTACTGTTGCATGCCCATATACTTCGTTATTTACTGTAAATACTGGCGCTATGCCACATGCACCAACACATCTAGTAGTATCTATAGAGAATTTTCCATCTGCACTAGTCTGCCCATCTTCCAATTTTAATCTTTCTTTTAATCTATCAAATATTGCTTGTGAACCTTTTACAAAGCAAGCTGTACCAAGACATACAGAAATGTTATATTTGCCCTTTGGCTCTAGCGAAAATCTTGAGTAAAATGTTATTACTCCAAAAATTTCTGCCATAGGAATACCTAAATACTTAGAAATTTCCATTTGCGATTTTTTTGGTATGTATCCAAATTTTACTTGTACATCATTTAATATTGGAATTAGGTTATCTTTTTCAATTTTATAATCCTCTAATATTTTTCTTGTTTCTTCTACTATTTTTTCATCTACACAACTCATATATATTATTTATGATGTATCTACTTAAATTAATAAATAAATACATCATATCTCCTTTCTTTACTTATACTATTCTATTACTATATCCGCATCATCTGGACACATTTGTATAAATGTATTTCCATCATTTACTTTTATTTCATTTCCTTCTAAGTCTTTGTATACTGTTTTTGAAGTAACAGATTCCTTTTCGCATGTTATAGGAATAACTTTTCCATTTGTTATATAATATCCTTCTAAAGTTCCTATATTATCTATTGTTTGTCTATCTTTATCTGAGCCATCATTTAATGTACTATTTCCTACTTTTGCAATTATTATATTTTTTACAGTAACAGCTTCTTTTGTATCCCAATCAACTTGTTTTACATCTCTTGAATATCTAATATAGTTTTTATTTTCTGCATCGTATTTATAGCTTACTGTATTATATTGAGAATATGGAATAGTTATGTCTTCTGCATTTTGACCATTTTCTAAATTCACTTCATCTACCACATAATTTAAAACGCTGTCTTCATCTGATGTTGTTCTATAGCCTTTTACTTTAGCTATTTCTAATATACTTTTTGTGCTTGTTACAACATTATGTGGAGCATATCTATCGTCTGTTCTCCAGAAATAATCTTCACTTTCATTTATTCCATTTATATCTGGAACAAAATATTTATCTATTGCATCTTCTGCTTGAGGACTTTCTCCAAAGTGAACATAAATTGCATCATTTTCTAGAGCATAATCTACAAAATAATGTCTTGCACTTCTTATTGGGCCTATTTTATCTAAATTGTCTCCTTTGTATATTGCCATTAATCTAGTTTCACCATATTCTACTATCATCTCATAAACTATTTCTGCTTCTGAAAGATTAGCTTGAGGCATTGCATTTTTATGATTATCTATCATTACAGCTATTGGCCTATCTGTTCCAGAAAATGTAACTGGCTTTTTCTCTTCTTCTTTCTCTGCACTTTGTATATTTTCGTTAGAAGTAGTTTCTGCTTTTTCTCCTTGCAGATATTTCATTGCTAAAAGAGCTCCTGCTGCAATTATCAAAACTATTAAAATTCCTATTAATACTTTTAGTCCACCTTTTTGATCTTTTAACTTCATACTTACTTACCGTATAATAAAATTATTATACATTCTCCTGTTTAAAGTATTTAGGTTTTTAATAAGGCACTACCTATAAACCATATATTTTATTAACTTATAAATAATTTAGCCATTCCATATAAAATTAGTACTAAAATAGTTCCTAAACATGCACTAAAAATTACTTCTGAAAGCTTATGTTCTTTTGCTTGAATTCTACTTTCTGCAATTAATATTGCCATTACCAAAGATAAAATTAATATTACTGGATTTCTCGTAGATATCCATATAATTGTGTTTGCTGCAAAAGCAATTGTTGCATGACCACTTGGAATAAATTTTTCATTAAATATCTTATGCTTGTTCGTTTTAGAAAATGCTATTAAAGCTAAAGCTGCTATAATTACTATAATTATTACAGAAAAAGCCAAATGTTGTGGTGATGTAGCTATATTTTGTAAAAATGCAATTCCCATTTCGCTTATTTTATCAAAAAATAAGAAATATGCTACTATTACTGCATTTATAGTTGTTACAACAACGCCTCCAGCAGCTACATCTTTTGCTATTTTAGCTTTTGGGTGATACACCTCTGTACATAAATCTACTACTGTTTCTATAGCTGTATTAGTCATTTCTGCAAATAAAATTAATATTATGGTAAATAAAAAGCATAAGAACTCTGCTTTAGACAAATTGAAAAATAAACTAATAACAACAACTACTACAGCAATAATAAGTTGTTTCTTAATGTTGCTTTGCGTAGTTGTTGCATATATAATACCATTTATAGCGTTTTTCCACGCATCTATAAATCCACTATTTTTTATTCTTTTATCAGAGTTATTTTTTGTTTCTTTTGAGTTTTTCTTAGTTTCTTTTTCCCCATTATTGTCCTTTTTCATAACAATTTATCATTCCTTTATTTTCTAACTATATCTAAACTTTCTAAAACTTTTTCCTCTTTTTCTCTCATAGCTTTTTTATCTTCATCATTCATATGGTCATAACCCATTAAATGATAGAACCCATGAACCACCATGTATGCAAGTTCTCTTTCTACGCTGTGACCATATTCTTTTGCTTGCTCTTCTACTCTCTTAATAGAAATTATAATATCTCCCAAAACATCTTGTGGCATATCTTTATCTACAGGCTCATTATTTTTTCTAAGCATATCTATGTCTTTTTTTTCAAAAATAGGGAAAGATAGCACATCTGTTTCTTTGTCTATTTTTCTAAACTGACTATTTATTTCTCTAATTTCTTCTGGAGTCGTTAGTGTAATTGCAACATATACCTTGTCCGAATCCAAATTTTCTATTTCAAAACACTTTTCTACAACTCTATCTATTAAATCTTCATGGCTATCTTTTTCTTCTACTCCCTTAAGAATTATCTCTGACGTAGCTTTCATAATTCCCCCTATTTATTAACAACATCTTTTAGTTTTTTGTCCGCTTTTATATAGTAACCATATGACATACAACCATTTTTTAGTCTTCTCATTGCACCTAATTCCACAAGTTTGTCTTTATAGAATTTTATAATTTTATAGTAGCGGTTTTCATTTTGGTATACTTTATTTAAATCTGCTTTTAAGAATAAAATTTGTTTTTGTTTTAAGTATTCTTCTTTATTTATGATGCTTAATTTTTCTACTTCTCTATATTTTTTAGAAAATTCTTTATATTCTTCTCTTTGCTCTGGCTTGTCCCAATAAATTTTTGTAAGTAATACTCTTAGGTTATATTCATCTATTATATTAATTAATAGTGAATATGCTTTTTCTTTCTTTCTTAAAATTTTTGTATCTACTATTAAGTTTCTAGCATCTTTTAATAGTTTTATATAGCAACGTTCTGCAACAACTAATGGCAAACTATGTGTAAATAATTTTCTACTAATTCCTATTAAAATTAAATTTTTCTCTATTACATCGTTTTGATCAAGCTTTCCTATTGTAAACTTGTCAAAGTTATTATACTCTTCTACAACTTCTTTGTACTTTTCTTCATTTTCTTGCATTTTTATTGGTAAAATATTTTCTACATAATCTGCCAATGTATTAAATATTTTATTATAAACTGTATCTCTGTCTCCTGCTGTTAAATTATCTGATAATTTTATAGAATAATGTTTTAAAAGTCCTTTATATAAAGTCTCCATTTCACTTCCATAGAAGTTTCTGTATCTTTCTACTGCTTGAGGTTTTCCATGAGACTCTATGTTATCATAATCTAATCCTAATAAATATATTTGTTTTCTATATTTAAACTCTGTATAGTCATTATCTTTTAACTGGATTATATTATAGTAATTTGATAACGCATTTTTTTCAAAGTCACTTGCAGTATCTGTTTTTACTTTCTTATAAATTGAATCCATTATATATTTATCTATAGCTTCTAAATACAAAGCATACATGTCTTCATATTTTTTATCTAGCATTTCTTTTTTCTCTTCGTCTTCTATTCCTGCATTTTTCTTTACTTCTTCGTATGCTTTTAAAATGTTAGTTCTTTTTATTGATATTAGGAAACCATTAATTCCTATTTTTGTTGGTATTAACATTTTTGTTAAACCATTAGCTATTTTGTTAAAAAATGTTCTTTCTGAATTGTATACTCTTAAACTTCTTTCTTCCATATGCACTCTCCCTTTCAAAATACTATCTTTTCTTTTGTCCCTATATTTTCTTTCACTTCATAAATAACCTCTACTTCAACAAATTCCGCATTTTCCTTTACATTAATTTGTTCATCAGTTATGTTGTTAGTATTTTCTACTTGCGCATTTAATTTATCTTTTGCCCTTTCAATACCAATTGTTTTAGCCTCTTCTGTAGTATGTGTTATTTCTATGTTTTGATATTCTTTATAAGTAGTTTTTACTATCCCTATTGGTAAATAAAAATTAGAAAATAACTTCAATTTTTTTGTCTCTTCTATTGTATCATAATTTTCAAATTTTGAAAGCCTTTTATTAAAATTTATTATAAAATTATTTATATTTACGGAATATTTATTTTCAGTCTCTCCTGTTTCTTCTTTTTTAGTCTCTTTTAAATATACTTTTTCCTTTTGCGTATACCAAACTTTTGCCTCAACTTGCCCATTTGAGTGCACATATCGGGTTCCTGTGTATTTTCCCTCTAGCCATCCACCTACTAACACTGTTCCTTTTTTTACTAAATCGCCTTCTTTTACTAGGGGTGTACCATTTTGTGCCATTATTTTCGTAACAACCCCGTCCTTTGTTGCAACAATATTACAATATTCATCTTCATCAATAATTTCTGGTTTTTCCTCGGCTTCTACCACTTTAACAATTGCATTAGTTCCTTTAACCTCAATTCCAACCCAAGCAATATCATCTCTATCTAATCTTATTTTATTTATAATTTCTTTTGTTTCTAAAGTCGGTTTAAACTTCCCTATAGATAGCCCTTCCTTATTTAAAGTCTGCATTAATTCATCCTTATTTATTTTGTCTGTTCCTTCTATTTCAATATTCCATACAAAGTTTGATAATACTATTACTAAAACTGCGATTAATAATATTAGTAAAGCAAAAACTTTTCTTTTTTTATATTTATTAAAAATAAAAGGCATGCCTTTCTTTTTTTCTATCTTAATTCTACATTTTGTTTTTCTTAATATCTTTCTTATCTTTTTAAAATCTGACACTCCTATATTACATGTCATTATAGTAGACTTTTTTCTTTTAATATTCCATAAAAATATGTTACTTTTCAAGCAACTATTTATAAATTTTTCTATAAAATAGCCTTCTACTTTTATTTCTAAATATCCCAAAATATAAGCAAGTAATACTCTAAAATGCAAAGTTATTCCTCCCTATTTTCTATTGTACTTTCAAAGTCTATACTCTCAATTTTTCCTTCTATTAATAAATCTTCATTTGTCATTTCATTAAGTTGCATATTAAATCCATTTATATTTATTATACCTATATATGTACTTAATCTAATGTAAAATTCTTGATACTCTAAAATAGACTTGTAATTTTCTATTAAACATTTATTAAATGCAACTATAGTTATTTTAGGCTCATTAGAAATTAGTTCATCAGGTATTTCTAACAATTTATCTAATTTACTTACTCCTTTTTTCCTGTTTCTTTTCATTATATACTCCTTAAAATTCGTGTTATATTTTTTAATATAATATTTATTATTGCTCAAACTCATCTAAACTTTTAAATTCATATCCCATATTTTTTATTTCTTTTATACAATAATCTAAAATATTACTATTGTCTTTAGATGTTGAATGAAGCAATATTATTTCTCCATTATGAACATTATCTAATATCTTTTTCTTACCATATTCTTCTCTCCCTTGCTTATCTTCGTCCCAATCATCATATGCAAATGACCACATTACAGTTTTATAACCCAAACTATTGGTATAGTCTATAGTTCTTTCACTATATTCACCTTTTGGAGGTCTAATATATTTCATTTCATATCCAAACTTTTCATATACTGCTGTATGTAAATCCATAACCTCTTTTTTTATAGTATTGTTATCTATATCAGGCATACTTTTGTGATTTACCGTATGATTTCCAACAATGTGTCCCTCATCTATCATTCTTTTTACTAAATCTGGTTGAGTATTTAAATAATGTCCTGTAATAAAAAATGTAGCTTTCACATCATTTTGTTTTAAAACCTCTAAAATTTTTTCTGTATATCCTGCTTCATAGCCTCCATCAAACGTTAAATAGACATATGGCTTTTCCTTATTTCCCATTGCTATTCCATTATATTTATCTATTATTGTTTTATTTTTAGCTCCTAAATCTGGTTGTTCATGATTATCATTTCTTTTTATTCCCCAACCTATTTTCTCATTACTAAGCGAAGAACTCGCACTTGTTTCAATAGATTTCATTTTATTTTCATTAGCAACTGCAAATGTAAAAATAAATATAAAACATGTAGCAAACATTATAAAAAGTCTTATGTTTTTTTGTTTCATTATGACCTCCCAAATTTAACTTTTTGTTTTATTCAATTTTATGATATACTAAGTAAAAAAATTACCAATATTTTTTTATTAGTAATTTTACCATTTGTAAATTTTTACCTTATAGTTTATGCTTTTTATATCATATTTAAAAATAGTTAAAGTAAAAGATTTTGTCTTAAAATTACAAGTATTTTACTTTTTTTAATTTTTTTCTTTTTATTTTTTCTTTATTTTTCAATAGTTGGCACGTTTCGACATTTTTTTGTATTTATTTTGTTAATTTTCTTGACAAGTTTTGAATTTTAGATTATAGTTAAATAGTTACTGGATATTATTGGAAATTATTTTTCATTAATTTCATGTATATTTTTTTGTGCCTATTATTATATTTTTTGTTATATTAAACGGAGGTTAAATATATGTTGAATTTTGTTTTATGCGATGACAATTCTATCATCTTAGAAAGACTAAGCAGAATTTTAGAATCTATTTTCATAAAACATGATATTGAAGCTTGTATTTCATATAAAACAACTGATGCTAAAGATTTAATAAAATATTTAGATGAAAACTCTGCCAATGTCCTTATTCTTGATATTGACCTAAAGTCTGATATATCTGGATTAGATATTGCAGAACAAATTAGAAGAAGAGACAAAAATATTTATCTTATATTTTCTACAGCACATTTAGAATATGGCTTAGTAGCATATAAATATAAGACTTTTGATTATTTACCTAAACCTATAACACCTGAAAGACTAGAAGATACTATTTTAAGATTAATAGAAGATATTCATGGTAATAGCAACACTTATATAAGATTAGATAACAATAAAACCATTATAAAACAAGACACCATACAATATATAAAAAAAGAAGGTATGAAAATTATTTTTCATACAGACACAAGAGATTACAATACATATAGTTCTTTTCTTAAAGTATCAACAAATTTACCTAAGAATTTTGTACGTTGCCACAAGTCTTACATTGTTAATACAGATAAAATAACAAATATTGATATAAAAACAAATACTATTTATCTTAATAATAGTCAAGATAATAAATGTTATATAGGTCCAAAATATAAAAACAATTTTATGGAGGTTTTCAAAAATGAATATTTTTCAAACAATATGGAATACAATAAGCACACCAAATGAAACATTAATAAACATAAGTGGATTTTTCTTATGTATTGTGGAAGCATATGTAAATATGTGTTTATTTACAACTATTTTAAACATCAAGTCAGAAAAACGTAATAAAATAATATATGTAATGGCATTTTCTATCGTTGGATTTATACTTAGAATTTTATTGCCTGATCCGTTTGGCACTTTATTTAATATGGTATATGGAATGTTACTAATTAAGTTTGTATTAAAAGCTAGCTTTCTAAAATCTATTTTCGCTGAATTTATACCTATTTTTATTATGTCAGCATTAGAATTATTTATGCTAAAATTTTATTTAAAAATATTTAATATTCCTTATGATTATGTTATGACAGTTCCATTACATAGAGTATGCTTTACTCTTTTTATATTTTTGTGCATATTCTTAATTTATAAATTAATAAAATACATAAAGTTTAATATTAATTTAGACATTTTAAGTAAAAAGAACAAAATTTTATTTATAGTAAGTGCTATTTTGGGATTATGCGTAATTGGCACACAATTATATTTAATTAGTTATTATAGTGATAGTTTACCTGTAATTATAACTTTAGTAAGCATATTTGGTTTAGCAAGTTATCTATTTTTAAGTTTATATTCTATGTTAAATGTAACAAAATTAGAATTAACTACTAGAGATTTAGAAGTTCAACATTGGCATAATAAAGAATTACAAGACATGCATGAAAATTTAAGAATTTTTAAACATGATTTTAACAATATTATTCAAAGTATAGGTGGCTATTTAGATAGAGACGATATGAATGGATTAAGAAAATATTATAAAGGTTTACTTGAGGATTGTAAAATTATAGTTAACTTAGCTGCATTAGACCCAAATGTTATTAATAGTCCTGCAATTTACAATATTCTTTCTTCTAAATACTATAAAGCAAATGAAAATGATATAGTTATGAATATTGAATCTTTCTTAAATTTAACTGAGATAGAAGATAATATGAAAATATACGAATTTGTAAGAATGTTTGGTATTTTATTAGATAATGCTATTGAGGCAGCAAAAGAATGTGACAAAAAGGAAATAAATGTATATTTTAGAAAAGAACTTAACAGACATAGATTACTAGTAATAGTTGAAAATACTTATAAAAATAAAGATGTTAATATAGATAAAATCTTTGAGAAAAATTATACATCTAAGGGTGATAAAGAAAATCATGGACTTGGATTATACGAAGTGAGAAAAATATTGAGTAGAAATAATAATTTAAATTTATTTACTACAAAGAATTCGGAATATTTTAAACAACAATTAGAAATATATTATTAAATTTTAAAGACTCTTTTTTATAAAGAGTCTTATTTGTCGAAAAATTGTTGAAGAAAGGAGTTTATACTAATCTTTCTTTATTAGTGATGCTGGCATTTTAGGTTGATGTACTATTCCCCATAACCAACATGCTGTGTTAGTACTTTTTGCATATTTTTCTGCTATCTTTGCTAATATTTTTAACATGTCCTTTTCCCCCTTAAACATAAATATATAATAAAACATTGCCGGCAATGTTTATTATCAAACTTATGCAGCTATTTGCTGCTCTTTTTCATATACCTCATGTCCATATTTATTTTTTGTAATTTTATATGCTATTTTCGTAATAGTTAATGTTTGTAAAAATACTCCATACAATAACATATTTGATATAGTTTTATTTGGTACAAGTAAAATTATTGCTATTAGTATTGTAAGCGATATAAAACTGCTTATTTTTTTACGTTTTCTTTCACTTTTACTAATAATAGGTATGTATTCTGTATCTGCTGGGGCATATTTTGCAATTAGAATTATTCCTAAGATTCCAACTAAGGCTGTTGCTATATATTTTACATATTGTGGTTCAATTGTTATATATTTTGCAAGTATTACAGGTCCACAATATAATATTATTGTACATATCATACATCCCAAATGAGTTTTTAAATGAAATCCACCTGTAAAGCTTCTATATGGACATAATAACAAAAATGCAAGTAGTGTATACCATCCTATTCCAAGTAAAAATCCTACTATGAATAATAATAAAATTTTAGGTAGTTCTCCAAAAATTAATTTCACTCCAAAGTCTACTACAAGCGTTTTTTCTTCATCCATATCTGGATTTTTTTCTTTTATCTTTTTGGTTATATAGTCACAAAATTTATCTATCATTTTGTTCACCTCATTTGCTCTGACACAATAATACATCTTTCGACTTTATTCTCCCTAGAAGTTATATAAAAAGCACCAAAAAATATACGAAAATCAAAATATTTATTTTCATATAATTATTTTGATTTTCGTATAATAACTTTTAAGTTATATTTTACTTATAAATTTACTATATATCTTACTAATTATTTTGTATTGTTATACATTTAATCCGTCAAGTATTTTCCAACTCCCTATTTTTTCTGGAACTGATGTAAATTCCATTTCTTCTTTAGTTGTTGGATGAATAATTTTTAGCTTATATGCACAAAGGGCTATTTGCTTTCCATGTCCTCTTCCTCCATATTTTTGGTCACCATATATGCTATGGTCTCTACTAGATAGTTGTACTCGTATTTGATGGTGCCTTCCTGTATGTAAATTTATTTTTACAACAGAAAGATTTAGTTTTTCATCATATTTTAAAACCTCATAATCTAAACTTGCAAGTTTTCCATTTTTAGTATTGTTTGTTACTTTACTAATATTATTTTTTTCATTTTTTATTAGATAATCCTCAAATTCTCCGCTTCTCTTCTTTAAATTTTCCATTTGCTATAACTAAATATGTCTTCTTAAAAACTTTTTCTCTTACTTCTTCACTTAATCTAGATGCTGCTTTTGAAGTTTTTGCAAAAACCATTACTCCCCCAACCGGTCTATCTAGTCTATGTACTAATCCAAGATAAACATTTCCTGGTTTATTGTACTTTTCTTTTATGTATTCTTTAATAATTGTAAGCATATCTATATCGCCTGTTTTGTCACCTTGTGAAGGAATATTTACAGGCTTTTCTACTACTATTATATGGTTATCTTCGTATATTACTTTAAGCTTGTCCACTTTTTTCTCCTTATATTTTTGCACATTTAGTATAATTTTTATATTATTAGTTTTTTGTAATTTATTCTCCCTCATATCTTGCATAAATTCCACATGGTAAAATTAAATTAGAATTTGTCATAGGTAATCCTATTTCTCCACAACTTAACTTTCCTTTTTTCTTTATAGATAATCTTAGTATATTTTCTAATACCTTGCTAGATATTCCAGTTGTATATGAATTAATTAAGAAAAATAATGGCTTATCTGACATAACTTTTGTGCAAAGTTCTACTAAGTCTTGTATGTTTTCTTCAAATTTCCAAACTTCGCCATTTGTTCCTCTACCATAAGATGGCGGATCCATTATTATAGCATCATATTTATTGCCTCTGCGAATTTCTCTATTTACAAATTTTACCACATCATCAACTATAAATCTAACTGGTCTTTCTTTTAATCCTGAAGAAACTATATTTTCCTTTGCCCAAGTTACCATTCCTTTTGAGCTATCTACATGGCACACAGATGCCCCTGCATAACTGCATGCAACTGTTGCTCCTCCTGTATATGCAAACAAATTTAGCACCTTTATTTCTCTATTTGCATTTTTTATTTTATTAATCATCCAATCCCAATTAACAGCTTGTTCTGGAAAAAGCCCTGTATGTTTAAATCCCATTGGTTTTATATTAAATGTTAAATCTTTATATTTAACTTGCCAATTTTCTGGAACTTTCTTTATATAATTCCAGCTTCCTCCTCCAGTTGAGCTTCTGCTATATCTAGCATTAGCCAATTTCCATTTATCTTGGAATGACTTTTCTTTCCATATAATTTGTGGATCTGGTCTTACTAAGTATATATTTCCCCATCTTTCTAATTTCTCGCCATTTGCCATGTCTAATATTTCATAATCTTTCCAATTTTTTGCTACTTCCATAATTACTTTTCACTAGATATTACTAGCTCTTACTCCTTTTTTATAAACTTGTTAATACATTAATAAAATTTGCTATTAAAAAACAATCTAAAGCTATCATTAAAATGGTTAATATAACAATAGCAATTATTGTTTTGTGTCTTTTTGCCTTTAAAATACATTTTGACATAAGGTTTGTCCTATGTACTTTTAAATCTTCCTTAGCGCCACATTTTAAATTAAAAGAAACATCTTTTGCATACTCCATAATATAAATTCCCCCTATAAATAATTAAAGCAAATTATTTAATTTTATATCTGCTTATTATTATATATGAGTAATTATTATAGCTTATGCATAATATCGCACTCAAAATTTTTACATATTATTCCATTAATTTAGTTTATCTTTTATTGTTTTTGCTAATTCTAAATTTATTCCTTTTATTTTTGCTATTTCTTCTATATCTGCTTCTCTTATTTTCTTTATACTTCCAAAATGTTTTAAAAGTTCTTTTTTCTTAGCCTCACCAATTCCTTTTATTTCGTCTAATTCTGATTTTGTAACTTCCTTATCTCTTAATTTTCTGTGGTAAGTTATAGCTGTATCATGAACTTGGTCTTGGAAATTTGTTATTAAATTCATAAGTTTATCAGATATTTGTATTTCGTTTTTATTTTCATCTATTAACGCTCTTGTTGAGTGTGTATCATCTTTTACCATTCCAAATACAGGTATATTTAACTTAAAACTACTATTCTTTTCCTCTTTTATCCACATATCCACATCAAAAATTGCTTGCTTTATTGCTCTTATCTGTGTAATTCCTCCATCTGCAAAAATAACATCTGGAAGTTTTCCAAACCCACCTTCTGGATTCTCTATAGAGTGTTTTAACCTTCTTGTTACAACTTCTCTCATACATGCAGGATCATCTTGACCTATTACCGTTTTTATTTTAAACCTTCTAGAAAGGTTCTTTTTTATCACTCCGTCTTGCATTACACACATTCCTGCAACTACATTTGTTCCAGATATATTTGATATATCGAAACATTCTATTTTCCTTGGTAAATTTTCTAAATTTAAAACCTCTTCTAGCTCTGTTAAAATAGATGTTTTGTCTTTTTCTTTATTTTCTAAAGTTATTTTTGCATTGTTCTCTGCCATTTCTACTAATCTTAATTTTTCGCCTTTCTGAGGTGTTTTTATTTCTACTTTTCTTCCTACCTGCTCTGTTAAAGATTTCTCTATAATCTCTTTATCTTCTATATTTTCTTTTATCATAATCTTGTGTGGCAATATTGGATTATTTATATAATACTGTTTTATAAAACTAGATAAAATTTCGCTATCTTCTTCATCTTGCATGTTTGCTAAAAAATAATGTTTTCTTCCTATCATTTTGCTATTTCTTATAAAAAACATTTCTATGCAAACTTGATATTTACTCTTCGCAATTCCTATTACATCTATATCATTTTCAGATAAATTTGATACTTTTTGCCTTTTGCTTATATTATCTATAGCTAAAATTTTATCTCTTATATATGCAGCTTTTTCATATTCAAATTTTTTAGATGCTTCTTCCATTTCTTGCTTTAATTGTTTTATAATCTTATCTGTTTTTCCTTCTAATAAGTCTATAATTTGATTTATTTGCTCTCTATATTCTTCTTTACTAATATATCCCATGCAAGGAGCCATACACTTTTTTATATGGTAGTTTAAACAAGGTCTATCTTTATATTTAAACGTTTTGCATTGCCTTATTTTAAATTTTGTTTTTATAAAGTCTACCATTTCTTTAGCACTTCCGGCATTTGCGTATGGTCCAAAATACTTAGCACCATCATTTAATATTCTTCTTGTTATATAAACATCTGGATAATCTGCTTTTACATTAACTTTTATATATGGGTATGTCTTGTCGTCTTTTAAAAGAACATTAAATTTAGGCATATTCTTTTTTATTAGATTACACTCTAATATTAAAGCTTCTGCCTCATTATCTGTTACTATATACTCGAAATGGTCTATTAATGAAACCATATTCTCTATTCTTTTCGTTTTATTTGTTTTTCTAAAATATTGCCTTACTCTGTTTTTTAAAGAAACTGCTTTTCCAACATAAATAATTTTGTCATTTTTGTCATGCATTATATAGACACCAGGTTTACTTGGCAATTTTTTTAGTTCTGCTTCTATATCAAACATTATAACTCCTATGCTTTAGTAGTTTAACTCTTATATGTAAATATGTAAAATATTATTTATAAACTTATATTTTAAATTTACACTTTTTTTAAATTGTCTAATTTTTCAGTTTTTAGTCTCTTTTCTTCTAGTAATAATTCTTTTATGACTCTTAAATATTTTTCTGGAACATATTTTGGATCTATATCTCCCTTTTTTACTTTTTCATACAAAAACAAAGTAATGTTTTTATTAACAGGACTTAATTCACTATTATTTGTAATATCACCATCTGAGAAATTACTTTTCATTTTCATCATCCTCTCTTTGCTCATTAGGACCTCCACCAGAAGCTCCTAGCATTCTCTCAAGTCTTTTATTTCTCTTTTTTAATTTTGAATTATCCATAATCAGCTTTTGATTCTTCTTTTTAACTTTATTTAACACACCTTTTGTCTCGCTATACTGCATCTTCATTGCTTCTAATTCTGCTGTAAGTCTTGCCACTTCATCTTTTAAATCGCTAACTTCTCTAATTAGTTCTACATTAGTAGTTTCTCCTGGTATTACTAATTTTCCTTTTTCTTCATTTTGTCTTGCCAAACCTTTAGTTTTTGACTTTAATTCAGAATATTTCTTAGTACTTCTTAAATTACTTTTTATAAAATTAAAACCATTTATATATCTTTCTACATCTTGTCTAACCGTTTCGTCTCTTTTTTCTGCATCTCTACTTAATGTGCTTAATGGCTCTGTTACTTTCATATAAATAAATAATTTTGCCATTTCTGTATCTATATTTTCTTCCGAGATTCCCAATTTCTTTAATTCACTTCTTGCTGTAGCGTCCATGGCATTTTGAACATCTCTTAGAGAATAACTTGTTCTATGCAGAAATCCATCTCTAAAATAGTTTGGAAATTTCATATTTAAAATTCTTTCTAGCTCTTCAAATACTATTATATTATCTCTTTGAATATTAATTTTGTCTGCATCTGATTTCATTGCACCAATAGTTTTAGCTCCACTAATTGCTTTACGTCCTAATATTCTATTTCTTCTATTTAAAAATAGTCTTAATCTATCTTTAGAATTTCTATAATTAGTTCCATCTTTATAATATTTATCATAATAAAGCTGTTCTAAAAGTTTTGCTTTTTCTTCTCTAACATAAGTTGGAAAAGTTGTTTTTAATTTATTATCCCACAAAAAAGAACCCTTTACTATGCAAGCTTGTTTTTCTTCTTTTGAAAGTAAATCTTGTGGAATATGTACTATAAATGGCTCAAAATAATTTGGTAAAGATACAGTAAAAACCATTCCGTATTTATCTTTACTATTTTTATCTTCTATTGCAACTTCTACATTAGCACCATTTTCTTTTTCTTCTATTAATTTATGAACACACCAATTTTTTATGTCCATTAAAGAATCTTTTATAAATGCCATTTGCTTTGAGTATGGTACATTATTATAAACAGTTGCTTTCTCTTCTTCTCCAAATACATGTGCTAATTGATTAGACAAATACATTAAATTAGCATATAACTCTTCTGGCTTTCTTTGTCTTGTTTCAGTAAATTGTCCATTGAAATCTTTAGTTGTATATTTTATATCATATAATTCTTGTTTTGTTGCATCGGGTTTTATTTCTTGGAAGTATTTCATATATTGTTCGAACATTCCGTCTTACATCATCTTGTATGTCGAAGAAATCTAGCGCTGATAAGACATATGCTTCATAGTTGATAAATCCCATTAAGTTAAAATCTGCTTTTTTTTGTAACATCTGAAAATCTTCCATACTTTGTGGATAGCTTTCAGATGGCAAATTCCACTTTTTATTTAAGTCAGCTACCTTTCTTACTCTTCTTTCAGATATGTCTTTATTTAAAATTGTTGAAAACTGAACTAACTCTAATATTAGTCCTTTAAGCTCTCTAGCTTCTTCTGTATCTTCTTTTAATAAAATATTTAATTGTTTAGAGGTTACGTTTGCTTTATATGCCATAAACTATATGCATAGTATTGTTACTACGCTCTCCTTCCCTTATTATTTTTCGTTTTCTTCAAGAGCCCTATGTATGCTTTTCTGATTTTTATTTCTAGCATCTAATATATTTAACTTTATCTGCTCTTGTATAGGGAATTTTTCCATATTAAAACCTAGTCCTTCTAAATTTTCTTTTGAAAAACCACTTTTTAATAACATTTTGGCTAATTTACATTGAGTTGAAATTGATAACTTTCCTATGTTAATGCCCAATTTATGCAATTCAGCTTGTCCAATACCTTTTGATAAAAGTTCGTAAATTAAAGTTAATTTTTCTTCCTCACTTAATCTTACCATTTTATTCTCCTTCTTTTCGTAATAAAACTTTATATATTTTACCATAAAATGCTATAAAAATCAACTTTTCCGGTATTTATAGTTTTATTAAAATTGCTTTTATTTTTTATAAAAATAGCTTTTATTTTAATATTTAACTTTAAGTTATAAATTAATCACTCAAAATTAAAATTTTTAAAATAAAAGCTATTTATCTATTCTATAATAAATTTTATATATGTTCTGTCATCATAAGAAATATTTCCTTCTTGCAATCCTTTTGTTGATTTATAAACATGAATAAGTAGTGGATCTTTTTCTAAAATTTCTGCAAGCTTTTCTTCACTTTTTTCTAATGTATTCATTAAAAATGGATACCCATCACTTGCTAAAACTATTTCATCATTTTTTGCCACTTTAACTTTAGTTATATTCTCTAGATTAACATCAAAACCATCTAAAACATTGCACCCATATTCGCCTTTTTCATTGTTATATATTATACTTTGCCTTAGTAAAGGTAAAATATACTCTCTTCCATCATCCTTTTTTAAAATATCTCCTATATTTTTTCCATTCTTTAACTCTAAGTCTATAAATAAACTTCTAACATCTGAAAGTATTTTATCTGTTTTCTTTTCTTTATTATAAAAAACATTGTTAATTAATGCCTGACAATCCCCAAAAATCCAAACTTCATTTCTGCTAATACTAAATATAATTAAATTTGCTTGTAGTCTTTCTTCTGGATGTTTTTTTACATTTTCATATACATTACGCTTTATATATTCTTCTTTAATTAATAAATTTAAATATTTAATACATTCTTCTGCACTTAGATTAAAATTCATTTTACTAATAGCATTTATTAATAGATTTTTTACATATACTCCACTAGATGTATTATCCCATAAAGTGTTTCCTTTTGAAGTAACACCATCAATAACAGAAATATAGTTTTCTGTTATTACTAATCCATCTTCACATAGCTTTGGACTATTCTTTTTTCCTTTTATAAAACTTTCTATAATTTTAATAGACATCTTTTCTCCTAAAAAACATCTTCTACATGATTTATATTATATTTTTTTAAGTAATCGTTTAATTCTTCATACTCTTCTTTTGTTATGTAATGATTATCTACTGTTTGAAATTCTATACTATATTCACTACTGTCACTTTCTTTTAAATCCATATAATATTTATCTAAAATTTTTATTGTTGCCTCTTTAATTATCCTTCTGCTTACTTCTTTAAATCCAATTGAATTTAAGATTACTTGCATTTCGGAAAAGTTATCTAGTTTAACTCTATGCTTTGTTTCCATGTTATAGTATGTCTCGTTTTCTGGATAACAATGTGTGTACTCTATATAGCATTCTGTTTCTTTTGCATTTCTTACTTCTTTTAGCTCTAAATATTCATACTGATAATCTGCATTAGAAAATTCCATGTTTTCTTTATCATAAGAAATAATAGTAGTTGCTTTTACTTCTAAATTTTGAATACTTACGCTATCTATTATTTTTAAAAATGTATTTTTATCAATAGGAATAGTATAACAGTCATTTTTTAACATTATCTTTCCTCCTTACTATTCTTTTCTACAGTTTTTCTAATATCTTCAATTGAATATGTTTTTACCCACTCGCTTAATCCTGGAAGTCTATCTGTAGTTATTAAATTTCCATTTACATCTTGTGCAATCTTTTCTCCTGGTTGATGGTAATCTGTTCCACCTGTTACATATAAATTATTTTGTGCTGCCAAATTTCTTAAAAATTCTTCAAACTCTGCATTTCCTAAATAGCTAGGGTGAATAACTTCTATAGCACTTAATTCTATTCCATAATCTCTAACAAAATCTTCTGCAAGTTTTTTACTATCTCTCCATGCATTTTGTATTTGAGTTTCGTTTCCTGCTTTTGCATGGTATGCTGCAACGTGTGGAAGTACTACATCTCCTCTGCATTTTTTTATAATATCTATAACAGTTTCAACTGGTGGATTAAACCTTGTTTGGTCTAAATAAAATGGTGAATCTGGATTTTTACAATAACGATTAAAAAATGCCCTTGGATTAACAACTAATTCTGGTAATAACCCTTTACCTAAATTATAGTCTTTATATTCTGGCGAGGTTAGTCCATAACTTAAAAGTCTTGCTGCCAAATTTTCTTTATCTGAAATATGCATGTTATCATAATCCGCTTTAAATCCTAGCGATTTAGCAACAGTAATTAATCTTTCTAATTCCTTTTTTTGGAATTCTGGTGCATCTGTAAATACATAATTTTGTGATACCAATTTATCTAATAAACTATGCTTACTTAAATCTAAATTATATCCTAAAATATCCATTGGAATTTCATGCTTTTGCCCAGCAATATTTGTGTACTCATACATTCCTGTCATTTCTAGTCCTATAATTATTTGTATATCTTTAAACTTTTTTCTTTCCGCTTCGGTTAATTTAGGAAATTCCTCAATATATGTTTTTAAAGTTTTATGATCTGTAATTGATACTATAGACACTCCACTTTCTAAACACTCATTTAAAAAATCTGCTAGCGAATTTTTTGCACCCACTCTATGGTTATGCATTCCTATTATACCTTTCATAAGTTCCTCCATATATTTTATTTTAACAACACTTTTACTTATTGTCAAATAACACTCTTTTACACACCAATATAATTTTCTCTCACATTCTAATATAATTTTTTTGTTTTCTTTGACACTTTTATAAATTTATAGTAATATAATTACATTAAAGAAGCTTACAAATTATCTTAATATATAAAGTAGGAGGATAGATTTTATTTTAGCGCCTGGACAGTTTTTACTG
The DNA here is from genome assembly GCA_902496295.1 of uncultured Clostridium sp. Taxonomy (GTDB): domain Bacteria; phylum Bacillota; class Clostridia; order TANB77; family CAG-508; genus CAG-273. Next base: position 55,359 of record CABVAF010000002.1, read on the forward strand.
TTGACGAGGATAGGACTTATCGAAAGATTCGGCGGATGGTTCTATGGCATAGTTACTGCCATTAAATATTAGGTAAAAAATTATAGTAATATAATATAACAAATCTAATAGGGTAACATTAATTTGTAATGCTTTCTTAAAAACAATTTTAATCAATTTTTAAGGAGGTATTTTATGTGTGGAATTGTTGGATATATAGGTAGTAAAAAAGCTACTCCTATATTAATTAATGGACTTTTAAGTTTAGAATATAGAGGATATGACTCTGCTGGAATTGCAGTTTTGGATAACAATAAAATTGCTGTAATGAAAAATAAAGGAAGAGTTAACAATTTATACGATTTAGATGGTATTAATGAATTGACTGGTACTGTTGGAATAGCACATACCAGATGGGCAACGCATGGCAAACCATCTAAAGAAAATTCTCATCCACATATGGATAATAGTAACACTTTTGCAGTTGTTCATAATGGAATTATAGAAAATTATACAGAAATAAGAAAGTTTTTAGAAAGCAAAGGATATAAATTTTTATCTCAAACAGATACTGAGGTTATTCCTAATTTAATTCATTATTACTATGAAAATGGAATACAAGGAGAAAACCCATTTTTAAGAGCAGTAAAATCTGCTGTTGATGACTTAAAAGGAAGCTACGCTATTGGTGTTATATCAAATAAACACCCTGATAAATTTATTGCTGTAAGAAAAGACAGTCCTTTAGTAATAGGAAAAGGACATGGCGAAAACTTTATTGCTTCAGATATTCCTGCAATATTACCATATACAAGGGAATTTTATCTACCAGATGATAATGAATTTGTAGAAATTTTTGAGAATAAAATTAAATTTTATGATTCAAGTTTAGTAGAACACTCTAAAGCAGTAAAAAATATAGAATGGGATGCTTGTGCAGCCGAAAAGGATGGCTTTGACGACTATATGTTAAAGGAAATTTATGAGCAACCTACTGCTATAAGAGAAACTATAGGTTCTAGATTTAGGTTAGGTGAAAAGTGCGACTTTGACGACCTAAATTTTACTAAAGAATTTTTATCTAGTATTAACAAAATTTATATAGTTGCATGTGGTACTGCTATGCACGCTGGTTTAACCGGAAAAACTATTATAGAAAAACTTTGTAAAATACCTGTAACTGTGGATATTGCATCTGAGTATAGGTATAGAGACCCTATAGTAGATAAAAATACATTATGCATTTTTATTAGTCAATCTGGAGAAACCGCAGATACTATCGCAGCCTTAAAACTTTCTAAAGAGAAAGGTGCTACAACACTTGCTGTATCTAATGTTATAGGAAGTTCTATAACGCGTGAGGCAGACTATACTATTTATACACATGCAGGACCAGAAATAGCAGTTGCTTCAACAAAGGCATATTCTTCTCAAGTAGTATTGCTTGCTATACTTGCTATACATTTTGCAGAAATTTTAAATAGTACATCAGATGATGTTTTAGAAAATTTAAAATCTGAAATATTAGATTTACCTGTAAAAATTAGTAATATACTAGATAATACAGAAGAAATAAAAGCTTTTGCTAAAAAAGTGTATACAGAAAAAGATATGTTTTTCTTAGGAAGAGGAACAGATTATAACGTAGCTTTAGAGGGGTCTTTAAAGTTAAAAGAAATATCTTATATACATTCTGAGGCATATGCTGCTGGTGAATTAAAACATGGACCTATAGCATTAATTGAAAACAATGTAACAGTAATAGGAATAATAACAGACTCTACTTTAGTAGAAAAGTCATTAAGTAATATTCAAGAAGTAATTACTCGCGGTGCAAAGACATTAATAATTACAAATCAAATAATACCTTCTGACCACTTTAATTATGTAATAAATATTCCAAATACTAGTTCTTTTCTATCACCTATATTATCTGTTATTCCGCTTCAACTTTTCTCTTATTATATATCTAAGAATAAAGGATTAGATGTCGATAAGCCAAGAAATTTAGCAAAATCCGTTACTGTAGAATAAAATAATAATCATTTAAGAGGTGTACTAAAATGGAAGAAAGATATGCAGGCTCTCAAAAAGCTGGAATTATTGGAATACTTGGAAATATGTTTTTATTAATTATAAAAGGAGCTATTGGGCTTTTTACTCATAGTCAAGCAATGATAGCAGATGCTGCTAACAGTTTTGGAGATATTTTTGCATCGGCAATGACTTCTATAGGTAGTAAAATTGCCAGTGCACCTCAAGATGATGATCACAATTTTGGTCATGGAAAAGCTGAGTACATATTTTCACTTTTAATAAGCCTTTCTATGATTATTATAGCTTTTAAATTGTTATATGACTCAACAAGTAATTTAATTTTAGGAAAAGAATTTACTTTTTCATGGATGTTAGTTTTAGTATGTATTATTACTATTGTTACTAAATTTTCCTTATATTTATACACTTTTAACTTATATAGGAAAAACAATAATTTACTATTAAAAGCTAATATGAAAGACCACAGAAATGACTGTATAATTACTACTTTTACTTTAATTTCTGTACTACTTAGTTTATCTGGCATATATTGGTTTGATAGTATTGTTGGTATTGGTATTTCAGTATGGATTTGTATAACAGGCGTTAAAATTTTTATAGAGAGTTATAATGTTTTAATGGATAAAGCCATTGATAACAAGACTAAAGAAGAAATTCACGAGATTATTAATTCATTTAAAGAAATTAAAGGAACAAAGCATTTTACCTCAACACCAGTTGGATACCAATACTTAATATCTATTTCTATAGATTTGGACGGAAACATGTCTACCTTTGAAAGTCATGAAATTGCCGATAGTTTAGAAAAAAAGTTAAATAAACTTCCTTCAATCTATTTAGCAATTATTCATGTAAATCCAGTTTAAAAGCATTAAATAAATAGATAAAACGTCAAATAAACCCATTAGTCTAGAAACGCTAATGGGTTATTTTATATAAGATTTACGTTAAAAATATGGTCAATACAACTAACAAAACGGCTCCTGGAATTCCTAATATTCCTACAAGTAACGAAGTACCTATATTTAGCCCTATATGAAAATTTAAATTTGCACCTATTAAATTTATTAAAAATATAATTACTCCACCAATAATAGAGTTTCCTATTAGTTTTATTATTCCTTTTAACGGCCATGCAAATATCTTTCCTAGTATAAAAATTGCTATAATGCATACTACAAATGTTATTAAAATATTACTGTCCAAGAACTCTCACCTCTTTAATTAATACTATGAAATTTCTTGGACAATTATTACTATACTACTTCATTTTTTCTTAAATATATTTCATTTGTCATATCTAAAGCTATTCCTTGTTCTTTTGCTTGCTTCATTAAATAATCCAACTTACTTTTATTAGCCTTAATTTGATAAGCATAATAATCTATTAGCTCTTTTTCTGCAAATTCAAAATTATGGTTAGCCATATCTAAATCTTTTTTTGTTTTTAGTATGCTAACAACAAGTTCTACACTTTTTTGCTCCTCTGTTTTATTAGGAACTTTTCTTTCTTCTTTTATATACTTGTCTTCCATTTAATATTCTCCCTTAATTTGTTAATATTACTATTATATGTAAATATATTAATTTTATACAAATATTATGTTTTTCTTATCTACCCTATATTTAATTTTTTAAGTAGTATAGTATAAATCTAACTTTAGCTACTTATTATTTTACCTCCTTCTTGATTATCTAGGATTTTTGTGATAGAATTAGGACATTATCATAATGAAAAGAGGTAGTTTATATGATTGATATTAAATTAATTAGAGAAAATCCAGAACTCGTTAAGGAAAATATTAAAAAGAAATTCCAAAATCATAAGCTTGTTTTAGTAGACGAAGTTCGCAATTTGGATGAAAAAAACAGACAAGCTAAACTAAGAGGCGATGAACTTAGAATGCAAAGAAATTCATTAAGTAGCGAGATTGGTACATTAATGAAAGACGGTAAAAAAACTGAGGCAGAAGAAATTAAAAAACAAGTTCAAAGCATTAATAAAGAGCTTGAAGAAAACGAAAAGCTTGAAGAAGAATACAGCAAAGAAATAACAGAAAGAATGATGAAAATCCCTAATATCATGCACTCTTCCGTACCTCTTGGAGAAGATGATAGTAAAAACGTAGAAATAGAAAAATTTGGAGATCCAGTAATTCCTTCATATGAAATTCCATATCATACAGATATTATGGAATCTCTTGCAGGAATAGATTTAGACTCAGCTCGTAGAGTTGCAGGAAATGGTTTCTATTACTTAATGGGAGATATAGCTAGACTTCATTCTGCTGTTTTAGCATATGCAAGAGACTTTATGATAAATAAAGGTTTTACATATTGTATTCCACCATTTATGATTAGAAGTGATGTAGTTACAGGTGTAATGAGCTTCGAAGAAATGGATGCAATGATGTATAAAATAGAGGGCGAAGACTTATATTTAATTGGTACAAGTGAGCATTCTATGATAGGTAAATTTAAAGGACAAATATTACCTAAAAATGAAGTTCCTTATACAATGACTTCTTACTCACCTTGTTTTAGAAAAGAAAAAGGTGCACATGGAATTGAAGAACGTGGTGTATACCGTATTCACCAATTTGAAAAGCAAGAAATGATTGTTGTATGTGAACCAGAAGACAGTTGGAATTGGTATGATAAGTTATGGTCATATACAGTTGAATTATTTAGAAGTATGGACATTCCTGTACGTACATTAGAATGTTGCAGTGGTGACTTAGCAGATTTAAAGGCTAAGAGCTGCGATGTTGAAGCTTGGAGCCCAAGACAACAAAAATATTTTGAAGTTGGAAGTTGTTCTAACTTAACAGATGCTCAAGCAAGACGTTTAGGAATACGTATAAAAGGAGAAAAAGGAAACTACTATGCGCATACATTAAACAATACTGTAGTTGCTCCACCTCGTATGTTAATTGCTTTACTAGAAAACAACTACAATGAAGATGGTAGCGTTTCTATTCCAAAGGTATTATGGCCTTACATGGGTGGTACAGAAAAATTAGTACCTAAAAAATAATTTGCTAAATATGAATTCATAGATTTAGAAAATAGTTATAGATTTTATCTGTAACTATTTTTTTGTTTAAAATCTAAGTATACCATTCATATAACAAATAGGTATTAGGTACACATTATCTATTATAACTTATAGCATATTCCTATTATAGCTTATAGTACATTCGTATATTATTGATTTTCTTAAAAAATTGTGATAAAATTTCTTTGTAAGTTTTTATGGTAACTCAAAAACTCACTAACATTTTTATGTGTGCAAAAGGAGTGAAAAAAGTGCACAAATGCGTAACAGTTGTTGTAGGAACTAAATGGGGCGATGAAGGAAAAGGAAAAGTTGCCTCAGCAGAGTCTAATGACGCAACCCTTGTAATGCGGGCTACTGGTGGCAACAACGCCGGTCATACCGTAGTTTACAACGGTCAAAAGTTGTCTCTGCACCTTGTTCCTGGTGGAATTGTATATCCACAAACTACATGCATTATTGGTCCTGGTGTTGTTATTGACCCCCTTATTCTCCAAGACGAGATTTCTGTTCTTGAAAGTATGGGAGTCCCGAACATTTCGTCTCGTTTAAAAATTAGCGGACGCGCTCATGTAATTTTCCCGTACCACAAAGACTTGGACAAATTACATGAAAAGCTAAAAAACAATCCTGTTGGCACTACCGGTCGCGGTATTGGTCCATGCTATTCGGACAAAAGTAATCGTACTGGAATTAGGGTTTACGACTTACTTTTGCCCAAGGAAAAATTGGAGCAAAAAATAACTGAGGTAACTCGGTTACACTATCAGGTTCTGGAGGCAAATGGTTTTAACCGAAATTTGTTAGAGCCTCATCTTCTCGCAAATGCATATCACGTTTGTGGTGAGGAGTTAAAACCATTTATCTGCAATGTAGATCCTATTATTTCAAAGGCAATTGAAGGTAACCAAAAAATCGTAGTCGAAGGTGCCCAAGCTTTTAGGCTTGACCTTGACCACGGAGATTATACTATGGTTACAAGTTCCAACCCTGTAACTGCTGGTACACTTTGCGGAGCTGCTTTGCCTCCCCAGGCTTTAAAAGAAGTTATTGGAGTAGACAAGGCGTACAACAGCCGTGTTGGCAATGGCCCATTTCCTACAGAGCAAGGTACTTCGGACCCGCAAATTAGCAATGTTGCCTCAACTTCTAAAGAGTTTATTGGCGACATTATACGTGAACTCGGACATGAATATGGTACCACAACTGGCAGGCCTCGCAGGTGTGGCTGGATGGATGCAGTTATACTGCGTTCTGCTAAACATACTTGTGGCATTGACTATCTATGCATTAATCACCTCGATACGCTGGGAAAAATTGGCCTAAAAGTAGGAGAAGTCAAGATTTGTGTAGGCTACATCTATCAAGACAAGTCTATTTACTATTTCCCTGACGACATTTCACTAACAGGTGAAATTCCTACCCCTTGCTACTATACAATTGAAGGCGGGTGGGAAATTTCAAATTCTTGCAAGACTTACAAAGAATTGCCGAAAAAAGCCAAAGAATTTATCAAAATCGTTGAAGAAGTATCTGGCATTCCGGTGAAATATATCGGAATTGGTCCTTCAAACGATGACCTTATTATTCGCAATAATCTATAGCATTTAACAACTGTTACCAAAAAACTTACAAGAGTTACACTGAAGGGGGATTCTTTTTTTAAGATATCCCCCTTCTCTTTATTTTATTTGAAAAAACTACAATTATATGTTAATATAAAAAAGAACTATTGAAAAATACTTTTAATAGCTGTTAAAAGTTATTAATAATATAAATTAACAGAACATTAGGATGTAAAATAAAAATTAAAGGAGCAATTATATGATTATTAAAAATCCACAATTTGAAATATCTGCGGTTAGTCCAAACCAATATCCACAAAATAATTTGCCAGAAATAGTACTTGTTGGTAAGTCTAATGTAGGAAAATCATCTTTTATTAATACAATGGTAAATAGAAAAAAGCTTGCTAGAACCAGTAGCGAACCTGGAAAAACTAGGCAAATTAATTTTTATAATATGGATAATAAGTTTTATTTTGTAGATTTACCAGGATACGGCTATAGCAAAATGTCTAAACAAGAACAAGCAAAAGTAAATTCTTTTATAGATGAGTATTTGCAGAAATCTAAAAATATTGCTTTAGTAATATTTTTAATAGATATTAGGCACTCTCCTGGTGCTAATGATAAATTAATGTACGACTATATAATTCATAGTAATTTACCTTGCATTATAATAGCAAATAAAGCAGATAAAATTGCTGTTACTAAAGTAAATGACGCTGTAAGTAATTTACAAAATGAACTAAACCCTATGCATGATTTTACATTTCTTCCATTTTCAAGCGAAAGAAAGATGTACTCTGAAGAAATTTGGACCAAAATACAAGAATATCTCTCAATAACTTAGGATTTTATGTTAATTTAATTGACTTAATATTGTTTTCGTATTATAATAGTATCATGTTCAATGAACGTTTATCACGGTTTGTTCACTTGGACAAATAACCCAATTGGAGTGTAGCTTTATGGGACAGAAAAAGAAGAAAAAAGCACCCCAGGAAGACATCAAGATGGAGTTTGCGAACACCGAAAGGACGGAGGCTTTTTCCATCGGACTGGACTCTGAATTTCCAGAGTGCAAATACAGTCTTAATGGCGCTACCGTCAAGATTTGGGCTCCCAAGGCCCAGCTCGCTGCCATCTGCACTATGTCCGAAAACCCGGTTTACGCTCGGCGCAAGCTGGTACGACTCACTCAGTTCTAACTCATTATAAGAGTTAGTGATAAAGAGCGGTGGTTCTATAAGACCACCGCTCTTTGCTTATTCTTTATTATTATATTAGTTTTATATTGCCTAATAACTATCTATTTCTATACTCTATAATTATATAATTAGCCTATTACCTTATTTATTCTTTTTTCTATACTTTCCTTGCCTAATATTTGCATTATTTCATATAAATCTGGTGTATTTTGTCTTCCTGTTAAGGCTACTCTTATTACTGTGCTTATATCGCCAACATGTCCTTTATAATTATCTGGATTTTGTTTATATTCTTTTACTTCTCTTGCATATCCAAATTCTTCTGCTAAATCTTTTATCTTATCAAACCAAATTTGTTTGTCATCTTCTAAATTAAAGTGCTTATCCATATATGAAGATAAAATTTTATTTACCTCATCTTTGTCGTTTATTTTTCCAAATTGATAATCTACATTAGTATCTAAAAATTTATCATCATACATATATATGATACTTTCCTTTACATCACTCCACTTAGAAATATCTTTTCTTGGTTTAGTATTTCCTCTTTCTATTCCCAATACTTTTAAAGAATATTCTTTATCTTTTAACATTTCTTCTAATTCTTTATCATATTCTTTTGCCCATTTACAAGAATTTTCATATACTTCTTCTGCTGTCATCTTTGATATAATTGTTTTTCCTATATCTAATAATTTTACCATATCAAATAACGCACCACTTACACTCATTTTATTCAATTGGAAGTCAAATTCATCCATATCTTTTTCTGGATTTGCTCTTCTCCAATTTTCAAAAGTGGAGTTCGCAATGTTTAATAAATATTCCTTAACCGCATTTACTGGAATACCTTCTTCTTTGTAGTATGAAACTGCCGCTTCTGGGTCTTTTCTTTTACTTAATTTACGTTTATTTCCATCATCATTTTTCATAATTGGAGATATATGTGCATATTTAGGGGTTTTAAACCCTAATTCATGGAATAATTGTAAATGTAATGGTACTGAAGATAACCACTCATCACTACGAATTACATGAGTAGTTCTCATTAAATGATCATCTACAGCATGTGCAAAATGGTATGTTGGTAATCCATCTGCTTTAATTATAACTATATCTTGGTCATTTTCTGGAAAATCTACATTTCCTTTAATAATATCATGATGTCTAATTTTTCTATCTTCTCTTCCTGGCGATTTGAAACGAATTATATACTTTTCACCATTTTTTATTTTTTCTATCATCTCTTCTACATTAAGATTTCTACATTTTGCCCATATTCCATAATATCCAGGTCTTATTTTTGCAGCTTCTTGTTTTTTTCTAATTTCCTCACCATCTTCTACAGTACAAAAACATGGATATGCTTTTCCTTGCTCTAACAAATATTTAGCATAAGAATGATATATATCTTTTCTTAAAGATTGTTTGTATGGACCATAGTTTCCTATTTCTTCTGTTTCTGTTACCATTCCTTCATCTGGAAACATATTAAAATCCTTTAAAGAATTTACTATATCTGTTACTCCATTTTCTACTTCTCTTTTTTGATCTGTATCTTCAACTCTTAGAAAAAATACACCATTTGTTTTTTTAGTCATTTCAAGTGCAACTAATGATTGATATAATCCACCTATATGTACAAATCCTGTTGGACTTGGTGCAAATCTTGAAACTACTGCTCCTTCTGGTAACTTTCTTTCTGGATATTTTTCCTCATAATAAGAAATTGGCTTTGCATCTGGAAAAATTAAATCTGCTAAATCCTTATAATTCATAACTGCTCTCCTCTTTTCTTTTTTTATCGATGTTACTATTATACTTCATATTTACACTTTCTGCAATAATTTAATTAATAACTTGTTCACATTTGTTTATTCTTTGACTTTTAACATATGTTTTGATATAATTATATACATTCCAAATTTGAAGGGAGTTTTTATATGAAAGCATATGGGAAAGATTGTTACTTCCTGCTAAAACGTGAAAATGAACAAATTTTTATCGTTTTAAAGGGTAGAACAGTAGGCTCAATTGCTTGCCTTAGAGCGGAGACGGTTTCCGAAGGTTTTTCTGAACAGCTAATGACTTCGTCCGAAAAAAAGTATGGCTTTAAGCCTGGCAGTTTACCGCTCGTCATTATTTAACTCCAAAACTCATAGCATTTATGACAAAAAGAAGACACGTAAAACTTTAACGGTTTTATGTGTCTTCTTTTTCCTATACTTCCTTCTGGTGCATTTTTCCATGTTGTTAATCCCATATTTTCTTTTCTACTATCTACTCTGTTATAGATTATTTCAGGCGCAGTCATTCCCGTGATTGCATTAAGAACTATTGTTTACATGTATTAAACTTCCATAATTATAGGTAAAATCATAGGATTTCTCTTTGTTTTTGTGAATATATAATCTCTTAATGTATCTTTAATGTTAGATTTTATTGTGCTCCAATCTCTTATGCTGTTTTCTTCACATTTCCTAACTTCCTCTGCAATTACTTGCTTTACTTCATCCATTAAGTTTTCAGATTCTCTTACATAAACAAATCCTCTTGAAACTACATCTGGCCCTGATATTACTTCTCCGGTATTTGAATCCATTGTCATAACAATAACTATTAGACCATCTTGTGATAAATGTTGTCTATCTCTTAAAACAATATTTCCTACATCTCCAACACCAAGTCCATCTACTAAGATTTTACCAGATTGAATTGTTCCATTAAATTTAGCTTCATTTTCATTTAGCTCAAGTACTCTACCATTTTCTAATATGAATATATTTTCTGGTTCTATTCCCATTTGTTTTGCTGTTTCCATATGTGCTTTTAATTGTCTATATTCACCATGAACAGGAATGAAGTATTTAGGTTTAGCTAATGCTAAAATTAGTTTTTGTTCTTCTTGACAAGCATGTCCTGAAACGTGTATTGCTTCTAGTGAACTATAAATTACTTCTGTTCCTATTTTCATTAATTCATTAATAACTCTAGAAACACCTTTTTCATTTCCTGGTATGGGTGTAGCAGATATTATTACCATATCATTTGGTGTTAAAGTAACCTTTTTGTGTTCTCCATTAGCCATTCTTGTAAGGGCAGACATAGTTTCTCCCTGACTTCCTGTTGTAATAATAACTAATTGGTCATCTGTATAATTTTTAATCATGTCTATATCTATAAACACATTATCTGGTACTTCTATATATCCAAGCTTTCTTGCAGCTTCTATCATGTTTATCATACTTCTACCACAAATTGCTACTTTTCTTCCATATTTAACTGCTGAATTCACAATTTGTTGAACCCTGTGGACATTTGATGCAAATGTTGCAACAACTATTCTTTTCTTATTTCCTTGGAATAGTCTATCAAACACGTCTCCTATGCTACTTTCTGACATAGTAAAACCTTTTTTCTCTGAGTTTGTACTATCTGAAAGTAATGCAAGTACTCCTTTATTTCCTAATTCTGCTATTCTACCTAAGTCCATTATCTTGTCATCTATTGGAGTATAGTCAACCTTAAAGTCCCCTGTGTGAAGTACAACCCCTACAGGAGTATGCATTGCTATCATAACAGCATCTGGAATACTATGTGAGCTTCTTATAAACTCTGCTTTCATTTTTCCAAAATTAACTGTATGTCCTTGCTCTACAACATGTAGTTTTGCACTTTTTAAAAGATGATGCTCTTCTAATTTATTCTTTATTAATTCTATTGTTAATCTTGTTGCATAAATAGGTAAATTAATCTGTTTTAGAATATATGGAATAGCTCCTATATGGTCTTCATGTCCGTGTGTTATAACTATACCTTTAACTTTTTCCTTATTTTTTACTAAATATGTTACATCAGGTATAACTAAATCTACACCTAGCATGTCATCTTCTGGAAATTCTAGTCCACAATCTACTACTACAATTTCATCTTCATATTCAAATACTGTAATATTCTTTCCTATTTCTCCTAAACCACCTAATGGTGCTATTTTCAAATTAGATTTTTTAAATGAAAAGTCTAAATCTCTTTTATTTTCTTTTTCTTTTCTTATTCCGCCTTTTCTTCCTCTATTTTCAGCTGCGTTTCTTCTTTCTTTTATATTTCTACTATCTCTTTGCTTTATTGTCTCTAGTACTTCTCTTGTCTCATTTCCTTCCATTACCTTTGTTTCTTTAATTTCTTTTACGTCCTTATGTTCATTTCTAATTCTGTTTGTTGGTCTTTTTTGCGTTTTTATCGCATTTTTTCTTACTAGGCTATTTTCACTTTTTCTCTTTATCCTAGTTTCGTTCGCATTAATCTCGTTTGTCATATATTTTCTCTCCTTCTTTTATTTTGTTAAGGTCTATATAGTAATTTTAGAATTGGAAAAAATATACAGTTAGTTAATAATATTTAAAATGAATAATGTTACAATATACAATAATACAATTTAATTTAACAAATTTACTTTAATATAATATAATCTTCTACTTATATTTTACTTATATACTTTTTTAATTCACGCACAAAAGTATATATTTATTTTTATAAATATATTTTTAATTATATAAAATATTGATCCGCACAAAAACTAACTATTATTTCCTACAATTATAAAATAAATAATATATAAATCTCTTCTTTACCATCTCTTGGTAACAACTGGTTATTATTATACTATATGTTTAATTATTTGTCAAATTAATAAATTTATACAAAAAAGAAATATACTAATGTTTAACTCATACAAAAAGACGCCCATTTTGAGCGTCTTACTAGTTTATTGTTGCTCCTATTATACCTGCATCATTCCCTAACATAGCTAGTTTTATTTCTGTTTTTATATCTTTATTAAAGTAATACTTTCTTCGGTTAAATTCATTTACTAATTTATCATAAAAAATGTCTCTAAAATATACAAAACTTCCTCCAAGTGAAATTGCCTCTGGTTCAAATATATCTATTAAGTTTGAAAATCCAATTATTAAGTTTTCTATATACTCATCTATCAAAGATTTAATTCTTATATTATCTTTATTCTTTTCTATAATATCTAATAACTCTACTGCTGATATTTCTGATGTTAACCCTAAAATTTCTCTTGCACTATCTTTAAACCTTTTCATTGAACAATATGTTTCAAAGCATCCATTTTTTCCACAATTGCACTTTATTCCATTTCTATTTATAACCATATGGCCTATTTCAAAACCTGGTGCTCTTGTTGTTTCCAAAAGTTTTCCATCTAAGAATACGCCCGCACCAATTCCTGTACCTAAACATAAAAATACACAATCATCATATTCTTTTAAACTGCCATATTTCTTTTCTGCTAATGCAGAACATTTTCCATCATTTCTTATATTCACAGGAATATTATAGTATTTTTGTATCATTTTTGCTATATCAAGTTCTTCTATTCCTAAATTATACATTGAAAATATTTTTCCATGTTTAGGTGTTCCTGGAGATGCTATTCCAATTAATTCTATTTCATTTTGTGGAACCATATTATGAATATTTTTCATAATATATTTCTCTATAAATATTTCTGCATTTTCTATATCCTCTATGTCTGTTTCATTCTTTTCTATTATTTTTCCTTCTTCATTTACAAGCGCAATAGCAATATGGCTACCACCAATATCAATTCCTATTTTCATATATTCTCCTTTTCTTATACTTCTTAAAACATTTATTATAAGTTGTATTTTTTATTTATAAAATTTCTTAATTATACTGCTTTAAACTTTTAACTGCATTATATCATAAATTTTTATATTAAAAAAGAGGCTATAAAAGCCTCTTTCTATTTTTTCTAAACACCCATTGCTTCTATTAGCCAGTTACCCATATACATTTCAATACATGGTACTAATACTACAACTACTAAGAATATTAATACTACTCCAACAATTGCATATGAAATTTCTGGTAATACTTTCATTATCTTTTGCATCTTATTATCTATATCTATATCCATATACTCTAAAAGCTTTGCCATCATTTCAGATAAGTCTGTTTGCATACCTATTTTAAGCATTTCTGTTTCCATTGCAGAAGATAATCCAGAATTTTCAAATGGTTCGATCCATGAACCACCTATTAAAATATTATTTATAGACGATTCTATTATTGATAACATAACATAATTTTTTACAACAGATTTTGATACTTCTAAAGATTCTTGTATTCTCATACCATTTTGTAAGTTCAAAAGCATTGCTCTCATTAATCTAGAAAAATCTATAGCATATATTAATGAACCAAACACTGGCATTTTATATTTAAAATAGTCAAAATTGTACCTTCCCTTTGGAGTATTTATATACCAGAAAATTCCTCCTGCAATAGCTACTACAATCATTACTGGAATATACCAGTATGCAAGAATCCAATCAACTACATCCATAAACCACAAAGTTATATCCGGAAGTTTAACACTAGAACCTACTTGTGCAAATACATCTTGGATTAGTGGTAATATATAAATTGTTCCTACAAATAATAATATAATAATTGCTATAAATTGAGCTATATTTGGTATTAAAATAGATTTTAATTTTCTATTTCTTGAACCTGTATCATCTAAATATTTTACCGCTTGCTGTAATGATTGTGTAAGAGATCCTGATAACTCTCCAACTTTTATCATATTAATATATATATATGGGAATACATCTGAATAATATTCCATAGTTGTATACATGTATTCACCAGCTTCTACACCAGCTAGAATATCCTCTAATACTCCTCTAAAAGACATATTTTCTGTACTTTGTATTAAAGTATTTAATGCATGTATATTGTTAAAGTTAGCTTTTTTTAGTAAGTAGAAATTTTGTGTAAAAATTCTTACGTCTCTCTCTGTTATTTTTTCTTCAAGAGATAGAGCAAGACTTACCTTTTCAGATAGTTTTTGGTCTCTTGCTTTTCTACCTTGCATTACATCAGCAGAATTTGCCATTTTCATAATATCGTCTATATCCGTTACATTTCTTTTTCTACTTTTATGTTTTTTTACACTTCTATATCCTACTTGAGAAACGCTAATTGGTAGTAAATTATTACTCTTTAATCTTTTTATTAATGTATTCTTGCTTACATCTTCTACCCTGTTTCGTACTATTTGTCCCTTTTCGGTAATAGCTCTGTAAACATATTCTGGCATTTAGAATACCTCCCTTCTAGTTATCTTCTTGTCTTCTATTTCTATTTTCTTGTTTTATCTTTAATTGCATTATAGTTCTATTTAATACTTCTATATTCTTTTCTTCTATTTGAGCTTTTGCTTGCTCTAACGTAATTTTGTCTTTTGTAAATAATTCTGCTAATGAATTTATTAATCCAATGCTTCCCTTTTCAGAATTACTTTGTATAGCATCTTCTATTTCAGAAACACTTATTTTCTCTTTTCTAACTATACCTGCTACTATGTTGTCTACAACCATAACTTCTGGAACCAATACTAAATCTCCTGCCCTTCCAGGTAACAATCTTTGAGAAACAACTAGTTTTAACAATGATGCTATTAAGAATTTTATAGTTTGTTGGTCTCTTATATCATAGAAGTTAATCATTCTATCTATTGTCTCTGCACAAGACTTAGTATGAAGTGTTCCTATTACTAAATGTCCTGCTTCTGCTGTTTCTATTGCTGCATCCATTGTTTCTTTATCACGAATCTCTCCTATAACTAAGATATCGCAGTCCTCTCTTAAAGAGTTTTTTACACCATCACTATAAGTTAAACAATCTTGTCCTACTCCTACTTCTTTTTGTACTATAATTGATTTTTTACATTTGTGTTTATATTCTATAGGACTTTCCAATGTTAATATTTTCTTATTTTGGTTTACATTAATTTCATTAATTAAAGCATTTAATGTAGTTGTTTTACCAGAGTTAGTCTTTCCTGTTACTAATATAAGTCCTTGTGGCTGATACATCATTCTTCTTACTATATCTGGAACTCCTAGTGACTCATATGATGGAAGCTCATTTTTTATAATTCTTAAAGTTACAACTGGTACTTCATTTGAAAGCGATATGTTTACTCTTAAACGAATATCTGAAAATACAAATGAAGAGTCTAACTTCTTAGTTTCTTTAAATACTCTATCTTTATCTACATTTCCTCTAACAAAATAGTCATATATTTCCCACATGTCCTCTTCTGTTAATATATCAAATTCTTCATAATTTATTAAGTCTCTTCTTACTCTCATTACTGGTTTTATTCCAGCAATTAAGTGAATGTCAGACGCATCTTTTTTTATTGCTAAATACATAATTTTGTCAATGTCTATCATTATTCTTCCCCCTATCTTTTGTTAATATATAACTAATTTATTATTAAGTTCGTCTAATGTAGTTATTCCTGAGATAACTTTTCCTATTCCGTCTATAATTAAAGGCTTATATCCTTCATTTAGTGCAGCCTTTCTTATTTCTATACTTGACTCACCCTTTGTAATTAATTCTCTAATTGTATCTGTTATAGATAATACTTCAAATATACCAATTCTTCCATAGTAACCTGTATTATTACATTTCTTACAGCCCACCACGTCATATGTTCTAGCATTATCTAAGTCAAATTTGCAACCATATCTTTCTGCAAATTTACTTATAATTTCTTTTTCTTTTGATGTAAATTCTCTTTCTTTTGCACAATTTGGACATACTCTTCTTACTAATCTTTCTGAAACAGATGTTGCTAATGTACTAGAAATATCGTAATCTGAAACACCCATTTTTCTTAATCTTGTTATAACTTCTATTGCATCTATTGTGTGGATTGTAGACAATACATAATGTCCTGTTTGACCAGCTTGCATGGCAATTTCAGCCGTCTCTTTATCTCTAATTTCTCCTACTAAGATTATATCTGGATCCTGTCTTAAAACAGTTCTTAAAGAATCTTGAAATGTTGCTTTTGCCTCAACCTCAATTTGGTTTAATCCATCTATTCTTATTTCTACTGGATCCTCGATTGTAGTAATATTTATTTCTGGTCTATTTAAATAATCTATAATACTATATAATGTTGTTGTTTTACCTTCTCCAGTTGGTGCTGCAACTACTGTAATACTATTTTTCTTATTGAAACAGTCATTAACCAATTTTTCATCATCTGGAAATCCAAGTTCAAATAACCTTTTAATATCCTCATTTTTCTTTAATAATCTTAAAACAAACTTTTCTCCATGAACATTCTTTTGTGAAGACACACGAATATTATAGTCTGGATATGCTAAAATTCTACCATCTTGTGCTTCTTGTTTTTCTTGGTGCATATTAGAAATAGCTTTTAATCTTCCAACTATTTGAGATTGTTTTTCTTTGTCTATAGTAACTGCTGTAATTAACTGTCCGTCTATTCTGTATCTAACTCTAACAAATTTCTCCATTGGCTCTATGTGAATATCACTAGCCCTTTTTTCCATAGCAGTCTTTATAATACTATCTACCAATCCAGATACATCTGTGTTTGTATTAATATCATCAGAAACTACACCCTCTAATGAATTTATTATGTTGTCTATATTACTTTCAAACGTAATATATCTATCCATTACAAGACCTTTATTTAAAAGTAATAATCTTATTACATCTGTAGACTTTCTATTAGAAGTATCTGCAAAACATACTTTTACTCTGCCAGATACAATATCAAATGGTACTGCTTTATTCTCTTTTATAATATCTAGAGATACATAGTCTAACACGTTAATTTTTATATCATTTTCTTGTAAATATATGGCTTTTTCTTCTAATATTTCCCCTATTGTATCTATTAGTACATGTGAATCACATAGTTTTAATATATCTAATATATCTCCTATTTTTTTCCTTGGATGTTTCTTTTGATAGTCTAATGCTTTATCAATATCTGCTTCTGTAACAATGCCTCTTCTTACTAATTCTATTCCTATTGGTTGACTTCTTTTTACTTCCATAGGTTATCCTCCTCTTAAGTTTAGTCTTATATAAATATTATACTATAAAATTTGAAAATTAAATATGAATATACTATAAGTCCATTAATTACCAATATTTTAATACATACTCTATTTCTTTTGTAAATAAAGAACCTGTATTTCCTATTGCTATACTTACATTTACTATGTTTTTAGTTGTATTTCTTATAGTCTCTGTAGATGCCTTAAAAACTGCCACTTGCACATTTTTAGCTATTGCTTTTCCATTCCTATATATTGCTTTTTGCTCTAAATTAAAGTCATATTTTGTGCCATCTGCAAATGTAACTGTATTACCACTTACTGTCACATCTGTATTATTTTTCACATCTTGTATAAAGAACATATTAAACTTATTAAATTCAGGAGCATAATTAGCTTGATCTTTTACTAAATTTACATTTGAAAAGAAAAAGCTAGATATTAATGCTAAAATTGATATAACAATTGTAAACACAATAACATAAATTACTAATGCAACTAATGTGACACCTTTTTGACTTTTCATTATACCCTCCTAACTTTAAGCTTCTCTCACTTTATATCTAGTTATTACAAGCTCTTCTTCTCTTCCTTTGAATTGGTATTTTACCCTTAGTTCAACTCTTTTAGTAGGTTGTCCACCAACTTTTTTAGAAGAATCTGTTACATTTATTTTTAGTGCAAATCCTGTAGGTATTTGAAATTTAGTTTTGTACGAATCTTCCATTCCATTTTGAATAAGGTCATAATCTGTTTTATCTATATCTTCTAATATTTGTATAGCACAAACAGTTGCTTCTGCCGATAATTGTGTGCTTAACTTTACCTCTGTAATTTGATATAATATAGTTCCTATTGTTCCTGCAAAAAGCATAATTATAAAAATGGCAATAGCTAAATCTGTAAAAGTAAAGCCATATTCTGATTTTATATTTAATTTCTTTAAATTTACATTATCCATTTTTTCCTCCAATTACCTTATGCATAAAAGCTAATTACGTTTGTAATAATTAAAACTATTATATTTGATACGCACATATAGAAACCTATAGGTAACTTTAATTCTTTGTTCTTTTTTGTTTTTATACTTTTTGCCTTTCTATTTTTTATTTTATAAAGTAATAGTACAAAAGCAATTGTTAATAATGTCATTGTTGCTGTTATTGCATATTGTAATTCATACGTAAATGCTATCATTAATACAGATAACAATAATATTTCAACAGGATAATTGTCTTTTACTTTTTTTCTTAAGTAAAAAATATCTATTAACATAAGTATAAGTACAACAAATAGATATATAACATATCTATATATACTAGTATCTCCTTCTACTATATATAGATAAATTATATATGCTGTTACCAATATGTATCCAAATAATAATACAGATTTTTCTATTCTTATTTTTTCTTTATCTATTCCTGCTATTATAAATAAAGTTGATATATATAATAAGCCAAATATTAAATAAGTCATATTGTTAATGCTTAAATTATACATACTAAATTTTATAGACATGGCAAATAATACAAATACTATTCCAGAAAATACTTCTAAGATTAAATATCTTATTCTTATTTTTTGTTTGCAGTATCTGCATTTTCCACCTAAAAATATATAACTTAAAATAGGTATCATATCTAAAAAGCCTAACTTATGATCACAGTTAGGGCAGTAAGAACGCTCATGTGTAATATCTTGTCCTATTGGAATTCTGCTAACTGCTAATGTAAAGAAACTTCCAAAAACTGTACCTATACAGAAAAGTAGTATATATAAAATAATGTCCATTTTTTTCTCCTAAGTGTTATATTAAAAAATAAGGCATATACATTAATTCTGCATATGCCATATTATGCATTAACTATTATCCTTCTGTATTGTCTGCTGCATCTGAAGCTGGTGTTAATGTTGGATATCCGTTTGTATATGCTGTAAAGTTATAGCTTTGTCCACCTAATGTGAATGTAATTGTTCCTGTAACAGCTACTGTTGTGTCAGCATTAACTGTTACTGTTCCTAATCCGCTATTTGAAATTCCTACAGCTGTAAGAGCTGATTTTAAATCTGTTGTAATATCTTGAGAAGCATTATTTTGAATTGCTTCCATTTGTTTAGATACTATATATCCTTGGATATTGTCTGCTATTGTTCCTTTATTTGAATCAGCAGCAGCTTGTTGAGCTTTTCCCACAACACCATTTTGTGCAAATACTAATGATATTGTTATTCCTGCTAATATTAATAATACTACGATTGTAACAACTAATGCTACTAATGTAATACCACCTTGTCCTTTTGTTTTCTTTAACATGTTGCATTCTCCCTTCTTATTTTTTATTTAGTAATACTTAAAAATATTACTATTTTAAATCTGGATATCCTGTGTCATATCCTCCAGTAGTTAAAGTGTAAGTTTGTCCATTTAGTGTAAATGTTATATCACCACTTATTGTTACTGTTGTATCAGCAGCTATTGAAATTGTATTAGAACTTGCTGTTACAGTTATACCAACAGCTCCTAATTTTGATGTCATATCTGCAGTAACATCTCCTGGTGCATTACCTTGGATAGCTTCCATTTGTTTAGATACTATATATCCTTGAATGTTGTCTGCTATTGTTCCTTTATTTGAATCAGCAGCAGCTTGTTGTGCTTTATCTACAACACCATTATCTGCAAATACTAATGCTATTGTTATTCCAGCTAATATTAATAATACTACGATTGTAACAACTAATGCTACTAATGTAATACCACCTTGTCCTTTTACTTTCTTTACCATACTATTCACTTCCTTTCTCTTAAAAATTTGTATTAAATTAAAATAATTATATCAAAAATTATTGTGCTGCAGCAGTTAATACTGGATATCCATTTTTATATCCATCTACAGTAAGATTATATTTTTGACCATTTAATGTAAATGTTATTATTCCTGCAATTGTTACTGTTGTATCTGCATTTACTGTAATTGTTCCACTTCCTGTAGCTGTATCTACTGAAATTCCAGCTGCTGAAAGTGCTGTACTTAAACCATCTGTAATATTTTGAGAAGTACCTGATTGAATTACTTCCATTTGTTTAGATACTACATATCCTTGGATATTGTCTGCTATTGTTCCTTTATTTGAATCAGCAGCAGCTTGTTGAGCTTTTCCCACAACACCATTTTGTGCAAATACTAATGATATTGTTATTCCTGCTAGTATCAATAATACTACAATTGTAACAACCAATGCTACTAGTGTAATACCACCTTGTCCTTTTGTTTTTTCTAACATTTTACTTACTCCTTTCTCTTTAGATTTTTTGTATATATTTATGTTTAATAAATATAACCTAATTTAATTATTTCTTTCCAGTCTCGTTGAAGAATGTCCCTGTTGAATTTGGATCAGAATTTGTATTTGTTTCTCCTCCACTAGCTGTATTTCCAGTATTTGTTGTTCCACCAGTTGTATTATCTTGTACTTGTGTAGATTCCATAGAGAATGGATCTCTTTTTCCTGGTACATAACTATTGCTTTGTTTATATATATTTAAGTCTGCATCTGTTACTTCATAAGTAATTTTAGTTTTATTTGCCTCTATTACTTCTTGATTTACTTCTTCTTGAATATTTTCTGGTGTTGAGTATGCTATTTTACTTGGCACTACTTTATTACTTGGAATATAATCATAAAATAACACACCAAGTATTAACAATATAGCAACACATAGCAATAACATAATAATAATTTCTTTAATTATCGATTTTGCCATTTTAACCTCCTACTTAGTTTAAGATTGAGTATTTGTGGTTGTTGTGTTATTTACTGTAGTATCTGTCGTATTTGTTGTATCTGTTGTAGTCGTTGTGTTTGTTACAGTATTTGTATTTGTTGTTTGTGTTGATGTTGAATTAACATTTGTAGTAGTTTGTTCATTTTTTATTCTTATGTTTCTTGTAACAAATGTAGCTGTTAAGTCATTTCCTCCTGGAACAACCTTGAAGTTTTCTATTCTAAATCCAAGTTTACTATCATTCTCTATTGCAGAAACAAAGTTTATAATTGCTATATAATGTCCTGTTATTGTATAGTTTATATTATAAACATTACTTTCTCCAGTATCTCCTGAAACCATTTCAAATTTAGCTATAACTCCTTCATTTGTTGCATGATTTCCCATTCTTGTCCACAAAAATTCAATTAAATAAGTTTCTTCTTGATTTGCCTCTTTCAATTCTCCTTCAGTACTTACACTAGCTAAGTCTAAATAAGTTTTCTTAGCATCCATCATAGTGTCTGTTTCTCTTCCTAGTTCTGAAGTTTTAGATGGAAATGTAGTTTCTCTTTGTGTTTCTATTTCGCTTATTTCTTGATCGAGTTTATCATTCTTATCTTTTATTTGGCTTACACTTAATACTTGGAAACTTCCAATCGAAATTCCATTAAATATTGCAAAATATCCTAGTACGCACAATAAAATTATAAGAATTATCAATAATAATTTTCTCATGGTAAATCTCCTTCTATTACAATTTTAACCATATTGCCATCTTTTGTTCCCATTGTTGATACTACAGTGTCTGCTTTTAAAATGTTTTCATTAGCTATTTTTACTTTAAAATATCCTAATTGTTCATATTTTTCAGACTGTGCATTTATAACAATATGACTTCCTGTAGTATTTTCTACTGAAGTAAGCTGTACTTCTTTTGGAATTATAAACATAATTTCACTAAGCATTGTTGTAACTGCATTTTTATTTTTCTGGTCATCTTGTATTTTTTCACTTGTGCTTCTTAAATTGTCTGCTAATTGTAAATATTGATTTGTTTTTGCTTTTACTGCATTTATATCTGTATTTACTTCTGCTAGCTTTGATATGGTATCTGCTCTTACTTCATCTGCTTCTCTAGTCTTTTCTTCATATTGGTTATTAATTATTGCCGTAAATCCTGTATATAATAAAATTAATATTAAAACTCCTGCTGATACTCTTAATAACCATCTTTCTGTTGCATCTAATTTAGATTTCCAATCAACAGAGAAAAAGTCCTTTAGCCCATTTCCTATTTTACTATTAGCATTTGGACTTCCAATGTCTACTGTCATCCATTCTGGTAAATTATCTGTAATGCTATGTTTTTTAAAGTTCATGTCTTTAACACCATAGCCCAATCCTTGTAAAGCCATTGCCATTGCAGAATTAACTTCTACATAGTCTTTAATATTAACTTTTATAGTGTCCTTTATAAAAAATGGTTTTAATATTTCACATTTTTCTGTATTAAAAAATTCTTGGAAGTATAAGTCTATGTTGTTTACAACTGATAATGTTCCTGTAATATATATTCTATCTATGTCTATTGCAGAATTTTCTATTATTTTTTGTGATTTTTCTGCTATTTTATATAATGTAGGCATAATATTATCTAAGTACTCATTTTCTGTGTCTTGTAACTCTTGTCCTTCCATTGTGTATATAGTAGAATTCTTACAAATTTCATATGCTTTTGAATAAGAATTCTCTTTAACATTTATACCATCTAATACTTCACTTGCCCCATTTTCTATAGTATCTACACTATAAACTTTTTGATTAACTATTAATGTTACTGTTGTTTTGTCTTCCATATTTATAATTGCAATATTTTCTTTTTGTTTCATTTTAGCAATATTTGCAATTGTCATTCCTATAGGAGAAATTGCAGCAATTTTATTTTCTGATAGTTGTTGTTCTATTGCATTAAGATTATTTTTATTTGCTGCTACATGTATAACTTTTACTCTATCTTTGTCACTTAAAGAATTTACAAGAGCATATCTTGTATCTACTGCATTTTTATTTAATCCCTTTTCCGCACAATAAGATTCATATTCTGTCTCAATAGCTTTTTTCAAGTCTTTTTTATTTAGCATGCTAAACATATAAAAGTAGTTGTACACTTCGTCTGCTAAATTTATACTTACTGGTACTTTAAAGCTGTATGTCTCAGAAATTATTTGCTTTATTGCTTCTCCTAATTTATCATAAAATTTTAGCCCGAATGACTCTACTTTTAAGTTATCACGATCTTTCGATATTTTTGCATATTTAATTATATTACTTTCTACATATAATCCTAAGCAACTCGTCATTTCTTTCTCCTTTGTCAAAATAAACTTTTATACTACTATGTTTCTCATAACCATAATAAAAATACTTGTATTTTTTTCTAAAGTTACAAAATCCCCTTTTTTTGGTCAAAATAACCTTTAATTGTTACTTAAATTTTATCGTTTTTATCGAAAAAGTCAATATTAGCTCTTAATTTTTAATGCAAATGTAATATCATTGTAATATACGTGTAACATTATTTTCATATATAATATTTTTAATTTTTTCAGCACATGCAACTGGAGAAATTTCTGCGGGAATTCCTAATTTCCATGAAAATTTTATATTATTTTTTTGTGCAATTTCACGATTAATTCCTCCCGGTTTAGATGCTATATCTAGAACAAATACTTCCTTATTTAATAGTTCAATTTCTTTTTTATCTAAAACTAATTTTGGAATTGTATTAACAATAATTTCGAATTTTGTTAAATTATTGTTTAAATTTTCTTTTGAAATTGTATTAATAGCATTAGCATTTAATAATTCTTTCTCTTCTTTACTATTTGGCATACAATATATATTTTCCGTAAAGTTTTTCAAAACATTACATAAAATTTTTCCTATTCTTCCATATCCTAGGACTAAAATTTTGCTATTAAATATAGTGTTTTCTGTATTTTCTATTAAATATTTTATTATTCCTTCAACAGTAATTTTTGCATTTGTAATTACATATCTTTCATCTTTCAATATATCTAAAAATTTATTATTATTTTTCTTTAACATCTCATCAAACTTTTCTGGAACCATTCCCGAAATTAAAAAATTATTTTTCAAATTTAAAAAGAATTCTTCCAAACTTATTTTTAAATTTGTATATTCTCCTGTTAAATATTCCTTATCTTTGCTAATTGGTATACCTGTAACAACTATATTGCTATTTGTAATTGCTTTTTCTAAATTTGTACACTCTTCTAGATTAGTATAATTTTCTTCATTTTCTAGTTTTTTACTTTCTATAATTTCATAATACATTTTTTCATTTGCATATAATCTCACATAATTATCATTATCTTTTAAAAGTAATTTAGCAAGTTCTAAGTTTCTTCTATCTCCACCTATTAAACATATATTTTTCATAAAAAATCACCCATATATTATATGGGTGTTAATTAATAAAGTTATTAAATTTTCAGTAATTTTACTATTGGTGTTATTTTCATTATTATAATTCTATAATAATTTGGATTTAATCTCTTAATTTATTTTTCTTTTTCCTTTTCTTTACTTACCTTTCTCATGTTTTCCATCATCTTTATGTCATTATTATTTAATCTTCCTACTAATATATATGTATTTTTCAAATGTTCTCTTGCTGTTTTTTCTTTTTTATTCATCTTTACTTCCAATTTTACTTTTTCTTCATTTGGTTTAATTTTATCTTTTATAGAAAAGAAAATTGGGTCTTTCACTATTTTATCGTAAATTTCATAATCCATTTGTATAGCTAAATTAATGTAATTTACTGCTTTATCTTCCTCTCCCTTTAGCATAGCTATTTGTGCTAGATAATAATATGGTCCCGCTTCTTTTTCTTCTGATTGAACATTTTTCATAAAATATTTTTCTGCCTCTTCTAGGTCCCCATATAAAAGTGCAATTTGTCCTAAGCTAAAGTTAGGATTATATAAAAGAGAATTAAGTTCTGCTGCTTTTTCATAAAATTCTTTTGCTCTTTGGAAGTCATTAAGCATTGTATATGCAATTCCTAGATTATAATAAATATCATAGTTTGTAGCATTATATTTAAGTGCATTCATATATACGTTAATCGCTTCTTTATATTTCTCTTGCTCCATATATATATTGCCCAACAAGTCAACCGCTTTATAATTTTCTGGAACTATTTTTACTAAATCTGTTAGTATTTCTACCGCTTCATCTTTTCTTTGATTTTCATTTAACAGTCTAGAAAGTTCGTATGTTGAAGCATAATCTCTAGGATTTATACTTACTACTTTCATATATTCCGTAATAGCCCATTCATAATTTTCCTCTTGCTCGTATATCTTCGCAAGCATCTTGTGAGCCATATAACTTTCTTCATTTTCTTCTATTATTTTTTCAAGGTATTTTTTTGCCATTTCATTTTTATTTAGTCTTATACAAGTTTTAGCTGCAATAAAATTAAATAATTCTGGAAATTGTATTTTTTTTACTTTTTCAATAATAAGTACTACAACAGGTATTATTATTGCTAATAAATATGATATTAATCTTATTATTATATTTAATTCTATAGAAAATATTAGCTCTAGAAAACTAATTAGCATTCCTATAAATTGTACTACCAATAGATAAACATATGTAGCATTATTTTTAGATATCATTTTTAGAAAAAAGATTGTAAAAAGCGCAATTGATAATACCCCAAATATTATTTTCTCTATTATCATATTATCCCTTCCTAAATATTATTTTTCAAAGACTTCCTTATATCTTTCTATACATTTTTGTATTATTTTTTCTGCTTCCTCTCTGCCTAGCATTTTGTCTACTGTTGTGCATTTACCTTCTAACTGCTTATACACTTCAAAAAAGTGCTTTAATTCTGCTAGTAAATTTTGAGGTATTTCAGAAATATCTTTATAACAATTTAAAAAAGGATCATCTTTACATATTGCTATAATTTTTTCATCTTCTTCATTATCGTCTGTCATTATTAAAACCCCTATAGGATATGTTTCTACCAAAGTCATAGGTGTAATTTCTTCTTGGCATATAACAAGAACATCTAATGGATCATTATCTCCTGCATACGTTCTTGGAATAAAACCGTAATTTGCTGGATAATGTGTAGATGTATATAATACTCTATCTAGTTTTAACATTCCAGTTTCTTTGTCTAGTTCATATTTATTTCTACAATTTTTGTTTATTTCGATTACAGATATAAAACTATCTTTTGAAATTCTATCTTTATTAATATCATGCCAAATATTCATAACAATTGTAAAATAGTTATAAAACTATTTTCTCCTTTCTTAATAAACTCAATTATAATTTAACATTTTTATATAATATAGTCAACATTTAATGCACAATTGTTGATATCATGTAATAATATTTAACTTTTAAATTTATATTATTGATGATAATTTTATACGAAAAAAAGACTTAAAATTGGTAAATTAATAAATTTTAATTACCATTTTTATTTTAAGTCTATACTAACTTGTGTTATTAATTATTAAAAATAATGTGTATTAAATTAGTGTCAAATAATAAAAATAAACGCCTTAAGTAAAATAACTTTACAGTTATTTGCCTTTTAACTCTTTTAAAATGTTTTTACATAACTTATTAAATTTAATTTTGGAAAGATAACCTATTGTCTCACTAGATAAATAATTTTCTTTAAAAGCAAGTCTATTCCATTCCACTTCGGTAATGGTTTTTCTCTCTTGTTCTATATAAGCCCTCAATGCTTTTAAACTTTTGTTATAATAATCGTTATTTTCCATTTCTGCCATTACCATTTCACCCTATATAACTCGTTAATGTCAACATTTAACGCCTTTGCTAATTTAACCATAACTAATAAACTAGGTGATTTTACGTTGTTTTCAATATCATTAATATGAGTTTTCGAAACCCCGCTTTTCTCAGCTAGTTTTGTTAAAGTCATTCCTTTCTTTTCTCTTACTTGCCCTAGTAATATTTCAATATGCATTTTCCCTCACCAAAAGATATATCTGTTATTTTGTTCTATTTAAACACAGAAACTCTCCGCTGTGGCGGAAATTACATATTTTATTTCTTTTAATTTTTCGTTTAATTAGTACAACTGAATTCCCATGCTAGTTTCAAAGCTTGGTATTAATTGTAAAGACATACAATTTTTTCTATTTAATTATGTAAAATAGATATTAGCATAGCAATGTCTTTTTGTCAAACGTCTTTTAATA
This sequence comes from uncultured Clostridium sp., assembly GCA_902496295.1. Taxonomy (GTDB): domain Bacteria; phylum Bacillota; class Clostridia; order TANB77; family CAG-508; genus CAG-273. The sequence continues at coordinate 83,239 of CABVAF010000002.1, forward strand.
TGTATTTATAGGTAAAATAAGTACATTTTATTCCATATTTTATATTATTAATATAGTTTTCGCCTACTTTTCAAATATAATGCTCTATTGCGACAATTAGTTTGCCTTTTTTAGTTTTCCCTTCTATGTTTTTTATTATAAACTTCCCTTTTCCTCTAATTACTATTATGTCATTTACATTTATTATCTTTGAATTCTTTGTCTCATTTATATAATTTAAAAATACCCTTTGATCCTCAATTATTTTAACTACCATTGTTCTTGAACAATGTGCAAGTTCTGAAACTATGCAATCTAATCTCATTGCAGCAACAGTAATTTTAAGTTCTTCTGTTTTTATATTAGGTTTTCTTATTGCGTTTATTTCAAGTTCTTCTATTTCTGATTTGCTAAAACGAGTTAATTGTTTTAAATTAGTTAAAACATAATTACAAATATCTTTGCTTACTACCACATCTGCACCATCCTCGAAAACCAATATATCTCCTATTTTTTCTCTTTTTATCCCCAACTTCATTATTCCACTTAAATAATCTTTATGTACATACTCTCCTTTTAGCTGATTAGGTAATGTAATTCTTATTAATTTTATAAATTGTGAAAAATTGAATTTATTATTTTTAAATATATCGTCATACTTTTCTGGATATATAATAAGCATCGCTTTTTCTGTATTTTCACAAGGATAATAATATAAAAAATTCTTCTCTTTTTCTGAATTCAGTACTTCTTCTGTAATTTTTCTTTGGTACATATCTAAAAAATCGGTATTAGTTATTTGGTTTTTTGTTTTTGAAAATTTAATTTTATCTAATATTTTAGATACTAATAATTTATCTTCTTCATTTTTATATCTATTTATTAATTCTTGCTTATCCATATTTTTTCTAACCTCATATAAATCTATATTAATATAATATCAAAAATCTTAAGTTATAACAAGTGGCGGCAGGTAAATCAGAACTTTCCTATTGAAAATTATAAAAAACTTATGTTATACTCTGCTTATAAAAAATTATTTATGGAGGTACAATTATGAGTACAGAAAACAAGAAGACTATAGAAGTGTACGAAAGAACAGCACATTTATACTTGGCTAACAGTATTGAGCATGATAATCTTGACCCAGCTAAAGCTATGCGAAAACGTGAAAAATTACAAAAGTTAATTAAAACAAGTTTTTTAGATTTACCAAAAAACGCTAAAGTATTTGAGATTGGCGCTGGAGATGGCTCTAACTCAAAATTTATTAAAGATTTAGGTTTTGATGTAACAGCAAGTGATACAGCAGATGATTTTATAAATGCTATAAAAAGTAAGAACTTACATACAATAAAATTTGACGCTTTAGAAGATAACTTTCCAGAAAAGTATTCTGGAGTTTTTTGTTGGAGAGTATTCGTTCATTTTACTAAAGAAGATGCTTCAAAAATAATTCAAAAAGTATATGATGCACTTGAGGACAATGGAATTTTTATATTTAATGCTATGAATCGTGAAATTAGAACTATTGATAATGAGTGGGTAGATTTTAGTGGAGAATACCACATGGGAGAAGAACGTTATTATAGTTATTTCCGTCAAGAAGACTTAGACAACATAATTAATAAAACTAATTTTAAAATAAAATCTTTCTATAAAGAAGGCGGCGAAAACAATAATAAATGGCTAGTATATGTATTAGAAAAAAATTAGTCATTATGAATTAATTTTATCATTTTACATATAAAGTATTTACAACTTAAAAAAAAGCAGTGAAAAGATTTTAAAATCTTTTCACTGCTTTTTAGGGTTAGCTCATTTCCTCAATTCTCTGCGTATTTTTTCGGCCATGCCGACGTCGTTGAAAGTAATTCGAATGTTTTTCCCACTAGCTTTTACCTGCGCACCACACTTCTCGAACGTTTCTTGCATATACTGCTTTAACTCTTTCATATAGATTTGTGCCAACGCATCGTTCTGCTCCTGAAGCTGGAATTCGATAACTCTTCCTCTGCTTGGTTCCACTAATTTGAGTGGAACCTTTCCCATTTTTCTTCTCCGATACGAGTTTTGACGTGCCCGCTCTGCTCCTCTACGGAATCCCTCAGAAAACGAAGCTAAAATTCCCATATTGTTTCCTCCTAAAAATATCTGGAGGTTTACACAGCCCCTCCAGAAAAAATAAATAAATTCTCTCTTGACTTTGCTGTGTAAAGTGCAATAGATAAGTTTATTATATCATGTTTTCCGCTAAAAATCAAAACATCTCATTTTGTTGCATAGTAAGTAAACATTCTATAACTACATTATTCAGAATATTTTTTTACAATTTCCACAAGAATATCTACAACCTTTTCCATATCTTCTAAAAAAATGTATTCATATATTCCGTGAAAATTGTGTCCTCCTGTTCCAAGATTAGGACAAGGTAATCCTTTTTCAGATAAATTGGAACCATCTGTGCCACCTCTTATTTCATGAATTAAAGGTTGTACATTTACTTTTCGCATTGCTTTTTCGGCATTATCTACAAGATGTATATGTTTAGAAATTATTTCTTTCATATTGTGATATGTATCGGAAATCTCAATAGTTATACAGTTATTATATTTTTCGTTTAGGTTTCTAACTATTTTTCTAAACTCATTCTTTCTCTTTTCGAAGCCCTCTTTTTCAAAATCTCTAATTAAAAATTTAACTTGCGTGTCTGTAACATCTCCTTGAATTGAACTGAGATGATAATATCCTTCACGTTTTTCTGTAGTTTCTGGGTATTCTTTAGGAATTAAGTTAATTATTTCATTTGCAATCAATTGCGAATTAACCATTACATTTTTAGCTGAACCCAGATGGGTAGAAATTCCCTTAATACTAATATTTATGGTTGCCGCATTAAAATTTTCATAAGATATTTCACCTAAATTAGAGCCGTCAATTGTATAAGCAAAATCTGCTTTAAATTTAGAAAAATCAAAATAATCTGTACCTCTTCCAATTTCTTCATCTGGAGTAAATGCAACATAAATATCGCCATGCTTAATATTATTATTTATAATATTTTCTAGCATAACCATTATTTCTGCAATTCCTGCTTTGTCGTCAGCTCCAAGTAAAGTTGTTCCATCTGTTGTAATTAAAGTTTTTCCTTTATGTTTTCTTAAGTCAGGATACTTATTCACATCTAAATACTCTTTTTCACTAAGCTGTATAGATTCACCGTTGTAATTACGTATTATCTTGGGATTTACGTCTACATCAGTAACCGCTTCTGATGTATCCATATGTGCTATAAAACCAATTTTAGGTGCATTTTCTACTCCCTTAAGAAAAGCATAAACATAGCAATAAGTTTCATCCAGCCAAACTTCATCCATATTTAATTCTTTAAGTTCTTCTACTAGCACTTTTGCTAAACTTCTTTGGTTGTTTGTGCTTGGTGTTGTTTTAGTATTAGAATTTGAATTCGTCGGAATATGAATGTACTTTAAAAATTTGTTTAGTAAAGACATATATTACCTCCTTCAAACTTTTTAATAATTTTCCTACTACAAAAATTAACTTCTGTCAGATAATTAATAATTATATACTACCATGTTTCATATAATTTATCAATCAAGATTTAATTTTCAAAAACAACTACCAAATTTTAGTTAGCAGTTGTTTTTATTTAACTAAATCAATTTAATATTTTCTATTCTTCCTCTAATAAATTGTAGATTAAGAATTTGAATAAAAATAAAAAAAGCTGAAATTAGTTAAAATTTCAACTTTTTTCCTTCAAAACTATATGTTTTGGTGCAGTTGGCCGGAATCGAACCGGCACGGTTTATTCAACCGCAGGATTTTAAGTCCTGTGCGTCTGCCAGTTCCGCCACAACTGCATTTATTGAACTGACAAGATATATTGTACTACGCTTATTTATGTTTTGTCAAGACGTTTTTGCAAATTTATTAATTTTTTGAACCGATATTTTTTGAACTCAAATTTTTAAACTTCTTTTGGAAGTTACTTTTACAATTTACTATTTTTGGGCTTATACTTTTTAAGCTATATAAAACAAAATAAGCAGGGAGAAATTCCCTACCTATTTCTATGAATTCATAGATTCTATTAAATCATAAATTATTTCTTGTTTACTAAATCTTTTAAAGCTTTTCCTGCTTTGAATACAGGTGCTTTAGATGCAGGTATTTTTATTTCTTCCTTAGTTTGTGGATTTCTACCTTTTCTAGCAGCTCTTTTTCTTACTTCGAAAGAACCAAATCCAACTAATTGAATTTTGTCTCCCTTAACTAATGATTCTGTTACAACATCTGTAAAAGCATTTAATGATGCTTCAGCGTCTTTTTTTGTTGCTCCTGTTTTAGCTGCTATAGCTGCTACTAAATCTGATTTGTTCATCTTTCATTACCTCCTATAAGATTTTATATGTAGAATACTTGAGCAATATCTACTAGTTACATTATTCGCCATTCTTGTATAAAATCCTTCTTTTTTTTCATTTTATTTTTTATCAAACTATTTATTTTCTAGGCTTTCATTTTGTTTTGTGTTTGTAATTGGCTTTTTTCTAGCATTCTACGACTTTTATTCTTGAAATTTCTTCAAGAATTTACTCCCGTATGGAATCATGCAAATTTCATTTTTTGAAAAAGTTTTTAAAATAATAATCATTATAAAATAAATTATTACCGAAAATAACATAGTGATAATTAATGTTAAGTTTGCGCTAACAAATCCTAATAAAACTTTATATACTATTTTTGAGCTAACTGTCATTATTAGTACTGCAATTACTGGCTTAACTATGAATTTACTTTTTTCAAACTTTATTCCCACTTTCTTTGTTAAAACTGCTAGTTCAATTATTAAAACAACAGCATGACATACCACTGATGATAGTGCAGCTCCAGCTGTCCCTCCTAATATAAATGTTTCACTATTAATCGGCACTAAAATTAAGTTTAATATTAATTTAACTATTCCTCCTATTGCTAATGCTATTGCAGGAATAAAAACTTTTCCTATTCCATGTAATGCAGCACCTACAGTTTGCTCTATTAAAATAAATATTATTCCTAGACAACTTATCTGATATATAAATTCTCCAGACGCGGCATTTGGAAATAGTAATAATAAAATTTGTTTTGCATAAAGTATCATTCCAACCATACATGGTAAACCTATTAAAATACTAACCAAAATAGAAAATTTTATACGCTTTTCCGCAGTTTTTATATCTCCTTTTGCAGTTGCTTTCGACATTGCGGGAACCAAAGCAGTTGCAAATGCCATATTGAAAGACATCGGTATTGTAACTAGAGTTTCAACTTTCCCACTAAGTATACCATACTGTATTTTTGCTGCTTCTTCAGACATAAAATTTTTTAGACCTCTTACAACTGTCATAGAGTCTATATTTCTGTTAAGTGCTCCAAATATACCACTTAAAGACATAGGTATTGAAACAAAAAGTATTTGTTTTATAGTTTTTCTAATTCTAGTTGGTTTATAATTAACTGTATTTTTTATTTCTCCCGCAATAATTGGTCTAATTGTTCTATAATAATTTATTAAATATATAAAACATGTACAAGCAGATAAACTTGTTGCCAAATTTGCTCCTGCTGCCATAACAACTGTATCCATTCCTGAAATTATACTTAATGAATTTACAATTAAAATTGTAAATAATGTTTTAAATACTTGTTCTAGACTTTGTGATCTTGCTGTAATAGCTATATTTTCTCTACCATTAAAATATCCTCTTATAACTGCAATTACAGAAACAAAGAATATAGATGGTGAAAGAGCAACTAGTGCCATTTCTGCTTCTGGTATTTGCAAAAAAACATTAGATATAGTATGTGCTCCAAAGAAAAGTACCATAGAACAAAAAAATCCAATTGTTGAAAATGTGACTAATGCAATTTTAAAAACTTTATGTGCTCCTCTATGGTCTCCAACTGCAACTCTTTCAGATATAAGTTTTGACAAAGCATTTGGTACTCCCATTGCAGATATTGTAAGGAGTAGAGTATATACCTGAAATCCGCTACTATATATTGCATTTCCCTTATCTCCAAAACCTTCTTTGTTTGTTAAATAAAGTTTATATACCAATCCTAAAACTTTTACAAACACTTGTGATATCATAAGTACAACAACACTTTGCATAAAAGTTTCTTTTTTTAATTTTTTTCTTTTCATTTTTCACCTTTTACTTACTTCATGAGTTATTTAATTTTATTAAAATTCCATAACAATTATGCAAAATAGTTAAAAATCTAAAAAGTCAAAAAAGTATATAAATATATGTAAATTAAGCAACTTTTTTTACAAAATCTATTGTATTTTTTGTCATTTTATAAGATAATATATATGTATAATAATAACGTTGAAAGCGGTGAATTATTTGAAACTAATAGACAAATTTTTAAAATTTTTAAAAACAGATAGAAATACATTTGTATCTTATATATTAGCATTAATATCTGCTTACATAATGGTAGATAGAATTGTTGAAATATTATTTATAATATTTACTGGAGTCTCTTATTCTTATTGGGGACCAATAGAATATACATTATCATTTGCTTGTATAGCATTTGCATTTTTTATTTCCTTTGGATCTAAATTTGCCAAAAATGATAGAGATAAAATTAGAATATTCCATATATTTTGTATATCACTTTATATAGTAGCTATTTCAGCATGTGTACAATGGTTAAACCAAGCATTATGGTTAGGTTTATTATCACTTCCAAACTTCCCTGGATTAGTAAGTGAATTTCACAACTTATTCTTCCCAGCCTTAACCGCTCTTGGAATTTATTTTCCACTTACTACATTCTACAAGTTATTTAAGTGGTTAACATTTACTGTAGATGATAGTAAAGATACTGTAGACTCTATATGTGATTATGGTGGAATTAGTTTAGCTACAACTAGCAAAGACCATGGAGTATATTCATGTGACGTAAAAATTTGTACAGACTCTGAAACAGGTGACAATGTAAAAATACCAGAAGTTAAAAGATTTGAATCTTTACTTGCTGTTGGTGTTTCTGGTTCAGGAAAAACATCTATGATATATGAGCCAATGCTTGCTATAGATATAAACAAAAAGTTCTTCTTTAAAGAAGTTTCTAAGGAATTGGGTTTTACAGCATTAAAAACTAGAATCGCTACACTAAATTGCCCATATGATAACGAATACATTAATAAAAACTTCAATCTTTCAATGCTTATACCAAATCCTGATAAATTAGATGTATATAAAAAATATATGTCAAAAATGATACTTGCATCTAGTGGAGAAAATATTGTATATAGAGACTTAGGACTTACATATGTTTCTGCAGAACCAGAGTCTACAAGTAAAATTATAAAAATAGTACAAAACTATAATTTACCTATTAACATAGTAGATCCTGGAAGCAATGATTCGGTCGGCATTAATCCATTTATATACAAAGATCCTATAAAAACAGGTATTGCAATATCAAGTGTATTAAAAGGACTATTTGCTTACCACAGACCAGATTTACAAATGGCATTTAGAGAAAATGCAGCTATACAAATTATAGAAAACTTATCTATATTATTAAAAGAAATGTATCCAAGGCTAAATAATGGAGTTTTACCAACATTAGAAGACATGCTTAATTTATTAAATGACTTCTCTTTGGTACAACAAATGACTGAAGAAATGAAACAAATTCCAGAACTTGCTGAAAAATATAGAATACTTATAAAATATTTAGAAAGTAATTTCTATGAAGATGGAATAGATGTTACTAGCACAAAACAGTCCGTATTTACAGCATCTTCAGAGTTGGATAATTTATTAAGATATCCTGGTGTAAAAAATGTACTATGTAATAGAAATAACAATATAGATTTCGATAAAGCTTTATCTGAAGGACAAATAACTATAGTTTGCACAAGAAGAGGAGATTTAGGTGCAACAGCGCATAAAGCATTTGGACTATTCTTCTTACTATTAATGCAACAATCTGTTTTAGCAAGACCTGGAAATGATAATACAAGAATTCCACATTTCTTATACATAGATGATTTCCCAGACTTTGTATGTAAAGCAATAGAACCTATATACACTATCTATAGAAAATACAAAGTTGCAACAGTTTTAGATTCTCAAAACTTATCACAACTAGAAGGTTCAATGGGAGATTCTGGTGCTAAGAAGATGAAAGAAACTATTTTGGCAAACTGTGTTAATAAAGTTATATTTGGTAATGCTCTTCCAGAAGATATTGAATGGTGGCAAAAAGAAATGCAAGACAAGAGGGAGTGGACTTGGAGTAGTACGATGGATGGAAGTAAAAATGAATACGATCCAAAAATGAGCGGCATAAAATATTCTTGGGTTGCAAACTATTCTGCAGGTAAAATTAAAGCTTTAAAAGGAAAACAAATTATTTATAAGGTTAAAGCAACTAATGGAAAAAGTTCTGTTGGTAAAGGTAACTTAGACTTCATAGACCCTAAATATAAAGCTCCAAAAAGCATTAAAAAGTATGACTTCTTAAAATACACGACTGGTATTTCAGATGCTGAAAAAGCTAAACAAGCATTTGAAAAAGTAAAAGGAAATTTTGAAGCAGTAACTAAATTAAATGATGTTACTAACACAGATGACGAATATGATCCAATTCAAACAAATACCAAAAATTCGAGTTTCTTATTTAATAATGATGATGCAATTGTTGTTAATTTAAAAAGGAAAAATAAGAAAGAAGAGTAAAAAGTAAGCGAAGATTAAAATAAATCTTCGCTTTTTTTGTGAACGATATAGGGTTCACTTCAACCTATCTTTTTTATTAAACTTATATTGTAGTTTCTATATTCCCAATAACTTAACCTCTACATCTTGCATTTTATATTTTCCTGTTGTTTCATCAATCTTAAACTCTACTAATGTTTTAGCTAAAGTCTCTTCATTTTGTCTTAAATCTGTAGTAAAATATAATTTTATATTTGATATTTCTACTTGATTTATTACTATCGTTTTAAAAGTTTCTGCCATATGTCTTTCATCTTCGCATACTATAATTAATTGTGGTAAACTCATATATCCAGAATCTCCAACTTGAAAATTCTCATAAAAGTCTTTATAAAGTTTCATCTTGTCTACAAGTTTCTTCTCCCAATCTTCTTCTCTTCTAATTACTTCAAAAACGAATTCTATATATTTATTATTTTTAGTTAATTTTACGCTTCCTCCTGTTGCTTTAAATGCCTTACCATTTTGTTTTGCTGTAAATGATGGCTTTGGTATATAAGAGTCAAATGCAGATACTTTTCTTAAATATGCTATTATTACTTGATTTCCTGCAAGTCTTTTCTTTACCATTGCTACAGGTTTTGTATTATCTGTTGGTTGCCATTTACAGTCAATTCCTCTTGAATTAAGTAAATATTTTCCCATTTTTTCTAAGGAATATATACGATATACTCCTTTTCCATCTTTGCAATCAAAATAGTATCTAGTTAAAATTTTAGACTTTGTTAACTGCTCTAATTTATTATTTAATTTATCTTGTGAATCTACTTCTACATGTTCCCACTCTAGCATTTGAAATATTTGCCTTGATGTCATAAATTCAAATTTATTTACTAACTCTAATATTTTAAAATGTAGGTCATTTATATGCCCAACATTTATTTTATGGATAATTTGATTCATCGAAACATATCCATCTTTTCCATCAAATACTTTTATTTCACCAGGTCTTATTGCAAATGGTGATACAGTTGCTTTTATTTCATTATCTTCTACCATTTTGCCCTCCTTAACTTTTTCTCAATTTATTTTATCACATTATTTATTATATGTCCAATAGTGATTTTATTTCGTTTGGCTTTAAGTATCTCCAAGTACCTAATCTTAAATCTTTTACAGAAATATTGCCTATTTTTGTTCTATGTAATGCGAGCACCTTTCTTCCTATAGCTTCGCACATTTTTCTTACTTCTCTGTTTTTACCTTCATGTATAATTATTTCTACCCTAGAAAGGTCTTTTTCTTTATCTATTCTAAGTATTTTTACCTTAGCTTTTCCTGTAATATAATCTTCTACTTCTACACCATTTCTTAATTTTTCTACTTCTTCTTCCGCAATTTGACCCTTTAAAGTAACATTATATGTTTTTTCTACTTCATACTTTGGATGAGTTATTTTATATATAAATTCTCCGTCATTGCTTAATATTATAGCGCCAGACGTATACATATCTAATCTTCCTACTGGTAGCACCTTCTCTTTTACTTTTACTAAATCTATAACTGTATTTCTATCAAATTGATCCTTTGTTGTGGTTACATACCCTATTGGTTTATTTAATAGTATGTACACCTTTTTACCAGTAATATTAGATATTTTTTTGCCATCTACTTCTACTACATCCTTATTAGGGTCTATTTTTGTTCCAAGCTCTGTTACAACATTTCCATTTACATTTACTCTTCCAGATAAAATATACTCTTCTGCTTTTCTTCTAGAGCAAATTCCTTGATTTGCTATAAACTTTTGTAATCTTTCTACTTCCAAATTTTCCTCCATATCAGCTTCATTTTATATTTTATTTCTATTACATTTTCAGTTTATATCTTACTTTAATTAATTTCTATTTAGAATTCTCTATTGTTTCTAATTCTTTTAACACCTTTTCAAAATATTCTGGTAAAGGTGCCTCAAAGTGCATGTTTTCTCCAGTAGTTGGATGCTTAAAGTCTAATTCTTTGGCATGTAGCATTTGTCCCTCTACTCCAAAGTCATTCTTCCCATTAGAATATACTGCATCTCCTACGACTGGATACCCTATATGCGACATATGAACTCTTATTTGATGAGTTCTTCCTGTGTCTATTTTTACTTGTATATAAGTATACTTGTTATATCTATTTAATACTTTAAAATGAGTTATCGCTTCTTTTCCGTTTTTGTCTACAGCCATCTTCTTTCTATCTTTTGTACTTCTTCCTATTGGCATTTTTATTGTGGCCTCATTTTCAGAAATAACACCTCTTACTAAAGCAACATATATTTTCTTTACCTCTCTATTTTTTATTTGGTTAGATAAATTTATATGAGCCACATCATTCTTAGCAATAACTAACAATCCAGATGTATCCTTATCTATTCTATGTACAATTCCAGGTCTTATTTCTCCACCAATTCCAGATAAAGAACCCTCGCAATGTGCCATTATTGCATTAGCTAAAGTTCCGTCTGGATTGCCATTTCCAGGATGTACTACCATTCCCTTAGGTTTATTTACTACTAAAATATCTTTGTCTTCATAAATAATATCTAGTGGAATATTTTGCTTTTTTAAATTACTTTCTTCTGGTCTTGGAAGTTCTACAGTTATAATGTCATTTTCTTGAACCTTATATGATTCTTTTTCTATTTCATTATTTACTAATACATTTCCACTTTTTATTAACTTTTGCACCATGCTTCTAGATAACTCATCTATGTTATTTGTTATATATGCATCAAGTCTTATTCCAGGCTCCTTTACTATTAACTCTTTTAACAATATGTTTTTTTCATGGTTATTATCTAGTTTACTATTAGCTTTATTACTATTTATTACGCTATTTTTTACTTTCTCCTCCACCTTTTATATCATTTCCTTCTTTCTTCCATTTTTCTATTTTTTCCTTTAGCCTTTGCTTTCTATTATTTGCATTTTCTTGCCTTTCCTTACTTTGTGCAAGCCTATGCTTTCTATCTTTTATTTGTTCACTTGTAAGTATTGCTGCAAAAAATGCAAATAAAATCCATCCACCTACAATACATATATCCGCAAAATTAAATTTAGGAAAATTAATTAATGGAGATATGTCTATAAAGTCTACTACTCCCCCTCTAAATACTCTATCTATTAAATTACTAATTCCACCTGCCAAAATAAGTGATAAAGAGGTAGCAGCTTTAATTTCTATTTTTTCTTTATTAACTACTAAAAATCTTATTAATAAAAATATTACAATAATATTTATTAATAAAAACATACTAGCATCTGAACCAATTCCAAAAGCTCCTCCAGTATTTTTTATATAAGTAAAGTTTAATACTCCCTTTATAACTTCTACTGTTCCTCCATTAGTTACAGATATTGCAATTATTTTTATAATCTGGTCCATTAGTATTACTAAAGAAATAAATATTATTGTTAGTTTTGACCTTGTAATGGAATGTTTTTTATTCATAATACCTCATTTCAATTTAATCTTCTATCCTTTGATAAAATACGAAATTATCATCGCTATATAGTTCTATATAATTATCATTTCTTGATACAAACATATTTAATTTTGAATTTTTTCTTATTAAAACATGTGTTATATCATATTGTTTAAATTTATCTTCATAGTAGACACCAATGTTTGACGTATTTATATAATCCGAGAAAATATCTCTTCCATCATACTTACCATTTTCTTGTTTCTCTCCATTAAATTGTGGTGTATATAAATCCGCTCTTGAATCTACAAATACAGGTATTCCTCTAAATAATAAATAACTACCATAATTATACTCATTATAAATTTTCATACTTTCTAAATCCACATTTTCTAAAATGTAGTCTGCCGCTTGTACAGGATATGTATTTTCGTCTACAAATTTACTATTTAATTTCGGTTTTAATATATTAAAACTAATTAATATTACTACTAAAATCGTTATTGCTTTACCATATATAGTATTTATTGACTTTAATAGCTTTTCTTCTCCTCCTGCATCATATTTATCAAAAAAGCTAGCAACAATTCTTGCAAAGACAATTCCTCCTATAATATCAAACATAGATGCCTGTCTTCTAGACATAAAAGACAAATATAAAAGCCCCCCTAGCATAAATAAGTCGCTTAGTTTTATTTTTGTGTCTGTAAATGTTATTAATCCTAAAACTAAAATTATACAAATTATCATTTCTGTATTATTAATTAATGTAAGAGGTTGATGTTCGCTTATATTATCCATTGTATTACCTTGCATTGTCTTTGATAAATATGTATACGGTGTATCTCCAAGTGGCGTCAAAAGCCCCGTGAAGGCACATATTATCATAATTAATATTAGCCATTTAACTGCATCTTGTTTTTCTATTATTATTTTATATGGATTATTTCTTCTTTTTAAAGCATTTCTCTCAGATTTCTCTTGAGCTTTGTCTATCTCTATTAGTTTTTGTTTAATATCTTCAATTTTATCGTCTAAATTTTTTATAACTTTGTTGTTTATTTTTGCTTTTTCTAATCTCTTTAGTTTAGTTTCTTTTAGCTTTTTATTAATTTTATACAATAACTTCGACCTGGTAATAAGTGCTATTATATATTGAGCTATATATGGTAAGTACAATACAAAATAAAATGGCCAAACTGCTACATGGAGATTAGCAATTAATATAGAAATAATTATTAATCCTACCGCATATCGTTTTTTCTTGGAAGATAAAAATTCCTCTATAAAAAGTACTGTTAATGCAAAAAGTATAAATGTAACAAGCTGAGCTCTTGCTGTAATGAAATTCTTTAGCAAATACATTATTCCCATTGTAATTAAAAATGATGCTATATTATGCTTACTTACTTTTACACACGCCATATATATAACTAGTCCCAAAGTTACAGACAATAATATTGTTAATATATATATAGCTGCAAATCCACCAATTCCTACATTTTCCCCTAGTTGATATACTAAATAAGTTCCAACATCATATAGCCAATGTGGGTATGTATATGGTAAATCTTCATGCCATGAAAAGTGGTCTTTCATATCTATTGTACCAGTTTCTACAATATCTTTTCCTATTGCAATTGTATAATATGTATCATTTTGAAATGTAACTGGTGTTAATGCAATACTAAATATTATTATTGCAAAAATTGCTAAAATATTAAATTTGACCTTATTAATTTTTATACTCTTCTCGCTTGTTATATCTTCACTTTTTGTAGATTTTAAGCTTTCACTTTCTATATTTTCATTTTTATTTTTTTCCATAGTTTGCCTTTCTTTACTTTTAATTTGCTATATTATATCAAAAAAGCACCTGCTAATACAAGTGCTTTTATTAGTTAATTTTGCCTAAATTTGTTATAAATACTTCGCTTTTCTTCGTTTATTATCCATTAATTTGTTTTGCAACTTCTTCTGCAAAATTTTCTTCTTTTTTAGCTAGTCCTTCACCTTTTTCAAATCTAACAAATCTATTTAATTTAGCTCCTTCTGATGCAACTAATTTTCCTACTGTTGTATCTGGATCTTTAACAAATTCTTGGTCAACTAGGCATATTTCTGAATAAAATTTTCCAATTCTTCCTTGAACAATTTTTTCAGCTATTTGTTCTGGTTTTCCTTCATTCATAGCTTGAGCTTTTAATATTTCCATTTCTTTTTCTAATCTTTCAGCTGGAACAGCTTCTCTGTCTAAAAATTCTGGTTTTGCAGCAGCAATTTGCATGCAAACGTCTTTTGCTAATGTTTCGTCTCCACCTGTAATGTCTAATAAAACACCAATTTTTCCTTCACCGTGGATATAGCTTTCTACCATACCTTCTGTTTCAAATCTTTCAAATCTTCTAATAGACATGTTTTCGCCTATTGTAGCTATTTTATTTGTTAATACTTCTTGAACTGTTTTGTCAGGCTCTGCCATAGATGTTTGTGCTAATAAAGCTTCTACATCTGCTGGATTTTTTTCTGCAACTTGTTTTACAACATCTGCAACAAATTGTTTAAATTCTTCGTTTTTAGCAACAAAGTCTGTTTCTGCATTAACTTCTACAACTGCACCTACTTTTTTATCTGCTGATACATATGCTGCAACTAATCCTTCTGATGCAATTCTATCTGCCTTTTTAGCAGCCTTTGCAATTCCTCTTTCACGCAATAATTCAATTGCTTTTTCTTCGTCTCCATTTGTTTCTGTTAAAACTTTTTTGCAGTCCATCATACCTGCACCTGTTTTTTCTCTAAGCTCTTTAACTTGGCTTGCAGTAATCATTATAAAAACCTCCCTTTATTCATTTAAAAAGGCATTCTTAACAAATTTATACACTTTGAAACTATTGTTTCTTTGGTTAGAATTTGTTTTAAGAAATGCCTCCTTTATTATTAATTTTATAAATTATTTATTTTCTTCTGCAGCTACAACCTCTTCCATACTTTCTGGCTTAACTTCTTCTGCCATTTGTTCTTGTTCATCTACTTCTTGTTCCATAGATTCACCTTGTCTTCCTTCTATAACTGCATTTGCCATTACGTCCATTATTAATTTAACAGCACGAATAGCGTCGTCATTTCCTGGAATTGGGTAATCTACATCTTCTGGATTACAGTTTGTATCTACTAAACCTATAACAGGTATTCCTAATTTTCTAGCTTCTAATATAGCTATTCTTTCTTTATTAGGATCTACTACAAACATAACTCCTGGTAGTTCTGTCATTTCTTTAATTCCACCAAGGTTCTTTTCAAGTTTTTCCATTTCTTTCTTTAAAAGAATTACTTCTTTTTTTGGTAAAACATCAAAAGTTCCATCTTCTTGCATTTTTTCAATATCTGTTAATCTTTTTACTCTGTTTCTAATAGTTTTGAAGTTTGTTAAAGTTCCTCCTAACCATCTTTGATTAACAAAGTACATTCCGCATTTCTCTGCAGCTTCTTTAGCACATTCTTGTGCTTGTTTTTTAGTTCCTACAAAAAGAACTGTTTTTCCTTCTTCTGCTTGATTTTTTAGGAAATCATAAGCTTCGTCTAATTTTTTTGATGACTTTTGTAAGTCAATAATATGGATACCATTTCTAGCTTGGAATATATATTCAGCCATTTTAGGATTCCATCTTCTTGTTTGATGTCCGAAATGAACACCAGCTTCTAGTAATTGTTTCATTGCAACTACTGACATTTTCTATTCCTCCTTTTAGTTAATTCCTCCATATAGCTTTATACACATAAACCAACTTGAAAGTATTTCAAGCACTATTTTATGCTAACTATATGTGTGTATTTTTCAACGCTTATTATTATAACACAAAAAGTGCTGCAATTGCAACACTTTTATTATATTTTATTTAGTTTTTGAACTCATAGTTCTTAAAATCTATACTTTTGAAAATCTTTTTGGAAATTGAGACCTGTCCCCAATTTCTGTATTTCAGAAAAAATGACCTGTCCCTAATTTCTAATTTTATAATAGCGGATTGCAATAATTACTGCTGAAACGCCTAATATACTAATTAGTATTAAAATTATATTTGATAAACCTGTTTGAGGTATAGGCTTTTTAGTTACAGTATTATCAACTGTATTATTTGTAATTACAACTGTTGTTTCTTTCTTTATTGTAAATGTAAATGGTTCTGTTGTGTCACTTACTGTTCCTACTTCGTTTACGGTTCTAAATATTATTGTTGTTGTTCCTTCACTACTTATTACAACTTTTCCATCTTCTACTTTATGCCATGTCTTTCCACCATCTGTACTGTATTCGTGTTCTATATCACTCTCTGTTGGATCTCCTTCAACTTTTATAACTACATCTTCATCTGTTGTGTCACCATTGTCAACGCTTGGAGTAATTGTTGGTGGATTTGGTTTTGAGTTGTCTAAATAAAATGCCTCACTTCTAATAATACTTTCGTTTCCTAGCTTATCTTTTGCATAAATCCATAAGTATAATTTTCCTGTTTCTTCATCATTTATTATAGTATCTCCATTTTTAAATTTCTCTACGAATTCATCTTTTTCTGGTGGCTCTTCTGAGTCAGTCCAAATATATAATAAGCTATCTTCATCTACTCCAGATGGATCTTCCACTTTTACTTCTGTTTCTTGAACCTTTTCATACTTTTTGTTTCCATTTGGTGTAAATGTTGCAGTAGGACCTGTTGTGTCTTTTTCTTTACTTTGTACTACAAAGCTTACATTAGCTGTATTTCCTGCTTCGTCTTCTACATTTATTTGATATACACCACTTTGTTTAAAAGTAATTTGTTCCATAAATGCCATTTCTTCTTCATATATATCTAATGATGTATCTTGGTCATTTACTGTACTATAGGCATATTTTCTTCCGTCTTTTAGAACTTCTATTGTAACTTCGCTTGTTTTATCCATTATTACTGCTTTTATTTCTTCATATGTTTTGCCTTCTTCTACTCCATCTATAATTGGGTCATCATTGTCTAAATAGAACCCTTCACTTCTTTCTATTTTTACCTCGTTATCCACATTTTTTGCAATTACCCACAAGTACCAAATTCCGCTTTCTTCATCTTTTGTTAAAGTATCATTGTTCGTTAATTTTTCTGTAATGTTTTCTTCTGTTATTCCTTCACTTTCTGTTGTCCATAAGTAATATAAACTATCTTCGTCTATTCCTATACTACTTCTAACTCTTACTCTTGTAGATTGTTCATTTTCATACTTGTCGTTTCCGTCTGGTATAAATTGAATTAATGGAATTCTCGTTACAACTTCTATTATCTCCATATCTGTTGTTTTACCTTCTGTTCCAACATTGTTTACTGCTCTTGCTAAGAATTCGTAGTCTCCGATTTCATCTAATACCAATGTTTCTCCTTTTGCTAAGTCGTTCCATGTTTTTCCGTTGTCTAAGCTATATTGATATTTTGCAATACCACTTGGACTAGAACTTCCACTTATATCTACATTTACTAAGTCATTTTCTGTATCTACATCTTTTGTTACTATTGGAGCCTCTGGAATTTCATTATCTAAATAAAATGCTCCACTTCTTTGTAATACTTGTTTTCCTATGTTATCTTCTACATATACCCATAAATACCATGGTCCACTTTCTGTGTCTTTTGTTATATCTTCGTTATTTTCAAAATTATTAACTATTTCACCTTGTCCAACACCAGTTTCTTTTTGGCTCCATAAGTATCTTGCTATTTCTATTTCATTATTAGTATCTATAGAAACTTTTGTTGACTGTGATTTTGCATAAGTAGAATTTTCGTTAGGTGTTATTGTTACATTTAAAGGTGACTTATCTATTGTCACTTCAAACGCAGTATCTGATACCCTTCCTATTGTTCCAACATTGTTTACTGCTCTGGCTTTTATTTGATATCTGCCTGACTTTTCTACTATAACTTTTCCATCTTGACTTGCATCGTTCCAACTTCCGCCATTGTCTAAACTATATTGATATTTTGCTATTCCACTAGGGCTTGTACTTCCGCTTAGAGTAAATTCTAAGCTTTCGCTTATAACACTTCCTGCATCAGTATTTGAACTTATTGTTGGTGCATTAGGTATTTCATTGTCTAAATTAAAGCCTTCACTTCTTGCCATTTTATTTGCTCCTGCACTATCTACTGCATATACCCATAGATACCACATTCCACTTCCGGTATTCTTTGTTATAGTTTGATTATTATTAAAACTTTGTAAAAACTCTCCTGTTGTAACTCCATCTGCTTTTTGACTCCATAAGTATTTTAATCCATCACTTGCAATTCCTACTACTGATTCTACTTTTACTGATGTACTTTGAACTTTCGCAAATGTAGCGTTTCCACTTGGTGTAAATGTTATAGTTGGTCCTTCTTTATCTACTGTTATAATATATGCTTCTTTAGTTACTTCTCCTGCAGTTCCAACATTGTTAACTGCTCTTGCTATAATCGTATAAACTCCTGTTGTATCTAATGTTACAGTTTCTCCTAAATTAACATCTGTCCAAGTACTTCCTCCATTTAAACTATATTGATATTTTGCTATTCCACTCAAGCTACTACTTCCACTAATGTCAAATGTAACTTCTGTGCTACTTTTTCCTCCATTTTCTACACTTGCATTAATATTTGGAGCTGGTGGTATACCATTATCTAAGTAGAAGCTAGTTGTTTTTACTAAAGCCATATTTCCTTGTAAATCTTTTGCATATACCCACAAATACCAATTGTTGCCACTTACGCCATCTATTGATATACTATCTCCATTCTTAAATGTTTTAGAATCTGGTAAGAAAGTATCTTCTGTTAAAACTTGTACACTTTGTGTCCATTTATATCTTAAAGAGCTTTCATCTAATCCTCTTTCATCTGTTACTGTTACTATTGTTGACTGAGTTTTTGCCCAAGTAGTATTTCCATTTGGATTAAATGTAACAGTTGGAGGAGTTGAATCTATTATAAAATTAATTATTGTGCTATGGTCAAACTCATCTGTTGCCTTAATTGTATACTCTCCATCTTCTGTTATTTCGTCACCTTCTGTATATGGAACTTTTTCTCCATCTTTTGTAAGCTCAACTTCTGTATCTGTAGCATCTTCTATTATAGGAGTTGCTTTATCATAAGTTTTTCCTTCTTCTACTCCTTTAATTACTGGTGCTGTTTTATCTATCATTATTACATAAGGGTCTGATACTTCTCCTGTTCTTCCAACATTATTTACAGCTGCTGCATATATTGTATATATACCGTCTTTATTAAGTACAAATTCTCCCCCTATGTCTAAGTCTATCCATGAAACTTGGTTATTTAAACTATATTTATATTTTCTAATTCCACTTGGACTTGAACTTCCTGTAATAGTTACAGTAGCATCTTCTCCTATATATACTCCATTTTCTGCATTACTATTAATTGTTGGTGCAGGTGGTATTTCGTTATCCAAGTAAAAACCTTCACTTCTTGTTATAGAAGTATTTCCAAGTTTATCTTTAGCTAGCGCCCATATGTACCATACTCCACTATCTGTGTCTTTTTCTACAGTTTCACTTTGTCTAAATGTTTCTGTAAATTCTCCTTCATCTGGAGTTTCTGTAGATTGGCTCCACATATAACGGAAGCTGCTTTCATCTAATTCTCCAGAATGTGTTACTGTAATTGTACTAGATTGAGCCCTTTTGTATAGTGTATTTCCATTTGGATTAAAATTAATTACAGGTGCTGCTTTAGTAATTGTTATTACATATTCTCCTGTGCTTTCTCCTTCTGTATCTAAATTATTTACTGCTCTTGCTATAATTCTATATGTTTTTTCTTCTGTAAGTTTAACTTTTTCTCCTTCAGTAACATCTATCCAATTTAGACCACCATCTAAACTATATTGATATTTCTTTATTCCACTTAATGCACTACTTCCACTAATAGAAAATTCTATATCTTGGTTAGTTGAAGTACCTGTTGGAACATCTGCACTAATTGTTGGTATAGTTGGCTTATCATTGTCTAAATAAAATGGATTACTCTTTTCTATTGTAGTGTTTCCTAATTCATCTTTTGCAATAACTACTAAATTATAATCATTTCCAGTTCCTTCGCTTATTGTAATTGTATCTCCTGTTGTAAATTCTGTTGCCCCAGAATTAAACAAACCTTCATATAAGTCTGTTGCATTACGTATCCATTTGTATTTTAAAGAAGTTTCATCTAAGTCACTATTAGCATCTATAACTGTTACTTTCGTACTTTGAGATTTTCTGTATGTAGTATCTCCATTTGGAGCAAATGAAATAACTGGTCCAGTGCTATCTATTGTAAAATGAATTATTGTTTCATTTCCTAATTCATCTTCTACCTTTAATGTATATTCTCCATCTTCTGTAATTGGATCTCCTTTTCCATCTTTTATAGGATAATCTTTTTCTGGTTCATCATCTTTTTGAATTGTTGCAACTACTTCTGTTTCATCTTCTACTGTTGGATTTGCTTCTCGATATGTTTCTCCTTCTTCTACTCCTCCTACTTTTGGAGCATCTTTATCTATTTTTATAATATATGTCGCGCTTTCAGCTCCTGTTAAACCAACATTGCTGACTGCTCTTGCTTTTATTTGGTAAGTACCACTTTTACTAATTTCAATAGTTCCATTTACATCATTCCATGTAGTTCCATTATTTAAACTATACTGATATTTGGCAATTCCACTTAATGCTGTTGAACCATCTATAGTTATAATTGCATTATCTTTTGTATAAACATTATTTGCTGCATTACTTGTTATTGTTGGAGCTGTTGGTGGAGTATTGTCTAAATAAAATGCTTCTGTTCTTTTATATGTGGCATTTCCTTGTAAGTCTTTAGCCACAACCCATAGATACCAGTTATTTCCTGTGTCTGTACTATTAGAAACTACAGAATTATTTGTGTAATAACTATCAAATTCACTATCTATTGGCTGAGATGTACTTTGTGTCCAAACATATCTTAAAGTAGAATTATTAACTCCACTTGAATCTGTAACCGTTACTTTTGTTCCCTGCACTCTTTGATATGTAGTATTTCCATTTGTCTCAAATGTTATAGTAGGACCTGCATTATCTGCATCTTTTGTAAATGCTTTTATACAAATACTTGGGTTTTCTACTCCTCCTATACCTAATGTAGTAATATCTTGCCATGTACTATCTGCCCCTGTAGCAGAAATAAAACCTTCATTTGCGTTTGCAGTAGCTGTGTCCCATTTAGTACTTTCTGCAACTTTTGCCTCTAATGGTAATCTTGCTTGAGAACCATCTGTTGAAGAATACTTTACTATAACTGCAAATTGACTATTTGTAAGAGTTATTGGATTTGTAATTTTTATTGTTTTATATTCTTCTTGTAGAACCAACCCACTAGCAACTTGAGTTGCTCCTGTTAAACTTAAAGTTCCTGTTGGATTAACATATACATCTACTGTTGTATTACCAACACTATGAACAGAAACCTCGCTTAAATACTCTGCTGCACTATCTTTTCTTGTAAATACATTTGCTGCATATACAGATGTAAGTGGAACTTCATTTCCATTTAATCCAACATTTATATTAGAACCCAAAGTATCATATTGATAAATATTTTTATAATCTCTATCTGATACTAAAACTGTACCAGTATTTTCTTTTTCTATCATAACATCTTCATATGAAATATAATAATAGCCTCCATTAAATCCTGTTCCATATGAATTAAGTACAAGCCATGCTCCATCTTTAGTTGGCCTATGAGATGCATTAAAGTTATCTTTTGAATAATTATCATCCCATCCAACTAATGTTACTAAATGGTCTGGTGTAATAGATGTATCATCACAATAATATGCTGTTGCAAGTATTGGAGATACATTATTAAAGAATTGTGTTTGGCTTGAGTTTGTATTTGCACTTACACCACCATATGCAATAATATGTTCTTTTATTTGTTGTCTAATATTGTTTACATCTGCATCTCCAAGTGTATTTCCATCTCCATCCTTATATGTTGTTACTCCTCCTGAAACTTCTTTTATAATACTTGGAAATCTTATGTAATTTTCTAAATGTTGTCCTGCTTGTTTATCTATTTCAGATAAGTTAATTAGTGCTTCTGAGTTAACAAATGGCATATCAGTCTCTAAAACTGGTCCTCTACCACTTGCCATATAGCTCATTCCTAAATAACTATTTCCTCCACTTCCTACTTCTCTATTATATCCATTTGGGTTTGTCCCATCTAAAAATGTTTTAGCTGTAGCATATTCCATATGTCTTATAGAAAATATAGGAGATGTATAACTTCTAGTTAAGCTAATATTTGTTTCCACTTCACTAATTAATGGGAATGTCCAACAAGTTTGTGTATCTAATTGATTTTTTACTGTTATGTCTATATAATCCCTTAAATCATATTTAGAATTACTTACAGCTAAAGCTACTGCATTAAAAGTTCTTCTATCTAATGAAAAGGCTTCATTCAATTTATTTTCTTCACTAGAAAGTGGATAATATGAAGCATAATAAGGACTTGGCTCAACTTCTGCATTTCTTTCTTCTTCTGGTAGTTCAAGCCACCTTTTATAATCTTCTGAAAACTCTTTAACATCCACTGTATAGTTTAATTCATTATTACTTTCATCACTGTCTTCCTGCTCGTTTGCTCCATCAAGAGCAAATGCTCGCATTGGAAAACCACTTGTAATAATTAAAAATAAAATTATAAAAATAATTTTTAAAATATAGCTTTTGTTTCTCCCCATAATTCCTATCCCTTTTCCTTTTTGCTATTTTTAGCTAATATATTATTATATAATTTTATATTAATTCATTTTTTTCATATTTTCAATGTATATTCTTTCCATACACTTTTAGCATGAAACTCTATTCATTACGGGAATTATATTTATAGATAAAATATTTCTTTTTTTACTTTTTCTTAACATTTTTTATACAAATTTAATATTTTTGTTTTATAAACTTTAAGTTGCTACGGAAATTAAGCGAATCCGTAATTAAATTATCTTTCTAGCCCGAATTCATTTCTGAATGCATTTAGATAATTATAGCAAAAAGGAATCCAAATAAATTATTTGAATTCCTTTTTAATTTTTATTATATTTTACTATTATTTTAAATGCAGTTTGTTTTTTGATTAATATAATTTATATTTTGCTACGCTTTTAGTTTATTATGCACCAAAATATCTTTTTAATAATCCATCAAAACCTCTTCCATGTCTTGCTTCATCTTTACACATTTCATGTACAGTATCATGTATTGCATCATAATTTAGTTCTTTTGCTCTTGTTGCTAACATTTTCTTTCCTTCACAAGCACCTTGCTCTGCTGCTGCTCTTAACATTAAGTTTTTCTTTGTATCTGGATATACTAATTCTCCTAATAATTCAGCAAATTTAGCAGCATGTTCTGCTTCTTCAAAAGCATATCTTTTAAATGCTTCTGCTATCTCTGGGTATCCATCTCTATCTGCTTGACGGCTCATAGCTAAGTACATTCCTACTTCTGTAGACTCTCCCATAAAATTGTCTCTTAATCCTTTTACAACTTCTTCATCTAATCCTTGTGCTACACCAATTCTGTGTTCATCTGCGTAAGTTTTTACATCTCCTGAAATTTTTTCTGTTTCAGATACATTTACTTCTTTTAATTCAAATTGCTCTTTTGGAGCTCCACATTGTGGGCACTTTTCTGGTGCTTCTTCTCCAAAATGAATATATCCACATACTTTACAAACATAAGCTTTCATATATTAATCCTCCCTATAATTTTTTATTTAATAATATACATCTATTTTCTTCATTTTTATTGTATATTTTTTCAAATATTTCTTTAATAAATAATTATAAATTATTCATCCATTGGTACTTCTTCAAATTGGTCTGCTGGTACTCCACATACTGGGCAAACTGCTGGTGGTTCTTCTGCAACTACCTCATAACCACATACTTTGCATCTCCATTTTTTCATATTTCTCTTCCTCCTTTCGCTTTTTTCTTACACTTTTTACATAGCCCTGTTATTGTTATTTCAGAGCCATCTACTTCTGCATTTATTTGTTTTGCAAAATCTTTTAAATCATTATCTAATTGCTTTACCTGTTCTTCAAATAAAACTATATCTGTAATATCTCCACATTCTTTACATTCAAAATGTATGTGTGGCATTGTATTACCGTCAAATCTATCCGGCCCAGATGATGTTTTAATTCTTATAATTAATCCTTCTTCACATAAGTCTGACAAATTTCTATACACAGTTGCTATACCGATTTCTGGCATTTTACTTTTTAAGTCTAGGTAAAGTTTTTCTGCTGTAGGATGATCTTTTCTGCTTTTTAATGAATTTAATATTAATTCTCTCTGTTTACTATACTTCTTCATAAATCACCTATATTATAACCACTTTCTTTAACTAAAATACATTATATTCTTAATTGATAATGATTATCATTATATTATATCAATATAAAAAAAATTTCAATAGTTTTATTGAAATTTTTTATTTTTATATTATTTTAAGTATAAAGCTATTCTATAAGAATACTCCCTTTCTTTACTCTCTAATGTTCTTTTAGCTATATAATCTGTACTTCCTAAATTATAATATTGTCCACCTCTTATTACATAACTTTCATTTGCTTTTTCTACAGTCCATTCATAATTGTTTCCTGCCATATCATAAATATTGTTTGTCACCCAGCTTCCACTATATCCTGTTGTTTTAGGTTTATTAGACATTTGTGTTATATTAATATCTGTAGCACTTTTAGTAGTAAGCCATGCTAATTTTAAATCATCATCAATAATACTTTTATTGCTAACAGACATTATATTATAACTATTATAATTATTTTTAGCTATCGGCCAACCTCCTTCTTCTGGTATATCTATATTTTCCTTTTGTAATGCATATACGGTAATATCTATAGTTGCTTCTTTATCCTGCATAGTATTATTAATATTTGTTTTTATTTCTGGAACATTCCAATTATACCATTCTCCTTCATTATCTAAGCATTCTTCTGGCAACTCTTTTGAGTTAACAAAATCACTTTTATTTTTTATAATATTATCTGGGTCATTTATTTCATACTCTAATCTTATATATGCAGCATCACTACCTTCATCTAAACGAGTACTTAATGCAAAACTAGAACTACTTTCATATGATGGCACTATAAATTCATTATTTGATGCATACAAAAATATACTTATAGTACCCAATTTCCCAACTTTGAATATATCTAACAGGCTACTATAACCTGTTTTTACTATTGGCAATCTGTTTTCTGTTTCTTTGCTTGTTGTAATGTTGTTATTATCTTTAACAACATAGTTAGCATAATTTCCATATTGTGAACTATCTTTAATATTAAAATTACTTGAAATAAAGTTTACCACAGAGTCCCACTGTTTGCCATGTATTAATGTTGAGCTTACAGAAGAAGTATTGTACATATTCTTTGAAGAATTAATTGCCTCGTCTAAGCTAACTTGTGATGTTTCTTTTCCTTGCTTTACAACTGTTTCTCTATTTTCTACTCCTGTTTCATATCTTCCAACATAAAATCCACCATATTTTTCTATACTAGCTTCTATACTTTGACTTTCAGCTGTCATTTCTTCGTCTATATCTTCTGAATATGTTAATCCAGATTCATCAAAATCTGTTGTTCCGTAGCTTTCTACAGGTATCCACACAAATTGATTACCCTTTAGACTACTAGCTACTTCATGTGAATCTCCCTTATTATAGTCTTCTTCATTATCTGATATAATAAGCCCTGTCTCTTTGTCTCCTCCAACATAATAAAATCCATCTGGAATAATTACTCCATCTACAGTATTATTGTCTCCTGAATTTCCATTAAGCATGCTATCTAATTCATTATATAGTTCATTTAGTCTTTGTTGTTCATCTATTATAGCAGCGTCCATTTTATTTGAAGCCTCTTGAGCCTTTTTTATAATTCCGTTGTCATTAAATATTGCATTTATTGTTACACTTGCTAAAATAAGCAATACTATAATTGTTACAACTAGTGCAAAAAAATTGTAGCAAATTATCTTCTCTTAATTATTGAAAAGATAATTTGCTACAATATCTTTTATACTCCGACAGTTGAAAAACCATTATCTACATGTATTACTTCACCAGTAATTGCAGATGACATATCACTAAACAAGAATGATGCCGTATCTCCAACTTGTTTTGTTGTTACATTTTGATGTAATGGTGCTCTTTCTTCTACTACATCAAGTATAGTTCCAAAATCTTTTATTCCTTTTGCAGACAATGTTTTTATAGGCCCTGCGGAAATAGCATTTATACGCATTTTGTCTTTTCCTAAGTCTCTTGCTAAATAACGAATACTTGCTTCTAAAGCAGCTTTTGCAACTCCCATAACATTATATCCTTCTACAGACTTCTCTGAACCCCAATATGTTAATGCTACTATGCTTGCACCTTCTCCTAACATATCAAGTTCTTTAGCTATTCTAGAAATTGCAACTAATGAATATGCGCTTATATCTCCTGCATGATTAAATCCATCTCTTGATGTTTTTATAAAGTCATTTCTTAAATCTTCTGTATTTGCATGTGCAATACTATGTAATATACCATCAACTTTTCCAACTTCTTGTTTTATTTGCCCAAAACATTTTCTTATATCTTCGTCTGTTGCAACATCACATGGGTATGATTTAGCACCTGGTATTTCAGAAATTAAATCTAATATTTTATCTTCCTTTTCTGTTGGATGATGTGTAAATATTACCTTTGCACCATTTTCATAAGCAGACATTGCTGCTCCCCATGCAATACTCCATTTGTTCCTAATTCCCATAATTAATATTGTTTTTCCTTCTAATAACATCTTTTATCCACCTTTCTAATTTTTAATTAAAATTTTTTTATTTTTTCAGATTCTTATTACTTTTAATTTTTATAATTTGTTTTTAACTTTTCCATTCTTAAGTTCTTTACTATATTCTATTTTATAAGTCTCTACCTATTTTTCTATATTTTTCATATCTATTTTCTATTAAATCTTCTGGATTTTCTTTTAATAGTTTCTTTAAATCCTTTTTTATAGTATCTTTCAAGCTTTCTGCTACTTTTTCCAAATCTTCTTGTGCTCCATTTTCTGGTTCTTTTACAATTTCGTCTATTATATTTAATTTTTTCAAATCATATGAAGTAATTTTCATATGTTCTGCTGCTTCCTTGCTCTTACTAGAATCTTTATATAAAATACTTGCAAATCCTTCTGGTGAAAGTATACTATATACCGCGTTTTCAAGCATTATTATTTTATCTGAAACGCATATAGCAAGTGCACCTCCACTTGAGCCTTCTCCAATTACCACTGCAATAATTGGAACTTTTAGTCTAGACATTTCCATCATACTTCTAGCTATTGCTTCTCCTTGTCCTCTTTCTTCTGCTCCCATTCCAGGATAAGCTCCTGGTGTATCTATAAAAGTTATTATTGGTCTACCAAATTTTTCTGCTTGTTTCATTAGTCTTAAAGCCTTTCTATAGCCTTCTGGCTCTGGCATTCCAAAGTTTCTTTCCATATTTTCTTTTGTAGTTTTTCCTTTTTGCTCTCCTATAACTGTTACTGGCATTCCATCTAAATATGCAATACCTCCAACAATAGACTTATCGTCTCCATATAGTCTATCTCCATGTAGTTCCATAAACTCATCAAAAATATATTTTATATAGTCTAATGACTTTGGTCTATCTGCTTTTCTTGCAAGTAGCACTCTATCCCATGCACTTATACTATTTGCCATTTTTATCTTCCTTTCATAAGAAATTTACTTGACTTTATTCTTATATTTTATCTTTTTTGTGAAATTTTAATATCTTGTATAAAGTTTCTTTCATGTCTTTTCTTTCTACAATTTTATCTATAAACCCATGCTCTAATAAAAATTCTGCTCTTTGGAAACCTTCTGGAAGTTTTTGTTTTACAGTTTGTTCAATTACTCTTGGTCCTGCAAAACCTATTAAAGCATTTGGCTCTGCTAAAATTATATCTCCTAAGCTTGCAAAACTTGCTGTAACTCCTCCAGTTGTTGGGTCTGTTAAAACAGATATATAAAGAAGACCAGCCTCATTTAATTTAGCTAATGCTTCTGATGTTTTAGCCATTTGCATAAGAGAAATTAATCCCTCTTGCATTCTAGCACCACCAGATACGCAAAATATTATAATAGGTAATTTCTTTTCTATGGCATCTTCTATAGCACATGTTATTTTTTCTCCAACAACACTTCCCATACTACCCATCATAAAGTTTCCATCCATAACAGCTATTACAACATCTTCTCCATTTATTTTTCCGAAACCTGTTTTTACAGCCTCGTTTATTTGTGTTTTTTCTTTTAATGATTGTATTTTCTTTTCATAACCTTCAAATTTTAAAGGATTTTTTGTTGTCATATTTTCATTTGTTTCAACAAAAGTTCCCTCATCAATTATTTGATGTATTCTTCTTCTCGCAGATACTCTAAAATGTTTACCACAATTTGGACATACGCTTAAATTATTATGTACCTCTTCTTTGTACAAAATTTCTTTACAGCTATCACATTTTACCCATTTTCCAACAAGCATATCTGATGCTTTTACATTTTTTTCTGGTTCTTCATCTGACTTATTTATTTTTCTTATTTTATCTATAACCATGTTTTTCTCCTTAATTCTTTTCTATAAATGAAGTGTCATAATTATTATTTATAAAATCTTCATTTTCTAATATTTTGTATAAGAAGTCTATGTTCGTAGTTATTCCATCTACTATAAATTCTCCTAATGCACTTTTCATTTTTGCTATACATTCGTTTCTATCATTTCCGTGAACTATAACTTTTGCAATCATTGAATCATAGCACGCTGGAATTGTATAGTCCGCATAAATTGCAGTATCTACTCTTATTCCGTTTCCACCTGGTAAGTGTAATCCTGTAATTTTTCCGGGACAAGGCATAAAGTTTTTATCTGGATTCTCAGCGTTTACTCTACATTCAATTGCATGTCCTGTAAATATAATATCCTTTTGAGAATACTTTAGTTTTTCTCCCCCCGCTATTTTAATTTGTTCCTTTACTATATCTATTCCAGTTACAAATTCAGTTACTGGGTGCTCTACTTGAAGCCTTGTATTCATTTCCATAAAATAATAATTTTTATTTTTGTCTACTAAAAATTCTATAGTTCCTGCATTACTGTATCCAACTTCTTTTACAGCTTTAACAACAGTTTCACCCATTTTCTTTCTTAATTTTTCATCAATTGCCATTGATGGGCTTTCCTCTAAAACTTTCTGGTGCCTTCTTTGTACTGAGCAATCTCTTTCTCCTAAAGATACAGCATTTCCATGTTCATCTGCTAAGACTTGAATTTCAACATGTCTTGGATTTTCTATAAACTTTTCTATATAAATACTATCATCACTAAAAGAATTTTTAGCTTCTTGTTTAACTAAATCATACTCTTTAATAAGTTCTTTTTCAGAATAAGCTACTCTTATTCCTTTTCCTCCTCCACCTGCTGATGCTTTTAAAATAACTGGATAACCAATTTTTTCTGCAATTTTCATTGCTTCTGAGACACTATTTATTACACCTTCTGAGCCAGGAACAACTGGTACTCCTGCTTTTTTCATTGTCTCTTTCGCTTTAGACTTATTTCCCATAAGATCTATTAATTTATAAGAAGGTCCTATAAATTTTATTCCTATTTCGTCGCAAATTTTTGCAAAATGGCTATTTTCAGATAAGAATCCAAACCCTGGATGTATGCTATCACAGCCCTTTAAACATGCTGCTTCTATAATGTTCTTTATATTTAAATAACTTTTGCTAGATTTTGCAGGTCCTATACATACTGCTTCGTCTGCAAGTTTTACATGCAAAGCGTCTTTATCTGCTTCTGAATATACAGCAACAGATTGTATTCCCATTTCTCTGCATGCTCTTATTATTCTTACCGCTACCTCTCCTCTATTTGCAACTAAAACTTTTTTTAACATATTCCATTTTCTCCTTGTTATTAAGATTTATTTGTGCTAGAATAATAACTACCAACTCTTGAAGGGAGTGTTTATAATGAATGATGTTGCTTCCTACTACTTCGACTTGGGAAAGCAAGACGCTTTCAGGTTCAAAGGTCACGTCAAAGCAACTGTTGAAGCAGACAACTCTTGTTTCTACCGGCTCGGCGTGCTGAGCGAGAGATACAAGAATTGTCCCAAACGTTTAGCCCTCATAGAGGAGCTTTGTCGGGAGTTTTCGTTTTACGACGAGCTTCCAAACCATGTGGTCATTACTCTAAAATATGACTACAGCCATCGTCTCCTTAAAAGAATGATGGACAACTTGGGATATCATGTCCCTGCACGTCCTAATTTCTTAGGTTTTAACGCCTGGAGAATTTTCTAAGTTCAACATTTTTTCACTTTCTGGGTGGCTCCTGCCACCCAGAATTCTTTTTATTTTTATACTTTTATAGTTTGCGATTCTAACATCTTACTATTATCTTATACTATTGCAAAAGTTAACTCTCCTTTTGCTGCAACTTTTCCATCAACAGTCGCAATTGCTTCTCCAACGCCAATTGGACCTTTTTGCTTTATAATTTTTACTTCTAATTTTAAAACATCTCCTGGTAAAACTGGCTTCTTAAAACGTAATTTATCAATTCCACCAAATAATGCATTCTTACCTTTGTTTTCTTCCATAGAAAGAATTGCTACTGCTCCAGTTTGAGCTAATGATTCAACTATAAGAACACCTGGCATAATTGGATTACCTGGAAAATGTCCTTCAAAATATGGCTCATTTATGCACACATTTTTATATGCTGTACAGCTTTTACCTGGAATTAGTTCTTCTACCTTATCTATCATTAAAATAGGTGGTCTTTGTGGAATTATTTTCATAATTTCGTTTATATCTAACATTTATAATTCTCCTCTTTATTTTAATTTAAATAATACACTTCCGTATTCTACTAAGTCTTCATCATTATAGCATATTTCTGCTATTTCGCCATCTACATCACTTTCTATTTCGTTCATTAATTTCATGGCTTCTATAATGCAAAGTACATCTCCTTTTTTTACTTTGTCTCCCACTTTAACAAATGGTTCTGCTGTTGGAGACGCTTTTCCATAAAAAGTTCCTACCATTGGAGATTTTACTGTTTTATAGTTTTCTTCATTTTTGCTATTGCTTTTTTCAGTAATTTCTTCTTTATTATTTAGATTATTATCTGTATTTTCAACTACATTTTTTTCCTTGCTTATATTTTGCATAGATGAATTTTCTACTGCGTCATAGTTTAATCCAGCATATACAATTGGACTTTTTCTCATTTTTACTTTTGTTCCTTCTGGAAGTTCTATTTCAATTGAATCTAAGCTAGAATTTTCCATATCTTTCATTAAATTTTTTATTTCAGCGTAATCCATTTAAAAATTTCCTCCTAAAATTAATCTTCATATTTTTTGAATATAATAGAGCTATTATGTCCGCCAAATCCTAAAGAGTTTGACATTACTACTTTTACATCTGCTTTTCTTCCTACATTTGGTACTATGTCTAAATCGCATTCTTCATCTTTTACCTTATATCCTATTGTTGCAGGAACAAATCCATCTTCAATTGCTTTTATTGATGCAATTGCCTCTACTCCTCCTGCTGCTCCTAGTAAGTGCCCTGTATTTCCTTTTGTTGAACTTACCATTACAGTTTTTGCAGCTTCTCCTAAGGCTGTTTTTATTGCCATTGTCTCACATTTATCATTTAAAGGTGTTGATGTACCATGTGCATTAATATATGTAATGTCTTTTGGCTCAATTCCCGCATCTTTTATAGCTGAAACCATAGCTCTAGCTCCACCTTCTCCTCCTGGAGCTGGTGATGTAATATGATATGCATCAGAACTTGCTCCATATCCAATCATTTCTGCATAAATTTTTGCTCCTCTTTTTTTAGCATGTTCTAATTCTTCTAGTATAATAATTCCTGCACCTTCGCCCATTACAAATCCGCTTCTTTCTTTATCAAAAGGAATACTTGCTCTTGTTGGGTCTGTTTCTTGTGTAAGTGCTTTTATGTTAGCAAATCCTGCTATACCTGTTGGAGTTATTGAGCCTTCTGTTCCACCGGCTAATACAGCATCTTGATATCCGTGTCTTATCATTCTAAATGCCTCTCCAATTGAATGAGTAGCACTAGCACATGCTGTAACTGCACAATAAGATTCTCCTTTTATTCCTAAGTCTATTGCTACATTTCCGGCAGCCATATTACAAATTGCCATTGGTATGTACATAGGAGAAACTCTGTCTGGTCCTTTTTCTACTAAAGCTCTATTTTCTTTTTCTATTGTTCCAAGTCCTCCTATACCAGAACCTAATACAACTCCCATTCTTGTTAAATCTGTATTTTCTTCATTTATTCCGCTATCTTTAAAAGCTTCTCTTGAAGCTACTATAGCTAATTGTGTAAATCTGTCTAATCTTTTACAACTTCTTTTGTCAAAATAATCTTCTGGATTAAAATTCTTTACTTCCCCTGCCACATGAACTTTTTGGTCTGTTGTATCAAATGCTGTTATTTCAGCTATACCACATTTACCTTCCTTTAATCCATTCCAAAATTCCTCTGCATTATTTCCAATAGGTGTTATTGCACCTATACCTGTAACAACAACTCTTCTTTCCATACTTACTCCTTCTTAACTGAATAAATTATAATCTTATTTAAATATTACTTAATAAATTTTATAAACATGTAATTTAAATTACATAAGCATTCCGCCGTCTACATTTAAAACTTGACCTGTTATATATGTATTTTCCTCATTTCCTAAAAAGTATACTGCTTTTGCAACCTCTTCTGCTGTTCCCATTTTCTTAAGTGGTATTTGTGCATTTATACTTTCTTTAACGCTATCTGAAAGTACATCTGTCATATCTGTTTTTATAAATCCTGGTGCTACACAGTTAGCTAAAATATTTCTACTTGCAAGTTCTTTAGCAACAGATTTTGTAAAACCTATAATTCCTGCTTTAGAAGCAGAATAATTTGCCTGACCAGCATTTCCACTTACTCCAACAACTGAAGATATATTTACAATTTTTCCATATTTCTGTTTCATCATATAAGGAATTACATTTTTAGTAACATTGTATGTACCTTTTAAATTAACATTAATTACTTTATCAAAGTCTTCTTCCTTCATTCTCATAAGAAGTCCATCTTTTGTTATACCAGCATTATTTACAACTACATCAATATGTCCAAACTTTTCAATTGCTTTGTTTATCATGTTTTCACAAGATTCAAAACTTGTAACATCTGCTTGTATAAATAAAATTTCTATATTTGAATTTCCCTTAATTTTTTCTTCAAGTTCTTTTTCGTCTCCAATATTAGAAACATAGTTTATAACTAAGTTATATCCTTCACTTGCAAATTTTTCTGCTATTTTCTCTCCTATTCCTCTTGATCCACCTGTTATTAAAGCAACTTTATTATCACTCATTGTTTACCTCTCCTAATCTTTTTATAATTTCAAATTTTCTAATTAAAATTTCATATTATTTTTTTAAGCTTTTAAATTTTAGTCATTTACCTTTTTTATTTTAATGTTCACAAATTATAATTCTGTTTTCAACTCTAAAAACTTATTTAAACTATCTAAATTGTTAAGAGTATATACTTCTGCATTTTCTAATTCTCTTTTTACAAATCCTGATAAAGCCTTTCCTGGTCCTATTTCCACATATGTATCAATTTCTCTATTATTCATTAATTCTATTGCTTTATCAAATCTTACTGGACTTATTATATGTTTTGCTAATATTTCTTTTATATTGTCCTCTTTTGAATATATGCTTCCATCTATATTTTTTATAACATCTATTCTAGGCTCATTAAATTTTACATTTTCTAAACATTTTGCAAATTCTTCACTTGCTTTTTGTAGTTTTATTGTGTGGAATGGTCCTCCTGTTTTTAGTTTTATTACTTTTTTAGCACCTTTTTCTTTAAATACTTCCATGCATTTTTCTACTGCTTCTTCATTACCAGATATAACTATTTGTCCTGAATAATTATAATTTGCCGGAACCACAAAATTTCCTTCTTGCATTTCCTTTTTACAAATTTCTTCAATTACATTTGCATTTAAGCCAATTACAGCTGCCATAGCATAATTTTCATTTGGTACTAAATTCCCCATTAAATAGCCTCTTTGTTTTAAAAGTTTCATTCCATCTTCGATGTTAAGAATTCCTGAATACATTAAAGCTACATACTCTCCCAAACTTAGACCTGTTGCTATTTCTGCTTTTATTCCACGTTTTTCTAGTATTGCTAGTATAGATAAACTCATTGTAGCTATTGCTATTTGTGTATTTTCTGTTTTACTTAATTCTTCCATTGTAGATTCAAAACACAATTTACACATATCAATATCTAAAATTTTGCTTACATTATTATAAATTTCTCTTGCCTCTTCATAATTATCGTAAATATCTTTTCCCATTCCTGCAACTTGTGAACCTTGCCCAGGAAACATAAATGCTAATTTCATATAGTTCAACTCCTTATATAATGTTTTTTATTACTTATTATATTTCAAGTAAAATACTTGCTGTATTTAATCCTCCACCATATCCTATTAAAATAACTTTATCTCCTTCTTTTAGCATTTTCTTTTCATACATTTGTGTTAG
The DNA here is from genome assembly GCA_902496295.1 of uncultured Clostridium sp. GTDB lineage: Bacteria > Bacillota > Clostridia > TANB77 > CAG-508 > CAG-273. The sequence continues at coordinate 118,269 of CABVAF010000002.1, forward strand.
TGCAATTGGTATACTTGCACAAAACGTATTTCCAACTTCAGCTATATTCATATATAATTTATCAATAGTTACATCTAATTTTGCTACCATTGATTTCATTATCTTAACATTTGATTGATGTGGAATTATATATTTTATATCTTCTAACTTCACATTGCTTTCTAATAATAATTCTTCAATATTTTTTACTGTTTCTGTTACTGCATATTTATATACTGCTTTTCCATCCATTTTTATTTTTTCATAGGTTTTATATGTTAATATTTCTCCATTTTTCCCGTCACTTTGTATATAAGAAGAATATATTTTATTATTTTTAGTTCTTTTTATTATCGTTGCACCTGCACCATCTGATAATATAATTTTTGTATTTATATCATTGTTATCAGTGCACTCTGATAGTGCGTCAACCCCAACTATTAAAGCTGTTTCTACTTTTCTTGTGCCTATATACATTTTTGCTATATCAAATGCATTAATATAACCTGCACATCCTGCAAGTATATCTAAACATATGCACTTTTCTATATTAAGTTCTTTTTGTATGTAATATGAAATTCCTGGCATTAATGTATTTGTGGATGTTGTTGCTACTATAACTAATTCAATATCGTTTGCAGATATTTTAGAGTCTTCTATTGCCATTTTAGAAGCTTTTAATGCCATTTCACATATATTTTCATTTTCTTTATAATATCTCGTATTTATTCCCGTTCTTTTTAATATATATCCTTCTTCTACATTAAACTTTTCTTCTAACTCTTTATTTCCGATTTTTAATGCTGGCAGATATAGTCCATTTCCTATTATTTGTATGTTTTCCATATTCACCTCATAATCTTTAGTATTTTACATTATTTATAGTAAAAAGTCTATTAGACTGACCGGTCAAAAAATGATGTATTCCACTTATATTTAAAATATTTTGGTATTATCTTTTAAGCTTTTCTCCAATTTTTCTAAAATTTTAGATATAATTTCCTCTCTTTCAAACTCAGTATTAAAATCTTTTTTCAATGATGTTGCAATATTTAAAATTTCATTATTAAATTCTACCTGATTAACATTAAATCCAATTCCTACTAGTACATAACATACTTTTTCTTCTAAAGTAACACTTTGAGTTAAAATGCCACAGATTTTTTTGCCATTTAGCATCACATCGTTTGGCATTTTTACTTCTAATTTATATCCATATAATTCATATATAGCCAAAACAATTGCCTTTGCTATTTCTACTGTAAGTCCTTCTAGATTTTCAGCATTGCAATTAGGATAAATAACAAATGACATTGTAATATTTTTCTCTCTTTCTGTAGACCAAGTCCTTCCTTTTGTACCTTTTCCTTTTATTTGATTGTCTGTAATTACCAACGTACCATTTTGGGCATGTTCCTCTGCTAGTTTTCGTACTATATCTTGTGTAGAATCAATTTCACTATAATATATTACATTCTTTCCTAAAAACTTTGTATTTGAATTTTTTATTTTTTCTATATTCATTATTTCTCCCTTTCTAAACTTGTAATATAATACCAAACTGTAATAATAAAATCAAATTTTATAATACTTGGTCAATTTTTCATTAATATGTAAAAAACTGTTTGAGTTTGTCTAATTTTGTGTTATAATATTTATAAATTTTAACTAACTTATGAAAAATTGAAAGGAATGAAGATAATATGAATTTTAACAAATGCTGTCGTTGTGGCTGTTTTTATCTTAGTAATTCTCATGTTTGCCCTAATTGCGAACAAAAAGATTTAAGTGATATTTCTACTTTAAAAAATTATTTTAACGAAAACGGACTACCAAATTCTATAGAAAGTCTTTCTAATTACACAGGTATTTCGCAAAGAAATGTAAATAGATTAATTAACGAAAATAAAGAATTAACTAATTTATATGGAAAAGATTTTAATTTATAAAATACCTATTATAGAAATTACTAAATATTTATAATTCATTATAAAAAATATTATGCCTGTAATAATTATAAAAATAGTTGACTACATTTATATGTAATCAACTATTTTTTATTTTACCCTTTTTCGTTTTATATTTTTTAAATTATTTCATATACATTTCTTAAATCTATAACTGCTTTTTCCGCAAGTTCTTCATTGTTTCCATGTACATATGCTAAAACCTCTCCAATTCCAACACCATCTCCAACTTTTTTGTTTAATTCAATTCCAACTTCTTTTACTATGTCATCTTCTTTTCGCACTCTTCCAGCCCCTAAATACATGGCTATTTTCCCTACCATTTCTGCATTAAGTGTACTTACTGTTCCACTTTTAGTAGCTATTACAGGCAATATATATTTTGCTTTTGGGAATTTTTCTACATCTTCAATATAAGAAACATCTCCACATTGCTTTTGTACTAATTCTTTAAACTTATTTAGAGCCTCTCCATTTTCAATTTGTCTTAACATTTTTTCTTTGTTTTCTTCTATATTATCACCTTTTCCTGCAAGTTTAATCATATTTGCTCCTAATAATAGAACAACTTCTTTTACATCTTCTTGCCATTTGCCATTAAGCGCCTCTATTGCTTCTATTACTTCTAATGTATTTCCTACATATTTTCCTAACGGTTGGTCCATAGCTGTTATAATAGAAACAGTCTCTCTATTAGCTAGTTTTCCTATATTCTCCATTGTATCTGCCAATTTTTTTGCGTCTTCTTTTGTCTTCATAAAAGCTCCGCTTCCACATGTTACATCTAATACTATTTTATCTGCACCAGATGCAATTTTTTTGCTCATTATGCTAGACGCAATTAACGGTATACTTTCTACACAATTTATACTATCTCTTAGCGCATATAATTTTTTATCTGCTGGTGCTAAGTTTGCAGTTTGAGTAATTAAACTAATTCCTATTTCCTTAACATTTTGAATAAACTGTTTTTCTTCTAAGCTCACATTATATCCTGGTATAGCTTCTAGTTTGTCTGCTGTTCCTCCTGTATACCCCAAACCTCTTCCAGACATTTTTGCAACTGGAATTCCTAAGGAAGCAATAATTGGTGCTAAGATTAAAGTAACTTTATCTCCTATTCCTCCTGTACTATGCTTATCTACTACTATTCCAAGCTCAGACAAATCTAAAACATCTCCTGAACTTGCCATTGCTAAAGTTAAATTGGTTATTTCTTCTTCATCCATTCCATTAATATAAATTGCCATAATAAGTGCTGCTGCTTGATAATCGGTTATTTCTCCATTTGTATAACTTTTTACGAAATAGTCAATTTGTTCTTTAGTTAATTTTCCACTATCTCTTTTAACTTCTATTACATCTTGAATATTCAATCTAATATTCCTCCCAATTCATTTATAAGATTTTTATAATTTGTATATAGAATTCCTCTCATTCCAAGTTCATTTGCTTTTTCTACATTTCTTAATTTATCATCTATAAAAATACATTCATTTGGTTTTAAACTGTATTTAGAAAATAGTAAATCATATATTTTTTTATTTGGTTTTCCTATATGTGCTTCATAAGAATATACTCCGCCTTTTGTATCTTCAACAAAATTATAAATTTCTTTAAAGCTCTCCATTGTTTCTTTTGTTATATTAGAAAGCAAATATATATTATATTTATTTGATAGTTCATTTAACAATTTTGTATTTTCCTTTATTTGATATGTAATATACTCCGTATTTTCTTTAAGAAGTAATAATTTATATTCATCAGAAAATTCTGGATTGTTTTTAATTAGATTATCCAATATTTCTTTATTTTGTATATTACCATCTAAATATTCTCTCCATTCTTTTGTATGAACTAATATATCATGTGCTTTATTTAAATTATCAACAGATATATTATTTTTAACTGCATAATTATTTGGATTATAGCCTACTAAAACCGCTCCAATATCAAATACAATATTTTTTATCATATATTTCTCGCATAATGAAAATATAACATTATACGAATCTCCTTTCTATTTTATAAAATTTTTAACAAAACTTAGTCTATGAAGTGGGCATATTCCATATTCTTTTATCGCTTGTATATGTGCTGCTGTTCCATAGCCTTTATGTTTTGCAAAACCATATTGAGGATATATTTCATCCCACTGTCTCATAATTCTATCCCTTGTAACTTTTGCTATAATTGATGCTGCTGCTATTGAATAACTAAGTGCATCACCATGTATAATAGATTTATACGGAATACTGTCTGTATCTATTTTTGTTAATGCATCTACAAAAATTACATCTGGTTTTGTATAACCACTACCATTTTCTTGTAAATTTTTTTCTAACTCTTTAATGCTACGTGTAAGTCCTTCTTTTGTTGCATTTAATATATTAATTTCGTCTATTTCCTTTTGGTCTATTATTCCTACTCCATAACCTATTGCTTCTTCTAAAATTAGGTCATATAACTTTTCTCTCTTTTTTTCTGATACTTTTTTAGAGTCATTTACACCTTCTATAAAAGAATTTTCTGGCATAATAACAGATGCAACAACTACTGGTCCTGCCAATGGCCCACGTCCTGCTTCATCAATTCCTGCAATTAATTTTAATCCTTTTTTATAAAACTCTCTATCTATTTTTTTTAATTCATTTAACCTTGCTTCTTCTTTTTCTTTCATTTTATATACCTTCCTAGTTTTTACATTTTAATCACAGCAAAATAATAGAAGTTATAAGCATTAATTTTCCAATTTTTCTATATCTGATAACTTATAATATATTTGACCATCTGTTGCCTCATACCCTTTAGTTGTAATTATGTCATTCTTTTTATAATCAACTATATAATACATTCCATCTTCTTGTTTTATATTATTTAATTCTAAATCTTTTAAATCTTGCTCATTTAATACATAGAAATCACTTTCTTCTGATTCTATATCAATTATTTGCTTTTCTAAAAAGGATTTTATTATTTCGTCTTCTTTCATGTCTGCAATTTTAGTTCCAGTTAGCTTTGCATCTTTCTCTTTCATTTCTACGTGCTGGGAAACTATATCTGTTTTTCCCTGTATTAATAATAAATTTGTCTTTAATGTCGCTAATCCTTCTTTAGATATTTGCATTCTTGCAAAGTAAATAACAGCAAATACTATTATTGCTATTAAGATTATTATAAATATCATTGCTATATATGTTAGTCCATTTTCTTTTTTTAACATTGCTATTCCTCACTTAATAAAATTTAAACTTCTTTATATTATACATATATCCTGAATTTTTTTCAATATTGTCACATTTTTTTCACAAAACTATTGTATGATATAATTGTTTTAGGATAATATATTTATAATAAATTACTTGATAGAAATATCAAGAAAGGAGAACTTATGGAACAAAATAATAACACAAATGGAAATCAAAACAAAAATGAAAATTTAAATATGAACTCTGGTTCAAATTTTAGCACATCTCAAGGACAAAATCCTATTGGATCAAGTCAGAATTTTAATATAAATTCTAATCCAAATCCAAATTTTAACCAAGGTGCTAATCAAAATTTCAATCAGAATTCTAACCCAAACTTTAGCCAAAATCACTTTAATAATTTCACAACTAATTCACAAAATGTGAATAATAACAGACCAAATTATAATGCATCTGCATATCAATCTGTTAAACAACCAAAAGTAAAGAATAAAAACGCTGCAGGGTTTGGTAAATCTATATTACTACCATTCGTTTCTGGCGTTTTAGGAACTGTAATTGTAATTGGTGCTTGTGTTGGAATTCCTGGTATAAGAGATGGAATTTCTAAGAAAATTGTAGGTACATCTAGTAGCACTTCAAGTACTTCTACAACTACACCTATTCTAAATACACAACAAATTTCTTTAGAAAACTACTCTGGTACAGCAGTAGCTGCTGCAAATAAAGTTCTACCTTCTATAGTCGGAATAAAAATAGAATTTGCTGTTAATTCTGTATTTAATCGTGGAACAAGTGTTGCTTCTGCTGAAGGTTCTGGAATTATTATTAGTGAAGATGGATATATTTTAACAAATAACCATGTAGTAAATTCTTCTTCAACTTCTTCATTCTATGAAGTAGAAGAAGCAAGCAAGGTTACTGTAAAATTATATAATGACGATACAGAATACGAAGCTAAAATTATTGGAACAGATGAGCAAACAGATTTAGCTGTTATAAAAATAGATAAAACTGGTTTAACAGCTGCTGAGCTTGGAGATTCTGATGGCGTACAAGTTGGAGAATTTGCAATGGCAATTGGAAATCCTTTAGGCTTAAGTAGTAGTGTTACATCAGGTATAATAAGTGCTGTAAACAGAGAAGTTACAGATGAAGATGGAAACACTTATGTAGCACTTCAAACAGATGCTTCCATAAATTCTGGTAACAGCGGTGGTGCATTAGTTAATAGCCAAGGTCAAGTAATAGGTGTTAATACTTTAAAATTGTCTGGAACAGGTGTTGAAGGCGTTGGATTTGCAATTCCTATTAATTCAACTAAAGACATAACAGACCAATTAATTAAATATAATAAAGTAAAAAGACCTTATATAGGAATTGGTGGAATTGAATTAGATGAGCAAACAGCAAAAGCTAACAACTTAGTTGTAGGTATATATGTAAAACAACTTGAAGATTTCTCTGCTGCTGAAAAAGGTGGAGTCAAAGTTGGAGATGTTATTACAGAAGTAGATGGACAAAAAGTTACAACAATGGATGAAGTAAACGAAATTAAAAACAAGAAAAATATTGGAGATACAATTACTTTAAAAGTATATCGTAATGGAAAATATACAGATTTAACTATAACACTTCAAGAACAACCTTAGTTTAAAAAACAACCTATTATATATAATAGGTTGTTTTTTTAAATTATTTTAACATTATTAAATATTCTTAATAAAATCTTTCACTTTTCTTTTCATACAAATCACATTTAGTTCACAAAATGGACAAACTTGTTAGCTATAATATAACCATAGTTGATAAATAAGTTACTCCGTTATCAACTAAAAAAGAAGAACATCCCCTTTTATTTTCGAAAGACCTTCTCGTACGCTTGAGAAGGTCTTTTTTTCTTACTTAAATTTTTTTATTTAGTTCTATTTATATAAATAATTTTGAGGGTTTACACATTGACCATTTATTTGAATTTCAAAGTGTAAGTGGTTACCTGTAGAGTTACCTGTTGAACCCACTGCTGCAATTACATCTCCTGCTTCTACTTGTTCACCAGCTTTAACATATAACTTACTACAGTGTCCGTAATAAATAACAACACCATTACCACTATCTATCTTAACTAAGTTACCATAGCTTCCTTGGTATCCAGACCATATAACTTTGCCGGAAGCAGCTGCCTTAATTGGAGTTCCTGCTGATGCTGCTATATCTAAACCTCTGTGGGCATAACTTCTTATAGATTCTCTGTTACCAAATCTTGATGTTATTACACCTGATACTGGTTTAACTGCTAAATATATACCATTTACAGTTTGTTCTTTTTTCCTTTGCTCTTCCTCTTCTTTTTCAATCTGCTCTTCTATGGCGTCTGTAATTTCATTTCTAGCTGTTTTTACGCTTACAGCTTGATATTCCTCGTTGTTTATTGAATATACTTTTTGTATTCCAACTTTTCTTTCTTCACCATATTTTTCTTCCATTTCGTCTACTAATTTTTCAGCATCTTCTAATTTTTCTAAAACTGTTTCTTGCTCGTTATCCAATGTAACAGCATATCTTACATAAGTTCTTGTCGCATCATTATCTAATTTTGCTATAATTTCGTCCTCATTTGTCTCTTCTGACTTACTTAAAAAAGTTAATTTATATTGAGGTTCTTCTGCAAGTTCCACAGATTCTAAAGTTCCATCTTCTGTTTTTAATACTTCATTTTGTATTTTTTCTTCAAATGCTTTTCTATTCTTTATATATCCTATTTCTTCTCCAGAAATAGAAACCTCGACTGCTATATTAAATTTAAATAAAATAATTGTAATAATTATAAACAAAGCTATTCCTACTATGCTCATAAGTTTTAAACCTTCTTTTGTGTAGTATTTTATTTGCTTGTTTAAAATACAAATTCACACTCCTTTTTATGAACGCGACAATAACTATTATACCATATATTCTAAACAATTTCAAATATACTATACTCTTGATTTTACATTTTGAGCAAATATTAGCTTTTTTGCCATTTCTCGATTTTAATTTATCATATGAATTGCTCCGCTTTTCTCTATTTTTCTCCGTTTTTCTTGGTTTTTCATTGCTTGACTTATAGAAAAAATAGACATTTTTTCTATAAAATGCCTATTTTTCAATATTTATATTTTCATAACTATATAATTCATAACTTTGTTTATTGTTATATATTGTTAATATATTTATTGTAACTTCATAGAAAGTAATTTACTTATTCCGTTTTCTTCCATTGTAATTCCATAAACACTATCTGCGGCTTCCATAGTACCTTTTCTATGTGTTATTACCAAAAATTGAGTAGTTTTACTAAATTTTTTCAAATATTCAGCATACCTATATACATTTACATCATCTAAAGCAGCCTCTATTTCGTCTAAAATACAGAATGGTGCTGGATTTATTTTAAGTATTGCAAATAAAAGTGCAATTGCTGTAAATGCTCTTTCTCCACCAGATAGAAGTAGCATGTTTTGAAGTTTCTTTCCTGTTGGTTGTACTTGTATGTCTATTCCACATTCTAGTATATTGTTTTCATCTTCTAGTATAAGCTCTGCTTTTCCTCCTCCAAATAGCTCTATAAATACCTCATTGAAGTTTTTGTTTATAATTTCAAATTTTTCTTTAAATTGTTTCTTCATAGTATCAGTCATGTCTGAAATTACTTTTCTTAACTTAGCCATTGTGTCTTCTAAATCTAGTCTTTGCTCATTCATAAATTCATATCTATCTTTTAGTTTCTTATATTCTTCTATAGAATCTATGTTTATGCTTCCTAAATCTTTTATACTATTTCTAATTTCGTTTACTTGCTTTTGCGTTTGGGCTACATTTTCTGGAATTTTATAGTCTTTAGCTGTATTTGGTGTTATTTCGTATTCATTCCAAAGCTCATCAGTATAACTTTGTATTTCTTCTTCTACTTTAGTTTTCTTTATATCTATTTTTACAAGTTGTTCTTTTAATCCATCTATTACACTAAATTGATTTTCTATATCTTTTTCAACTTTATTTAATTTATCATTTTGATCTACTCTTTCATTCTTTAGTTTTTCTATGTCTCTAGAGCTATTTGCTATCTCTCTTTTTATTTCTTCTATTTGCTTTTCTAAATCTTCTATTTGCTTATTTAAAGCTTCCGTTTCTTTTATTGTACTTTCAATAGTATCTTGTTTATTATTTATACTTGCCCTGCTGTTTTCTATGTCATTTTCAATTCTTTCAACAAGTTCGTCTATTGAATTTTTACTCTCATCAAAAGAGGATACAGAAATTTTTAAGTTTGTAATATCAAAATTTAAATCGTCTATATATTTTTGGTTATCTTTATTAAGCTCTGCAAATTCTTTTATTACAACATTTAGTTCTTCTATTTCCTTGCTTAAAGACTCTATTTCTTGTTCTTTTTCTTCTTTTAAAGCTATACTGTTTTTCTTTTGATTTTCTATAGAAACTTTTTCATCTTTTAATTTATTTAATCTTTCTTCTAACTTTGTTATTTCGCCTTCTATAGACAGCATTTTTTGTTTCTCAGTTGCATATACAACCTCTGTATCTTGCAATTCTTTTTCTAATTTTGCAGTTTCTTCTATAACATCTGCAATTGAGGCAGAATATTTTTCTTTTTCTTCTGCTTTTGATTTTATTTGTTTTTGTAAATTTTCTATTTGCTTTGCAAGTTCTTCTATTTCTCTACTTCTTCCTAATATATTTACAGTTTTTTGTGCTATAGAACCACCTGTAATTGCACCAGAAGAATTTATTATATCCCCTTTTACAGTAACTACTCTAAATGTGTAATTGTTTAATTTAGAAAGTGCAATACCTGTGTCCATATTATCTACAATAACAGTTCTTCCTAACAAGCTATATACTATTTGCTCATATTTTTTATCATATTTAACCAAATCTGATGCAATTCCTATAACTCCGCTTACTCCATTTGTTACAACTTTATCTATTTTCTTACCTTTAACAGATGTTATAGGTAAAAAAGAAGCTCTTCCTAAATTATTTTCACGTAGATGTTTAACCAATTTTTTTGCATCATCTTCTGTCTGTGTAACAATATTTTGCAAAGCTTGTCCTAATGCCATTTCTATTGCTACTTCGTAATCTTTTGGCACATTTATTAAATTAGCTAAAATTCCATGCATTCCTTTTTTAAGTTCTGCATTTTTTTCACAGTCTAATAAAAGAGACCTTACACTTTTTATATATCCTTCTTTTTCTTTCTCAGTTTCAATTAAGAATTTATGTCTAGAATCTTTCATTCTTACTTCATATGATAATCTATTAATTTCGTCGTCAAAATCTTTTACTTTTTGCATAGCAGTTTCTTTTTGATTAATCATATTTTGTAAATTATCGTTTGAGCTATTTCTCTTATTTTCCAACTCATAAAATCCTTGTGATAACTGTTGTTTTTCATCTCTTTTAAAGTCAAGCTCTGATATAGTATCTTGAATTTCTAAATTAACTGTTTTTTCTCTTTTTTCTAAGTTTTCATAGTTTTGTTTTTCTACATTAATATCTGATGTAAGCTCATATCTTTTGTCTGTATTAGCTTCAACAATTTGTTTTTTTCCCTCAATTTCTTTTTCCTTCTCTGTTAACTTTCCACTTAATTCAGCAAGTTCTTTCTCTTTTTCTTCTAATTCTTTTACATATCTTTCTTTGTTTGTATTTAAGTTTTCCTTTTTATCTAGTTTTTGCTTTTTCTCCTCTTCTAATTCAGCAATCTTAGCTTTAGCAGTTTCTATTTCTTTTTCTAATCTCTCGTTATTTATTTTATTATTTTGTATTCTTTCTTTTGAAATTCCTATTTCTGAATTAATTTTCTCTATTTTATTGCTACTTTCAAAACCTATATTTTGCTTTTCTTCAATAGTTTGTATAATCTCGTCTATTCTTTGTTTTATAGCTGCCTTTTCACTTTGGAAACTTTCCATTTTTAAGTTTTCGCTACTGTTTTGCTCATTTAAAATCTCTACATCTTTAATTATTTGTTCTAATTTCTCTTTATCCACATTAATATTGTGTATAAATAAACCTACTTCTATAGATTTTAGTTCTTCTCTTAAGTCTAAATATTTTCTAGCTTTTTCGGCTTGTTCTCTTAAAGGATCTATACTACTTTCAATTTCAGAAAGAATGTCATTTATTCTTAATAAATTTAATTTTGTTTGTTCTAATTTTTTCTCAGAATCTTGCTTTCTTACTCTATATTTTACAATTCCGGCAGCTTCCTCAAATATATGGCGCCTATCTTCAGATTTATTACTTAAAATTTCGTCTATTTTTCCTTGTCCAATTATACTGTATCCATCTTTACCAATTCCTGTGTCCATAAATAATTCTACAATATCTTTTAATCTACAAGGAGTTTTGTTAATAAAATATCCGGTTTCACCGCTTCTATATATTTTTCTAGTTACGGTAACTTCTGTATATTCAATAGGAAGTTTGCCATCTGAGTTATCTATCACAATTGAAACTTCTGCAAAACCTAATGATTTTCTAGCTTGTGTTCCAGCAAAAATTACATCCTCAGATTTTGCTCCTCTTAAAGACTTCATACTTTGCTCTCCAAGCACCCATCTTATAGCATCTGAAATGTTACTTTTTCCAGAACCATTTGGTCCTATAACCGTTGTTATTCCTGGTTTAAATTCTAATACTGTTCTATCTGCAAATGATTTAAAACCTTGTAATTCCATTCTTTTTAAATACATCTATTTCACCTATTCTTTCGATTGTTAACTTTTTATTTATAACTAAATTTACTAAATACCTTAAATTTATAATTTCTGTCACAAATATTTTATATTTAAGTTCATATAAAAGTATAATTTTAGAATAATCTTTCTATTATGTCGTTACACTTATTTATAATTTCTTGTACATTTATATTTTTAATCTTCCTGTTTTCCATTAGTATGTTGCCTTTTACTATTGTTGTGTCCACATTTTTTCCACTTGTGTTGTAAACTAAATTTGCTATTTTGTTTAAATTAGGCACCATTGTAATATTATCTAAATTTTCTTCTATATTTACTAAAATTATATCTGCATCTTTGCCTTCTTCAATTGAACCTACTCTATCTTCCATTTGCAATGCTTTAGCTCCATTTATAGTTGCCATTTTTGTTACATCTTTTGCATTTATTCTATCCTCATTTTCATGTATTCCACCTTGAATCAAACATGCCACTCTCATTGCCTCAAACATATCTAAGTTACTTCCAGAGCCTTGTCCGTCTGTACCTAAGCATACATTTATTCCATTTTGTAAGTATTTAGTTGTATCTGCTATTTTGCAACCTAACCTCATATTAGAAACAGGATTATGCACAATTGCTATATCCATATTTTTTAATACTTCTAAATCGCTATCACTTATTTTAACACCATGTGCCAAAATTGTATGAATGTCTTTAAAATACTTTTGTAATACATCTATTGCTTTTATTCCATGTTTATTTTTTATATCCTCAATTTCGTCTATGCTCTCTAAAAAGTGAATATGTACAGGTAAATTGTACTTTTTAGAAAGCTTACTACTTTTCTCTAAAGCTTTATCTGAACAAGTATACATACTATGTGGAGAAACTGTGTATGAAATTAAATTATTTTCTTTATTTCTAGTTTCATATAATTTTTCAAATTCTTTTACTCTTTGATTAAGCCCTTCTTCTCCATCTGAGTCCATTAGAACTCTTGTAAGTACAGTTCTTACTTTTGCATCTTCTGCTGCTTTTCTAATTGCATTAGAAATAAAATAGTGGTCATTTACACAGGTTGTCCCTGTTGAAATCATTTCTATATATGAAAGCATACTTGCATAATAAACATCTTCTTCTGTTAACTTATCTTCTACAGGCCATATTTTATCTTTAAGCCAGTCATATAATTTACAACCTTCTGTTGTCTCTCTAAATATACTCATTGGTATGTGTGCATGAACATTAATTAATCCTGGCATTACAATTTTATTTGTTGCATCTATAATGTGCATATTGTTTTCATTAATTTTGTACTCATTATATACACTTTCTTTTTCTTCGTTAGAAAATATTTTTTCTATCTTACCATTTTTTATATAAACATTTAAATTTTTAACTATTACATCGTTATTTTCAAATAATAATACATTTCCGTTTTTTATTAAGACTTCTTCCATGTAGAGCCTCCTTTACTTATAAAATAATACTATAAAAAAGTAAAAAAAGCAATGTAAAACTTCGCTATTTCGGCAATTAAAAAAAGCATAATAAAGACGCCCTCTCGGGCGCCTGTCAAAGCATAGTCACATTTTGTACAGAGCTACATATATAAAACTGTACGGGAACCATAGTATATGTTGCTACTCGTCGGAACGCTACCACCACGACTAGAAGCCGGATTGCTACTGCCATTGCTGCTGAAGACACCTCCGCGAACGCTTCGGTCATTTGTATTGCTCGATTCAATTGTCCAATCCCATACATTTCCTGTCATATCATATATATTATTTACTGCATATGCATCATTTGAACCTGTTGGTATTGATACATTTCCATTTGTACCATAATAATTTCCTTTTCCCGTACTATCATAAGTATAAGTTTTCTTTTCTTCATCTCCACTATTATACATCCATCTCATTACTGCATCCCATTGACTTCCCCATATCATTGATGTTGTTACATTACTATTCACAGCTATTCCTTTTGCTTTTTTATACTGTGTATACCATGTTTGACTTGCTATATCTGTATTATTCTTTGTAACTGTTGCTTCTGTTTGAGACAAATTTCCAGTTTCATATCTTCCTATATAGAAACCACCATACTTCTCTACGCTCTCTATCATACTATTAAACTCTTTCCCTAATTGCGCTTTAAAACTATCTGCTGTTGCACTTGCATCTAATCCTGCTTGTTGCAAATTTGTACTTACTGCATCATATTGATTATTATAAGTTACTACATCTGGTTCACGACAACTACCACTTCCAGATATATTCGTTATAGACATTACTCCATTTTGTTCTGTCCAATTAAGTGGTGTTATTCCAGTTGAAACGAAACTATATAATTTTCCCCATTTCTTACCGTCTACATCTGTTCCATACATCTCACTTGGATTTGCTACTGGCACCCATACAAATTGATTTCTTGTTGTTTGTGCAGTATCTTTATTAGTATCGTTTACCTCTTCTTCTCCTTCATATATTACAAATCCATCTACTACTGTATTTTCTGTTGCCACACTTGATGCAGTATAACCTATTGGCACCGGCACTACTACTCCATCTGCACTTGTTACTTTATCAACCTTGCCTAAATCCCAATTTGCTGTTGGGTCTTCTGGCTCTTCTGATGTACTTCCTCCACCTATTCCATTTACCATATTACTCATATATTCTGTTACTTTATTCATTTCTTCTTGCCCATTTATTGTAGCCTGATTCGTTTTCTCTGCTGCTTCTCTTGCTTTTGCTATTATTCCATTATCACTAAATACTAAGCTTATTGTTATTCCTGCTAAGATTAACAAAACTACAATAGTCACAACTAACGCAATTAGAGTTATTCCGCACATTTTCTTTTGCTTTTCTCAAATTTTTACTTGTATCTGTTTTATACAAATATTCTTTTACCATATTTTAGTCCTCCTTCGTTATTATTAGCATTATCAGCTGTATTTATACATGCTATCATTTGTGCCTTTTTATCGTCACCAAATACATTATTTATTCTAGCATATTGCATTTTTATTTGCAATTATCTTTAGTTGCATTTTTTATAAAACATAATTCATTCATAAAATATTATAATTTCATAATTATTTTATAAAATGACCTTGCCTCTATCTCTTGTAAAAAATTATCTTTTATAGTATTATAAAATTAATATTATTTTACGAATGAGAAAGGTTGAAAATTAATTATGAAAGATGAGCAATTTGACTTTTATAGCCCTACTAATCTAAAGTCATATAATTTAGAGCAAACAATGAGATATCAAATAGAAGTATTAGGGCAATTAGATATGTTTACACGTAGACATAGTGAAAATGTTGGAAATTTGTGTTGTAGAATATGTGAATATTTACATGCTGGTACAAAATTCACTGTATTTTGCACAATATGTGGATATATACATGACTTAGGAAAAATGTTTATTCCTCCAGATATTCTTAATAAACCAGGAAAACTAACTGACGAAGAATTTGAAGTAATGAAAACACACACTACTCTTGGATACAATATGTGTATGAAGGATTTAAAACTTCGTCCATATGCATTAGCAGCACTTGACCATCATGAAATGCTTAATGGTTCTGGATATCCAAACGGAATTACAAAAAAAGATATTCCATATTATGTACAGATTGTAACAATTGCAGACGAATATGACGCTATAGTTACCAAAAGGCAGTACAAAACCCACGTAAATATTTCTGAAACTCTAAAAGACCTTATAAAAGATACTCAGCCAGACCCTAAGTTTATGGCTTTAGACTTTTTAACAGAAAAAGAAAAGTTAGGCAAAATTAATGGGAAAGTTTTAAAACAATTATTTAAAGTTGTTATAGACGATACAAATTATGAAATTAGCTGTGTATTGCAGTATGTTGACTATTTAAAGGACCAAATAAAAAGATTAGAGCTAATGAAAAAATACTACATTAAAATGAGTGAAACCGACAAAGAAAAAACTAAAACTTATTATAAGGAAGGTATTAGATTGCTTCTTCAGCCTGGCGAAACAATGGAAAATTTTGAACAAGTTTTAGAAGAATATAAAAGTGCATTAATTATACGTAACAAACGTATTGATGATTTATATAATGAAATTAAAATTATCAAAAAATTAAAAGTTTAAGCTTTTAGGCTTAAACTTTTAATCTTCTTTAAAGCAATTGCCAAATCTCCAAAATTTGAAATTTGATTTTTTAGTATTTAATAATATTTAATACAAATATACTTTACTATTCTAAACCAAAGCTTACACCTAAAGCATTATTTATTTTAGATATTACTTCTTCATCTTCTATATGTCCAATTTTTTCTTTTAATCTGCTTTTATCTATTGTTCTAATTTGTTCTGTTAATACTATAGACTCCTCTTTTAACCCACCTTCTTGTGGCCCTATTTCTATATGTGTCGGTAATTTATTTTTTGTAACTTGTGAAGTAATTGCTGCTGCAATTACTGTAGGGCTATGCTTGTTACCAACATCGTTTTGTATTATGAGTACTGGTCTTATTCCGCCTTGCTCAGAACCAACAACTGGACTTAAATCTGCATAAAACATATCTCCTCTTTTAACTACCATCTTCTTCACTCCTAATATTTGTAGATTTAAAGTTTTTTTATTGATATATTTTAAATATTAGATAGAGATAAAAATAGTTAAAAAGCTTTTGTTAATTAATTATTTAAATCATTTATTCTTATCTCATTATATAATATGTAAACTATATTTTTTTGGTTCTTATCTTGTATTAACATCTTTTCTGGATTTCCTGTTTCTTTATTTATATATAACATCTTTACATTCCCATAGTTGTTACTTTTAGAAATATCTACTGTCATTATTATATTTTTACTGTCTTCACTAATATTTTTGCTACTATTTTCCTCATAATCTTTTATAAATGAATTAAGCCATAAATTGTTGTCTGTAATATATTCATAATTATCATATACGGTTTGTAAATTCAGTTTAGTATTATTAATTGTAAGTTTTTCATTTTCATATAATATTGTTAATCCTTCTATATTAGATGGCTCTAAGACTGTTTGTTCTTCTTTTACTCCTTTATTATATTTTTGTTCTAATATATATTTGTTAGTATTTTTATTGCTTTGAACTGTCACTTCTAATTTTGCCTCATAAGAACTAATATTTAAAATATATTTTTCAATTTCTTGAATACTTTTGTTAGTTATATTATTTCCCATATTAAAATTTTTATTAAACATTTTTGTATTTTTATTTGTAAAAATACAAACTGTAAAAATTATAATAGCTAAGACTATAGCCAAACTAATTATTATAAATTTTGTATTAAATTTAAATCTAGTTTTTCTCATTAAATTCACTCCTATTTTCTTTACATTAAAGTGCAAAAAAATAAACTAAAATTAATTTATTTTAGTTTATTTCTATTCATATTTTATTAAAATATTCTGTAAGGCAAGCTACTAATTCTTTCTGCGTTTCTATTTTATTTACTTCATTTCTTATTAACGTTGCATTAGGTAAATTTTTAATATAATAGCTAATGTGCTTTCTCATTTCTTTTATAGCAACATTTTCGCCTTTTTCTTCTACTTCTAAATTAATATGTTCTAGCATAACTTGAAGCTTTTCTGCATTAGTAATTTTTGTAACTTCTTCGCCATTTAAGTATTGTATTATTTCTCTAAAAATCCAAGGGTTACCTATAGCTCCTCTTCCTATCATAATTCCATCTACTCCAGTTTGACTAAACATTTCGTATGCATCTTCTTTTGTTTTTATATCGCCATTTCCTATTACAGGAATATTAACAGCATCTTTTACTTTTTTTATCATATTCCAGTTTGCATGCCCTGTATAAAACTCCTCTCTTGTCCTGCCATGAACTGTAATTGCAGAGGCTCCGGCTTTTTCTATTATTTTTGCCGCCTCTATTGCAACTATATGGTCAATATCCCATCCTAGTCTTATTTTTACTGTTACAGGTACTTTGGATACCTTTACAACTTCTTCTACTATTTTTCCTACTAGTTCTAAATTTAGTAATAGTTTACTTCCATCTCCATTTTTTACAACTTTTGGAGCAGGACAGCCCATATTTATATCTATTATATCTGCAATGTCATTTATTTTTTTCGTTGCTTCTGCCATTGCTTCTACATCACTTCCGAAAATTTGAACAGCAACTGGCTTTTCCTCTTGTACAGAATGTAATAATAGCTTAGTTTTTTCATCATTATACATTAATCCTTTAGCGCTCACCATTTCTGTATATACAAGTCCTGAATTATATTTTTTACACATTAATCTAAATGGCAGGTCTGTTATACCTGCCATTGGAGCTAAAAATATATTATTCTCTAATTCTACATTTCCTATTTTTAAGTTTTTTAAATACACTTTTTAACATATGCTCCTTTATTGCTTATTTTCATTTTATACTCTATACTCTATATTTTATATTTTTCCTATCTTATTGCTTTAATTTTGTCTTACTTATTACTGCCTTATTCTTTTTAACTAATAAATAATGCCCTTTTTCTTCTTGCGCTAATATTAAGTAAGATGGCTATCATAATTAAATTTGTTATCATAGAACTTCCACCATAACTTACAAAAGGCAATGGTATACCAGTAATTGGGAGTAAGCCCATAGTCATACCAATATTTTCTAACATATGGAAGAAGAATATTCCAGCAATCCCAGCAGCTATATATGCTCCCGCGTCATCTTTTGCGGTCTTAG
The DNA here is from genome assembly GCA_902496295.1 of uncultured Clostridium sp. Lineage (GTDB taxonomy): Bacteria > Bacillota > Clostridia > TANB77 > CAG-508 > CAG-273. The sequence continues at coordinate 136,931 of CABVAF010000002.1, forward strand.
CAACATATACTGCTTTTGTAATGAGAACAACATACAGTATAATAACTCCTGCTGCTACAATAAATCCCATCTCTTCGCCTATAACAGAATATATAAAGTCTGTTGTTTTAGGATATAAAAATCCAAGTTGGGTTTGATTACCTTTTAAAAGCCCCATACCTAGTAGCTCTCCAGCACCTATTGCTAGTTTTGACTGAATTATATTATACCCTGCCCCTCTTGGATCCATATCTGGATTTAAAAATACATCTATTCTTGTTTTTGCATGCTCTGGAAGTATAAAAAAGTATGCTACTGGAACTAATATTACTACTACCGTTATTGCAGTTATAATATATCTCTTTTTTATTCCAGAAACAAACAACATAAAAATTAAAGACATAACAAATGCTAATGCTGTACCATAGTCTGGTTGTTTTATAATTAATAAAATTGGTACTAGAGCAACTAATAATATAAGTCCTAGTTTTAATAGTCTACTTGTTTCGTCTCTACCCTTTAACTGCATTTTTGTTATAACAAATGTAATAAATAATACAAAAGAAATTTTTGCAAATTCAGCAGGTTGCATGGTAAATTGACCTATACTAAACCAACTTGAAGCACCGTTTATTGGTTCTGTAAATAATACTCCTATTAATAACACAATGGATACTCCATATAATACAGGAGATATTTTAACAAATATATCATAATCTATTAAAATTATGATAATCATTACAGGAATACTTACTAATACCCACATAATTTGCTTTTTAAATTCGTCATAATCAGCATTCTGTGTTGCTGAAAATAACGCAACAAGCCCTATTATAATTAATAAAATGGTGCAAATTAATATGCCCCACTCTATATTTTTTAATAATCTTTTATTCATTTATTAACCTCGCCTGAAAATATACTATTTACTAGCATTTTTCTTATCTTCCTCGTCTGCTTTTATCTCAGAAGTTTCTTCTTTTTTATCTGAAGAATCTACGTTTTCGTTAGCTTCCTCTGAATTTTCTTCGGTACTATCTTCACTATTCTTAGTATTTTCACTATGGCTATTTTTATCGCTATCTGGCTCTTCTATTTTTATTTCTACTTTTTTATCATTTGTATCTACATTTTCTTCTACATTGTTATCTTTTGTAATTGTTTCGCTTGATATATCTCCACTAGATATATCTTCACTAGATGTATCTTCCTCTTTATCTATTTTTCTAGCCTCGTTTTTAATTGTAACAATTGGAATATTGGCGTATAGGGCAGGTGCTCCAACAGTTCCGTCATCATTCATTTTATTAGTTAATTTAACATCAATTGCCTTTTCGTCTATATCAATGTACTTTTTAATTACCTCTATAATTTCTTGCTTCATCATATCTAAGAAATCTGCTGATACATTTGCTCTATCTTGCATTAATACTAGATGTAGCCTTTCTTTAGCTGTCTCCTTTGATTTTGAATCAATACCTTTATCGGTTTTTTTAAGTTTTTTAAAGAAATTTACAATGTTCTCAAACATTTACTTTCCTCCTATTGCAATCTATTTTCGTTTAAATACTTTCTTTAATTTGCTAAAGAATCCCTTTTCGTCTCTAGGAATTGTTACATCAATATTTTCTCCTAAAATTCTTCTTGCCGTTTCTATATATGCTCTACCTGATGGAGCTTTTTTATTAGTAACAACTGGTTCTCCTTTATTTGTTTGAGTTATAATAAATTCATCATCAGGAACTACTCCAATTAAATCTATTGATAATAAGTCTACGATATCATCCACATCCATCATTTCGCCTTTTTTAACCATATTTGGTCTTAGTCTATTTATTACTAATTCTGGATTTTTTATTTCAGATGCTTCTAATAGTCCTATAATTCTGTCTGCATCTCTAATTGAAGAAATTTCTGCTGTTGTAACTACTATAGCTCTATCTGCTCCAGCTATTGCGTTTTTAAAACCTTGCTCAATTCCTGCTGGACAATCTATTAATATGTAATCAAACTCTTCTCTAAGTTTATTTGTTAAATCTTTCATTTGTTCTTCATTTACTGCACTTTTATCTCTTGTTTGAGCTGCTGGTAATAAGTATAATTCATTAAAACGCTTGTCCTTTATTAATGCTTGTTTTAATTTACATTTTTCTTCCACAACATCTACTATGTCATAAACAATTCTATTTTCTAGTCCCATAACAACGTCAAGGTTTCTTAACCCTATATCGGTGTCTACTAAAGCTACTTTTTTCCCTTTTAGTGCTAGAGCAGAGCCGAGATTTGCTGTAGTTGTTGTTTTACCTACTCCACCTTTACCAGATGTAATAACAATAACTTCTCCCATCTTTTTTCCTCCTTAATTGGGTCATATTATATTGTTCCTTCTTTTGTATAAGACTTACCTGCTTGTATAAATCAATAAAAATGCATATTTTCAATGCCTATATTATATATGAAATTTACTAAAAAATCAATGTTTATAGAAAAATATACCAAAAAAATAAACAAAAAAATTTAAGTACTGGCGAACCTAAATTTTTTTGCTTTTTATTTTTAATCTATTTATAAATTTTTACTAAGTGCATTATAGTTTGTTTGAATCTCATCCTGTGTTAAGGCTCTGTCATATACCATAAAATTATACATTTTTAAATTTGTTGCATTTTGATTTGCATAATAATTTGCTAATAATCTTAAATTGTTGCTTGTAGCAAGTCCTATACTATTTGACATTGTATTTACTAAAGTTCCATTTTCATAAAATTTCATTTCACTAGCAGTTAATGTTACTGTATAGTTGTAAATTCCACTTTTATTAAATGTATAATCATACCTTATTTGTGTACTCTTTGATGAACCTCTATTTGCTATAAAGTTTTGATAACAAAGGATTCCTTGTGCGTTATCTGTATTTGTATCTGCCCAAACAGCACCTGTTAAATTAGTACCATCTATTGTAAAAGATATAGTCCTTTCTTTTCCATTTAAATTAATTGGAGTCGTTACATATGTCTGTAATGTAGAAGCAACATTTGATAAAACTATGCAATTGTCTGCCCAATAAAAGCTATTTCCATCTAAACTTTTTGATAATGTTCCATCATTCCCATTTCCACTTAAATCTTTCCAAGTGTTAGTTGTAGTACTATGCCCATTTCCTGTATTATTAATTCCATCATAATGTAAAATTAGTCCATCTGCTATATATGTTGGTTCTTCTGCTGTTCCGCTTCCACTAGATGTAAGCCCTTGCTCATATACTTCTTTTATTTTAAGCTCAGTTTGCAATTGATTTTTTCTTATACTAGAAGTAAGTGTAAAAATTGCAATTAATATTATAATAAATGTTAATGTTAATCCTGTGGCGTATACAGCCATTGAACCTCGCTCACTTTTAAACAATTTCTTCATTTGAGTTCCTCCTATTTATTTCTTAACTTATATATCTTTAGGTTATATATAATCTGTATTTTTATTTTATAGTCGGTAAGTTTTTCAAGTACTTTATTCTTTCTTCTTTAATCCTGTTTTTGACTTGAATGCCACCTTCAATTTTGTATTTTTCTTTTACATAGTCTCCTGTTATACTCTTTAATATTTCTTTTCCAATTTTATCAAAGTTAACGTCTGGGAACACTCCTTCTCTTGCTTTGTCGCACATTACAACAATTTTTAGTCCATCTAAGCCTAATATAGACTTACTTGCATATTCTATTAAATCAACTTGTTTTGCAGGAGTCATCTTCTCAAATATTCCTGCTTTCATATGTAATTTGCAAGCTATTTTTCCACATTTTATCCAATCATTGGGAATAGCTATTTTTTTTGCTAAATTTCCAACTAGTTCTATTCCTCTTTCTTCGTGTCCATAATGATGTGGCAATATATTTTCTGGAGTAGTACCCTTTCCCAAGTCATGTACTAAACATGCAAATTTTATTTTTAAATCATTTGTTAGTTTACTACTATTATCTACAACTATCATTGTATGGTTATAGCTGTCTCCTTCAGGATGGTACTTTTCAGGTTGTATTTTTCCAATTAAATTATATATTTCCTTAAAATGAATATCTAAAACATTAGCTTTTTTTAATACATTAAAAAATATTGATGGTCTTGCTGATTCAAGAGCTTTTTTAAATTCCGTAAAAACTCTCTCTTTAGACAATGTAGCCAACTCTTGTTTTAAGCTGTTCATAGCCTCTAAAGTTTCTTTTTCTACACTAAACTCTAATGTACTTGCAAACCTTGCTACTCTATATACTCTAAGCGGATCTTCTTTAAAGGCATCTGTAGTTTTTCGTATTATTTTATTTTCTATATCTTTTATTCCATTAAAAGGGTCTATTATTTTTCCTGTTAAAACTTCTTCTGCAATAGAATTAATTGTTATATCTCTTCTTGATAAATCTTCTTCTATTGTAATACTTGTATCTGTATTGAATTCAAAACCTTTATGTCCTTCACTTAGTTTTCTTTCTTTTCTGGCTAATGCAAATTCTTTTTGCTCCATAGTATATACAGGAAAATTTTTTCCCTGTATGTGCGCATTTGGAAATAAATTTTCAAACTCCTCACCAGAAAGACCTGTTATACAATAATCTTCATCAAATATTTCTTTTTTCAAAAATTTATCTCTAACAGCTCCCCCAACTAAGTATAAATTTCCACCTGCTTTTTTTATTTTATTAGCGATTTCTTTTATTCTATTATCTTCCATACTGGCTTAATTATACTTTTATTTTACATGTTTGTCCACATAAAATGAAAATATTTTATTCTTTGTTTTTCTTTATATTATCTAGTTCTTCTTTAGTCAGTCCTGTAGCTTCTACTATGATATCTATAGATACATTTTTTTCTAATAATTTTTTAGCTGTTTCTATTTTTGCCTTCTTTTCGCCTTTTTCTTCTCCTTTCTTTTCCCCCTCTTTTCTCGCATAACTCATTGCAAGTCCTCTATCTATCTCACTACTTTCTCTTAATTCTGCTAATCTTTGTAATGCTTCATCCCCTGTTAAATACTCCATATCGTCTAATGCACTTTTTATTTTTTCATTCTTTTTCTCTGCCATTTCTATTTTCCCCCAATCCGTGTCATCAATTACTGCCAGCCACTGATTTAACTTATCATTCATATCCGTTTTTGTTTTTCTGTATTTCGGCAACTCTATGTAATAATATTTTATTAAATCGCTTACTTCATGGTCTCTATGATTTTTTAATACCAACATAGTTTCTGACACATATTCTTCATATTCAAATATATTAAAATTTAATATATTTACCATTATTACTTTTGATGTATCTATATAACTTTGTCCTACTTTTAATTCTTTATTCACTACTTTCGACGCGTAAATTGTACTTCTTTCTATTATGTTATGCTCGTCTCTCACTTGCATTTCTATGTTTACAATGTTTCCATTATTTAACTTTGCTTGTATATCTAGTCTTCCACCTTTTTCATAGTTTGATAATTGTAATAAATTTACTTCTTCTTTTATTTCTATTTCCTTTATGTCTATTTTTAATAATCCGGTCAGAAAATCTATTAGGTATTTTTCGTTGCCTTTCTTTCCAAAAAACGCTTTAAATATTATGTCATTTTTTAGGTTTAGTTTCTTTTTTACGCTACTTCTTTCTCTATTTATCAATATAATTTGCTCCTTTCATTTTAGCATAATTAATACATTTTATGCAAATTACTTATTACTTGTTTTTTTACATTTTCTTGAATTTCCTATTGTTTTCTTTAAATAACTACATAAAACCATTAATTACTACTTTATTACTTATAAACTTGGATTTATTTTAGACTTTAATATTTTCTTTGAGTTTAAAAATATAGATTTTAATATTTCCACTTTTTTAGATGCTTAAATTTTCTGAATAAAAATATTTAATTTTACCTAGATAAAATATACTCACATTATATTTATTATTTATACTTTTTTCAACTAAAATCGTATGCCGTTTTTCGACATTTCACTACATTATTTATAAATTTTTTATTATTCCCCCTACTATATTATTCGCTTTCCGACTGATTAATTAAAAATAATTCATTTTAGTATTTTCGATTGTTAAATTTGTACTACATCGTCAGTATTTCGCTTGACATTAAGGTCAAATAATAATATACTTTTCTTTGAAAAGCATTAATAAAATAGCTTTTTATAATAAGGAGGTAGAAGTATATAAATGAACGATATGATTGAAATAAGATGGCATGGTAGAGGTGGCCAAGGTGCAAAAACAGCTTCTTTACTTTTAGCTGACGCTGCATTTAATACTGGAAAATATATTCAAGGTTTTCCTGAATATGGTCCAGAAAGAATGGGTGCACCTATAACAGCGTATAATCGAATTAGTAATACCCCAATTAGAATACATAGCAATATATATGAACCAGATTATGTTGTTGTAGTTGATGATACTTTACTAGGTGTTGTAGATGTTACCGCTGGTTTGAAACCTGATGGTGGAATAGTAATTAATACTACAAAAGACATTGATTACTTAAGAAAAGTTTTAAAAGATTACACAAGTGCAATTTATACAATTGATGCTAGAAAAGTATCTATGGAAACTTTAGGAAAATATTTTCCTAACACACCTATGTTAGCTGCTATAGTTAAAGTTGCTAACATAATGGAAGAAAATGATTTTCTAAAAGACATGGAGGGTTCTTTTAAACATAAATTTGCGAAAAAACCTGAAGTAATTGAAGGCAATATGAAAGCACTAGAGGTTGCTTTAAAAGAGGTAAAAAAATTATAAGGAGGTAAAAAATGTCTATTGGCGGAAATATATATAAGGCTGGTAATGCCAGAGAATTTAAGACAGGTGACTGGAGAAGTATTTGTCCAAAATACATCCCAGAAAAATGTAAACAATGTGGACTATGTTTCCCAGTTTGTCCGGAAGACGCTATACCTGTAAATAAAGAAGGAAAAAGAGAAGATTTTAATTTTGATTATTGTAAAGGATGTGGCATATGTGCAAAAGTATGTCCATTTGGAGCAATTGTAATGGAAGAGGAGGGAGAAGAATAATGGGAATAAGAGAACGTTTAAGTGGAAATGAAGCTGCCGCAACAGCTATGAAACAAATAAATCCAGATGTTGTTGCTGCATTTCCTATAACACCATCAACAGAAATACCTCAATATTTTTCTACATTCGTAGCAAATGGAACAGTTGATACAGAATTTGTTGCTGTAGAAAGTGAGCATAGTGCAATGAGTGCATGCGTTGGTGCAGAAGCTGCAGGTGCAAGAGCTATGACAGCTACATCTGCTAATGGTCTTTCTTTTATGTGGGAAATGATTTACATAGCTTCAAGTTTAAGACTTCCTATAGTTATGTCTTTAGTAAACCGTGCTGTATCTGGTCCTTTAAATATACATTGTGACCATTCAGATGCAATGGGGGTACGTGATAGCGGTTGGATTATGCTATTTTCAGAAACTAACCAAGAAGCATATGACAACTTAATTATGGCACATAGAATTGCTGAAAATAAAGACGTTTTATTACCACTTATGGTATGTCAAGATGGATTTATTACTTCACATTCTATTGAAAATATTGAATTAATTGAAGATGAAAAAGTAAAAGAGTTTGTTGGAACATACAAACCAGAACATTATTTATTAAACGATAAAGAACCTATTTCAATTGGTCCTATGGATGTTCAAGCATATTTATTTGAACATAAACATGAACAAGCAGAAGCCATGAGAAATGCAAAAAAAGTTATTTTAGAAGTTGCTAAAGACTTTGAAAAAATGACTGGTAGAAAATATGAATTATTTGAAAAATATAAAACAGAAGATGCAGATATTGTTGTTGTTTGTATGAACTCAACAGCTGGAACTTCAAAAGTTGTTGTAGATAAATTAAGAGAGCAAGGAATAAAAGCAGGACTATTAAAAGTTCGTGTATTTAGACCATTCCCTGTAGATGAAATTGCAGAAGCTTTAGGAAATGCAAAAGCTATAGCAGTTTTAGACAAAGCAGATTCATTAAATGCTGCTGGTGGCGCTTTATTTACAGATGTAACATCTGCTATGTATGTAAATAATAAACAAGTTCCATCTGTAAGCTATGTTTATGGTATTGGTGGTAGAGATACAACTGAAAAAGAAATCTCTTCTGTTTATGCTGACTTACAAGAAATTGTAAAAAACGGAAAAGTAGAAAATCCTTACCGTTATCTTGGATTAAAGGAGGAAAAATAAATGGCATATAATTTAAAAGATGTAATTGTAAATACAGATTCTAGATTTACACCAGGTCATAGAATGTGTGCTGGTTGTGGGGCTCCACCAGTTGCCAGAATGGTACTAAGAGCTGTAAATCCAGAAAATCATGTTGTTGTCTCAAATGCAACAGGATGTATGGAAGTTTCTACATGTATTTATCCATATACTGCTTGGACAGATTCATATATTCATACAGCATTTGAAAATGCAGCTGCTACTTGCTCAGGTGCAGAAGCTGCATATAAATCAATGAAAAGACAAGGAAAATTACCAGAAGATAAAACAACTAAATTTATTACATTTGGTGGAGATGGTGGAACATATGATATAGGTATTCAAAGTTTATCAGGAGCCATGGAAAGAGGTCATGATATGACATATGTATGCTATGACAATGGAGCATACATGAACACAGGTATTCAACGTTCTTCTGCAACACCACATTTCGCAGATACAACAACTTCTCCTGCTGGAAAAGTAATACCTGGAAAAATGCAAAAAAGAAAAGACCTAACAGAAATTATGGCATCACATCATTTACCATATGTTGCTCAAACTTTAGCTATGCTTAACTTTTCCGACTTATATGAAAAGTCTAGAAAAGCAATATATACAGAGGGTCCAACATTCTTAAATATACTAGCTCCTTGTCCAAGAGGATGGGGCTACCCTACAGAAGATTTAATGACAATAAATAAATTAGCTGCTGATACATGTTATTGGCCTTTATATGAGGTTGTAGATGGAAAATATAAAATAACATATAAACCAGCTAAAAAATTACCTGTAGAAGAATTTTTAAGACCTCAAAAACGTTTTAAACATATGTTTAAGCCAGGAAATGAATGGATGATAGAAGAGTTTCAAAAAGAAGTAGATGAAAGATGGAATGCACTTCTAGAATTGGAAGCTATGACTAATAAATAATCTCATTTTAATATAAAAAAGCATATTTTATAGTTCTAACAGTTTAATGAACTTAAAAAATATGCTTTTTTTAATTAATTTTTATTAAAAATATTTAATTATCAAAATATTTTAATTAATCGAATTCAATTAAATGTTTATAACATTTATGTATAATTATGTACATATGCACATGCTTTTACATTAAATAATTTTATTCTTCTTCTGGTGCTCCTACTGGGCAAGTTCCTGCACATGATCCACAACTAATGCATTGGCTGGCATCTATTTCAAATTTTTCTCCATCTTCTTTCATTGAGATACAACTTACTGGGCAAATAGCTGCACATGCTCCACAAGCAATACATTTATCTGTAATTTTATATGCCATTTATTTCACCACCTTACTTTATATTTAGGTTTTTTACGGGATACCTATAAACCCATTTTTTACTTACATATCGTCTTCACTTGCTGCATTTTCCATTGCATCTAATTTCTCTAGCTTTTCTAGTTCTTTTAAGTTTTCCTTTTCTTCCTGATTTAATTCTTTTGACTCAATATTCTTTATTATTTTTATTTCTGATGCAGGATATTTTTTATAAAAGGTATCTTCTCCATCTTTTATTTTTACTCTAACAATTTCTTTTAAAATTTCTACATTGTCTACAGTTCCTTCTCCATCTTCTGTTTTTACTATTGCTCCTACTTTTGGAAGTTTGCTTAACTTTTCTTCATATGCTTCTTGCTCATATTTTAGGCAGCACATAAGTCTTCCACAATTTCCAGAAATTTTAGTTGGATTTAGTGCAATATTTTGTTCTTTTGCCATTTTTATTGACACTGTATCAAAATTATTTAAGAATGTACAACAACACAATTCCCTTCCACATACACCATTTCCACCAATTCTTCTTACTTGATCTCTTACACCTATTTGTCTTAATTCTATCCTTGTTTTAAAAACTGATGCTAAGTCTTTTACAAGCTCTCTAAAGTCAATTCTGCTATCTGCTGTGAAATAGAATAACAATTTTGCATTATCAAAAGTATATGCAGAATCAACTAAATTCATATTTAAGTTATACTTTTTTATTTTCTCTTCGCATATCTTAAATGCTTCTTTTTCCTTTTCTTTATTGTCCTCAAAATGCTTTATATCCTTTTCTGTTGCAACTCTTATTATTGGTTTTAAAGATGTTTTTATTTTATTATTTGTAAGACTTTTGTTATTAATTAATACCTCTCCAATTTCCTGCCCCATAGCTGTTTCTACAATAACTTTATCTTTTATTTTTACATCTATATTACCAGCATCAAAAAAATATACTTTTCCTGGTCTTTTAAATCTAACCCCTATTACTTTGTTCATTAAATTCCTCCCACAATTTTAGTAACAAATTGTCTATACACATATTGTAATTTGCATTTATTAACAAATTCTTTTTCGTTTGTTCTACAACATTTATGGAATTTATATACGCTATCTTTTTGTTTTCTAGCAATTTATTATATAGTATAACATTTATATAATCTAAAAAATCGAAAATATTATCTTGTGATTTATATAATAAATCTGCTGAATTCCAAACTTTAGCTATATCTGTTTTATCTAAACTATTTATAATCTTTTCTATAGTTTCGTAATCTTGTGCCTTATCTCCAATAGTCAATGCAGCTTTTAAGCTACCATTACATTGTTCTAATAAAGATTCTGAAAGTTTATTTACCCCTTGATTACTTAAGTAATTATTTATTTCTTCATTTGATAATTTTGAAAATTCTATTTTTACACATCTAGATTTTACTGTATTTAATAACTTGCTCTCATTAGAAACAATTAAAATAATTATAACATACTCTGGTGGCTCTTCTAAAGTCTTAAGTAAACAGTTTTGAGCCTCTTTTGTCATAAGCTCTGCATCGTTTATTATATAAACCTTTTTAGAAGATACAATTGGCTTTTCTACTACTTTTTCCTGCATTAGACGTATTTGCTCTATTTTTATGCTTTTTCCGTCTTCTGCTTCTATTAGCATAAAGTCTGTATGGTTTCCACCATCAAAGCTAACACACGACTTACAAGTATTACATGGCTTGTTATTATCTAAGCATAAAAGCATTTTTGCAAAATTCATAGCAAATAATTTTTTTCCAATTCCTTCTCTTCCTGCAAATATGTAACTATGCAAGCTTTGATTGGTTAAAGCCGCATTTACTAAATATTCTTTTATTTTTGAATTTCCTATTAAACTATTAAAATCCAAACCATTCTCCCTTTTTACTTGCATTTTTAACTTTATTAAAATTTATCTTATTGTTCTAATATCTCTATTTATTTTAATATTTTAGCATTCCAATTTAACTAAAATCTAAATTCTATTAGTCCACTCCTCCAAATTTATTAAGTGGCCAGAATCTAATCCAAACCTTACCCTCTATTTTTTCTAAAGGTATACAACCAAATACCCTACAGTCTGTTGATTGTGCTCTATTGTCTCCCATTGCAAAAACACAATTCTCAGGTACTATAAAATCAGAGTAAACTCCAGATTCTCCCATATTAGTTATTACTCCTGGCTGCAAATAATCTTCTTTTAGTTCTTCTCCATTTATATAAACTTTGTCGTCTTTAATTTCTACATGTTCACCTGGAAGTGCTATGACTCTTTTTATATAACTCTCTTTTCCCCATTCTAATACATTGTGCACAAAACTCTCCCATATATTTGATGGTTCATTTTCATACTTAGCAACTGGATTTGAAACATCTTGCTCTTCTTTTGACCATCTTGCATTAGTTGGTGCCTCAAAAGTTATAATATCTCCTCTTTCTGGTAACTTTTTAGTAGTTCTTCCCCATCTATTTAAAATAAGTCTATCGTCCTGTAATAATGTAGGCTTCATAGACACTTGCTTTACAATTGTTGGAGTTCCTATATAATAACGTATTAATAATGCTAAAACTAAAGCAATTACAATACACAATATCCATTCTAATATATCTTTAACCTTTTCATTCATTCTAATTCTTACCTCTTGCTTAATATTTTTACATAAAATACTTATAAGATTATACATTAAATTCTATATTTTATCAATGTTTTATAACAGGAATTCTAATAACTACTTCAGTGCCTTTTCCAACTTCACTTTTTATATCTATACTTCCATTATTTTTAGTAAGTATTTCTTGCGCAATAGAAAGCCCTAATCCTGTACCTCCGAATTCTCTACTTCTCGCTTTATCTACTCTATAAAATCTTTCAAAAATTCTTGACAAGTCTTTTTCTGGAATACCTATACCATTATCTATAATTTTTATATATGCATCATTATAAACAAACCCAACATAAACTTTTATGGTTCCATTTTCTGGAGTATATTTTATAGCGTTTGAAAGTATGTTTAAAATTACTCTTTCAATTCCATCTTTATCAGCTTGAACTGGTGGAACATTTGCTGTAACAAAACATTCAACATTATGATGTTTTTTCTCTATCTCAAATTTCAATTTTTCTTGGCATCCTTTTGTTAAATCTCCTAAGTCAAACTGAGTAACTTCTCTTTTTATTTTATTATTGTCATACCTTGAAAGAGTAAGTAGGTCTGTAACTAATTTAGCCATTCTTCTTGCTTCTGATGCAATTACTCCTAAAAACTTGCTTTGCGTCTCTCTGTCATACTCTTCTTCTAATAACGTGTCTGCATATCCCATAATTGAAGTTATTGGAGTTTTTAGTTCATGCGATACATCTGCTACAAATTCCCTTCTCATGTTATCTAACTTAACGTGTTCTGTAATATCTTGTATTACTACCATTACTCCTGTTGGCTTATTATTTTCATCTTGAAATGGTGCAAAAAATAAATTTACAGCTTTATCTCCCACTTCTACTTTCTGCTCTGAAGAAGTCCAATTTTCCAAATATATAATTTTTTCTAAGTTTACATCTATATTTAGTTTTTTAAACATCTTTTCAAATGTATTTTCTTTATCTGTTATTCCTAAAAGAGCTTTAGCTGCTGGATTTATATGTATAATTTCTCCATTCATGTTAAATGCTATAACTCCATCTGTCATATGTAACAAGATTGTTTCAAATTGCTTCTTTTGGCTATTTACTTCTGTTAGTTTCTGGTTTAATTCACGAGTCATTAAATTAAAAGCATTAACAAGCTCATCTACCTCTGTTTTTTCGTTTAAAATATTAGATATTTCCATATTCTGACCACTAGCCATTTTCTCAGCACTTTCTATTAATCTATTAATTGGCTTAACTACAGATTTAGAAACAAAATATTTTATAACTAGTGTTATTAAAATATATAACACAATTGCTATTATGCTAATTATTAATAAATCTCTTATTTGCATGCTTACATCAATTATCATAGACATTTTTTGTAATGTATATAATGAAAATACAGATATTCCCACTATTAATAATATTCCTATAATAAAAAATATTAAAACTATTTTATTTTGAATATTTTTCTTCATATTATTCTCCTATCTTCAAAAATAGACAAATGGGTCGCACCCATTTGCCCATTTATAAAGAAATATTTTCTTTTATTATTTTGCAGCTATATAATAGCCTACACCTCTTTTTGTAATTAAAATTTTAGGATTTGAAGTATCTTTTTCTATTTTCTCCCTAATTCTTCTTACTGTAACATCAACAGTTCTAATGTCTCCATAATACTCATATCCCCAAACTTTTTCTAATAATGTTTCTCTCGTTACCACTTGTCCAGGTTGATTTGCCAAATATTTTAGTACTTCAAACTCTCTTAAAGTTAAATCTATTACTTCTCCTCTTACTTTTACTTCAAATTTATCTAAATCTAATTTTAAATCTCCAACTTCTATTCTGTTGCCTTTTTCGTCTAACTCTTCTTCTACTTGCTCTGTTTCTTGTATAACTTCAGATTTTCTTAGATTTGCCTTCACTCTAGCCATTAATTCTCTTACACTAAATGGTTTTGTAATATAGTCATCTGCACCTAATTCTAATCCTAGTATTTTATCTATTTCTTCATCTTTTGCAGACAAAATTAAAATAGGAACATTTGATAAAGTGTGTCTTATTCTTTTGCATACAGTTAATCCATCTACCTTTGGAAGCATTATATCAAGTAGTATTAAATCTGGTTTTTGCATTAACGCTAAACTTATTGCTTGTTCTCCATCGTAAGCTTCGATTGTTTCATATCCCTCTTTTTGTAGATTATAAGTTAAAATTTCTACAATTGGCTTTTCATCATCAACAATTAAAATCTTTTTCTTGTCATAGTTACTCTCATACTTTTCTTCCACAAACAGCCCCACCTTTCATTTGATAAGCCTATTATTTATATATATTTATATCACATTAAAATAATTTGTACAAGATATTTCTTGTTATTTTGTAAAATTTTTGTAACATTATAGAAATAAATTTTTTATAATATATTTTTTGTGTTACATTTTGTTGTAATTTGTTACATTATGATGTCAATGTGATACACTCCTCCAGCTCTACTTAGTTTAACTTGTTTGTCCGGAATTTCTTCTCCATTTAAAATAAACTTTTCTACTCCTGTGTTCTTTCCGCTTTCGTTTTTTACTGTAATGTTATAGATACTACTTCCATATCTATATTTAATTGAATATTCTTTCCATTCTTTTGGAATACATGGTTTTATTCTTAAAAAATCTCTTACTATATTTAGACCCAATATATATTTTATTCCTGCCTCATACATCCAACTACTGGACCCTGTATACCAAGTCCATCCTCCTCTTCCTGAAAGACTTTCTTTTCCATATACATCTGCTGCCATTACATAAGGTTCTACTTTATATTTATTTGCAGAGTCTTTTGTTCTCGAATGCTCTATTGGATTAATCATTCTAAAAAATTCTGTTGCCTTATCTCCAAACCCAAGCATTGCTTCTGCTATTATAACCCATATTGCACCATGTGTGTATTGTCCTCCATTTTCTCTAATACCTGGCAAGTATGATTTTATATACCCTGGGTCTAATGTTCCTTTATTAAATGGCGGATCTAAAAGTTTTATAATTCCATTTTCTCTATCTACTAGGTGGTTTTCTAGACTTTCTAACGCAATATATTTTTTATCGTTATCTCCAGCATTTGAAATTGTTGCCCAGCTTTGTGAGATACTATCTATCTTGCATTCTTCATTTTCAATACTACCTAGTGCATCTCCACTATCCATAAAAGCTCTTTTGTACCATCTTCCATCCCATGCATTAGTATTTAATGCCTTTCTTAGTTTCTCCGCTATTTCTTCATATCTTTTAGCTCGTTCTTCTTCTCCTCTGTATCTACAAATAGGAAGTATTTTTATTAAAATTATATACATAAAAAATCCAAGCCATACACTTTCGCCCTTTCCTTCAATTCCCACTTTGCTTAATCCATCATTCCAATCTCCAGAGCCTATTTTAGGAAGTCCATTTTCTCCAAAATTTAAAGAACGTTCTATTGCCCTTATGCAATGATTATATATATCTTCTACTACATCAGAATTACTATATTTATCATATCTTTCACTTACACCTTCTTCTAAAGGTGCACCATACAAATATGGTGTTTCCATTTCTAATATATCTTTGTTTCCAGTAAAATACACATAGTCTAATACTACGAACACTAGCCATAATAGGTCATCTGAAAACCTAGTTCTTATTCCTCTTCCATTTTCATCATGCCACCAATGTTCCACATCTCCTTCTAAAAATTGATGCTTGCTATGTTTAATTATTTGATTTTTCATAATATCTATATCCACATATTTTGTTGCCATTGCATCTTGCAATTGGTCTCTAAAGCCAAATGCTCCTCCAGACTGATAATAACCGCTTCTTGCCCAAATTCTAGAGCATATAGTTTGATAAAGTAACCACCCGTTTAGCATAATATTCATAGACTCCACAGGTGTTTTTACTTGTAGATGATTCACTAAGCTATTCCAATATTTTTTAACATTCATAAATTCTGTTCTTACATTATTTAAGTTACTATACTTATATGCCGTATCTTGACATTCAAGCATGCTTTCTCCTGCGCCTACCATTAATACAATTTCTTTTTTAGAAAGGGCTTCTATTTCTACTTTCATTTCTATTGCAATTATTCCATCTTGCCATAGAGAATTTTTGTTATCTAACTCAATTTTTCTTACTCCATCTGGAGCATTAAGATTCCCTTTTCCGAAAAAACTCTGCTTGCACCCTGTATATGATAAAATATTTTCACTGCTCGAAACCCACATAATGTTTGTACTCACAGGCTTAGTAATATTTTGCATAAATATTGTATTAAATTTATTATTATACTCTAATTTATTAAATCCATTTGACTTTATTTCATCTTCATCTAGTACAGGTTTTAGATAATATATAATCTTGACTTCTTTTTTCTTAAGCTGAGTATTCTCTAATGTTAAAACTTGCACTTTTACATTTTCATTCATTGGTACAAATACATCAACGCTTTGCTTTAATCCATCACTTATATGTGCATATTTTGCATATCCAAATCCGTAGGTAATATAGTATGGAGAATCATCTGGCACTGGGTTTAATCCCATAGACCAAACTTTTTTAGTTTCCATATCTTCAAGATATATAACTTCTGAAGGCACATCTGTTACAGGGTTATTATTCCATGCAGTAATTCTATTTAATCTACTATTTTTAAACCAAGTATATCCTCCCATACTTTCTGTTACTACACTACCAAAATTTTTATTTGCAAGTACATGACTCCATACAGTTGGAAGCTTTGTATCTTTACTTACTTTTATTTTATACTCTGTTCCATCTTCTGAAAAGCCACCATAATCATTATAATATTTTAACTCTTCTGTAGTTACATTATTTGTATAACTATTATCTTCTTGTATTCCTCTTAAATTACTTTCATCTCCTATTTCTTTTGTATTTTCAAGGTATTCTTCTTCTAAGTCTTTTATTTGTCTTAATATACTTCCCATTCCTGCATTAATTAGTAAATTTGCTCTATATTCTATATTTTCTTTATCTTTTTTACTTAATCCATTTAATAAAAATATTCCTCCTTTAACATTTTGCATAAATCCAAGTCCTTGATTAAATATAACATTTTGCACGCCTTCTTTAACATAATTGTTATAGCTATTTTTTTCCTCATTTATAATAACTAAATCTATTTCTATATTTTTTATTCTAAAATAATCATATGCTTTTATAGTTTCTTTTACAATTTCTATATCATTTGCATCTTTTATTTTTACAAGTAAAATTGGAATATCACCAGAAATACCATATTTCCATAGGTCTTCTACTAATGCATGTTCATTTGTTCTTTCTTTATATAAAATAGATTTTAGTGGATTTATAAATACCAAATATCTAAGCATTTTTTGATATAATTCCACATCTTTTCCCTTTATCCCCAAGTAGTTATTTTCTGTTTCTACTTTTGCTCTTGCTAAATTAAAACTTCGTTTTATTTTCTCTTCATTTTTAAACTCCACCACTCTTCCTAAAGCTTCTTCACGAGTTTTTCCTACTGCAATAATTAGGTTAAATTCTACGCTTTGCTCAGGCATTATATTTACCATTCGTTTCATTGCAGCTATAGTTTCCGTACTAATTCCTGTCTTTTTGCTAAATGGTGTAGAATTTTCTACAGATTTAGGAAGTCCTAAATTATTTCTGCTTAAAAACTTTTCCTTGTCTGTTTCAAACTCAATCTCTCCTATAGTTTCATTTTCTGTATATAGATTTAAAGCTAAATAAACTTCTTCTTCGTTTTCTCCTCTAGCATTTCTTTTTACAAGTAAAATTTCAGGTTTTTCAATCCACTCATAGCTTAGGAATAGATTGTTAAACACTTTATGTGCATAATCTTGCTCTCTTTTAGAAAGCATAGGTTCTAATGCACTTGTTACTTCTATTATTTCCTCTGTTAATCCCGTATTTGTAAGTTTTACTTTTCTTAATTCCACAGGGTCATTTGCTGAAATTGTAGTTTTTAAAACTGTTTCTATATTTCCATCCTGTCTTACAATTTTATTACTATCTGGTGCAAAATATATTGTGTATTTATCTGGCTTATTCAAATAGGTCATATATGATGTTGTCCAAATTCTTTTAGACCTTATATTTTTAAAATAGAAGAAAATTCCCTGTTCTATATCATCTGTCTTTTTATATCTATTTATTAGTATATCTTTATACTTACTGTATCCATTGCCCTTTTCATCCATAACAATAGTATAATTATTATTTGATATTACATTTATTTCTTTTAAATTGTTATTTATTTTACTAATTTCTCTTTGTGTATATGATTCATAATCAAAATTTACTACTCTTTCTACTTTTTCTTTCTTCTCTTTTGTTATAATTAAGCTTTCTGGCATTTTCTCTTGTAATAATATATCTACAGATTTTATTTCTGGATTTTTCATAAACCTTTCTGGAAATATATTATTATTTATTAAATTATTTATAGACAAAAGTATAAGCCCTTGATGGTGTGCCATATAAGTTTTAACATTTGCATATTCCTCGCCTTTTTTTAGCCTTGCAACCGTATAATCTATTGACTCATAAAAACCATATTTATTATACATATTACTTTTCTGAAGTTCTTTTAAATTATCTATTACGTTAACAGGTTCATCATACAAAGCCATTGCACTACCATATGGAGCAACTACAAATTCTTCTGAAAGCCCTCTTTTTAATCCAAGCCACGGTATACCAAATGCCTTATACTGGTAATTATTGCTTAAATCTTTTAAATTAAATGCAGCCTCTGAAAATCCCCAAGGAATATTAAGCATTTTAGCATAATCTTGCTGACTCATTACCATAAACTTACAAGATTCATCTAACAAACTACCAGGATACTTTGGTATATTTACATTTGGCATAAGGTACTCAAAGGAAGTTCCAGACCATGAAAGTAAACCTTTATAATTTTTAAATTTTGTTAATGTTCTACTTAAATTTTCCCAATGTTTTACTTCTACATCTTTTTTAGCAATTGCTACTAAGCTTGTCTGTCTTGCCTCAGATGCTAGTAAGTCATAATAAGAATCTGTTAAAGAATTTTCTTCTACATTAAATCCAATTGAAAATAGCATATTTTCCTTATTGTATAACTTAGAAAAGTCTGTATTATTAATAACATTACTTATTATTTCTAACATACTATCTACATTTTCATAAACTTCTTTTACTTCCTCTAAAAATTCTTTTACCACATATAAGTATCCTATAAAATTCCCACTATCAACAGATGAAATATACTTAGGCTCTAATGGTTTTAAATTTTTAATATCATACCAGTTATATAAATGTCCATTCCATTTTGGAAGCTCTGCTATAGTGTTTATCATTTTATCAAGTAATTTTAATGTATTATCTAAACTTTCAAATTTTAAGTCATAGCTAGAAATTACTGCAAGCATTGCTAGCCCTATATTTGTAGGAGATGTTCTATAAACAATTTTTGGAACTCTATCTTCTTGGAAATTATCTGGTGGAAGATAGTTGCTTTTCTCTGTTAAATTTTCCTTAAAAAAGTTCCATGTTTTCTGAGCTATATCTATAATAAATTCTTTATCTTCTTTATTTAATTTATCTATTTGTAAACCTTCTTCTATGTCTTTACTTATATACCACATTATTAATGGTGCAGTTAGCCAAATTAAAGATAACACTATAATTAAACCATTTATAAAAACATTGTGTATATATGGGCTTATTGCTAATATTATAAGTGCTAGGGCTATATTTGGTCCCATACTAGAGTAATAAGATTGTAAACTGTTTTTCTTACTATTTTCCGCTTCTTCTGCTGTAGTCCATTCAAGAAGATTTTTCTTGCTTCTAAACATTCTGTAAATAGTCCTAACTATTGCACATAAACTCATATAAGCTCTATCTGGTAAAAGTGCTATAGCTAACCAACCTCTTAAAACACTTGCTCTAAAGTTTCCTATGTTTTTTACAAAAGTTTTTTGTTTCTTTTCTCCTTCTTTATAGAAGATAACTTTATTTACTATATCTATTATTGTAGGTATGATAACTGCTATAACAGCTATTACTAAAATCGAAACAAAATTTACTCTTTTCCACATCCAAATAATAATTGTAGCTAATATTAGTAAAACTGAATTTATTTCTAGTACACTTCTAAACAAATTATCTAAAATTTTATACTTGGATAATTTATTTAAAGGATTATTCCTTTTTTCCTTGTGTCTATCTAAAACTCTTTTTTTAAGCCATCCTATTATTTGCCAATCGCCTCTTATCCATCTGCTTAACCTCATTTTGTAAGTTTGATATGTTGTAGGATATCCATCCATAAGTTCAATGTCTGAGGCAAGTCCACATTTTAAATAATTTCCTTCTAGAAGGTCATGGCTAAGTACAGTATTATCTGGAATTGTGTTTTTAAATATTTCATAAAATATATCTAAGTCATAAATTCCTTTACCTGTAAAAATTCCTTCTTCGAAATTATCCTGGTATGTGTCAGATATAGCATTACTATATGAATCTGTTCCACCATTTCCTGCATATATTTTAGTAAACCAAGTTTTATTGCTTATTAGCAAATCTATTCCAACTCTTGGTTGAATTAAAGCATGCCCGCTTTCTACAGCTGTATTGCTTTTATTTAGTATAGGTATATTTAAAATATGTGCCATCGCTCCTACTAGTTCCAAACCAGAATTTAAAACTAAATTAGTATCTGAATCCAATGTAATTACATATTTTATATTTGGAAGTTTAGTTTTTTCTTTTGCTTGTTCTATCGTATTTACTTTAAAATTTCCGTTATCTCCTTTTTTTATAAACTCATTAAATTGATTTAAAATTCCTCTTTTTCTTTCCCATCCAAGATAACATGCTTCTCCATCATTCCAAATTCTTTCTCTATATAAGAAATGGAATTTAGGAAACTTATTATTATCATATTTTTTATTCAATTTTTCTATCTGTTTTAAGCCTTCTCTTATAATTTTCTCATCTATTTCTTCTACCTTTTGACTACTAGGTGTACAATCTCCTAATATTGCTAAATATAAGTTTTCACTTTTATTTGCTAAATAATAAACTTCTAGCTTTTTAACAAGTTCATCTACTTTTTGAGTACTATTTAAAATAGTTGGAATTACTATAAACGTACTGTATTCTTTCGGTATTCCACTATTAAAGTCCAATTTTGGTATAATCTTAGGACTAACAAATTTACTTAAAATATATTGCACAATTTGTTGCACTATTACTTGTACAGGCACAAATAATAGAATACTAACAATAATTGTTGCTAACAAATTATTTACCTTCTTTTCTATATTACATGCTAATAAAACTACTATTATAACACTTATTGCCATAATTCCATAGATATATATTTTTGCTTTATCATTATTTGATATTGCACCAACTTTTTTATTTGTAACCTCTTCTATTAAACTATTTCTTCCATCACTTATTAAATAATATCCAATATGAGATTTTTTTAAATTTAATACATCTCTATCTTCTTTATTAAACTCTTTATTTGCTAACTCTAATGCTTTTTGAGCTATATAAATTTCAGATATACCAGTTTTCTTTGCAATTTTCTTTATAGCATTTCTATAATAAATTCTTGTTTTATAATCCATTTTTGAATAAGTTTCTGTTGGGTCTTTTTTTAATATTTCTTCTACTCCATTTATTTCTTCAAATATATTTACAAAGTTCATTCTATTTATTGCTTTTATACTAGTTATGCTATTTCCTACAGTAACTTTTTTTACTGCAATATCAAAATGTTCCTTTTTTATTACGTCAGATATATCTAACCCCATTTTATTTACTTCGTCTTCTAAAACTTTTAAAAATGGATATCCCTTTCTTCCTAGTTTTTTAAGTTTATACGACATATACTCAATAAAAGGATATTTCATTTCTTCATATCCTATAATTTTTAATCTATATTCGTGAATATTTTTAAATTTACATTTTTCTTTCTCTTTTTCTTCTACAAGTCTTTCTACAATATTTTCCACTTTATATTTTTGCATTTGAGAAGAGTAAATTTTCTCGCAGACTTCTCTTACTTTTTCTATTAACGCAATCTGTATAAATGGACCTATATTCCATATTTCTTCCATATTTAAGTTTTTCTTTGCCTGATATGCTTTTAAAAGCTCTGGCAAAGTTTTACTATCTATTTTACAATCTGTATATGCAACTATTTCTCCTGCCAACTCATATATCCTAGCGAAACCTGCATATGGTCCTGTTGCTATTCCTGGAAAATTAATATATTTTTTTAGTGTAACATCTTTCACTATAGATTTTACTGTTTCTTCTATTATATAGTAATTATCTAAAATCCATTCTCCTGCTGGATGTATTGGTATTTTTAACTTTATATGTTCTGTTAAAAGTTCATATATTTGTGTAATTATCTCATAATTTTCTTTAAGTCTAGGTATTGGATAGGTTTCTTTATTCGACTTTGCTTGTAAAACATTATCAGACGCAATTTTTTCAAGATAATTTTCAAGCTGCACTTTATCTAATAGTGCACCTTTTATATTTAGTACTTTATAATCTTTCAAAAAAATTCCACTCCTTGTTCTATTTTTTAAATAGTTTCTCCAAAGAGTGGAATTTTTATGCATTCTGTCCAAATTTAATTACTTTACTTTTCTTGTTCTTCACTATCAAGGTGACTTACCCTCATATCCATTGCTATTCTAGTTATATCTGCTTCTACTTGTAGTCTTTTTTTATCAAATGTTGACTCACCTTGTTTATTAGCATCTTGTTTCAATTTTTTCTGAAATTTTTTTCTTTTATCCTCTAAACTCTCTCCAAATTTTTTGTCTGTTAAATCTCTGTCCTCTATTTTCATGACCTGGCTAATTCTACGAATTCTTTCTACCTTCATATAAAACTCCTTATACCCATTTTTTAAGCTTTTCTACTTTGCATTAGTCTTTTACGGCTTTCTTTTTAGAAGACTTTACTTCTATATTATGCATCTTATCATATTCTTTTAATGCTTTTTTTGCATATTGAACATCTGTTAAACATTTAACATATGTTGTACCAATTTTTTGCCTTGTTTCATTTCCCTTTCCTGTAATTAATATAACACTGTCTGGATTTTCCATAATAGCTGTTTTTATAGCCTCTCCTCTGTCTTCTATAATTTTATATTTACCTCCAACTTTTTCTATATAACCTGCTATTTCTTCACAAATATCTATTGCTTTTTCTATTCCTGGATCCTCAGCAGTTAAGTATGTCATATCTGAATTTAGTCCAGAAAGTACTCCCAAATCTCTTCTTCTTATCATAGCATGTCCACCAGGGCATCCAAAAACTGTTACTATTTTTCTGTCTGGATATTCTTTTATTGTTGATTCATACAATTTTTCAAAGCTTAACTTATTATGTGCATAATCTACAATTGCTATTATTTTTTTATCTTTATTTGTATACAATTCCATTCTTCCACTTGACCTTGCAACCTTTAAACCTTCATATATATTTTTGTATGGAATTTTCATAGCAACTGCTACAGCTATCGCTGCTAATGCATTTTCTATATTAAACAAACCTGGCATTGTTAGCAATATCTTGTCATTAAAGTATGGTGTTTTTACTTTAAACGATGTATTTTGTCCTTTTTTCTCTATATTGTATGCAAATATATCTGCATTTCTTGTTGTTCCAAATGTAATTATTTTATCTGCATTTTTGGCATAATCAAGAACTTTTAATAAATTCTCTATATTATCCATATTAAGGTTTACACATGCTACTTTAGCCTGTTTAAATATCTTTAATTTAGATTCAAAATAATCATTAAAATTTGGATGTTCTATATTGCTTATATGATCTTCTGAAATATTTAAAAATACAGCTTCGTCATAAGTTATTCCATATACTCTATCCTTCTTTAAAGCTTGACTACTAACTTCCATTACTAAATTTTTAAGGTTACTATCTACTGCATTTTTAGCATATTTTTCTATTTCGTATGATTCTTGAGTAGTAAGAACAGATTCAACATTTGTCTTTCCATCATAATTATTTATAGACGATAAAATAGCAGTATCTGTTCCATCTACTTCTTTCATGTAACTATCTAATATGCTTTTTACATAATATGCAGTTGTAGACTTTCCTTTAGTACCTGTAACGCCTATCATATTTAATTTATCTGTTGGATTGTTAAAGTACATTTTTGCTACAACAGCTAGTGCCTTTTGTATATCATTTACTAATATACAAGGTATTTCTTCGCTATATTTCTTTTCAGAAATATAAGCAATTGCTCCACTTACAATAGCATTTTTTAAATATTCCTCTTTAAACTTTGCACCTTTACATACAAATAATGTATCTTTTTCTACGTCATTTGAATTATAGCATACCTTATTTATAACGGTTTCTTTAATCTTTTCTACATCACTTGTTATTATTAAGTCACCCTTGCTTAATTTTTCTATGTATTCATATAATTTAAATTTCTTCATTATTATATCCTTTCAAAATATAAAATTTTACTTACTCTTTATATTCTTTTCCTACACTTAGTATTGAAGCTTTTACTAAATAATCCATTGGATCAATAGTGTTTTCTCTAAAGCTTTCTTTAAATCCAGATAGCTCTGTACAACCAAGTATTACATATTTACACCCGTTTGATTTAAAATAATCTAAAACTTCCTTAAACTTTTCCTCATCAAATATACCATTTGCTTTTACATCATCATATATGATGCTCATAACTTTACTTTGTATACTTTCCTCTGGAATAAAATATTTTATTCCATGTTTTTTGCATTCTTTTTGATACATTTCTAGCATAATTGTTCCATCTGTTGCCATTATCCCTATTTTATCATCTTGACTAATTATGTTTTTTAAATTTCTTGCTGTTTCTTCTATCATATTAATAATTGGAATATTAGTTAGAGCTTGTATTCTACTTATAATACTATGACTTGTATTACATGGTATTGCTATGCTTGTTACTTTTGCGTTTTCTAGCACTTTTATGTCTTCATGCATTTGGTTTAACAAATCATCAAGCTTATTATTTTTTATTGCATATGTTCTATCTATTATAGATGCATGGTTTAATATAACCATGTCTATATGGTCTTGGTCTTTATTTGCCACAGTATGATTCATTATTCTAGTATAAAAATCTATTGTAGCTTCTGTTCCCATTCCTCCGATTATGCCTAATATTTTTTTATTCAAATAAATTCCTTCCTTCTTCACAACTGTATATTAATTGTGTGTTTGTTTTCCCAAAAATCTTTTAAATTTGCTATAGTGTTTATATTGGCTCTTTAATAAAGCTAATGTTCTAGATAACTTATTATCTCCTTTATAAAATAATGGGTTAACAAACTTTCCTTGTTTTTTCAATTCTTTCATTTGCTTTACATATTTTTTGTCAACATATTTATAAGCTATTCCAATTGGTATTACTGTCCACAAATTAATATTGTCTGCTATTAAATAGTCATGTTTTTTATTATAAATATAGTCTTCTACAATATATTTTGCTAAATTGTATCCGGCTCCTGTTACATAATAATTACTTCTTCCTTGACGTACATTTATCTCAAATACTCTAAAAGTATTATCCTTTTCACTATACTTTATATCGAAATTAAAAAATCCTGTATAATGTATGTCTTCTAGAAAAGCTTTAAGTTTGTTTGCTAATTCTGGATTATACTCTGTCATAACAACTGCATGATTTCCAATTCCATGCGGTGTATGTTCTTCAAGCATTGTATGTCCTAAGCACATTAACTCTACTTTTCCATCTTGGTTTGCATAACCTGTCATAACCCTCATATAAGTATCATCTCCAGGAATAAATTCTTGCAAAATTAATGTATCTGAATATCCTGCATCATAAACTTGCTTTATAACTTTATCTAATTCTTCTTTATTTTCTATTTTATATACTTTGTGCTGTGTTTCAAATTCATGGGCAAAATAATCTACACTATTAGATGGCTTTAATATCATTGGAAAATCGAAATCTAAGGAATAGTTCAGGTTCATATCCTTTGAATAAATAAATGTTTTTGGATACATAATTCCATACTTTTCACACATCTTATAAAATTCTTCTTTTTTTATTAATCTTTCCATAAGTTCTTTATCAATATATGGAATAATATAATTATCCGCCAAATCATCTCTGCACTCTATAACTTGTCTTACATAGTTATCTCCACAACCTAATAAAATTAGCTTTTTATCTTTATGCTCATTTGCAAACTTATTAGCAGCTTCTATAAAAATTTCTCTTTGATCCATTTTAGGGTCTGCATAAAAGTCTACAATCTTGCTATTAAAACTTGGCCCTGTATAAAATTTTCCCATTACTCTTGATTTTATTCCATATTCTTCATGAAATGCTCTTGCCATGCTATATGTATTTATATCACTTCCAAGTAGAACACACATAAACTCTTTTTCTACTATTTTCATATCACAACACATCCTTTTGCTTTTTTATTTTTATAGATTAATTTAATCTTCTCAAATTACTATGGCTAAATTATACCATTGCGTTTGTAAAATGTAAATAAAAATAGAATGGAAATTAGGGACAGGTCATTTTTTCTGAAAATCAGAAATTTGGACCTGTCCCTAATTTCCAAATTTGTCAAAACCTAAATTTCATGATATAATAAATATTGTAAATTTTAGCAAAGGAAGATTATTATGAATGAATTTAAAGAAAGTTTAAATCCTGAAAACTTTAGGTCTACCCCTCTTTCTGAAAGGGAAGCTAGGAGAACTTATGAAAGATTTGTTATAGATCAAGAAGAACAATTTATTTTATTTATTAACTATTTAAACCAATATATCAACCATTTAAGAGATTTAGGTAAAATAACTCCTCATCTTGCATTTTATGCGAGAGTAAAAGCAACTAATAGTGCTTACCAAAATCACATCGATAGTAAGACTTTAGATGATGTATTTGGAATAGAAATTTTAGCTACTTCTGAGGAAGAATATAAAACATTAATGGAAGAAATAGAATCTTCTCCAGAAGCAATACATCTTTTAAAAGTTCATCATACTAAAAATCATGATAAGGAAAATGGTTATAAAGCAGAACATCATGCTTGTTCTATAGAGCCCCAATTAGTTGAGACACTAAATAATTTGTTGGGAAGAAAAGGTAATAGCAAAATATCTGACCAATTATTCCCATTAATTGAATTTCAGTATAAAACTTTTGAAGTATACTATCAAGGTAATTTTGGAACAGCTAGTCACGAACAATATAAAAACACAGAAATACAACAAATACAAGCTCTATATGATGCCGACCTTTTAACAGTAGGCGAATATATTCCAACTATGTGGGTTTCTGACCCATATAGTGATAATGTTAGAGAACTAAATTCTAGAGATGTTTTAAAGAAAATGTATCCTTCTTTAAAATTAAAAGATTTAAAGAAACCACCTGAAGCACAAGTTCCTTTAAGACACAGTGAAAGGTAAAAAAATACTTAGGCTTAAGTCCTAAGTATTTTTTAGTCTTGTTCTCAATTATAATTTCATTCTAAAGTTATAATATTAGTTTTATTCTTAATCTTAGTTTTAGTTTTTAGTTTCTA
The DNA here is from genome assembly GCA_902496295.1 of uncultured Clostridium sp. GTDB lineage: Bacteria > Bacillota > Clostridia > TANB77 > CAG-508 > CAG-273. Next base: position 164,790 of record CABVAF010000002.1, read on the forward strand.
TTAATTAAAGTAATCCATTATTCCATTATATATTCCCCAAGCCAATCTATTTTGGTAGTCATCTTCCTGAAGTATTTTTTCTTCTTCTGCATTGGATAAAAAACCACACTCAACTACACTAATTGGAATTTCTACGTTTTTCATTATATATATAGTATCTAATTTCATTGCTATTCTTTTATTTTCTTTTTGCATTGCCTCATTTAAATTATTTTGTAAGCTTTCTGCTAATACTTTGCTTTTTTCATTTTGGTTATAAAAACATTGCCATCCCCAATACTGACTTTGTGGAATTTTATTTAGATGTATAGATACAAATATATCTGCACTTGACTCATTTCCTATTTTTACCCTGTTATGAATATCTGAAACTTTCTTTTCTCTTAAAGTCTTTGTATCTAAGTCGTATATAGCGCCTTCATCAGAACGTGTAAGAACTACTTCTGCTCCACTTTGCTCTAATAAATTTTGAAGCTTTAACGCTATTTTTAAATTTATTTCTGCCTCTGTCACTCCATTATTACTTTCTGCCCCTTCATCTGGTGTTCCATGTCCTGCATCTATCACTACAACCTTATTTGTTACAGGTAAAGCAACAGTTTCGGCAGTTATTTCTTTACTTAATCCGTCTCCATTTGCAATTTTAAAAGAAAACGCTAATAAAGAAACAAAAACTATAGTAAATATCGCAATTATTCTTTTTTTATAGAAAATAAGCATACACAAATACCTCTTTTAGTATATGTGTATGCTTATAATTACTTTTCTATAACTATTTTTTACTATTTTACTTCAATTTGTTATATAACTTAAATATTTTCTTATTTACTTCTTTCTTCTATCAATAACATATGTACTTCCAAATGTAGTCTTAGCTAAGTGTTTTACTTGCGCAGCAACTTCTCCAATTTCAAGTGTACTTTTAAATCTTCCTTTATCTGAAACCACAACACCAATTGAAATAGAAGTAATTGGGAATTGTTCTATTACACCTTTTCTATTTGGTACTTCTATATATCCTTTATCTAAATCTGTTCTAGTAAAAAATCTTTTTACTCCTTCGTCAAATTCTATTACAATATTCTGGCATATCTTTTCACAGTTCATTCCTGTTATCATAGCCACAAAATCGTCCCCACCAATATGTCCAACAAAACAGTCTTCACAATCATTAGAATTAATATTGTTCATTATTGTTTTAGCTGTAAACTTTATAATTTCGTCTCCATTTAAAAAACCATAAACGTCATTATATGCTTTAAAATTATCCAAGTCTAAATATATAACACAAAAATCTTCTTTATTTAAAAGTCTTCTTTTCATTTCTGTTTGTATTTGAATATTTCCTGGAAGACCAGTAAGTGGGCTAATTCCTCTATTTGTATATAGTAGTCTAATTGCATTAACAATTGTATAGTACATATATTCTTCGTCAATTGGCGCTTTTATATAATGCTCTACACCTGCCTTTAGTATTTTTACTCTATGGTCTTTATTGTGATTTGAAGATATAACAATTATAGGAGTAATTATATTATTTTCGTCTCCTCTAATGCTGTCACATATTTTTATTGTATCTTCATCAACCCCATCTTCATTTATTATTATAAGCGAAGGTATATCCTTAAGTACGCCTTCTATTTCATTTGTCTTTGCTTTGTGTATTTTATATTCTTTTTCTCTTTGAAAAAGTTTAGTTATGCATTTGTATATCTCATCATTATTGTCTATTAAATAAATATTATATGCCATATTTTTCTCCTATTTGTTATTGTTGTATTTGTGTAGACGCAGTTCCCTGTAGTCCATTTACGTTAAGAACCTCTATACTTAAAACATTGTTTCCACTTTGTAATTCTAGTGGTACATAAATTTCGTTTTTATTTATATCTGGATTTTGGTCTATATTTCTAGACTCGTATACCTTACCATTTAAATTAACAATTACATCTTTCAAACCATATTTATCACTTATTTTTAGAGTAATTACATTTCCTTCTTGAGAAACAATTTCAATAGTTGGTTTTGAAGAAACTATAATTTGTTTTTCATATGTTGTTGTATTTCCTGTACTATCTTTTGCAACAACTGTTAATATATTTTGTCCTTCTGGTAAAGTAATATCTTGTGTTATTTCTTTTTGCTCTAATTCCGTAGCTTGAATACTAACTTCTTGCTCGTCATTTATTTTATATGTCATCTCTGCCATAGCTGTTTCGTCTGATGCAACTATACTAATATTTGCAGTTCCTTCTTCTGTTTGAGTAACATCAATATTAGGTTTCGTAATATCAACACCTTCTAAATTGTACTCTTTTACAAATTGATATTCTCTATTTTTCATATCTATAATGGTTATATTTAAGATGTTATTACCATCTGGTAGTAATATTTCCTCTTCTACATAAGTTGTACCTTCTGGAATACTATTCTGTTCTCCATCGTTCCATCTATAGTTAAGCTTTGATATTTCTGTATTATGTTCTACCTTTAAAAGTAAAGTATCTCCATCTCTTGTAAGCGTAAGGTTTGGTATATTTTCTGGCCTAGATTCATCAATTTCTCTATATAATGCATATGAACCTTCTCCTGCTAAAACTATACCAAAAAGCATAATAAATACAGCAAAAAATCTAACTATTCCTTTTATTTCTATAGGTCCACTTGATGTCTTTTTATTTTTCTTCTTTTTTTCTGTTACTAAAATTTGATTCATTTGTTACCTCCGTAAGAATATAAACTTACAATTGAATTATAACATATGAGTTTTTTAAAAACAATACTAAATCTTCATTACTAATTTAATTATTTATATTCAGTTTAACCAGATAGATAGCATTTTTTGTACTTTGCTGCTCGCAACTAATTATTATAAAAATAAAAATTACATTTTTATTTTTATAGAAAGAAAGTTGCTCGAATCGCACTTCGCTAACGCTACGTTTGGTCGCTGCGCAGTACTACAAAATGCTATCTATCTGGTTGAAAATAATTTTTAAAATAAAAAAGGCTTTAAGTAAGAATTTATCTTAGCCTAAAACCTTTTTTATTATATTAGATTACGAATTTCTTAATTAGTATAATTCCACTTGATAGTATCAATAATACTCCTGCTGCCAAACCTATATATCCATATACATCTGCAGCACCTGTTGTGATAGAAATAATTACTGGTGCATCGTCTTGGTCGTCTTCTCCATCTTTTTGGTTATCTGGTGTTGAGTCTATATCGTCTCCATCATCTTTGCTTATTTCAGCTACGTTTGTCATTAATCCTAAATGCTCTTCACCATTTATCCAAGTTAAAACTATTTCTACTTCTGCACTTTCTCCAGGTTGTAATAATGTGTCTTTTAATTGATCTGTTACTACTTTTCCTTCTACTTCTTTCCATTCTGGATTGTCTGCTTGAATGAACTTTAATCCTTCTGGTATATAATCAGATATTTCTCCAACATGTCCAGCAATTTCACCTTCGTTTGTTACTCTTATTTTAAATCTAAATTTAACTGTTGTCTTATCCATTCTGCTTCCACGAATTTCTACTTTTGCTGGTGGTTCTGGATCCATTTCTGCTGTATTTCCAGTTTGTGTTACTGTTGTTTCTCCATTATATGTTACTATTGACTCTGTTACCCATTTTCTTAATGCTAAATCGTAATATTTTACTTTTATTTTCTCTATGTCTTGGTCATCTTCGCCTTCATTCCACTCGTCTGGTTCTGAGTCTTCGTCATCTACTGGATTTCCATCCTCGTCTGCATCTTCTGAAATTTGTGCATGGTTTATTATTATTCTATCTGAAGTATTTGGTTCTGTTACTTCAAATGCTACTTCAATATCATGATAATCTGGTTGTGTCATTGTTTCTGGGTTAAATGCTTGTAATAAGTTAACTCTACCAGATGCTTCTTCTTGAGCTTTAGATAGATAATCTGTCTCTATGTAATCTGCTTCTTCTGGGTTTGTTGTCTCTGTTCCATCTTCCTTATACATTTTCCATCTATGCTCAATATTTGTTTGGTTCTCTGGTAAGAATAATAATCCATCTGGTATATCATCCTTTACAAGTTCTGCATATCCTGCCATGTTACCTTCATTAAATATTCTTATAGTATATGTTACTATGTCCCCTGTTTTTACGTCTACAGGCTCTTTTGTATGCTCATATACATATTCTCCATCTTCTGTAACTGTAAATACAGGAACTCTGTTATCTATTTGTGTCTCATTTACTCCAGTAATAAACTTTCTCAATGCCAAGTCAAACTTTGGAACTGATTCCTCAATTATTAATTTTTCAAAGTCGTCATCATCTTCTTGTCCTGGTATATAGTCATCTCCTGAATTAATTTCATCATCTTTGTATCCAGGTAAGTCTTCATCTGAAGGTAAATCTACATTATCTTCATCTGAGTCTCTATCATCTATAGGTTCATTATTTTTATCTGCATCTTCTGTTATATCTGCAATATTTGTTATTTTTTGTGTTATATCTATATCTTTCTTAACTTTACATCTTACTTGCACATCAATATAGTCTAGTTCTGCACCATTAAATGCTTTTAATAATACTTTGTCATCCCCTGTAGTTCTTGTAGCATATATTTGGTCTCTTGTTGCAGAATATTCTGTGTCTGGAGATGTTATATCTGTAGTAATTGTTCTTCCATCTTCAGATACTTTCCATCCGTATCTTACATTTAACTCGTCATTTACTAAAAATTCTAGTTGAGGTGGTAAATGGTCTGTAATTTCTTTTACATATCCGTCTATTTCACCTTCATTATATACTCTTATTGTATATGTTACTATATCTTCTCTTGCAACAGATACTGGAACCTTTGGATGATTATATATAGCAGTTGTACCACTTCCTTGTACTAGTGGAGATACATCTACATCTGGTTCTCTTGTATAACTTCCATCTAATTCTTTTAGTTCTTCATCATTAACAGCTGTAATAAATTTTCTTAATGCTAAGTCAAATTTTTTATCTCCTGGTGATGGTTCTTCTTCAATTATTAACTTTTCAAAGTCGTCGTCATCTTCTTGTCCTTTATAATGATAATTTGAATCTGATAGGTCTTCTTTATTTGATGTATTACCTCTATAATTCGGTAAATTTTCATCTGATGGTATATTTGCATTAAACATGAATGAGTCTCTATCTGTAGAAGTTAATTTATTTCCGTCTGAAAATGATGTAATTTCTGCTATATTTGTTATTACTCCTCTAAATCCCGTATCTATAACTTTACATCTTACTTGTACTTCTAGGTAGTCTAGCTCGTCTGTAATGCTTCCACCAAATGCTTTTAATAAAGTTTTATTTTCTCTTGAGCCATATAATGCTTCTTGCTCTTCTGTATAAGCTGTATCATATGATGTTATATCTGTTACTAATCTTCTACCATTATTAGATGGTTGCCATCCATATTGTTTATTTAATTCATCATCTGGTAAAAACTCTAATTGTGCTGGTAAATAGTCTGTAATTTCTTTTACATATGCATCTACGTCGCCCTCATTATATACTCTAATTGTATATGTTACTATATCTCCTATTTCAACAAGTATTGGAGCTTTATTATGTCTGTAAGAAGCTGTTGTATCTGTTCCATCTGCTAGTGGTTGTACATCTACTTTTGGTTCTCTTATATATTCTCCATTTGTTGCAATTTCTCTATCATTTATTTTTGTAATAAATTTTCTTAAAGATAAATCTAGAACTCCTCTTTCTGTTGGTCCATCACTAACCACTATTTCATCTTCGAAATCATTTTCTCCTCTTTCTAATACAGCAATAGGTTGTTCTATATCTTCACTTCCACTTACTGTCCAATAAGTTACTACTGTTCCAAAATATGTACCACTAACAGTTAATTTAACTTCCCCTAATTCCGTTGTATTTGGTATAGAAAGATAAAAATCTTGTCCAACTAAATCTTTTATTGTTGTTCCGCTACTAACAGCTTGCTTATTTGAATCCAATATTGTATAGTTTGTCAACACGTTACTACTAGTATCATTTGTTACCTTTAAACTTAATGTATAGTCAAGATTAGATTCTTTTTCTAATCTAAAAGGTCCTACTATATAATTTGAACCAGATACTGAAATTTTTGCTGCTGTGTCTTGGAATGTTATACTTTGTGAATTTGAATGTACATCATAGCTATCTGCTTGTTTTTCAGATTCATCAACAAAGTAATTATATAATTTTGTTATTTCTGAATTTAAGTCACTACCAAATTGTCTTGCAGCATATACATCTCCTAATCTTTCTAATATAGAAGAATCTTCTGTAAAATCTTTATAAGTTAAACTTCCAGCCTCTGCTCTATGAATTTCCAAGTTATTACTATCTGTGTAATCTCCTACTACATTCCATATAGCCATTTGTTGAACTACATCTATAATGTCATCAATTTCTTCATCTGTAAAGTCTATTTCATATATTTGTGATCCTGAACCTGCTACGTAGTTTGTTCCTGCTTCAACTAATATACCCTTGCCAATTCCTGCGTTTTGAAGTAATATCTTCTTATGAGCATGTGCATCCGCTTCTTCACTAGAATCTTTTGGTGCCACATATGCATGGTCAAAAATCCATACCAATCTTTTGTAGTCATGCTCTGTAAGATCTGGTAAGGCTTTTTGAAGTTCATTTAGCATATTTGAAGATTTAAAATCAAAATAACGGTCATAATTAACTCTTTCTGGTGTTCCAGAACCAAAGTCAGAACCTAAACCTACACCTCTATGTAAACAGAATATTGTCTGTCCTTCGTTTTTAGGTGTATTTGAAGATGCTGATGACTCATATAATCTCCAAATTGTCTTTCCGTCAGCTTGATATGTATAGCTGTCTCTGTAAATAGACATTGCGTTAAACCACTTGTCTCCACTTGCTGCATTACTTATACTAAACAATCCAGCTAATATAACAACTGCTACTACTGACAATAGTAATGTTAATACTTTTCTTAGTTTCATAATTTCTCACCCTTTTTAACCTATTACATTATTTATATTTTACTTTCATAATAAAAATAAGTCAATAACAGTATTTACTAAGTTTTCCTATTATTACAAAAACCGTTTTTTCACTATTACGGAAATAGTTGTCGTGGTTTTTTATTATATATATTAAACTTATATTACAATTATATTACATTTTCGTTACAAAAGCAAGTGCTTAGAGCAACTTAATATCAACGGTTTTATAAATTTTAAATATAACTATTTTATTTGAATATATTTCAACATAAAATTTAAAAAAACTAATAATTAAGTTTTTATCTTAATTATTAGTTTTTTAACTTTTTATTGTTACATATAATAGTTTTCCAATATTATTTTTCTTCTTTTAAATGATATAATATTGTACATGCATCTATTATATTTAATATTTCTACTACTAATAATGCTAATCCTACTAATGTTGTTACTGCCATTGTTGCTTCAAATGGATTAAATATAACAAGAAATCCTAAAACAATTCCTATTATTGCTATAAAAAGCATTAATCCCCAATTACTATTTGGTACTGTTTTTATATTAAGTGCCATTTGAAAAGTAATTAAGCTTTTTAATATAATCCATACTGCAAATATAATAGGTAAAAATTCAATTAGAGCATCTGCACATACTGTTATAACAGCTCCTGCAAAAACCTCTATTAAACCTTCAATAAGCTCAAAACTCATTAGTTTTTGTGTTGGGTCTATTTTAAAATAGTTAATAATGTGTATAACACCATCAATCATAATTATAAGACCAAACAAAATTGTTATTAATGATAATGATTCTGCTGGTTTAAATATTAAAAATAGTGCTACTATCAGCATTAAAGCTGATGCTACAATTGATACTTTCTCATATTTTCTTGTGTAATTTACCAACATTTTTATCTCTCCTTTCTTTGTAAAAAGTTTTGTTTTTTTATATCTTTTGTATACTTTTATTTTATATCATTTTTTGTAAAAAAAAGCAATATGAATTTAATATAAAGAATATAAATTCACATTGCTAGTATATATTTAGATTATATTTTTATTTGTTCAAATTCAATTATTACTTTAAACAAATCCCCATCTAAGTAGATATTAAAGGTGCCTCCCTGTAAAGTTGTAAGGCTAGTTGCAATTGAAAGTCCTAATCCGCTACCTTCCGTATTTCTTGCGCTATCTCCTCTTACAAAACGTTGCATTAATTCATCTGTAGATATGTTTAATTTTTCTTTAGATATATTTTTCATTTGTATTGTTATTTTATTATTATTTGGTATTACATCTATATATACTCTTGTATTTTCCATTGCATATTTAGAAATATTTGAATACATGTTTTCTAAAACTCTATACATATACCTGCTGTCTGCGTTTATATAAACACTTTTCTCTGGCAATGACATTACTTCTTCTAGATTTCTTGCTTTAAACTTATCTTCAAATTCTCCAGAAATTTGTTTTAATAATTCATTTACATTTAATTTTTCAATGTTTAACTTTATATTTCCAGATGAAGCTTTCGAGGCTTCTACTAAGTCTTCTGTAAGTCTTTTTAACCTTTGAGATTTATTATCTAATATTGTTAAATATTCTCTTGCTTGTTCATTAGGCAATTCTTCTTTTTTTAATAAATCTACATAGTTTATAATTGAAGTAAGAGGTGTCTTTATATCATGAGATACATTTGTAATTAATTCTGTCTTCAATCTTTCACTCTTTAGTTTCTCTTGTATTGCATTAGAAAGTCCTCCTGCTATATCATTTACTTGTACTGCAACATCACGTAAAGAACCCTTATATCTATTCTCATCTAAATGTACCTCTGTGTTTCCCATATAAATTTGTTTTATTGCATTTTTTATTTCTGCATATCTTACTAACCATTGGTGTATTTTTATAAAAGCATATCCCCATACAGCTATAAGTAAAATAACACCTATATTATCTGCTGTTCCAAATCCAATTATATTTACTATTCCAAATACTATAGTTATTAATATTAGTTTAACCGTCATGTTTGCATTTTTTGTCATTGATGTTACTAAATTTTTAATCCACCTTATTATTCTATATGTTATTGTATTTCTAAATAAGGTCTTTGCTTTTATTCTTTTTATAAAAGTTTCTAAAAAGAACACAAAAGATATATATACTATAGTGGCTCCAATTGCTGTTCCCATGAGTATTAGCGTTAAATTATCAGATGAAAGCGCTATTAAAAATCCACAACCAATCATTGATAGAATAAATAGTAAAATTAATGCAACAAGCAACGGTGTTCTGTCAAACGAATTTAATATAACCTCACCTTTTTCATTTCTTAGTCCTATTAAGAAACAGTTCATTATAATAAGTACTAAGACTGCAACTATACTTATTGGCAATAAATAAAGTGCTGGTTTATATAGTATTTTTGCCATATCAAATATAATTTTGTTTGTTCTATATTGATCATAATATGTTAAATCGTTTTCTAAACTTGTATATACGCTATAATCTCCTTTTTCATTTATACGTTTGTAAATACTCTTATAGCGTATTTCCTCTATTTTTAACTTTTCAATAGAAGTATTAACATTATCTTTTTCATAATTCCAATAAATCGTGTTATTAGCTAATCTCTCCTTTATTTCTTCTATTGTATCAGTATTCATTGTATGTTCAACATTTGTATATGCAACAGCATTTTCATTATCTACTATTAAATATTTAAAGTTTTTATATTCATAAGATGTCAAATAGTTAATTCTTCCTATTTCATCTCCTATTTGAACATTATCTTGATAATCATCATATGGTCCATATCTGTTACTTGTATAATAGCTTTCTCCTTCTGGTTCTTCTACTAATATTGATGTTGAATTTATTGCAAAATTATTTATAATAGACGAACCATACATATACATAAAATTATCTGTTTCAAAAAAGTTATCTACATCTTGTACCTGCTGGTTTTCACTCCTATAGTATAAACTTAGGGCTGAAAAAATAGATATTACAATAAAAATAGGAATTAATATATATCCAATTACTTTAATAAATTCTTTCGTTCTATTCTTCATATCTATTCACCACCTTTTTTTATTTTATGCATCTAAATTTTCTATTTTATAACCTATTCCCCATATAACTTTTAAATATCTTGGTTCTCTAGGGTTTATTTCTATTTTTTCTCTTATATGTCTAATATGTACGGCTATTATATTCTCTGCTCCATATGCTTCATCTTCCCATACGTTTTCATATATTTGCTCTATAGAATAAACTTTTCCTTTATTTTGTGTTAAAAATCTTAAAATATTATATTCTGTAGGAGTAAGTTTAACTTCTCTTTCTCCAACTACTACTTGTTTAGTGTTATCATCAATAATTAAATCTCCAGATTTATACATATTATCATTATTATTCATCTTCTCAGCTATAGAACCTAGACTTGTATATCTTCTTATTTGCGAATTTACTCTAGCTATTAATTCTAAAGGATTAAATGGTTTGGTAATATAGTCATCTGCTCCATTATTTAGCCCTGATATTTTGTCATAATCTTCTGATTTTGCAGATAACATAATTATAGGTATAGCTTTATCTTTTCTTATTAAGTTTGCTACACTAATTCCGTCTAATTCTGGCATCATTATATCTAATAAAATTAAATGGATATCGTCATTTTCTTTCACTATTTTTAAAGCTTCTCTTCCGTTATATGCTTTTAAGACATTATATCCTTCTCTTTTTAGATAAATCTCAATAGCTTCTACAATTTCCTTGTCATCATCACAAACTAATATATTATACATAAGATTCCCCTTTTCTAACTTTTTAGTTATTAGTCCAATAATACTTCTTTTTTATATTATTTTATACGCTTATTACTATAGCATATTTTTATTAAGAAAACAGACAGTCTTTATTAATTTTTTATTAATAATTTACAATTCTATTTTTCTTCCTTATTTGCATCTTCATCTACAGACACAACTTTTTTAATATTTTTTCCTTTTATGACTTCTTTTCTTCCATTATTTCTATATTCTATAAACTCTTCTACAAGTAATTTTATAACAGCCATAATAGGTACAGCTAAGAACATTCCAAGTACTCCAAAATATGCTCCTCCAACAGTTACTGCGAATATTACTAGTAATGGACTCATTTTTAATGAACTTCCAACAATTTTTGGATTAATTATATTAGCATCTATTTGTTGCAATACAATTACTACAATAGCCATAATTATAGCCTGACCAATACCTCCTGTAAATATTGTTATAATTACAGCTACTATAACAGCAATTATAGCTCCAAAATATGGAATTAAATTAAATAATCCTATCATAAATCCTAATAAAACTGCATATCTTACGCCTATTATAGACATTGCTATAGATACTAAAATTCCTACAATAATAGCATCTAAAAATTGGCTTGCTAAAAATTTAAAAAATATTTCATTTGATCTATTAAAGTATTCTCCTACTTTTAAATATGTATCCTTCTTAAATATAGCTCTTGATAATCTTTTTAAAAAGTTTAATATTTGCTTTCTTTCAACAAGTATATATACAGAAACTACAAAGGCTACAAATGCGTTGAATATACCAGTTACAATATTAAATGCACCTTTTAGATAATTTACAATACTTTCTAAACTTGTAAATCTTTCTAAATCTATATCTTGTATTTTTGCAATTGCATTTGTTATAATATCGCTCTTTAAAAATGATTCAGCAGGAAGCTGGTCTATAGCCTGCAAAGTAGCATTATAATAATTCTGAATATTATTTACAAATTCTATTGCACTATCTATAATAGCTGGAATTACAAATGTAAGTGCTATAACAATTATTAAAAGTGCAATTATATATACTGTTGCCACAGATAGTACTCTTGCATGTTTATTTATAAATCTCTTTCTCTTAGTCTTTTTAAATAAATTTTCTATTCCTCTGCATGGCATATATAATAAATATGCTATTAATAGCCCTACTAAAAATGGCGCCAGTACAGAAAATAGCGTTCTAATCCATTCCCCTATTTGAGTAAAGTTATCTAATAATTTGTAAACCAAAATTAGCAATAACCCTACTGTAAAAATAGCTATCCAACTTTTCCAATTTTCACTTTTTTTCTCTTTACTATTCATAACTTAAACCTTTCTATATTTAAAACATTTATTTTCAATACATTAATATATAAAGCTTTATATACTACAAATCTATATCTAATTCTATTGGACAATGGTCACTTCCATATATGTCTGAATGAATTGAACTCTCTTTAATTTTACTTTCAATTGATTTAGAAACTATAAAATAGTCAATTCTCCAACCTACATTTTTCTCTCTTGCATGAAACATATATGACCACCAGGTATATGAATCTTCTTTATTAGGATATAAAAATCTAAACGTGTCTACAAAACCAGCACTTAATAGCTCCGTCATTTTAGTTCTTTCTTCGATTGTAAAGCCAGCATTTCTTGTATTTGTCTTTGGATTTTTTAAGTCTATTTCCTCATGAGCTACATTTAAGTCCCCACAATATACTACAGGCTTTTTTTTATCTAAATTAGATAAATAATTTCTAATTTCATCTTCCCACACTTGCCTATAATCCAGTCTTTCTAGTTCTCTTTTAGAATTTGGTGTATAACAATCCACTAAATAAAAATTGTCAAACTCTAATGTTATTATTCTTCCTTCTTGGTCATGTTCCTTCTTTCCAATTCCGTATGTAACATTAATTGGCTTTTTCTTAGTAAACACAGCTGTTCCCGAATATCCTTTTTTTACAGCGCTATTCCAGTAAGAATAATAGCCATTAAATATATTATTTATTTCTTCTGTAATTTGGTCTTCCTGCATCTTAGTTTCCTGTATAGAAAATATATTTGCATCTATTTCTTTAAAAAATTTATCAAATCCTTTCGTCATAGCAGCTCTTAATCCATTTACATTCCATGATATTAGTTTCATATTATTTCTTTCCTTTCTATAATATAATGTTTTATTTATTTTTAATGTATATAAAACAATTTTAATTAAGTCTAGTATAATTTTATTTTTACAATTACAAAACAAAAAAGCGACCTTATGGTCGCCTTTGTTATATTATTTAGTATTAAAGTACCAGTTACCACCTATATTAACACTTCCTGAAGTTTGATATCCTCTAAAGCTTAAATAGTTGTGGTTTCTTTTACCATTTAATGCATCTAATACTGCTTGTTTTACATAGCTTGGATAATTTCCGTTTAATCTCTTTTTCCAATGGCTATCTATTGAATAGCAGAATTGGTTTGGCGCCATATATTGACTTAATGGGTCTGAACCATATTTTTTCCATCTACTACTTTCAGCTCTGTTTGCAGCACATGTTATAACTGCTAATGCTCCATTATAACTAGAACCACATTCTTGTGCAGTAATAGCACATAGTAGGTCTAATTCAGAAGATGAATATGACCACTTTCCGCCACTATATCTTACAGAAGCACTTCTTGAAACTGTTTGTTTTTGTCTTACTTCTATAATTTTATCTACTGGCTCTTTTATAACTTTTTCTGATAATTTTATTTTTTCTATTTCTTTGTCGTTTTGATATTTAACTTTATAAGTTATCTCTTTAAGTCCGTCTTTACCTTCTTGTACAACTTTGTCTTGCTTTTGACTAGCACCTGATGAAACATCTTTCTTTACTGTTTCAAATGGTATTTTAACTTGTTCTGTAATTATTTTTTCTACTATATTATCATATGATGCTAAAACTTCTTCTGCAGTAATATTTTGTGAACTTTCTACCTCTTCGGCTTCTTCTACTACTTCTTCTGTTTCTTTTGTAATTCTTATTGTTTTGTTATCTGTTAGTTCAGAATTTTTATCTGGTACTGTCTTTTCATCTTCTAATAATATAATATGATTTTCATCTAATATTTCTGATACTTTTGTTTTAGTAGTTAATACATTCATTTCATAACCACTAGCTAGTATAATTTTAACATTAGTTGGTTGTACGTTTCCTGCAAGTACTGTTGCACTTGTTACAAAAAGTATAAATACTAAACTAATTATTAAAACTTTTTTCAGAGATATTGATGCTTTATCGTTATTTTTCATAGAAAATTTTTCCTCCTTTAAAAGCAACATGTTTATTATAACATCTATTTCTTTTTTTGTCAAATTTTGTACAATTTTCTAACTCTTTACTCCTACAAGCATCTTGCTTTTTTGCCTATTTGTCTAAACGTTACAAGCCCCTATATTAATAATATATGAGGCTTGTACTTAAAATATTACTATTTTTTATAACTTTTTTAGTTAGGCATGATATTAATAACTTCTTTTACTGAATTTTCAGTGGTTTCATGGTTAGTTTTAGTATCTGTATTATCTACAATATTTGTAACATCTATATTTTCATCATTTATTTCTACATCTATGCCTGTGATATCTTGAAGTGTCCCAGGTGCATAACCAGCTTTATACTGTAAAAACCATGTTCCAATATCTACTATATCCATTCTACTTCTAGGATATTTAATAATTTTATAACCTAATCCTAAATATTCTTGTGTACCACCATCTAGATACGTACCTATTTTAAATGAAAATATAGGATTTTTATCATTTTCTAACCTAGATTTGTCAATACTCCCCAAAATTATACTTAAAACTATAAGTATATTAATTACTGCCAAAGTTGCAATTACTCTCTTTAATACTTTTTCTTTAGTATTAGGTTTTTCCGTGAATTCATTTTTCACTTTATTATTTAGATCCTTTTCTAATCTTTTCTCCATAATTATCCACCTTTTATCATATAATAATTAATTAATATTAATGTATATAATTTTATGATTTATTATTTTTCTTTCATAATATATTAAATTTACATTATTTGCAATATAATAATACACAATAATTTCACATTTTTCTCTTGTAAACATCATATTTATATGCTATTATTAAATTAAATTTTTATAGGAGGATACAGTATGGTAGCACTTTGGATTATATTAGGTATTATCGCTGTCTTAGTTATTGCTGTTATTGTAATTTATAACAATTTAGTAACTTTAAGACAAAGAGTAAAAAACGCTTGGAGCCAAATTGATGTACAATTGCAAAGAAGATTTGACTTGATTCCTAACTTAGTTGAGACAGTTAAAGGCTATATGGAACATGAAAAAGAAGTATTAACTAAAGTTACAGACTTAAGAAGTTCTTGGTCGCAAGCACAAACAGTTGCTGAAAAAGCTAGCTTAGACAATCAACTTTCTGAAACTTTAAAAACTATTATGGCTGTTTCAGAAAACTATCCTAACTTAAAAGCAAACCAAAACTTTTCTGAATTACAAGCAGAATTAACAGCAACAGAGAATAAGATTGCCTATTCTAGACAATTTTATAATGATAGTGTAACTAGATTAAACACAAAACTAGAAACTTTCCCATCAAATGTTATTGCATCTATGTTCCACTTTAAAGCAGAAGATTTATTCGTTGTTGATAATGAAGAAGCTAAGAAAAATGTAAAAGTAGATTTTTAAAACACAATGCACAAAGTAATAATCTTCTTTGTGCATTAATTTTATTAAAGGGTTGATAATTATGTATGAAGATATAACTAAAAATAAAATAAAAACTGGTGTAATAATTAGCATTTTTATTGTTGTAATTACATTAATTGTTTATTATATATGTATGGCATTCGATTTAGGCACTTTTTCAATTGTAATTGCATTAATGTTCTCGATAATATCTGCATGGAGCTCATACTACTATAGTGATAAAATAATCTTGTCTTTTAATAAAGCTAGACCTGCGACCGAAGAAGAAGACGCAAAGTTAATTGATATTCTAGATGGTCTTATGGTTTCTTCTGGATTAGAATATCGACCAAGATTATATGTTGTAGATGACCCTCAACCAAATGCATTTGCAACAGGTAGAAATCCAAAAAATTCTGTAATTTGTGTAACAACCGGTCTTTTAAATAAACTTGATTATTATGAATTAGAAGGTGTTGTAGCACATGAACTTTCACATATAAAAAATTACGATATTCGTTTGTCTGCTGTTGTAACTGTAATGGTTGGATTTATAGTAATGCTTTCAGATTTTGTCTCTAGAATATTATTCTGGGGCGGCGGAAAATCTAGTGATAGTGACAGTAAAGGCGGAAATCCTATCTTGATGATTATTGGATTAGTTTGCTTAATTTTAGCTCCTATATTTGGAGAACTTATGAAACTTGCTCTTTCTAGAAGAAGAGAATATTTAGCAGATGCCTCTGCTGTTGAACTTACAAGAAACCCAGATGGATTAATTTCAGCATTAGAAAAAATTTCTTCTAATCCTGCCCAGTTAAAAACTGCTAACAAAGCTACAGCTAATATGTATATAGTAAATCCATTTAGAAGAAATAGAAGGAAAAAGCAAAGCAATATTTGGTCAACACACCCTGCCACAGAAGATAGAATAGAGGCAATTAGGAATTTAAAATAAAATATTTTGTAAGAATAGGTACCAAGATGTCTTGGTGCTTATTTTTTGAACCTTTTTGAGTATAGTAACATAAACTTTCATAATTAGACAGATATTGATATTATTTTTATACTATGCTAATATAAATTTATAGAAAGGGGGATTACAAATGAAAGCAAAAAAAGTTTTACTAATTATTCTATGTATTTTACTTATTCTTGTTGCAATATGGGCTATTAGAGAGTTTATTGTATGGAATGACTTTGGTTTAAGTAAAGACAACCCTATGTCGAGGGAAGAAGTGCTTGACTTATTAGAAAGGGGAAGTGAATATCAAAATTATTATTGTTCATATACTGACAATTCTAACTCTAGCTATAAAGTATACGTAAAAGATAATACTTATCGTATTAATCGAGATAATGAATTAATGATGTGGGTAAATTATAATACTAATGAATCAATAACAGTCTTTAAGACAGCAGAAAATACTATTGCTGGAATAAATAAAGAAGCTTATAAAGAAAAATATTTCCAAGCATTATTAAGTTATAGCCCTGTAACTGAATATGATTACAAATACTTAGGAGAAAAGGAACAGGATGGTAGACAAGTTATTTATATAGAATTAAATAATGATGGCTATATTGAAAAATACATAATTGATAAAGAAACTGGTCTTATAGTAAATAAAATAAATTATTATAGAAGATTTTTAATATTCACCGTAAAAAGTGAGTCAAAAGAAGATATTAAATTAGATGTAGTTACAGATGAAGATGTTGCCAGACCAGATTTAAGTGGTTATACAGTTTTAGAAAATGAATAGATTATAAACTATAAGATAAACAGTGAATAAATTTATAAGATATACCCAATAGAATAGATACTAAAAAAAAGTTCCTTTCTATTGGGTATATTTTATATATATTTTTTTAATACATATATTATATTATAATTCTAACTTAAATAAATGAGTTTATTTCAAATTATATAGTCTCTCTGCATTTTCAAATGTTATTTTTTTTACCTCTTCCACAGAAATATTTTTTACACTTGCTATCTTTTCTGCAATATAAACTAAATTTCTAGAATCATTTCTTTTTCCTCTATTAGGTTCTGGAGATAAATATGGACTATCTGTCTCTATTAATAATCTATCATTTGGTATCATCTCTATAATTTCATTTGCATTTTTAGAATTTTTAAAAGTTACAACTCCTGCAAGAGATATATAAAATCCAAGTTCTAATCCTTGTTTTACTAATTCTCTATTTAGAGGGCAACAATGAAATACACCTGGTCTAACAACTTTTGCTATATTTCTTAATATATTTAGAGTGTCGTCAACCGCTTCTCTAGTATGTATTACAATAGGTAAATTCATTTTATTCGCTAGTTTTATTTGCTCTATAAATGCATATTTTTGAAGTTCCTTATTTTCTTTATTCCAATAATAATCTAAGCCAATTTCTCCAATTGCTACTACTTTTTCACTGCTCTTAGCAATTTCTTTTATTTGTTCTAATTGTATATCTAATTCTTCTTTGCCTTCTGGAATATCATTAGGAGAAATTCCACAAGTTGCATAAATAAAATTATACTTTTCTGCTAATTCTATAGCTTGTTTAGAACTTTCCACACTATATCCTGCATTTACAACTTTAGTTACACCAAAATTATATACATTATTTATAACTTCTTCTCTATCTTCGTCAAATTTCTCGTCATTATAATGTGCATGTTGTTCAAAAAAACTCATTTAAAACTCCTCTTTTCCACATTTCCGTAAGAAATGCCTGTGTTATTTCCACAATTTATTCATTTATTAACAATACAAAACTTGCTACTGCATATTCTTTAATATGTGAAATACTTAAATCTATACTAAATTTGTCTGAATTTAAAAAATCTAAAGCTCCATCAAATTCAACTATAGGTTTTCCACTTTTCTCATTTTTTACAATAATATTTTTCCAAATATCTTCTTTATTACCTGGTAATAAATCCGAAATTGCTTTAAACACCGCTTCTTTAGCTGCAAATCTTGCTGCGTAATGTTGATATTTCATCTTATTTGTACTTTCACAAAATTCTATTTCTTGTTTTGCATACACTCTGTTTAGAAACAATGCTTTGCTTTTTTCTATGGCTTCTTGTATCCTATTAACTTCTATTATATCAATTCCTGTTTTTATTTTCATTTATACCTCTATAAAATCTTATATTTTTTTACACTTTTATATTTTAAATCACATTTTTTTAGCTTAAATTCCATGATATTTAGCTTTATAATTTGTGTTTTCTTATACTAATATATATGCACTTTTCAAGCTATTGGCTTAAAAAAGTGCATAAAATATAATTAATATTATAACTATTAAAGCTAGTATTATTATGTTTTGCTTTATCTTTGTCTTTTCAATATTACTGCTCTTATATAACATGTCATACTTATTTTTAATTTTATTAAATAATTTGTCTACGCCTAACTTCTCAGTCCAATTTTTTTCTAGGCAACTTGCTGTTTCGTCACTTGTGGCTTCTTCTATCCAGAAATTTTTTGTAAAACTTAAAAACTCTTGCTGGTAATCTTTTTTATCTAGGTCATAATTAACTTTTGCCAAATAAAATTTTTTATATAAACATAATATATACAAATATAAGTGTTCATTTTCAAACCTGAAAGGAAGTTTTGTGTAGTTATCTACATTTATGTCTGATGTAAGCAAAGCTGTTCCTACATTTGAAAATCCATACTTTATATACTTTGAATTTGGTAATTTATTAAAGTAATCTTCCATTGTTATATCATTTAACTCTTTATTGGCCGGTAGCACCTTAAAAAACTTAAAGAACACTTTTTCTATAGACTGTATATCCATATTTTCATTCCAGTCCTCTTGTGAAATACATACATATGAATATGTTATAAACCTTTCCTGCTCTATATTTAAGTCTGCTGCTAAACTACTATTTCCTGTTATATCTTTTATAAAGTTTTTTATATCTTTAGCATCCTTAAAATTACTTGTTTGTATTTTAATATTTTCAAACTCTTTTAGTCCATCTGCCTTTGATGTTATATCTCTAAATTTATAATTAAAATTAATTACATCTGAAAAGTTATTATTTTCTCCATCTATTATTGTTTTAAATAACAAGAAACATATTCCAGTATTAAAACAAATTAATTCTACTTTTGTAATATCAAAATATATTCCGTCTTCATTTTGCACCTTTCCTTGAACATTTTGTTTTATATTATAGTCAAACATTGTACAAGGATACTTACTTATAATATTTGCTTTAAGCTCATTGTCTAGGTTTTCTAATTCTTTTATTTGTTGCTTAGTGTAATTGAAGCTCCAAAACATAAATTTTCTTATATTTGGTAAAAAGTTTTGGTATATAGTTAAATCTTTTGCTATGTCAAACTTTTTCATTGTGCACTTTTTATCTTTTAGTAATCGTAGTAAGTATTTGCTATAATCTTTTTCTTCAATTACATACGGATATATAAAATACGTATATTGATACCTCGTCTTTAGTTCCAAAGCTTTTTCACTTTCCTTGTATAAATTTAGGTTTTCTTGGTTATACCTATAAACCATTCTATTTTATGCATTAGTTAGCAAATATTTTTTAGTTCTTTGCTAACTAAATTACTAAAATTTACTCGATTTGCCGTTATTTGTTTTGTCATTTTTGTTTGCATAATAATATTATTTAAAACTATTTTGTGTAATAATTTAAGTTTAAATCCTCTCCTAAATGCCATTCTCCTATAAATTCTATTAATAAATTATTATCCATAGTGTATTGTGGTTCAACTACTTCTTTTCCTTTTGAATCAATTGCTCCCCATTTTCCATCTTTCTTTACACTTGAATACCCAAATCTGTTTTGCTCTGTAGCATCATCATAAATATAATCTACTATAACAATTCCGTCTTTATTTACAAAGCCATATTTGTCATCTTTTTTACTTAAAAATAATGTATTATTTTTTAACAATTCTATATTTGTTTTTTCTTCAAATCTAAAATTATAATACTTGTATTCGCCATCTACTCTAACTTTCATATATCCATTTTCATCATTTATTTCAGATATAATTCCAGTTAATTTTACTTCAAAGTTTCTATCTATTAAGTCATTATCTACACTACTATTTGTGCTTCCTTCAAAAAATCCTTCTGTTTGCCTATATATTAAACTGTCATATTTAAAGTCTAATTTTGTTGTTCCATCTACATTTATTATTCCATATTTGTTGTCTTTTTTAGCTATATAGTTGTTTTCATATGTATACGACATATCGTCATAAATAATGTCTATTATTGTATCACCTTCTGTTGATAAAACACCATATTTATTATCTACTTTTACAATTACATTTTCCCCATTAATTGATATAACTTCATCAAATTTATCTGTTAAATATAGTTTTCCATCTCTATCTGCTACTGACCATTTTCCACCTTGTCTTACTACATATTTGTTGTCTCCATATACTTGCTTAATATCTTGGTAATCGTTTTTAAATACAACTGTTTTATCTGGTTTTACTAATCCATATCTATCATTTTCATCAATTAGAATATATCCATCTTGTGCCTTATCTGTTAATGGTTTTATATCTTTGTAATTATTTTCTGCAACAACAGCTCCAATGTTGTCTACTAATCCCTTTTTACCATCTTTTTCTGTAACAAATGTATTTTCTACACCTCTTAAAGCTACTATAGAATCGTATTCACAATTCACTAGGCTTTTCCCTTTAAAATCTATTAAACCATATTTTCCATCTTTGCTTACTATTAGTACATCATCTTCATACCATAAATTATTATTTACATCGTAATTTTCAATTGCTTGAACTCCATCATATTCTGTAAATAACTGGTCACCTTTTTCGTTTATTGCTTTTGTTTTATATTCATTTGTATCATAATTTACATCATATGTGCATATAAATACTGCTTGTTTTGAGTTTGGAACAATAATTGTCTCGTCATATGAAGGTTTAATTATTTCCTTACCTTTTGAGTCTATTACTCCCCACTTTCCTTCTGTATACGCTGCAAAATATTCTGTTGCTACAACTTTTGTTTCTACTTTATTACCCCCTAGCATTTTAGCTATAGATATTATTACTATTACAATTAAAGCTAATGCTATTAAGACTGCAACAACCTTTTTTATATTCAGCTTTCCTTCTCCGCTATATCGTCTACCTCTACTCATTTCTACCTCCAAAATATAAAACTAAAAAATATAGTATAGCTTTTTACAGCTATACTATATCATATTTATGTACATAATTACAAGGTGTTAAGGTGGATTTATTGTATATTCAACATTAAAGTACGATTAACACCGGACGGAACGAAGCTGCTCCATACTCACTACCAGTATAACTATTTAAAGAAAATATCCCTGCTCCCAAACCATAATTGTAATCACCTCCACGTACAACGAAAGGAATAGTTGTAATAGGAAATCCAACATAATCGTTATTCCATGCTCCTCTAGGATCATTAGCGCTACTAGTTGTTTCCCAAGATGAATCTCCATATCTACTTTTATTTGCCTCATAGTTTAGCTGATAATTATCGTTACTTCCAGTATTATAAACATTCTTTGTTTTAGATTCTCCATTAACTAATCTACTTCCATTATTTATCAAACTACTATCTCCATTATTTACATATGCTGCTACATATTCCGATGCGCCTCCGCTCATATCGTATACTCCATATACATTTTCTGTTGTGCTTGCTTTTACTCCTTGCGTACTTGTATAATCATTATCTGTTCCTGCATTACTGCTTGCACTTGCACTATTTCCAGCAGAGCCTGTTATATAACTAATACTATTATTTATCCACACTTCTTCTGTCTCTTTTCCATATTTACTCTTACTTAAATATGCTACTGCTCCCCATTCGTCATTCTTCATTAAATGGCTATTTAGTACACTATTATAATTTAAACATACATCATATATATTACTTATATTTATATATCTCCAGCTACTTACTCCTGGTTTTACCTGTAGTTTTTTATCTGTTCCATTATACTGACTATTGCCCACATCTGTTGTTGCTCCTTCTGGGCTTGCCTCAAATTTTGCTACCCATATTCCACTTACTTCTTGCCCATAATTAAATGCTGGATGTATATTCCAATTTCCTTGTCCACTTGCATTATCCCATGTACTTGTTCCATCATATGCTATATTTGTATTATCCTTTAAGAATTTTATTTCTATTGTCCCTGCTGTATTAGTATGATATCCACTTGTTATACTATATGCGTACCTTGGTATCCATACCCACATACTTCCATCCTCTGTCATTGCATTTGCCCATTTCTTATTTGTTGGTTGGTTAGTTCCTTTATATACTATTGGGGTCATTCCTTCTCCTAGTTTTGGTGCATTTACTTCTGTTCCATAATTATACCAATTAGGATTATCTTCTGTTGTTTTTTCCCAATATTGTGGTGTTGTTGTTATTTCTATTTTTTCACTTATTGTTTCTTTCTTATTTCCGCTATTATCTACAGTTAACACATGTAAATAGTGTGTTCCGCTATTTGTAATTGGCAATGCTATAGTTTGTGTTTGCGATGTAAATGTTCCTCCTGTATATTTACTTGCATCTTCTCCTATTGCTCCTGCTTCTGTATTAAATATCCATTTTGTTTGTCCTATGTTTATTCCACTTTCTAAATCCACATGTGTTACTGTTGCTGTTAGTTCTTTCCCTATTTCTACTGTCGTTGCACTTAATGTTATTGTTGCAGTTGGTTTGACATTGTCTCTTACCTCTATGTTTGCATAGCTTCCACTACTTACTCCATCATATAATCTTGCATATATTATATCTCCATTTGCTAACCCTGTTATTGTCTTTTCTTTTACTCCTGCTGCTTCTCTTGTCCAGCTCCCCTCTGTTATGTTGTTTTTTTGCCATTCTAGTTGGTATCCATCTTCTTCTGTAAATAATTTTACTGTTGCTTGTCCGTTACTCCATGTTACTTCTCCTTTTATTGCTCTTGGTATTTCTCCTAGCTGTATCATTTTTTCTACAATTTTCGACTCTCCATCTTTTATTGCTTCTACTTTTATTGTATATACTACTCCTTGAGTTAATCCACTAAATGTATATGTTGTAGCATCACTTGCTTGTGCTGCTCCATAGTCTTCTCCTTGTTTTTTTATTGAGTATTTTATATTACTTGCTCCTTCTGCTCTTACTAATTCTATTTCTATACTATTTGTTGTTTTATTTACTACTCTTATTCCTATGTTTAAGTTTTCTCCTTTTCCTAAACATTCACCTATTATTATATTATCTGCTATTTCTTCGTTTGGCTCTATTGTTAATTCAAACACATATCCTGAAGTTGTTGTTACCTCATATGTTCCATCTCCATTGTCTATTATATCTATTTCCTTATCTGCTATTAATCCTTCACTTTCTATTCTGCTCCAATAATCTTCTACTTTGTATGAGCCATTTCCATTTGCATATACTGGCACTTTTGCCATTTCTAGCTTATCTCTCATTTCCCCTATCGCTGTTTGTTCTTTGCTATCTTGTGCTTTTTTTACAACTCCATTTTGTCCAAACACTAAACTTATAGTTATACCAGTTAGAATTAATAAAACTACAATCGTCACAACCAAAGCAATTAGAGTTATACCCTTGTTTTTCATCATTTGTTTCCTCCTTTAAATTTATACTATTAATCATTATCAAATGGAACAATTTGTACCTTCATTATATAAATAGTGACATTTAATGTCAATATAATTTTATGACAAATTATGTCATAATTATTATGGTGATGTTATATTGATTAAGGAAAAACGCAAAATTATGGGCTATACCCAAGAAAAAATGGCAAGTTTATTAAATATAAGTTTAAGGCAATATATTAGAATAGACCAAGAAAACTGCCTTCCTAGAACAGATATTTTAAATAAACTTATTGATGTATTGCAACTATCCGACCAAGAACTAGGAGAATATATTAAAGTAATAATAAAGAAAAAGGTATCATAAAAAAGTAAGAAATACTTAAAACACATTGTTCCATTTGTTTAAATATTTCTTACTTTTTATTTTATTACTTTATCTATTATTAAATTTTTACTTTAAAATTTTCTTGCTAACTCTTGCAACAATAACTGTCATATCATCTTTTTGTGTTCCGTAGTCATTATCTATAGATTCCTTTAACAATATATCTGCTATCTTTTGTGCATCGTCTGTTTGCATATCTTCTAATAAATACTTTACCCATACTTCCTTATTTATGTACTCATCATTTGACTCTATAACTCCATCACTACACATTACTATAATATCTCCGTCTTGTAAATCACAGTCATATACTTCTAAATCTACATTTTCTACTGCTCCTGCTGGTAGTGTATTTGCCTTTAAAAGCTGCACCTCTTTACCTCTTTTTAAATATGTAGGACATGCACCATTTTTTACAAACTCCATAACTCCGCTATATAAATCTAATATTTCTACATCTAAAGTTGCATACATGTCGTCCTTTTGAGTAGTTTCTAGTATTGAATTAATAAGTTTTAATGATACTGTTTTATCAAAACCTGCTGTTAATAGTCTTTCTAATGTTTTTATTGCTACTTTACTACTTTTCATAGCTTCTGGTCCTGAACCCATTCCATCACTTATTGCAAGCAGATATTTTCCATCTTCTAGTTTAGCTTCTAAGTTTGTATCTCCAGATACTGGAGAACCTGCTTTAGTTGTTTTAGCTACTCCAATTTGTACATTTAGCTTGTCCTGTGACATATATGTAAATTTACATTGCTCTTTGTTTTCACGTAATCCACATGTTTGATGTTGTATTATGAATTTATCTTTTAAAATTCTTTCTAATATAGTCTTAATTCTCTTTATATTGCATTTTTTGCCTTCTAAATCGTCACATAGGTTATGATATATATCTATAATATATCGACCATTTTTAAGGCGTTTAATGTTTAAATTTTGTATATCAAAGTTTTTCTCTTGGAAGGCTCTCATTAGTTCTTCTTTTTTATCTGCAAATTCTTCTTTTTTGTCTTCTTTTATCTCTTCTGCTAAATCTGCTATTGCTTGAGATACTCCCTCTAGCTGGCTTGAAATGTTTTGTTTGTTTTGCTCAATTTTCTTTTTCCATACAAAATTTACTCTGCTTAATCTATAAGAAGAATTTATTGCATTTATCATTTTTGAAACATCTGCTTCTACCGCTTTATTTTTCTCGTGGAAACCTACTATGTAGTTATTGTGTGACTCAAAAATGCTTACAAGTTTCTTTTCGTCTATAACATCATTTTTTAACAACTCTTCAAATATTTCATGTAATATATTGTTGTTATTGTTATATACATCGTCAAAAAGAATATTTTCTTCTAAGTTTACTAAATTATTTTTTAACTCTTCTATAAAAATGTTTTCATTTGAAAGTTCTTGTTTCTTTAATTTTTTATCTTCTTTTTCCGAAGTTTTATAGCCTCTGGCTAAATCCGCAATAGTTTCTGACATACTATTTAATTTTAATATAGTTTCATGAGACTCTCCTAAACTTCTACCTGTAGTTTCTGGCAACAGTTTAGTTTTTCCATATAAGTCTTCTATATTTATCTTCAATTTCTTTGGAATTGCTAAAAGCCCTAAGCATGCAATTAGAATTTCTTGTATTGTTATTATAGGAACTGTATTTCCATTTGCAACATAAGTAAGAAGTACATTTCCTGCTATAAAACCAACAACTACGCCAATTCTTCCAAACTTATTTAATATTCCTGCTACTAAGCCAGATATTGCATATGCTGCAATCATCATTGGTTCTGATCCACTAATAATTCCAAGCACAACACCTATAGTAATACCTCCAGTTGCACCAACTAACATTCCATTTTTCCAACCAAGTACTAGTACAATTAGAATACTTAAAATATTTTTTATGCTAAAACCAAATACTGTTAAGTCTCCAAAAGCACATGCTGCAATTGCTAATAATAAACTTGTTCCAATAACTTCTTCTATTGTAAAAGCTTTTTTATTTTTAAATTCTTTTATCATAATTATTGAATTTGCGAATATCTTATAAAAGATAAATGTAACAACTGCTATCATTATTGAAATTAATAGGTCATATAAAAGAAAAGTTCTAAAGAACATTGGAACTATTTGAACCATCAAAACACTTGCGAATAAGTGTACCCCTAGTCTTTTTTCTTCATTTGTATCTTCTATTACATTATGTCTAATAAATAAACTACTTGCGAAAAATACTAGTGAAGTTAATACATATGTAAGGAGCACATTTGGACCAAAACTTATAAAGGTTCCTATTAATGTTAGAATATAAACTATTCCGATAGGATTTCCATTACTAAGCATTGCAGCCATAAATGCTATTGCAAACGGACTAAGCCCTAGCATAATATTCTGTGAGGAAAATCCCACCATTGATATCATAAAAGCTATAATGTAAATCGCTATATTATTTATAGATAAAAGGCTTTTTAGTGTCATTTTTATTCTAGCTTGTCTATCATAAAATGCCTCATTAAAATCTTGCTTGTTGCCCATGTCTTTTTCTACATTCTGAAACATACCAATCACCCCTACTTTTTCAAATATTTGTTCATCGCTTGTATATTTTAATATATCTTTAGTGTAATTTCTGTCGATTTTGCCACATAATTTAAAAAAGTTTTTTACATTTTGTGTACAATTTCTTTGTTATTGTTCAGAACCCAACATTTTATTTTCCTAATTTTATAACAAATTGACTAAAATTACAATATGACAACGAAAAAAGTGCACAAAAATAGTTCATACTTTCGTATGAACTATTTTTATTTTATCAATCTAAAGTTATTTACTAGTTTTAGTTATTATTTCTTGCCTATAACTTTCTTTTTGATTAATACAATTCCGACTACTAAGATTGCTGCTACTGCAAAAGCTATAATTACATAAACATATGTTGCGCTACCAAATGGTGGTAATATCATTACTCTTTCTGCTTTAGCTGCATCTACTTCTGATGGAATTTGTGTTGGGTCTTGGTTACCAGCTACTGAGTATGCCATTCTTCTACCAACACTGTTTGTTGTCTTAACAATTTCTGCTATATTATCATATGTTAAATCATCTGTTTCATTCTGTGCTGTTATTAATTGTGATAATACTAACTTAGTACTAATAGATGTATCTGCTGGTTGTGAATTTTCTGTTTCTGGAATTAAAGCTTTCTTCAATGATTCTGTTTGAACTATGCTGTTGTATTGATTTATCTCTCTTCCTCCTACATTTGTCTTAATTACTCCTGCTACCGTGCTATTTACTAACTTGCTGCCTTCTCCATTTTGTCCATTTATTACATCGTCTGTAGAAATAATTGACCAAACATCTGCACTTCCATCTTCTGTCTTATTGTCATCTGCTCTAAATTGTAAGTTATTATTTACGTAGTCTAATACTTGGTCTGCACTAGTTGTTACAATGTTACCTGATCTATTTCCTCTATAGTAGAAGTCTTTTCCATCGAAATCTAGCTCGCCTACGTTTGTTACTGTAAGAGTATATTCTATTCTTATAGTAGCACCATGCATTAACTCTTCGTCCATATTAATTTGGATTAGTCCGTTGTATCCTCCACCTGAAGCATGAGATGTAAATTTGTCTGTAATAAGTTCTTTTCTGTATTCATAGTATTCTGTTCCATGTCCGCCTACATCATCTTTATATCTCTCTCCATCTTCTTTATCTTTATAATCAGTCTCATAAATTGTGTCATTTTGTTCTGTACGTTTACTAATTATATTGTAAGCTTTTCCACTTATCCAAGATAAGTATGGTCCATCTGTTGTACTATCTACTATAATTTGTCCATTTGCAAGTGTTACTCTAACATTTGTAACCTTCTTATTTAACTCAAGTTGTGCTTTAGGTCTTTCAACTAAACCAAAGTCTACATTGTTTAAAGAATACTCTGTGTTTATGTCATTTCCATTTAAGTATAAATTGTCACTATTACTGTTGTAATTGTCATTTCTGCTATCTGATTCACCGTTTGTATTTGCACTTGAGTTAGAATTCTGTCTGTTATATTCAACTTCTGCTACAATTACACCAGTTTCAGCTTTCATTTCTGTATTTGGATTTGGTGTATCATGCTCTGATAATGTTTGTGCTAATTCGTTTGTTACACCGTTTCCATTATTATTACTGTAATTATTTATTTGTTCTCTTCTTGACCAAATATCTTTTGCATCTGAATAGTTGTTACTGTCTTGGTCTGCCTTAGCTATATTGTATCCATATAGTCCAGTTTCATTTTGATTTTCTACATCTGTATAGCCATCATAATTTCCGTCTTTATTTGTGTCTACATATGCATCTGTTTTTCCACTTTGGTCAATTCCTACTTGGTATGTTGTAGACTTAAAGTCTTGACCATTATATGTTGCGTTTTTATCGTTACCATAATTAAACCTTACTATATAGTCACCTGGTATAAATCCTGTAAATTCATAGTTTCCTTTTCCTGCTGTACGTTCATCTGCTGATCTCCAGCCACCATTTTCATAAATTTGAACTGGCCCATCTTTTAGTTTGTAACTTCCATCTGTGTCTTTTACTGGATTTCCATGTTCGTCCAATTCTATTTCATAAAGTTCTACTAAAATATCATTTACAGTATTTTCATTGTCTTGCCTTATACCGTCTCCTATAGTCGCTCCGTCTACTGTTGTGTTTCTTTCATCTTCCCAAACTACACCGTTCAGCTTTCTTACAGCTTCATCATCTACATATATATGTAAAGCTTTTGCTCTGTCTGTATCATCTTCGAAGTTGCTCTCATATCTTTCTTCCTCTAAGTCATCTGCTTCTAAGTTACCTGGTTTAGAATCTATGTCGACTAATCCTGCTTCATCGCTTGAGTCAACTGTTCCGTAATTTGGTAATACTGTGTTGTCTTTATAATATGTCTTGTAACCATTAATTTCTGCAAAGTTCATCTTGTCTTCATCATCTTCGTTTTCGCTTTCATTAATTATTACTTTTCCGCTTCCGTCTGTCTTTATTTTGAATGTTAAGTAAATATATGCTGTCTCGCCAGCTGCTAACTTCTTATCTTCTAATCCTTTTACATATACTGCATCATAGTTAGCTCTTAAGCCAGTATTTCCATCTGTTATAGTTCTGTCTGTTATATCACTTTCTGTATCTCTGTCATATCTTGTATGATTATCTGAATCTATAGGCTTATAATTGTCAATTGAGTTACTTGCATCACTTCCTGTTTCATAACCATCCATCATATTGTAGTATTCTTCTGAACTTACATAATTATCATCTGTATCTGGATTTCCATCATCTTCGTAAGTTACCCAAGATAACTCTTCTTTATATTCAAAGTCTTCATCATAGTAGTCTACTACTTCCATTATTTGACCTAGAATTGTTTGTGATTGGTTTCTAACAGAAATTTTATATGTTATATATACATCTAATGGAGCACCTGTTCTATTAGGTTGTGTTACATATTCATAATCTGATCTGTAAATTGCTCTATTGTGTACAGGTTCATAATAGTTAGCATAGTCTGCCATTCTTAAGTGAATGTCCCAACGTTCTCTTGCAGTATCATTGAATAATTTATTTAATGCTTCTTTAAATCCTGCTTCATCGAATACTCCACCATTTGTATATTGTTCTTTTAAACTTGATACCTCAGCTGGTGTAATTACACCATGTCCATAGCTATCATAATCATAAACTTCTGTTTTTCCATTAATCTTAACTGTTGCTTTATATATATCCTTCTCTAATGCTAAGTCTACTTCTTGTCTTCTCCATAAACCTTGGTTTATATATAATTGACCTAGGTAAACATTTTTATATGTAACGTTTTTCCATGTAGTCTGTGGTATCTTCCATGCGCCTTCTCTTGGTTCTGTTGTATCTACTTCTACTGTTGTTCCATTAACTACCTCAAATGTTCTATATATATATTCTCCATTACCAACTGCTACTTGTGTATGATCTGCATATGTAGAAGCATTTTCATCAAATGTTCCATTTGAGTAACTGTTTTCTGGGTATCTATTTCCACTTTCTACATATGTTGTAAATTCATCATATACTGGATATAAATCATAGCTTGAGTCATCTTCAACATTATTTAATGTATAAGAATTTATTTTACAGTCTTCAATAAATTGTAGCATCTTCCAAGCTAGTTCATCATCTATACCCATATCTCTAACAATACCTTCATATATGTCTGATTTTAAATCTTTAGGATATTCATGATTTGCATCTATATACTCTTTAATTCTTTGGCTTATTAGTCCTTCTTCTATTTTTTCATCTGTATTTACAGTTACAACTCCATCTTCATTAACAGTTATACTTCTATCTACTATCTTGCCATCTTCTATAGTTAAATAACTATCTACTAATCTTGTACCTGTTTGTACATATGTTCCATCTTTTTGTAACTCAAATCCTAATAACTCATATGTTGAAAATGTTTCATTATAGTCTCCAACTTCTCCTAATGAATCAGTAGAAGGATAATTTTTTGGATATGAACCTATTTCACTAAATCTTTCTGTTAATTCATCTCTTTCTGATTTCTTCTCTAATCCTTTAGAAGTTTCTCTCCATTGTTTAGCAAGATTTTCTGCAGCTGATGGAGTGTCATAAGCTTCTGCATCTTTAACCATCTGTTCTACACTTTCATACGAGTACCCTTCTCCTGTATTTGTTAAATATTCAGTCGGCATATAGGTTTCACCATTATATGTAAACTGTACTATATATTTTCTGTTTAAGGTCACACCCCTAAACTCGTAATATCCATATTCATCTGTTATAGTTGGATTTATTCTTCTCTTATAGTCATTCTCGTATGCTTCTCTATCTCCATCAAATGCTTTTTCTATTATCTCTTCTTCTGTCATTCCAGGGAATTCTTCTTCTAATGTTTTAAGTTCTGCTAATTTTAAGTTTCCGTTTTCATCTGTGGCAATTTCACCATTTTGGTTTGCTTCATATAATGTTACTTGAACATTTGGTATTGTATGTTCTGAATCGTCCTTTACGCCATTTGCTACCTCATCCTTCGTCTGCGGCGAATCTTCGAATACCGTACCGCCAACCTTCATTGTTGTAGTAACGTAAAATGGAATTTCATAATCTTCTTTAATAATCTCTCTGTAGTAGTCTACATATGTTAAAGCTTGACGGTGCTCTGTTTTTATATATAATGTAAATTGACATCCATAGTGTGTATATCTGCTTACACAACGACCATTAGAATATCTTCTACAATGTGTATGTCTATTATAATAATGGTTATGAGGATTATCATCTACTACATATGATACGCCATCTCTTATACATGCTAAGAAGTGAATATTTAAATAACTATATTCAACATGTAATTTTAATGCTGCTGGTAATTCTCCTTCATAATCTATTTCTACATAAAATTCTTCATTTGGTGCTGGATAATTTCTCCATCTGTCATAGCACCAGAAGTCTACCATGTTAGGGTTCTTCACACCTGCTGGTGATTGATAATCCCAGAACTTAGGAGCACTATAGATACTACCAGGTGTTTTACCTTCTCTCGGAGGTTCTATTTGGGAAGGTAAAAGTTCTCCAACATTTGGTCTTATAAATGCTGCTATATCTATTCTTTCTCCATCCTCCGTTAGTAAATACATATCCGAAATACCACTCATAGCGTATTGAGAAACAGGATATACACCGTTGGCGTTTGGACTATATAGTTCTGATTTCCATCCATAAACATAATTTAATTTAAATGGTCCTATTTTATGTAATTGATTTTTGTAATCAGATTCTACTTTTATATTATCCTGCATTTCTTCTAGTTCTTCTTCGTTCC
Source organism: uncultured Clostridium sp. (assembly GCA_902496295.1). Classification (GTDB taxonomy): domain Bacteria; phylum Bacillota; class Clostridia; order TANB77; family CAG-508; genus CAG-273. The sequence goes on from CABVAF010000002.1 coordinate 197,266, forward strand.
ACGCTACTGTCATTTTTCCAGCTTCTTTTTCGTGTGTTGTTCCATATGAAGGTTCTGTATAGCTTGTTGCATCTATATCTTCTTTCATCTTTTGATATACTTCTGCTTGTTTTAGTATTGATTCACCTTCTGAAACATATTGTTGTAATACGGTTCTATCTTGTAATGGTATTCTTGACAAATTTGATTTCCATACAGCATATTGTTTACCACCAGACCATGCATCTGGGTCCATAATTGCCATACCTTCTCCTGCAATTTTTGATGGGTAAAATGATACTATATATGCTATATCGTAAGTATTTCCTACATCTTTTCCATGTATAGATGTGCTTGTTTCAGTTATATGGTTTCCTTGACAATAGTAATATGGGTTACTGAATTTTGGTTGTCCTGCATATTTCCCACTAGAGAATTTAGCATCTCCCCAACTAGCACACTGTCCACAGCTTAGACTACAAACCTTACCATCATAAGCTTCTATTTGTTCCCTGTTCAAACCAGATAATTTAAGTAAAACTCCTGGCTCAACACAGTATATTTCTTGTTCGCTTCCTTGGTCTGAAATAGGTCTCCATACACCTTGACCCATTGATGGTTCTTGTACTACATATATAGTTCCAGCATCATCTATACTATGATCTTCTACTGCATCTCCTGTTATACCATCTGTAGTATCAGAAGGGTCTATTACTTCAGAGTCAGTTGCCGCTTCTATATCATGTGATGCCACTTCCGTTGGGGTTTCTAACTGTGAAGTTAATATCATACTCATAACTATTGAAGTTATAATTAATAATATAGTTATAAATATGTATTTTAATAACTTTTTCATTTTTATCCTCCTTTCCTCTTATTTTTTATTTAAAACTTTCTTTTTGATTATAATTATTCCTGCTACTACTATTCCTAATGCGATAATAATAATTACTGAATAACCAATAATCTTACCAGTAACTACTGATAATACAATATCTGCTTGTCCATAGTCATCTTCTGATTCTAATTTATTTGCAGGCTCAGAGTCTATATCTGGCATTCCTGCTTCATTTGTTGCTTCATAAATTTCTGCTGCATTACTCATTATACTTCCTAAACTATCTTTTGTTAATTTCTTAGTTAATACTAATGTAACTTCTTTGCTCTCTCCTGGATTTATCTTTTCATTTGCTAATGCTGCTGAATATATTGAATTTCCATTATTTGCAACATACCAATCTGAATTAACTTCTGAACTAAATGTTACATCATCTGGTAAATAGTCAACTATTTTATTTACATATCCAGGTATTGCACCTTCGTTTGTTACAACTATTTTGTATTCTACTACGATGCTACTTTTATCTGCATTTTGTCTTAAAATTTCTACTTTAGTAAATGTTTCGTTGTTGTAGTCTGTTTGACTTGTTCCTATAGTTGGAGTTGTTAATGTTATTTTACTTATATATTTATCTAGTTTTAAGTCAAATTTTTCTTCTCCATATAAACCTATGTCTATATTTCTAACGTTTTTATCTTCTACTTTAATTGTATCTGTCATACCAACATTGGTTTTAACACCATCTAATACTACTTCCATATTAACAGCATCTGAGTTTGCTGATGTAACTACTCCATCTTTCTGATATGTTGTTATTGTATATCTAGAATTATCATAAACAAATACTACTATATATTCATTTGGAACTATTCCACTAAATTCATATCTACCATTACTTCCTGTAGTAGTAATTTTACTTTCTCCTGTTGAAGAATCTGTTACAACTTGATTGTTTTCTTTATATAAAAGCATTACTTTCATATTAGATATTGTTGCTTCATCATCTTGTCTTTCTCCATCTTTATTACTATCTACCCATGCTATACCAGAAATTTTATATCCATTTTTCTCTGTGTCAATTTGTTCTTCTGCCGTTGGATTGTATTCTAAATAATGAGTTACTTCATTTACCTGCATTTCACTTACGCCATCTGCATAAGCAGTTGCCTTATTCACAATGGCCTTACCATCATCATCAGGATTATCTAATTTTCCTGCTACATATATATAAACTTCTGCAGTTTCTCCCTTAAATATTTCTGGTACTTTAACTGTTACCTTTCCATCTGCATATCTTATATCTGCTGCAACACTCATGTTTTCTCCACTGCTGTTATAGTTCATAATTTCTACTGATGCAGAGCTAAAGTATAACTCTGGAGCTAAAGTATCTACTATTGTAGCATTATATACATTTGTCTCTCCACTTGCTGTTATTCTAAATACATATCTAAATATTTCTCTTTCTTTTACATATTGTTCTGTTGGCTTTACTTGTTCTACTGTCATTTCAACTTGTCCAAAATGTATTAATCTTTCATTTGAATATAATGTTAAATCTAAGTCACTATCTAAACTAACTTTTGTTGGAATTACTGATGGTGAATTTGCTCCTAGTGTATAATTTACTTTTACGTTAAATTTTGCATTTGTTTCTATATTTCCAATGTTAACTACAACCTTATCTGATTGTATATTTATTCCGTCTGTTTTTTCTTGATCATTTATTTTAACTGTTACTTCTCCTACTGTTGCTCCTATTGGTAAAGGAACTGTTAAAACTGAATTTGTTATAGTATCTAATGTTTTATTATGGAATTGTACAGTATATGTTACTTGCTCTCCATTTAAATAAGTTCTATCTTCCTGTATATTAACTCCGTTTAAAAATTCGAATATTCCGATATTTTCTACTTTTAAATCATATTGTTCTGATTTTATTTCTCCATCTATGTTGTCTGCTGCTACTTTAACAACTAAATTTATAATTTTGTTTTGAGTAGTATCTTCTTCACCTTCTACAGGAGTATCTTCGTGTCCATTTGCTTGTAGCTCAAATGAAGCTTCTACGGTTTCTCCTGGTTTAATTGTTCCTAATTCTATAGATTGACTTGTAGCATTAGATTCGTCCATTATGTCTACGCCTTCTTGGTAACTAATAAATGTAGCTTGATTTGGTAAGTCTACATTTAATTTTGCATTTTTTGCTTCCAAGTCTCCAGTATTTTTTACTGTTACATAGTATCTTATGTATTGTCCATTAAATACTCTTCCATCTTCTCCTGCTGTTGAAGAAATACTTATCTCTAGTTCTGGTCCTTGTCCAGTAGTTAATTTTAATATTGGTGCTTGCTTTTCTTCTGGCATAGTTGCCTCTGTAGCTTCATTTGTATAATATACTTTGTACATTGTGGCTGCACTTTTATTGTAACCTACATTAGCTGGTAATTCTATTTCATAGTTAAATTCAATTGTTCCACCAGCTTCAATTTTATCTTGTAACACTATTAAATAAGATTTCATTTTTGTTAAGTCTGCGGTGTCTTTTGTCCAACCATTTGATGTATCACTTAAGTCTTTGCTTGCATCTGCTTTTTCTGAATAATATACTTCTATTTTAGATGTATCCATTCCTAAAACTGCAATTCCTTTTGTTACATTAAATGTTGTTGTATTTCCTAAGTCGTCACTCGAGTCAATTTTCTTATTTCCCTGAGAAGGAAATCTTCCTAATACAGATACTCCACTTATTTGATTTGTATAGTTATTTGTTATTGTTCCATTTATAGTAGCTGTTCTAGCATCTGCAAATGGTGCTATTTCTACTATTCTTTCTTCATCTATTATAGATATTATTGGAGACTGATCTTCTTTATAATTGCTTATTCCTGCTGATGTCATAACTCCTGTTGGAACCACATAATTTATATCTGCTCTTGCTACACCTTTTACATCTTGTGAAGTGTTTGTCATTGCAGCTCTTACTACTGTATTTGCTCTATCATTTTGTTCTACTTTATCTGAAGAAATATTATTTGTTTCGTATAAATCTGTATTTTCATTTGTATAATACATTACTATTTGTTCATTTTTTCTTGGTGTTAACTTATCTAAAGTAATATCTGCACTTATTACAATTGTTGCACCTTGTATTTCTGAGTTCTCTGTATTATATTTTGTTTGTGTACCTTCAAACTCTATTCTAATTACTTTCTTTCCGTCTCTTTCAATTAGTTCTGCATTTTTATATTTTAACTCATCTTCAAATAATAATTTGCTACTCTTAATTTCTATTGTTTCAATGTACTCTGGTAATTCTATTTCTATTATTGGATTTTTATATAAAGCATTGTATACATTTGATGTATCTAATAAGGCTCTTATTTCTACATTTTCATTTTTTACTACTGTAGATAAGTCTGTTTTATTTATTGATAATGTTGCTTTAGATACTGGCTCTTCCATTTTTACTTTTCCAGTTGCATTTGTTTCTTCTGTAGATGTTTTTAATAGTACTTCACTAGCTATATTTGAAATAGTTTGCATTTGTGTTTTTGAATAGTCTAATTTACCTTTTATAGCTTTCTCTATTTCTATTTCTATTTTTCCTTCTATAATAGGTTTAGATGTTTTTATAATTAGTTGATTTACATCTTCTTTAGAAATATCTAATACATATTTCCCTGTATTGTCCTTTTCTGTGTCTTTGTTTATTTCACCAATTTTAGTATTATCTGCTTTAAATACTTCTATCTTTCCATCTTCGCCTAGCATTTTCTTAAATATATTTTCTGCTATTTTTATATTCTTATTATATGTATAGTTTGTTCCCCCAACTGTTGTATTTAAATTTCTTTCGCTATTAATTTCAAATTTATCTGCTGATTGTAATAATTCTAATTCATTTTCTATATCTGCATAAGCAATATCTATTACATATTTCTCATTATAGATTGTTTCTGTTTGTCCTTCTTTTTTGTCATAGTTTGCATATACATAACCTTTACTGATTTTCTCGTCTGTAGACATTGAAACTGTATTTATACTTCCGATTGTATCTTTTAATGTATATTCATATGAGAAATCTTTATTTAGGTTTGTCTCTGTATTATTATACAAACTCATATTTACATTTAATTTCAATGTTCCATTTATTTCTTGTCCTAAAACAAAGTCATATATTTCTTTTCCCTTATAGATAAATGTTAGTAAAATTTCATCTGCTGAATCTTTCTTCCAGCTAATATTATTTTGATCACTTGGATTATTAGATAATTTTATTTCTACTTTGCCATTTTCTTTGTCATATGTATAATTATCTTTATTAAAGTCTATACCATTTTCTTTTCCATTTGTAGCTTTTGTATTGTTTACAGTAACTTTAACTTCTTCTGGCTTTACTTCATTTATTGTAGGAACTTCTACAGTAGTAATTTGTTCTTTTACAGGCATTGCATTATCTTTAACTTTATTAGAAATTAATGCTTGAAATATTACTCCATATTCTTCTCCAACATTATATGGAATATACTTTGTTAGCTGTGTATTATTCTCTATTTCAGATGTTCCGTTCCATTCAACTTGATTCTTTATAGTTTTAGTTACAGCTTTTGTTTTTCCATTTATGTCTATATAATTTGCTGTTAAAATAACATCAGTAACTTTAGAGAAATTATCTGCCTTTACAGTTTCTTCATTTAATATTATAATTGGCACCTCTATAGTTACTTCTTCGCCTTTATTTATTGAATTTAAGGTTATTGTATCTTTTGCATCGTTAACTTTTTGTATGTACTCTGATTGAAGTTTGTCACTATTTATTCTAAAGTTTGCATTTGAAAAGTTAACTACAATATCTTTTAAATATCCTTCATCTTTTACCTTAAGATTTAAATACAGTTTTCCTTCATCTGTAGTCTTAAATTCTTTTCCATGCATTCCCCCCTCAAAATAGCTGTCAAATTCTACTTTTGAGTTATTTGTTTTTGCATTTTGTTCTTCTAATTCTCCTCCATAAGCAATTACTTCGCCGCCTAGAACTAATAAATTAGAAAATATTAGTACTGCGGTTATTATTGCTGATGTTACTTTTGTTAATATTTTTTGCATAGTGACCTCCTAAACATAATATATTATATTTTATTATAACCCATTTTTGCTTTATTTTCAATGGTTTTAGCATGATTTTATAATGTTTTTTTGCATATTTTGCCTATTTTTATAATTATATAACATTGTAACATTTTTGGCTTATATTTCAATATTATATATACTTCTATTTATAAAATCTTTTCTTTATGTTTACGGAAGGTTGTTTTGCCTTTTTTATTAAATTTTAATTACATTTTTGTTACTATGTTACAAAAAAGATTGATAATTCATATATTTTTTCATGAACTATCAATCTTTTTTATAATTATCTTAATATGCTTCTAATTTTTTAATAATTTCTTGTTTTGCCATATCTTTAGATTCTATATTTACTTCAATTTCACCCTTTAAGTCACCTTTTTCATCAATAACTATCATCGTGGGATAAGATTTTATATTGTATATATCAAATAGTTCTTCACTCTCATTTATAAGAACTGGAATAGTAATTTTATTTTCTTCAATATATCCATTTATCTCTTCCTCATAGCTTTCATATCTTTCGTCAGAACTCTTTTCTGGTCTGACTATTGTTAAAAATACGGCATCTTCATATTCTTTACTTAGTTCATCTATAACAGGAATTTCTTCCCTGCATGGAGGACACCACACTGCCCAAAAATCTATAACAACTTTTTTTCCTCTATAATTTACTAAGTTTTGTTCATTGCCATATTGGTCTATTAGTGTAAAATCCGTATCTTTTTCTTCATAGTTAGTTTGCTCTTGCATACCTGTAGTTTCAACTTTGTTTTCTATATTTTGTGTATTGTTTTGAAAATTAATAAAATTTAATTCATCTAAAATTATAAAACATATAAAAATAACTATCATTATAATTATAAAAATTAGTAAAATTTTCAAAATTTTCTTTTTCATACTATCACATCCTAATTTACATTTTTTATATGTTATTTCACATTTTTATATACAAATTTCTCAACATATATAAATTATAATTCAATTTAATTTTATCGTCAATATTCACGTTTTTCTTTTTATAGAATATACTATTATAGTTTTAAATATATATTATTAGGGGTGATATAATGGATAATATGGACATGGCAAAGTTAATGAATATGCTATCTAAAATGGATAAAAAAGACTTAGAAATGGGGCTTTCAAAAGCAGCTCAAATTTTAAATTCTCCTGAAAAGGATAAAATTATTAACGAAATTAACAAAAACAAAAATAATGGGTAGGTGAGAATATGAGTGAAGATATGTCTAACTTAATGAATAAATTTAGTTCGATGTTAAAGAATAATGAGATTCCTCCTGAATTATCAAATATTATAAAAAACATTTCAACTAATAATTCTAATAATAGTTCTAATAAAAGTTCTGATAAGAAGAATAACACTAATAACTATCCGGTTTCAAATACTCCAAGCCATTTTAATAATGCTAATACTTCCACTAGCAATAAATCCAATAGTAGCACTAATAATAAATTAAACCATATTAATAATTCTAAAATTGATGAAAATAATGATATATCTTCAAATTCTCAAAAATCTCAAAACACTGATAACTTCAATTTTGGTAACATTAATATAGATGCTATTAAAAAATTATTTGAACAAAGCAATAACAATTCTAATAATATTAGTGGAAACAATACTGAACACAATTCTGAAAGTAGCGATAACTCTAATTCAAATAGCAACGAAGATAATTCTTTTAACTTTGATATAAACACGATGTTAAAGATGAAATCAATAATTGATGCAATGAATAGTCAAAGAGATGACCCTAGATCAAATCTTCTAAAATCTTTGAAACCATATTTAAAAGAAAGTAGAAAGGAAAAAGTCGATCAGTATATTAAAATTTTTAGTATGGAGAAAGTTTTTGAAAACTTGAATCCTCTTGGTGGTGGTAAAAAAAATGATGTATAACTATCCCTTTTTTTCTTTTCCTACTTTTAGAAATTATAACTATTACCCTGCTAATTATGCAAGTCGATCACCATCTGCACTACCAAAAGTAAATATAAATAACTCAAACTTTAAATCAAAAAATAGACAAAGTGCATCTAATTATAAATCGAATGTTCAAAATTCAGATTGTGAAATTTCACAAAATAGTTTAAATACAGGTAATAAGTTCTCCAATTCTAAAAAAGAACATGATGAATTATTTGAAATTTTCGGAATTAAACTTTATTTTGACGATATTTTATTAATTTCGCTTATATTTTTTCTATATAGTGAAGGTGTTAAAGATGACTATTTGTTTATTTCATTAATTTTACTATTATTAAGTTAAATTTTTATATAATTCTAATTTATAAAATATCCTAAAGCAATTTACATAATTTAATTATGGAAACTACTTTAGGATATTTCTACACATATTTTATTAATTTTTATAATATCTTTCAGTCTCAATTTTAATTATTTTTTATTCAACTATAATTTCATCTTTATCATTTACATATGCTGCCGTTTTTATATTATTAGAGTACTCTTCTGGCATATTTATTGCCATTTCTTTTACTATATTTGCAATTCTAAGTTGAGGTGCTTCTATTGACGCAGCTGCTATAATTGCTTCTTTGTTTCCTTTAGCACCAGCATGTGCTAATCCTCTTAATATTCCTACAACAACTACATTTTCTCCCGCAACTACTTCTGCTCCAGCATTTACATCTCCTAAAATAACTAGGCTACCTTCAAATTCTACTCTTTGTCCAGATCTTAAAGAACCTCTATGAAATTTAGTTTCTGATGTGGCTATATCCTTACTAAATGTCTTTTTTATTCCATGTAACCCTAAAATTTTTGGACTGTCAAAATCTACTTTAGTGTCAATAATTGACTTTACTACATTTTGTATTTCTTCCATTTCCTTATTTTTAAGAACTTTTCCTGAGATAAGTAAAGGTGTATCATCATCCTTGTATAGTTTCTTAAACTCTTTTAACTTTTTCTTTAAATCGGTTAATATTTCATCTTGAGTTGCTTCTTCTGCTATTTTTACGATAACTTTTCCTTGTCTAGTGTTAATACTAATACAACTTTCCATTACTACCAAACCCTTCTTAATTTTATTATATTTTTGCTTATTATATTTTTAAATTATAGTTTCACTATTTTATAACTTATATTTTGTTTTATTATATAAATTAATATTATTAACTTGATAACATTAATTTATTAGCATTAATTTACTATCTCTGTAGTTGTGTACTAGGAATTGCTGTCATATCTTCCTTTACTTCATTAGCATTCATTCCAAAATATTCTGCCATAATGTCTCTTGCAGTTTCCGCTGTAAATCCTCCTGAGCCAGCATTTTCAATTAAAACCGTAACTGAAATTTCTGGATCATCAAATGGAGCAAAGCCTACAAACCAACCATGTACTACATCTGAATTTCCCGTTTCTGCAGATCCTGTTTTTCCTGCAACTTCTATATCGAAGTCTGAAAATGTTGAATATGCTGTTCCTCCAGCCTCTGTAACTCCCTTCATTCCTTCTAATATTGCATCTATGTTTTCTTCTTTTATATTTAACTCTTCTACTTCTTCTGGTTTGTATCCTAACTTTTCATTTACGTAATTTTCAATTTCTTCTTTGCTTACTTCTGTTCCATCTGGTCTTATTATACTCTTTAATAAGGTAACATCTACTCTTTTTCCGCCATTTGCTAAAGTACTGATATATCTTGCCATTTGAATAGGAGTAAAATTATTATCTCCTTGACCAATAGCTGCAGAAAGTGTATATCCTGGTGTCCATACTTCATTGCGTCCTGATGCTTCTAAAGCTTCTGGGCTTGCGATTGTACCAGTTGATTCACCTAAAAGTTCAATTCCAGTTTTTGATCCTAGGCCATAATATTTTGCATATTTAACAATATTTTCGATACCTGTTCTATAACCTGTTTCGTAGAAGAAATAATTACAAGATTTTTGTATAGCTTGTGTAACATTTAAGTAACCATGTCCTCTATGATATGTGTTCCAGTACCAACACCTTGGATTCCCAAATTTAGGATAAATTCCTGTATCATTTATTTTCGTTTTTGTTGTAATTGCTCCAGTCTCTAACCCAGCAGTAGCGACTACCATTTTATAAGTTGATCCAGGAGAATATAGTCCACTTATTGCTCTATTTACCAAATTATCTCCTTCTGTATAAGAGTCATATTGTTCTTGGCTTATTCCGTCTACAAAAAGCTGTGGATCATAATCAGGATAACTTGCTAAAGCAAGAATTTCGCCAGTTTTAACATTGGTTACTATTACTGCTCCTGCATCTGCAGGGCTTGTTTCATAAAATCCACCACTAGCAATTTTTTCAATATTCTTTTTTAGTGCTTCTTCTGCAACCTTTTGTAAATTTGCGTCTATTGTAAGGACTACATCTGAACCTGCTACTGCTTCTTGTGATACATATTCTTCTGTAACTGTTCCATCAACTGCCATATCTATTTGCTTTACACCATCTGTACCTTTTAAGTAGTCTTCAAAAATATATTCTATTCCACTTTTTCCTATTATATCATTTAAATCATATTTATCTTCTTGTCCATTTAATTCACTATCTGTTATTGGTCCTACTTGACCTAAAATATGTGAAGCTAAATTTCCTGATGTATATTTTACTTTTGAACCTGTAGCAATTGTCATTCCTGGTAAGTCGTTACTTTGTTCTCTTATTTGAACAGCACTTGTTCTGCTAATGTCTTTTGCTATTTCCACTGGTTTTATATTGCTATAGCCAGTTCTCGTTATTTCATATCTTACAGCCATTATTTTTATCGCTTCTTCATCATTATTGCTTATTTTGTATTTTTCTTTTAGAAAATTGAAAGCTTCTTGCGCAGTAGCATTTTCATTGATTTCTAAATTTTTCTTCCAATCACTTAAACTTTCCTCTGGGAGTGTAAATCTTATTGGATTTATTGCAATTGGCAAATTATCTATGTATTTATCTCCATTAGCTTGTAATATATTTATTGTTTTTAATATAGTATTATTTAAAACATCGTCTTCTACTTTTGTTTTATACAATTCTAAAGAAAATGATGTTTCTGATGTAACTAATTTATTTCCTGTACTATCTAATATATTTCCCCTCGACGCTTTTAATACAGACTCTCTTGTAAGCCTTGTATTAGATGTTTCTCTATACTCCTGCCCATGTACAATTTGAAGATTGAAAAGCTGAAGTATTAGTATTATTCCTACAATATAGACTAAAAATGTTACTATATTATATCTTATTTTGCTATTGTCTTTTTTTCCCAACTTTTCACCTTCCTTTTACGTTTTTTAGTTTAGTTTTTAAATTTATGCTTTACGATAATAAATTTATGTATAATATTTATCATGTTATTTTTTATATTTCTAACTCTAATTAAAAATACCTTGTCATAATTGTTTTAGATTTAAATACATTTTCTATAGCATATCCCAACTTGTGTAATAATGGGTATAAAATTATAATTAGTATAGAATTATATAATAATTCTATTGATAATATTTTAGCAAATGATAAAATTTCTATTTCTATTCCATCTTTTATTATCGAAAAAGCATATATTCCTACTTCGTATATAAAAGTTGATATTATTACCATTAATATAATAGTTAATTTGCTATCTTTTGAAAAGTTCTTATCGCAGTACTCTGCAATAAGTCCAATTGTTCCTAACAGTATTCCGGAAATTCCTATAGATTTTCCAATAAGCAAATCTATTAGTATTCCAAAAATTAAGCCTAATATAAGTCCTATTTTTTTTCCAGCAAATAGCCCTACAAATAGTATAAGAATTACAAATAAATTAGGCATTATTCCAAATATATTAAACCAACTAAAAAAGTCAGCTTGTAAAAAATATATTATAAAAAAAGCTAATATTATTAATGCAATTATCCCTGCTTTTTTCATCTTTTCTCCTCTCTTTTATTTGTAGTTCTTATAATATGAACATATATTTTTGCTTATATGATTTAACTACTATTATTAATTTAATATTTAAACATATCTAATTATTAGTAATTACCAAAACTGTTTCTAATTTTGAAAAGTCTACCGCAGGCTCTATCATAGCATATCTATCTGTAATATTTTTTGTATTTACTATTTGTGATATTGTTCCTATATGAATTCCTTTTGGGTATATTCCTCCTAATCCTGATGTTTCTACATTATCCCCCTGAACTAACGTTGCCTCTGTTGGAATATATGTTGCCTTTAACATAGACTTGTCGTCTAATGTTCCACTTACTATTATTGTGTCTCTTGTAGTACTTATTGTACTACTTACAGAGCTTGCTGTGTCTATAATTGTTTGTACTTTTGCTGTATTATCTGTTACAGATAATATATGTCCAACAAGCCCCTGGTCTGAAATTACTGTCATATTTGGCTCTATACCATCATTTTTACCAACATTTATAACTATTGTATTTGAATAGTTGCTTATATCACGATTTATTACATATCCAGGAACTGTACTGTATTCTTTATATTTATCTTTTAAGTTAACATACTCCTTTAATGTTTCGTTTTCTGCTTTTAAAATTTCATATTCTCTCAAAGATTGTTCTAGTTCACTATTTTTCTTTTTTAATTCTTCATTTTCAGATTTTAGATTTTCAACATCTGAAAAAAAGCTATCATTTCCTGATATTTTATTTTTTAAATATGTAAGCCCATTTTGAATAGGCATAACTAAATAGCTAAAAACATTTTCCGCAGAAGACAATTTTTGTGTATCCATATTTGATAATACAACTAATAAAATTAATATTATTATTGTTATTATAATACCTATTAGTCCCGTTTTTTTCTTTTTATACATTTATTAATCTCCTCTCAAATATTTAGATACACTTATTTCTATCTTCTTTTTGAATTTGTTAATACTGTTTTTAAATCTTGTAAATTTTCTAATGTTTTGGCAGTCCCTCTAACTACACAATCTAATGGTTCTTCTGCTATATAAACAGGTATTTCTGTTCTAATTGATATTAATTTGTCTATATCTTTTATTAATGCTCCTCCACCTGCAAGAACTATTCCTTTTCCCATAATGTCAGATGCAAGTTCAGGTGGTGTCTTTTCTAATGTCATTCTAACTATATCCACCATTTTATTTATTGATTCTGACATAGCTTTGCCAACTTCGTTTGATGTTATATGAATTGTTTTTGGAAGTCCTGTTCCTAGATCTCTTCCTCTTATCTCCATATTTTGTTCTGCTGCTGGTGGTATAGCACACCCCAAATTAAGTTTAATTTGTTCTGCTGTTGATGAACCTATAGCAAGATTTTCCTCTCTTTTTATATAATTTATTATATCTTGATCTAGTTCATCTCCTGCAACTCTTAGAGAATTACTAACTACTATTCCTCCAAGTGAAACTACTGCTACCTCTGTAGTTCCTCCTCCTATGTCTACAATAAGATTTCCACTTGGCTCTGCAATTTCTATGTTTGCTCCAATTGCTGCTGCCATTGGTTCTTCTATTAAAAATACTTCTCTCGCTCCTGCTTGTAATAATGCTTCTTCTACTGCTCTTTCTTCTACTTCCGTTATTCCTGATGGAACACCAACTACAATTCTTGGTCTTCCTACATTATACTTTTTGCTAACTCTTCTTAAAATTTCTTTTAGCATTAATTGAGTTGCAGTAAAATCTGCAATTACACCATCTTTTAAAGGTCTAATTGCTTTTATTTGTTCTGGCGTTTTCCCAAGCATTTCTTTAGCCTCTTGTCCAATTGCTAATAGGCTATTTGTTTTTAAATCTATTGCCACAACAGATGGCTCTTTTAAAACTATTCCTTTATCTTTTATTGTTACTAATACATTAGCAGTTCCTAAATCTATACCAATGTCTTTTGATCCTAACTGAAATAAATTCATATTAATTTTCAAGTCCTTTCCTATAAAAAATACTTTCATAACTATCATGTCCAATAACTATATGGTCTAACAACTCTACTCCCAGCAATTTGCATGCTTCTATTAGTCTATCTGTAAATTCCATATCTGCTTTGCTAGGCATTGGGTCACCACTAGGATGGTTATGTATTAAAATAATTTTAGGTGCCTCCATTTTTACTACTTCTGCTAAAATATCTCTTGGCGTAATAATTGCCAAGTTTGTACTTCCGTAAGAAACATCTAAAATTTTTACTACAATGTTTTTTGTATTTAAAATTAATACTTTTACTATCTCTCGTTTTTCATTTTTTAGTTCGTCTATTAACAAATTTGCTACATCTTGTGGACATGTTATTTTTATTTTGTTGTCTAAAATTGGTCTTGACATTCTTTTAGTTAGTTCTGATACTGCTTTTAATTGTATAGCTTTTACTTTTCCTATTCCTTTAATTTTAGTTAATTCGTTTATTGAAATATCTTGTAAGAATTTTAAATTATCTTTTTTATCTTTGTTTAATTTAAGAATTTTTTGAGCAATAGTTACTGAACTTTCTTCTTTAGTTCCAGTTTTAATTATTATTGCTAATAATTCTGCATTAGATAGTGAATTTGCACCATACATTTCCATCTTCTCATATGGTCTTTCAGATATTGGGAGCTCTTTCATTTTTATTGACATATAAAAAATCCTTTCTAAATTAATAAATAGCCCCCAAATAGTATTTGATTTAATTAAATTTTTATACTTAATACATAATTATTTAGCGCATAAATCTATATAAGAATATTGCTATAACTATTCCTAGTATACTTGCAATGTTAATTTTGAACATTAGTCCAAATGTTATATTTATTACTTGTAAATTTAAGTTTACTGGAGTTGAAAGTCCAAATTCTTGTCCATAAGATAACCATGATAGCCAATCTACGCTTGCTGCAAGTTCTCCTATTAATCCTCCTAGTACTATTCCACATAATATAAATAAAATTAGTATCCAAGCATTTTTACCTTTCACAGCTTTTCTTCGTTCCTTTCTATATAAATATTTTCTTATGTTTTTTCACGTTAATATTATATATGCATTTTTGCAAATTTTCAATATTAATTGGTAAAAATTAATAAAACTATTTATTTTTATTTTTTCATATGATATATTATTGTTTATTCTAATTTTTGTAAGTTTTTAATATTACGAAAACAAGTTATCTTTAATATAATATAGTATAACTAATTTCCAAATTTTTATCATTTATATTTTATGATAAAAGTAGTATAATTTAGTTGGAGGCATACATAATGAAATTTGAAAAAATTAGTGAAGATAAAATAAGAATAACTTTGACTTCTAAAGATTTGCAAGATAAAAGCATTGACTTTCATACTTTTATGGTAAATCCTATTGAATCTCAAGAGTTATTTTTAGATATGTTAGATGAAGCTGAAGAAAAAGTAGGCTTTGATGTGAAAGATTATAACTTAAGAATAGAAGCTGTTGTGATGTCTGATGAAAGTTTTATTTTAACTATTACTCGCGTCAATGCTCCTAAAGTTGCTGTTCCTAAAATAAAAAAGAAATTTACAGCAAAAAGAAAGAAAACAGAAATAAATAGTTCCCATGCTATTTATTGTTTTAATTCTTTTGATGACTATTGTAATTTTTTAGAAGCAATACATACATGTTCCAACCATATACATAACATTGCAAAATCTGCAGTTTTATATAAATATAGAAATAGCTACTATTTAGTGCTATCTAATATTAATTTAAATAATCCTAATAAACTAATTTTTTATTCATATATTACAGAATTCGCTAGATATACTAACAATTCAAATTTATTTGTATGTAAATTAAAAGAGTTTGGAAATATAATTATAAAAAATAATGCACTAAAGTTTAGTTTTGGCGATACTGTAAAAAATAATACTAATAAAAATTAAGTAAATTATAAAAATAATAGAAAAGAGACGTCTTGTGACGTCTCTTTTTATTTAATAAATTAATATACATAATTTTGCGGATTATATAAAACTCCGTTTTTTCTTACCTCAAAATGAAGGTGGTTTCCTGTAGAATTTCCTGTAGAACCAACTTTTGCTATAACTTGTCCTTGTGATACTTTTTGTCCTACACTTACAAGTAATGAACTACAATGTCCATAAAGTGTTTCTGTTCCATTTCCATGAGAAATTTTTACACAATAACCGTAGCTTCCATTCCAACCAGACATTGTAACAGTTCCTGCCGCAGCAGCTTTTATTGATGTTCCATAAGGTGCTGCTATATCCATTCCTCTATGTGGTGAACTCCTTATGCTTTCTCTACTTCCAAATCTTGACGTTATAACTCCACCTGTAAGTGGTTTTTGCAGTGTCACACCTATATTTACATATGCCGCCGATCCTCCAGATGGTACTGAAGAGCTTACTTTTGAAGCTACATATGTTACTTTTGGCACTACTTTTTCATATAATTTTGATACACATGTATCTACATCTGTAAATTCTTTTTTAGTTTTATCATATTTCTCTAAAATTCCAATGTCATCTTTATTTGCACTATTTTTATCTTTTAATTTCTTAACAATATCTTCTGCTTCTTGAAATGTAGAAACATAATATTTTTCCTCTTTGTTATCTGTAATTGCATAAAACCTATAATATTCAGTACCATTACTTGTTACCTTATCATAAATTTCATCATCATTTGTCTCTACATCTTTCTTTAATAAACACAATTTATATTGAGGCATACTATCAATTTGCGCAAAAACAACATCATCTCCATTGCCACTTTCAACATACTTGTTTATTCTTTCTTGTAATTTGCTTTTATCTGATGTATACCCTATTAGCTCTCCATTTAAGCTAACCTCATATGTTGGTTTATAAAATATAGTAATTGCTGCTGTTATTAAGATGATAGATGCTATAATTAATACAATTAGCTTAATTGAAGACCTTAAAAACATAGCAAAACGTTTTAACATATTTTCAAGCACTCCTATCTATTTTATTGTATAAAGTATTTTATATGATTATATTTTTTTATGCAAAAAGAATAGGAACTAAAATAGTCGATTTATTTTAGTTCCGTATGGTTTATCTTAATTTTTCTTTAGTTTATTCCATTTTTCTTTAGTTTTCTCTCTTTACATTTATAAAGTAGGCTTGCCCAATATATATTTAATTTTAATTTTTTAACA
This sequence comes from uncultured Clostridium sp., assembly GCA_902496295.1. Classification (GTDB taxonomy): domain Bacteria; phylum Bacillota; class Clostridia; order TANB77; family CAG-508; genus CAG-273. The sequence continues at coordinate 214,353 of CABVAF010000002.1, forward strand.
TTATGCTTTTATAATATATATTTTTTTATTAAAGAAATTCCTATAACTACTATTAACATTCCTCCTAATATTGATGCTATATATATCATTATTGTTTC
>CABVAF010000003.1 GCA_902496295.1 uncultured Clostridium sp.
AAACTATACAGTAGATACAAAGATGTACATAGATAATAAGATAGCAAGTCAGAATGCAGAAAGTGAGGTCTAGAGCATGGGAGATATAAATATACTACAAATAATACTAGGTTCACTAATTCCTACTGTGATTGGTGCTGTTATAGGCTTTTTAGGAACTAAACTAAAAAAGAATAAAAAGAAAGACTTAGCAATTGAAGAAGCTGTACAAGCCTTATTAAGAAACGAACTAATAAGAAGATACAGAGAATACAAAGCCAAAGGCGAGATGACAATTTTAGACAGAGAGAATGTCGAAGCTATGTTTAAACAATATAAAAATTTAGGCGGCAATGGAACTGTAAAAGAACTAATGGACGAGCTTTTAGAAGTGCCAACTAAAATAATCTATGAAGAAAGGAGGAGCACAAATTGAGTAATAAAGTATATGACATATTAAAATGGATAACATTAGTATTTTTGCCAGCGCTAACAACGCTAACTGGTGTTATTCTAAACTGCTTTAATGTAGGTTGTACAGATACAGTATTAACCATAATGACTGCGGTAACCACATTTATGGGAGCAGTTTTAGGAATATCAAATATAAATTATAACAAAATCAATAAGGAGGAATAAGTTATGGAAGATAAAATTAAAATTGAACAAGATGTCTCAAATATGAGTGAAGAGGAAAGAAAAAAGATAAGAATGTCTTTTGACCCTGACACAATGAGATTTGAGGAAGAGGAGGGAACAAAAGATGACAATTAATAAAAAAATATCACTAATCAATTTTAGTGACTTAAATAGAAGTAAAGAACAGATAAAATTTATTATTCTACATTATGTTGGAGCTGTATCAACAGCAAAGAATAACGCAGATTATTTTTATGATAAATATCGTGGTGCATCAGCACATTATTTTGTAGATGACAAGGAAATTTGGCAAGTAGTAGAAGACAACGATGCTAGCTGGGCAATTGGTGCTGATAAATATTATACGGATGCAAGAAATAGTAATTCAATTAGTATTGAAATGTGTTGCTATTATATGCAAAATGGTAATATAAATGTAGCAAAAGAAGTAGAAGAAAAAGCTATAGAATTAGTAAAAATACTAATGAAAAAATATAATATAGATGTAAATCATGTTATAAGGCATTATGATGCTACTAGAAAGAATTGTCCTGCCCCTTTCGTAAGCGATACAACTAGATGGGACAACTTCAAAAAGAAACTACAAGAACAATCTACAGTAACAGAAGAGGAGACAACATCAAAAGAAGAATATACAGACTATGAGAAACGAGTAAGAAATTGGCAAGATACCATGAACTTAGATTATAATTCTAATTTAAAATTAGACGGGTCTTTTGGACCAGCATGTGAAAAAGAAGCTCTAGAGCATTATTTGTACTATAAAGTGCCAACGATAAAAAATGAACATGTAAAAGTTATTCAAGTGAATTTAAACAGGCACGAATATAACTTAGACTTAGATAGAAGCTTCGGACCTGCAACAGAAAAAGCAGTAAAAGATTTTCAAAAGAAAAACGGCTTAATAGTAGACGGCTATGTTGGTGCAGAAACTACAGCATTATTGTTAAAATAAATAAAAAAGCTAGACATTGATTTTTTAAAATATATCATATATAATATTTATTACGAGAGAGAATTTTCTCGTAATAAGTTTTGTTTGTGTGCTTGTCTATGTGCTAGATAGATAAGCACTTTTTTATTATATTCGACAGTTTTCGACACACATAATTAACATAATATGCTATAATTATTCAAGAAGGAGTGATTATATGCATGATTTTTACATGAAATCACTACAAAAGATAAAAGAATTAAAAAGATTACCTTCAGAGAAAATATATAATCAAATTGCTAAAGAAGAAGGACTATTAAGTTCAGAGAGTCTTAAATTTATTAGTAAAAAGAACTTTAGCAAATTGTGTAGAGAAGTTAGAAAAGAAGTAGTATAAAAACTACTTCTTTTATGGTAAAAAATTACAATAAAATTTCCCGACTTTTTCCCGACTCAGTTTAAAATAACTGTGAAGGAACGTAAAGAACAAAAAAACATAAATGTTGATTTATAGGCAATTAGAGGGAACCTGAAAAAAATAGGAAGTACTTATATTGTTTCACATCGTCGCTACCAAAATTTTAAGAGATGACTAAAAATAAGGTGTTTCAAATGTTTTGAAGCACCTTATTTTTTCTATTCCCGACTCAGATTAAAATAGAAATTTAAAATTAACACATTTTTAACACAGATAAAAACATTGGATTATTGATATATTTATGTAAATATGCTATAATTAAAAAATACAGTAATATGCTGTGTTATATAGATTTACCCAGTTTTCACTAATTAGTAAAGAGGTAGGCTCTGAACTTTTTAGTTTTATCATAGTAGTTTAAAATATTATAATATGTGTATTAAGAGAGGTTAAGAATGAAACGGATTGAAAAAGTAATTTTAGCGACATTTTTTTGCATATTTTTTGTAACTTTAGTTATAAGCCGAATTTATAGCTGTTTTTTCTTGAAAGACAATTCTTTAATATTGGTTGATATACAATATGCAACTCTTTGCGCAATCACTTATTTGCTTCTACTTTGGGTGAATTCATCGCAAAATAAAATTTTGCCGATTATTACTTTTGGAGTATTGGCAATGTTGCTTTTAACATATGCGTTCTTAGCGTTTAGTTTCGAAGATGTTAAAGAAGCTTTTTTAAACTTTAGAATTATTTTAGAAATTATTAATGGCATCTTTTGCATTTGGATAACTGTAGAGCATAGTTATGAATTAGAAAAGTGTAACTTAGAAAGATTAATAGAGTTACTTAAAGAAACTGAACTAATGGAAGAGATTCTTGATAAAGGTGAAAAGTTTTAGTATTAAGGAGCAAAAGTAGGTCACGTTAGGTGACCTACTTTTTTGGCATAAACAAAGTAAAATGTGCATATTTAATAATAAATGTATGTTGATATAGAAATAGGTGACTATATGAATAATAAAAAATTTAGATGTGTTACGTTTTCGTTAAAAAATAAATTATATATTATAATTGGATGTAGTTTTATTTTGTGTCTAGTATTATTTTCAAGTACTAATTTAAATTCTGCAAGAGAGGGGCTAGTTTTATGGGCAAATTCTGTAGTTCCAACATTGTTTCCTTTTTTTGTAGCAACAGAACTTTTAAATCATACTAATTTTATTCCAATGTTGGGTAAATATCTTAATAAATTCATGAGACCTATTTTTAAAGTGCCAGGAGAGGGGGCATATGCATTCTTAATGGGTCTAATTAGTGGTTATCCTGTAGGAGCTAAAATAGTATGCCACTTAAGAGAACAAGGACTTTGTACGAAAGATGAAGGAGAAAGAATGCTTGCATTCACAAATAATTCGGGTCCTTTATTTATAATAGGAACGGTTGGTATAAGTTTGTTCAGTAACCAAACAGTTGGAATTATTTTGCTTGTTACACATATACTTGCATGCATTACAGTTGGAATTGTATTAGGATTTACTAAGAAAAAAGATAATATAAGATGGGAGAGATATAGCATAAACACTAGACAAAAAGACGAAAAAACTTTAGGTGGCATTCTTGGAGAGAGTATAAAAAATGCTATTAGTACAATTCTTATGATAGGTGGATTTGTTGTTATATTCTCTATAATAATTTCTATACTTAATACTAGCCATATATTAGACATAATTTCTAAATTTATTTCTCCTATAATAACAAATGTTGGAATAAATTCCGAATTTATAAAGCCAATACTTGCTGGAATTATAGAACTTACAAATGGCGTAAAACTTATAAGTGAAGCATCTGTGGTAAATTATAATTTAAGTATTATGCTATCAGCATTTTTACTAGGATTTGGTGGAATTTCTATTTTGCTACAAGTTTCAAGTATTGTAGCAAAAACAGATTTATCTATGAAAAAGTATATTATAGGTAAAATATTACAAGGAATAATAGCAAGTATATATGTGTTTTTTATATTAAATTTTATTCCAAGTTTAGATGTACAAAATATAAATATAGAACTTATTATATCTGTTATTTTAATTATAATATTGTGTATTTTAAGTTACTTTATAATTAAAAATTTTTGGAAAAAGAGTGCGCAAGCTAAAAAATTGTAATATTTTTAGTATTTTGTAATATATATTAGTATGGTATAAAAGGAGGATGGTTTATGGATAAAAATATGGATATGAACAATTTAGGATACCCTCCATACATGAATTATGATATGGGATATGACCCTATGATGGGTGATAATTCTATGTTTAATCCAGTAGTACAATATGAGCAAGCATATATGTATTATAGATATTTAACGCAACAATTGGAATATAAGATAAAATGTAAAGAATATGAGAAAATCTGTGGCAAGCAGGAAAACTACAGAGGAGATAGAAAAATAGAATAGTATAGAAACAATATTTATTAATTTATAAAATTTTATTAACATATTGAGAAAACAATGTTAAAATAACAAAAGAAAAACTTATGAAAGGAGAAAATAAGATATAAAAATAAAATGTTAATATCTTATTTAATATAAAATGGTTACTAAAGAAGAAAATAAAGACATTTATGAAATTTATAAAAAAGACTGTGTAAACTCAGTAGATGAGTTTTTGAAAAGGTACAATTTTAGTGCAAATGGATTAAAAAATGAGCAAGTTAAGGAAAACCAAGCTAGATATGGATTAAATATAATAAAGCAGTCAAAACCAAAAAGATGGTATCATTTTCTACTTAAAAGTTTATTTAGTTCTTTTAATATAATATTATTAGTAATTACGCTTTTACTAATCTATACAGATGTAGTTTTACCAGAAACGCCAAGTTACGCTAATATTGTTGTAATATTAGTTTTAATAGTAATAAGTTCGTTTTTGGAATTTTTTGAAGTTTTTAAGTCAAATAAAGCAGCAGAAAAACTTAAAAAAATGGTTTCAGTAAAGACTACAGTCATTAGAAATGGAAGAGAAGAGAAAGTGCCTCTTGACCAAGTAACAGTAGGAGATGTAGTAAAACTTTCGGCAGGTGACTTAATACCAGCAGACTTAAAAGTAATTGAGGCAAATGACCTATTTTTAGTGCAGTCATCTTTAACAGGGGAGTCCGATGCTGTTAGAAAAAATGTTGTTTCTGAAAATAAAACGGAAAATAAAATAGAGGATATAACAGATATAGATACTATTTGTTTTATGGGTACAAATGTAATGAGTGGTACTGGAAAGGGCATTGTATTTAAAACTGCAGATGATACTTATTTTGGAAAAGTTGCCCAAACAATTCAAATAGGTAAGCCGAAGACAAGCTTTGAAAATGGTATAGATGGAATTAGCAAATTACTTATTAGGTTTATGGTAATATTTATAGCGGTTGCATTTTTTATAAACAGTATTAGGCATGATACATTGGTTGCATTTACTTTTGCAGTGGCAGTTGCAATAGCAATAACACCGTTACTTTTGCCAGTTATTTTATCTTCAAGCCTTGCCAAAGGTGCAATTAATATGGCAAATAAAAAAACTATTGTAAAGAAACTTAATAGTATTCAATCTTTTGGCGCAATGAATATTTTATGCACAGATAAAACAGGAACATTAACCCAAGATAAAATAGTTCTTGAAAGATATTTAGATATAAATGGAGAAGAAGATGAAGAGGTATTGAAATATGCTTTTATTAATGCATATTTTCAAAATGGATTAGAGGGAAGTATAGATAAAGCAATTGTAAACAAAATAAAGCAAGAAAAACTATATAAAGTTTCAAAAGAGTATAAAAAAATAGATGAGATTCCATTTGATTTTTCAAGAAGGTGTCTTTCAGTAATTGTATCAAATGGTGAAGAAAAGCTAATGATAACGAAAGGTGCTGTTGAAGAGATACTTTCAAAATGTACAACAATGGAATATAAAGGTCAAGTATCTCAAATGAAATCAGAAGATAAAAGAAGATTAGAAGAAGTTGCGAAAAACTTAAATCAGGATGGATTAAGAATAATTGCAATATGCAAGAAACAAATTATAGAAGAACCTTTAGACTATACTATAAAAGATGAGTCAAAGATGACATTAGTAGGATTTGTAGGTTTCTTAGATCCACCAAAATCAAGCGCAAAAGAAGAGATAAAAAGGTTAAACAGAGATGGAATTCGTGTTATAGTACTTACAGGCGATAACGAATATGTTACAAAGGCAATATGTAAAGAAGTTGATATAAACACAGATAAAATTGTATTAGGAAGTCAAATAGAGAAATTATCAGATACAGCATTATTACGATTGTTAAAAAAGACAAATGTATTTGCTAAATTATCACCAATACAAAAGTCTAGAATTGTACAAGTTCTAGAAAAAGGTGGAAATGTAGTAGGATATATGGGTGACGGAATAAATGATGCACCATCATTAAATAGTGCAGAAGTAGGTGTTTCGGTAGATACAGCAGTAGATATAACAAAAGAAACAGCTGATATAATTCTTTTAAGAAAGAATTTAAATGTATTAACAGATGGTGTTATTGAAGGAAGAAAGACATTTGGAAATTTATTAAAGTATATAAAAATTGCAGTTAGCTCCAATTTTGGAGAGGTAATATCTGTTATGATTGCAAGTTTAGTATTACCATTTTTCCCATTGACTCCAATCCAGTTATTGGTACAAAGCTTGCTTTATGATTTAGGACAATTATCACTTCCCTATGATAATGTGGATAAAGAGTATGTGCAGAAACCTAGAAAGTGGGATTTAAAAAGTATAAAAAGATTTATGTATTATATGGGACCAACAAGTTCTATATTTGACTTAGTAGTATTTGCATTATTGTGGTTTGTTTTTGGAATAAGAACAGCAGAACTTTTTCAAACAACATGGTTTTGTTATGGTATAATTTCTACAATGATGGGACTACATGTAATAAGAAGTAGTAAAAGACCATTTGCAGAAACTCATGCCTCAAAGGCGGTGTATGCAACTACTATATTAATTAGCTTAGTTACATTGTTAATACCTTTTACAGCTCTTGGGAAAATTATAGGCTTTACACCAATACCACTTACATATATAGCTGTTATAATAGGTGTTGCATTTCTATATTGTATGCTAGCTTCTTTTGTAAAAAAACTATATATAAAAAGATATGGAGAATGGTTATAGTAAAGTTTAAGTTTATAGAAAAGTTTTACATATTAAAATATAGTCAATTAAGCAATTACAATTTACTTTAGTTACATATTATGGTATAATTATGGCGAAATTGGAATGAAGAATACAATATTAGACTAAATATACTTTAATAAGGAGATATAGTTAAATGGGAAAAAAATTAAAACCAACTAAAGGTCATGAAATGGGGAAAGTTCAAGATCTTAGACAACTATTGGATAGAGCAGTAGAAAAATATGGAGATAAAATAGCATTTGAGTATAAAGAGGATATAGCAGACAAGAATTCTAAAGTTATAGTAAAAACATTTAATCAATACAAGAGGGATGCAAAGAGTTTATCAACTGTTCTTTTAAATATGGGACTAGAGGGGAAAAGAGTTGCTGTTATTGGTAACAATAGTTATAATTGGTGTGTAACATATATAGCAGTGGTAACAGGGAATATGGTAATAGTTCCTTTAGATAAAGCTTTACCAAATACGGAGATAAAGTCACTTATTAAAAGAAGTAAAGCAGATGCCGTAGTTTTTGATAAAAAATATGTAGACGTATTTGAGGAAATAAGAAGAGAGAATGATTCGAATTTACAATATTATATTTGTATGGATGAAATAGATAATACAAACATAATAAAATATAATGAGTTAATAGAAAAAGGAGAAGAGCTTGTAAAAAGTGGAGATACTAGATATGATAGTATAAAAATAGACAATAAAAAAATGTCTATTATGTTATTTACATCTGGAACAACAGCTGCTGCAAAAGCTGTTATGTTGTCACAGTATAATGTTTGCAGTAATATTAATGCAATGCCTTATTATGTTTTAATGTATGATACAGATGTACTTCTTTCATTTTTACCAATTCACCATACATTTGAATGTACAATAACATTTTTATATGGATGTTTATATTGCGGAGCAACTGTAGCTTTTTGCGATGGTTTAAGATACGTAGTAGATAATTTAAAAGATTATGGTGTAACTGTATTTATAACTGTACCATTAATGCTTGATATTGTATATAAGAAGATAAATAAAGGAATAAAAGATCAAGGTAAAGAAAAATTAATTAACTTTATGAAACCAATTACAAATAGTCTTACTAAAATACATATAGATTTAAGAAAAAAAGTGTACAAGCAAATATTAGATAGTCTTGGAGGAAAGATAAGATTAGTAATACATGGAGGGGCACCAGCAGATAAAAGTACAATCGTTGGTTTAAATAGTTTTGGAATTTCAACAATTCAAGGGTATGGACTAACAGAAACATCACCTGTTATATCAGCAGAAGCTGATTATAAAAAGAGCCCAGGTTCTGCGGGACTAATTATGAAAAATGAAGAGGTAAAAATAGATAGTCCAAACGAAGAAGGAATAGGTGAAGTTGTAGTAAAAGGACCTAATGTAATGCTTGGATATTATGAAAATGAAGAGGAAACTAACAAAGTTTTAAAAGATGGATGGTTTTATACAGGAGATTTAGGATACCTAGATAAAAAGGGGTTCTTATTCTTAACAGGAAGAAAGAAGGATGTTATTGTTTTAAAAAATGGAAAAAACATATATCCTCAGGAAATAGAGTTTTTAATTAGTAAATTACCATTTGTAGAAGAAAATATTGTGTTTGGTAAACCTAGTAAAGATAAAGATTATATAATCTCTGCGAAAATAGTTTATAGTAGCGAGAATATGAAAGAATTATATCCAGATAAGGAAGAAAGTGAATATAAGGATATAATTTGGAAAGAAATAAAAGAAAAAATAAATACCCAAATGCCAGAATATAAACATATTAAAGAAGTTCAAGTAACATCAGAACCTCTAATAAAAACTACAACACAAAAAGTAAAGAGAGCAGAAGAGTTTAAGAAAATAGGAGTTTAATAAAAAACAACACTAAAGAAATTTGGAAGAAATTATAATTGGCAAGAAGGAAAATAAAAATGAAATTTTTAGTACAAGAATTATTAAACAATAATAAGTTTAAAGAAATAGCAGAGAGTATAAAAAATGAAACAAGTCCGATAGCAATATCGGGCTTATCTGACGTGTCTAAAGTAAATGTAATAGCTTCTATATTAGAGAGTACAAAGAGAAAAATATGTGTGCTTACATATAATGAAATTCAAGCAAAAAAATTAGTAAAAGATTTAAAATATTTTTTCAAAAAGGTATATTTTTTCCCAAAAAGGGAAATAGCGCCATATGACTATATTGCAGAGAGTAAAGATCTTCCATATGAGAGAATTGCTGTACTAAATAAAATTAAATTGCAAGAAAAATCAAGAGAGCCTATTATTGTTGTTACAACAATAGAAGCGGTTATGCAAAAAATGATAAGTAAAGAAGAACTTTATGAAAATATTGTTGATTTTAAAATTGGTGAAACATACAGAGTAGAAGATTTAAAGAAAACTTTTGTAAAACTTGGTTATGAAAGAACTAATTTAATAGAAGGACAGGGACAGTTTAGTATACGTGGAGGAATTGTAGATGTTGGACTTTCTAATAGTGTTGGAGTTAGAATTGAGTTTTGGGGAGACGAAGTAGACTCTATTAGGTATTTTAAAATAGACTCTCAGAGGTCTACAGAAATGATACAAAACATTACAATATTTCCAGCACATGAGTTTATAACTCAAGATGTTTCTAAAGCGATAAACAAAATAGAAGAAAATTATAGTAACGCAGAAGAAGATATAGAATTAATAAAAAATGGGGAAGTTATAAGCAAAATAGATAAATATTTTAATGAATTTTATGAAAAACAAGACTACTTTTTAGATTATTTATCAGAAAAGTATCTAATTTTTATAGATGAAAATTCTAAGCTAGAGCAAAGACAAGAAAATATTATTATAGAGAACAATAACTTAATTAAATCCTTAATAGAAAAAGAAAGAATAGTTCCAGAGGCTATAAAGAATATTAGTAATTTTGAATATGATTACTCTAAAAAACAAATAATATATCTAGAACAGAATGACATTATAAAAAATATTTTAAAATTTAGCTTTTCAACTAGAGAAATAAATTATTATAAAGCAGAAATAGACTTACTTATAGAAGATTTAAAGGAATATACAAAGAAAAATAGGGTTATACTATTAGGAGGAAATGAAGCTACAACTCAAAAAGTTTGCGAACTTTTGAAAGAAAGAGAAACTAACTATCAATATAAAGAAGATGTAGAAAATATAAACATAGGAGAAGTAATAGTTACTTTAGGGGCTCTTTCAGCAGGTTTCCAAAATTATGATTTAAAGCTTGTTGTAATAAATTTATCAAGCAGTTTTGAAGAAGCAGTAAAAAAGAAAAAATATAAAAGTAGTGCATTTAAACAAGGTGAAAAGATAGTATTTGCAGATTTAAAAGAAGGAGACTTTGTAGTACATAAATTGCATGGTATTGGTCAATTTATGGGAGTAAATACTATTACAACAGCAGACAAAATTACAAAAGACTATATTAAAATAAAATATAGAAATGATGATGTTTTATATGTTCCAACAGATAGTTTAGACAATGTAAGGAAGTATATAGGTGGTGGGGAAACATCACCAAAATTAAATAAGCTTGGGACAAAGGAATGGGAAAATACTAAATCTAAGGTTAAGAAAAACTTAGAAGTAATTGCAAAAGATTTAGTGGAATTATATGCCAAGAGACAACACATTAAAGGTTTCGAATTTACAAAAGATACTCCATGGCAAAAACAATTTGAAGATGGTTTCCCATATCAAGAAACAGACGACCAATTAAGGTGTATAGAAGAAGTAAAAAAAGATATGGAAAAACCTGTTCCTATGGATAGGCTTTTATGCGGAGATGTTGGATATGGAAAAACAGAGGTAGCTATAAGAGCTGCTTTTAAAGCAGTTATGAATCAAAAGCAAGTTGCATATTTAGTTCCAACAACAGTTCTTGCAAACCAACAATATGAAGAATTTAAGTATAGAATGGAAGAGTTTCCAATACGAGTAGATTTATTAAATCGATTTAGAACAAAAAAAGAACAAGAAGAGGTAATAAAGAAATTAAAACTTGGAGAATTAGACGTAGTTATAGGAACACATAGATTACTTAGTAAAGATGTTGAGTTTAGAGACCTAGGATTACTTATTATAGACGAAGAGCAGCGTTTTGGAGTAAAAGATAAAGAAAAAATAAAACAATTAAAAAATAGCGTAGATGTATTAACAATGACAGCAACTCCAATTCCAAGAACACTTCATATGTCTATATTGGGGGTTAGGGATATGTCTGTAATATATGAACCACCTCAAAATAGAAGACCTGTTCAAACTTATGTATTAGAATATGATGAGGAAATTATAAGAGAAGCTATTTTAAAAGAAGTAGAAAGAGAAGGACAGGTATTTTACCTATTTAATAATGTAGAGCAAATTGCTAAGAAAGCGGACGCTATTACAAAATTGGTACCTGAGGCTAAGATTTCTTATGCACACGGAAAAATGTCTGGTAAAGAACTAGAAGAAATAATGGAAGCATTTATTGCAAAAGAAATAGATGTGTTAGTATGTACAACAATTTTAGAGTCTGGTATAGATATGCCAAATGCAAATACAATAATTGTTGAAAATGCAGAAAGACTTGGATTATCTCAACTTTACCAAATAAGGGGAAGAGTTGGAAGAAGTAATAGGCAAGCGTATGCATATATTACGTACAAACGTAACAAACTATTGTCAGAAGTAGCAGACAAAAGACTAAAAGCGATAAAAGAATTTACAGAGTTTGGATCTGGATTTAAAATAGCAATGAGAGACTTGGAAATAAGAGGAGCAGGAAGTATGCTTGGAGAAGTTCAACATGGTCATATGGAGCAAGTTGGTTATGATACATACTGCAAATTATTAGACGAAGTAATGAAAGAAACTCAAGGAATACAAGTTAATGAAGAAAAAGATGTACAAATAGACTTAAATATTTCAAGTTACATACCAGATAATTTTATTAAAGACAGTGGGCAAAAAATAGAAATATATCAAAATATTGCATTGTGCAGAACAGAAGAAGATATACAAAATGTAATAGATGAAATTATAGACAGGTATGGAAGAATGCCAGATGAATTAGAAAATTTGATTGAAATTGTAAGGATAAAAGAGTTAGCCAGAAATGCTAATATTGTAAAGATTGCCCAAAGAATGGAAAACATTGTATTCTATTTTGAAAATAATAATTATCCAGAAAATATGATAGACACATTAATTAAAAAATATGGCAATAGAATTAGATTTTCTACAGGAGTTGAACCATATATAACGCTAAAAGAAGTAAGAAATATTGTAGACGAAGTAAAAGAATTTTTAAGAGTAATATGCGAAACTAAAAAAGAAGATAAAGTAGACAATATAGATAAATAAGCAATAAAGGGATAATTATAATGTAAGTAAAAAAGCTAGAAAGAGGTGAAAAGATGCAAGTTATCTCAAGTAAAGATAATGAGACAATAAAGAATATAAAAAAATTAAAAGAAAAGAAATATAGGGATGAAGCAGGTTGCTATATTATAGAAGGAATAAAACTAGTGAAAGAAGCAATAGAAGAGAATGCAGAAATTAAGTATGTTGTAATTTGTGAGGACTGCGAGGATAATGTAAAGCTGGAACAAAATTTATTGTATGACATAGCAAAAAATGACTGTTTATATGTTACTAAAAAAATATTTCAGTCAATATCAGATGTAACAACACCTCAAGGAGTACTAGCAGTAGTAGAAAAGAAAAATGCTAATAAACAAATTAACTATAATGAGGATATAATTATAGTGCTAGATGGAATACAAGACCCAGGAAATTTAGGAACCATTCTAAGAACAGTTGATAGCGCAGACTTAAAGCAAATAATACTTTCTAAAAATAGTGCAGACCCATATAATCCAAAGGTTGTTCGTTCAACCATGGGAGCAATTTTTAGAGTAAATATAATAGAAACAGAGGATATAGTAAGCACTTTAAAAGAAACGAAAAAGCATAACTTCGAAGTTGTTGTTACATCATTAGAAACTGAAGAAAGCATATATAATATAGAATATAAAAATAAAGCTATAGTAATTGGAAATGAAGCCAATGGGGTTTCAAAAGAAGTTCAAGAAATTGCAGACAGGAAAGTTAAAATTCCAATGCTTGGAAAAACAGAAAGTTTAAATGCATCTGTTGCTACAGGAATTATGATATATGAATATGTAAGAAATAAATGGAAAAAATTGACATGATATAAAAGAAATGCTAAAATTATAATATCAGCATATGCTGATATTATATATAAAAAGGGAGTAGTGAAAGATGGACTACGAAAGAACACTTGGTATCTTGCGGAAACTAAATCAAAAGGGGTACTCCATTTTGGACTTATGTGCAGTAATTGAGTGCGCTGCCCAAAATGGGGCTTTCTCAGAGCTAGAAATAGAGGAGCTATCCATAGATGAAAAAATTGAGCAGTGCATGAAAGAACTTATAATTCCAAACCACATGAAAGGATGGGACTACACTTTTGAAACAGTTAAGCTTTGTATCAAGCATCCAGACCAGATGCTTGAAGAATTTGTGCTATTTGAGCAAGTTGCTGAAAAGTACGAGATAACTGCTTCAGCAGTCGAAAGAAGCATTAGAACCGTGACGAACAAAGCGATAGAAAAAGCTAATCCGGATGTACTTTATAGGTATTTTGGAGAAGAAAAAATCACGCCAAAACAGTTCTACGTCGGAATTGCTCGGATGGTGCAAAAAAGGCTATAAGTCTACTTCCAAAAAAGATGGAGGGATTATCGAAAGATAATTCCCTCCATCTTTTTTGGTTTATTTTTTTTCTGGTAAATCTAATTTAATATGAACATCTTGTAATTGCTCTTTAGTAACAGTTCCAGGAGCTCCCATTAGTAAGTCTTGAGATTTACTATTCATAGGGAATGCTATAACATCACGTACAGTTTCAGAATCTGTTAAAAGCATAAGCATTCTATCAACACCAGGTGCAATACCAGCATGTGGTGGAGCACCATATTGGAATGCATTAAATAAAGCTTTAAACTTTTCTTCAATATGTTCCTTACTATATCCAACAATTTCAAATGCTTTTATCATAATTTCTGGGTCATGATTTCTTACAGCTCCAGAAGAAAGCTCTATACCATTGCATACAATATCATATTGATATGCCAAAATATCTAAAGGCTTTTGGTTATTTAAAGCATCTAGTCCACCTTGTGGCATTGAAAATGGGTTGTGGCAGAAGTCTAATTTACCATGTTCATCTAATTCATACATTGGAAAATCTATTATCCAACAAAAACTAAATATATTTTCATCTATTAGGTTTAATCTCTTTCCAAGTTCTGTTCTAATTTGACCTGCCAAGCTGTTTGCAATTGTTTCATCGTCTGCAATAAAGAATATTGTGTCGTTTACTTTTAGGTCTGCTAAGTTTAGAAGTTCTTTCTTTAAGTCATCTGGTATAAATTTATCAATAGGTCCTTTATAACTTAAATCCTCTTGTACTTCTAAGTATCCAAGACCGCCCATACCAATTGACTTAGCAAATTCAAGAATTTTTTCATGGAAACCTTTTGACATATGACCAGTTACTTTTATAGCACGAACAGCTTTACCATGGAATGGTTTGAAAGTACATTTTTGGAAGAAGTCTGTTAAATCTATAATAAATAATGGGTTTCTTAAATCTGGCTTGTCGCTTCCGTATTTTACCATAGCTTCACGGTATGGTATTCTAGGGAAAGGATATTCAGCTACTTTCTTATTTGAAAATGTTTTAAAAGTATTATACATAACAGGCTCTATTACAGAGAAAACATCTTCTTGTGTTGCATATGACATTTCCATATCTAATTGATAGAATTCACCTGGACATCTATCTGCTCTAGCATCTTCATCTCTAAAACATGGAGCTATTTGAAAATATTTATCTATACCAGAAACCATAAGCAATTGTTTAAATTGTTGTGGTGCTTGTGGTAAAGCATAAAATTTTCCTGGATGTAATCTACTTGGTACTAAATAGTCTCTTGCACCTTCTGGTGAAGAACTAGTAAGTATTGGTGTTTGAACCTCTAAAAAGCCTTGTTCAATCATTTGACTTCTTAAATATTGTAAAACTTTAGCTCTTAATACTAAGTTATCTTTTAATTTTGTATTTCTTAAATCTAAGAAACGATATTGAAGTCTTAAATCTTCTCTAACATCTTGATTTGAATTAACTTCAAAAGGAAGGTCTTTAGTCCTTTTTCCTAGAATTTCTATTTTTTCAATTGCTATTTCAACAAGACCTGTTTTTATTTTTTCATTTACTGTTTCTGGTGCTCTTTTTCTTACAGTTCCTTCCACAGATACACTAGATTCAATTGGAATTCTTGATGCAAAGTCAACATCTTCACTTTTTCCAGATGTAACAACTTGTGTAACACCATACATATCACGAATATCAAGGAAAACAAGACCTCCGAAGTCACGTATTGTTTCAACAAAACCTGCAATTTTTACATGTTTTCCAACATCATCTAAACTAATTTCATTACAAGTATGAGTTCTATAAATACTCATTTTCTAATTCCCCATTTCATTTAGTAATTTAAAGTAAAATATATAAAGCCAAAACAAGCCCTATATCACATAATTTTACACTAGTATACCACTAAATGTCAATATTTATAAGAAAATAAATTTTTATTATTAGTATAAAAAATATTGCAAAAAAATATATGTTTTGATATTATTACAAAAAATATGACAGAAATATGAGAGGAGAAATTTTAAAGGGGGAAAATTTATGAAGGGGTCAAAAATAGCAATAATAGTAATTGTTGCAGTATTAGCTTTTGTACTATTAGTAGGAGGAGCAATATTTGGAGTTAGTTTCTTATTAAATAGAGAAAAGGACTCTATAACTGCGGAACAATTTAAAAGTTTTATGGAACAAAATGGCTATACAATATCAGATGCAACTTATCAATTTGCACAATATAGTTATGTAGAACAAGTATACTTAGCAGTAGATAGTGGTTACAATTATCAAATAGAATTTTATGAATTGGCTGACGAAAGTACTGCAACAGGATTTTTTAACAATAATGCATCTATTTTCGAATCTAATGCTGGAACAACATCAGCTAAGTCAAATATAAATGGAAAGAATTATTCTAAATATACACTATCTTCTAGTGGAAAGTATATGCTTGTTTCAAGAATTAATAATACAGTAATATATGTAAATGTTGATGATCAATATAGTGATGAAGTAAAAGATATATTAAAAGAAATAGGATATTAAAATAAAAAATGGTTCAAATAAATTACTTATTTGAACCATTTTTTTAATCTATATGTTTCATCTCTTCAAATCTTTTTATTTTTTGTGTAGTAGTCTTAATTAAAGGTGTAGTAGTTATTGTAACATATTGAATATGTTTATATTTAGGTATTTCATTATTTACTTTTCTAACTTCTGCATCTAGAAGATTAAAAATTTCGTCTCTGGTTTTATTTTTTAATAATTCATTATCTTCTTCATATACTAACTTTACACCAAGTTTTAAATTCTTATTTTCTCGTTTTGCATATACGAAACTTTCTGTAATTAAATCCGAATTGTTAAGTAAAGTTTCAATTTCATGTGGAAATACTTTTTTTCCATTATCTAAAACAATCATATCTTTAATTCTGCCTGTAATATACAAAAATCCTTTTTTGTCAAATCTTCCTAAGTCTCCAGTATGAAGCCAACCATCTTCTAAAATTTCCCTAGTAGCTTCTTCATTTTCATAATAGCCAAGCATTACATTAGGTCCTTTAACTAGTATTTCTCCATTACCTTTTTGGTCAGGATTGCTTATTTTAACTTCCTCACAAGATAGAGGAAAACCAACGCTACCAGGACTTCTATATTTATCATTTTCACATGCTATAACTGGAGAAGTTTCTGTTAAGCCATAACCACCGATAACAACAATTCCTATGTTTTCAAAAAACTTTATAATTTTTTTATCTACAGATGCAGCCCCATATAGAATTAATCTTAATTTATGACCTAAACTGTCATATATTGACTTAAATGCTTTTCTCCTAATATCAATATGAAATATTCTTAAAAAATTAGATACTACCATTAATATTTTAAAAGGAATTGCTAATCCTTTAGCTTTTATTGTCCTGTTAACTTGTCTGTATACAATTTCTAAAAGTGCTGGAACACATACAACACCAGATATATCATATTCTAAAAGATTTTTAGGAATTTGTTTAATACTATCTGCATAACATATTGTGCAACCTGTGTAATTACAGTATAAGTATGTTGCAGTACATTCAAAAGTATGATGTAAAGGTAAGAATGAAAGTACATTATCATCATCACGCATTTTTATTAAAGTGGTCATTGCAGATACATTAGAGCAAATATTTCTTTGGGAAAGCATTACTATCTTAGATTGACCAGTAGTACCAGATGTAAATAGTAAAACTGACATTTTGTTAGAGTCTATTTTTACTTTAGAGAAAGAATTGTCGCCATCTAAAACTAGCTTTTTACCATCATCTACTAATTTCTGAAATGATAAAAATCCATCTTTATCTTCATCTAATTCCATACAAATATAATATTTTACATTTGTTTTACCATTTTCTCTAATTTTCTTAAAAGTATCTATAAAACGTTCTTCGAAAATAATGGCTTCAGAATTACTTCTAATCAAAGATAACTCTATTTCATTAATTGGAAGTTGATAATCTAAAGGAACTCCTATCATACCTCCTGTTTGAATAGCCATATAACTTACAGGCCAAGGGTACTTGTTGTGACTTATGATTGCAATTCTTTTTCCAGATAGGCCTAAATTTAAAAACTTAGTAGATAAGCCAATAATATCATCAATATATTGTTTATAAGTAATTTTTGTAATCTCATTTGTTTTTGTATTTTTAAAACAAAAAGCACTTTTAGAAGAATATTTTGATATTGAGTCTAAAAGTTCTCTAAAGTTATCAATGTAAATTTCAGGATATAATTTATCCTTAGATGGAATAAAATTTTCACTCATATAATCACCTATTTTAAAATTTTATATATTTCTATTAATAAGTTAAATACTAACAAAAAGCTACTTTAGTTAGTATACTAGTAAATAAAAAAAATATCAATAAGTTTATAGATTTTTGAACGAATAGTACAAAAACTTTATTCTTGATACTAAAATATATAATGTGATATACTTTGTTTATGTTAAAAATATGTAGTAATATAATTTACAATTTTTATAAGGAGCTGTAGAGTTGGGAAAGAAAGTACTAATAACAGAAAAGCCATCTGTGGCAATGGAATTTGCAAAGGTTTTAAAAATAAATACAAAAAGGCAAAATGGATATATGGAATCTGAAAATTGGATTATAACATGGTGTGTAGGTCATTTAGTTACAATGTCATACCCAGAAAAGTATGATGAAAAACTTAAGTTTTGGAGACTAGATACTTTACCATTTATGCCAAAGGAATATAAGTATGAGGTAATATCAAATGTACAAAATCAATTTAATATAATAAAGGGAATTTTAACAAGAGAAGATGTAGAAACAATTTATGTGGCAACAGACTCTGGGAGAGAAGGAGAATACATTTATAGACTAGTAGACCAAGCAATTGGTGTTAAAGGGAAAGATAAAAGAAGAGTATGGATAGACTCCCAAACAGAAGAGGAAATAAACAGAGGAATAAAAGAAGCAAAAGAACTTTCTGAATATGACTGTTTATCTAATTCGGCGTATTTAAGAGCAAAAGAAGATTACTTAATAGGAATTAACTTTTCTAGGCTTTTATCTATAATTTACGGAAAAAGACTTGCAAAAGATTTGGAGGAAGAAAAAGTATCTATCTCAGTAGGACGTGTTATGACATGTGTACTTGGAATGGTTGTTGAAAGAGAAAGAGAAATACGAAATTTTAAGAAAACAAAATATTATAAAATAGTAGGGATTTTTGGAAAAGAAGATGGCAATTTCAAAGCAGATTGGAAATCACAAGAAAGTTCAATTACATTTAATTCTCCAAAACTATATAATGAAACAGGTTTTAAAAAAGAAAATGATGCTAAAGAATTTATACTTTCTTTAAGAGATAAAAAAGCAATTGTAAAAGAAATAAAAAAGTCAAAACAAAAAGAAAATGCACCACTTTTGTTTAATTTAGCAGAGATTCAAAATGAATGTACAAAGAAATTTAAAATAAAACCAGATGAAACATTAGAAATTATACAAAATTTGTACGAAAAAAAGCTAGTTACATATCCAAGAACAGATGCAAGGGTACTTTCAACAGCAATTGCAAAAGTAATTACTAAAAACTTAAATGGTATAGCTAAAGGATACAAAGATGAAGATATACAAAATTATATAAAGAAAATGTCAGAAGAAAAATATTCTACAAATTTAGTAAAGACAAAATATGTTAATGATAGCAAAATAACAGACCATTATGCTATTATTCCAACAGGTCAAGGTTATGAAAATTATGATTCTTTGCCACAATTACAAAAAGATATATATAAAGTTATTGTAAAAAGATTTTTAGCAATATTTTATCCTCCAGCAGAATTTAATAAAATATCTGTAACAATAGATGTGGAAGGAGAACAATTCACAGCAAGTGGAAAAGTGTGTATAAAGCAAGGTTATCAAGAGGTACTTAAGGAAGATAAGAAAGGTAATAAAGTATCTTTAAATGGTGAAAATAATAAGACTTTAAATTCCGAAAGTGGAAAATTTGAAAGTGAGAAGTTAGAAGATACAAGCGAAAATGAGAATATAGATATATTAAACAAACTAAAAAAAGGAGAAGAACTAATTGCTGTAAATTATGAGACAAAAGAAGCGGAAACATCTCCACCATCTAGGTATAATTCTGGTTCTATAATTTTAGCAATGGAAAATGCAGGGAAGCTTATAGAAGATGAAGAACTAAGAGAACAAATAAAAGGTGCTGGAATCGGAACAAGTGCTACAAGAGCAGAGATTATAAAAAAATTAGAAAGAATAAAATATATACAGATTAATGATAAGACTCAAATAATTACGCCAACGAATAAAGGAGAGGCAATATATGATGTTGTACATATGTCTATGCCAGATATGTTAAATCCAAAGCTTACAGCAAGTTGGGAAAAAGGATTAGACATGGTAGCAAAAAATGAAATAAAACCAGATGAGTTTATGGAGAAACTAGAGAAATATATAAAGTCTAAATTTGATAAATTAGTAGTAAAATGGTAGAGATAGAATATAAATACAGTTTAAATTTAACTTAAAGTAAAAATTAAGGATATATTGATTAAGGTAATCAATATATCCTTTTTTAGAAAATAGGAAGTATTACTTTAGTAGCATTAGTAACAATAGTAGTTTTGTTAATACTAGCAGGAATAACAATAAGCTTAGTATTTAGTGAAAATGGTATAGTTGCAAAAGCACAAGATGCGGTAGAAAAAACAAAAGTTACATCAATAGAAGAACAATTAAATTTAGCAAAATTATATGCAAAGATAAATAAAAATGGAGAGATTGATTTGGATGAGTATTTCCAAAGTTTAGAAGATACTGGAATAATAAACAATAAGGAAACAGATATAGTAGATAATGGGGATGGAAGTTATGAAATAATAACAACTGAAGGCTATGTATTTGAAGTTACAATTGGCGAAGACGGAAATATAGAAATAGGGTATTTGGAAAAATCAGATGAGATTAGAATAAGTAAACTAAATATATTTAAGACAAATAATAGTATTAAAGTAGAAGTTAAAACAATAAATGCAGAAGGTGCAACATATACATATTCATATAAGGAAAGTGGAGCAGAAAACTGGATAGAAACAAATAAGGATACAGAAAAAACGTATACATTTGATAATTTAAAGTCAAATACAATGTATAATATAAAAGTGAAAGTGGAAAAAGGAGAAAAAAGTATAGAGAAGGAAGAAAGTGTATTTACAGGGGAAGAGATTATAGGTGGTGAATTTAATATTGAAAAGGGAGTAAATACACCTAAATATAATCAAACAGAAATGACACCGATAAAATGGAATGGAAATAGCTGGATAAAAACTACAGAAAATGATAGTGAATGGTATGATTATTCAAGTAAGAAGTGGGCCAATATTGTAGTAGGCGGAAGCTTTAGTAATGAAGGAATACTGGACGAAAATAGTAATTATAGTATGTTTGTATGGATACCAAGATATGCATATAGCATAACAAGTGGATACCATCAGAGTGGAGCCCAGATAAATAGTACAGCGCCAGAAAATGGAGCAGGAATAATAGAAGTGGAGTTTATGAAAGGAACAAGTAATGAAAGTGCAACAGGAAGAATAAACTTTGACAATATAAGTGGACAAGGAAAATGGAACATACATCCAGCGTTTAATTACGGAGAAACTGTAAGTGGAATATGGGTAGCAAAATTTGAAGCAAGTATAGAAGGAGCAAGTAAGGATGTTACAAGTAATGAATATAATGGTACAGATAAAAAAATGCAAGTAAAGCCAGGAGTAAGTAGTTGGAGAAACATATCAGTAAGCAATATTTATGATGTATGCTTAAATTATAACCAAACTTTAAATAGTCATTTAATAAAAAATAGTGAATGGGGAGCTGTAACTTATTTAAGTAAAAGTAAGTATGGAAAAGAAACAGAAGAGGTATGGATAAACAATAGCGGGACTTATATAACGGGATCTTCAGGAGATAGTGCAATTGCAAGTTTAAATATAGGAACAGACACAAATTACAAGAGCCTTCAGGGACAAGAAGCAAGTACTACTGGAACAATATGGGGAATATATGATATGAACGGAGGCGCATGGGAATATGTAGCGGCATATGTAGATAATAAAAACGAGGCTTTAGCTGATAATGGATTAAGTTTGGTACATGGTGCAAATTATACGAAAAATACTTATGAAATTGGAGAAAAAGATTATTCTTCAGATAACTATAAAGTTGCAAAAGAAAAATATGGAGATGCAATACACGAAACTTCGGTAAATGGTAATTTGGCTTATGGTTCTTGGTATGGTGACTACTCATTATTTCCTTATGAAAATGGACCATTTTTTATAAGAAGTGGAACTTCAAATGATGGTCAATATGCAGGGTTATACACTTTCGTAGATTTTAGCGGAACACCTTCAAGTAGTATGAGTTTTCGTCCTACATTAATCATTATTTAATAGGTTTGTTGTCTAAAATGAAATGTACAATGTTGGTGAAAGATAATAAACAAAAAAACTACCAGTATCCCTAGTGGATATTGGTAGTTTTTTTATGCTTATCTTTAAATTTTTACTTGTATTTTTTTACCAAAGAGGTTATAATAAGTAACATAATGAATTGAGGAGATGATAGCATGAATGTAAGTAAAGAAGAACTTTTGCATATTGCAAAATTGGCAAACTTAAATTTAAAGGAAGAAGAAGTAGATAATTACTTAGCAAATTTACAAGATATATTAAACTTTGCTAATGTAGTAAATAATGCACCAGTAGAAGGTTTAGGAGAAACTATTGCTGCAAATGATAATTGCAATGTTTTTAGAAAAGACGAAGTTGTAAATTTTGAGGATAAAGAAGCATTACTTGCTAATGCACCAGAACAAGAAAGAAATATGTTTAAAATACCAAAAGTTATTCAATAAGTATAATAAAATTACTTAAAAAAGAATTACTTAAAATTATAAAATTGCTAGGAGGTATCTATGGAAATTATAGATTTGACAGTACATGAGTTACAAGAAAAATTAAAAAGTAAAGAGATTACTATAGAAGAAATAACAAAAGCTTATGCAGATAGAATAAAAGAAAAAGAAGGAGATGTACAAGCTTTTGTAACTACTTTAGAAGATAAAGCGGTTGATCAAGCTAAAGAAATACAAAAAGGAATGGACGAAGGAAAGATTACAGGAGATTTTGCAGGTATTCCTATTGGTATTAAAGATAATATGTGTACAAAAGGTGTAAGAACAACATGTAGTTCAAAAATGCTTGAAAATTTTGTAGCACCATATGATGCAACAGTCATAGAAAAGCTAAATAATGAACATTTAATAGATTTAGGAAAATTAAATATGGACGAATTTGCAATGGGAGCTTCTACAGAATATTCTGCATTTAAGAAAACAAGAAATCCTTGGAATTTAAATACAGTACCAGGAGGTTCTTCAGGAGGAAGTGCAGCAGCAGTAGCAGCTAAAATGGTTCCATGGGCACTTGGCTCAGATACAGGTGGTTCTATTCGCCAACCAGCATCTTTCTGTGGGGTGGTAGGATTAAAACCAACATATGGATTAGTTTCAAGATATGGTTTAGTTGCTTTTGCATCTTCACTTGATCAAATAGGACCTATTACAAAGGATGTAAGAGATAGTGCTATGTTATTAAACCTAATTGCAGGACATGATGAAAAAGATACAACATCTGAAAATATGCCTAAAAAAGATTATACGAAAGCACTAAAAAATGATGTTAAAGGACTAAAAATAGGAATTCCAAAAGAGTATTATGGAGAAGGAATTAATCCAGAAGTAAAAGCAAAATTAGAAGAAGCTATTGAAACATATAAAAAATTAGGAGCAACAGTAGAAGAATGTTCTTTAGATATAGCAGATTATGCTTTAGCTACTTACTATATTATTGCTTGTGCTGAAGCAAGTTCTAACTTAGGCAGATTTGACGGAATACGTTATGGATATAGAACAAATAACTATGAAAGCCTAAAAGATATTTATAAAAATTCTAGAAGTGAAGGTTTTGGACCAGAAGTAAAAAGAAGAATTATTTTAGGTACTTATGTTCTTTCATCTGGATATTATGATGCATATTACAAAAAGGCTCAACAAGTACGTACACTTGTGAAAAAAGAGTTTGATGAAGCATTTAAGAAATATGATGTTTTATTAACTCCAACTTCACCAACAGTAGCATTTGAAATAGGAACAAAATCTACTAACCCACTAGAAATGTATTTAGCAGATATATGTACAGTTCCTGTAAATATTGCAGGACTTCCAGGAATATCAATTCCATGTGGAATTGACAGCAAGGGAATGCCAATTGGTATGCAATTAATAGGAAACAGATTTGAAGAGGAAAAAATATTAAATGCTGCTTATACATTTGAGCAAGAAATTAAATTTAGTGAAAAATATAAGCCAGAATTCAAAAAATAATAAAACATAAAGACAGTGTTAGACTAAAATAAAGGAGGACTATTATGTCAAAAGAAGATTATGAAGTAGTAATAGGTTTAGAGGTTCATGCAGAGCTTTCTACAAAAACAAAAATATTCTGTTCATGCCCAACAACATTTGGAGCAGAGCCAAATACACATATATGCCCAATATGTACAGCAATGCCAGGAACTCTTCCAGTACTAAATGAGAAAGTTGTAGAATATGCAGTAAAAGCAGGATTAGCAACAAATTGTACAATTTCTAAAGATAGTAAAAATGATAGAAAAAATTATTTTTATCCAGATTTACCAAAAGCATATCAAATTTCGCAATTTGATAAACCACTTTGTGAGCACGGCTATATAGAAATTGAAGATGATGAAGGAAATAAAAAGAAAATTAGACTTTTAAGAATTCATATAGAAGAAGATGCTGGAAAGTTAAATCATAATGAATTTGGAGTAGGAAGTTTAGTTGATTTAAACAGAGCAGGAGTACCATTAATAGAAATGGTTTCAGAGCCAGACATTAGGTCAAGTAGAGAAGCAGAACAATATTTAAGAAAAATAAAATCTATATTAGAATATATAGAAGTTTCAGACTGTAAGATGCAAGAAGGCTCATTAAGAGCAGACGTAAACGTTTCTGTTAGAAAAAAAGGCGAAGAAAAATTTGGTATACGTACAGAAATGAAAAATATGAACTCTTTTAGAGCAATAGTAAGAGCAATAGAATATGAAAAAGACAGACAAATAGAAGTGCTAGAAGAAGGCGGAAAAGTAGAGCAAGAAACTTTAAGATGGGATGATATAAATGGAAGAACATATTCAATGAGAGACAAAGAAGATGCTCAAGATTATAGATATTTCCCAGATCCAGATTTAGTAGCTATTCGTTTATCAGATGAGTATGTAGAAGAAATAAGAAAATCATTACCAGAATTACCAGAAAGTAGAAGAGATAGATACATTAAAGAATATAATTTATCAGAAAAAGATGCAAAATTGTTAACATCTTCAAAATATTTATCAAATTTGTTTGAAGGAGCTTTAGCAATTTGTGGAAACGCAAAAGCAGTTGCAAACTGGATATTATCAGACATTTCTAGAATATTAAATGAAAAAGAACTAGAACCAGAAAATATCCCATTCACAGCAGAAGAGCTAGCAAAAATGATACAATTAATAGATAAAGGAACAATAAGTTCAGCAATTGCTAAGAAAGTTTTAACTGAATTATTTGAAAATCCAAAAAATCCAGAAGAAATAATAAAGGAAAAAGGCTGGATTCAAATTTCAGATGAAGGAGCTATAAAAGAAGTTGTTATAAAAGTATTAGAAAACAACCCTCAATCTGTAGCAGACTTTAAAGGTGGAAAGGACAAAGCTTTAGGTTTCTTAGTTGGTCAGGCAATGAAAGAAACAAAAGGAAAAGCAAACCCACAAATGTTAAATAAAATGTTCTTGGAAGAATTGAATAAATAGTTAGAAATTAGGGACAGGTCCATATTTCTGAATTTCAGAAATTGGAGACAGGTCTCTAATTTTTTATTATTTAATAAAAAACTATTGACAAAAAATAAAAAAAGAATTATTATTGTATTAATGTATTAATACAATAATAAAACAAGGAGGAAAAATGAAGTGGAATTTTGAAAGTGATAGACCTATTTATATACAACTTGTGGAAAAAATGAAAATAGCTATTATCTCAGGAAAGTACAAAGCAGGAGATAGACTTCCTTCTGTGAGAGATTTTGCAATAGAAATAAAGGCAAATCCTAATACGGTACAAAGGGCATATTTGGAATTAGAAGAAGAAGGCTTAGTATTAACACAGCGTACTAATGGGAAGTTTGTTACAGAAGATAAAAATTTAATAAAAAAGATGAGAGAAGAAATAGCAAAACAAAGCTTAGAAAAATTTATAGACAGTATGATTGAACTTGGGTTTTCAAAAGAGGAAATTAGAGAATATATAATGTTAAATTATAGAAAGGAAAAGGAGTAATATGGAATTGTTAAAGTGTGTAGACTTATGTAAAGATTATGGACAGATTAAAGCTCTAAACAAAATTAATATTTCGATTGAAAAGGGAAGAATAGTGGGACTTTTAGGAACAAATGGTAGCGGTAAGACTACATTAATAAAAATAATTAATGAGTTACTAGTTCCAAGTAGCGGAGAAATTTTAATAAATGGTGTAAAACCAGGTATTGAAAGTAAAAAAATAATCTCTTATCTACCAGAAAGAACTTATTTACCAGAAGATAAGAAAGTAATAGAAATTATAAAATATTTTAAAGACTTTTATAAAGACTTTAATAAAGAAAGAGCTGTAAAACTATTAAATGAATTAGATATAAACAAAGAAAGCAAATTAAAACAATTATCCAAAGGAACAAGAGAGAAAGTCCAATTAGTTTTAGTTATGAGTAGAGATGCAGATTTGTATGTACTAGATGAGCCAATTGGAGGAGTAGACCCAGTTGCAAGAGATAGAATATTAGACTTGATATTAAAGAATTTTAAAGAAGGTGCAAGTATACTTATTTCAACGCATTTAATTTCTGATATTGAGAGAATATTAGATGATGTTATTTTTATAAATAGGGGAGAAATTGTATTAACATCAAGTGCTGATGAATTAAGAAAGAAGTATAACACTTCTATAGAAGGAGCTTTTAAGGAGGTATTCAAAGGATGCTAGGAAAAATGTTAAAATATGATATAAAAGATTATTCTAAAAGTATGTTACCTATATGTTTAATGCTACTTATAATGTCTGTTATAACAAGAATTTTTTATACGATTTCAGAAAGTTTTGAAGGTTTAAAGGCTACATTTAGTATATTATTTGGAATATCAACATTTATTTTTTGCATTACAATTATAATTTCTTTGGTTTATTGCTTTTTTATATCTGTAAAAAATTATTATAAAAAAGTTTTAAAAGATGAAGGGTATTTAACTCATACATTACCTGTTAGAAAAAGTACTATTATTTTATCTCAAATAATTAGTTCAATTATATGGCTATTTATTATATGTATAATAATATTAGCTACATTAGCAATAGCATATTATCAAAAAGGTATGATA
Organism: uncultured Clostridium sp.; assembly: GCA_902496295.1. Lineage (GTDB taxonomy): Bacteria > Bacillota > Clostridia > TANB77 > CAG-508 > CAG-273. The sequence goes on from CABVAF010000003.1 coordinate 27,567, forward strand.
AGTTCATTTATAAATATAATGAATTCAGAAATGAGTAGTGAACTGATAGTATCACCTATAGTTACATTAATAATTATTGCAGTAATGATGATTTGTTCTTATATAGCTACAGTTTTAGCAATATATTGTTCAATGACAATAGGGCATAGTTTTAGTAATAATAAAATTGCTTATTCAATTGTAACAGGAGTAGTATTTTATGTAGTATATCAAGTGTTAGGCATTGTTGCAGTAGTGGCAGTTATTGCATGTAATTATGGCAGTCTAGAAACTATGATAAATGGTATGACAATGACAGAAAACGTATTAATTCAGTTGATAGTATCAACATTTATTACAAATGTTATTATAGGAATTGCATCATATATTTTGACAAATTATAATTTAAAAAAGAGATTAAATTTAGAATAGTTAGAAATTAGGGACAGGTCCGTATTTCTGAATTTCAGAAATTGGGGACAGGTCTCTAATTTTTTATCTAACAACTTTAAAGTTTCATCTCTTTTTTTAACTTATTAAAAGATAAACTACAAACTAAACTTATAACAATAAAATATAAACTACTAGTAAATATAGATATGCCAGTATAAAATAATGTAGGAACTGAATATATAGTAGAATATGTGAAAAGAATAATAGTAGATATAATTAGTAAAGTAAATGAAAATTTAATACAAGCTTTCATTATGCTAACAATGTTTTTATCAATATTTTTAAATTCATTAAAAATCTTTTTCATATGTACACCTCGCTTAATCTATTACTAAATAAATGTTAACATAAAACGAAACAAACATCAATGGAAAATGTGACCATATAAGAAGGCAAGACAGAGCTAGGTATAGGTAATTATAAAGTGAATAGGAGTTAAAATATAAAGAAAAAACTAATCTATATGGAATTATCCTAAAAAGATATTTCTATATAGATTAGTTTTTAGATATTTTTAAAAAACTGTGCACAATCTTTTAAAAACTATTTTGCTAAAGCATTTAATTTCTTAGCCATGTTTGATTTTTTTCTAGCTGCTGTATTTTTTACAATAACACCTTTTGTACAAGCTTGATCTACTTTTTTTGTAGCTTCTGCAAATAATTTTGTAGCTTCTTCTTTATTTCCATCTTCTATAGCTTGTTCAAATTTCTTTACAGCTGATTTATATCCAGATTTAATCATATTATTTCTAAGAGTTTTCTTTTCAATAACATTAACACGTTTGATAGCTGATTTAATGTTTGGCATATTTTGCACCTCCCCTTAAGTTAATAAAATCAACATATATTTTACCATGAAATTTTAACTTTGGCAAGTACTTAATACAAATTTAATAATGAGTAAAAGCATGTTTAAGCTAAAATTAATATATTAGGTAAAAAATACGCCTAACATAAAAAAACGACTTGCAAAAAGTTAAAAAAACATATATAATTAAAATAACTCACAAATGACAATCATATAAATTTTGGAAGGAGCGATTTTTATGAATATAAAAATAACAGGAAAAGAGTTAAAAGCTACAGAAGCAATAAAAGATTATATTGAAAAGAAAGCAGACAGATTAGTAAAATATTTTGGAGAAGAGTTTGACTTATATGCAACAATTAAAACAGAAGGAGCAGAGCAAATTGCAGAAATGGATGTAACAGCAGGAAGCGACAGATTAAGAGCAGTTACAGCACATAGAGATTTGTATGCATCTATAGATAAAGATATAGACATATTAGAAGGTCAAGCAAGAAAAGTTAAAACAAAAAAAGATAAACAAAATATGACAGAATCAATTAGAATGAAAGAAACTTTAAGAGCAGAAGAAGAACATGAAGTAGAAGGAGAAATATTAAAAACTTTATATTATGAAATAAAACCATTAGCGCCAGAGGATGCTAAACTAAAATTAGAAGAAAGACCACAAGATAGATTTTTAGCATTTATTAATTTAGAAAATAATAAAGTAAATGTAATATATCGTTTAAAAGATGGAAAGAATTTTGGTTTAGTTGAACCAGAAGCATAAATAGAATAGTATATATTTATTATAATATATAGCTAATAATAAATAAAAAGGACTGTGCAGAGATATTATCACTGCACAGCCTTTTTGCTAGGAGAGAAAACTCTCCCTGAGAGTAGAGGCCTTAGCTTTTAAGCTCCACGTTGATAGCGATGAAGTTTTGTCCGTCTTCGGACTGTTCAAAAGAGAAACTCTTGACAAACTTGGGATCCGAAAAGTAACGCATTGCGTAGTCCAGAAAGGCACGCAAATCACCAAAAGTGGACACCATGTGAAAACGAACGTAGGAACCGCTGGGAAGGTAAATATCCATACAGGAAATACCTTTCCCGTTGCTGGGAACGTAAAGCTTGTCCTCGATATACCGTCCTTCAGAATTGAAACGATGGTAAAAACGAAGAACCGCCTCGCACGAATCAACGCTTCCAAGCGCGTCGATTTGCTCTTTCAGAGCCTTGGACTTTTTGCCCTTCATCTTGTGCAGCAAAACCCGGAACTGGGAACTGCTGACAATGGGGCTTCCTTCCAAAGATGGAAACATTGCTGATTACCTCTTTTCTCTATATATTAGGCTAAAAGCCGTATATTTATTATATCACAAAAATATATATAAAACAAATATATTATAAAATTAATATAAAAACAATAAAACAAAATTCGACTAATTATACTATATTTATCATTTTTTTGGTGTTATAATGTAGTTGTGTGTAAAATTTGAAAAAGAGGGGTATATTTAGTGAAAATACTGTTAGTTATAGACCAATATCAAAATGGAAATAATGGAACAACAATTTCTGCAAGAAGATTTGCGGAAGGTCTGCAAAAAAGAGGACATACAGTAACAGTACTTACAACAGGTCAAGAAGGAGAAAATAAATTTATAGTAAAAAGTTTAAAACTTCCTATAGGAATTTCTGGAATAATAAAATCGCAAGGAATGAATTTTGCTGTACCAGATAAAGAAATAATAAGAAAAGCGATGCAAGATGTAGATATAGTACATTTTTATATGCCATTTTGGTTATCAAGGACTGCTAAAAAAATCGCAGATGAATTAAAAATTCCAAATACAGCTGCATTTCATGTACAACCAGAGAATATAACTTATACTATAAAAATGGGAAATGTAAAATTATTAAATGATAAAATTTATGAAGAATTTAGAGATGACTTCTTTAATAAGTTTAACAGAATACATTGCCCAAGTGAATTTATAGCAAATCAATTAAGAGAGCATAATTATACAGCAAAATTATATGTTATTTCAAATGGAATACAAGATAAATTTAGACCACTACCAAAAGAAGAAAAGAGCAAATTTGTTGTTACTATGGTAGGAAGGTTATCAGGAGAAAAAAGACAAGATTTGCTTTTTGAAGCAATAAAAAAATCAAAATATGAAAAAGATATTCAACTTGTTTTGGCAGGCAAAGGGCCAAAATATAGACAGTATGTAAAAATGGGGGAAGGATTAACTAATAAGCCAGTTATAGAGTTCTGTAATGAAGAACAATTATTAGATTTATTACATAAAACAGATTTATATGTACATACTTCAGATGCAGAAATAGAAGCAATATCTTGTATAGAGGCAATTGCTTGTGGTAATGTTCCTATTATTTCAAATAGTAATAAATCTGCAACTCCGCAATTTGCATTAGATGAAAGGAGTTTGTTTGAAGCAGGAAATAGCGATGACTTAGCAAAAAAGATAGATGCATGGTTAGATAATCCACAAGAACTTAACAACATGAGGAAAACATATGCTGAAAGTGCCAATAAATATAGAATAGAGAATAGTATGAAAAAAATAGAGGAGATGTTTGAAGATGAAATTGCTGAGAGGAGTAATTAATTTTCTACAAGATACTTTTTACTATTTAATTGCTGTACCAATTCTATTTGTGGTAAATAAAGTGGTACTGGGTTATAAAATAGTAGGAAAGGAAAATATAAAAAAAGTACCTGGAGCGAAGATAACAATTTCTAACCATGTACATACAATAGACTGTTCTATGAATGGGATAGTAAACTTTCCACAATATTGTTATTTTGTTACATTACAAAGTAATGTTGATTTACCTTTTATAGGAAAGTTGGTAAGATTACTAAGAGGTATTCCTATACCTTTAAAAATTTCTGAAAAAGAAAAATTTTATAAACATGTATCAAAGTTATTAGAGGAAGGGGAAACAGTACATATATATCCAGAAGGAGAACTAAGGTCATATGCAACGGATTTGATTAAATTTAAGAAAGGAGCTTTTGTAATAGCAGTAGAAAACAATGTTCCAATAGTTCCAAGTGTTATTTTAACAAGAGAACCAGAAGGAATATATAAATATTTTAAGAAAAAGCCTTTATTTACACAAGTCGTTCTAGAACCTATATATCCAGATTTGACAATAGAAAATAAAGGAGAAAGAATAAAAAAGATGTTAAATGAAGCTTATGAAAAAATGAGTAAATGTATAGAGAATAATGAAATGTTTGATGAAGATGAAAAACAAGAAGTAGAGGTTTAGAAAGTAGAAAGAAGACAACCACCAATTACTAAAAAAGTAAGTGGTGGTTGTTTCAGCTGAAAGGTCAGCTGTTCGATTCGAGCGGTTCGAAGCGAGGTTCAGAAGTGGACCACACAACGCCTTGATTCGACATTGAGGCGTATACGGTCAAGCCGTTTTTCATAGGAACTTTTGCCGTATTGGCTGAAATGAAAACTAGCTTAGGCGAAGCTGCCTCGGAGCAAAAACAATCGCTGTAAAAAGTGAGTTCGTCCTTAGACTGATAACGAGTACCATCACTCCAGAAGTATATGGAGAGAAATTCGCTATCAGACGTTTCCAAACGACCTTGACACTCTTCAAGTTGGGCCGACAACGTTTCGTTTTCTTCTTGCAGGGAGTTGATTTGCTGCGTCAGTTCAGCGACAGGGTCTTGGATATCCTCGTTACTTTCCTCCTCGCACCCAGAAAGTGACAACGTCACAAACAGGGCACATAAAATTATGAACCAAACCCGTTTCCTCATAATGCAACATCCTTTCTGTATAGTTGTAAATAAATAATAACATATAATTAACATAATGTCAATTTAAGGAATTACTTACAAAAAAAGCAACCTTTTTAAAAATATCTAAAAAGGTTGCTTTTTTACGTGTTTTAAGCAAATATATAAGTATAAAATACTAATACTATTTATGCTTTTTAAGTCCTACGCAAAAACTATTTCATTTGGTTTTCAGCTTGTTGGATTAATTTCTTAACCATTTGACCACCTATTCTACCAGCGTCTCTTGAAGATAAATCTCCATTATAACCTTGTTTTAAATTAACACCAACTTCGTTAGCTACTTCATATTTGAATTTGTTAAGAGCTTCTTTAGCTTCTGGAACTACAGAATAATTGCTGTTGTTATTTGCCATGTCTTTCACCTCCTAAATGTGATAAATAAAGCTTTGAAAAAACGTTTTGTCTTTTCAATATATAGATTGCACAATAACTAAAAAAATAAACTGGAAATTTATGAGAAAAATTATAAAAAAATTTAATTAATTACCTATCAATAATTGTATTTAAATTGTAAGTTTTGTATAATAAAGTAGATTTAGTTTAAAATTAGATATATAATGTAGAATATATTGTATATAAATAAATTAAAATGTAATATATAGGATGAAATATAGCAGAAGCAAAAGTTTAAAGAAAGGAGATAATCATATAAAAATATATGTATAAGTTAATAGCAATAGATTTAGATGGTACATTATTAAATTCATATGGAACAATATCTGAAACAGATAAAAATACTTTAAAAAAAGCAATAGAAAAAGGTATAAAAGTAATTCTTACTTCTGGACGAGGTACAATGTCTGTAAAAAATTTTGCAAATGAAATTGGAGTAGATGGAGATATTATTTGTGGAAATGGAGCCATAATATATAATTTGCAAGAAGATAAAATAATATACAACCAATATATTGATAAAAATAAAGTTTTGCAAATTATGAAAATTTGTGAAGAAAATAGTATTTATTATAATGTTTTTACAGAAGACACTATATTAACAAGTTCACTTGCATATAATGTTTTATTTTACAATCAGGAAAATATAAAAAAGCCAGATAGTAAGAAAACAAATATAAATATTATTCCAAATATTTATAAATATGTAGAAGAAAGAGTTAAAGAAGACTATTTAAAAATTTGCATATGTGATAAAAGTAATATTATATTTGGTGGTATAATGAAAAAATTAAAGGAAGTTAAAAATGTTAATGTTATGGAAGTGGCTCATATGGCAAGAAAACTTATTGCAAATGGTACAGATTATGTTCCAGTAGAATACTACATTACAGAAATAATGAATAGTGATGCAGATAAATGGAATGCAGTTAAGTTTTTAGCAGATAAATTTAATATAGACAAAAGTGAAATTATAACAATAGGAGATAACGTAAATGATGAACAAATGCTAAGAAATGCGGGCCTTGGTGTAGCAATGGGAAATAGTGCTCCATACATACAAGAAATGGCAAAAGAGGTAACTTTGGATAATAATTCAAATGGAGTTGCACATATTGTTGAAAAATATATACTTAATTAAATATTAAATTATAAAACTAATTGAATAATTAATAAAAAAAAGCACATAACTATTTTTAATAGGAGTGTGTTTTTTTATGAGTGGAAAAGATAGAAAAGAAATTGAAAGAAGAGAAAAAATAGACAGGACTAAAGAAGAAATAGGGGAGATAGAAGATACAACTAAGTATGGGGAATTTGTATCTTCTTATTTTGCATGGCTTACTTTGGACAGACAAAAGAAGACAGCAAAAAGACTAGAAAATATTACTAAGAAAGATGAGGAAAAATAGATTAAAAAAATTAGTAATAAGTAAAAAGGATAAAATATGAAATTAAATAATTTAGAAAGAATTAAAGAATGTAATTAAAAAAATTATAAAAAAGTATTGCAATATAAAAAAAATGTAGTATAATAATAATGTAGGTCAAAGAAAGTTAAAGTCAATAAAACAATAAAAAGAGGAAGTGATTATATGAGAATGTCAGATATAATAGAAGAATTTATAAAAGAAATGTTTGATGAGACAGACTTTATAGAAATACAGAGAAATGATTTAGCACAACAATTTAATTGTGTCCCATCCCAAATAAATTATGTTATCTCAACAAGATTTAAACCTTCACAAGGTTATTATGTAGAAAGTAAAAGAGGTGGAGGAGGTCACATAACAATAAAAAGAATAAATACAACTAAGAGCAATGCTTTAATGCATATTATATCTAGCATTGGAGATAAGTTAACAGCACAAGAGGTAGATATATTTATAAGAAATTTACTTTCTAAAACCTATATAAATGAGGTAGAAGCAAAATTATTAAAAGTAGCAACAAGTGACAATGTTCTTACTATACCAAATGAAATAAGAGACATTATAAGAGCAAGAATATTTAAAAATATGCTTATAAATTTAGTTGAAGAATAAAACGAAAGATAAATATTATAAATTTAATATAAGAAATAGTAAAACAATAATTAAGAACATAAAAAATAAAGGAGGTAGATTTTTATGTTATGTCAAAATTGTGGAAAGAATGAGGTTAATTTTAGATATACTCAAATAGTAAATGGTGTTAAAAAGGAAATGGCTTTATGTGATAATTGTGCTAAAAAATTAGGATTATATAAAGATATGGATTTTAGTATGCCAATTAGTATGTCAAGCTTTTTAGGAGACATGTTAAATGATTACAGTGACGAAGCTTTTTTACCAAGTTTTAGTAGTATTGCAACGTCAGAATGTAATAATTGTAAAACAAGTTATGACGAATTTATAGAAAGTGGATTATTAGGGTGTGAAAACTGTTATGATGTATTTTCAAATAAAATAGATTCATTGTTAAAAAATATTCATGGGTCAAATAGACATGTGGGAAGAATAAGCAAATTTATAGAAAATAATAATAATTTAGAGAAAGATAGGAAAAATGAAAAGAAAGACAATTTAAAAGATAAAGGCAGTAAATTAGATAAAACATCAAAAATTGATGAATTGAAAGAAAAACTTAATAAAGCTATAAAAGAAGAACGCTATGAAGATGCAGCTAAAATAAGAGACGAAATAAAAAAAGAAGAAAAGAAATAAAACGAAGAACAAAATGGTAAAAAGCAAAATAGAAAAGCAAAATGCAAAAAATAAAACACAATAATAAAATGCAAGAGATATGTTAAACATAAAAGTATAGATTAAGAAGGGAGATAAAATATGTCTAATTGGTATATTCAAACTGGTAGAGATTCAGATATTGTTATAAGCTCAAGAGTAAGGCTTGCAAGAAATATAAAAGGAATTCCATTTATTACTAAATGTAAGCAAGAAGATTTGGAAAATGTAATAGAAATAATTAATAATATAGTAAATAATTTAGGATATGGTTTAAAACTTTTTAAAATGGATAAAATAGATAATGTAACTAAACTAAGTTTAGTAGAAAAGCATTTAATAAGTCCGGAATTTGTGTCAAAAACGGAGAATTCTGTAACACAAAACTTAAAGGCAATTTTATTAAATGAAGACGAAAATATTTGTATAATGATAAATGAAGAAGATCATTTAAGAATACAAGTATTTAGTGCAGGTTTAGACCTAGAAAATTTAAAGAATTTAATTGTAGAAATTGACGAGAAAATTGATGAGGTTTGTCATTATTCATGTAGTGAAAAATATGGATATTTAACAGCATGTCCAACAAATGTAGGAACGGGTATGAGAGCGTCTGTTATGGTACATCTTCCAGCTTTAACTATGACAGGAAATATTAATAAAGTTTTACAAATAGTTAACAGTTTTGGTATGAATATAAGAGGATTATATGGAGAAGGCACTCAAAGTGTAGGAAATGTATATCAGATTTCAAACAATCAATCTTTAGGTTTAACAGAGGATGAAATTGTTAAAAATTTAAATGCAATCACATCAAAAATAATAGAACAAGAAAGATTGGCTAGAAAAAATCTAACAAAAGATTCTATAGATTTAGAAGATAGAATTTGTCGTTCATATGGAATATTAACTAATGCAAGAAGGCTTACTTCTGAAGAATGCTTAAAGCTTTGGTCAGATGTAAAACTAGGAATGGATTTAGGAATAATAGAAGGGTTAACAGATTTAAAAGTAAACAAAATACAGATATATAGTCAATCTGGAAATCTACAAAAATACTTAGGAAATCAGTTAAACGCATATGAAAGAGACATAGAGAGACCAAAATTAATTAAGAAAATTATAGCTGAAAATTAAAAGAAAGGAAGTGTAATATATGATTTATAAATTTACAAATAGAGCAGAAAAAGCTCTAGAAATAGCTAATGACTTGGCAACAGAGCTAGGACACAATTACATAGGTACAGAGCATTTGCTATATGGTTTAGCTAAAGAGGGAACCGGAGTTGCAAGTAAAGTAATAGAAATGCAAGATGTTACACCAGAAAAGATAAAAGAGGAAATAGAAGCATTAATTGGAGTAGGAGCAGAGCTTGAAAATGGTACAGTTGGATTTACTCCAAGGACAAAAAGAGTTATAGAAAACGCATTTAAAGAGGCAAGAAAATTAGGTTCTGAATACATTGGTACAGAACATCTTTTAGTAGGAATAATGCGTGAAGGAGATAGTATAGCAGTTCGTATAATGATGAACTTAAATATAAATCCTCAAAGATTATATTCAGAAATATTGAAGGTGATAAATGAGGACGAAGCAGCTATAAATAATGAAAAATCAAATAATAGTGGTACTTACGGTAGTTATAATCAAACTACTACATTAAATCAATATGGTGCAGATTTAACAAAACAAGCAAAAGATGGAAAACTTGATCCTATAATTGGTAGAAAAAAAGAAATAGAAAGAGTAATTGAAATTTTATCTAGAAGAACAAAAAATAATCCTTGTTTAATAGGAGAACCTGGTGTTGGTAAGACAGCAGTAGTAGAGGGGTTAGCTGAAAAAATAATTGCAGAAGATGTACCAGAGATGCTAAAAAATAAAAGAGTTGTTAGTATAGACATATCAAGCATGGTTGCAGGGGCTAAATATAGAGGAGATTTTGAAGAAAGAATTAAAAAGTGTTTAGAAGAAGTTAAAAAAGTAAAAGATGTTATACTATTTATAGATGAAATTCATACTATTGTAGGTGCTGGCTCTGCAGAAGGCGCAGTAGATGCAGCAAATATTTTAAAACCACTTTTAGCAAGAGGTGAGGTTCAGGTAGTTGGTGCTACAACTTTAAATGAATATAGAAAATACATAGAAAAAGATGCGGCACTTGAAAGAAGATTTAGCCCAGTAACTGTTGGAGAACCTACAACAGAAGAAACGATACAAATATTAAATGGTATTAGAGATAAATATGAAGCACATCATAATGTAAAAATTAGTGAAGAGGCTATAAAAGCAGCAGTTAATTTATCAGTTAGATACATTAATGATAGGTTTTTACCAGATAAAGCAATAGACTTAGTAGACGAAGCGGCATCAAGAGTAAAAATGAAAACATATACAATTCCAGATTCACTAAAAAAACTAGAAGAAAAAATTGCAGATTTAGATAAAGAAAAAGAAGAAGCAATTAGAGTACAAGATTTTGAGAAAGCTGCTGTGCTAAGAGACGAAGAAAATAAAGCAAAAGACGAACTTGAAAAAGGTAAAGAAAAATGGCATAGCAAAAATAGTAAAAATGTTGTAACTTTAACAGAAGAAGACATTGCGGATGTAGTGGCAAACTGGACAGGAATACCAGTTAAAAAGATAAGCCAAGATGAAAATGAAAGACTTAAAAATTTAGAGCAAGAACTTCATAAAAGAGTTATAGGTCAAAACGAAGCGGTAGAAGCAGTTGCAAAAGCAATAAGAAGAGGAAGATTAGGATTAAAAGACCCTAATAGACCAATTGGTTCATTCTTATTTTTAGGACCAACAGGTGTAGGTAAAACTGAACTTTCAAAAGCTTTAACAGAAAGTCTATTTGGTTCAGAAGATTCTATGATAAGAATAGATATGTCAGAATATATGGAGCCACATTCTGTATCTAAATTAATTGGTTCTCCTCCAGGATATGTTGGTTTTGATGATGGTGGACAATTAACTGAAAAAATTAGAAGAAAACCATATTCAGTAATTTTGTTTGATGAAATAGAAAAAGCTCATCCAGATGTAATGAACATGTTACTTCAAATATTAGATGATGGACGTTTAACAGATGCACAGGGAAGAACTGTTAACTTTAAGAATACAGTAATTATAATGACATCAAATGTAGGAGCAAGGTTAATTACAGATAAAACATCTTTAGGATTTTCAGACAATAGTAATAAAGATGCAAATGCAGAAAAAGACTATGAAAATACAAAAAAAGATGTAATGGCAGAATTGAAGAGACAATTTAGACCAGAATTTTTAAACAGAATTGACGAAATTATAGTATTCCATAAGTTAAATGACGATGATGTTAAGAAAATTATAGATATTATGATTAGCCAGTTAGCAAAGAGGCTTGAGGCACAAGATATTACACTAGATATAGATAACAAAGTAAAAGAATTAATAGCAAAAAACGGTGTAGATAAAAATTATGGTGCAAGACCACTTAAAAGAGCAATTCAAAATATGTTAGAAGATAAAATAGCAGAAGAGATGCTAGATGGTAATATAAAACAAGGAAAGAAGAGTTTAGCAACAGTTGAAGAGGATAAAATTGTAATAAAATAATTGCTAAAAGTAAAACCACATGCTATAATAGGTTCATACCAAAAGAGAAGGTGTATGAGATGGACTTTATAATAGCATGTGTTTTTATTTTATTATTTATAGTTATTGCATTAGTTCTACTTGCTTTTTTTCAAATACGAATGGCAGGTATTAAGATAAAAGATTTTTATGGTTTTATACAAGCAAATGAGATGTTAGATAAGCTAGCAAGGTTTGCTAGAAAATATGAAAGTATGTCTCCACAAGAGCAGATAATATACCTAAAAGAAGCAGAAAAAATATTTGAAGCATATGATAAAATTCCAACTGCAATTTGGGAAGACCAATATAGAGAATATCAAAAAGTATTAGATGCATATAAAAATATTAGAGTGTTAAGATGGAATGAAGAAAACGAAAATAAATAATAAAGTTTTATATATTTAATTTTAATTTAATAGTAATAATAGATAAATAATAGCGTAAGTTATTATTTATTTTTTGTTTAATAGAATTTTTTGTAAAAGAATAGAAATAATATTCATATAATATAAATAAGATGGATTAAAATTTTAAAAGCTATAAAAATTACAGTAAAAGAGAGGTTTTATTATATGGATATTAAATATTTTGACCATGCTGCGACAACTGCAGTTGCACCTGAAGTATTACGTGAAATGATACCATACTTTAGTAAGAACTATGGGAATGCGTCATCCATGTATGAAATTGCAAGAGTTTCTAAAAAAGCAATGAATGAAGCAAGAGCAAGAGTAGCACATGCAATTGGTGCATCTCCTAGAGAAATATATTTTACATCTTGTGGAAGTGAAAGCGACAATTTGGCAATTAAAGGAATTGCATATGCGAATAAAGAAAAAGGAAAGCATATAATTACAAGTAAAGTAGAGCATAATGCTGTTTTAAGTTCGTGTTCTAGATTAGAAGAGCAAGGTTTTGAGGTTACGTATCTTAATGTAGATGAATATGGTTTCATAGATTTAAATGAATTAGAAAATGCAATAAGAGAAGATACTATTTTAATTACAATAATGTTTGCAAATAATGAAGTAGGAACAATTGAGCCAATAGAAGATATCGCAAAAATAGCTCATAATCATAATATAGTTTTCCATACAGATGCAGTCCAAGCTATAGGTAATGTTAGAATAGATGTTAGAAAAATGGGAATAGATGCACTTTCTATGTCTGCACACAAATTTTATGGACCAAAGGGAATAGGAGCTCTTTATGTAAAAGATGGAATAGAATTTCAAAGAATTCAAGACGGAGGACACCAAGAAAGAGATAAAAGAGCAGGAACAGAAAATGTTGCAGAAATTGTTGGAATTGGAAAAGCTATAGAACTTGCATACCAAAATTTCGATAGACATTGTGAGTATTTAAAAAGCATAAGAGATTACTATATAAGTAAAGTTGAAAAAGAAATTCCATATGCAAAATTGAATGGAGATAGAGTAAAAAGATTACCTGGAAATGCCAACTTTTCTTTTGATGGATTAAGCGGAGAAAAAATGTTATTTACTTTAGACCTACATGGAATTTGTGCTTCAGCAGGTTCAGCATGCGCTACCGGCTCACTTCTTCCATCACATGTTCTTTCAGCAATGGGAGTGCCAGATAGTTTAGCTTCAGGAACATTAAGAACAACTTTTGGAGTAGAAAATACAAAAGAAGATATTGATTATTTGGTAAATTGTTTAAAAAATATTAAGCCTAATAGTTAGAATTTATAGTTAAAAGATAGATTATAATAGAGTTTGTCTAGTTTGATATGTGAATTTTAGAATATAAAATAAAAAAGAGGAAGCCCCTGCATTTCTGCAGGGGCTTTGACTTTGTAGCATACACTTCGCAAAGATAACCAAGCAATTGTAAAGTTACTTGTAGATATGGACAATCCCAGGTCCACCAGCGGAAATCATGGAATTGTCATACCAGATGTTCAGTCCGAACGCTTCTACGACGAAGCGAGCGGGCACCAGGGTGCGATTCCCAGAAATCATTGGAGCAACCGCCATTTGCAGCCACTTACCGTCATACCGCATATATGGATATGCGATATAGAGGTTAATAACGTGGCTCCTATTGGAGATGTTCACCTGCTGAGCTTGTCCGCCAACCCACTTAACATCGTAGCCAAGCATATCACCAAGGCTGTACACTGGAATCATGGTGTATCCCGGATCCACCACAATGGGTTGCTGGTCAGGGAAGTTTACGCGCTCCCCGTTCAACATAACGATAATCGGCGTGCGACCATCGTTGTTGATAAATACGCTATCATCATAACGATAGTACTTGTATCCTAGAGCTGTTGCCCACTGCTGAAGAGTCTGATAAGTGGTATTGGCGTTCGAAGGAACCGTTCCGAAAATTGCCTTCAAACTATCGGTTTGAGGGTAGTTGACGTAGACGTTGGAGTCATTGCTGCCAAAACGATAGGCAGCATTGGAAACGTAATAACCGTTCCTGTACACCTTTACGGTGTTGATAAATGGCTCATCATCGTCATAGTCAGGATCGTCAAGAACCGGATCGTCGTAATCTCTACCGTCCGAGTAGAGATATACTTTATTATTTTTCACGTTGAAATCATAGCCAAATTCGTCTGCCCAATCACTCAGGCAAACATCATCCTTGGGGCTGGCGCTGAGCACGTCCTCGGTTTCGTCCGGAAAGATTTTACGAATGTCATCCCAGGACTCCACCCAGACATCGTCGTGCCGGTCAAGGTAAGCGTTGTTTACGCCAGTGTAGTCGTTGTCAACGTACACCTTCATGGAGCCACTTGCAGCAAATGCCACAGTGCTCATGGAGAAGACCATAACTACCGCAAGAAGGGTAGAGATAGCCCGTTTGATGTTCTTAAACATGAAAATGCCTCCTTCTAAAATTTAAGCGAAATGTTAGTTGTCAATGTTCAGTGCATGCTTTAGAGTCATTCCTCCCATATATAAAAAATTATATATAAACATATTGTAAGTAGCCAAAGGCTAACCTCCAATATGGAAATGCATTATGGTCATTAGACCAAAACGCTAAGCGATGCTTAAAATAAAAGCAATGCTAATATAATTATAGCACAAATATTGGAAATAAGCAACGAGAGTTAGTTTATGTGAATAAACTAATAAATTGTGGAAATAATAAACTTAAAATTAGATGAATAGTGATTTATTATGTGGAAGAAGTTAATAATTGGATTAATAGCAGGAATTATAAGTGGATTTTTTTCTGCTGGTGGAGGTTTAATTTTAGTCCCTTCATTTGTTTATTTTTTGAATTTAGATGAGAAAAAAGCAAGAGCTACTTCACTTTTTTGTATGTTACCAATGGTACTAACAACAGCTTTTTTCTATGGAAGAAATAATTTTATACATTGGGATATAGGAATAAAGTGTGCAATCGGAGGAATTATTGGAGGAATTATTGGAGCAAAACTATTAAATAAAATACCAAATAAATATTTAAAAATTATTTTTGCTGCGTTCTTAGTATATGCAGGAATTAGCTTAATTATTAAATAGGGTTATATAGAATTTTAAAGAATAAATAAAAATGGTAAAAGTATTAGAATTAATTATAGTTTAGAGTGACAAATTTAATTTTATAGGGTAGATTATGTTAGAAATTTTAATTGGTTTAATTTCAGGAATTATAAGTGGAACTGGTATGGGAGGAGGAACTATTTTAATACTTCTTCTTTCAGTATTTATTGGACTTGACCAACATGTGGCTCAAGCTACTAATTTGGTATTTTTTATACCTACTGCTATTGCTGCAATTTTTATTAGTTTGAGAAAGAAAAAGATAGACTTAAAAGTAGGGACAATTATAATAATAACAGGAATAGTAGGAGCAGCCATAGGAGCTATAATTTCTAGTAAAATGAATGTTAATTTGTTGAGAAAAATTTTTGGAATTTTCTTACTTTTTATAGCAATTTATGAAATTTATTCTTGGTATAAGATGTATATAAAAAATAAAAATAAGACATAATAAAAACAAGAAATAAAATATTTCAAATTTACAAAATTTATAAAATAAGGAGGAATTTAAATGAAATTTGTTAAAGGAATGTTAGTTGGAGGATTAATATCAGCAGGTGTTGCTATGATTTATGCAGGAACTATGGAACAAAATAAGAAAAAAGTAATGAAAAAAGGAAAACAGTTTGCTAAAAAATTAGGTATTATGTAAGAAAAATATTTTTTAGCGTTTGTTATAATATTGCAAACATAAAAAACAAACTTCAGAAAAATAAATCTGAAGTTTGTTTTTTGCTATCTATATTTTATAGTGTTTTCTATCTTAGAATTTTAAATAAAACAAATAATTAGCAAGGTTTTTCAGGTTTGCATGGAAGTTCTGGCTTGCATGGCTTATCTGGTCTACATGGTGGGCAGTCTAACTTTATTCCCTTTAGACATTTTCCTTCATGTTTACTTTCTACACAAACTTTGCAATGTTTTACTTCGTCAACCCAAATATTTATTTCATAATATCTATTTGCACAAAGTGGTCCAAATACAAACTCACCATTTTTATCTGTGAAAGTATGAGAAACAGGTCTTCTTTCTTCCTTTCCACAATCACAAACAACCTCTACTAATTTAACAACAGCATTGTCAACAGGGTCACCATAGCAGTCCTTAACAACTCCATAAATAACACTACGGTCATCGCATGGTAAAGTAATATCTAGGTCAAATTGTTTGCCAGTTGCAAGTATACCATCTACATTAACAACTGGACAAATTCCTTTATCATATTCCATTATAAATTCCTCCTTCTTGGTATTTATAATATATATTATTCTGAAAAAAATATAATGTGACTTAATTCGACATAAGAATAAATTTAATAAAATTGGAATAAAAACTACATTTTGCTCATAATAATAAAATAGATTTTGGCTATGGAGGAAATATGTTTTTTGTAATTAATAAAAATAAAATATATACATATATTATAACTATTTGTATGGTAGTGGTTCTATTTGTATTATCTTTTGCAATGATAACTAATAGTGATAATACTGTTGTTACATCAACAAATGTAGAAGATAATAATGTTATTTCTAATACTAATATACAAAATAATAGACTTATATTAAATGAAAATAAGTAACTAGAAAAATATGTATAATTAGAAAGTTTATGGCTATAATTAAAATAAAAGTGTTTTGCAATTGATATAATATCTGTGTAATAAGTAAAAAAAGGAAAAATAACGAAACAAAATAGAAAAATATAACATTTTATGTAGACAAAGTAAATGAAAAGTGGTATAATATAAAATGTGGCTGGGTTACAGCTTAAGAGATATTATAAATTTTAAGAAACAAATAAGAGGAGGAAATTAAATTGAATACTATTTATGAGGAGAATAACCATATTACATTAATGGGAAAAGTAACAAGCGAAAAAAGATTTAGTCATGAAATATATGGAGAAAAGTTCTATATATTTGACATAAGCGTACCACGTTTAAGTGGTAGTTCAGATATTATACCTGTTACAATATCTGAGAGATTATTAATAGGAGAAGAAATAAAAGTAGACAGTAAAGTAATTATTGATGGACAATTTAGATCATACAATAGTTATGAAAATGAAAAAAGCAGATTAGTACTTACAGTATTTGCAAAAGACATTAAACTTACAGAAAATCAAGATGAAGAAGTAAAAGCCGGAAAAGACATTATTTCAAATGAGGTAACTTTAACAGGTTATATTTGTAAGAAACCAATTTACCGTAAAACTCCATTTGGAAGAGAAATTGCAGATGTATTATTAGCAGTAAATAGAGCATATAATAAGTCAGACTATATTCCATGTATTGCATGGGGAAGAAATGCAAGATTTTGCGAAAATATGCCAGTAGGAACAGAATTAAAAATAGTAGGTAGAGTTCAATCTAGAGCTTATGAGAAAAAACATGAAGATGGAACAATAGAAAATAGAATGGCATATGAAGTTTCAGTAGGAAGCTTAGAGGTTGCAGGAGATGGAAGCACAACAAACAAGGCAGAAGAAAGTGCAGAAAATGAAAATAAAGAGGCTATGTAATAGATATATCAAAAATAAAAAATTCAGCTTTTAATGCTGAATTTTTTATTTTTTTTCTTCAGGAATAATTATTTTATCTTTTTTTGGTTTCTCATGTGGTTTTTCAATATCTATGTGTTCACGTACTGGAGAAATGTTTAAACCGTCTCCGTCTCCTGAAACAATTTTAATTTCCTTTTTTTCGGTATTTTCATCTAAATTGCTCATAGTATACACCACCATTCTAGTAAGTATTTTTTTATTAATATAGCACAATAACAAAAAATGTTCAAGAATATATGTACAAAATGTTAAAATAGAAAATGAAATAAATATTAGAATAAGATGAACAATTGAAAAGATTACTAATTTGTGGTATAATAAAATTTAACTACCTTGGTATAAACCAAAAGTTTGAAAAAGAAGCTTATATAAATATAAGAGAGGGGATACCTTTATGAAAATGAATAGCTCACTTATACGGTTGATTTCCATTGGTTCGCTAGATGCAATAAAAGATATATACCTAAATATATTTTTAATTGCGAGAATTTACGACCTGGCAGACAACGCAACAAAAACAATTGCACTATATTACATTATCGAGTATGCATGTATTGCAATTACAATGATAGTAGGAGGGAATTATTTTAAACAAAAACCCAACAATGGTTTAAGAGTTGGCATGATGGTAAACCTTATATTGCTACTTTTTATCATGAGACTAGATGACCAAATAATTGTATACTATCCAATTGTAGCCTGTATCTTTGGGATTGCCATGGGGACTTATTATGGACCTATGCAGGTATTGCTTGGACATTTCGCTGATGCAGACTCTGTAGGATACAGTACAATATCCACCATGTTATACAATATTGTTAATATTGTATTTCCAATTACTATCGGTGCTTACATTGAAACAACGTCTTTCTTTTCAGTAACATTATGCATGGTAGTTG
Organism: uncultured Clostridium sp.; assembly: GCA_902496295.1. GTDB lineage: Bacteria > Bacillota > Clostridia > TANB77 > CAG-508 > CAG-273. The sequence continues at coordinate 46,388 of CABVAF010000003.1, forward strand.
TTACGAGTATCGAGATGCTACTATCTTTGGGAATTTCTAAAATACAGAATTCACAGAAATGTAATTTATATGCTTTTCTTAAAGTCCTTAAGGACAATAGGAATTACAAAATTATCAATGTTTATGTTATCGTGTTCCTAAAGGGAATTACATCATCAGTATTGGATCGGACAGTTTTAATATTGATAATGATGATGTTTGGTAGTATCATGCAACTCGGAATATTGTCAACTATTTTTTCTATATTTACCGTGACAGCTAGTTGGATAGTAAAAAAGCTATGTAAGGGAGATATTAAGAAATGGTTGATCAAAATTTCAGCAATCATGCCGATGCTAGCCGTTATATTGCTAGTAATCAATACAAGCACAGAAACGTTTATCCTGTATAAGGCTGTGTCAGCAACATTTATTTGTATACTATCAGTTTTGGCTGATGCTAGTCGGTATAATACGATAGGAGACCTTAAGAAAACATATGCAGCAGAGCATCAAAATTTGTCAGAACTTTCGTTAGCAGCAGGAAGAATAACAGGTTTGACAATTTTGATAATAGTAAATGAATTTATTGGAGGGCTAATTGCAATTAAGGCAATGTTGTTAATTATAGGAATGGTTATAATAGCATATGCATCTTTTATTGCAAAAGGACAGAATTACGACAACGTTATGGAGGTGAAATAATATAGGCTTCAAAAAAGCAGACGGTGTAATCATCGTCTGCTTTCAATTTATGGATAAAAAAAGTTGTAATTATTGCTACTCTAACATAATTTTGCTTGAAACGATATGAAATTTATGGTATTATATAAAATAGTTTTAAGTTGATATAATATTTTGGATATAATTTAGAAAAAAGCAAGTAGAACTGGTAATATATAAAATAGGGAGTAATATATGGAAAATTTAGATAAATATTGGGATGATATTCACCAGAAATATACATCATGTTATGATGGTTGGCTTGATAAATATATAGATTTATTAAATAAAGATGATGTAATAATAGAACTTGGATGTGGAAGAGCATACAACAGTAGATTTTTAATGGAAAATGGGTTTGAAAATATTACTGCTTGCGATTTTTCTAAAGAGGCAATAAGTGCAGTAAATAAAGAATTTAGTAAATTAAAAACTATGAATTTCGATATGAGTAAAGGACTTCCTTTTGATGATAACTCTATAGATATAATAATTGCAGATTTGTGTTTACATTATTTTAATAATAAAACTACACAATATATTATAAATGAAATTTATAGAGTTATAAAAAGCGGAGGATATATAATAGGAAGAGTAAACTCATTAAAAGAAATAGAAAAGCTAAATGAAGGAAGCAGAGAGATAGAAAAAAATTTCTATTATGAGAATCCAATATATAAAAGATTTTTCGACAAGGAAAGCATAGAGAAATATTTTAGTAAATTTGAAACATATAAAATAAAAGAAGAAAATATGGGAAGGTATGAAAAGCCTAAAGTATTAATTGAATTTTGTATGATGAAAAGCGAATAAATATAAATTAGGAAGTGGAATAAATGGAAAAAGAGAGGATAATGGGGATAATAGAGTCAATATTATTTGCAGCTGGAAGAGAAGTAACAATAAAAGAGCTTATGACAGTTTTAGAGGCAGAGTCTAGTGATATAATAAGTATAGTAAATGAAATGAAAGAAAATTATAACAAAGAAGACAGAGGAATTCAAATAATAAATGTAGATGGAGCATATCAGTTGTGTACTAAAAAACAAAACTATGATTATATATGCCAAATTTTTGATAAAAGGGCAAAATTACAATTATCTCAAGCTGTAATGGAAACTTTATCAATTATTGCTTATAATCCTAGGATTACAAGAGCAGAGATTGAGGCAATAAGAGGTGTAAGTTCTGATGGAGTTATTTATAAATTGTTAGACTATAATTTAATAGCAGAAACTGGTAAGCTTGATGCACCAGGAAGACCTACTACTTTTTCTACAACAAATGAATTTTTAAAGATGTTTGGACTTTCAAGTTTAAAAGATTTACCAGAACTTCCAAGATATAAGTTAGATAGCAATAAACAAATTGTAATAGATGAAATAGTAAATGGAGAGACAGAAGAAAATGCAGGAGAGCTAGAAGTCCCCGGTAATAATGAAAACGAAAATATACTAAAAAATGAAAATATGTAGATAGGAGAATTGTTATGGACAAAGAATTTGTTAAAGAACTTACAAATATAGAAGAAGATTTTGCTAAGTGGTATACAGATATTGTTATAAAGGCAGAACTTGCAGATTACACAGATACTAAAGGCTGTATTGCAATAAAGCCATACGGATATGCTATATGGGAAAATATACAAAAATATACAGACGATTTATTTAAAAAAGCAGGAGTAAAAAATGTGTACTTTCCACTTTTAATTCCAGAGAGTCTGTTACAAAAAGAAAAAGATCATGTGGAAGGATTTGCACCAGAAGTAGCAATGGTAACAGAAGCGGGAGGAGAACCACTAGAAGAAAAATTGGTTGTAAGACCTACATCTGAAACTATGTTTTCTACACTTTATTCTAAGTGGATTAGCTCATGGAGAGATTTACCAGTTGTATATAATCAATGGTGTAGTGTATTAAGATGGGAAAAAGAAACAAGACCATTTTTACGTTCTCGTGAATTTTTATGGCAAGAAGGTCATACAATCCATGCAACTGAAGAAGAAGCAAGAGAACGTACAATACAAATGCTTAACATATATGCACAAGTAGTAGAAGACCTACTTGCAATACCAGTTTTAAAAGGAGAAAAAACTCCAAGTGAAAAATTTGCAGGAGCAGAAAATACATATACAATAGAAACCTTGATGCATGATGGCAGAGCACTTCAATCTGGTACTTCACACTATTTTGGACAGAACTTTACGAAGCCATTTAATATAAAGTTCCAAAATAAAGAAGGTAAAGAAGAATATGGTTATCAAACTTCATGGGGAATTAGCACAAGATTGCTTGGTGGAGTTATTATGGCACATGGAGATGATAGAGGTTTGAAATTACCACCCAAAGTTGCTCCAATCCAAATTGTAATAGTTCCAGTTGCTGCACATAAAGAAGGAGTTGTAGAAAAAGCAACAGAATTAAAAAATGTGTTAGAAGAAAAATTCCGTGTAGAATTAGACTTAAGAGATAATTATTCAACAGGATATAAATTTAATTATTGGGAATTAAGAGGAGTACCAGTAAGAATAGAAATTGGACCAAGAGATATAGAAAATGGTCAATGTGTCGTGGTTAGAAGAGACACATTAGAAAAGCAGTTTGTAAAATTAGATGAATTGCAAAACAAGATGGAAGAATTATTAGAAGAAATTCAAAAGCACATGTATGACGAGTGTGTTGAAAGAGTAAAAAGTAAGACAAATGTTGCTACAAACATGGATGAATTTGAGAAAAATTTGAAAGAAAATCAAGGATATGTTAAAGCAATGTGGTGTGGAGATGAAGCTTGTGAAGATAAAATAAAAGACCTTACAGGAGCTAAGTCTAGATGTATTCCATTTGAGCAAGAACATATATCAGATAAATGTGTATGCTGTGGAAAACCAGCAACGAAGATGGTTTATTGGGGAAGACAATATTAATATAAATTAAGGGAAAAGTAAAAATTGAAAAATAGAAATTAGGGACCTGTCCCTAATTTCTGTATTTCAGAAAAAATGACCTGTCCCTAATTTCCAAATTTTTTATTTAAGGTATTTAATACCTCTGGGTATATTTTATAAGCATTTGTTTTCCAGTTATCTACTATTTTTTTTGCTTCATCACGTGAGCCACAAAAAACTTTAAGTTCAAATATACATTTACCGTTTTCGTTTATTTTACAAGTTACAGTATATTCTGTTTCACTTTTGGGAGTGAATTCTGCAATTACAGATTCTTGTTCTTTAGTTGCTGAAATTTCATTTTTTAAGTTTATATCAACCTTTAACTTTATTATACCAGGTAACATATCTATGGTTAAGTGTAATGCTTCTCTACCTGTTTCTGTTATTTCATAAACATCTTTAGTATCTTTTTTATAACCCTTTATATAATTTAATTGGGTTAAGTCTAATAAGAACTGTTGAAAATAAAAATAGTTCATATCTTGTGTTGATAGAATTATTCTGTATAAGTTTGCATTATCAATTGGTGTGTATAGTTTGTCTAGTATGTACAATATTAGTATTTTGTTTTCTGCTAATGTTTCATTGTCTGATGAAAGTTTCAATTTGCTCACTCCTAAATATTTTTTTCCATTATAACACAAAATGTTTATAAATACTATTATTTTTTTATTAAAAATGTTATACTTTATAAAGAATGTTTTAATATGGGGGAAAAATGAAAAAAACACTATATGATATTTTAGAAGTTAGTGAAAAGGCTTCTAAAGAGGTAATAGAAAAAGCATATAAAGTTTTAGCTAAAAAGTATCATCCTGATTTACAAACGGAGGAGAATAAAACTGAAGCAGAAAGCAAAATGAAAGAAATAAATGAGGCATATAATATTTTAAGTAATGATGATGAGAGAAAAAAATATGATGCTGAATTAGAAAATACTAGAGAAATAGAAAGGCAAGAAGAAATTGCTAGACAACAGAATGTATACACAAATGAAAATGCAGGAAACTATAATTTAAATATGCAAAATAATAGAGCGCCACAAGGAAATGTTAACGATAATAATTTGCAAAGAGATTTGCAAGAGGTTTTAAGAAAACAGCAAGAAAGTTTAAGAATGCAACAAGCCGCATATGCTAAACAACAAGCCGAAATGGAAAAACAATATAATAATGCCTATTATAAGTATTTAAAAAGTTTGGGATATAAAATTAAATTTAAATGGACATGGAAACAGTATGTTACACTATTTATAGTAATTATGGTATTAATAGGTATTGGGCTTATTTTGTGGATTATTCCTCCAACTCATGATTGGATGCTAGAATTATACAATAATAATATATTTATAAAAACGTTTGTAAATATATTTATAGGAATTTTTAACGGGATAGGAAAGATAATTTCAAGTATTTTTAGTGATTAGAACGACTAATAGCTATTTTCCTTTAGATAATCTAACATTTTGGTAATATTATAAAAATTATTATAACTTTTTATAAAAATTTGCATTTTTACATATTGAATAAATATTTTAATTTAGTATATAATTATTTATAAGTACAAGCTTGGATAGTAAAATATTCAAGCTTAATTTTTAAGGAGGGATATTATGGATAGAAAAATTAGAGTTATGCAATATGGAACTGGCAAAATGTCTACTTACACAATGCGTTATGTATTTGAAAAAGGAGCAGAAATTGTAGGAGCTGTTGATGTAAATCCAGAAGTTATTGGAAAAGATATTGGCGAAATAATGAAAACGGAAAATAAAAACGTTATAGTAAAAAATGTTAGTGAGGCTGAAAGTATTATAAACGAAACAAAACCAGATATTGTTATTGTTACTACAATGAGCTTAATAAAAGATGTAGAAGATGCATTAATGTTATGTGCAAAAATGGGAGTAAATGCTATTACAACATGTGAAGAAGCGTTTTACCCAGCAAATTCTAATCCAGAAATAACAAAAAGAATAGATGAATTAGCAAAACAAAATGGTTGTACAATAACAGGAAGTGGTTATCAAGATATTTATTGGGGACAACTTATTAGTTCAATAGCAGGTTCTACTCATAAAATAACAAAAATAAAGGGAAGCTCAAGCTATAATGTAGAAGACTATGGAATAGCTTTAGCAAAAGCTCATGGCGCAGGACTTACATTAGAGGAGTTTGAAGAGCAAGTGGCATCAGTAGATAAAATATCTGACGAGGAAAGACAAAATGTAATAAACGCAGGGGAGTATCTACCTTCATATATGTGGAATGTAAATGGCTGGTTATGCGAGAAATTAGGATTAACTGTTGAAAGACAAACTCAAAAAACAGTTCCACAAACATATAAAGAGGATATTTATTCTACTACATTAGGAATGAATGTTCCTGCTGGAAATGCTACTGGAATGAGTGCTGTTGTTACAACAACTACAAAAGAGGGTGTTACAATAGAGTCAGAATGTATAGGAAAAGTATATTCTAAAGAAGATTATGATAAAAATGAATGGACAATAGAAGGCGAGCCAAATACTACTATTGTTGTGGCAAGACCAAATACTGTAGAATTAACATGTGCATCTATAGTAAATAGAATTCCAGATGTAATAAATAGTGAAGCAGGGTATATTCCAACAGACAGAATGGGAGAATTACAATATAGAGTAAAACCTTTAAATGAGTATGTAAAATAAAATTTTTATAAAAGAATAAAGAGATAAAAAAATTAGCAAGTTAGAAAAATAAAAAAGCTATGTTAAAAGCTATATTAGCATTTGTAAATGTTAATATAGCTTTTTTATAAATGTTTTATTAAATTTCAATATAATTGTATTCACAAGCACGAATTAGTCTGTTCATAATTGCAAGACCTATTCCAGACTTTTCTACACCTTCTATAATTACTATATCTGGGTTATATTTATCTACTTTTCTTAAATCTGTAAATAAATTTTTAGAAATTTCCTCAAGATTCTTTTTAGAGCCAATGTCTATTTTATTTTCTATATTATACATTTCCATATTTTCTGCACAAGATATTACAACAGGATTTTCGTATTCTGATAAAAGCTCGTTTATTTTATCTACCATTTTAGAATTATCTTTGCTATATACTAGTATACATTTAGATTGTGGTGCATAATGCCTATATTTCATACCAGGAGATAAAACCTTTTGATTTTTTTCCAATTTTCCTAAAACATGTTCATCTATAATAACATCTCCTGCAACAGATTTTAATTGTTCGGCTGTTATTCTACCAGGTCTTAAAATATGTGGAATGTTATCTATTACACGCACTACAGTAGACTCCAAACCTATGTCACAATTACCGCCATTTATTATATAATCTACTTTATTAAATAATTCTTCAGAGATATCATCTAAATTAGTTCCGCTTGGCTTTCCAGAAATATTAGCGCTGGGGGCAGCAATAGGAACACCTGAATATTTAATTAAATTATGTGCGATTTTGTTACTTGGCATACGTACACCAACTGTATTTAATCCACTTGTAACTATATTTGGTACAATAGGTGTTCTTTCTAATATAATTGTAAAAGGGCCAGGCCAAAATGCATTCATTAGTTTATATTCAACTTCTGAGATATTTTGAGATATAGTTTTAAGCATTTCGTAGTCAGATATGTGGAGTATTAAAGGATTGTCGCTACTTCTTCCTTTAGCAGTATATATACTTTTTACAGCTTCTTCATTAAGTCCATTAGCACCAAGTCCATAAACAGTTTCTGTAGGAAAAAGAACTAATCCGCCATCTGCAATTATTTTTCCAGCATCTTGTAATTTAGTATATTCTTGACAATTTGTTAAATCTAAATAATTTTTCATTTCTATAACTTCCTTTTTTTATTAACGCAACTTATATTATATACCGAAAACATTAAAAAGTCCAGTAGTATAAGTTTTTGTAATTTTTAAATTTTAACATTGCATCTAATTTTTTCATGTGCTAAAATTATAATGTAGAAAAATGTAAAATATTTAGTATAAACATAAATAAAAATTAATAAAAGGAAACAATTATGAGAATTAGGTTTAAACCATGGGCAAGACCAGAATTAGAGGCAAGTAAATTTTATATAGATAATCCAGAAGAATATAAAGGAAAATGGAGACAAGCTTTTAAAGAAAAAGAAAATGAATTGCATTTAGAATTAGGATGTGGCAAAGGAAGTTTTATATCACAATTAGCAGTTAAAAATCATAATATAAACTACTTAGCAATAGATTTAGTAGATGCAATGCTTGGATTAGCAAAAAGAAATATTGAGCAAAAGTATGAGGAAATGAAATCGGAAATTGACAACATTATAATAACAAGATATGATATAGAAAGAATTTTTAATATTCTAAGTATAGAAGACAATGTAACAAGAATATATATAAACTTTTGTAATCCATGGCCTCGTGGAAAACACCATAAAAAAAGACTTACACACATAAGACAATTAGAAAAATATAAGCAGTTTTTACAAAAAAACGGTAAGATATATTTTAAAACAGATGATGATAGTCTATTTGCAGACAGTTTATCATATTTAAAACAAACAGGTTTTATTATAGAAAATTTTACATATGATTTAGAAAAAGAAGAAAATTTTTGGGATAATATTATTACAGAACATGAGCAAATGTTTATGAACGAAGGAATAAAAATAAAAGCAGTTATAGCTAGATTGGAGGAATAATGGAAATAATTAATTCTATAATAAATTTTTTTAAAAATATTACAACAGAGCAAATTTTAACAATGGGAATATCAGTTGGAATTATAATACTTTTTTGTTTATTTAGTTCTCTAATTGCATATGGAATAATTAAAATTTTTAAGTGGAAAAGCACTAGAAAAGAGATAAAAGAAAATTCATTATATAAGCCAATAAAAACAGTTGTTATTTGGATAGGACTACATGTTGCTATATTAATTTTAGGATTACCAAGTAATGTGACTTCAATATGCAACAAAATTTTTAGAATAGGAATTATAGTAATATTGGCAATTGGAATAGCTAATATGTTTTCTCCAGATTCAAAAATATTTAAGAAAATTTCTAACCATAAAAGAATAAAAGGAAACCAAACTCTAATTAATTTTATTAGTAAGGTAGCAAAAGGAGTAGTTTATGTTATTGCAACACTTTTAATAATGACAGAATTAAACTTTAACTTAGGTGGACTTGTAGCAGGACTTGGGCTAAGTGGAGTTATAATTGCATTAGCTGCTCAAGATATCGCAAAAAATTTATTTGGAGGAATGGCAATTATACTAGATAAGCCATTTTCAGTTGGAGATTGGATACAAACTGCTAACTATTCTGGAACAGTAGAAGATATAACTTTTAGAAGTACACGTCTTAGAATGACAGATAATACTGTTGTTACTATACAAAATTCTACTTTATCAAATGAACCTGTTATAAATTATGCTAAACTTCCAATGAGAAGATATTCAACAACACTTAATTTAGCACTAGAAACAAATTCTGATGTTGTGGAGAATATAATAGGAAAGTTAAAGTTTGCTCTTTCTAATACAGAGGGAGTAGTTGTAAGTGGACTTAATGTATATTTTCAAAAAATTTCAGAGGATGGTATAGAAATAGGAATATTTTTTAACACAAAAATTGTTTCATATAATGAATATTTGGCTTTTTGTGAGCAAATTAATTTGTTATTACTAAAGGTATTAGAGTCTGAAAATGTTAAACTATCATATCCTACACAGAAAGTATATGTAGCAGATAAAAATGATTTTAATGAAAATAGTAAGAAACTTTCTAAAAAGAATGTTACTAAAAATGACAATATAGAGAAATTACTTAATGATAGTATAAATAAAAATATAGATGAATTAATAAATGGTAAAAAAGAAAATAATACAAATAATAAGTCTACTGCTGAAAAAGAAAAGAAAAAAAGTGCTGCTACATTAAGTAGTAAAATAGTAAAATCGGCTAAAAAAGTTTCAGAAGCAATTGTTAAAGTCGAAAGAAAGCAAAAAAACTCGAAAAATGTAAATGATAAAATTACAAAATAAGTAAACAAATTTGCAAATATATGGAAAATGGTGTATAATAGTTATATGAGTTCCTCATGAGGGTGAGCATTATATTGTAGAGAGGACTAGATAGATATGGTAAATATGGAACCCAAGCAGGCAGAGGTAATGAAGCAGCTGCACGAAATGCGGAATAAAGGCCACTTTTCCAGCATCGAGATGGAGGAGGAGAGCCTTTGGATGGAGGTAACGGAATTGCTCCGTACCACCATTCTCTTCAGCGAAGCGCCCCTCATGCGGGCCAAGATCATGATTTTCCAGAATTGGGACAAGGTAAACCTGAGTTATCGCCTGGGTGGCGACGACAAGTCGCTGGTACGCCAGTTCGCGCTGGAGTACAGCCCCAATCGCATCAGACAGTTGGAAAACCGTGCCATCCGGAACGGTTACAAGACCAAGTATAGCCCGCCGGACGCGGATTACAAGGCAGGACTTCTCGAAATCGAGCTTGATCTCGCCTAAGGTGTAAAACCAAGGACGAGTTTTGGAACTCTAACTGATGAATAATGCTCACTCTAACCCCCGTGCTGTTGCGCGGGGTAATTTTTTGTCAAAAAATATTTTTTTGTTCACAATATAGACATAATAAATAGTTATAATATATAATAATTATGTGTTATGGAGGTAAATATGGGCGATATAACTATATTAGTTGTAGATGATGAATCAAGAATGAGAAAATTAATAAAAGATTTTTTAAGTCAAAAACAATTTAAAATACTAGAAGCTGCAGATGGAGAAGAGGCATTGAGAGTTTTTGAAGAAAATCAAAATGCTATAAATTTAATTTTATTAGATGTAATGATGCCAAAATTAGATGGTTGGTCTGTTTTAAGACAGATAAGGCAAACTTCTAAAGTACCAATAGTTATGCTAACGGCAAGAGGAGAGGAACAAGATGAATTATTTGGGTTTGAATTAGGCGTAGATGAGTATATTTCTAAGCCATTTAGCCCTAAGATATTGGTTGCAAGAGTTGAAGCAATACTAAAAAGAACTAAGGGAGAAGAAAGCAAAATAATAGATTATGGTGGAATTATTATAGATACAGAAGGAAGAACAGTAAAGGTTGACGGAAAAGAAATAGAAATGAGCTTAAGAGAGTATGAATTATTAAAATATTTAATGGATAATGCAAGTATTGCTTTATCTAGAGATAAAATATTAAATAATGTATGGAATTATGATTATTATGGAGATTCTAGAACAATAGATAGTCATATAAAGAAAATAAGACATAAGCTTGGTAAAAAAGGAAAATACATAGAAACTATTAGAGGCGTTGGCTATAAATTTGAGGTAAAATAATAAGAGGATTTATAATGGATAGGTTAAGAGAAAAGCTAAAATCTGTAAGATTTAAATTATTTTTAATAATGTGTGTTGTTATAATTTTTATAATACTATGCTTAATATTAGTAAATAGTGTGGTTTTGGAGACCTTTTATATGTATTCAAAAACAAATACTGTAAGGGCAGTTTATAGTAGAATTAATGATTATTATTCATCAAGTAATTCTACTATAAATTTGGACGAAGAATTAAAAAACATTGCATTTAAAAATAATTTTGATATCGTAATTCAAGCAGATAATAATATTATAGTATTTTCTACAAATAGGGATTTTATAAGTTCTATAGACCAAGTAATGGAAACAGAATCTACAAGTAGCCAAGATCAAACAAATATTATTTATAAAGATAAAGATATGACAATAAGAAAAGTAGTAAATAGTAATAGTTCTATGAATTACATACTTTTAAGTGGAAATTTAGTAAATGATTATAAATTGTATATAAGAATTCCAATTGCACCAATAGAAGAGAGTGTTAGAATTTCTAACAATGTATTAATATTTATTGCATGTATAACTATAATAGTTTCTGGAATTATTGCATCAATTATTTCAAAAAAATTTACAGATCCTATTTTGGAATTAAATAGTATAACAAATAGAATGGCGAAGCTAGATTTCAGTCAAAAATATGTAGCAAAAGATACAGATGATGAAATTAATGAATTAGGAAAGAACATTAATACAATGTCAAATAAGTTAGAAACTATTATAAATCAACTTAGAGATAACAACATAGAGCTAGAAAAAGATATTGAAGAAAAGTCAAAAATAGATGAGATGAGAAAGCAATTTATATCTGATGTATCACATGAGCTAAAAACGCCTATAGCATTAATTCAAGGGTATGCAGAAGGGTTAGTTGAAAACGTAACAACAGATGATGAGTCTAGAAAATTTTATGCAGAAGTTATTTTAGATGAGTCAAATAAAATGGACAAGTTAGTAAAACAGTTGTTAGAACTTATGAAACTAGAATATGGAAAAAGAGAGTTTACTAATGAAAGATTTAATTTAATAGAGCTTATTAATGAAGTTATTAGAAAATGTGATGTAATGCTTAAAGAAAATGGCATTACTATAAGCTTTAAGCAGGAGGACCCTATATACATTTATGCAGACGAATTTTATATAGATCAAGCCGTAACAAATTATTTTACAAATGCTATAAAGCATGCTGAAGAAAAGAATGGTAAAAAGGAAATAGAAATAAGAGTAGAAAAGTTAGAAAACCAAGATAAAGTAAGATTATATGTTTATAATACTGGAGAACATATAGCACAAGAGGACTTAGAAAGAATTTGGAAAAGATTTTATAAAGTAGACACATCTAGAAATAGAGAAAATGGTGGAACTGGAATAGGTTTAGCCTTAGTTAAAGCTATAATGAATAACTATAAGAATGAATATGGTGTTACAAACAAAGAAGATGGAGTAGAATTCTATTTTGATTTAGATTTAGACTTGAGCAATGAAAATGAGAAAAAACTTTACTAATACTTCAAAATTCATTCATAAAATGGTCATAAATAAAATGTAAAATAAAATCATATTAAGAAAGGAGGAGATAAGAAAAAGATGAATAAAGAAAATAGCATTATAAATTTATAAAGGAGGAATGCTATGATAAATTAATTTTAAATAAGATGATAGACACAAATGTATAAAATAATAGATTTGTATATATAAAAAAAGGAGTGCGATGCCTATAAGCAAATAAGAATAGAATAAAAATAATATAAGATATGAATGTAAATTATTAGATAATAATAACCCCATAAAATGTTATATAGATAATTACCCTTAAATGAGATATAGATAAGAAGGAATGGCTAGGAATCTTAAGTACAGCCATTTCTTTTTTTGCTTAATAAAACTTATACTTGTAAAATTTATATAAAATATAAGCTGAAAATTTAAATTCACAAAACCCTTAATAAAAACTTAATGATTTAACCAATTTTTTCTTAATAAATTATATGGTATTATAAATTCATAAAATAAAGTTTATTTAAGGAGGAGATAATGTGGGAGATGTAGTACTTAAGTGTGAGCATTTGCACAAACATTTTGGTAAAAAAGAAATACTAAAAGATGTTTCTTTAGAATTAGAAAAAGGAGATGTTTTAGGTTTTATAGGTCCTAATGGCGCAGGAAAAACAACAACAATCAAACTTATATTAGGGCTTCAAAGCATTACCAGTGGAAGTGTTAATATAAATGGATATGATATAGCTTCTAACTTTACAAAAGCAATAGAAAAAGTAGGGGCAATAGTTGAAAATCCAGATTTATATATGTACTTAACAGGATATGAAAACTTAAAACTTATAGCTAATTTATATAAAGGCGTTGGAAAAGCTAGAATAGATGAAGTCGTAAAATTAGTGAAGCTAGAAAATAGGATAAATGATAAAGTATCTAAATATTCTTTAGGAATGAGACAAAGACTTGGTATTGCTCAAGCAATATTGCACAAACCAAATTTATTAATTTTAGATGAGCCAACAAATGGATTAGATCCTGAAGGAATAAAAGAAATAAGAGAACTCTTAAAAGAACTTGCAGAAAAAGAAAAAATGGCAGTTTTAATATCTAGTCATAACCTTTTGGAATTAGAGACTTTTTGTAACAAAATTTGTATTATAAAAAATGGAAAAGTAATGGAAACAAATAGAATTGAAGATGTAAAAAATGTTGCGAAAAGTGGATATGTAATAGAAGTTGATAATACAGAAATGTTAAGTAAAATGTTTAAGAATGTAACAATTATAGATAATAAAACATTTAAAGTTGAAGCAGACAAAGAAGAGATACCAAATATAGTAAGAAGACTTGTAGAAAATGATGTAAAAATTTACTCTGTAAGCGAGGAGAAAATTTCACTAGAAGATGCATTCTTAAAAAAGACAGGGGGTAATGTAATTGATTAGATTAATAAAAAATGAGCTAGTAAAAATATTTAAAAAGAAAAGCTTTTATATTGTTATGTTATTAACATTGGCGTTTATAATAGGAGCCAACATAATAATGAAAAACATTTCAAATCAAGATTATACAATTTATTATGGTAATTTAGATGAACAAATAGCTTCTATGGAAAAAGAACTTAAAGAGTTAAATCCTCAAAATGAAGCAGATAAGCCACAATATATTGACTACAAATCAAGCTTAGAAACATATAAATTAATAAAAAAATATGGAGTAAATTCGTGGCAGTTTTCAATTATTCAATCTAAGTTAAATCCATATTTAAGAGATTTAGCTACATATGATACAATGAAGAATAAAGATGAAGTAGCATATGAAAAAACTCTAGAAGAGTATAACACACTAATTTCGAGATTAGATAAAGATGACTGGCAATCTTTTGCAAAAGAGGATTTAGAAGATTCTAAAATACAAATAGAAGAACAGAAAAAAATAAAAGAGGAAACTAAAAATGAGAGTCAATTAGTTTCAGCAGAAAAAATGATAAGATATTTAGAGACTCAAAAACAAGTTCTAGAATGGAGACTAGAAAAAAATATTAGTTATGAGCCTGGATATTATAATAACTTAATAGATAGGTATTATAATGAAACTATTAATATTATAGATTATGAAACATCTGTAGGAAAAACAGAAGATGTACTAATGAAACAAGACTATTATGATAGTCTTGAAAGAGCAAATAAAGCTAAATATGATATTGAAAACAATACTAATACAGAGTATGAAAATAATGCCAGAGGAATATTAGTAAACTTCTTTTCTCAATACGAAATATTTATTGTTATAATAATAGTAATGATAGCTGGAACAATTGTAAGTGAAGAGTTTAATAAAGGAACTGTTAAATTATTACTTATAAGACCATATAAAAGAACAACAATACTTACTTCTAAATTTATTACATGTTTAATTATGCTTGCAATTGTAATAATTTCAATAATGTTAATGCAATTTGTAGTAGGTGGCGTAGTATTTGGATTTGATAGTTTATCTGTTCCGGTTATAGAATATGACTTTAATTTGCATTCAATTCAAGAAATGAATGTAGCAAATTATATGTTGTTGCAGACTGTTGGAAAACTTCCTATATATGTATTACTAATGACATTATCATTTGCACTTAGTACATTATTTAATAATAGTGCAGTTGCAATAACATTAACTTTATTAGGATATATGGGGTCTTCTATGATAAATATGATAGGACTACAATTAGAATTAGACTGGATAAGATATTTTGTTACACCTAACTGGGATTTGACGCAGCATTTCTTTGGAGGGCTTCCAATGTATGAAGGTACAACGCTTGAATTTTCAATAGTGATAAATGCAATATACTTTATAATTATGCTAATACCAACATATATTGTATTTAAAAAGAGAAATATAAAGAATATATAATAAGAATAATATATGTAACAATAATACAAAGACTTTAGTTATTTAAATAGCTAAAGTCTTTGTGCCTTTTTCCTTTTGTACCAATACCACTAATGCCTCTTTGACCGTCACGAAGTTCGTCCTCAAAGTCACGAATAGTAACAAATTTAGAATTGTCTGTTATAGCAATGGTTTGGGCAACAATTAAAGGGTCAACAAAATCAATTAAAATTCTAGCGGGAGATGAAGCAAAATTAGCTCCTGCTAAAATTAAACCTTCATAATAACTTTGACATGCTCCTGCAAATATGGCTAAATGATTATTTGGAGTGTCAAATTCTCTAGCGTTTTCAACACATTTTATAAAGTATTTTGAATTTCTATAATTGTATAAATCATTGTAATTAGTACCGTTTTTTTATCATTCCATCATGACCGGTTACAACTAGAATATCTGGATTATATTTTTTTAGTAAATTTTTTACGACTAAGGGCTGTCTGTATTCTGGAACATATTTAACAACTGCTTCTAGGCCAGCCTTTTTATAATATAAACTAGATTTATCTGTGTATCTTTTATCACCATCTAAGTGTAAAATTTTACCGGTATGAATTATGGTACAGTAATTTGTCCATATAATCACCTCATATAAGCTGACTTACAATATAATATGTCGACTTTTGTAAGATGGTTACATTAAAAAAATAATGTAAAATTGCTATTTGTTATAGTTATGAAACATAATTGTAACATAAATGTAATATAAGGCTATACAAGCTCAAAATACTGTTATAGAAGCATTTTAGAAGGATTTATAATTTTGACAATTAATGTCGCAAATGGTATAATCTAGCTATATTTTAGAAGTAGGTGATAAAATGATTTGCCCAAATGATATTGCAACACTAAAGACAGATATCAATGAAAAAATAGGACAAAAGATAATAGTAAAAGGTTCCTTAGGGAGAAGTAAATCGTTTGAGAAAGAAGCTACTATACAAAAAGCATATCCAAGTCTTTTTGTTATAAAATATACAGAAGAAGATAGAAATGTAAGTTACAGTTATACAGATATTTTAACAAGAACTGTTGAAGTAGATGTTTTTAATGGAGAGGGTTATAGTCCATTATTTGTACCTTCAGAAGAAATGAAAAAGAAAAAAGCAATAGTATAATAAAATAATTTAATCTACTAAATTCCTAGAAATAGGAATTTTTTTTTATGTCCATAAATATATATTAACTATCAGAATTTAAGGAGGGATAAAAATGGCTATTGAAACAGTAAAAGATAGCTTATGTGTAAATCAAGTAATATCACAGAAGACTAATAATTTTATTATAGAAGATGATGTAATAGTTCCAGATATAAAGCCAGATATTATAAATGCAGTAAGTACAAGTGGTACAGTATGTATTTATAAAAAAGAAATTTCAAGTGGAAAAGTAAAAGTAGAGGGGAAAATAGATACATATATAATGTATTTAGCAGACACAGAAGATGGGTATATAAGAAGTTTAAATACAAATTTAGAATTTTCTCAAAGTTTTAATATACCAGAAGCACAAGATGGAATGGACTTAAATTTAGACCTAAACGTAAGAAGCATAGATTGTAAAGTATTAAACGGAAGAAAAATAAATTTAAGAGCAATTATTGATGCAAATATTGTTATATCTGCAAATGAGAATGTTGATTTTATAAAACAAATTGGAAATGTAGGAGATGTACAAATTTTAAATAAGACTTTTAATATAAATTCGCTTGTTGGAAGCGGAGAGACAAAAACTTATGCAAAAGACACCGTTAAATTAAATGAGACGGATAATTTGGCAGAAATAATGAAATGTAATTTTAGAATTCTAAATAAAGATGTAAAAATTAGCTATAATAAAGTTTTAGTAAAATCGGATTTAGAAGCTAAAATACTATATTTAACAGATGATAATAGAATAAATACAGTAGAAACAATAATTCCTGTTATGGGATTTATAGATGTACAAGATATAAACGAGGAGAATATATGTGATGTAAAATATGAAATATGCAATGTAGTAATAGAGCCAAAGAGTGTAGAAGAACATGCAATTTATATAGAAGTTGAAATAAAAATACATGGAGAAGCATACCAAAATAAAGAGCTAAATGTAATACAAGATTTATATAGTCCAAGTGTTGAACTTAATTTTACACAGAAGCAAATTCAAGCTATGCAAACTAAGAAAACATTGCAAGATACATGTAGTATAAGAGATAAGCAAATAATTCCGGAAATGCATGGTGGAAAAATTTACGATGTAGATGTCATGCCTTTTATTTTAAAACAGAGTGTATCTAATAATAAAATATTATATGAAGGAGAAGTTAAGCTAAATTTTGTATATTCAGTAAATAATTTCTCAGGAGTTGACACAAGAGAAATAGTTTTACCTTTTAATTTTTCTATGCAAAGTGATGATATAGATACAAATACAAATATAGACACAGGAATAGAGGTTGGACTTCAAAACTTTGTAGTAACATCTGATGAAAGTATAGATATAAAGGTAGATCTTATTTTTAAAGTTTCTATGTCTAATAATTCAAGAATCAATGTTATAGATGGTGTAGAAGTAGATGAAAGCAAAAATGTTTATAAATATAGTATGGTAATATATTTTGTAAAGCCTGGAGATAGTTTGTGGAAGATAGCAAAAAAATTTGGAAGTACAGTTTCAGCAATAGCAGAAGTAAATAATATAGAACAAGTAGACAATATTTTGGTAGGTCAACAATTATTTATTCCAAGGTATAATGGCTAAAAATGATACAAAAATTTATACTAGACATAGAATTAAGCTGCCAAAGATAACAGAGGACAAAAACAAAAGAAAAGTTTTAAAAATTTTAATAATATTGGTAATTGCGACTATTGTAGTAAGAACAATACTTCTTAGTGTAAGTCCAATAATAGAAGAAAGATGCAAAACAAGTGCAAAATCCATTGCAACAAAAATATCTAACGAACAAGCTACAAAAGTAATGGCAAATTATACATATGATGACTTAATAAATATAATAAAAGATGAGAGTGGAAATATAAAAATGATAGGAACAAATATAATTTCTGTAAATGAAATTATATCGGATATTCCAATAAAAATACAAGAAGATCTTGAAAAAAGTGAGAATAATAACTTTAATATAAAATTGGGAAGTTTTCTTGGTAGCAAAATATTTTCTGGAATGGGACCAGACATAAATATAAAAATACAGTTGGATGGAACTGTTGAAACAGATTTAAAGTCAGAATTCATATCACAGGGGATAAACCAAACTTTGCATAGAATATATCTAGATGTTGTGTGCAGAGTAAATATTCTTACGCCATTTAATGTAATTAGTGAAGAAATAAGAAATCAAGTGCTGTTAGTAGAAGGAATAATTGCAGGTGAGATTCCGCAAAGTTATTATAATTTAGAGGGACTAAAAAATGAAGATGCCGTTGAGATTATAAATTAATTAAAAATGTTAAGATTTATAAGTTAATAGGGGATAAAAATAGCTTATAAAGTATAAAAATAATTTAATAAAGCATTTTATTGTGCGAAAAAAAGTATTTTACTTAATATAATTAAGTAGAGTACTTTTTATTTATAAACTGAACAATGGTTACAATACATTTACATATAATTGAGTTTATGATAATATAGTACATAATTAATTATTAATTTTAGAAAGGATAATAATAAATGACAAAGTGGAGAAAGCTTGATAACTCTGCAAAGATATTTCCAATAGACTCAGATAAAAATTTTAGTGCAGTATATAGAATGTCGGTTCTGTTAACAGAAGATATAAATCCTAAACTATTAAAAGACGCAGTAAATAAAACTTTAGAGAGTTTTACTTCTTTTAAAGTGTGTCTAAAAAGAGGCTTTTTTTGGTACTATTTAGAGGAAAACCAAAAGGAAATAATAATAGATAGAGAAAAAAATTATCCATGCAAATATATAGATAAGAATACAAATAACGGGTATTTGTTTAAAGTAACTTATTATAAAAACAAAATTAATGTTGATACTTTTCATTCTTTAACAGATGGAAGTAGTAGCATAGAATTTATAAAGGCAATTGCATATAATTATATAGATTTAGCACACCCAGAAGAAACAAAAAACATTCCAGAATTAGAGGTTAAACAAAATATTGAAGTTGATGATAAAAATACAGAGGATAGTTATATAAAAAACTACCAGAAACATTTAAAATCTCCTAAAGGTGGAAAGAAAGCATATATTTTACATGGGAGAAGAATTCCACTTTATGGAGTGGGAGTCACTCATGGATTTATAAATTTAAAACAGATAATAAAAAGATGTAGAAAGCTAAAAGTAACTGTAACACAATATTTTACAGCTGTTTTAATTTATGCTATATATCAAGAATACATAGAAAAAAATAAAAATAGAATGCTAAAAAGACCTATAAAAATATGTATACCAGTTAATTTAAAAAAATATTTTGAATCTACTACAATAACTAATTTCTTTTCTTATATAAGTATTAATGTAGATAATAAAGAATTGGATTTGCTTAGCTTTGATAAAATCTTAGAATTTGTTCATGATGATTTTAAAAAGAAATTAGATAAAACAGAAATTGCACGAACTATGATGAAAAATATAAAGCTTGGTAATAACATAGGAATAAAACTTATACCACTTTTTTTAAAAAAGCCTATAGTAAAAATTAGTTATATAGAAATAAGAAAATATAGTACAACAACACTTTCTAATATTGGAAAGGTTAATGTACTTCCGGAATATCAAAAATATATAGAAAACTTTTTATTTTTAATTGCACCTGACAGAGGAGAAAAAATAAAATGTTCAACTATGTCCTATAATGATAATATTATTTTTACAATTACATCAATATTGAAAAATAATGGAGTAGAGAAAAAGTTTTTTAAATATTTGGAAGAAGAAAACACAACTATAAAAATAGAAACAAATGGAGTACACGAAAATAAAGAAAGTAAATTGTATCCTAAAATAAGGAATATAAATAGAAGTAATAAACTGATGCTAATAATGACAATAATTTCATTTGTTATTAGTATAACTTCATTAATAGTTAACTATTTTGTAACAAGACCTTTTAAATGGTCACTACTAGTAATAGCTGGTGTTGTTTATACGTGGATAACTGTTATGAACTCAATAAAGAAAAATATAAATATAGCATCGAGAGTATTACTACAAGTTATACTAATAGATATATTATGTGTAGTTTTAGACTGGATAATAGGATATAGGGGCTGGTCTTTTACAATAGCAATTCCTATAAGTATTATAACTGCAAATGTTACTATGTTAATATTACTAATGAGTACATTTAAAATATATGCAAGATATATTATTTATCAGTTAATTATATTTGTATGGAGTATGATACCTTTTGTATTGTGTTTAATTGGATGGGTTCCAATGAATATACTTACAATAATTGCAACACCAATAGCAGTTACAGCTTTACTAATTACAATTATTTTGTTTAAAAAAGAAGTAAATGAAGAAATGAAGAAAAGATTTCATTTATAAGGGGAAAGAAATGTATGGGATTTGTAAACTTAATGTTAATTATTCTTATTTTATTAATTGTGCTTACAATGCTAGCATTAGTATATTTATTTACAGGAAATATAAAATCAAGACCTCCTAAATCTTTATCAAGAAATTACAATTTAAAGGAATATGAATATCAACATAGGATGGTATTTACTATACAGCCAGATGAAGAATTAAGCTCTGGAAAAGTTATAATGTATTTACATGGAGGCTCATATGTAGGAGAATTATATAGAGAACATTGGAGCTTTTTTAGAGATTTAATAAAAGATACAGGTGCTACTATTGTTGTTCCAGATTATCCGCTAACTCCACAATATAAATATACAGATGTATTTGGAATGGTTTTGCCATTATATAGAGAAATAGTAAAAAAAGTAGAGAAGGAAAACCTTATATTAATGGGAGACTCAGCAGGTGGAGGAATAGCTTTAGCATTAGCAGAGGAAGCGGGGAGAGAAGAATTACCACAGCCTAGTAAGCTAATACTTATATCGCCATGGCTTGACGTTACTATGAAAAATCAAAAAATAGATACAGTACAAAAACATGATAAGATGTTAAATAAAAAAGTATTAGCTATTGCTGGGGTGGCTTATGCTGGGGGAAAAGATATGGACAAGTATTTAGTAAGTCCAATTAATGGACCATTAGACAAATTAGAGAATGTAATAATTTATACTGGAACATATGACATATTAAATCCAGATGTACATATATTAGAAAAATTAGCAAAAGATAAAAAATTGAAATTAGATATAAGAGAAACGAAGTCAGCTGCACATATATGGTTAATAAAGAGATATACAGATAAAAAGTATGATGATGACAAGGCAAAATTTGCATATAATGATTTGGTAGAATTAATAAACGAAAAATAAAAAATTAGAGAATAATAAGAAATGAATGTAAATTAAGAATAAAAAGAATTAATGGGAGGAAAATAAATTGAGGAAAGGTTTAAAAATTTTTATGATAGTATTGTTAGTTCTAATAATTTTAGCTGTAATTGCTTTTATAGCAGTAGGTAACTATTTTTTTGACTTTGCTTTAAGTGTAAATACATCTAAGGAAGTGGTATTGGATAATAATCAAGGTAGTGAAGAGGAAGAAAACGAGGGAAATAATCAAATTGAAAATGATAGCAAAAAAGAACTAAATAAATGGTTTGAAGAAAATAAGAAAGATATGTACACCATGTCTGATGATAACCTAAAACTACATGCATATGAGTTTGAAAATGAAAATACGACAGATATATGGACAATAGTTATTCATGGATATGCTAGTGAAGGTAAGCTTATGGCTGACTATACTAAGAAATTCTATGATATAGGATATAATGTTTTAACAGTAGATTTAAGAGGGGCAGGACAAAGTGAGGGAGACTACATTGGTATGGGATGGCCAGATAGATTAGATATAATAAAATGGATAAATGAAATTGTAAATAAAAATGAAAATAGCAAAATTATATTATTTGGACTATCTATGGGAGCTGCTACAACGATGATGACAACAGGAGAAGACTTACCAAGCAATGTTAAAGTAGCAATAGAAGATTGTGGTTATACATCAGTATGGGATGAGTTTGCTGGACAATTAGAAAAACTTTTCCATCTTCCTACATTTCCCGCATTAAATGCAGCAGAATTTGTAACAAATATTAGGGCTGGGTTTAACTTTAAAGAAGCTTCTTCTGTAGAACAAGTAAAAAAATCAAAAACACCAACATTATTTATTCATGGAGATGAAGATACCTTTGTACCATTCTGGATGCTAGACGAAGTATATAATGCAGCATCATGCAAAAAAGAGAAACTTGTTATAGAAGGAGCAGAACATGCAGAGTCTTCAGAAGTAGCACCAGAACTATATTGGAGTACAGTTACTAAATTTATAAATGAAAATTTATAGTGCGAGAAAATAAAATATTGATATAATACCTTCCTATATTTTATGTTGTGATAGGAAATATAATGGAAGTGAGAAGAATTATATATAAGAGAAGAAATTTAGATAATATAGTATAATTGTTTAGAAATTATAAAATAAGAAAATCTGCTAGTCATTACGATTAGCAGATTTTTATGTTTTATAAAATAAATTCCGATTTTATCTCTTACTAAATTGTGGAGCTTTTCTAGCTTTCTTAAGACCGTATTTCTTTCTTTCTTTCATACGAGGGTCTCTTGTTAAGAATCCTGCAACTTTTAATGTTGGTCTGTATTCTCCGTTAGCTTGTAATAAAGCTCTTGATATTCCGTGACGAATTGCACCAGCTTGACCGCTAATTCCACCACCAATAACTTTTGCAATTACATCATATTTATCAGCAGTATTTGTAGCAACTAATGGTTGTTTTACAATTACTTTTAATGTTTCTGGTCCAAAATATTCGTTTAACTCTCTTCCATTAACTGTTATAACTCCAGTACCAGGCATTAATCTAACTCTAGCGATAGATTTTTTTCTTCTTCCTGTACCTAAAAATACTATTTTTTCTGTTTTAGCTTTAGCCATTTTATTTTACCTCCCATACTTCAGGTTTTTGTGCTATTTGCTCATGCTCACTACCAGCATAAACTCTTAATTTTTTAGCCATTTGTCTTCCTAAACTATTATGTGGAAGCATTCCTACAACTGCATGAGTCATAACCTTTTCTGGACTCTTATTCATCATTTCTCTAGCTGTAAGCTCTTTCATTCCACCAATGTATCCTGAAAAGTGTCTGTAAACTTTTTGATCCATTTTCTTTCCAGTTAAAATAGCTTCTTTACAATTAATAATAATAACATTGTCACCAACATCCATATGAGTAGTATAAGTTGGTTTATGTTTTCCTCTTAATAATTTTGCAGCTTCTGTAGCAACTCTACCAATTGGCTTATTTGCTGCATCAATTACATACCATTTTCTTTCAATTTCACTTTTTTTAACACTATATGTAGTATTGTTCATGGTAATCTATATCCTCCATTCAATTTTAAACTTTTAATTATATGAAGACAAAACAAAAACCACCGGGGAGAAGCTTTTATTTTTCTCATATTCAAATATGCTATATTATTTTATTACAAAAACATTTAAAAGTCAAGCAAATTGTGAAAATAATTGGTAAGTTAAGAGAAAAGTCAAATGATTTTTATATGAAAACTTTATAATTGACCTTAAAATATTAGTAAAACAGTTGACATTTTACAAATAATGTAGTATTATAATAAAGTAATTTTAAGAAGAAGCAATCCACTTCTCACCTTATCTTAATGGAAAAAGGTTAATAAATATGTTAAATACATTTATTTTTGTGTGGATTGGCTTTTTACAAGTCAATTTTTTTATTTGCATTTATAATACATATTTTGTTTAAATTAGATTTAGTATAATTAGTATTATAATTTGATTAATAAAATTGCATTTGTAACATTTTAGGAGGTGTTTTATTATTAAACAAGAATTGCCAATTAATGAACAAATAAAAGCAAACAAGGTTCAAGTAATTGATGATCAAGGTGAAAAAAGAGGAGTAATGAGTATACACGATGCATTAGACTTAGCTTATGATAAGAAGCTAGACTTAGTATTAGTTGCACCAAACGCAGAAATTCCAGTTTGCAAAATAATGAATTATGGAAAATATAAGTTTGAGCAAGCTAAGAAAGAAAAAGAAGCTAAGAAAAAACAAAAAACATTCGAAATTAAAGAAATTCGTATTACTCCAAATATAGAGCAACACGACTTTGAATTTAAACTAAAAAACGCACAAAAATTTATAGACGATGGCAATAAGGTTAAGATAACAGTTAGATTTAGAGGAAGAGAAATGAACTATGTAAAATTAGGAGAGCAAGTTTTAAATAAATTTATAGAAGCTCTTTCAGAAGTTGCAACTGTTGAGAAAAAACCATTATTAGAAGGTAAAAATATGTTTATTATATTAGCTAAAAAAGCTGATAAGTAATATAAATTTAAGTAATTATTTACTTATAAAAATTAGAAGGAGGAATTTATATGCCAAAATTAAAGACAAATAAAGCAGCTAAGAAAAGATATTCTTATACAGCTACTGGAAAAGTTAAAAGAACAAAATCAAATAGAAGACATCTTTTATCTAACAAAACAAGTAGAGCAAAATCAAGAGGAAAAGTTCAAGATGCTTATGCAGACAAAACTTGTAAAGCAGGAATTAAAAGATTATTGCCATATGGCAACTAAAATGAAAATATGAAATGAAAGAAAGGTGAAATAGAATGGCAAGAGTAAAAACAGCATTAATTACACGTAAAAAACATAAAAAAATATTAAAAAGAGCAAAAGGTTATTATGGAGCAAAACATTACAGATTTAGAATGGCTAAACAAGCTGTTATGAAATCTGGAAAATATGCTTATGTAGGAAGAAAAGATAGAAAGAGCAATTTCAGAAAATTATGGATTGCAAGAATAAATGCTGCTGCAAGACAAAATGGATTAACATATAGTAAATTAATTAGTGGATTAAAGAAAGCAAACATTGTTATAAACAGAAAAATGTTAGCAGAGATAGCTGTAACAGATCCAAAAGCATTTGCAGAACTAGCAAAAAAAGCAAAATAATTGGAAATTGGGGACAGGTCATTTTTTCTGAAATATAGAAATTAGGGACAGGTCTCTATTTTTATATTGGATGTTTTACTATGAATTTTATTAATTATATAGAAAAAAGAGAATCAATTGTTGTATAATACAATTGATTTTTTTATTATTAAAATAGGCTAAACAAGAGAAAGTAAAAAAATTGCAATAATACAAAAATACAACGATACAAAAATTGAAAAAATAGTAGGAGGAATACAAATGAAAATAGGAATAGATATAGATGGAGTTTTAACAGACATAGAAAGATATATTGTAGATTATGGAACAAAGTATTGTTATGAAAATAATATTACGATAGATATAAAAAATGTAGAATATGATGAAATGAAAACTTTTAATTGGAATGAAAGGCAGGCAATGAAATTTTGGAATGAGTATTTGGAAGACTATGTTAAAAATTGCAAACCAAGAACATATGCTGTAGAAGTTATAAATAAACTAAGAAAAAATAATGAGATTTACCTTATA
Source organism: uncultured Clostridium sp. (assembly GCA_902496295.1). Lineage (GTDB taxonomy): Bacteria > Bacillota > Clostridia > TANB77 > CAG-508 > CAG-273. Next base: position 72,560 of record CABVAF010000003.1, read on the forward strand.
ACAGCTAGAAACGAGTATGGCTTGCCAATGGAAGATAGCAAAAAAATGCCTGAATTTACAAAGAAATGGTTAGAAGATAATGAAATTTATTATGATAAACTAGTTTTTAAACCAGATAGCGAAAAACTAGAGTATTGCTTAGAAAATAATATAGATATTATGATAGAAGATAGCCCTAATAACATAAAGAACATATCAGAAAAAATGAAAGTAATGTGCTATAATTGCATGTATAATGAAGATATAGAAGGCAAAAACATAATTAGAGTATACAGTTGGTATGATATATTATCAAAGTTGGAAATTGGGGACAGGTCATTTTTTCTGGATTTCAGAAATTAGGGACAGGTCACGTTTAACTAAGCACAATAAAAGATGCTTTTAAGCATCTTTTATTGTTTCTTAATTTTGGGTTTCGCTAGAAGTGAGGCAATATAGCCAAAGAATATTGCAGCAGCAATTCCGCCAGCAGCAGCCTTAACGCCTCCTATAAAAGCACCAAGTAAACCAATATTTTGTACTTCTTGTATAGCGCCTTTGGCTAAATTTGCACCAAATCCTAGAAGAGGAACTGTTGCTCCTGCACCTGCAAAATCTATTAAATATTTATAAATACCTAGACCACCTAAAATTGCACCAACAGTTACAAATAAAACTAAGATTCTTGCAGGTGTTAATTTAGTTTTATCTATTAATATTTGTCCAACTACACATATTAGTCCGCCAACGATAAAACATCTTAATAATAACATCCAGTCAATACTTTGTAAAAATTCCATAATTATTTCCTTTCTTACTTTTATAATTTAATTAATAACCACAAAAGCATAAATTTATTTTTTAGTTTTCCAAGTTTTATTATTTTTTAAATTTATATAGTTTGTTTAATTTTCTATAGCAATTGCATGTGCAATTCCAGGAATAGATTCACCTTGTTGAGAACTTGTTGCGTTCATTAAGGCACCTGTTGCCATAAGCAAAATTTTATTTATTTTTCTGTTTTTTAATTCTTTGAATAAATAGCCAGAAAAAGTAGTTGCAATACAAGCACAACCGCTGCCACCAGAATGTGTGTCTTGTTCATCTTTATCAAAAATTAGAACACCGCAATCATTATAATTACTTTTTATGTTATATCCTTTGGTTTTTGCAAGGTCTGTTAAAATATCTTTTCCTACGTAACCAAGGTCACCAGTAATTATTAAATCATAGTAACTAGGCTTTCTTCCTGTGTCTTGAAAATGAGTAATTAATGTGTCTAATGCAGCAGGAGCCATGGCAGCACCCATATTATTTCCATCTTTTATTCCCATATCTACAATCCTTCCGGGAGTAATATGTGTTATGAATGGACCTGTCCCATTTTTTGTTAAAATAGCTGCGCCAGAGCCTGTTACAGTCCATTGGGCAGAAGGAGCACGTTGATTTCCAAGTTCTAGTGGAAATCTAAACTGCTTTTCAGCACTACAAAAATGGCTAGAAGTAGCACAAAGGACGTTTGTTGCTCCACCGCCTTCTATAAATACGCTACCTAAACATAGTCCTTCAACAAATGTAGAACAAGCGCCGAATATTCCAAAGAAAGGAATATTTGTGTCTCTTAAACCAAAGTTTGTAGAGATACATTGATTTAAAAGGTCACCTGCAAAGCAATAGTCTATTTTGTCTACTGGTACACCAGATTTAAATATTAGAGTGTTTACATTTTCTCTAATAATTTTACTTTCAGCTTTTTCCCAAGTTTTTTCTCCCCAAAACTCGTCTTCTAAACATTGGTCAAAATATTTAGCAAGTGGTCCTTGCCCTTCTTTAGGTCCAACAATAGAAGATGTTTCTAAAATAGTTGGTGGAGTGTTAAATTTTATAGTTTGTTTTCCAATTCTCTCCATAAATAATCGTATGGTTAAATATTAAAAATAACCATATCCTCCTTGTATATAGATTTTAATAGAAAATATCTATTAATTTATAAGTTTAGTTTAAAGTAGAAATAGTTTAAGATACTGTTAAAAAAATGCTGCAATCATACCTATTATTACTGATGTAGATATACCAAAAACAAGCACAGGACCTGCAACAGTAAACATTTTTCCGCCAACTCCCATAATATAACCTTCTGACTTATACTCTATAGCTGGTGATACAATCGAATTTGCAAAACCTGTAATAGGCACTAATGAACCTGCTCCTGCAAATTTTCCTATTTTATTAAATATGTTTAGGCTTGTAAGTAGCGCAGAAATTCCAATTAAAATTATAGAAACTATTGTAGCAGATGCTGTTTCGTCTAAGCCTTTATACTTACAATAAAATAATATAATTTGACCAATTGAACATATTAGTCCACCAACCCAAAATGCATTAAAACAATTTTTTAAAATAGGTGAGTTGGGAGACTTTTTATCTACATATTTACTATATTCTTGTTTAGTTTCTAAAGGGTTATTTTCCATAAATACCTCCTAATCTCTGTCTCTATCTAGAACAAAAGCAATGTCTAAATCAACAAAATATTGAGTTAATTTTTTCCCATCAATTTGAGCTCTTTGGTCTATTACACGTACAGAAGATAAGTAATCTATTGTTTTAGATGCTTCATTTACAGCTTGTATAACGGCATCTTTCCAAGATACAGTAGAAGAACCTGTTATACTTAAATGTTTTTCAATTCCCATTAAAATCAACCTCCAATTAAATTTATAACTATATATTTTCCGAAATTTCTAAAATTATACAAAGATTTAAAAAAATATAAAAAACAGTAAATAAAAACATAAAGAATATTTAAATTTTAGTATGTTTCTTAAGAATAACATTTACTTAATTCAAAATGCACTTAAAAATAATTGCAAATAAAAATGCAATATGCTAGAATAAATAATGTATTAATATATATGAAATAGTACAATCAATAGTAGTAACAAGAATAACTATTAGTAGTTTTTAGAAAGTGTACTGTAATTTAGATATTGGGTACAGAGCAGCAGAAAAACAAAAGCAAAAAGGGAAATTATAGTATAAGAAAGCAAAAAATTGGTAAAAATAACAAAGGAGGACAATAAATATGGTAAAAGAACATTTGTATAAAACAAATACAAGTAAAAATTTAAGAAAAGCAAAAGGAAATGCACGGAATAACACTAATAGCGCTAGTTGTAACAATTGTGGTTTTGCTAATACTAGCTGGAATAACAATAAGCTTAGTATTTAGTGAAAATGGAATAATAGCGAAGGCAAGAGAAGCTGCAGAAAAAACAAATCAAGCTACGATAAACGAGCAAGAAGAAATGAACAAAGTAGCAGATTATATGAGTAATATGTTAAATGGAATAGGTGGAGGAAATACTACGCCAGATAATCCAGCTTCTCTACCAAGTGATGGAAGTTATAGTGAGAAAAAAGGAGTAAATACACCAAATTTAGGAACAGGAATGACACCAATAAAATGGAATGGAAGTTCATGGGTAGAAACAACAGGAGATGATGAGGAGTGGTATGATTACTTAAGCAAAAAATGGGCAAATGCAGTAGTAGGAGGAAACTTTAATGAAGATGGAACATTAAATCAAAGCAGTAATTATAGTATGTTTGTATGGATACCAAGATATGCATATAGAATAACAAGTGGATATCATCGAAGTGGAGCAGATTTAAATAGTACAACACCAGCAGAGGGAGCAGGAACAATAGAAGTAGAATTCATGAAAGGAACAAGTAATGAAAGTGCAACAGGAAGAACAAGCTTCGATAATGCAAGTGGACAAGAAAACTGGAATATACACCTAGCGTTTGAATATGGGAGCACAGTAAGTGGAATATGGGTAGCAAAGTTTGAGGCAAGTAGTGTAGAGGGAAATAGCGATACAGCGGAAGGAGACAATGTAACAACAAAAACATTACAAGTAAAACCAGGAGTAGCAAGTTGGAGATATATATACATAAGTAATATGTATGATGTATGTTTAAATTATAACAGAGCATTAAATAGTCATTTAGTGAAAAATGATGAATGGGGAGCAGTAGCATACTTAAGTAAAAGCAAATATGGAAAAGAAACAGAAGAAGTATGGATAAATAATAGTAGTAGCTATATAACAGGATCGGCAGGAAGTAGTGCGAGCGCAGAAACAGATGTAGGAACAACAAATGACTATACAAGTACCCAAGGAGTAAAAGCAAGTACAACGGGAACAGTATATGGAGTATATGACATGAGCGGAGGCTCATGGGAATTTGTAGCAGCATATGTAGATAATTCAAATGATAACCTAACAACATATGGAAGTAGTTTAATAAATGGAGATGCAAAAACAAAGAACGTGTATACAATGGGAAGTGGAGATACGAGATTAGCTAACTATAATGCAAATGCGAATAAATATGGAGATGCAGTATACGAGACATCGAGTGGAACGTATAATGCAAGCGGAGACTCGAACACACAGTCGTGGTACGCCGATTACTCTAACTTTCCTTATTCGACTAATTCTTTCTTCTCTCGAGGGGGCACTTACAGTGGTACTACCACTGTCGGCATATTCTTTTTCAGCAACGGTAGCGGTATCGCCATCGCTGGCGGCGTTTCATTCCGTCCAGTTTTGGTTGTACTTTAACGTGACTACTCTAAATATAAGCCTAGAGCTTGCACAAAATTTATGAAATGGTCCTGAGAAAATTATAAAAAATATTGCATTTATAATAAAAACGTGGTATTATATAGCAGTATGAAAATTAAATATTTAAACCGTTTGAGAAAAGCAAAGTAGATGTAAGGCAAAATATTATAGAGAGATGGGGATGCTGGAAACCTGTTATATTCTTATATTGAAATTTCACTTTTTTAGGTTCTTTTTTGAACAAATAACAATTGGTTGTGCAAAACAGCATAAAATGTGGAAAACAACGTGTAAAAATACAAAAATTGTTATTTAATTAGGAAAAGACGTTTGCTACGACATAGCTATAATGAGGTTAATAAAAATTTATTAATAAAAATAGGTGGTACCACGATATCCATTTCGTCCTATTACAAGGGCGGAATGGATTTTTTGATTAAGAAAGGAGTTTTTGTATGAAAGAACAAATTGAAAACATTAAGAAGTCTGCATTAGAAGAAATTAAAAATGCAAATGACGAAAAAGTTCTAAATGATGTTAGAGTAAAATACTTAGGAAAAAAGGGAGAGCTTACTTTAATATTAAGAGGAATGGGTGGACTTTCACCAGAAGAAAGACCTGTAATAGGAAGCTTAGTAAATCAAGTTAGGGATGAAATTGAAAATTTAATAGAAGATAAAGAAAAAGAATTTAAAGTAGCAGAAATAAAAAGAAAATTAGAAAATGAAAAAATAGATGTAACAATGCCAGGAAAGAAAGTAGAATTAGGTAGTGTACATCCTATAACACAAATTATAAAAGATATAGAAGAAATATTTATAGGAATGGGATATCAAATAGCAGATGGACCTGAGGTTGAGCTTGCAACATACAACTTTGATAAATTAAATACACCACCAGACCACCCTGCAAGAGACATTCAAGATACATTTTATGTAACAGATGATATAGTTTTAAGGTCACAAACATCACCTGTTCAAGCAAGAGTAATGGAAACACAAAAGCCACCAATAAAAATAATATGCCCAGGTGTTGTGTATCGTTCAGATAGTGTAGATGCAACACACTCACCAGTATTCCATCAAATAGAAGGTTTAGTCGTTGACAAAAACATTTCTATGGGAGACTTAAAAGGAACATTAGAAATGTTTGCAAAAAAATGCTTGGGAGAAAAAACACAAATAAGATTTAGACCACATCATTTCCCATTTACAGAACCTAGTGCAGAAGCAGATGTATCATGCTTCGTATGTGGTGGAAAAGGTTGTAGAGTATGCAAAGGAGAAGGGTGGATAGAACTTTTAGGTTGCGGAATGGTACATCCAAACGTACTTAGAAACTGTGGAATAGACCCAGAAGTATATTCTGGCTTTGCATTTGGATGTGGAATAGAAAGAATAGCAATGGCAAAATTCGGAATAGATGATATGCGTTTATTATACGAAAATGATGTACGTTTCTTAAAGCAATTTGGAAATTAGGACCTGTCCCCAATTTCTGAAATCCGGAAATAGGGACCTGTCCCTAATTTCCAAAATAAAAATGAAAGGATGAAAATAAATGAAAGCAAGTATAGAATGGTTAAATGAGTATGCAGATATAGATGTTTCTGCTAAAGATTTAGGAGATATTCTTACTATGACTGGGTCTAAAGTGGAGACTATAGACGATAAAGGTGGAGAAATACAAAATGTTGTAGTAGGAAAAATTTTAGAGGTTAAAAGACATATTAACGCAGATAAATTAGTTGTTACTAAAGTAGATGTTGGAAATGGTGAAACACTTCAAATTATAACAGGTGCTACTAACATAATAGTTGGCACTTCTGGTCAAATTGTTCCTGTGGCAAAACCTAATTCTACTTTACCAGGAGGAAGAGAAATAAAAACAGGTAAACTTCGTGGAATTGAGTCTTGTGGAATGCTTTGCTCTATAGGAGAGCTTGGAATAGATCCAGCATCTTATCCAGATGCAGAAGAAGATGGAATATTTATTTTAGATAGTAAATATGAGAAAAATATAGGTGAAAATATTGTAGATGTATTAGGTTTAGGAGAGTCTATAATAGATTTTGAAATTACACCTAATAGACCGGATTGCCTAGCAGTAGAGGGATTAGGAAGAGAAACAGCAGTTTCACTAAATAAGCCTTTTAAGAATCCTAGAAAAAATTTAGATGAAATGAATCCAGAAAACAAAAAGGAATTAGAAGGCTTAACAGTAGAAATATCTGCACCAGATTTATGTTACAGATATATTGCAAGAGTTGCTAAAAACATAAAAATAGGACCTTCACCAGACTGGATGGTAAGAAGGCTTAATGCATGTGGTGTTAGAGCAATAAATAATATTGTTGATATAACAAATTATGTTATGTTAGAGCTTGGTCAACCAATGCATGCTTTTGATATTAATTCTATAGAAGGAAAGCATATAAATGTTAGAAGAGCAAAAGCAGATGAAGAGATAGTAACATTAGATGGTCAAAAAAGGAAGTTAGATGAAAACATGCTTGTTATTGCAGATAGCAAAAAGCCTGTTGCAATTGCAGGAGTAATGGGCGGAGAAAACTCTGAAATAGAAAACGACACAGAGACAATAGTATTTGAGTCTGCTGTATTCTACGGTGGAAGTGTTAGAAAAACTGCAAAAGCAGTAGGGCTAAGAACAGAGGCATCAAGTAGATATGAAAAAGGATTATCTCCTGAAAATGCACTAAGAGCAGTAAATAGGGCAGTAGAGTTAGTTGAAATGTTAGGTGCAGGAGAACCAGTAGAAGGCATGATAGATGTTTATCCAACAAAACAAAAAACAGTAGAGATTCCTTTAGAAGTAGACAGAATAAACAGATTGTTAGGTATAAATTTGTCTAAAGAAGAAATGATAAACATACTTAATAAATTAGACATAAAAGTAGAAAACGATGTTGTAAAACCTCCATTTTTCAGACAAGATATTGAGCAAACAGCAGATGTAGCAGAAGAAGTTTTACGTTTTTATGGATATGATAAATTGGAGACGACATTAGTTAGTGCAGATACTACTTTAGGGGGAAGAAATAAAAAACAAACTATAGAAGATAATATTGCAGATTTACTTGTACATAGCGGGTTATCTGAAATTTGTACTTATGGTTTTGTAAGTGAAAAAGATTTAAGAAAATGTAATATTTCTAAAGATAGCGTGTATGCAAAGCAGTCTATAGCAATAAAAAATCCACTAAGTGAAGATTATACTATGATGAAAACAACTTCTGTTCCATCAATGATGCAAATGCTAGAAAATAATAATAACTACAAAAATAAAAATGTTAAATTATTTGATATTTCTAGAATTTACAAAAACGTAAATGAAGCCATAGAAAAGGGAAATTTACCAGAAGAGGATACAATTCTTACAATAGGAATGTATGGAGATGATGTAGATTTTTATGTATTAAAAGGCTTAGTAGAAAATGTTTTAAGCATTGCAGGAGTTGCTAAATACGATGTTGTAAAAGAAACAGAAAATGAAATGTATCATCCTGGAAGATGTGCAAACTTAATGGTTGGAAAAGATGTAATTGGAACAATTGGAGAGGTAAATCCACTTCTTGCAACAAATTATGATATTTCTCAAAGAATATTGTTTGCAGAAATAAGCATAGAAAAAATAATCAAATATGCTAGAAATGCAAAGAAATATGTTCCAATACCAAAATATCCAGCTGTTGAAAGAGATATTGCAATGGTAGTTGACGAGGATATAGAGGTAGGGCAAATAGAAAGAATAATAGAAAAGAAAGCCAGAAAATTGTTAGAAGAGGTTAAACTATTTGATGTATACAGAAGCGAGAAAATAGGAGAAGGTAAGAAGAGTGTTGCATATGCACTTAAATTTAGAGTACCAGATAGAACATTAACTGATGAAGAAGTAAATGTAGCTATGAAGGAAATTTTAGATACACTTGAAAAAGATGTACACGCAGAATTAAGAAAGTAGTAACTTAAGTAAATGAATAATAATAGGAATATTTAACAATACAATAAAATAATTGAAAAAAATAGTTTTAGTTTAAAATTAAGCTAAAACTATTTTTTTATATATTTATTTAAAAACCCTTTGCATAATTTCAAAGGCAATTTTTTCAGTAACTTTGTCTTTATCTAAAAGAGGGTTAAGTTCTACTAAATCAAAAGATTTTACAGTAGATTTATTTATTTCTTCACTAATTAGATCTGCAATTTTATATGCTTCATCTAAATTTATTCCATTAACAGCTGGAATAGATACACCTGGAGCAATTTTGGGGTCTATTACGTCTAAGTCATAGCTTATATGTACTCCGTCTGTTCCATCTAATGCTATTTCCATAGCTTTTTTAAACATGGCTTCAGCACCATATTTATGAATATCTTCTGTAGAAATTAGAGTAACGCCTGCATCTTGAATATTAGGAAGCTCTAATTCGTCAATATCTCTTCCACCAAGTATTACAGCATTTTTAGGATTATAGAAATTACCATTATGAAAATCTGCTAAAAGCTTTTTCTCATAATTTGTAATAACTGCATAAGGCAAGCCGTGCAAGTTACCAGACTGAGTAGTCTCAAATGTATTGTAATCCCCGTGTGCGTCAACCCAAATAATTCCCATGTTTTTATTTGTATTTATTGAAGCAAGAGCAGATGCAATTGCTATAACATGGTCTCCACCTAAAGTAATAGGAAATTCTTCTTTTTTTATTACTTCGTCTATTAAATTATATAATTTGGTATTAAATTCATTTACAGGACCTAAATTTTTCTTTTTATTGTTTTTATCTAATTCTTTTTTTGCTTCTTCTGCATGCAATGTATAGTAATTTGATATTTTTTTACCAATTTCATTTTCTTGTATATCTTTAGAAATTGCCTCTGGACCAAATTTTGCACCATTTACATGAACACCAAAGTCTGAACATGCATTAATAATTGAATAATTTTTCATTGTATAAACACAACCTTTCTCATTATATATATTAAATCTTCACGCAAGACATAATTATAACACAAGTAAAAAAAATAACAACCGTAATTTGAAAAAAATAAGAAAATATAAATTAAGCGAATTGTAAAATTTATCTAAAACAGTTGAAAATAAAAATACATTATGCTAGAATGAATAATGTATTTGATACCTATAAATAAGAATAAACAGCACGACAAAACTCAAAAAGAAAACTTTAAATTGCATAGAAATAAAGATATTGAGTATAAAACAAAGAAAAAAAGGTAAAATAAAAAACAAAGGAGTATGTAAGAATGACAAAGGCTAAAACCATTACAGGAGTATACGCATGAATAGTTTTAGAGAATTAAAAGGTAAAAAGGCCTTTATTAATAATATAAAAATAAATGACAGACTATAAATAAAAATAGCCTGTCATTTTTGTGTGCAAAAGAAAGGAAGAGTGTAAAAAATGGGAAAAACCAATTTAAAAAGAGATAATCGGAATAACATTAATAGCACTAGTTGTAACAATTGTAATTTTATTAATCTTGGCAGGAATAACAATAAGCTTAGTATTTAGTGATAATGGAATAATAGCAAAGGCAAGAGAAGCAGCAGAAAAAACAAATCAAGCAATAGTAAATGAGCAAGAAGAAATGAATAAATTAGCAGATTATATGAGTAATATGTTAAATGGAACAGATGGAGGAACTATAGGAGATGAAGAAGAACCTATTGGAGGAGAATACAGCGAATTAGAAGGAGTAAATACTCCAAAATATTATGAAAGTCAAATGACACCAATAAAATGGAATGGAAGTGCATGGGTAGAAACAACAGGAAGCGATGCAGACTGGTATGATTATTTAAGCAAGAAATGGGCAAATGCGGTAGTAGGTGGAAGTTTTAATGAAGATGGGACATTAAATCAAAATAGTAATTATAGTATGTTTGTATGGATACCAAGATATGCATATAGAATAACAAGTGGATATCATCGAAGTGGAGCAGATTTAAATAGTACAACACCAGCAGAGGGAGCAGGAACAATAGAAGTAGAATTCATGAAAGGAACAAGTAATGAAAGTGCAACAGGAAGAACAAGCTTTGATAATGCAAGTGGACAAGGAAATTGGAATATCCATCCAGCATTTACTTATGGAGAAACAGTAAGTGGAATATGGGTAGCAAAATTTGAAGCAAGTAGTGTAGAAGGAAATAGCGACACAGCAGAAGGGGATAATGTAACAACAAAGACATTACAAGTAAAACCAGGAGTGGCAAGTTGGAGATATATATACATAACAAATATGTATGATGTATGTTTAAATTACAATACAACGCTAAATAGTCATTTAATGAAAAATGACGAATGGGGAGCTGTGGCATATTTAAGCAAAAGCAAATATGGAAAAGAAACAGAAGAAGTATGGATAAATAATAGTAGTAGCTATATCACAGGATCAGCAGGAAATAGTGCGAGTGCGAGCAGTGATACAGGAACAACAAATGATTATACAAGTACACAAGGAGTAAAAGCAAGTACAACAGGAAATGTATATGGAGTATATGATATGAGAGGAGGTTCATGGGAATATGTAGCGGCATATGTAGCTAATTCAAATGATAGTCTAATAACATATGGAAGTAGTTTAGTAAGTGGAGATGCAAAGACAAAGAATGTGTATACAATGGGGAGTGGAGATACAAGATTAGCGAACTATAATGCGAATACGAGTAAGTACGGAGACGCAGTATACGAGACATCGAGCGGAACATATAACGAAAGTGGCGATTCGGATTCACAATCGTGGTATGCCAATTACTCTGACTTTCCTTACATGGACTTTCCTTTCTTCCTTCGCGGGGGGCGGTTACTTCAATGCTTCCGTTGCTGGCGTGTTTTTTTTCGACAGCAATAGCGGTGGCAGCGGCGATTCGTTCCGTCCGGTCTTAGTCACACTTTAGCGGACCAAAACTGGGCTTGGTAGGGCTTGTACAAAATTTTGTGTAATTTGAAAAGGTATATGAAAAAGTACCTCCTTATGATAAAATATAAATGTCATAGGGAGGATTTTTTTGTCGAAAAAGGGGAGTTGATTCTTGTTGAAAAATATGAAATCAGCAAGTATAATGAAAATATATTTCTAGTCAGAAGGCTTCTTAAATGAAATTTATATTTTTAAGTAAAGAATTTATTAAAGAGTTAATTTCAAAAATATTCAAAGTTCATTTTTATCAAAATGTATTAAATTCTAATAAGTTATTTCATTAAAATAATTAAAACAAATAATTAATATCTAAGTTATCTAAAATTATCTAAAAGTTTCCTAATACATTATTTTAAATAATTTAAAAGATAGAATGAAAATTACATTAGAAAAAGTTAAAACATAAAAAACGTAGAATTTAAGGATATTACTGTATAGAATAATAAACAATTGAGAAAGTCCTTGTAAATTTTGTGAAAAGAAGTCTTTTGCCTAGTAATAAATATAGAAAAAAGGAAGGAGCATGCCAATGGCAGAAAACACAACAAAAGAAGGTATAAATATGAAGGACATATTACTACCAAAAAACGACATAGTATTTCAAACACTATTTACGAGAGGGAAGGAGAGTATAACAAAATCTCTGATAGAGAACATACTAAAGATAAAAATAAATAAGATAGACTTAGATAGAAGTAAAGATTTATTAAATGATAATACAAGAGATAAAAATGGAAGACTAGATTTAAGAGCAGTAATAGATGGAAATATAGAATGTAATATAGAAGTGCAGATGGCAACACATAAGAAAATGTTAGAGAGATTTTTGTATTATTGGGCAAAAATATATACAGCAAATATAAAAACAGGAGATGAATATAAGAAACTAAGGAAAACAATAAGTATAATAATAGTAAATGAAAATATAGAACAACTAAGAGAAATAAAGGAAGCATGCACAAAATGGAGAATAACAGAGGAAAAGCATAAAAATATGATTTTGACAGATTACTTCCAGCTAGTTATAATAGAATTATCCAAGGCAAAGAAAGAGTATGAGGAGAATAAAGAAAATGGAATGCTACAATGGATGATGTTTTTGGATAATCCAGAAGGAGTGGAGGTAGAAAAGATAATGGAAAAGAATGAAGAAATAAAAGAAGCAAAAAACGAACTAAATAGATTAAGCCAAGACGAAATCCTAAGAAGGCAACTGCTAAAAGAAAATTTATTAAGAATGGATGCAAAACAGAGAGAAGAAGATGCAAGAGAAGATGGATTAATAGAAGGAGAGAAAAAAGGTAAAAAAGAGATAGCAAAACGAATGTTAGAAAAAAATATACCAATAGAAACAATTGTGGAAATAACTCAGCTAACGGAAGCAGAGGTAAAAGAAATCATAAAAGATAAAAAACAATAAAAGCAAACTATGAAATAACTATATTTTAAACATAATAAAAAACCTTCAACATTGAAGGTTTTTATTTGTATATTTAATAATACCATATTTCTTTTCTATATTGACAAATGCGTTACGTATTGATAATATTATAATACAAAATTAGGTTATAATGTGGAGGCAAAAATGGACTTTTATACAAAAATGTACCCAAAAGCATATTTTAATAACATTAAAGATGTAACTATAGAATTTTTGCAATCACATAATATAAAAGGGCTTCTTATAGATGTTGATAATACACTAATAGACTATAACAAAAATGTATTATTTGGTGTAAAAGAGTGGATAGAAAACATGAATAACGAAGGAATAAAACTATGCATTTTGTCAAACACTAATAATAAAAGGAAAGTTGAAAATGTTGCAAGATACTTGGAAATTCCATATATTTATTTTGCAATGAAACCTTTAAAATTTGGCTTTAAAAAAGGAGTAAATAAGCTAAAACTACCAAATAAAAACATAGGAGTAATAGGCGACCAACTATTAACTGATGTATTAGGAGCAAATAGGTGTGGAATGTATTCTATTTTGGTTAAACCTATAAACGAAAAAGATATATTAATTACAAAAATAAAAAGACCATTAGAAAAAAAGATTATGGACAAATATTTAAACAAAAAATAGAATAACTAAAGTAAAAGCAATTAATTAAACAAAAATAAAATCATATAAAATAAATCAAAAGAATAAATTAAGAAATGGGGAACGTTAGATGTATATAAATGACATAAATATATTATATTATTTAGGAATAGGAATAATAGGGCTTTTTATAGGTCAATTTATAGACTGGTGTAACAAAAGACTTCCAGAATATAAAAAAGTTTTTTCAAAAGAATTTTTTACTGTATATTTTAAAGATGCAAAGCCAAAATATTTATTAATGGTAACAAATGCTGCAATGTATGTTGGGCTTTTATATTTCTTTGGTTTTAGTATAGATACACTAAAATTTATGTTTTTAGTGCCAATGCTTATAAGTGCGTTTGTTATAGATTATAGGCTTCAAATAATACCAAATAGATTAACTCTTACAATTTTTGAAACAGGTTTAATTTTTACATTTGCAAATGTTATGATAAACACTAATGCAGGAATAAGTATATTTGTAAATAATATGCTAGGCATGTTAGTAGGTGGAGGAATTTTCTTAATTATTACACTTATAGGTGGACTAATTGCAGGAAAAGATGCAATGGGATTTGGTGACGTTAAGCTAATGGGAGCTTTAGGATTATTTTTTGGCTGGATGAATATAATTATGGTTGCAGTAATGGCATTTTTATTAGCTGCTGTAATAAGTATAATTATATTAGTTTCTAGAAAGAAAAAGGCAGACGAGTATATTCCTTTTGGACCTTTTATTGTTATAAGTGCAATAATTGCAATATTTGTACCAAGTGCAGTACTTTTAACATCATTATTTAAAATATTTACATTAGGATTATATAAAGGTTAAATATATAAAATTATTTAATAAAACTTATTTTATAAATAATAAGTATATTTAGTTTTGCAGGTAATTATTTATAATAAAGGGGTGATGTGTATGAACCCGAAGATAAAATGGCTAAGAGATAAGATAAGATTATCAAATATGGATGGAATTATTATATCCAATCCTGTTAATATTAAGTATTTAACAGGGATTGATGCTGAGGGCACATTGCTTATAACTAGAAAAGAAAATTATTATATTACAGACTCAAGGTATATAGAATATGCTAAGTCTGTAATTACTATTAATGATGAAATAATAGTCTGCAATATGACAGACATAAGTAAAGATGATTATGAAAACTTTTTTATGTTTTGTGATAATGTTGGATTTGAAGAAAACTATGTTACTTATTTTATGTATAAACTTTATATGCAAAGATATAAGATAAATAATTTAGAAGAAACAGAAAATATTATAGAAAAACAAAGAATGATAAAAGATGAAGAAGAGATAGGATACATAGAAAAAGCTTGTAAAATAACAGATGCTTGTTTTAGTTATTTATTAGATTTTATAAAAATTGGTATGACAGAAAAAGAAATTGCATTTGAAATAGAAAAATTCTTTATTCAAAATGGTGCTGATGGATTGGCATTTGAAACAATTGTTGCATCTGGAAAAAATTCGTCTAAACCACATGCTGTGCCAACAGATAAAAAAATAGAAGCAGGAGATGCAATTACAATAGATATGGGATGCAAATATAAAGGATACTGTTCAGATATGACAAGAACAATATTTGCAGGTTATATTCCAGTAAAAATAAGAGAAATATATGATGTAGTTTTAAAAAATCAATTGCAAGCTTTAAAAGAAATGTGTGATGGAGCTAATGCTAAAATAGCAGCAAGAAATGTTAGAAATGACTTTAAATTACATAATTATGACTTAATTCATAGTTTGGGACACGGAGTTGGATTAGATATTCATGAAAGACCTTTTGTAAGTGATATGACAGATTGGATTTTAAAAGAAAATATGGTAGTTACAGATGAACCTGGAATTTATGTTCCAGGAACATATGGAGTAAGAATTGAAGATACAGTATTAATTACAAAATCTGGTTGTATAACTTTAACTAAATCTGACAAAAATTATATTATAGTAGATGAACAAGATATTACCCAGATAAAAGAAGTTAAGCCAGAAGAAATATAAACATAAAATATAAATAATAATGTAATTTTATAAGTATATAAACAGACATATTATAAAATATTATAGAATACAATGGATAAGCTATAAAAATAAAAAGTAGGCTTGATTTTTAGCCAAAATTGTAGTAAAATAGATAAGTCAATTAAAAAAGTATATTAAAAGTAATAAAATTTGAAAGGGGTAATAATATGGCAACAGTATATTCAGCAGGAGATTTTAGAAATGGTACAACATTTGAAATGGACGGAAACGTATTTAAAGTTGTAGAATTTCAACATGTAAAACCAGGAAAGGGTTCAGCTTTTGTAAGAACAAAGTTAAAAAATGTAATATCAGGAGCTGTTATAGAAAAAACATTTAACCCATCTGAAAAATATCCAGCAGCAGAAATAGAGAAAAAGGAAATGCAATATCTATATAATGATGGAGGAATCTATTATTTTATGGATAACGAAACATATGAGCAATTACCTTTAAATGAAGATCAAATAGGTGATGGTTTAAAATTCCTAAAAGAAAATATGAATGTAAAAATATTATCTTATAAAGGAAATGTATTTTCAGTAGAACCACCAATGTTTGTTGAGTTAGAAGTTACATATACAGAGCCAGGATTTGCTGGAAATACAGCAACAACATCTGGAAAACCTGCAACACTAGAAAATGGTTATACTTTAAATGTACCTATGTTTGTTAATGTTGGAGATGTTGTAAGAATAGACACAAGAACTGGCGAATATATGGAAAGAGTTTAATTGGAGGTAACTAATACATGTCAGAAATTGGTATCGAATATAAAAAGATAATGGAAGAAATTGAGAAGACAATTTCAAATGAAGAAGAAAGAAAATTTGTTAAGTCTAAGCTTGCAGAGTTATCTATTTCTTTTATAGATATAATAGACAGAATTACAAAAGCAACAGATATAAAAATTAAGGAAATAGAAAAAACTCAAAATAGCATAGAAAGCAAAATTTCTAATATAGAGTCAATAGTAGACAATATAGAAAACGATATTTATGAAGATGATGCTCAAGATGAAGACTATGAGTTTGAAGTAGTATGCCCATATTGTAATTATGAATTTTCAGTAGATATGGATAGTGTTCAAAAAGACGAAATAGAATGTCCAGAATGTCATAATGTAATAGAACTAGATTGGAACGAAGAGCATTGTTCTGGAAGTTGTTCTCATTGCATGGAAAACTGCTTACAGGAAGATGAAGAAGAGTATAAAGCAGATAAAAAAGATACCAATAAAAATGAAAGCAAAAATAACAAAGAGGCTAATGACAATACTGAAGACGATGATATGTAAAAGTAATAAAATATATAAAGAATTTTAGTGAAGTAAGCACTAATAAATATGCAAAAGATGTGTTAAAAATATGTTATAGTAAAAAATGAAAGAATACTTGCAAAGTATTCTTTTTTGATATAAAATACAAAAGAGTTAAATTATATGAAAAGGTGAGATTAAATATATGGAAAAAAGAAGTTCACAACAAGTTTATAGAACAATAATGTTAATTATTATAACAGTATTAATTACAGCGTTAGTTACTACTATAGTAATATATAATTTTGTAATTAAATCTGGAAAAATTGCAATAAAAAATGAGGATAGCAGTAGTTTAAGCGGGCTAGAAGCAACTTTAGCAAGCTTTAGAAGTGTGCTAGAAGAAAAATATATGGGAGAAATAAATGATGAAGATTTAATAGAAGGTGCAATAAAAGGCTATGTTAGTGCTTTAGGAGATCCTTATACTACATATTATACAAAAGAAGAAATGGACGAACTTATGGAAGAAACTACAGGAAATTATGTTGGTATTGGTATATACATGACATTAGATATAGATAATAATGCCATATATGTAGTAAAACCAATGGAGGGATCACCAGCAGAAGAAGCTGGAATTCAAGCAGGAGATTTAATTACTAAAGTAGACGGAGTTGGATATTCTGGAGAAGAGTTAGACCAAGCTTCTAATGCTATAAAAGGAAAAGAAGGTACAAAAGTTAAACTAGAAATATTAAGAAATGGAGAAACGAAAGAATTAGAAGTAGAAAGAAGAAAAATTGTAGTTTCTCATATTGTAGAAAAGAAATTTGATAATGTGGGATATTTATTAATAGAAGATTTTGATGGTGGCTGTGCTAAAGAATTTGAAGAAAAATACAAAGAGTTAGAAAAGCAAGGAATAGATAGATTAATTATAGACCTTAGAAATAATGGAGGAGGAGTTGTTGACGAAGCAGTAAATATTGCAGACATGCTATTAGAAAAAGACGATACAATATTAATTACTAAAGATAAAAAAGGTAATGAGGAAATAACAAAATCTACACATGACCAAACAATAACAATGCCTGTGGTAGTTCTTACTAATGGATATTCAGCGAGTGCATCTGAAATATTAGTAGGTGCTTTAAAAGATAATGAAAGAGCAACAATAGTAGGAACAAAAACATATGGTAAAGGTGTAATTCAAGAAGTAGACAGATTAAATGATGGTAGTGGTCTAAAAATTACTATAGAGGAATATTATACGCCAAATAGAGATGAAATAAATAAAGTTGGAATAGAACCAGACGAAGAAATAGAGTTATCAGATGAAGTAATAGAAAAAGGCTCTTATACAGATGAAGAAGATAACCAATTGCAAAAGGCAATTGAGATTATACAGGAAAAATAGGAGGAGATTTATATGGCAGTAGATGAAGGATTTAGTAATATGGAAGAGGCAACAGAAAATGTGAGAATAATAAAAAAATGCATGAGTTTACTGGAAGCTAACTATAGTAAAAAAAGAGAAGAAACAATTAGAGTAATACAGGAAGCAGGATATACATTTGAAGATATAAAAAGAATTAAGGAAATGTATTGTGGAAAAGTTACGCTTGAATTAGGTTACAAAAATCGTGATGAAATAAGAGAAATTGCAGAAAAATTAAAAGCTATTAATGAGAGAATTATATTTGACGGTAGTAGAAGTGGTGCAGAGCTTTCAATGGCAACTCATGCTGAAAATAGAGGATCTGAAAAAACTCCTGATGTAGAATATGTTGAAGCAGAGGTTGTGTCAGCTGAGGAATTCGAAGAAATGAGAAGAAGGCAAGAAGCAGAGAGAAGGAGAAGACAAGAAGAAAGAGAAACAGATGAAGTTCTAAGAATGGTAAATGCTCATCATAGACAAAGACAAGAACAATTTGCATATGCTAGTGCTGGAGTTGGAGCGGCTGCTAGAGGAAGAGGAGAAAGAGAACAAACTTTTAGAAGAAGAATGGCAGATATGGCAAGAGAACCAAGAGCTACTACTTATGGTGGAGATAGAAGCAATTATGAGCAAAGAAGAGAAAGAAGTAGTGGAAGAGAAACTGGAGCTAGAGTGGAGAGTAGAGGTTCCGGAAGTGATGGAAGAAGAGGTACTAGCGATAGATACTCTTCTCAAAGGAAATCTAAGCCTGGTAGACACTTGCCAAAAAAGAATTTAAAAAACAAACCAAAAACAATAAATAATTTGTTGAGAAGAGTTGCAGCAGGAGCTTTAGCAATATCTTTTATAGCGGGAGCCTATGCTATTCATAGGGGGAATGAATATAAAGAAGACGTAGCCAATAGAATAGAATATGTAGACGATATAATAGATAGAGGAGGAACAACAGAAGATTATCTAACATACTGTTCAATAGATTTTACAGAAGAAGAATTAGATAGGTTTTTAGCCGTAGAAGAAAAAATAGATAGTTTTGAGGGAAAAGAATCAACAGACTTAGATGGAGTAGAAATTATTTTAACTGCAAGAGAATTTAAAGAAATTTATCAGGACATTGTAAGAGAGCGCTTAGAAGAAGGATATGAAAATAGAATTGATGATAATGAAATAAGAGTTGTAAGAGAAAGAGACGACTTAGATGGCAAATGGGGAGACTATAATGAACATGGTCATGTAAGCGAAATTGGATATATGAGTCATATGGGGACTAAGGATATTCCAGAAGAATTAAGAGACTCTATAATTGCAGCATATGGAGAGCAAGGAATAGAAAAGCCAACAATGACAGTAGACCAATTAATTTATAAGCTAGATAATCACCAAATAGATAAAGCAGAAGCAAGTATGCTTTTAAGTGAAATGCTTGATGATGCAAAAGAGTTAATGACAAGACAATATGAAAGAGTGGAAGAATATGGAGAGGAGCTAAAAGAAAAAGATTCGACATATACAACAATAAAAGAGAGAGAAGAAGAACAAGCAAAAATAGCAGGTGATAATAAAAACATATCAACAGCATCACATATAGTTGAAGATGACGAAATAGATAGATAAAAAGTATAAAAATAGTATTTTTATATAAAAGATTAAAAATAAATTGGTCAGTTATAAAAGCAACTTCAAAAATAAAAAGAAAAACAAAAATAACAAAAAAATTAATAAAAATTAAAAATATGTATTGACAAGTGACTAAAAATTTAGTATACTAAACTAGTCACTTGAGACGGGCGCATAGCTCAGCTGGGAGAGCATCTGCCTTACAAGCAGGAGGTCATAGGTTCGAGCCCTATTGCGCCCACCATTTTTATAAATGGCCTGGTAGTTCAGTTGGTTAGAATGCTAGCCTGTCACGCTAGAGGTCGACGGTTCGAGCCCGTTCCAGGTCGCCACTTTTTAAAGCCAAATAGTTTTATAAAAACGTTTGGCAATTTTTAAATAAAATGTAGTAAGTTAAAATATAAAATTCATACTACAAATTTAACGCCTCGATAGCTCAGTTGGTAGAGCAAGGGACTGAAAATCCCTGTGTCACTGGTTCGATTCCAGTTCGAGGCACCACAATATAACAACTTATGAACATCAGAAAAAAACAACTTATAAACTTATAAAGTTTTTAAGTTGTTTTTTCATATATACATTATATATGAAAAAACAAAAAGACATTCAAAAAGTAAAAAACGCATATAAAGCCTATGAAGAAATTGATAATATAAATCCATATTCAGTAGAAGATTAAAAAAGATACAATGGAAGAACTGCTAGACTATGGCAAACAGCAATACTTGCACATTGGAAAGACTTATTTAAATATATTCCAATAGAAAGTATAATAAGAAAACATCAAGAAGAATATTATACATCTATTCAAAATTGTAATAATGTAGGAAATTCAAACGAATTTATTGAGTTTATGCTTAAAATTATAGATGAAGCTGTAGATGGAATGACTTTAAATCAACAAGAGACTACACAAGAAACTACACAAGAAAAAATAATAAATTTAATTAAGAAAAATCCAGGTATTACACAGGTTGAAATGGCTAAAACACTTGATTTGACAAGAGATGGTATATCGTACAACATAAAAGCACTAAAAGAAAAAGGCATTATTGAAAGAGTTGGCTCTACAAAAAATGGAATTTGGAAAATAAATGAAGTAGAGTAATGATAGAGGTAAAAATAACAAAAAAGAAGAATACTAGTATTGAAGTTTCTAGTATTCTTTTTTAGTGAACTATTTTCCTTGCAAGCTAATATTTTTTGTGATACTATAATTATGAAAATAGATAAAGGGGTTAAATGTATGAAGAAATTTGCGAAATACATAATATTATTAATTTTTATGATTGTTGTGGCATTTGCTGTATGTGGTAATGCTATAGAAGTTTCTCAAAAATATCAATATTTAAATTCTATTGATTACTATGCAGAAATGCATGAAGATGGAAGTATGAGGGTAACAGAAACATGGGATGTATATGTAAAGAATACAAATACTTTATTTAAATCGTTTACTTTAGACCAATATAAATATGGAGATATTACTAATGTAAAAGTAACAGATTTACAAAATGGTAAAGAACTTACACAAATATATCAAGAAATGTATCATGTAACAAAAGATTGTTACTATGGTCTAAAGACAGGGAATTTTTCTTTCGAAATTGCTTGGGGAGTTGGAATGGATAAAACTGAAGGCAATCGTAAATTTCAAATTTCTTATACAATAAATGATGTAGTAACAGACTATAAAGATGCCCAAGAGATATACTGGAAGTTTATAGAAGAAGGAAAAAATGCAGTTCCAGCAGAAAAGGTTACAGGTACAGTTGTACTACCAAAAAGTGTTGGAAACATAGATAATTTAAAAGTATGGGGACATGGTCAACTAAATGGAACAATAGAAAGAACAAGTAATAATACTGTTAAATTTGAAATGGATAATTTAAATGCAGGTTCAATGCTAGAAATTAGAATTGTTACTCCAGAAAAAATGTTTAATGTGTCGGAAAATAAAATAAAACAATATCAAAATTTAACAAATATTATAAATGAAGAGCAGGAATGGGCTGATGAAGCAAATGATGCAAGTAGAAATGCTAGAATTGTACTTTTAATTTTGGGAATTATCTATTTATTGTTTATAATCTATTTTATAAGAAGGATAGTAAAAGATAATAAAATTAATAAACAACAAGATGACGGAATAGTTTATAACGATATACAGTATTTTAGAGATATACCAAGAGATGATGCAACTCCAGCAGAGGCATGTTATTTATATAAATTTACAAAAGATAGATTAAATACAAAAGAAGTACAAAACAATGCTGTGTCTTCTATAATTTTAGATTTATGTTTAAAGAAGATAATTAGCCTAAGACCAGAGGAAAAAGAAGTATATGTTAAAATATTAGGAGATAAACAAGGTTTGCAAAAAGATGAACAAGAAGTTTATGACATATTATATAATGCAGGCCAAAATAGAGAAGAGTTTCCTATTTCTGACTTAAATTCATATGCAAACCATAAATACAATGAGTATAGCTTAAGTATAAATAAAATGGTAAATAGTACGAGAAATAGGCTTTATGATTTAAAATTAATAGACAAGAATAATGAAAAGCAATATCTTAAATACAAAAATGCAAAAGGCTTAAAAAATTTGACTTTATTTGTATATGTACAAGCTTTTGTTGTATATTTGGTATCTTTACTATTTAAAATAGGCGTGGCTTTAAGTATGGGAATGGGATTTCAAGCAGCATGTTTAAAGTTTTTACTTTTCCTTTTACCACTAATAGCTGTGGCAATATATAGTTGGAACTTAAGAAGCAAGCTTTCTAATAAGATAGCAGTTTTAACACAAGAAGGCGCTGACGAGAAAGCAAAGTGGATAGGACTAAGTAATTATATGAAAGATTATTCTTTATTAAAAGAAAAAGAAGTACCAGATTTAGTATTATGGGAAAAATATTTAGTATATGCAACTGCTTTTGGAATTTCAGATAAAGTAATAGAACAAATGAAAGCTTCATATCCAGAAGTATTTGTACAAGAGACTTGGGATAATGGTAGAATAGAACAATATCCAATAATCTACTTTTCTACATATTCATTCTATCATAACGCAGTTACTGTAAATACAATTAGTAATATAACAAGAAATGTTGGTAGCGCTTACAATAATTCACTAACACAAATTGCAGCACATTCACATTCTTCAGGAGGCGGCCGGAGGCGGCGGATTCTCTGGAGGCGGTGGTGGCCGGAGGAGGTGGTGGCCGGAATGGGCGGAAGATAAAGGCCTATATTTAAACTTTATTAAAAGGGGGAAATTTTATGAAATTAAAAAATAAAATATTGTTAATTTTATTTTTAACAATAGGAATTTTATTCGTATGGAATTTAACAGCAGAAGCAAAAACATATGATACAGATGCATACACAGTTACGTTACCAAATTCATATGTAATAGATTATAATACTGGTAACGAGTTAAGAGCATATAGAGATAATGGAAATACTATATTTCAAATAGATTATTCTGATAAAATATATTCTGAAATGATAGTTACAGAAGAATACATGAATTACTTGTTTGATGTTTTAAAAGAAGCATATGGCTCAGATATTACATTAATATCTAAAAAAATAGTTACAAAAGATGGTTGCATAGGATTAGATCTTGAATTTATAGAAACTTCTATAGGAGTAAATATATATTTTTCTATGTATCAATTTTTAACAGATAATTATTCATATGATATTTTATTTGCTTCTACGAATAAAAGCTATATGAACGGTTCAGAAAAAAATCAAATTATGAATTCTATAAAAATGAAAGATACAGTTACTACATCTAACGGAATTCCATTTAGAGATGTATCTAAAAGTAGTTGGTACTATAATACTGTAAAATATGTTTATGAAGCAGGGATTATCACAGGTGCAAATGCATATGAATTTAGACCAAATGCTAATATAACTAGAGGAATGATAGTAACAATACTTTGGAGAATGGAAGGAGAACCAAAGGTAACAGGAATAAAAGATTTTCCAGATGTAACAGGACAATATTACTATAATGCAGTAAGATGGGCAGCAAAAAATAAAATAGTAAGTGGATATAACAATGGAAAGTTTGGACCAAATGATAATATAACAAGAGAACAATTAGCAACAATATTATGTAATTATGCAAAATATAAAGGAAAGAATGTAAATAAAACAGCAAATACAAGTAAGTTTGCAGATTGGTATAAAGTAACAGGATATGCAAGACCAGCAATGAGTTGGGCAGTAGCCACAGGGGTAATAACAGGAAAGTATAATGGAACAAAAGTAGACCCACAAGGAACAGCATCAAGAGCAGAAGCAGCAGGAATGATATACAATTATTGTACAAAAATAAAATAACTTAAAATATAAATTTATTAAGGTAGTAAAAAAATAACCTTTGTTATTAGAGATTCTAATTATAAAAGTTATTGAAATTTACTACCTTATTTTTTATGTTATAAAATTCTATAAATTTGAATAATATGTATCATAAATTCTTTGAAATAGAAAGGGATGCATATAATATGATAGAGTTTGTAAAAATGCAGGGGCTTGGCAACGATTATTTATATATAAATTGTATAAGTAATAGAGAGCCCTTGTTTCCAGAAGAACTGGCTAAAAGATTATCTAATAGGCATTTTGGTGTTGGAGCAGATGGAATTATTTTAGTATGTAATAGTAAAATTGCAGATTTTAAAATGAGAATATTTAATTCTGATGGAAGTGAAGCGGAAATGTGTGGCAATGGAATTAGATGTTTTGCAAAGTATGTTTATGATTATAACCTTACAGAAAAGAAAGAGTTAGAAATTGAGACTTTAGCAGGGATAAGAAAAGTAAAATTAAATATTTTAAATAAGAATATTACAGAAAATGTTACGGTAGATATGGGAGAACCAATATTGCACCCGGTTAAAATTCCTGTTCTAACAAGAGAAGAGCCACCAATTACAGATTTAAAAATAGCAATAAAAAATAAAATTTTTACTATTACATGTGTTTCAATGGGAAATCCACATGCCATTGTAAGATTACATAATTTGGACGATATTAGTGTTAATGAATATGGACCACTTATAGAAAACAGAAGTGAATTTCCTAAAAAAACAAATGTAGAGTTTATTGAAATAAAAGATAGAGATAAGATAAAAATGAAAGTATGGGAGAGAGGAGCTGGAGAAACTTTAGCATGTGGTACTGGTGCATGTGCTGCGACTGTTGCATCTGTTTTAAATGGGTATGTAGAAAGAAAAGTTACAGTTGAATTACTAGGTGGAGAATTAAGCGTAGAATGGAATGAAAAAGACAACCATGTATATATGACAGGACCAGCTACCACAGTATTTAGAGGTAGAATTTAAAAGCTATAAAGAAGCTAAAAGAAAGTAGGCGTGATATATTAATTAAATAAAATAGTAAAGGAAAGTAGGCATAATATGGTTAAATTAAATAAAAATTTTTTGAATTTGCAAGATAGCTATTTATTTTCAACAGTAAATAGAAAAGTTAATGATTTTAAAAAAAGAAATCCAGAAAAAAGAATTATAAACTTAGGAATAGGAGATGTAACGAAACCAATACCTAACATAATTACAGAAACAATGAAAATGGCATGTGACGAAATGAAAGAGCAATCTACTTTTAGAGGATATGGACCAGAGCAAGGGTATGATTTTTTAAAAGAAAAGATAATAAAGTTTGATTATAACATTAGAGGGATCGATTTGGATTTAGATGAGGTATTTGTCTCAGATGGTGCTAAGTGCGATATTGGAAATATAGTAGATTTATTTGAGAAAGATAACATAGTTGCAATTACTGATCCAGTTTATCCTGTTTATTTAGATACAAACATAATTGCAGGAAGAAATATTATTTTTATGTCATGTAATAAAGAAAATAATTTTATACCAGAAATTCCAAATAAAGTACCAGATATTATTTATCTTTGTTATCCTAATAATCCAACAGGAATGGTATTAAAAAAAGAAGAGTTAAAAAAATGGGTGGACTTTGCAAGAGAAAATAACTCGATTATATTGTTTGATTCTGCATATGAGGCATTTATAACAGAAAAGGATATACCGCATAGTATTTTTGAGATAGATGGAGCAAAAGAAGTTGCAATAGAATTTAGAAGCTTTTCTAAGACTGCTGGGTTTACAGGGATAAGATGTGCATATACAATTGTACCTAAAGAACTGAAAAGAAAAATAGAGTGTAAAGAACAAAATAAAGAGATAGAAAGTTCATTAAATAAAATGTGGAATAGAAGACATTGTACTAAATTTAATGGTGTATCATATATAACTCAAAGAGGAGCAGAAGCTGTATACAATGAAGAAGTACAGAAACAATTGAAAGAAAATATTAAATATTATATGGAAAATGCAAAAATAATTAAAGAAAAATTTGCAAAAGCAGGAATAGAAGCATATGGAGGAATTAATGCGCCATATATATGGTTAAAAGTACCAAATGGAGAAACATCTTGGGAATTTTTTGATAGAATGATAGAAACGTATGGAATAGTTGGAACTCCTGGCTCTGGATTTGGAAAAAATGGAGAGGGCTACTTTAGATTAACTGGTTTTGGAAAAAGAGAAGATGCAGAAAGCATAAACTTAAAAACATAAATGTAGATTAAAAAATGTATGTGCTAAAATTAACAAAAAGTTAGTATTAAAAAATAAACTTAAAACAATGTTAGTGGGTCAATATAATTTCCATCTACTCTAACGCCTAAATGTAAATGAGGACCGGTGGTAGCTCCATTAGTGGGGTTACCATTTTCGTCGTAATATTGGTTACCAACAACCCCATAAACATTTTTAGGACCAACATAGCCAATAACCATACCCTGAGTTACAATATCATTTTCTTTTACTATATAGTTTGGTGAAACATGACAATAGGTTATTTTTAAATTGTTAACAGAAAGAGTAATAGTATAGCCACCACCGCCTAAGAAACCAGTAAAAGTAATTTTACCATTACAAACAGCTAGTATTTTACTACCTTCAGGAGCTCCAATGTCAATACCTTTATGATATGATGTTGCACCAGTTGTGGGAGAGTTCCTTTTACCGAAATATGAATTTATAGTAGTGAACCCAGGAGTTGGCCATAAATATCCAGATGGGCTAATGCTAGAAAGCACAATGTTTTCTGCTAAAAGTATATTACTGTCAGATAAAATTATAGGGGAGAAAAAACAAGATATAAATATAACTAAAATAAATATAGCAACAAATATAAAAGAAAACGAATTAAAAAGACTATTAAACATAATAATACTCCTTACTAAATTTAATAGCCCCCAATATATAGATTATTTTTCTGTTTCTTTTTTCTTTTTAAAAGCAAAAAATTTACTAAAAAAGAAATTTAATATAATAACAATAATAGTCATTATAACTTTGTTAATTAAATAAGCAATATTATCACTAAACATTCCATAGAATGAGTGAATTACATCATTTAATAAAAATACTCCTACAATTTCTACTATCATTGTAAAAGCTCTGGCAAGTATAAATCTACCAAATTCAGCAATTTTCTCTTTAAAGGTATGTGCATATGATGTAAATACCCATTTTCTATTAGTAAAATATGCAAATAGAATAGAGCATATAATACCAATAGTACTTGCTAAATTTCCTTCTACATTAAATACTGCTGTTAATACAAAAGAAATAGATACATTAACTAAAGTTGTTAAAACACCAAATATAACGTAAGATATTACTTCTTTTGTACAAAATTTTTTTATTAATCCTTTTATTTTTTCCATTTGTAACTCCAAAATATAATATAACGAAAATAATTATAGCATTTATAAAATAAAAAAACAAGGAATGTTTGTGGAAAAGTTGAGAAACTATTTTTGGTATATTACAGCTAGAGATAAGATTAAGAAAAGATTATAGGATAACAAATAAAGGTTCCTGTTCTTAAGAAGCAGAAACCTTTATTAATAATTTGGCAGGGGTAGAAGGATTCGAACCCTCACCTGTGGTTTTGGAGACCATTATGCTAGCCGTTAACACTATACCCCTAAAAATATAAAGTTACTATATTATATTAGCACAAAAACATAGTTTATGCAAGAAAAAATAAAAATATTAATTAAAAAAAGTAAATTCTACAAAAAAGTTTAATGTAGAATTTACTTTTTTAGTTAATTATTTAAATTATATAAATTTCCATCTACTAAAAGTTTAGCTCTTTTAGCTGTTTTTTCATCTGAATGTAAAGCATTTTCTAAAAAATCTGGATGATTTATTAAAAAGTTTCTCATAGTTTCATCAGGAGATTTAAAGAATTGTTCTAACATTTCCAATTGTTTTTCATTTATAAAGCCATTTTCAAATGCTGTTTTAAATAAGGTGTTATCAACTTGAACCAAAGAGAAAGATCTTACATTCTCTTTTTCTAAAACTTCTTTTCCACCTTGCATACGATCGACTACTACACAAGACCAGCATATATTTCCACCTAATTGTTTAATTGCTGGAATCCAAGCCCTTACATAACTTGAGGCAACTGTAACTAAGTCTGCTATATGTAGAACTTTTTTATTATTAATATTTTCTATTTTAGATGTATTTTCAAAAATGCTGTTACTTACAACAGTAGATAAGTCTTTATATATTGTAATATGTGGTTTATTTAGTAAATAAGCAATAATATTTGAGAAAAACCAATCTCTTCTTTCTCCACCAGAAATATAGTCAACTTCGTCAAGATTTATATTACTTAAAATATAACTTTTCATAGCTTCTATTACATTGTGGTAAATCTCATTTTTATTATATTGCTCTAATGTTTTTTCAAAAACTTTTTTAGGTAGTGTCATTTTATCAGATAGTGATTCATCAATAAAAGATAAAAAATTTGTAGCATCTTCTTGACTACCATACACAAAATGAGTATTTATGAAATATGGACCAATCTTTCCAGATGTATACCAAAATGGCTTGTTTTCATCACAAAATTTAATTGCTTTAGTTGTAAATAAATAAGACATAATATTAGACATAAAAATACCTCCTTAATTTATTAAAAGAATATTATAAAAAAATAAATATGTCAATGGTAAGAAATTTTTTAATACATAAAAATTAAACCATTGACAATTTCTTTATAAAAATATATAGTAATAAAAAATTATAGGAGGGAAAAATGAAACATTTAATTGATATTAAAGATTTATCAACAGATGAAATTAACCACCTTATAGAAATTGCACAAGACATAATAAAAAACAAAGAAAAATACTCAAAAAAATGTGATGGGAAGAAAATTGCAACATTGTTTTATGAACCAAGTACAAGAACAAGATTAAGTTTTGAAGCTGCTATGTTAGAGCTTGGAGGAAATGTATTAGGATTTTCAACAGCAGATTCAAGTTCTGTAGCAAAAGGTGAAAGCGTATCAGATACTGCAAAAGTTATTAGTGGATATGCAGATATAATTGTAATGAGACATCCAAAAGAGGGAGCACCTTTAGTTGCATCAATGAAGTCAGAAGTTCCAGTTATAAATGCTGGTGATGGAGGACATAATCATCCAACTCAAACATTAACAGATTTATTAACAATTCAATGTGAAAAACACAGGTTATCTAATTTAACAATTGGAATCTGTGGAGATTTAAAATTCGGAAGAACAGTTCATTCTTTAATAGCCGCAATGGCAAGATATAAAAATATTAAATTCGTATTAATTTCTCCAAAGGAATTAGGAATTCCAGAATATATAAGAAAAGATATATTGGAAAAAAATAATATTCCATACTATGAAACAAATGACTTAGAAAAATACATGCCTGACTTAGATATTTTATATATGACAAGGGTACAAAAAGAAAGATTTTTTAATGAAGATGATTACATTAGATTAAAAGATGCTTATGTGTTAGATAAGGAAAAATTGGAAAATGCAAAAGAAAATTTATGTATAATGCATCCATTGCCAAGAGTAAACGAAATATCAGTAGAAGTAGATGATGACAAAAGGGCTTGTTATTTTAAGCAAGCTAAATATGGAAAATATATAAGAATGGCACTTATACTTGAGTTACTTGAAATAAAATAGGAGGGGTATATGAATATTGATAGTATAGAAAATGGATATGTTATAGACCATATAGAAGCTGGAAAAAGTTTTGAAATATATAATTATTTAAAGTTAGGAGATTTAGATACATCTGTTGCAATTATAAAAAACGCTAAAAGCCAGAAACAGAGTAAAAAAGATATAATAAAAATATCTGATACGATGGATATAAATTTAGATATATTAGGATATTTAGATTCAAATATTACAATAAACAAAATTGAGAATGGCAAAATTGTAGAAAAGTATCATCCAGATTTACCAGAAAAATTAGTAAATATAATTAAATGCAAGAATCCTAGATGCATTACTTCAATTGAACAAGAATTGCCACATATTTGCGAGTTAACAGATAAAGAAAATGCTGTATATAGATGTAAATATTGTGAAGAGAAAGTTAACAGATAAAGTGAAGAATGCTTATATTTATATAAAAATAGGGAGGTATATATGAAAATTTTATTAAAAGGTGGAAGAGTTATAGATTATAAGAATAAAATAGATAGTAAACTTGATATTTTATTAGAAAATGAAAAAATAACTAAAATAGGTAAAGATATAGAGGAACAAGTAGATAGAGAAATTGATTGTAAAGGGTTAAATATAATTCCGGGAATGATAGATATACATTGTCATTTAAGAGAACCAGGATTTGAATATAAAGAAACAATAGAGACAGGTGCTAAAAGTGCAGTTGCAGGAGGATTTACAACTATATGCCCAATGCCAAATACTAAACCAACTCCAGATAATGTCGAAACTCTTGAAAAGATAATAGAAGAAGCCAAAAGAGTAAATTTATGCAACATATTACCATATGCGTCAGTAACTAAAGGAGAAAAAGGAGAGGAACTAGTAAATTTTGAAGAACTAAAAAAAGCGGGTGCAATTGCATTTTCAGATGATGGAATGCCAGTAGTAAATAGCAAAGCTATGAGAACAGCAATGATAGAAGCAGATAAATTAGGAACATATGTTGCATCACATTGTGAGGAAAAGTCTGTATCTGCTGGAGCAATAAATGCAGGAAGTGTAGCAGAAAAACTTGAAGTAGAAGGCGTTTTACCAGAAGCGGAAGAAATAATGGCTGCAAGAGAGATTGTTATTTCTGAAACAAATAATGTAAGAGGGCACATATGCCATATTAGTACAAAAACTAGCAAAGATATGATTAGAGATGCTAAAAAAAGAGGGGTAAAAATTACTTGTGAGACATGTCCACATTATTTTACATTTACTGTACAAGAAGTTTTAAATGCAGGAACAAATGCAAAAATGAATCCTCCTTTAAGAGAAGAAAAGGATAGAAAAGCAATAATAGAAGGCTTAAAAGAGGGAACTATTGATTGCATTATAACCGACCATGCACCACATAGTAAGGAAGAAAAAGAACAACCATTAGCAAAAGCACCAAATGGAATAATTGGATTTGAGACAGCACTTCCAGCAGAAATAATGAATTTAATAGATACAAAAGAATTAGATTACTTTGACTTAGTAAGATTAACATCTTATACTCCAGCAAGTTTGCTAAAAATAGATAGAGGAACTTTAGAAGAGGGAAAAGTTGCAGACATAACTATATTTGACGAAAATGAGAAGTACGTTTATACAGAAGAGATGATTGTTTCAAAATCAAAAAATAGTCCTTTTATAGGAAAAGAATTAAAAGGTAAAGTAAAATATACTATAGTAGGTGGAAGAGTAGTATATGAAGGTTAAGTATAAAAAATTTAAGTTTATATACAAATAACATAAATGAATATAAAGCTAGAGAAAGGATGAAAATTGTTTATGGTAAATGCAATAGATAGATTAATAGAAAAAATAAAAGAAACAAAAAATCCAACAGTAATAGGGTTGGATCCAAGATATGATATGATTCCAAAACAAATAAGAGATAAATATAATACAGATTTGGAAGGGGTTTCGAAAGCAATTTTAGAATTTAATAAAGCGTTAATTGATGCAACATATGATATAATTCCAGCAGTAAAACCACAAGTTGCTTTTTACGAAATGTATGGAATAGAAGGAATGAAAGCTTTTGAAGAAACCTGCAAATATGCAAAAGAAAAAGGAATGGTAGTTATAGCAGACATAAAAAGAAGTGATATAGGAACTACCGCAAAAGCATATTCAAATGCATTTTTAGGAAGAACAAAAATTGGAGATAAAGAAGTTCCAATTTATGATGTGGATTTTGTAACTTTAAACCCATATATGGGAATTGATAGTATAAAACCTTTTATAGATGATTGCAAAGAGTATAATAAAGGCGCATTTATATTAGTAAAAACATCTAATCCATCTTCAGGAGAATTGCAAGACTTAAAACTAGAAAATGGAGATGAAGTTTATAAAAATGTTATAAAATTAGTAGAAGAATGGGGAAAAGAATTGATTGGAGAATATGGATATAGCAGTATTTCAGCAGTGGTTGGAGCAACTTATCCTAAACAACTAGAAGAGTTAAGAAGTATTGCAACACATACATTTTTCCTAATACCTGGCTATGGTGCACAAGGCGGAAAAGCAGAAGATATTTCGTTTGGCTTTGATAAAAATGGAATAGGTGGAATTGTAAACAGTTCAAGAGGATTAATGTGTGCATATAAAGCAGATTTATGGAAAGAAAAATATGGAGAAGAAAATTTTGCAGAAGCAACAAGGGCAGAGGCAATAAGAATGAGAGATGAATTAAATAGTGTTATATTAGATTAGGAGGAATGAAAATGCCAGAACAAGTTTTAGCAGATTTAGTAAAAAAAGAGGAGATAGTAAGTGGTGTATACAAATTCAGCTTAAAGGCAGAAAATATAGTAAAACAAGCAAAGCCAGGAAACTTTGTGGAAATAAGAATAACAGACCAAACAGAACCTTTTTTAAGAAGACCAATAAGCATACATAATTTAGATAGAGAAAACGGAATATTAGAAATTATATTTCAAATAAAAGGAAAAGGAACAGAACTTTTAGCAAGAAAACAAGTAGGAGAAAAAGTAGATGTAATTGGACCATTAGGTTATGGAACATTTAAGCTAGAAAATTATAAAAAAATTGCTGTAATAGGTGGGGGAATAGGGATATTTCCATTATACGAACTTCTTAAACAAGCTAAGGAAAATGGAGTAGAAACAGGAGTATATCTAAGCTTTAGAAATAAAGACTTGGTTATGTTAGAAAAAGAGTTTGGGGAGATCACATCAAACTTAAATATATCTACAGATGACGGGTCATATAAAAATAAAGGATTTGCAATTGACTTTTTAAAGAAAGATATGGAAAAAGAAAAATACGAATGTATTTATGCATGTGGACCAACACCAATGCTAAGAGCTGTAAAGAATTATGCGGTAGAAAACAATATAAATTGTCAAGTATCACTAGAAGAAAAAATGGCATGTGGACTAGGTGTATGCTTAGGATGTGCAGTAAAAACAACAGCAAGCCCAAAAGAAGCACCAGAATATTTCCATGTTTGTAAAGCAGGTCCAGTATTTAATTGCAATGATGTTGAATTTTAAATATTAAATTTATGCAAATAGAATTTATTGAAATGGAGGAAATAAAATGAATACGAAAGTAAATTTCGCAGGAATAGAAATGAAAAATCCAGTAACTGTTGCATCAGGTACATTTGGATATGGTAGAGAATATAGTAATTTTTTTGACTTAGGAAAATTAGGCGCTGTAATAACAAAAGGAACATCGTTAAAACCTAAAAGTGGAAACAAACCTCCAAGAGTATATGAAACAGCAAGTGGAATGATAAATAGTATAGGGCTTCAAAATCCGGGAGTTGAATTTTTTGCAAATAACGACTTACCATTTTTAAGGCAATTTGATACAAAAATAATAGTTAATGCATGTGGCAGTTCCATAGAAGAATATGTCGAATTATGTAAGATTTTAAATAAACTAGACATAGATGGAGTAGAACTAAATTTATCATGTCCTAACGTAAAAGAAGGATGTATGGCATTTGGTAATACTTATGAAGGAGTAAAAACTGTAACAAGTGCTGTAAGAAAAGTATTAGATAAACCTTTAATAGTAAAATTAACCCCTAATGTAACAGATATTGCAAGTATAGCAAAAGGTGTTGAAGATGGTGGAGCAGATGCAGTTTCTTTAATTAATACATTATTAGCTATGAAAATAGATATAAATACAAGAAAACCAGTTTTAGCTAATAATACAGGAGGACTATCTGGACCTGCCATAAAACCAGTCGCAGTAAGAATGGTATATCAAGTTTCTAAAGCAGTAAATATTCCTATAATGGGACTAGGTGGAATTATGTCAGGAGAAGATGCAATAGAATTTATGCTTGCAGGAGCAACTACAGTATCAATAGGAGCAGGAAATTTTGCAGACCCATATACAAGTATAAAAACAATAGAGGGAATAGAAAGTTACATGAAAAAATATAATATTGAAAATGTAACAGACATAGTTGGAAAAGTTGAAATGAATTAATAATTAACTATCAAATAACAGGCATAGCGAGTTAGTTTGTAATCTTGTTTTTCTCGTTGTGCATTAGAACCTATTTGTACCATTTTGTCGGCGTCGACAAAATGGTCAAAAACAGATATGTCGCTATTTTCACAAAATTCAGAAAACTATACTATATAAAATAATTTTTTTGATTTAAAAATTGACAAATGTAAATTATCTGTGTATAATAAATATAGGAAATGAAAGCCACAGAAATGTGTGCTACCATAAATTTATGATTACACCACATAGCTCGGCAAAGCAAAATGTGGTGTATTTTTATTGTTCCTTATTACTTAGTATTATGTATATAATACTTAACAAGGCAACGTTTATAGTTACAGAAAATATAAATCCTATAATTAGGAATAGTAAAAATTCTACCATAAACACCACCTCCAATCTCTCGATAAATCGAGGAATTAAAGGCAACACACACATCTGCTTATTCTCATTTCCTACATTTAATACTATACTATATATTTTACTAAAAAACAAGCAAACAAGTTAAATCTTTACAAATTTTTGTTCTTTAGAATATTATATATCCTTAACATAGACTTGTATCCTACTTAAAATCCCCAATGCTTAGGTACGAAAAAAATCGACATATTACAGTCGAGGTAATTATTTTTTCGTCTGATGTGACTATTATGTTCATTGGTGGAGATGAGGAGAGTCGAACTCCTGTCCAATATTCTTTCCATATAAACATCTACAAGTTTAGTTTGTTATTAAAATTCCCCTAATATAAAATTAACAAACAAACTTTATATTAAAGTAGCCACTAGATTACCTACTATTTTTGTGGCAAAAAATAGTTTCGTTTCCCACTAATCGTCGCCTTATCTAAAAACGTGGGCATTTAAAGTAAGACGTCGCCGCTAAAACTAGGCAGCGTATGCTAATTCTCTATTATCAGCGTTTATATTTAAGTTTTGCCTTTTTAAGTGGCCAGGCAACTCCACTACTTGCAATTTATACTTCTAGGATACTGTCGAAACCAAATACATCCCCAAATACAAAGTACATATTATATTATACTATAGATATGATAATTTTACAACTGAAATATATAAAGTATATGAAAGTTATTTAAAGTACGAAAAAGTATTTTTAAATATTGTTTGTAATAAATTTGTAACAAAAATGCAATTAAAAATAATTGCAAATAAAATTGCAATATGCTAGAATAAATAATGTATTTAATATCTATAAAAAGTACAAATAATGTAGATATAAATACAACTAATGAGGAGTTATTAAAAATTGTACTGTAATTTAGATATTAAGTACAAAGCAATAAAAAAGGTAAAAACAAAAAGAAAAAATTATAGTATAAGAAAGTAAAAAAATGGGTAAAAATAACAAAGGAGGACAAGTAATATGTTAAAAGAATATTTATGTAAAACAAATAAACTTAGTAAAGTAAGAAAATCAAAAGAAAATGCACGGAATAACGCTAATAGCACTAGTTGTAACAATTGTAGTTTTATTAATATTGGCAGGAATAACAATAAGCTTAGTATTTAGTGAAAATGGAA
Organism: uncultured Clostridium sp.; assembly: GCA_902496295.1. GTDB lineage: Bacteria > Bacillota > Clostridia > TANB77 > CAG-508 > CAG-273. The sequence goes on from CABVAF010000003.1 coordinate 108,774, forward strand.
TAATAGCAAAGGCAAGAGAGGCAGCAGAAAAAACGAATCAAGCTACAATAAATGAGCAAGAAGAAATGAATAAAGTAGCAGATTATATGAGTAATATGGTGAATGGAATTGGTGGAGGTACTACGCCAGAAGAAAATATAGACCCAGATACTGGTTGGAATTTAAGCAAAGTAAATAAAGTAACAAGTACAGACGGAGTGGTTGTGCCAGTACCAATAGGGTATACTGCATCAAGTGTAGCAACAGAAAATACAGTAGCAGATGGATTTGTAATATATGAAGGAGAAGAAGAGGTAAACGATACTAATAAGAGTGCAGCACAGACAACGAGAAATCAATTTGTGTGGGTGCCAGTAGCAAATCCGAGTGAGATGTATGGAACAGATAGTAATGGAAAGAAATGGGGAAAATTATATAGTTTCGCTTCAACTGGAATAACACCACTTAATTGGACAGAGCAAGATGGGGTAATGTCTGTAACAGATGTAACAAGTAATCGAGAGCCAGATGTAGTAACTGGAAGTGATGGAATAGAATATGATGCAGTAAGTAGCAATTTACAACAAGCAGGGCTTGATGCAAGTGCAACTGCAGATACATTTCAGACACAGTTAGAGACAGAGTTTAACAATATGATAGATAGTGTAGAGAAGTATGGAGGATTTTATATAGGAAGATATGAAACAGGTAATTTGTCTCAGACAGAAGCAGCAGTTATAAAAAATAACACAGATATAAATAATCAAACATGGTATACGATGTATAATAAGGCAAAAGGAGTAGCTGCGAATAGTAATGTAACTACAACAATGATATGGGGAAGTCAGTGGGATGCAACATTAAGATGGATGTATAATAGTGGAAATGAAGAAAAAAAGACATATACTTATAATAGTACAGGAAAGGGAAATTATGGAAATGGAAATGGCTCACTACTGGCAACAGGTTCTAATGAAAGTTATGCAGTAAATAATATATATGATATGGCAGGAAATTTATGGGATTGGACAATTGAAGCGGACCACCCCTTTTTCCGAGTTTGTCGTGGAGGTGGCTACGACGACTTTGCCAGCACTGATCCAGCTTCTTTTCGCAACCGCAACGAACCGACGCGCAGCGACTTCAGTGGCAGTAGGTTAGCTTTATATATGTAGCCCTGTCCCCTAATTTTTAGGATTAGAACAATAGGTAACAAAGTCATTAACAAGCGCCCTTTGGGGCGTTTTTATTATGCTTTTTTAATTATATAATCATACAAAGCAGGCTGCAAATTTGGTAAAATCATAAATATTTACTTGATTTTATGTGCTAAATGCTGTAATATAAAAATATAGTATATTGCAAAGGAGAAATTAATATGATAGTAGATGGTCAAGGAAATATTATAGAAGAGAGAAGAAAAACAAGTAGAAGAAAAGCAGAAAATACAAAATTAAGCAAAGGTAATAGAAAAGAAGAGAGAAGGAAAAATAATCCAAATCAAGAAAAGAAAGCAAAAAAATCAAAATAGTAAACTATAAAAAGTACCTAATTTTAGACCTTATATTTAAGTTGTAGGCTAAAATAGGTACTTTTTATTTGCATACTAAATTATAAATTATTTTAAGCTATTAGCAGCATCCTCCTCTGTTTCCACCGCAACAGCAGCAGATAAGGATTATTAATATTATTATCCATATGCAGTCATCTCCAAAACCGAAGCCACATCCACATCCTCTATTTTCTTGCATCCAAATTCCCCCCTTTCAAAATCCATTAAGATTAGTTAATGTAATTCTTAGCAACCACAACCATTGTTGTTATTGCAACAGCAGTTGTTGTTTCCGCCACAGCAGAAAAGTAGCAAGAATAGGATAATGAACCATAATAGTTCGCTGTTATTACCACAACATCCCATTTTAATACCTCCTATAAGAACTAAAATTGTCTTGTTCTTTTGTATGGTATATATTATTCTAAAATGTTATAAAGTGTTACAGATTTACTTTACAACAAATAAAAGTTAGTGATATAATTTGTACAAATTACGTAAGAGAAATGTAGAAAGGAATGGGTTAATAAATGGGAAATATTGTACTATTAGACGACCTAACAATAAATAAAATAGCAGCTGGTGAAGTTATAGAAAGACCTGCATCAGTAGTAAAAGAATTAGTGGAAAACTCAATAGATGCAGGGGCAACAGTAATAAATGTTGAAATAAAAAATGGAGGAATTTCTTATATACGTGTAAGTGACAACGGAAAAGGTTTCTTTCCAGATGACATGGAAATTGCATTTGAAAGACATGCAACAAGTAAAATTAGACAAGCAACAGACTTAGAAATTGTAAAGACAATGGGGTTTAGAGGAGAGGCTTTAGCAAGTATTGCAGCGATAAGCAAAGTAGAACTTGTTTCAAGAAGAGAAGAAAGTGACATTGGTTATAAAATTTGCGTTGAGGGAGGAAATATAGCAGATAAGATAGAGGCAGGATGTCCAAAAGGTTCAACAATAACTATTACAGATTTGTTTTTTAATACACCTGTAAGATATAAATTCTTAAAAAAGGATTTTACAGAGGCAGGTTATATAGAAGATGTAATAACAAGAATTGCGTTGTCTAATCCTCAAATAGCTTTAAAATTAATAAACACGGGAAAAACAGTTATACAAACTCCAGGCAATGGGGATAGAAAAGCTGTTATATATAGTATCTTTGGAAAAGATATAGCTGAAAATATTTTAGAAGTAGATTATCAATATGACGATATAAAAGTGACGGGAGTTGTTGGCAAACCAATTATTTCACGTTCTAATCGCGCTAATCAAATATTTTTTGTTAATAAAAGATATGTTAAAGATAAAGCGTTAACGAGTGCAGCAGAACAAGGTTTTAAAGGTATGGTAACAATAGGCAAATATGGATTTGTAATATTGAATTTAGACATGAATCCTCAAAAAGTAGATGTTAACGTACATCCAGCAAAGTTAGAAGTAAGGTTTGAAGAGGAAAATAAGGTGTTTAAAGCAGTATACCATGCTATAAAAGAAACTTTATTAAAGAGTGACTTGGTTGGAAATCCAGATAGAACAGACGAATTAAAAGCAGAAACAGAGATGCAAACACAAATAGAAAAGCCAAAGTTAGTTTTTGAACATTCAAACTTTAAGCCAAAGTTTGAAACAAAACAAGTGGACAAACCTGTAGAAAGTGTTGAAGAGAAAACTGAAAAAGCAGACACTAAGAGTTTTAATTCATTGGATAATAATTTTTTAGCACAAATATATGCTGAAAGACAAGCATTAAAAAATAATGAGAATGTAACTATTAGTGATAATAAACAAAATAAAGAAGAAAATGAAATTGTAAACCAAGAAGAAGATAAGGCAGTCGTAGATGATATTAAAGAACTTGATAATATGCAAACAAAAGCTATAGACACAAATGAAGTAAACCAAAAATTTATAGAGAATATAAAGAAAATGGATAAGTTGCCAGAAATTATGGCAACGGAAGATATTCCAGAAATTGATAAAAAGCTATCTTTTGACGAAATGTATGAGCGTACATTCGGAAGAAAAATAGAAGATGCTAAAGCACAAAAACTAAAAGAAGAGCAAGAAGAATACAAATCAAGTTTAGGAGAAGTTGCAAAAGATTTTGTAACACTTTCAAAAGCAGAGAATGTTTCAGTATTTAAAGAATTAGAGAAGAATGAAGCGCCTTTATATAAATTTATAGGAATTGCATTCTCAACTTATATAATAATACAAATGAAAGATGATATGTATATAATAGACCAGCATGCAGCACATGAAAGAATAATGTATGAGAGAGTTAAGGCAAATTACTATAATGATTCAGAAAAAGACTCACAATTAATGCTTTTGCCAGATATTATAACTTTATCACATAAAGAAATGGATATAGCAAAAGAAAATATGGAGATGTTTAGAAAAGCTGGTTTTACATTAGAAGAGTTTGGTGAAAATACAATAAAATTAACTGGTGTACCAGATATGTGCTTAGATTTAGATACAAAAGAACTATTTCTAGAGACTTTAGATGAAATAAATACTGTTGCAAGAACAGCAAAACAAGAAAAAGAAGAAAAGTTTATAGCTACTGTTGCTTGCAAGGCTGCGGTTAAAGCTAATATGGCTCTAACAAAGGAAGAAGTAGACAAGTTAATGGCGCAATTACTTGTATTGCCAAATCCATTTACATGTCCACATGGAAGGCCTACAGCTATAAAAATGAGCAAAAACGATATAGAAAAGAAATTTTCAAGGAGATAAAAAATGAATATTTTTATTATATTATTTATTTTATTAATTAACGTTATAAACATATTTGCAATGTACAAGCTATTAGGAAAAGATATGGGAAGTAAGGAAAAGGTTATATTTATTGCAGTTGGTGTGGCTGTAATGTATATGGTGGTTTCTGCTGTTTACTGGTTAAGTAGCTTAGGAATGAATCAAAATGCTGCAGATGCGGGAAGAGATTTTATTACTTTTACATTTGTGCCAGTAAATAGTTTGTGTGTATTAACTTTTTTAAGTAGCTCATATAAAAAGTACAAAGCAGGAAAGTTAAAAGCAAACATATTAAGAAATAGATGTGTTTTGTTAATTGCAATTTTAATTATTTTATTAGTTATTGAGTTTTTCTATTTTAAAAGTATACAAAATAATGCTTTAGAAATGCTTAATAATAATTTAAATAATTCTACAAATACTACCCAAAACGTTGTTGAAAATAATGAGGTTAACAATTCAATAAACAATGAACAAACTAATAGTGTAAATAATGAAGATGCTAATAATTTAACTAATGAAGAAACCAATATGGTAAATGAGACTGTAACAAACAATAATGAAGCTAGCAATATAAATACTAATAATGAGTACGTAGAGGCGGAATAATATGGACAAACCAAAAGTAATAGTTATATGTGGACCAACGGCATCTGGAAAAACTAAATTATCAATTAATCTTGCAAAAAAAGTAGATGGAGAAATTGTTTCTTGTGACTCAATGCAAATATATAAAGATATGAATATTGGCTCAGCAAAGCCAACTGTAGAAGAAATGCAAGGAATAAAGCATTATTTAATAGATTGTGTATCTCCAGAAAAAAGATATAGTGTTTCAGAATATAAAGAAAATGCATCAAATGCAATAAAAGAAATTATATCTAAAGGAAAGGTTCCAATAATAGTTGGAGGAACAGGACTTTATTTAAATTCTCTTATTTACAATATTCAGTATAATGATATGGATATAGATATAGAGTATAGAGAAATGCTAGAAAAAGAAGCTACAGAAAATGGTTTGGAAGCAATATATAACAGAGCAAAAGAAATAGATTCAGAAGCAATGGAAAAAATAAGTAAGAATGATAAAAAGAGAATTATGAGAATTTTAGAAATTTATAAGGCTACCGGAAAAAATAAAACTGAACTAGAAAAAGAGTCTAGAAAAGAAGTTCCATATAATTATTTAGTTTTTGGAATTAACATGGAAAGAAGTATTCTATATGAAAGAATTAATAAAAGAGTAGATATAATGCTAGAGTTAGGACTAATAGAAGAGGTAAAAGAACTAATTAATAAATATAAAAATATGCCTACAGCAATGCAAGGACTAGGATATAAAGAAGTAAAAGAATTTTTAGATGGTACTATTTCAAAAGATGAAATGATAGAAAAGATAAAAATGGAAACTAGAAGGTATGCAAAAAGGCAGATTACATGGTTTAAAAGAATAGATAATATAATTTGGCTAGATGGCACGAAAGAAACTGATGAAAATATAAATTCCATTATGGAGGTATATGGTGAACAATAAGAATAAAAAAGACAACAAAGGTATAAAAAGAAGTGGAAATGATAAAAATAATAAAAGTTATACAAATAAAGTTAGCACAATTAATTTAAGAAAATTAATTGTGGTTGTACTTATTGTGCTTATTGTAATCTCTTTTATAGTTTATAAAATTGCTATGTTAATTGCAAACCCAACAGCTACTTTTATGGTGGAAGAAGGCTCTATTTATCAAGAGGAAGATACAATAGGATATATTATACGAGATGAGGAAATTGTTAAAGGCGAAAAATATAAAAATGGAATGGAGCAAATAAAAGCAGAAGGTGAAAAAGTAGCTAAAAATGAACCAATTTTCAGATATTATTCTTCAGGAGAAGAAGAGCTAGAGAAGAAAATAAGCGATTTAGATAAAAAAATAGACGAAGCAATGCAGGATGAAGATTCTATTCCTACAAGTGATATTGCATCTTTAGATCAACAAATAACAGAAAAGTTAGATGGGCTTTATCAAGAAACCGACATGAAAAAGATTAAAGAATATAAAAGCGATGTAGACGAATATATAAATAAAAAGTCTAGGATAGTAGGAGATTATAGTCCAGCAGGTTCATACTTAAAAAAGCTTATAGATGAAAGAAGCAAATACGAAAATGAGTTAAATAATGGAGTTGAAAAAATAAATGCTCCTGTAAGTGGTATTGTTTCTTATAAAATAGATGGGTATGAGGAGATTTTGTCACCAGATAAATTTGACACAATAAATAAAGAGTTATTAGAGAGTATAAAGATAAAAACAGGACAAATAATTGCTACAAGTGATGAAAGCGGAAAGATAATTAGTGATTTTAATTTTTATATTGCTTGTATTTTATCATCAGAAAGTAGCAAGGATGCAGAAGTAGGAGACAAGGTTAAACTAAGATTTTATAGTGGAAGAGAAATACCAGCAGAAATAACTTATATATCTGAAGAGGATAATGACAGAATTATAATATTTGAGGTAAACCAAGACGTACAAGATTTAATAAGTTATAGAAAAATATCTTTAGACATCATATGGTGGAGTGACTCAGGAAAGAAAATTCCAAATGAATCTATTGCAAGAGAACAAAAGGGAGAAAATGAGGTGCCATATGTAATTAGAAGTAGAGATGGATATAGTGACAAAATTTATGTAAAGATTTTAAGATCAAATGATAAATATTCAATAGTAACAAATTATACAAAAGATGAATTGAAGGAACTAGGATTTACAGCAGAGGAGATAAAATCGACAAAAAGTCTCACAATATACGACGAAATACTAAAAGAACCTACGTAATATTTCAAACATATTACAAAAAGATTAAAAAATAATGACAAACTATAAAAACGCTTGACAAAAAAATAAAAAAGTTAGATACTTATAAAAGTAATGTTATTTATACAGGATAATTACAAATGACGAATAAATTTTTAGGAGGTTGTTTTAAATGTCAGGAGCAATTATGAATAAAGTTTGGGGTTTCTTAGGAATGGATCCAGCAAGAGATAACGAAGAAGAAGAGGAAGAAGTAGATAACTTCGAAGAAAAAGATATAGAAGAAGAAAGCGAAGAGCAAGAAGATAGAAGGATTTTTGGTAGAAGAAACAACAAAGTAGTAAGTATGCCACAAGTACAACAAGTAAAGATGGCTATTTGCCAACCAACAAGTTTCGAACAAGCTGAAGACATTTGTGACTTACTAAAAGAGAAAAAATCAATAATCATTAACTTAGAATATGTAAATAAAGATGTAGCAAGAAGAATTGTAGATGTTGTAAGTGGTGCAGTTCATGCTTTAGATGGACATATTCAAAAAGTATCAAACGCAATATTCTTAATAGCACCATATAACTATGACATTACAAGTGACATGGTTGCAAGAGATGAAATTAAAAATAAATTATCTGTTTCATGGTTAAGAAATAGCAATAATTAGTCATCCATTATGTTAGGAGGAAAAGACATGTATACACCATTAGATATAGAAAATAAAAAATTTTCAAAACAAATGATGAATGGATATAGTGTAGAAGAAGTAGATGATTTCTTAGACGAATTAACAGTTGATTACGAAAAAATATATAAACAATCAACTGAAAATAATACAAAAATAGAAAGTCTAATGCAAGAATTAGAAAAATATAAAAATTTAGAGTCAACTTTACAAAATACTTTAGTTATGGCACAATCTACAGCAGAAGAAATAAAAAAAGTGGCTAAACAAGAAGCAGACCAACTAATAAGAGAAGCACAAGGAAAAGCAAAAGAAGCAACAATGGAGATAGAAAAAGACATAGCTATAAAGACAAAAGAATTAGATGATTTACAAAAACAGTTTGATGTATATAAAGCTAAAATGGAATCACTTTTAATATCACAATTAGAGTTATTAAAAGATTCAAATAAGGAATAATAAAATATAGTAAATAAATAAAACTTCAGTTAATGTGGCTGAGGTTTTTTTGTTGACAATTAACATAACATATTATATAATTTTTTTGAAATGTGTTACAAACTTGTTAAAACTTTATTACAATTACGTTAACACTATTGACATTAGGCGAAAAAAAGGTAAAATATATGTATTATGAGAGTTATTAGCGGTATAGCCAGAGGAACTAAACTTAATTCAATAGATAGCAATTCCACTAGACCTACACTAGATAGAGTGAAAGAAGCATTTTTTAGTAGTATTCAGCCTAATATAAATGAAAATACTCAAATTTTAGACTTATTCGCAGGTAGTGGACAAATTGGTATCGAATTCTTAAGCAGAGGTGCTAAAAAAGCATATTTCTGCGAAAAAAATCCTTTAGCTGCAAAAATGATAAAACAGAATCTTGAAAAAACAAGATTTTGCGAAAGCTCTGTAATAATAAATAAAGATTATAAAGTCGCATTGGAAAACTTAAAGAAAGACAATATTAAGTTTGACATTATTTATATAGACCCTCCATATAAGTTAGATATTGCTACAAAAAGTATAGACTATATTTTAAGTAATAATTTACTATCTGAAAGTGGAGTTATAATTATAGAAACCGATGAGGAAGATAGAGATTTAAAAGAATTAGAAAATATGGGTGTAGACATTTATAACATAAAAAGATATGGGAGAGTAAAGCTTATATTCCTAAGGCGAAAGGAGTAAATATAATGGAAATATTTACATTATTAGAAGAATTAGAAGATTTATTAGAAAAAAGTAAAGGGGTACCCTTTTCACATAAAAGTTTGGTTGATAAAGAAGAAATTTTAGAAATAATAAAAGAAATAAGATTAAAATTACCAGATGAACTAAAACAAGCTAAATGGATAAAAGAAGAGAGACAAAGAATTTTAGTAGAAGCTCAAAACGAAGCAGATGGTATTATTAAGGAGGCAGAAAACAGAATTATTTCTATGATAGATGAACATGAGATTACTAGAAAAGCTTATGAAAAGAAGGTAGAAATAATAGAAACTGCAAACGAAATGTCTCGTGAAATAACAAAAGGAACAAAAGAATATGCTGACAACTTATTGTCTGGTATAGAGGTTGCTTTGGAAGATGCTTTAAAAGTAATTAGAAATAATAGAGAAGAACTTAAGTAATTTAGGAAGTCAGAATCGGAGGTCAGGGTCAAAATCATATTTGATTTCCGAATTCTGACTTTAATTTTTTTAACATTAACATACTAAACTATCTAAAATGCAAATTGTAATGTTTTAATATTTATAATATATTCTTTTATTTTTAATATTAAAGCTTAAAGATAAAAGAATATTTTAAAGATGGGGAGGAAATAGTTTGGCTAAAAGAGGAAGAAGAAAAAAGAAAACAATAGATATAAATGTTGCTGTTGTAATATTAGTTATAATCAGTGTACTTTTATTTGTGTTAATATATACAAAATCTGGATATATTGGAGAACATTTAAGCCCAATGCTTGGCGGGATTATGGGATTTATAAAATATATAATTCCAATTGGTACATTTTTAATTGCCATATATATGACACATAATGAAAAAGAATATATGTATGCAAAATTAATTCAGTATGCAGTTTTTTTAGTGTGCATAGCTACAATGCTTAGTGTGTTTCAGTTTTCTAGTGGGAATTTAAATGCAGGCAAAGAATTTAGTAGCGTTATGCAAACTGCATATGAGTTAGGTACAAGCGATATAGGCGGAGGAGTTATAGGAAGTGCTGTTGCTATGCCACTTATTAATTTGCTTGGTACAACAGGTGCAGTTATATTAGTAATAGGAATTGCAGTTGTTCTATTTGTGTTTATGTTTGGAGTAAGACCTGCTGAAATGATTAGCAACTTCTTAGATGCACTAGATGAAAGGAAAGAACTAAGAAAGCAAGAGAGAGTTTCTAGAAGAGAATTAGCAAGACAAAATAGAATGAAAATAGAACCTGAAAAAGTACAATTATCACATGAAGAAGAACAACCACATAAAGAAACTAGAAGAGAACGTAAATTAAGAGAAAAAGAAGAAGCAAAGAGAAAAGCATTAGAATTGGATGACCAAATTACTATTAATCTAAATAATGAAAATACATCTAAGATAGAAGAAAAGCCTAAAAAGTATAATCATGACAAAGATGATTTATCTTATTTAGGAGAAGAAAAGTTGTTTAAACAAGAAGAAGAGCAAAAAGAAAGCAAAACTAAAGAAGTTTTACAACTTGAACATGCTGTTACAGTAGAAGATAAAGACTATAAATTTCCACCAATAACTTTATTAAGCCAAGGTGACGCAAAAGAAATAAAAGGTGGTAAGAAAGCCGTTACAGAAACTGCAAGCAGATTGCAAAAGACTTTATATAGTTTTGGAGTATCTGCAAAAGTAGAGAATGTTTCAGTAGGACCTGCTATAACAAGGTATGAACTTAAACCAGCAGAAGGAGTTAGAGTAAGTAAAATTGCAAATTTAGCAGATGATATTGCATTAAATTTAGCAGCAGAAAGTATAAGAATAGAGGCTCCTATACCAGGAAAACAAGCTGTTGGAATAGAGATACCAAATGTAGAAAATGAAGTTGTACATTTAAGAGATATAATTTCTTCAGATGCATTCCAAGGACATAAGTCTAAACTTGCATTTGCATTAGGAAAAGACGTTGCTGGAAAAGAAGTTGTAGCTGATATTGCTAAGATGCCACACGTTTTAATTGCAGGTGCTACAGGTTCGGGTAAGAGTGTTTGTATAAATACTTTAATTGCGAGCATAATATATAAAGCAAAACCAAGTGAAGTAAAGCTACTTATGGTAGACCCAAAAGTAGTAGAACTTTCTGTATATAATGGAATACCACATCTTTTAATACCAGTAGTAACAGATCCTAAAAAAGCAGCAGGAGCACTTGCATGGGCAGTTCAAGAAATGATAAATAGATATAATTTGTTTGCTAAAAAAGGTGTTAGAGATATAAAAGGTTATAATGAAGCAGTAGAGAAAGAGGGAGAGACCGGAAAACTTCCACAAATAGTAATAATTATAGACGAGCTTTCAGACTTAATGATGGCATCTCCTAAAGAAGTAGAGGACTCAATATGTAGATTAGCACAAATGGCAAGAGCTGCAGGAATGCATTTAGTAATTGCAACACAAAGACCATCTGTAGATGTTATTACAGGTGTAATTAAAGCAAACATTCCTTCAAGAATATCATTTGCAGTATCTTCACAAGTCGATTCAAGAACTATATTAGATATGGTAGGTGCAGAAAAGCTATTAGGAAAAGGTGATATGTTATTTTATCCATCAGGAGCACCAAAGCCAACAAGAATTCAAGGTGCATTCGTTTCAGATAAAGAAGTAGAAAAGCTAGTAGAGTTCTTAAAATCTCAAGGAGAAGTAACATACGATGATGAAATATTAGAACAAATAGAAAACTCAGATAAAACAGATAAAGAAATAGCAGAAGAAGATGACAAGCAAACAACGGACCCACTTCTATTAGAAGCAATAGATACAGTAGTAGAAACAGGTCAAGCGTCGACATCATTTATACAAAGAAGATTTAAAGTTGGTTATGCTAGAGCAGGAAGAATAATAGATCAGATGGAAGAAAGAGGAATAATATCAGGTTACCAAGGCAGTAAACCAAGAGAAGTTTTAATGAGCAAGGAAAGATGGCAAGAACTAAAAATGACTAAGCTAGAAAACGACGATGGAAATTAGAGACAGGTCCCAATTTCCAAAAGTCAGAAATTTGGACCTGTCCCTAATTTCTGAAACTCAGAAAAAATGACCTGTCCCCAATTTCGAGAAAGGATTTCAAAAGATGAAGAAAGAGAAGATTTTTTCTCTATTAAATATAAAAGATTATAATAATGAATTAGAGAAGATTTTAGCAAAGAAAAATTTTTCTATGGATACAAAAAATCTTCTTTTAAGCATGTCTTATAAAATTGAAAATGCATATAATGACTATGAAAAAGCAAAACAAGAAGTATTGTCAAAGAAAAAGTATATGGAAAAATTAATTACTATTATAAATTCTAAATGTTATGAATTTAACACAATTATGCCAAGTATGCCAGAATTTGAGGATTTAAAGGATAAAAAGTTTGTAATAGATGTAGAAAAAGGAGCAATTACGGTAATAGATAACGAATATTATGCACTTAAAGCTATAACCAGATTGCCTAAAATTAAGTGGGGAATTTTAGACGAGTATGGTTTACTAAAAGAACCTTTTTGTGAAGTTTTAACAACTGGAAATATTATGCATGAAATGGAAGTTTTAAGAGATTTTAATGGATGGTCTTGGAGTACTAACATTAAGGAAATGGAAAACATACAATGCAATTTAATTTATCAATGTTTGGTGTATTTATTTGAAAATCAATTCTTAACAGAATGGATAGAGAATAAGCAAGAAATGGTAGATTATATTGCATTAGCTTTAAATAAGTTAGAGAAGTTATATGGAAAAGAATTTTCAAGAGATGTTCTTACTTTAATATGCAAAGTTGTAATGGAATATGGAATGAATGATGAGATTATAGAAAAAAGAGCTTGCTTAAAAGAGGAGTTAGAGTTATTAAATGATAGGGAAAAATATTTAGAAAATGCAACTTTACAAAAGAAAAGATATAGAGCTGATATAGATAAAATTGATAAGATGATAAATAATAGGGATTTATTAAAGGAGGAGTATATAAAGAGAAATTCTGTATTAGAGAATAAAGAAAAGATTTTCAGTATAAAAAGATTAAAGGTAATTTTAGAGGAAGAAAGAGAAGAATTATTACAGAAAATAAAAGAGTCGAATGATTTAATAGATCCTAAAAAATATGTTGTAAGAAAAACTAAAGTAGAAAATGACTACAACTTTTTTAAAGATTTAAAAATAGATGGTGTAGATGGTGCAAAACTTATTAATTTGTGCAAATATGTATTAAAAAGCTTTAAAATACGTGTTGAAGAAGCTCAAACAAGAGAAGAACTATTGAAACTTGTATACGAAGTAAGGTATTTTAGGTTTATACATTGGGATGAAGATAAAACATTAAAGGAAATTAATAATTTGTCTATTTCTTTTTATAAAGTTATGATAAAATTAATTAAAAAGTTAATAAATTTTAAATGGGCAGATACAATTTGTACAATACCAAAAGCAAATCTTAAAGCTATAATAAAATTATTTGATAGTAAGATTATAGATTTAGATAATTTAATTGTAGAAACAGAATATATTAATAATGAAATAAAAGTTAAATATTATGACACAAATGTGCTAGAAAATGAATTTATAATAGAACTAAAAGAAAATATAGATATAAAGAAACTAAAATTAAAGAAAAAGATAAAAGTTTTTAATTAACGAAGGGAGAAACTTATGCAAATAACATTTCTAGGTGCAACAAAAACTGTTACAGGTTCAAACTTTTTGGTGGAGGGTGCAGGAAAGAAGTTTTTAATTGATTGCGGATTATATCAAGGTAGTAGTAAGGAAGAAGAAAAAAATGATGAACCGTTTTTATATAATCCAAAAGAAATAGATTTTATGATATTAACACATGCTCATATAGATCACTCTGGAAGAATTCCTCTTTTATATAATGATGGTTTTAGAGGAACTATATATGCACATAAAGCTACAATGGACTTATGCTCTATAATGCTTCCTGACAGCGGTCACATTCAAGAGCAGGAGGCAGAATGGAAAAATAGAAAACGAGTAAGACAGGGTAAAAATATTGTAATTCCACTTTATACTGCAGAAGATGCGGAAAAGTGTATGGAAGTATTTAAACCTGTAAATTATGATGAAATAATAGAAATAACACCAGAAATACATGTAAGATTTAATGATGCAGGACATATGTTGGGTTCTGCTATAGTAGAAGTATGGATTAATGAGGATGGAAGAGATAAAAAAATAGTTTTTAGTGGTGATATTGGAAACAATGATATTCCACTACTTTCTTCTCCAACAATGATTGAAAGTGCTGATTATTTAGTTATGGAATCTACATATGGAGGAAGATTGCATAATAGAAATGACGAAAAAGCAAATTTATTCTTAAATATTGTTTCTGAAACCTTAGATAAAAATGGAACAGTTGTAATTCCATCTTTTGCAGTTGGAAGGACACAAGAAATTTTGTATGAAATCAATAATTTAAAATGTAGTGATTGTAGTGAAAAAATAAAGAAAGAATACGAAACATTAATGAAGGCACCGGTTTATGTAGATAGTCCTTTAGCAATTTCTGCAACAGAAATATTTAAAGAAAATATGAACTTATTTGATGAAGAGACACAAGCGTTAATACAAAGTGGTGATAATCCACTAGAATTTCCTGGATTGCAATTTACAAGAACCGCGGATGAGTCGAAATCTCTAAATGAAATGGATGGAGCAGCTATTATTATATCTGCAAGTGGTATGTGCGATGTTGGAAGAATAAAGCATCATTTAAAACATCATATATGGAATCCAAATAGTACGATTTTATTTGTAGGATATCAAGCACCTGGAACTTTAGGAAGAAGGATAGTTGATGGCGCAAAAACTATAAAGATTTTTGGGGAAGAAATTGCTGTAAACGCAAGAATTGAATATATAGAGGGATATTCTGGTCATGCAGACCAAGAATGGTTAATGAATTTTATATATTCTTTTATTACAAAGCCAAAGCATATCTTTTTAGTACATGGAGAACCAGAAGGGCAAAAAATATTGCAAGAGAAAATATCTCAAGAAATAAAAATACCTGTTACAATTCCTGAATTTGGAGAGGTATATAGCATAAAAGATGAAATAATAGAAAAAGTAGATCAATTAGAAAGTACAATTACAGAAAGAGAGAGTACTCCAAGAGCAGAAGTAATAGAAAAGATGAAAATATTAAAAAATGAGATTGCAGACATGGAGGAAATTGTTAAAGCAGATTACTTAACTGATGATGCAACAGATGAAGACATTGCAAAATTAAAACTAAGATTAAAAGAATTAGAAAGCCAAATATTAAAAATTGTGGAAAACGAATAATTATGAAGTTTAAGAAATAAATTAAGGGAGAGTTAACGAATGAGAACAAAATATTATAATGATGCTTTTATAGGAAACAAAGATATTTTAGCTACATATAGCAAAAAAGGAGAATTATTAAGGCTATATTATCCAAATCCGGACTTTAGACAGTTTATAGATTTTTTTGGAACAGGAATAAAGGTTAATGATTCAGGAATGATTTATCTACATGAAGATATAAACAATAAATATAGCCAATATTATGATGAAGATACAAATATACTAAATACGGAAATAGAGAATTTATATTATAGACTAAAAATAAAGCAAACAGATTACACATCAATAAAGAAAGATGTTATTATAAAACAGTATGTATTTGAAAATAATAATAGTATAAATTTAGACATAAATTTTTTAGTACATTCAAAACTAATTTACGAGGAGAATAATGCAGTTGGTTCTCAAATAAAAAATAATGCACTAATTCAATATTGCCATGATTATGCACTTGGAATTTTTTCTAAAGAAAACATATATAGTCATCAATTAAATGATGTTGCAAATAATATACAAAGTGGAGTAATACAAGATAAAGACTATATTGGAATGGCAGCAGACTCAGCTGTTAGTTATGATATTGGAATAATAAAGCCTGGAGAAAAAAGAGAATTTGTATTATTTATAGTTCCAACTCAAGGAATAGCTGAAGGAGATAATCAATTATTACTAGATAAAATAGATGAAGTAAGGAAAATAGACTTAAAAGCAGAAAAGCAAAATGTAGCTAAATATTGGAAAAAGTTTGTAAAAGACCATTATAAATTAGGAGAAAAATATCAAATCACAAATAAAAATTATCAAGGATATTTAGAAAAGTTAAATAAAATATATAAAAGAAGTATACTACTTTTTCCATTGCTTATGGATGAGACAACTGGTGGAATAGTTGCTTCAGCAGAAGTAGATGAGGAAAAGAGCCAATCTGGAAGATATGCATATTGTTGGCCAAGAGATGCAGTTTTTATTTGTTCAGCACTTGACAAAATAGGGATGACAAAAGAAGTAGAAAAGTTTTATAAAGTATTTTGTAAAAATACACAAAGCAAAAGTGGAATGTGGGAACAAAGATTTTATACAGATGGAAAGCTTGCGCCTTGTTGGGGATATCAAATAGATGAAACTGCTAGTGTAATATATGGTGTTTACGAACACTACAAAGTAACTAAAGAAGGAAAATTTATAAAAGATACATTTAAAATGTGTGACAAAGCAGTAAGATTTCTAGAAAGATATATGGATAATATATTAGGAACAAAAGATGATAGCGATGTTGTAAAAAAAGAAATTGAAGAAACGTATCATACAGAAGATAGAGAAAAACTACCAGTAAGCTATGACTTATGGGAAATGAATGAAGGTGTTCATCTATATTCTTTAGCAAGCATAAATGCAGCATATAATGCTATGCTTAAAATATATGAAATAATGGAGCCAGAGTATAAAGAAAACAGACTAAAACTTGAGAATATACATAAAAATGTAATTCGCATAAAGAAACAATTAGAAGTTATGCAAAAGTATGTAAGTAAAAACTTATATAATGAAAAAACAAAAACATTAAAAAGAAATACAGAAGATGAGAAAACAGACATAAGTATTTTAGGAAGTGTATATCCTTTTGAAATGTTTGGGCCAAAAGAAAAGAAAGTATTAAATACTATAGAGAAAATAAACTTAACACTACGTACATATACAGGAGGATATTTACGTTTTGAACAAGATAGTTATCGTGGAGGAAAAAATCCATGGCCAATATCAACACTATGGATGTCGATGTACTATCAAAAAGCAGGAGAGGCAAAAAAAGCAAAAGAATGTCTAGAATTTGTTATAAAGAGTTGTAATGAACATGGATTACTTGGAGAACAAGTAGACAACCAAACATTACAGCCAAACTGGGTAGTAGGCCTAGGCTGGTCTCATGCAATGTTTATTCTATCACTTGGAAATTAGGGACAGGTCATTTTTTCTGAATTTCAGAAATTAGGGACAGGTCAACATGTCCTAAAAAGCAAAAGTATTTTATAAAAATAAGATTTAAAAAGGTGATAATTTTAGTTTATAAGGGGGCAAATTATCATAATGCTATATTTTATAGTGTTATGGGAGTTTGCTTTTTTTAAATAATTAAGTTGAAAAAAATAATGTTATAATATATAATGTAAATGTTTTTGAAAGTTTGGGGCTAGGGGAAAGGACAGTAAATGAGAGAAGCAAGAAAATTAACCCAAAGTAAACTTTATCATGTTATTATAAGAGGAATAAATAGACAAGATATTTTCTTTGATAATCAGGATAAAAGAAAATTTAAAAAAGAGCTAAAGAAAGCAAAAGAAAAATTTGAATATTCATTATATGCATATGTTTTAATGCCAAATCATGTTCATTTAATTATTTATGACAAAGATAATAATTTATCTAAAATTATGCATAGCATTTTAGTGAGTTTTTCGGAGTATACAAATAAAAAATATAAGAGAAATGGACATTTGTTTCAAAATAGGTTTAAAAGTAAGCCTATAGAGGATAATGAGTATTTGAAAACAGCTATAAAGTATATCCATTATAATCCGGAAAAAGCAGGAATTGCTAGATATAATGAATATGAATGGAGTAGTTACAAAGAATATACTAACGAGAATAGTTATAACTTAACAGATACGGATTACGTTTTAAAATTGATGAAAGAAACAAACGATATTTCCGCAAAAGCGGAATTTATAAAACAGCATGTAGAATATAAAGAAAGTAAACTTTCAGAGATTAAAAATCGTATAGAATATGAGTTGGAAAATAAAATAAACGATGAAGAACTAATATCATTTATTATATTTGAACTTAAATTAGAAAATATATATGAGTTACAGCATTATAATGTTGAATACTTAAAAGAATTATTGATACCTATATTTAAAGAATTAAATGTAAATGCATTCCAACTTTCCAGAGTTACTGGAATTCCTAAGGATATTGTATATAAAATAAAAAAAATCCGCGATAGCGGAAAATGCTAAGAAAGATTAAGTTTAAATTTATTGGTGACCTGTCCCTAATTTCTGAAATTCAGAAAAAATGACCTGTCCCCAATTTCTAAGGAGGAGAAAATGGCAAAAACTAGTACAATTTTTGTATGTAGTAATTGTGGATATGAGTCTGGAAAATGGCTAGGCAAGTGTCCAGCATGTAATGAGTGGAATAGTTTTTATGAAGAAAAGTTGTCTAAGACAACTGGAAGTACTAGTAAGGAAAAGAAAGTAGTTACGCCAAGATTATTAAATGAGGTTAAAGGCGCAGAAGCTGTTAGAGTTAAAACTGGTATTGGCGAATTAGATAGAGTTTTAGGTGGAGGATTAGTTAAAGGTTCACTTGTTTTAGTTGGTGGAGAGCCTGGTATTGGTAAGTCAACCTTAATTTTACAACTTTGCAATAGTGTACAAGGAGAAGGCAAAGTTTTATATGTTTCAGGAGAGGAGTCTGCTGAGCAAATAAAAATTAGGGCAGATAGGCTTGGCATTAACAATAGCGATATTTTATTTTTAGGGGAAACAGATATAGATGTAATTGAAAATAACATTTTGGAACTTAATCCTAAATTAGTTATTATAGATTCTATACAAACAATGTATTCAGAAGATATTACATCTGCTGCTGGAACAGTTAGTCAAGTAAGAGAAATTACTTCTAGAATTATGAGAGTCTGTAAAAGCAATGAAGTTACCACAATAATAATAGGTCATGTTACAAAAGATGGAAATATAGCAGGACCAAGAGTTTTAGAACATATGGTAGATACAGTTTTGTATTTAGAAGGAGAAAGATATTTTTCATATAGAATTTTAAGAGGTGTAAAAAATCGTTTTGGCTCTACTAATGAGGTAGGAATGTTTGAAATGCAAAGCGAAGGTATGAAGGAAATTACAAATCCGTCTTCAGTTTTAATTTCAGAGAGAAAAGATAATCCACCAGGATCTGTTATTGTTGCTGCAATGGAGGGAACAAGACCGCTTTTAATAGAGCTTCAGGCATTAACTACTTTAAGTGTATATGGACTTCCTAGAAGGACAGCGAATGGAATTGATTATAATAGACTTACACTCTTAATTGCTGTTCTTGAGAAGAAACTTGGATTTGCTTTAGGAAATCAAGATGTTTACTTAAATGTGGTTAGTGGTATAAAAATATCAGAACCAGCTGTAGATTTAGGAATAATGCTATCTTGTGCATCAAGCTTTAAAAATATTAGTATACCAACAGACACCGTAGTAATAGGTGAAGTACGGCTTAACAGGAGAGGTGAGAGCTGTTAATTTAGTAGATAAAAGACTAAAGGAAGCCGAGAAACTTGGATTTAAAACTTGTATAATTCCTGAAAGTAATAAAAAACTATTGAAAGAAAACTATAAATTAGATATAATAGGCGTTAGTAATATAAAAGAGGCAATTCAAGCAGTAGGATTAAGGTAAAGTTTGAAATTTGTATATAGTAAAATATGGTAAAGACATTGCTAGAATGGTAAAAGGAGGTTTTAATGGCAACTAAGAATGACGAGATAACAGAAATTCTGAAGCTAATAGCTCCAGGAACACCAATAAGAGATGGACTTGAAAATATTTTAAAAGCTAAAACAGGAGGACTTATTGCGGTAGGGGATAAAAAAGAAGTTCTAGACTTAGTAGACGGAGGATTTAAGTTAGATATTGACTATTCACCAGCTAGATTATATGAACTTGCTAAAATGGATGGAGCAATTGTTTTAAGTTCAGACTTTAAGAAAATTTTATTTGCAAATGCACAGTTAATACCTGACTCAAGTGTTCCAACATCAGAAACAGGTACAAGACATAGAACTGCAGAGCGTACAGCAAGACAAACCGGCTCACTTGTAATAAGTATTTCACAAAGAAGAGGCATTATTACTATCTTCAAAGGAAATATAAGATATGTTTTAGAAGAAACTTCACAGGTAATATCAAAGGCAAGTCAAGCACTTCAAACTGTAGAAAAATATAAAAAAGTATTTGATAATAAACTTAGTATACTAAATGAATATGAATTTAATGATATTGTTACTTTAGAAAATGTTATTATAGCAATTCAACGTGCAGAAATGGCAATGCGAGTTATAGAAGAAGTAAAAAAAGCAATATACGAGCTTGGAGATGAGGGAAGATTAGTAGAAATGCAACTTGAAGAACTTACAGGAGATATGGAAAGTGAAGAGTTATTTATAATAAAAGATTATATAGCTCCAGGAAAAAAGAGAACTGCTGAAAGAGTATTAGAAGATATAAAAAATCTTAGTAGAGATGACTTATTAAAACCAGATAAAATAGCTACAGCACTTGGATATGAAGATTTTGACAATTACGACGAGGTTGGAGTTTATACAAGAGGGTATAGAATTTTAAATAAAATTCCAAGAATGCCAAGTAATATAGTAGACAATTTAGTAAAATCATTTAAATCATTCCAACATATATTAGCAGCAGAAATTCCACAACTTGATGATGTAGAAGGAATTGGTGAAGTAAGAGCAAGAACAATAAAGCAATCATTAAGAAGAATGCAAGACCAATTTGTTTTTGATAACTTGGTATTATAAAAAATACACATAAATAATAAGTGTAACTCAATATACTTATTATAAAGTATAAAAAATATAGTAAAAAGAAAGAGGAAGAGAAATGAAAATATTTTTAAGAGTTTTATTAGTTATAGGAATTATATTAGCATTAGTAGGCATAGGCTTTGTAGGATATGGCTTTTATCAAAAATTAACTGTAGAAGAGAAGAACCCAATTGCCACAATGGAAGTAGAAGGTTTTGGAACAATTAAAATAGAATTATATCCAGATATGGCGCCAAATACAGTAACAAACTTTATTAGACTTGCTAATAGAGGATTTTATGATGGATTAACATTTCATAGAGTAGTTCAAGATTTCATGATTCAAGGTGGAGACAAAGCAGGTAATGGTACAGGAACACCAGAGCTAAGTGATATAGAAGACAATGTTACAGAAGATAAAGAATATTGTATTCCAGGAGAATTTATTGCAAATGGATATACAGCAAATACTTTAAAACACGAAAAAGGTGTTATATCTATGGCAAGATCAGACTATAGCCAAACAGATTATTCATTATTAGAAGAAGGATATAATTCAGCAGGTTCACAATTTTTTATAATGACAGAAGATAATTCTTCACTAGATGGATTATATGCTGCATTTGGTAAAGTTATAGAAGGAATGGATATAGTAGAAAAAATTGAAAATGTAGAAGTTACATATAGAAGTAGTGAACTAGAATCTGGAGAAGAAGCTCCTAAAGATGAAGATGGAAACGAATTAGATGCAGATAGACCAATAGACCCACCAGTAATCACAAGCATAAGAGTAGAAACATATGGTATAGATTATGGAATTCCAGAAACAAACGATGTATTTGACTATTATACATGGTTAATGAATACATATTATGGATATGGTGCATAAAGGAGGATACTCATGAATTTAGCAAATAAGCTTACAATTTTAAGAATAATATTGGTTCCTATAATTGTAATAATACCATTCTTTAATATAAGTGGGAGCTTATGGGGAGTTCCATTAACTTACATAATTATGGATATAATATTTATAATCGGTTCATGTACAGACAAGTTAGACGGTTATATAGCAAGAAGTAGAAATGAGATAACTACATTTGGTAAATTTTTAGACCCAATAGCAGACAAAATTTTAGTTATAACAGCAATGATTTTACTTGTACAATATAAAGGTTTGCCAGCATGGATTCCTGTAATTGTAGTAGCAAGGGAATTTATGGTTTCAGGATATAGATTAGTTGCGGTAGAAAAGTCTGGAAAAGTTGTTGCAGCAAGTATATGGGGAAAACTTAAAACTGCAACTCAAATGGTTGCAATAGCATTATTATTTATAGATGCAAATCCATTTGGTGCCATATTTAGTGGAACATTAGCAGGAGGAGCATTTGTACTTAATTTAATATCTACTTTATTAATGAGTATTTCTATTATAGCAACTATATTCTCAGGAATAGATTATTTAAAAAATGGGAAAGATTTATTTAAAGACAAATAAAAAATGCAATTTATATAATTATTGCAACTTGGAAGGAAAGGCTCTAAAAATGCCTCTCCTTTTATATTGTAGAATTACAGTATTATAAACTATATAAAATAAAAAATTAATTATAATACATTATAAAGGAAGTGTAAAAATGGATTTTGAACAAGCGAAAAAGAGAGCAGAAGAATTAAAACCTTTATTAAAATATTATACTCAAAAGTATTTTGATGATGAACAAGTTGTTAGTGACTATGAATATGATATGCTAATGAGAGAACTAAAAGCAATAGAAAAAGAATATCCAGAATTAATAACAAAAGATTCACCAACACAAAGGGTAGGAGCGAGTATAAAAAAAGGTTTCGAAAAAGTTACACATGAGGTACCATTACAAAGCCTTCAAGATGTCTTTTCTTTTGAAGAAGTAGAAGAATTTGACGAACGTATGAAAAAGGCAGCAGAGGAGTATAATCTTCCATTAGATTATGTTGTAGAAACAAAAATAGATGGGCTTTCTTCAGCGCTAGAATATAAAAATGGTATATTAGTAAGAGGTGCAACACGTGGAGATGGAATAGTAGGGGAAGATGTAACAGATAATTTAAAAACAATAAAAACTATTCCTAAAAAACTTTCAAATCCAATAGATATTACTGTTCGTGGAGAAGTTTTTATAAGCAAAGATGACTTTGACAAACTAAATGAAGATAGACTAATGGAAGATGAAGGTCAGTTTGCAAATGCTAGAAATGCAGCAGCAGGTTCATTAAGACAACTTGATAGTAAAATTACAGAAAAAAGACCTTTGGATATTTATATATTTAATGTACAAAAAAGTGATACAGTTCAGTTTAAAACACACTATGAAAGCTTACTTTACTTAGAAGAACTAGGATTTAACGTAAATCCAGTAAAAGTATTATGCAAGGACATTAAAGAGGCAATAGAAGAAATTAAGAAGATTGGAGAAAATAGGGATAAGCTTACTTTTGGAATAGATGGAGCAGTTGTAAAAGTAAATAACCTAGAATTAAGAGAAAAAGTAGGTACAACATATAAAACTCCAAGATGGGCTGTTGCATATAAGTACCCTCCAGAGAAAAAACAAACAATTGTAAAAGATATAGTATGTCAGGTTGGAAGAACAGGAGCAATTACTCCAATGGCAATATTAGAGCCAGTATTTGTTGCAGGATCTAAAATATCTAAAACAACACTTCATAATGGAGATTATATAAAAGAAAAAGATATTAGAGTAGGAGATACAGTAATAATCCAAAAAGCAGGAGATGTTATTCCAGAGGTAATAGATGTAGTAAAAGAAAAAAGAACTGGTGAAGAAAAGCCTTTCGAAATGCCTGTGGTTTGCCCAGTTTGCGGAGCAGAGGCAGTAAGAGAAGAAGGCGAAGCGGTATTAAGATGTATAGGAATAGAATGTCCAGCAAAATTATATAGGAGTATAATTCACTTTGCCTCAAAAGATGCAATGGATATAAATGGTCTAGGGGAAGCAATTATAGAAGAACTAATAAATAGAAATTTAATTTCCAAAATACCAGATATATATAATTTAACATTTGAAGATATAGCATCATTAAAAAAGAATGGTAAAAAATTTGCTCAAAATTTATTAGATGCAATAAACGAAAGTAAGAGTAGAGATTTATATAGATTAATAAATGCACTTGGAATAAGACATGTTGGAGTAAAACTTGCAAAATCAATAGCAAAAAAATATAAAACAATGGACGCTTTAATGAATGCTTCATTTGAAAGTTTATGTTTAAAAGAGGATGTAGGAGAAATTACTGCAAATAGTATATACGAATTCTTTAGACAAGAGCAAACAGTAGACTTAATAAATAAATTAAAAGCAGCAGGAGTTAATATGAAAGTTTTAGAAGATGAAGACATTGTAGAAGACGAAAAATTTGCAGGAAAAACATTTGTATTAACAGGAACTTTAGAAACTATGTCAAGAGAACAAGCAAGTGAAATAATAGAAAAACATGGGGGAAAAACATCTAGTTCAGTATCTAAAAAAACAAACTACGTTTTAGCTGGTGAAGAAGCAGGTAGCAAACTAAAAAAAGCCCAAGACTTGGGCATTACAATAATAAATGAGCAACAATTTAAAGAAATGCTTGGAAATTAGGGACAGGTCATTTTTTCTGGATTTCAGAAATTAGGGACAGGTCCCTATTTATTATATCGTAAAAGATGACCTGTCCCCATTTTCTGGCTTTTGGAAATTGGGACCTGTCCCTAATTTCTAAGTTATCTAAATATAGTTAAAACAGTAGGTGAAATTAAGCATATTATAGATATAATTATCATACTTATTCCTGCAACTTTATTCTTGTTTTCTCTTATTTCATATATACCATAAATAAATAGTCTTAAGAAAATGTAAAGAGATAGTAACAAAATTAATATTAGCATATTTCCTCCTAAAATTAAGTTTCTATTAACAACTGACCTGATTTAAGTTCACTATTTATATTTACATCAAAAAAGGAGTTTTTATATTTTTCAAGCCACTTATATTCTTTCCAGTCATCCCATGTTAAAAATTGACGTATTGCAGTTCTTCCAAAACCTACAATATCTGATTTAAATTCTTTTGAGGTTTTATATAAATAATCTGTCATATTTTGCTTCATATATACATTTACTGCGTCTTGAATTTTTCTTAAGTTTTCCTCTGAAAAGTAATTTACATTTTCACTCATTGATATTAATTGGCAGGAAATATCGAATTCAAGTTCAATAAAAGGATTTTCATTTACTATATTAATTTTCTTTTTTACAGGAGAATTTGTACTTAGACGTAGGTCTATAGTATCAGATACATTTAAAGGATTTGGAATTGTTATATTACAGTATTTCAAATTGTTACTAGCTAGCAGATGACAAATAGTTTCTATGTTATTTAATTCTCCTACAAGTTTGTCCTCAACAAACACAGCAAGGCCAGTATTTTCTATACCAGGGTCTTCAGAATCTATTGGCGCTTGTCCAGCCATATATTTTCCAGATTCTTGTTCAGAGTTTGCACTAGCATGTGAGGTATCACTATTTACAGCACCTAAAATTGCAGAAGCATTTTTCCTAGTATTTTGTATATCGTAAAAAAATTGACTAATAGAAATATCTTGTGTATAGCCTGTATATTCACTAGAATTTTGAATAGTCTCATAATATCTAGCAGACAACCTTTCTAGCTTTGAACTAGCACTTTTTAAAAAATCTTTAGCTTCACATTTTGATACAACTATATTAGCAGTAGGACGTATTTGCACAGAATTCATTAGAGTATATATAACATCTGAAACGCCAGTAGAAGCAAATTCTTCTGAAAATACTATTACTCTGGTATGTGCTAAGTTTACTCTTTTACTTAAATAGTTATTAATTAAATTTATTCCGTCGTTAATATCACTACATTCTACAGAATATACAATTGCTTCGGAAGATTGGGAAGAACCAGACGTCCCAGAAGGCTCATTAGTTGAAGAAAATTGTAAGCTTAGTTCCATAGAAGAATTTTTTCCCACATCTATGCCAATTGCAATAGCATATGAAAGTTTGTCTATATTATTAGAATATGAACATCCTGATAGAATAGTTGTTAGTATAAGTAGGATTACTATAATAATTATAAGTTTTTTATTCAGGTTGTTTTCCATTTGTTATAGTTACCTCCTTATTAAAATTTTTATTTCTAATTCTATATTTAATATTAGCAAAAATTAAAATTAATAAACTAAAACATATTGCAACAAATATGTTAGTATATTTAAACACTACATCCTCTAAAAATCGAATCATAGCTATATTGTTAGGAATTAGTGTAGTTACATATGTTATAGTTGCAAAAGCAAGAACAACTGGAAATTCTTTTCTTGTATTTGTTAACTTTCTATAAATTGTCACAATAATAAACAAAACTACTGAAATATAAGAAAGCAAAGCTAGTATCCAACTAAATACAAATAATCCGTCTATTCTTTGAAAAACTTGCCAATAACTAATATCTCTAGACTCTACATATAGTGAGGAAATTTCGTTTATATTTTCTATAAAAGGAAAAGACAATACTAATGAAGCAACACTTCCAATTATTAAAATACCAACCAGAATTGTAGCAGTAATAGAAACTCTTTTAAAATTTCTACTGTCTTTAAGCATAGGCATAATAAAATATAAAACTGCAAGACCGCTATATGCAAAAATATTGGAAGCACCATTTATAAATGTTTCTTTGGCACCAAAACCTAGAATTGGAAAAATTCTATCTAAAGAAAAATCTTGTATGTTTGAAAATGCAATAAGTAATATTGCAATTCCTGTAATTGGGGCTATTATTGTGTTGCATTTTATAACAGCTGGGCTACCATACTTATATATAAAAACAATACTTGCTATAATTATAAGAGTTAGTACAGATATAGTTATATTTTCAAAATATATAATTTCTAGATCTTGAACAATAACTCTAACAGTTGTAGAAAGGATAAGTAGAAAATACCCTATAAAAACTATACCAACAATAACTTTCAAAATTTTTCCGCCTAGAAATTCCGAGATATCTACAATATCTTGTCCTTTAAAATTTTTAAATAATCTATTTATAATAAATACTAGTAAAAGTGCTAAGATAAAAACATAAATCATATTTAAAATTGTTCCTGTGCCAGTTTCTGCTATTAGAGTCCTTGGTGTACCTAAAATTAAATGATTTATAACAATAATTAAAATAAGTGCAATAGCTTGAAAATTACCTATTTGTTTAATCTCCATCTGAACCTCCTGACTGATACTTCCATTTCATACTAACTCGCTCTTCCTTTTGAGGTCTTTTGGTATTTAAAAAGTCAGGTCTTTTTTCTCTATTCCAAAATGGTGGCATGAAATATGACTTATTATTTTTACTAGTAGATGGAACATATGGTGCCAAATAAGATACACCAAAAGATTTTAAAGAGCATAATAGTACTAAATGTCCAAAAAGAACAATACCTATACCTAGGAAACCGCCAAAAAATGCAGCTATTATATATAAGAATCTGGCAATTCTTAAGTGAAAGCTTAAATAAAAATCTGGAATAGCAAAGGATGTGATACCTGTTATAGCTATAATAATTATTAAAATTGGACTTACTATGCTAGCTTCTACAGCTGCTTGACCGAGAATAAGAGCACCTATAATACCAATTGTAGTTCCTATAGGAGAAGGAACCCTTAAACTTGCTTCTCTAATTAGCTCAAAAGAAATTTCCATTGCTAAAATTTCAACTATTATAGGAAATGGAACAGACTCTCTTGATGCAACAATTGCAAATAAAAGCTCTGTGGGAATAATTTCTTGATGGAAATTTGTAATTGCAACATACAAACCGGGAAGTAGTAAAGTAATAAAAAATGCTACTAATCTTACAAATTTAAGCAAATTGGCAAATTGAAATTTTAAGTTTGGATCTTCAGCAGAAGAAAGAAAGTCTACAAATACGCAGGGCATTATTAAAACATATGGACTTCCATTTACAACAACAATAACTCTCCCAGAAAGAATATGGTTTGCAGCTTTATCGGGTCTTTCTGTAGACAGCATTTGAGGAAGACTGCATTTACTATTATCTTCAATTAACTGTTCTAATTGACCAGAAGAAATTATTGTATCTATATCTAAATTGTTTAATCTATATTTTACTTCTGCAACTAGGTCGTCATTTGCAATGTCTTTCATATAACAGACTGCACATTTTGTTTTGGTTACTTTACCAACACTAAGGCTTTCTATAACTAAATTTTCATTATTTACAAATCTACGTATCATAGAGGTATTAGTACGAATTGCTTCTGTAAAAGCCTCTTGTGCACCACGTATAACGGTTTCGTTTTTAGGAGAATCAATGCTTCTTTGCTTAAAACCTTTAGCATCTATACTAAATGTGGTGTCAATTGTATCTACAAAAAGTAAGCAATTTCCCATATTAATATCTGATAATATGTCACTAAAAGATTTTTGCTTTTTAACAGAATTTTGAGGGACAAGAGAATTATAAATATAATCAACTAAGTCAAATTTTTTTACTTTTCTTACAGTAATATTGTTAGATATAGCTTCTGATACTACTCTAGTTTCGTTTCCATCATAAATGTTAGCTCTGTTTCTAAGCATTAATGGCTCTAGCACAAAGTCATTAATAATCTTAGTATCTACCATTCCATCTATATATATTAGAAATGCATTGTATTGCTTATTTCTTGCATTAAGAATAAACTCACGAACCACAATATCGCTATTAATTAAAGTGTTATATTTAACTTTAAGAAATTCTAGATTGACACTTAAAGATGGAAAGACATTTTCTGGGTCATTTTTAGAATTTATTTCATCTGTTTTTATTTCGCTGGTTTCAGAGTTATCAGGGGTTTTACTGCTTTCCATTCCATTTTCGGGTAAAATAAACTCGTAAGGTTGCTCGTTATTTGGATAAAAAGTGTTTTTTATTAGTGTAAAAAATTTATTCATAATATATCTCCCATAAATTTGTTTTAAAAATATTTTTGCCTAAAAATTAAAAAATATGTAAAAAAAATTTGTGAATATTAAATTATTAGAAAACAAGTATTAATTTTAGATAAGTGGAATTATTATAATTAAAAAATGGGTTTTATGTGGGAAAGTTTATAGAAAGTGAAAAGTAATTATAAGAAATAGTTGTTTTGTGGATTTGTTGTAATAAAAATGTAAACAAATTGTAAATAAAAAGAAAAGATAAGATATTTACAAATACCATATTTAAAAGTATAATAATTTTACAAAGTATAATTTGCAAAATTTTATACATAATAAAGAAAAATGACATATTTTGTAGAAAAAGAGACTATATAAGTTAAAGCAAAAGGAGAAAGCAAAATGATAAGAAAGGATAATATACTAATATTTATAGTAATAATTGTATTAATAATAGGAACTATAGTGTTATTAATGAATAATAGAGTAAAATGGGATGACACTGAAAATGAGAGTACAAATAGCGAAATGAATATAGATGTAAATTATACACAAGATGTGGAAAATATAGTAAATTCATATACAGAAGAGCTAGAAGATGGACAAGTAGAGAATAACAGTCCAGAGTTAAAAGAAGAAAAGAAATTTAAACAAATAGAGATAACAAATATAAATTTTGTTTACAACCCAGGAAATAAAATGACAACAATAACAGCTAATTTGACAAATGTAGGAACAGAAGAGCAAAAAGGAGAGATAGTTACATTAAAAATAATAGGTCAAAATAATGAAGAAATAACAACAATAGAAGCATTAATACCAAATATAAAGCAAGGAGAAACAAGAACTTTAAGATGTAGTGCAACAGCAGATTTATCAAATGCAAGCAATTTTGAAATAATAGAAAAATGAGAATATGTTAAATAAGATTAAGATATTTAAGAAATACGATAATTTAGAAAGTAAATCAAAATATTAAATAAAAAGTGTTTAACTTTTTGAGTCAATTTATAGTAAGTATTATTTATAAAAAAGAGGAGTGAAAAAATGAGCAATAAAGGTATAACATTAATATCATTAGTAGTTACTATAATTGTATTGTTAATACTAGCAGGAATAACAATAGGAACAGTATTTAATGATAATGGAATAATAAAAAAAGCACAAGAAGCGGCAAATGCAACAGAAGAAGCTGCAAAAAATGACCAGGAAGCAATAAATGGCTTACTAGGAGAAATGGACAGTGTAATAAATGGAATAGGTGGAGGAAATGTACCAACAATAGGAAGCATAAATGGAAATATAACATGGAGCACAGGGTCAGCAACTCTAGAGTTAACAACAAATGCAGAAGGAGTAATAATACAATATAGAAAAAATAACGATTCTAATTGGACAGATTATACATCACCAGTACCAAGTCTGTTACATGGAGATAAGGTATATGCAAGAGGCGTGAAAGATGGAGAAACTGTAATAAGTGAAAAAGAATTTAGTATATTAGATACAATACCACCAACAGTAACAATAGCAAGTTCAAGTAGTACAACAAATAGTATAAGTGCAACAGCGACAGCAACAGATAACGAAGCAGGAATGGGCTCAAACCCACAATACACATTTTATATAAAGAAAACAGCAGAAGAAGATAGCGCATATGTACAAATAGCAAGTAGCACAAATGCAAGTGTAACAAAAGGAGATTTAGAACAAAATACATCATATACAATAAAAGTAGAAGTAACAGATGTGGCAGGAAATAAAGGGCAAGCAACAAAGGAGATAACAACAGGCAAAATAGCAGATGCAGGAGATGGACTAACAAATGGAGCAATAATAGCAAGTACACCAGTATGGAGTAATGGAACAGCAAGTACAACATTATCAACAACATCAGGATTAACAATACAATATCAAGTAGGCGGAGTAGATGGAAGCTGGACAAATGGAACAAGTGTAACAGGTTTACACCATAGAGATACAGTATTTGCAAGATTAACAGATGGCAAAAACTATGGAGGAGAAGCAAGTATAACAATATTAGATACAGTAAATCCACAAAATGCAAGTATAAGTTTGAGTGCTACAAGTACAAATACAGCAGGAAGTATAACAGCGACAGTAACACTAAATGATAACGAAAGTGGAGTAAATGTAACAGGAAGTAAATGGGTATATAATACAAATTCAGGATATATAGGAACAACAGAGAGCAGTTATAACAATACATTTAGCAGCAATGGACAAAAATTAACTTTACAAACAACAGAAGCAGGAACATATTATTTACATGTGTTAACAGTAGATAAAGCAGGAAATAAGAAAGAGACAATAAGTAATAGTATCACAGTAACAAAAGCATTAGTAGCAGATGGAAGCTATAACGAAGAAAAAGGAGTAAATACACCAAACTTGGGGGATGGAATGACACCAATAAAATGGAATGGAAGCACATGGGTAGAAACAACAGGAAGTGATCCAGAATGGTATGATTATTCAGCAAAGAAGTGGGCAAATGCAACAACGAGCGATGGAAGTATGTGGGTATGGATACCAAGATATGCATATAGTATAACAAGTGGATATCACCAAAGCGGAGCAAATTTAAATAGTACAACACCAGCAGAAGGAGCAGGAACAATAGAAGTAGAGTTCATGAAAGGAACAAGTAATGAGACAGCAACAGGAAGAACAACCTTCCAGAATGCAAGTGGACAAGGAAATTGGAATATCCACCCAGCATTTACCTATGGAAGTACAGTAAGTGGAATATGGGTAGCAAAGTTTGAAGCAAGTAGTGTAGAAGGAAATAGTGATAGCAGAAAAGAAGACGATGTAACAACAAAAACAGTGCAAGTAAAACCAGGAGTAGCGAGCTGGAGATATATAACAATAGGAAATATATATACAGTATGCTTAAATTATAATAGTGCGTTAAATAGCCATTTAATGAAGAATGATGAATGGGGAGCTTGTGCCTATTTAAGCAAAAGTAAATATGGAAAAGGGACAGAAGAAGTGTGGATAAATAACTTTAGTAACTTTATCACAGGGTCAGCAGGAAATAGTGCAACAGCAAGTATGAATACAGGAACGACAACTACTTATACAAGTGCACAAGGAGTAAAGGCGAGTACAACAGGAAATGTGTATGGAATATATGATATGAGCGGAGGAGCAGGGGAATATGTAGCAGCATATGTAAATAATGGAAATAGTAGTTTAAATAATGGTTCAAATTTAGTAAATGGAGAAGCGAAAACGAAGAATGTATATAGTGTAGGAAGTTCAGATAGTACAGCGAATAACTATAGTGCAAATGCGGGGGTGTATGGAGATGCAGTATGGGAGACATCAAATGGATACAGCAATAGTAGTGATTCATGGTACGCCGATCGCTCTGACATTCCTCACACGAGCAATCCTTTCTTCATACGCGGGGGCAATTTCAGCGATACTACGAATGCTGGCGTGTTCTATTTTAACTGCGACTATGGTAGCTGGAACAGCGTTGTTTCGTTCCGTCCGGTCTTGGTCACACTTTAGGGTGACCACCCAATATACCCCGAAACGAACAAAAAGATGGCATGTAAATATTTTAAGTAAAATTAAACCCAGTACTTAAGATTTAAGCGCTGGGTTTTGTTATGCTCTTTTATTATTTATATCGTCTGGAGTAATAGAAATTAAATCAGACAATTCGCAGTCAAGAAATTTACACATATCTTCTAGGTACTTAAAAGAAATAGATGTCGTCTCACCATAAATAATTCTATTTAAGTTTCTAGAAGTTATGTTCATATTTTTACATAACCAATATTTACTTTTACCATTCTTTTTCAAAAGACTTTCAATATTAAACTGTAACATAGTAAATTCCATTCCTTTCTAGCTTTATGCAAAGACATACATAGGAATAAAAGAATAAATTTCTTCCAAACTAAAAATTTAATTAATAACTTAATAAATTTTAATATAAAATATTCTGCAAAATAAGATACTTACACATACCCTAACTTTTCCTATATGAAAACCTGCAACAAATTAATTTATTATGAATTTAAACATTTTCCTTGAAAAACCAAATATCTATTGATATAATAATAAATGTAATGTATTGGGAAATATTAGGAGGCTTAAAATGGCACAAGTAAAAAATGAAGAAGAAAAGAAAAAAGAAACAACTAAAAGAGTAACAAAAAAAGCTACAACACCTGAAAAGGTAGCTGGTACTTCAAAAAATAAAGAAGCATCAAAAACTTCTAAGGGAACAACTGCTAAAAAGCAAACTACTACTAAAAAAAGCACTACAACAAGAAAGCCTAAAGTTGCTAAAGAAGCAGAAAAAATAGAAGAAGTAGCAAAAAAAGAAAGTGAAGATATAAAAAAAGTAAAAGAAGAAAGCTCTAAAAAGGAAGTTAAAAAAAGAAGTAGTAAAAAAGAACCAGCAGATAAAAAGGATACTAAAAAGAAAACTACTACTAAAAAAGAAAAAACTACAACAAAAACATCCAAAACAAAAGCATCAAAAAATACTAAAAATGCTAAAGGAAAAGTAACAAAAATAATAGGGTCAAGAAAGCAAGAAGAAGTAGAAGAAGATGATGTAGTTATAACAGATGCAAATGAGGCGGATGTTGTTAAAGTAGAAGACAAAGAGAAAATGCAAATTATGGAAAATGAAGTAAAAAAAGATTTAAAATCTAAAAATAAACTTCCTAAAACAGAAGAAAAGAAATTAAGTTCAGTTGTATTTGAAAACTTGTGCGTAGCTATAGCTGTTATGATATATTTATTCTTCATACTTTTAGGATTTATGAACATAAAAGAAGAGGTATATATTGTAGACTTAAAAGTATTTAGTTTTATAATATTAGTTATTGCAATTTTACTATTTGAAAGAGCATATAAAAAAGATAGTGGAAAACTATGTGCTTTTGGTATTGAAACCTTATTCTTATCAATTGCAACAATGAGTCTTTTATATGTAAATATAGAAGTTCAAAATATATTTTTGCCAATAGCTGCTTCTATATCATTACTTTTTGCAATTTACTATGTAGCAAAATCAATATACTTGTATAGCAAAATGAAGAAAAAATATTTCGTAGATAACATGAAGGATATTATTCAAAAAGAGGAAAAAGAATAAGGAGGGATCTTATGCAACTTATAAACATAGGATTTGGAAATATTGTTTCGGCTAATAGGATTATTGCTATTATAAGCCCAGAATCAGCACCGGTAAAAAGAATTGTACAAGAGGCAAAAGAAGAAGGAAGAGCAATAGATGCTACATATGGAAGGAGAACAAGAGCGGTAATAATTATGGATTCAGGACATGTTGTTTTATCTGCTGTACAGCCAGAGACTGTTGCAGGAAGGTTAGACAAAGATGTGGCAACTACTTTGGGAGAAGATAGCGAATAATAAAAAGGTAATATGAATTTAAAGTTATAAAATTAAACTTTGTAAAATAGTAAAATTAATTTACAAATTCTAAAATTAAATTCATTAAAAGAGTATACATTTAGCGAAAAGTGTGGTATAATACAATTTATTAAATTTAATTAGGGGGAATTATTAATGTTAGTTAGACCAACAGTTTTACAATTATTAAAAAATGTAGACAATAGATATGTTTTAGTTACAGCTACTGCAAAAAGAGCAAGACAAATTGCAGCAGGAAGTAAACCATTAACTTCAAAGGAGGAACCATCACCTGTATCTTATGCTGCTGATGAATTAGCAGAAGGTAAGGTGACAATATGTTAGTTTTACTTTCTGGAGTATCTGGTGCAGGAAAAGATACTATAAAAAAAGAATTAATAAAAAGAATGGACAATGCAGATTCACTACCATCATATACAGATAGACTACCAAGAGAAGGAGACATTCCAGGAGAAACATATAACTTTGTTACAACAGAAGAATTTGAAAATATGATAGATAATGGAGATTTATACGAATATAGTTTACATCATGAACATTATTATGGCACTTCTAAAAAACTTTTAAATGAAAAAATAAATAATGGGAAAATTATAATAAAAGATATAGAAGTAAATGGAGTAGAAAATCTACTAAGAATTTTGAAAGACGATGTTAAAATTGTAACTATCTTTTTAAAAGTTCCAAAAAGCGCTTTGCAAAAAAGATTAGAAAATAGAGTAGATAAACCAAGTTTAAAAGAAATACAATTACGTTTAAATAGAATAGATTACGAAGAGTCTAAACTTGGCATGTACGATTATGTAATAAAAAATAATAATTTAGAAAAGTCACTAGACATTATACAAGCTATTATAAGAGACGAGTACAATTTAAAAAAAGAAGAGGCTGAATTTTAGAAATTGGGGATAGGTTCAAATTTCCAAAGTAATTACCAAAATGAAAAAAAGAGATATATTGAGAAAAATTTATAAAACAGTTGACAAATAGCCACATCTTATTATATAATATTCACGCATGTATTTGGCGATGAAGTAAGATGTGGCTACAACCTATTATTTTGTAGGTCTGGAGGGAACTCTTATGGAGTATGTCGTGGCATAGACCAGGCGGTAAGTTAAAAAGCACTTATTCCAAGATTTCATGCAAGCTTGGATTTTTATATAGGTAACAATGAAACACCAGGGTGCGTTTATAACTTCCGACCATAAAATTATATTTTAAGGAGGGAATTTTAAATGGCAACAAAGAAAGAGAGCACAGCAAAGAACACTGTAACAAGTGAAAAAATTAGAATTAGGTTAAAAGCTTATGATCATGTTGTTTTAGAACAGTCTGCTGAAAAAATAGTGGATACTGCTAAAAAAACAGGAGCAAAAGTATCAGGACCTATTCCATTACCAACAAAGAAGGAAATAGTAACTATTTTACGTTCTCCACACAAACACAAAGATTCAAGAGAGCAATTTGAAATGAGAACACATAAAAGAGTTATAGACATTCTTTACCCAACACAAAAAACAGTTGATAGTCTTATGAAAATAGACTTACCAGCAGGTGTTGACATTGAAATTAAATTATAATTTCAAAAATTTATTTTAAAGTATAAAACTTAAATCAAAAACCAAGCTGAATACTTACTAATTAATACAAGTAAAAAAACAATATTCAGCCAATAGTTAGGAGGAATTACAAAAATGAAAAAAGGATTAATAGGAAAAAAAGTTGGAATGACACAAATATTTGACGAATCAGGAAAAGTTATTCCAGTAACAGTAATAGAAGCAGGACCATGTGTTGTTGCTCAAATTAAAACAACAGAAACAGATGGTTACAATGCTGTTCAATTAAGTTTCGGAGAAATTAAAGAAAAGAAGCTTAACAAACCAGTTAAAGGACATTTTGCAAAAGCAAATGTTACACCTAAAAAACATTTAAGAGAATTTAGATTAGATTCTTTAGAAAATGTTAAAGTAGGAGACGAATTAAAAGCAGACGTATTTGCTGCTGGAGATAAAATAGATGTTCAAGGAACATCAAAAGGAAAAGGTTTCCAAGGTGTTATTAAACGTCATGGACAATCAAGAGGACCAATGGGACATGGTTCTATGTATCATAGAAGACCAGGTTCAATGGGACCAACATCTACACCAGGTAGAGTTTTCAAAGGTAAAAAATTACCAGGACACATGGGAGTAGAGACAGTTACAATTCAAAACCTAGAAGTTGTAAAAGTAGATTTAGACAAAAATGTAATTTTAGTAAAAGGAAGTGTTCCAGGAGCTAAAGGAGCAGTTCTAAAAATAAAATCATCAGTTAAAAGTAAATAATAAGGAGGGAAAGTAAATGCCTAAGGTAGACGTATATGATATAGCTGGTAAAAAAGTAGACACTGTTGAACTTAAAGACGAAGTATTTGGTATAGAACCAAACGAAGCTGTTGTACATAGTGTTTTAGTTAATTACTTAGCAAATCAAAGACAAGGTACACAAAGTACAAAAACAAGAGCAGAAGTTTCTGGTGGTGGAAGAAAACCATGGAGACAAAAAGGAACAGGTAGAGCTAGACAAGGAAGTATAAGAGCTCCACAATGGATAAAAGGTGGTATTGCATTAGGACCAAAACCACGTTCATACAAATATACTGTTAACAAAAAAGAAAAGAGATTAGCAATTAAATCTGTTTTAAGTTCTAAAGTTTTAGAAAAAGAATTAACAGTAGTAAATGAAATAAAATTAAAAGAAATTAAGACAAAAGAAATGCAAAAAGCATTAAACAATTTAAAAGTAGAAGGAAAAACATTAATTCTTTTACCAGAAAAAAATGAAACTGTACAAAAATCAGCAAGAAATATTGAAGGAGTTAAAACAACATTAGTTAATACAATTAATGTTTATGACTTATTAAAATATAAAAATCTTGTAGTTACATTAGATACAGTTAAGAAATTAGAGGAGGTGTACGCATAATGTTAGCAGAAGAAATAATATTAGCTCCAGTAGTAACAGAAAAAAGTAATGATGGTTTACAAGCTGGAAAGTATACCTTTAAAGTAAATAAAAAAGCAACTAAGGTTGATATAAAAAATGCAGTTGAAAAATTATTTGAAGTTAAAGTATTAAATGTTAACACAATGACAGTTAAAGGAAAAGAAAAAAGAGTTGGAAGAAATGTTGGAAAAACATCTGACTGGAAAAAAGCAATAGTTACAATAGATACTACAGCTTCTGAAAAAACATACCTTGCTAAAGGTGGAAAAGAAGTTAAAGTTTCTAAGAAGTATAAAGATTCTATAGACGAATTTATGGGAGCTTAACTCCAAAAAAGTTTATCTAGAGAGAATAAACTAGGATAATAAACTAATATCTGCTAATGCAGGGCAGGAAAATAAAACTGCAAAATATAATTTTAAAGGAGAAATTAACAATGGGAATGAAACATTTTAGAGCTTATACTCCATCAAGAAGACATATGACAGTTTCTACATTTGATGAGATAACAAAGAAAACTCCTGAAAAATCTTTACTTGCTAAAAAGAAAGAAAAAGCAGGAAGAAACTCATATGGTAGAATTACAGTAAGACATCAAGGTGGAGGAAACAGACAAAAATACAGAATAGTAGATTTTAAAAGAAATAAAGTTGATATGCCAGCAACAGTAATTGGTATAGAATATGATCCAAACAGAAGTGCAAACATAGCATTAATCCAATATGAAGATGGAGAAAAAGCTTATATATTAGCACCTGTAGGATTAAAAGATGGAGACAAAGTTGTATCTGGAGATAAAGCAGATATAAAACCAGGAAATTGTATGAGAATAGAAAACATACCAGTAGGTACTATGATTCACAACATAGAGTTTAATCCTGGCCAAGGAGGAAAGGCTGTTAGAGCAGCAGGACAAGAAGCACAACTTATGGCTAAAGAAGGAAAATATGCTCATGTTAGATTACCTTCTGGAGAAATGAGACTAGTTATGGCTGTATGTAAAGCTACAATAGGAACAGTTGGAAATGCAGACCATGAAAATGTAAATATTGGTAAAGCCGGAAGAAAGAGACATATGGGTATCAGACCTACAGTAAGAGGATCTGTAATGAACCCAGTAGATCACCCTCATGGTGGTGGTGAAGGTAAGTCTCCAGTTGGACATAGTGGACCATTAACACCTTGGGGCAAACCAGCATTAGGATACAAGACAAGAAAGAAAAATAAAAATACAGATAAATTTATAGTTAAGAGGAGGAAGTAGAATATGTCAAGATCAAGTAAAAAAGCACCTTTCGTTGCACCAGAGTTAATGAAAAGAATCGAAGCAATGAATGAAAGCGGCAAAAAAGAAGTATTAAAAACATGGTCAAGAGCTTCTACAATCTATCCACAAATGGTAGGTCATACCATAGCTGTACATGATGGTAGAAAACATGTACCTGTTTATATAACAGAAGAAATGATAGGACATAAATTAGGAGAGTTTGCACCTACAAGAACATTTAAAGGTCATGCAGGAGACAAAACTACTACTAATAAATAATTAAGTATTAGAGAAATTAGCATAAAAATTATTTAAGGAGGGAATTTAAGTGGAAAAGCAAGAAGTTCGTGAGGAAGTAATTCCAAAGGCTGAAGCAACTCTTAAGTATGCTAGAATATCAAGCAGAAAAGTAAAAATAGTAGCAGATTTAATAAGAGGTAAAAATGTTGATGAAGCTTTAGCAATAGTAAAATATACACCAAAAGCTGCATCTGAGATTATAGAAAAATTATTAAAATCAGCAATAGCAAATGCTGAAAATAACCATAGTATGGCTCATGAAAAATTATATATTGACGAAATTTATGCAAACCAAGGGCCTACATTAAAAAGAATTAGACCAGCTGCAAAAGGTTCAGCTGTGAGAATAAGAAAGAGAACAAGTCATATTACAATAGTTTTAAAGGAAAGGAGCTAAAATAAAATGGGACAAAAAGTAAATCCAGAAGGATTAAGAGTAGGCGTTATAAAAGAATGGAGTTCTAAATGGTATGCAGATTCTAAACATTTTGGAGACTATTTAGTTGAAGATCATAAAATTCGTGAATATATAAAGAAAAAATTATATGTTGCAGGAATTGCTAAAATCGAAATAGAAAGAACAGCTAAATTTGTTAAAGTTAATGTTTATACAGCAAAACCAGGTTTAGTAATAGGAAAAGGTGGAAACCTTGCTGAAGTATTAAAGAAAGAATTAGAAAAAATGATTAACAAAGAAGTTAATCTAAATATAGTTGAAGTTAAAAATGCAGACTTAGATGCACAATTAGTTGCAGAAAACATTGCCGGACAATTAGAGAGAAGAATTTCTTTCAGAAGAGCAATGAAACAATGTATGCAAAAAACAATGAGTTCAGGAGCATTAGGAATTAAAACATCTGTATCAGGAAGATTAGGTGGAGCAGATATGGCTAGAACTGAATTCTACAAAGAGGGAACAATTCCACTTCAAACTTTAAGAGCAGATATCGACTACGGATTTGCAGAAGCAGATACTACTTATGGAAAGATAGGTGTTAAAGTTTGGATTTATAGAGGAGAAGTTCTTCCATCTAAGAAACAAAAAGTGGAAGGAGGAGACCAATAATGCCAGTAATGCCAAAAAAGACTAAATATAGAAAACAACAAAAAGGTAGAATAAGAGGTAAAGCAACAAGAGGAAACAGAGTTACAGACGGAGAATATGGTTTACAATCATTAGAATTAGGATTAATTACTTCTAATCAAATAGAAGCAGCCCGTGTTGCTATGACTCGTTATATAAAAAGAGGTGGAAAGGTTTGGATTAAAATCTTCCCAGACAAACCAATAACAACAAAACCTATTGGTACTCGTATGGGTAAAGGTAAAGGTGCTGTTGAATACTGGGTTGCACCAGTAAAACCAGGCAGAGTTATGTTTGAAATTGCAGGAGTAGCAGAAGATGTTGCAAGAGAAGCTTTAAGACTTGCTGCAAATAAACTATCTGTAAAATGTAAGTTTGTCAAAAGAGAAACTGAAGTAGGTGGTGATAATGATGAAGATGAACAAAATTAAAGAAATGTCTTCACCAGATTTAGAAAAAGAATTAGGAGAGCTAAAAACAGAGTTATTTAAACTAAGATTTAGTTTAGCAACACATGGTTTAGATAATCCTATGAAAATCAAAGAAGTGAAAAAAGACATTGCAAGAATAAATACAGAATTAAGACAAAGAGAATTAGCAAATAAATAAAGAAAGGAGATATTCGAATGGAAGAAAGAAATCTTCGTAAAGTAATGATAGGAACTGTTAGCTCAGATAAAATGGATAAGACAGTAGTAGTTTCTGTTGAGACAAGAGAAATGAATAAATTATATGGCAAAATTGAAAAAAGAACATACAAGCTAAAAGCTCATGACGAAAACAATGAATGCCATATCGGTGATAAAGTAAAAGTAATGGAAACAAGACCTCTATCTAAAGATAAGAGATGGAGAGTAGTTGAAATTGTAGAAAAAGCTGTTATAAAATAATTAAAAAGGAGGATAACACAATGGTACAACAACAATCTATATTAAAAGTTGCTGACAACACTGGTGCAAAAGAGATTATGTGCATTAGATGTTTAGGTGGATCTTACAGAAAATATGCCGGAATTGGTGATATAATAGTTGCATCTGTTAAATCAGCTACACCAGGTGGCGTTGTAAAAAAAGGTGATGTTGTAAAAGCTGTTGTAGTAAGAACTAAAAAACCAATAAGAAGAGCAGATGGTTCTTATTTAAGATTTGATGAAAATGCAGCAGTTATTATAAAAGACGATAAAACACCAAGAGGTACACGTATATTTGGACCTGTTGCAAGAGAATTAAGAGATGGAGAATATATGAAAATTCTTTCTCTAGCTCCAGAAGTTCTATAATAAAGAAAAAGAGGTGAAAGCAATGAGAATAAAGAAAGGCGACACTGTTCAAGTTATGTCTGGTAACGATAAAGGAAAAAAAGGAGAAGTATTAGAAATAATACCAAAAACAGAGAAATTAATCGTTAAAGGCGTAAATATAAGAAAAAAACATGTTAAACCAAGAAAACAAGGTGAAGAAGGCGGAATTATATCATCAGAGTGCGCTATTCATAGTAGCAAAGTAAATGTAGTTTGCCCAAAATGCAATAAACCTGTAAGAGTTGGTTATAAAATAGAAGGAAATGAAAAAGTTCGTGTTTGTAAAAAATGTGGAACAAAATTAAAATAATAAATAATTTAGAAAGGAGATCATTTTAATCAATGGAAGTATTAAGAGATCAATATGAAAAAGAAGTAGTACCAGCATTAATGAAAAAATTTAATTATAAATCAGTAATGCAAGTGCCAAGACTTGAAAAAGTAGTTATTAATATTGGTTTAGGTGATACAAAGGAAAATCCAAAGTCACTTGAAAATGCTGTTAATGATTTAACATTAATAACTGGTCAAAAGCCTGTAATAACAAAGGCTAAGAAAGCTATAGCTGCTTTCAAAATAAGAGAAGGAATTAATATGGGATGTAAAGTTACATTAAGAAAAGATAAAATGTACGATTTTACATACAAATTATTTAATGTAGCACTTCCAAGAGTTAGAGATTTTAGAGGATTATCTACAGATTCTTTTGATGGAAGAGGAAACTATTCTATGGGTATAAAAGAGCAATTGATTTTCCCTGAAATCGAATATGATAAAGTAGATAAAATTAGAGGAATGGATATAATTTTTGTTACAACAGCAAAGACAGATGAGGAAGCTAAAGAATTGCTAACTTTATTAGGAATGCCTTTTAAAAATTAATAAAAATAAGAAAGGAGAAAAACATGGCTAAAACATCTTTAAAAGTAAAACAACAAAAAGAGCAAAAATATAAGACAAGAGAATATAATAGATGCAAAATATGTGGAAGACCACATGCATACATTAGAAAATATGGAATTTGCCGTCTTTGCTTTAGAAAATTAGCTCATAATGGAGAAATACCTGGAGTTAAGAAAGCTAGTTGGTAAGAATTTAATTAAAAATTAAATTTAAATAACCCCAAGATTAATAATAAATATAAGAAGGAGGGAATAAAATTAATGAATACTACAGATCCAATAGCAGATATGCTAACAAGAATAAGAAATGCTAGTAACTCAAAGCATAAAACAGTTGATGTACCTGCTTCAAACATGAAAAAGTCAATTGCAAATATTTTATTTAGAGAAGGATATATAGATGCTTTTGAAGAAATAGAAGATAAGGGTCAAGGAACAATAAGAATTACATTAAAGTATGATGAAAAAGGTGCAAAAGTTATAGATGGTTTAAAAAGAATAAGCAAACCAGGATTAAGAGTTTATGCATCTAAAGATGAATTACCAAAAGTATTAAATGGATTAGGAATTGCATTAATCTCTACATCAAAAGGAATAAAAACAGACAAAGAAGCAAGAGCAGAAGGATTAGGTGGAGAAGTATTAGCATATGTTTGGTAATTTAAATTGTA
Organism: uncultured Clostridium sp.; assembly: GCA_902496295.1. Classification (GTDB taxonomy): domain Bacteria; phylum Bacillota; class Clostridia; order TANB77; family CAG-508; genus CAG-273. The sequence goes on from CABVAF010000003.1 coordinate 151,743, forward strand.
ACATATGTATAATGGTTAAATAATTTTGAAATTTTTAAAATATCATAATAAATCTTAACAATAATTGGAAAGGAGAAAACAAAATGTCAAGAATAGGAAACAAACCTATTACAATACCTGACGGAGTTGAAGTTAGTCTTAATGGTAATCATATTACTGTAAAAGGACCTAAGGGAACATTAGAAAGAGATTTACATAAAAATATGCAAGTTTCTATAGAAAATAATGTTATAACAGTAATAAGACCAAATGACAATCCATCAAATAAAAGCTTACATGGATTAACAAGAACTTTAATTAGCAATATGATTAATGGTGTTGTAAATGAATATAAAAGAGAATTAGAAGTTAATGGTGTTGGTTACAGAGCACAAAAACAAGGAAACAAACTAGTAATGAACCTTGGATATTCTCATCCAGTAGAAATGTTACCACCAGAAGGAATTACATTTGATGTACCTGATGCTAACCATATAACTGTAAGAGGAATTGACAAAGAATTAGTTGGTCAAACAGCTGCTGTAGTTAGAACAAAGAGACCACCTGAAGTATATGGAGGAAAAGGTATTAAATATGCTGAAGAGCGTATTAGACGTAAAGAAGGTAAAGCAGGTAAAAAATAATAAGTTTTAAAAAATATAGAAAGGAGCTTAAGTTATGATTACAAAAACAGATAGAAAAGCAGAAAGACAAAGAAGACATATAAGAGTTCGTAGAAAAATATCTGGAACAGCTGAATGCCCAAGATTATGTGTATATAGAAGCAATAATAATTTATTTGTTCAAGTAATTGATGATGTTGCAGGAAATACATTAGTTCAAGCCTCAACACTTGACAAAGAAATAAAAGTAAAGCATTCTAACAAAGAAGCTGCAAAAGAAGTTGGAAGCTTAATTGCTAAGAGAGCATTAGAGAAAAATATTAAATCTGTTGTATTTGACAGAGGCGGATATATTTATCATGGTGTTGTAAAAGAATTAGCAGATGCTGCCAGAGAAGGTGGATTAAATTTCTAAAAAGGAGGGAAAACAAGTGCAATCAGAAAACAATTCAGAATTAAAAGAGAAGGTAGTAGCAATAAATAGAGTAGCTAAGGTTGTTAAAGGTGGTAGAACTTTTAGATTTAGTGCTGTTGTTGTTGTTGGAGACGAAAATGGACACGTAGGTGTAGGAAACGGAAAAGCAGCAGAAGTTCCAGATGCTATAAAGAAAGCTATTCAAGATGCTAAAAAGAATTTAGTAGAAGTTCCAATTGTTGGAACAACAGTTCCTCACGAATACGTAGGAAAATTCGGAAGTGCTAACGTTATGCTAAAACCAGCAGAAGAAGGTACTGGAGTTATTGCAGGAGGAAGTGTTAGACCTATATTAGAGCTTGCAGGATACAAAGATATAAGAACAAAGGTTATAGGAACAAACAATCCAAGAAACGTAGTATATGCAACTTTAGCAGGTTTAAAAAGCATGAGAACTGCAGAACAAATAGCTAAAAAAAGAGGAAAAACAGTTTCAGAAATTCTTTAATATAAAATTAATTTAATATATAATTATACAGTAATTTAAAGGAGGTGCTAGGCAAAATGAAATTAGACGAACTAAAACCAGCTCAAAATAAAGAAGTTAGAAGAAGAGTAGGACGTGGAGTTGGATCTGGACTAGGAAAAACTTCAGGAAAAGGTCATAAAGGACAAAAAGCAAGATCTGGCGGTGGAGTTAGAATAGGCTTTGAAGGTGGTCAAACACCATTATATAGAAGATTACCAAAAAGAGGATTTAATAATAAATTTGCTAAAAATTATACAGAGGTAACTTTAACAATGTTAAATAAAAGCAAAGCTACAGAAGTAACTGCTCAAACTCTACAAGAAGAAGGAATAATAAATAAAATAAACGATGGTATAGTAGTACTTGCTACTGGAAATTTAGATAAAAAATTATCAGTAAAAGCTACAAAATTTACTAAAGCTGCAAAAGAAAAAATTGAAGCTTTAGGAGGAAAGGCCGAGGTGATTTAGTTGTTTAAAGTAATTATAAATGCTATTAAAACACCAGAAGTCAGAAAAAAAATATTATTTACACTATTATTAATAGTTATATTTAGATTAGGCTGTTATATAACAGTTCCAGGAGTAGATACATTTGCATTAAATGATATGATGCAAAGTTCTGGAAATACCCTTACAGGAATGATCGACTTAATTTCTGGAGGAGCCTTTTCTAGATTATCTATATTTGCAATGTCAATAAGCCCATATATTACAGCTTCAATTGTTATACAATTACTATCATTAGTTATACCTGCTTTAGAAAGATTAACTAAAGAAGGTGGAGAAGCTGGAAGAGCTAAAATAAATAAATATACAAAGATATTAACAATAGTTTTAGCTTTAATAGAAGGTTTAGGAATATTCTTATCTTATAAATCATCAGGAATATTTATAGGAGACAGTTCATTAACAGGAGTATTGGTAGTCTTATCTTTAATGACAGGTACTGCATTACTTATGTGGCTTGGAGAGCAAATTACTACAAAGGGAATTGGAAATGGTATTTCAATACTAATCTTTGTAGGTATTGTAGCTGGTCTACCAGGAGCTGTAACTTCAATAATAGGATTAATATTTGTTAATGGTGCGTTTAGCACAACAGGATTACTAACAGCTTTAGGAATAGCTATAGGTGCAGTAATTTTAATTGCCGGAGTTGTATTTGTACAACAAGCAGAAAGAAGAATTCCTGTACAATACGCTAAAAAAGTAGTTGGAAGAAAAATGGTTGGTGCACAAAATACACATATTCCATTAAAACTTGCTATGGCAGGAGTTATGCCAATTATATTTGCATCTGCATTTATGACATTCCCTGCAATGATTATACAAATATTCGTACCAGATATTGCTACACAAACAGGTTTCTGGTCAGTAATATATCAATTTTCAATTGCAACTTCTTCATCAGCAGTTCCAATTGGATATACAATAGCAAACGCACTAGTTTACTTATTACTAATAGTTGGATTTACATTCTTCTATTCATATGCAACATTCAATCCAGCAGAAATATCAAGTACGATAAAAAGAAATGGTGGATTTATACCTGGAATTAGAGCAGGTAAACCAACAACTGAATATTTATCATCTGTTATGTCTAAACTATTATGGTTTGGTGGATTATTCTTAGCAGTTATTGCAATAATCCCTATGATGGTAAGATTTTTGCCAATAGATTTAGCATTTGGAGGAACATCAATACTAATCGTAGTAGGTGTTGCATTAGAAATGATACAACAATTAGAATCACAACTTGCAGTAAGACATTATAAAGGATTCTTAGAATAATAATTTAGACGTATTTAACAATACGTCTAAAATTGATTTATAATATAAAATAGGAGAGTAGATATTATGTATATAATAATGTTAGGTGCACCTGGAAGTGGTAAAGGTACTTTAGCAAAAGAATTGTCAAAAGAATATAATTTAGTACATATTTCAACTGGAGATATTTTCAGAGAAAATATAAGAAATGGAACAGAATTAGGAAAAAAAGCAAACGAATATATGTCAAATGGTAGATTAGTACCAGATGACCTTACAATTGACTTAGTAAAAGATAGATTAAGTCAAGATGATGTTAAAGATGGAGCTATTTTAGATGGTTTTCCAAGAACAACATATCAGGCAGAAGAGTTAGAAAAATATATTAAAAATAATAATCCTATAGATACTGTTGCAGTTTTACTAGATATTCCAGATGATGATTTAGTAAAAAGAGTTGTAAATAGAGTTATTTGTTCAAACAAAGAATGTGGAGCTATATATAATACAGAATTTAGAAAACCAAAGGTTGAAGGAGTTTGTGACATATGTGGTTCTGAATTAATAAAAAGAGCAGATGATAACGAAGAAACTGTAAGAGATAGGCTAAAAGTATATCATGCTAATTCTAAAGAAATAATAGAATATTATGATACTGAGGGAGTTTTATTTACATTACACCCAAATATATATTCTGAAACAGTTTTAGAGGACAATCTGTCTAAAGTTAAGGCTCATTTACAAGATAAAATGGGTTTAAAAATATAAAAGCAGCTATTTAATAGTAAAGGAAGAAGAAAGTTAAGATGATAACAATTAAATCTGAAAAAGAAATTGAATTAATGAGAGAAGCATGCAGAATAGCAAATTTAGCTCAAAAAGCAATCGAGGCAGAAATAAAACCAGGAATGACAACTTTGGATTTAGATAGAATAGCAGAAAAAGTAATGAGAGATAATGGGGCTATACCTGCTGAAAAAGGATATCCAAGTGGAATTAAGGGAGTTATGGACTTTCCTGGTTCTATTTGTGCTTCTGTAAATGATGAGGTAATACATGGTATCCCATCAAAAAGAACAGTTTTGAAAGATGGAGATATTGTAAGTGTCGATTTAGTAGCATATAAAAACGGATTTAATGGAGACTGCTGTAGGACATATTTAGTAGGAAATGTGAGTGAAGAAAAAAGAAGACTAGTAGAAGTAACTAAACAAGCATTTTTTGAAGGAATTAAATATGCAAAAAAAGGTTATCGCTTAGGAGATATTTGCCATGCAATAGGCGAATATGTAGAAAGTAATGGATATTCAGTTGTAAGAGAATTTCAAGGACATGGCATAGGAAGAGAAATGCATGAAGATCCAGGAATACCAAACTATGGAAAAGCAGGACATGGAGTTAAGCTAGAACCAGGTATGACTCTAGCAATAGAACCTATGGTAATTATGGGAAAAAGAAATATTTTACAATTAGATGATGGATGGACAATTGTCTCTGAGGATGGTACGCCAGCAGCACACTATGAAAATACAATTTTAATTACAGAAAAAGAGCCAGAGATATTGACATTATAATAATTTTAATATATAATATTAATGTTATTACGTCGAATTGGCAATTTTAACTAAATTCGACATAAAAAATTGGAGGAAAAAATGGCAAAAGAGGATGTTATAGAAGTAGAGGGAACTGTTATAGAAGCATTACCTAATACAAATTTTAAGGTTGAATTAGAAAATGGCTATGTTGTATTAGCACATATTTCTGGTAAACTTAGAATGAACTATATAAAAATTCTTCCTGGAGACAAGGTAAAAGTAGAGTTATCTCCATATGACCTTACAAAAGGAAGAATAACATGGAGAGCAAAATAAAAAAAGTCTCTTCAAATCCTAATTAAAATTTTTATAAATTTATGTAATGTAAACATTCTACAAATAGAATATAAACATTATTAAAAAATTAAGGAGAGGTGAATAGAAATGAAAGTAAGACCATCAGTAAAGCCAATTTGTGACAAATGCAAAGTTATAAAAAGAAAAGGCGTTATAAGAGTAATCTGTGAAAACCCTAAACACAAACAAAGACAGGGCTAATTATAATTTTTTGATATTAACACTTATATAAAATTAGCGGCTGTTTCTTATATTTGTGTTTAATATATATTTGTCTTAATAAATATTATTGATTGGTTTATACCAATGCATTTCACCTTTAATATTTAAAAGACTATCAAAACAAAATAAATAAAAAATAATAAATAAAATATTTGGAGGTGCAATAAATGGCTCGTTTAGCAGGAATTGATTTACCTAAGGAAAAAAGAGTAGAAATAGGATTAACTTATATTTATGGTATAGGTTTAACTAGTTCACAAAAAATCTTAAAAGAGGCTGGGGTAAATCCAGATATAAGAGTTAAAGACTTGACAGACGACCAAGTACAAGCAATTAGAAAAGCTATGGAAGGCTATAAAGTTGAGGGAGACTTAAGAAGAGAAGTAGCTCTTAACATTAAAAGACTTACAGAAATTGGATGCTACAGAGGTTTAAGACATAGAAGAGGACTTCCAGTTAGAGGACAAAGAACAAAAACTAATGCTCGTACAAGAAAAGGTCCAAGAAAATTAGTAAGTAAGAGTAAAAAATAGAGGAGGGAATAGATAGATATGGCTACAAAAAATGTAACAAAAAGAACAACAACTAGAAGAAGAGACAGAAAAAATATCGATAAAGGTATGGCTCATATTCATTCTAGCTTTAATAATACAATAGTTACAATTACTGACGTGCAAGGAAATGCTATTTCTTGGGCAAGTGCAGGAGAATTAGGTTTCAAAGGTTCAAGAAAAAGTACACCATTTGCAGCAGGAGAAGCTGCTGAAACAGCAGCAAAAGCAGCAATGGAACATGGACTAAAATCAGTAGAAGTTTTTGTTAAGGGTCCAGGTTCAGGACGTGAAGCAGCTATAAGAGCTTTACAAACAGCAGGATTGGAAATTAGTAGCATTAAAGATGTTACACCAATACCACATAATGGGTGCAGACCACCAAAAAGAAGAAGAGTTTAATTAAAGGAAGGTGAAAATAAAAAATGGCAAGATATAAAGACGAACAATGCCGTATTTGCCGTAGAGAGGGTCAAAAATTGTTCTTAAAAGGTTCAAGATGCTACACAGATAAATGCAGTATATCAAGAAGAAATTATGCTCCTGGACAAAATGGACAAAAAAGAAAAAAATTATCTGAATACGGTACTCAATTAAGAGAAAAACAAAAAACAAAAGCTTTCTATGGAGTAGGAGAGAAACAATTTAGAAAGTATTTTGAATTAGCTTCTAAAACAAGAGGAAAAACTGGTGAAGTTTTACTTCAATTATTAGAAAGCAGACTAGATAATGTTGTATATAGATTAGGATTTGGTTCTTCAAGAGCACAATCTAGAATGTTAGTAACACATGGTGCTTTCGAAGTTAATGGTAAAAAAGTAGATATAGCATCTTATTTAGTAAAACCAGGAGATGTTATTGCAGTAAGAGAAATAAGAAAAGATAATGGAACAATTAAAAATAATATAGAAGAAAACGCTTCAAGACCAGTTCCAGAATGGTTAGAGAAAGATGCCGAAAAATTAAGTGGAAAAGTAGTAAGATTAGCAGCTAGAGAAGATATAGATCTTCCAGTTGAGGAACATTTAATAGTAGAGCTTTACTCTAAATAATAGTATATAAATTTTAGTAAGAGATTTTAAATATCTCTAAAATTATTGGGAGGTAAAAATGATAGAATTTGAAAAGCCAAATATTAAATGCTTAGAATTAGACGAAGTAAAAAACTACGCCAAATTTGTATGTGAACCATTGGAAAGAGGTTATGGAATAACAATAGGAAATTCTTTAAGAAGAATATTGTTATCATCTTTACCAGGAAGTGCTATCACTAGCGTTAAGATAGATGGTGTATTACATGAATTTACCACTATACCAGATGTAGTAGAGGATGTTTCTGATATTATTCTTAATTTAAAAATGGTTAGATTAAAATTAGACAGAAATGAAGAAAAAGTTTTAAGAATAGATGTTCAAGGACCAGCAGATGTAAAAGCAGGAGATATAGTAACTGACGGAATAGTAGAAATCTTAAATCCAGATTTACATATTGCTACAGTCGAAAAAGGTGGTCATCTAGTAATGGAAATGACTGCTGAAATGGGTAGAGGATATAACTCTGCTGAAAAAAATAAAAAACCAGAGCAAGCATTAAATGTACTTCCTATAGATTCAATTTTTACACCTGTAAAAAAAGTTAATTATTCTGTTGAGAGTACAAGAGTTGGACAAATGATAGATTATGATAAATTAGTAATAGATGTTTGGACAGATGGTAGTTTAAAACCATATGAAGCTCTTAGCTTAGCTGCTAAAGTTATGACAGAACATTTAGAATTATTTATAGATTTATCTGAAACAGCTAAAAATACTCAAATAATGGTAGAAAAAGAAGAATCTAAGAAAGAGAAAGTTTTAGAAATGTCTATAGAAGATTTAGAATTATCTGTAAGATCATTTAACTGCTTAAAGAGAGCAGGAATATCTACAGTTGAGGATTTAACAAGCAAAACTATATCTGACATGATGAAAGTTAGAAACTTAGGTAAGAAATCTTTAGACGAAGTAACAAATAAATTACATGCATTAGGTTTAGACTTTATGAGTGATGAAGACTAATAGGAAAAGGAGGGTAATTTAACATGGCAATAAATAGAAAATTAGGTAGAACTACAGATATTAGAAAAGCTATGCTAAAAACACAATTATCTGATTTAATCTTAAATGGTAAAATAAATACAACAGAAGCTAGAGCAAAAGAATTAAAATCATTAGCAGATAGTATTATAGCATTAGCAGTAAAAGAAAAAGACAATTTTGATATGGTTGATGTAAAAGTTTCTAAAGCAAAATTAGATGCTAAAGGAAACAAAGTAACAGAAATAGCAAAAAGCAAAAATGGTAAAGAATACCTAAAAGTAGTTAGAGAAGAAAAAACAGAAAAAAGACAAAAAGACCAACCATCAAGATTAAATGCAAGAAGAAAAATGATGAGAATGCTAAATAAAGTTAAAGATAGCGAAGGTAACGTAATAGACCTACCATCAAAATTATTTAACGAAATAGCTCCTAAATATGCAGATAGAGTTGGAGGATATACAAGAATTCTAAAAACAGAGCAAAGAAGAGGAGACGCAGCAGAAATGGTAATATTACAATTAGTGTAATATTATAAATCAAAATTAAATTGCATAATATAAATAAAAGAATCACATGGATAAGCTATGTGGTTTTTTTATGGCTTCCGCACTTCGCTTACGCTACGTTTGGTCGCTGCGCGGTACTACAAAACTACTTATATATGGGGCTGTATGCTTTATTATATGAAAAGAACCAAAATGATTTAGAACACATATAATATCTATAATAAAAATATTAGGAGGCTTATTATGTATGACTTTATATTAAATGGTATTTTATGGGTACTAGCACTTTATGGTTTATTTGAAATTATTAAAACAATAATATATACATATACATACACAAGTTTAAAATCTGATGGTATATATGTAATTATTGCTGCAAAAAATCAGGAAAAACGTATTGAGGTTTTTTTACGAAGTATATTATTTAGGTTTTTATATGGGAAAGAGGAATATATTAAGGATATAATAGTTACAGATTTGAATTCAACAGATGACACTAAAAAAATTATAAATAATATCGGAAAAGATTATGACTGTATAAAAGTAGCAGATTGGAGAGAATGTAAAGAGGTTATAGATAGTATAGATGAAGTGAAAAAGTGAAAAGGGTATTACAAAATAAGATAAAAATATTGTATAAATGAATTTAAATATTGCTAAATAAGTTGCAAAAATATTTTAAAAATTATACAATAAGTAAAAATGACAAAAAGAGGTTTTTTAGTTGGAGATTAAAGGAGAAGTAACAGAAATAATATATAAAAATGAGGTAAATGGTTATTGTATAGCTGCGTTTGAGACAGAAGAAGAAGTTACTACAATAGTTGGGTATTTACCTTTTGTAAATAAAAATGATACATTAGAGGTAACTGGCAAATTTGTTGAACATCAAGAATACGGTAGACAATTTAAAGTAGAAACATTTAAAAAAGTAATGCCAGAAACGCTAGATTCATTAGAAAGATATTTGGCTAATGGAATGATAAAAGGAATAGGTCCAGCAACTGCAAAAAAAATAGTAGATACATTTGGAAAAGAAACTATAAATGTTTTTAAATTAGAGCCAGAAAGGTTATCTCAAATAAAAGGAATAACAAAAGAAAAAGCGTTTGAGATAGCACAAGAATTTATAGAAAATTGGGAACTATGGCAATTAGTATCTTATTTAGAAAAGTTTGGACTTGGACCACAAAGTGCACAGGGAATATACAAAAAATTAGGAGAAAATGCAATAGAAAAAATAGAAGCAGATCCATACCTTTTGGTAGAATTATCAAATAAGGTGGATTTTGTGCAGATAGACAAAATGGCACTTAAAATAGGTATGGAATATGACAATGAAAAAAGAATAAGAAGTGGAATAAAATATGCACTTTTAAGAGCAACATATAATGGTCATTGTGCAGTTTTATATGATAACCTAGTAGCGTTTACAAGGGAGTTACTTGGCGTCAGCGAAGATGCAGTAGATACTTCTTTAATTAACTTAAAAGCAAAAGAAGAAATATACATAGAGGAAAGAGAAAAAGAAGCCTGGATATACTTAGCTACATATTATAAAGCGGAAAAAAACATAGCAGAGAAATTAATAGATTTAAGGGATTATAACAATATAAACGCAGTAGAAAATTTAGATAGAAAACTAAAGAAAATAGAAAAAGAACAGAAAATAGAATTATCAGATAAACAAAAAGAAGCTGTAAAACTTGTAAATGACAATAACGTTTGTGTTATAACTGGTGGACCAGGTACTGGAAAAACAACAATAATTAAAAGCATAATAGATATATATAATAGCGAAGAACTAAAAATAACTTTATGTGCTCCAACAGGACGTGCCGCAAAAAGAATGACAGAAGCAACTGGAGAAGAAGCAAAAACTTTACATAGAGTACTAGAAATAGGAAAATTTGCATCAGAAGATGAAATAAATCCAGACTTGTTAGTTACACCAATAGATGCAAATGTTGTAATAGTGGACGAGGCTTCTATGATAGATTTGTTTTTAATGAATTATCTTATGAAAGCTTTGTATAATGGAACAAAATTAGTATTAGTTGGAGACGAAAACCAGCTTCCATCTGTAGGACCAGGAAATGTATTAAAAGACATTATCTCTTCTGGACAAGTTCCTGTAGTAACGTTAAATAAGATTTTTAGACAAGCTGCTAAAAGTAAAATAATATTAAATAGCCATAAAGTAAATGAGGGAGAAAGCTTTATTGGAATAAAACAAGAAAATGAGGAAGAACTTTTACAAGACTTTTTCTTTATACAAGAAAACAATAAAGATAATATAATTAAACAAATTGTTTCACTTTGTACTGGAAGGCTAGAAAAATACGGAAACTACGACTTTATAAAAAACATACAGGTAATTACACCAACTAAGAAGGGAAACTTAGGTACAAAAGAGCTAAACCAAGTAATACAAAGTAATGTAAATCCATTTGAAACAACCAAAAAAGAAAAGAAATTTGGAGATGCAATTTTTAGACAAGGCGATAGAATAATGCAAGTAAAGAACAATTACGACATATTCTGGGAAAGAGATGGAAAAACAAATGAAGCAGGTTCAGGCGTATTTAATGGCGAGTTTGGAACTATTATAGACATTAACGAAATGGATAAAGAAATAGTAATAAAATTTGATGATGATAAAAAAGCATGGTACTCATACGCAGACTTAGATCAAATAGAGCATGCATATGCAATAACTGTTCATAAAGCACAACGGAAGTGAGTTTGATGTTGTAATTATGCCAATTGCTCAAGCGGCACCAATGTTACTTACAAGAAATTTACTTTACACAGCAATGACTAGAGCTAAAAAGCTGTTAATAATAATAGGCAACAAAAATGTTGTAGACTTCATGATAAATAATACAGACAGTAAAAAGAGAAATACAGGTTTAGAGTATAAGTTAAAACAATTATAAAAATAAAGAGTTATAATAAATGACAATATTATAAAAAATAAAATTATTATATAAATAATTTATAAAAAATATGTTATTAAAGGAGGTACAATATGAATAAAAGGTGGATTTTTCTTATTGTATTAATAGTTTTAGCCATAATTGTAGGAGTTATTTGGTATCAAATAGGTGTAGGAGAAACAAAAAATAATATAACAAATAATACACCAGTAGCAAATAACAATATGCAAAATAATGTACACGAAAATAACGAAGAAAGCGGTATTGATGTAGTTTTATCATTAGAAGACGAAATATCAGATAATTCTGTGTGGTGTGGTACATTTAATTTAGTGTGGAATGACTTGAAAAATGATGTTGCAAAACAAGATATTGTATTTACACCTCAACTAAAAGTAGCAGAAAATTTAAATAAAGGTACGTTTACTACAGACTATTTATCAGAAGATAGTTATTACAAAATTCATGGATATGCATCAGAAGAGCTAAAGGAAAAAATAGAGAAAGATATAAAAGACAAATTTAATGAAAAAAGTGATATATTAGATAGTTTTGAATGGCCTATAGAAGAAGGAAATTTATATTTTTTGTATGCGATGTTAAAAAAGGAATTTGAATTTCCAACAGTTTTTTCAAGATTAGAAGATGGAAAATTTGGAAAATACAATAATGTAAAATTTTTTGGAATAAATGAAGAAACAAAAGATGAGGTTAGAGAACAGGTTGAAGTATTATATTATAAATCTAAAGATAATTTTGCTGTAAAATTAATAACAAAGCAAAATGACGAAGTTATTATAGCTAGAGGTACAAAGAAAAACACATATATAGATGTATATAACGAAATTATGGAAAATGCAGAGAAATATACGGGCAGCCATAGTTTTAGCGAGCAAGATACATTACAAGTACCAAATATAAGTCTTAATATAATAGAAAATATAGATGATCTTACAGGTAGAGGATTTTTATATTCTGATGGAACAGAACATGAAATAACTCAAGCAATGCAATCTATACAATTCGAATTAGATGAAAAAGGTGGAGCAATAAAAAGCGAAGCTGGAATGATGGTAGATAAACTTGCAATAAACGATAATGAGGAAAAAAGAGAATTTATAGTAGATAATACATTTACAATATTTTTAAAAGAAAATAATAAAGATTTACCATACTTTGCTGCAACAATATCAGACATAACACAAGTTCAAGAAAATGCAGAATAAAACTTATAACCTATTGATTTTAATTTGTAAATAATAATTTATTCAATTGCTAAAAATGTTAATACTAAAAGTTAATAAACGTAAAATAAAGAAGGAAAAATTTTGAAAAATCTTATAGAAAAAATTTTAGATCTAATATTTCCGCCTGTTTGCGGTATTTGTAACAAAGAATTAAACACATATTTATGTGAAAAGTGTGAAAAAGAAATAAATAAAATTACATGTGTGGGGGAAAATAAGTATAATAATAAATATTTTTCTACACACATGTATTTGTTTAAATATGAAGGAATAATAAGAAGCAAAATTATTTCATATAAATTTGATGATAAACCATATCTATATAGAACTTTTTGTGAAATTTTTGTAAAAAACAAAAAAGCTTGTGAATTTTTAAAAAATTATGATATAATAATTTCGGTTCCAATGTATAAAAAGAAGAAAAATCAAAGAGGATATAACCAAAGTGAACTTATTGCAAAAGAAATAGCAGAAAAGATAGAAAATATAGAATATAGAAACGATATTTTGTTGAAAATAAGAAATACAGCAAAGCAAAGTTCATTAAATAAGCAGCAGAGGCAAGAAAATTTAAAGGATTCTTACAAAGTGAAAAATAAAGAGTATATTAAAGATAAAAATATACTTATTTTTGACGATATATACACTACCGGAAGTACAGCAAATGAATGTGCAAAAACATTAGTAAAAGCAGGAGCAAAAAATATTGGTATACTAACTATAGCAAAAGACTAGCTGGAAAATGGGGACAGGTCATTTTTTCTGAAATTCAGAAATTAGGGACAGGTCAAAATTTCCAAAAGTCAGAAATGGGGACCTGTCCCCATTTTCCAGAATTGAGAAATAGGGACCTGTCCCTAATTTCCAACAAGAGAAAAGGAGGAAAAAATGGAAGATTTAATAGAAAGCATATTAGACTACATTAGAGCAGATTATACAGACTATGCAATTATGATAAATGGTGAGTGGGGAAGCGGAAAGACCTACTTCTGGAATAATAAAATTAGACCTAAAATAGAGAATATGTCTGTAAATGGAAGACGACTTACTCCAATATACATGTCTTTATATGGAATATCAAACTTAGAGGAAATAAGTAAAAAAATATTTATAGAAACCACTCAGTTAATGGATAAAAACTTAAAGAAATTTATGAATGCAAGTGGAGTAAATGCAATCCCAGAGTATGCAAAAACAGGGTTAGATATGGCAAATTTCTTTGGAGTTACACAAAATGGAGATAGATTAGACTATGGTCAATTTTTCTCAACAGATGACAAAGTACTATGTTTTGACGACTTAGAAAGAGCTAATGTAGATGTTATAGATATTTTAGGTTATATAAATAACTTTGTTGAACATGACCATATAAAAACAATTATTATTTGTAATGAAAAAGAATTATCAACAAAATTAAAAAGTAATAACCTAGAAATGAAAACTTTTATAGCAACATATCTGCTAGACAAAGAGGGAAAACTAAATTTAAAAACAGATAAGCCAATGGTTGAAAGAATAAGAGATACTATTGAGTATGTTTTTGATAAAGCAAATGACTATGAAAGAATAAAAGAAAAACTTGTAGGAGAAACGTTTGAGTATGCTCCAGAATTTAACTATATAATAAATGGGCTTTTAATGCGTTTTGAAAAATACCCAGAGTTAATACGTTTTTTAAGAGAAAACACAAACTTAATTGTATCTACATTTAATAAGAGTGGAACTAGAAACTTACGTATATTAAAGCATTCATTAAATAACTTCAAAAAAATATTTGACATGGTTAGTAAGTCATACCCAAATACAAACAATAGAATTTTACAAACAATGTTAATATTTACAATAGCAGTTTCGTTTGAAATAAAAGCAGGAAAAATTACAAAAGATAAGTTTGTAAATATTAACAGTAACGAAGAATACAAGGCAATATTAGTTTCTTCAAGGGTATTTATGGATAATAGACAGTTTTATATTAAAGAATTCGATAATAACTATTATTATAACTTTAAAGCAGAGTATCGTTTCTTTAAATTTATAGAGTTATATGTACGTACAAGAATTTTTGACATGAGAATATTTAAAGAAAATATGGAAGTAATAAGAAATACAATAGATACAAGTCAATTACCAGGTTACAAGAGATTACTAACAGAAGAATATTGGAAAATTCCAGATGACCAATTTGAGGGAGTAATAACAGAAACTTTAGACGATGTTAAAAATGGAAAAATTGAGCTTATAGATATTGTAAAACTATTTGCATATTTTTCATATTTTATAAAGAAAGAATTAATAGATTATGATATGAGAACAATAAAAAGTGTATTCTTTAATGGAATGAATATTTCTTCACTTACTTCAAAATATTGTGAAAATGTGGAAGAAGAGCTTTCACAAGTTGCAATAAATGATGAGGAAGCACCAGAAATGGACGAAATATTAGCTCATTTTAACGAAATAAACTTACAGCTAAAAGATAAGATGCTAAAAGAAAAAGCAGAAGAAGTATTTAAATGTATACCTATGAAAATGGAATTATTCTATGATAAATTTGACAAGGAATGTATGCAAGTTCCAATATTTAAATATTATGACTGTTTCCAAATGTTCCAAAGAATTTCTTGTGCAAGTAATGAAGATATAGTTACTATAAAAGAAAAATTAGCCGATAGAGCCAAAATGTATAAAAACGAGCTAGCACCAGAGTTAGCAAATATTAGAAAGTTAAAGAGCATTATGGATGACTATATTGATGGAAAACAACCAAGCATAAAGCTTGTTATATTACAAGACTTTTCAAATGAGCTTGCAAATATTATAACACAATATGAATCTACAAACGATGATAAGGTTTTTGTTGACGAAGAAGAAAAGTAGATAATATATTTATAAAGAAATAATAAAAAAATAAAAGTAAAAGCTATAACAAATCTGATAACAAGATTTATTATAGCTTCTATTTACATAAAATTATAAAAACTTTATAAAAATGTATAAAAAAGTATAATAAAGGAATAATAACAATATCATGAAAAAAGGAGGGAGATTTTTGAAAGCAACAGGTGTAGTAAGAAGAATTGATGATTTAGGTAGAGTTGTTATTCCAAAAGAAATAAGAAAAACACTTAGAATAAAAGAAGGTGATCCTTTAGAAATTTTTACAGATAAAGAAGGAGAGGTAATATTAAAAAAATATTCTCCAATTGGTGAATTATCTGAATTTGCTACAGGTTATGCAGAAACACTTGCAAAAACAACAGGACATATTGCATGCATAACAGATAAGGACACTGTAATAGCGGTTTCTGGAGGTTCTAAAAAAGAATTTTTAGAACAAGATGTAAGCCCAGAACTTGAAAGTATAATGGACGAAAAGGAAAGTTATACAAGTCAGGAAAACAATGGGGTATCTATTCCAATAACAAAGAATGACAATAAAGAAAGAAAATATAATGCACAAGTGGTATATCCTATTATATCTGATGGAGATGTTATAGGAAGTGTTATATTATTATCTAAAGAAAGCAAAACAAAGATGACAGAAGTAGAGCAAAAAGTTGCACAGTCAGCAGCAAACTTTTTAGGTACACAAATGCAAATATAATAAAATATAGGCATGTAATGTTCCTGTAATATTTTAGTAATGAAAATGTAAAAACAAAAATAGAAAAATACCTTGTCAAAATAATATAATTGTAGTATAAATAATGTAGTGTTTAAGAATAACGAAGGAGGACTATAAAATGGAAAAGAGATTTGAAGTAAGTAATTTACCAACAGAAGTATCTGTATGGACAAAAATAAAGAATTTTCTATTTCATGAGGTAAAACTTGAATTAACACCAAAGCAAGAAAAAGTATTTAGAGAAGTTCATGACTTCTGGAATCAAGAAATTACAGGAGAGAAAGTTCATGATTTTCTATTTTATGAAATAACAGGGGAAAAAGTAAAGAACTTTTTATTTCAAGATGTAAAAATAGTAGATAACATAAGACTATAATAATTGTTAATAATTAAATATAAATAAAAACAATTAAAGAAAAATCTTTAATTGTTTTTTGCGTCTTAAAAATATTGTTTTTACTTTAATATTAGTTTATAAAATTGTAATTTAAAATATTTAAGAGTAAAACATACTACGTTACAATATAATGCAAATCAATCCGCCACTACCCTCATTAACAATTTTCTCTAATGTTTCTTGAAGCTTTTCTTGTGCATCTTCTGGCATTCTAGATAGTTTGTTTTGTAAGCCTTCATTTACTAATTCATGTAAACTCTTGCCAAAAATATTTGATTCCCATATTTTCTTTGGGTCAGACTCAAATTCAGAAAGCAGATAATTAACCAATTCCTCTGACTGTTTTTCACTACCAACAATAGGAGAAACCTCGGTTTCTATATTGGCTTTTATCATATGTATACTAGGTGCTTTAGCTTTTAGTTTTACTCCGAATTTAGAACCTTGTTTTACCATTTCTGGTTCTTCTAATTCAAGTTCATCCATTGAAGGAGTAACAATTCCATAACCTTTTGCATTTACTTCATCCATCGCACAAGCGATTTTATCGTACTTTTTCTTGGTTTGAGAAAATTCACTAATCGTAGCAAATAGGTCTCCTTCATTTGCAATAGTAACTCCAGAAATTTCTGTTAAAATCTTATAAAATAAATCTTCCATTAGATTTATAGAAACATTAACACTACCATCGCCAAGCTTTATTTCATCTATATTGCTAGAACTTATTATTTCCGTGTGCCCAATTGTAGCTAAACATGAATCAACTTGTTTTAAGATTTTAACATCTTTAAAGGCTGTTTTAATTTCAGAAAATAATTCTTTTTTTAGCCAATGTTCATTAGAAAGTCTATCAACCCAGCGAGGAAATGTAATATTCACTTTTTCAATTGGAAATTCATATAATATTTTACCAAATATGTTATTAATGTCGTCTATATTAAGGTTTGCACAATCTGTTGGAATTACAGGAGTTTGATATTTATCTTCTAATTTTCTTGCTAAACTATTTGTATATTCGGAATATGGGTCGTCTGTATTTAAAACTATAACAAATGGCTTATTAATTTCTTTTAATTCATTTACAACTCTTTCTTCTGCGCTTACATAGTCTTCTCTTGGAATATCTGTAATGCTTCCATCAGAAGTAACTAAAATACCAATTGTAGAGTGCTCTTTAATAACTTTACGAGTTCCTATTTCAGCAGCTTCTTCAAAAGGAATTTCTTCTTCAAACCAAGGTGTTTTAACCATTCTAGGCATGTCATCTTCTAAATATCCAATTGCATTATTTACTAAATAACCAACACAATCTACAAGTCTTACTTTTAAATTTAAGTTAGTTCCTACAGTAATGTCAACAGCCTCATTTGGAATAAATTTTGGCTCTGTTGTCATTATGGTTCTTCCACCAGCACTTTGAGGTAGTTCATCTCGAGCACGTTCTTTTTTGTATTCATTGTTAATGTTAGGAATAACCAATAAATCCATAAAGTTTTTTATAAAAGTAGATTTACCAGTTCTTACAGGACCAACTACACCTACATAAATGTCTCCATCTGTACGATTTGCTATATCTTGATATAATTTTAAGTTTTCTTCCATTAACTTATTAACCCCCTTAAGAAAAATGTTTGTACTAAACTTTATTTAATGTATATTAGCTAATTGCAAACTTATGACTAAAAATTAAAAAAAGTTGTAAATAAAAGAAAATTGTGTTACAATAACCAAAGTGTTTTATATATGTAATTATATTCCTAAGCTTTATTATGTATGCACTACAAAAAATATTTTGCATAACATATATAAAAATCTTTTATTTAAGAAAGGAAGAATTTAGATGGAAAATGATGATATTATTGCAATTGTTATGGCAGCAGGCAAAGGAACAAGAATGAAATCTAAAAATTCAAAATTGGTTCAAAAAATATATGGAAAAGAAATTGTAAAAAGAGCAGTTGAAAATGCTCAAAAAGCAGGTGTGAAAGATATTGTAGCTGTTGTTGGTTATAAAAAAGAAGAAGTAATGAAAGTGTTAGGAGAAGATATAAAATATGCATTCCAAGACGAGATGCTTGGAACAGGGCATGCAGTAATGCAAGCTAAAGAATATTTAAAAGGTAAAAAAGGTAGAGTTTTAGTTTTAAATGGAGACGTACCATTAATTAGACCAGAAACGTTAAATAAATTAATAGAAAAAAGTATAGAGAATAAAGAATATGCTACTTTACTTACAGCAATTTACGATGATCCAACAGGTTATGGAAGAATAGTAAGAGATGAAGGTGGCAATATAGAAGGAATAGTAGAAGAAAAAGATACAAACGAGGAACAAAAGAAAATAACAGAGATAAATGCAGGAATTTATTGTTTTGACATAGAAGCTTTGTTAGAAGCACTAGAAAAAATTACACCAAATAACAAACAAGGTGAATATTACATAACAGATGTTATTCAAATAATGAATGATAGAGGACTAAAAACAGGTGCAGTTATAGTTGAGGATAACACCGAAATATTAGGAATAAATGATAGAATTCAATTAGGAATATTAACAAAAGTATTGCAAATGCGTATAAATACAGAGCTTATGAAAAACGGCGTAACAATAGAAGACACAAATACTACATATATTTATGATGATGTAGAAATAGGAATGGATACTGTAATACATCCAAATACAACAATAAAGTCAGGAGTTACAATTGGAGAAGACTGCGAAATAGGTCCAAACTCATATATACGTGAGGGCTGTAAACTAGCAAATCATGTAAAAATAGGAAGTTTTGTAGAAATAAAGAAAGCAATTATCGGAGAAGGTACAAAAGTGCCACACTTATCATATATGGGAGATTGTGAAATAGGCGAAAAATGTAATATTGGATGTGGAACAATAACATGTAATTATGACGGATTTAATAAGAGTAAAACAATAATAGGAAATCACTCATTTATAGGTTCTAATGTAAACTTAGTAGCTCCAGTAACATTAGGAGATAATACATTTGTTGCAGCAGGCTCTACAATAACAGATGACGTGCCAGAATATGCATTAGCTATAGCAAGACAACGTCAAACAAACAAAGAAAACTGGAATAAAAAATAATTTGAAAAACATAAAAGAAGTATAATATTAATGTAAAAATTATAAACAATAATATTATACTTTTTATTTTGTCCCAATTTTTAGAGCTTGTGCATATTATATATTAATAGTGTTTAGATAAAAAACTTAAAGTAAAATGTAAAAAAATAAACACTATTAGGAGGTGTGTAATATGTACGATGATAATAAATATACAAACTGTTATGAAAATAATTGCCATAATATGCATGATAATCAATGTAAAAAGCCATGTAAAGACGAATGTAAACAAAAAGGAAATAATTGTATAGACTTAATAATTGCAATATTATCTATATTATTAGCTTTAACAATAGGATTAATAATAGGCGCAATTCCTATAATTAACTTAATACTATTATTAATATTGCCAGCTTTAATTATATTAGCAATAGTTTTAGTACTATTAATTGTAATAAAAATAATAGAAAAAGTATGTAATAAGAAAAAAGATAAATGTTGCTAAAACATTTTAAAGTAATAATACAATAATCATGCATACCTTAAAATAAGCTTGAAACCTAAAACGTTTTAAGATAGGTAGAAGGTAGCTAAAAGAACTAAAAATTAAATAATATACAAAAGAAATAAAGTATAAGAATGTTAAAAGAGGAGAAATATTAATTCTCCTCTTTTTTCTTACATAGTTTGATTTCCCGGTAGGAAGTAGTCTACTACTCCATAGACTAAAGCTCCTATAATGGCAGCCATCCAAGATACAGCATATCCTGCTACAAAGTATTGAGTAACATATAAAACTACAGCAGATAATATAAATCCTACAAAACCTTTACCAAAAGGTGTTGCATGTAAACCAGTAAATTTTACAATTAAATAATCAATAAGAGTAAGAACTACTGCTGCTGCAGCTAATGCCCAAAAGTTATTAATATGAAATCCTGGTGTAAAGAAAGCAGTTATGGCAAGAACAATTGCAGCTGTTACCAATCTCCCAATTATTTGCCAAGCGGTGCTTTTGCCATTTTCCTTAGATCTACTATTTACATCCTCTGACATATAAAAACCTCCTTATTTTCTTAACATATAAAATGTTATTGGGTTCAATTTGTATTATGTACATATAAAAAAATATTATTCATTTCGAATTTATTATTTATAAAAATTTAAAATTTATACGTATTTTGAATAAAAAAAATTAAAATGCTAAAAATAAAATTATAGAAAAGCAAGAAAGGAATAAAATTAGTATGTTAATAGTTTTTTTTAGAAGTATTGTTTTATACATAATAGTTTTAATAGTTATGAGGTTAATGGGAAAAAGAGAAATAGGTCAGCTACAGCCATTTGAACTTGCAATAGCTATAATGATTGCAGACTTGGCTGCTGTTCCAATGGCAGAAACAGGAATACCAATAAGTAATGGAATAATACCAATTTTAGGACTTCTAGTTATGCATTTAATAATATCCTTTTTAAATCTAAAAAGTATGAAGATAAGAGAAATATTATGTGGAAAACCTGCAATTTTAATATATAGAGGAAAAATTGATGAAAAAGTATTAAAAAAAGAACGATTTACATTAAATGAATTACAAGAAAGATTAAGAAGTAGTAATGTAGTTAATTTAGGAGATGTAGAATATGCTATTTTAGAAACAAGTGGACAAGTTACTGTAATACAAAAACCAGATAAGAGAGCAGCTACACCAAAAGATTTTAATATTATGCCGGAATATGAAGGAATACCATATGACTTGGTTGTAGATGGGAAAGTAATGTATAAAAATTTAAAAAATATAGGAAAAGATTATAACTGGCTAAAAAAACAAGTAAATAAATTTAACATGGAACCAGAAGAAGCTTTAATAGTTACATTTGATGGCGGTGATCAGATATTTTGCCAAAAGAAAGAAATTAGAAATAAGTCCTAATTTTCAAAAATGCGAAATTAATATATTTTTTTAGTTGGAAATTAGGACTTAGCCCTAATTTCCACAGAAAGAGAGTGCATATGCAAAAGGAATTAGTTATTTGTATAATAATTGTTATAGCAATTATTATTGGAAATGTAATTACACATAATAATACTAAAAGTGCTGTTGCAGAAGTTAATAGGAGTTTACAAGAAGTTAGTAGTAGAATATCAGAAAATAATAAAGAGACAAGCAGTAAGAAAACAGCTAGTGAAGGAAATATTAAAAAAGAAGAAGGTAATATAGAAAAAAATAGTGACGATGAAAATATAAAAAAAATAGAAGAAGCAATTGTAAATAGTAAAGAGATTTGGGATAAAAAGTATCAAACACTTGCATATTATATAGAGCATGATGAGCTTGAAAAGGTTTCAGAAGCTATAGTAAAAGCTAAATCAAATATAAGTGCAGAAGAATATAATACTGCAATTGAAAATATAGATAGTTGTATATTCTTACTGCAACATATAGAAGAAAAAGATAAATTCTCTTTAAAAAATATTTTTTAAAGTAAATCGTTCATAGTATAGAAACCGGAGGTTTTATTTATAATAAATTTTGCAGCTTTTAAGGCACCTTTTGCATAAACGGCTCTAGAATATGCAATGTGCTTTACTTCCAAACTTTCATCATCACTAAAGAACAATACACTATGTTCTCCAACAATATTTCCTCCTCTAATAGAAGAAAAGCCAATTTCATTTTTTTCTCGTTTTTGTCTATGGTCATGTCTATTAAAAATATAAGTATATTTATTATCAGACTTCCTATTTATACTATCTGCAAGCATTATAGCAGTTCCGCTTGGCGAGTCTAATTTGCTGTTATGATGTGTTTCTACAATTTCTATATCATCATCTGCAAGGAGGGTTGCTAAGTTTGCAACGGTATTCTTCATAATATTTATATCAAATGACATATTCGCAGATTGGAAAATAGGGAAGGACCTACTGTACTCTATAATCTCATCTTGTTCGTTTTTAGAAAATCCGGTTGTAGCAATTACAGTAGGAACATTAAACTTTTTTGCATAATTAATAATAGCAAAACTGGCTTCTGGAACAGAAAAGTCCACAATTACATCTGGTTTGTCAACCGAAGAAGAGAGTTCTCCTATAGAAGAATATGTGCGGTAGCTTAAATTATCTTTTTTACATCTATCTAATCCGCCAAATAGATAGAAATCATTACTTTTAGAAATTAACTTTATAACTTCCTGACCCATTTTTCCATTTGAGCCATTTACTAGAATACGTATCATAAATTAAACCTCCTAACAATTTTATAAAAGAGAAAATTTATTATGAATTTAAAGCTTCAAAAAACAAAACTATAAATAAAATCTATTATAAATTTAAAACAATAAAAAAATAGATAAAAGAAAAATTCTTTTACCTATTTATATGCAAGTAAATGTTAGAAAATTCTAAATATAAAAAATCCTAGGAAGATATATGCGTATCTATATACTTTAGAACTGGTTATTTTATTTCTACAGTTCATAAACGTTTCAGCAGTTGCACTATATTTATCCATGCAAGAAACTATAAAAGCCTCTTTAGTTTTTGGAATTCTAATTGTAACTGGCCACATATGGTTTTTTATTATATCTTTTTCGGTTTCATTCAAATTAAAAATTTGTGATGCATTTTTTAAAGCAATTCTTGGATGAGCCCATGCATGTGCACCTTTTTCATTTATATCGGCAGGAGAAGTTGTATGCCAATCATATAAAAATAAATCGTGTAACATTGCACCACGAGCTGCAGATTTATAATCTAATTTTAATTTTTTACAAATTAGATAAGTGTAGTAAGCTACATAATAACAATGTGAATAACAAGATATTTCTCCATGTTGTATAAATTTTTTCATTTCCTGTACTGTTTCATTAGATAATATATCACTTATAATTTCATTAAATTCTGTACATTTTTCTATACTTTCGTTAAGATTATCCCCGTTCATCTTTTGCTCCTTTTTTATATATTAATTATAGCACAAATTATTCAGGAGGGTTAGATATTAATAAAATATTAAGTTTTTTTGGCGAATTTTTCAATAATTTGTTGTAATGTGTTTTTTCCTTCTGCTGACATTTCTACAAGAGGAAGTCTAGGCTTTCCAAAATTGAATCCGAGAATATTAAGAGCCTCTTTTATAGGAATAGGGTTTACTTCGCTAAATAATGCATTTACCAATTCTAAACTATTTAATTGAGATAAAAGAGCTTCACTATGATTTCCATTTAAGTAATTTATTACCATATTGTGTACAAATCTAGGATATATGTTAGAAAGAACTGATATTACTCCAAATCCACCAAGAGATAAAATAGGTATAACTTGGTCATCATTTCCAGAGTATATATTTAAGTTATCTTTACATAGTTCTGCAATTTTAGCTACCTGAGAAATATCTCCGCTAGCTTCTTTTACAGCAACAATATTATCAATTTTAGATAGTTCTAAATAAGTTTTTGGCAAAATATTTAAACCTGTTCTACTTGGAACATTATATAGAATAATAGGCAAATTTACAGAATTTGCAATAGCGAAATAATGTTCTATTAGACCTTTTTGAGTAGTTTTATTATAATAGGGCGTTACTAGCAAAAGACCATCTGCACCAACGGTTTCTGCATATTTAGAAAGTTCGATAACACTTGAAGTATTATTTCCACCAGTTCCGGCGATGACAGGAACTCTTTTGTCTACAATATCAACTGTAAATTTTATTAAATCTTCTTTTTCAGTGGTGGACATAGTGGCAGATTCACCAGTAGTTCCACATACAATAATAGCATCTGCTCCTTGTGTAATTTGGAATTCAACTAATTTTTTAAACTCTTCAAAATTTATACCGCTTTCGTCAAAGGGTGTAGCAATAGCAGTACCGTACACCTTTAAAAAGTATTTTTTTAGACATAAAATTACCTCCAATAAAAATTTATTTTATACAAATTAAATCTTTTAAAATTTGCACAGCATTTGTTGCAGCACCTTTTCTAATGTTGTCTGCTACAACCCAAAGATTTAAACCATTTTTAATACTGTTGTCACGTCTAATTCTACCAACATAAACATTATTGCTTCCAGAAACATCAATAGGCATAGGGGATTCAGGAGTATCTTTTAGCCTAACGCCAATAGAAGTGCTTAAAATATCCAAAACGTCTCTTAAATAAAACGAATTTTCAAATTCAATATTTATGCTTTCTCCATGACAATTACTAACAGGTACTCGTACAGCAGTTGCTGTTATGTTTAAATCCGGTTTTTTTAGTATTTTCCTTGTTTCATTTATCATTTTCATTTCTTCTTTTGTATACAAATTGTCTTCAAAAATATCAATTTGAGGAATACAGTTATCAAAAATGTCATGGTCAAATTTTTCTAAATTGTATGTATGAAGCGGGTCTATATGTTTTTTTATACCGTTTTCATAATCATTTAGAGCTTTTTTACCTGCGCCAGAGACAGCTTGGTAGGTTGAATATACAATTCTTTTTATTTTATATGCATCATCTAATGGTTTTAATACAACAACGGCTTGAATTGTAGAACAGTTTGGGTTAGCTATTATGCCGTTATTTTTTAAAATTTCTTCAGGATTAACTTCTGGAACAACGAGAGGAACGTCATTATCCATTCTAAATGCACTACTGTTGTCTATTACTATACAACCAGAAGAAGCGGCAATAGGAGCAAATTTTTTTGAAGTACTAGCTCCAGCTGAGAAAATAGCAAAATCAAAATGTTCTTTTTTGAAGGATTCTTCTGTTAACTCTTTTACTATGTAATCTTTATTTTGAAAACGTATTTTTGTACCAGCAGACCTATTAGAAGAGAAAAATACGTAATTAGAAATTGGTAAATTAAATTCCTCTAAAACTTTTAAAGCAGTTCTGCCAACTAATCCTGTTGCACCAACAAGTGCTAATTTATAATCTTTCATACAATCACCTAGTTAATTGTATGCAGATTATAAAGAAATAGTGATAAGGAAAACAATATAAAAAATTAATGAAAGGACTATGAAAATAATGTCGAAAAATAGAATGCTACAATGGATGATGTTTTTGGATAATCCAGAAGGAGTGGAGGTAGAAGAGATAATGGAAAAGAATGAAGAAATAAAAGAAGCAAAAAACGAACTAAACAGATTAAGCCAAGACGAAATCCTAAGGAGACAACTGCTAAAAGAAAATTTATTAAGAATGGATGTAAAACAGAGAGAAGAAGATGCAAGAGAAGATGGAAAAGCGGAAGGAATAATAGAAGGAGAGAAAAAAGGTAAAGTTGAAGGCAAAAAAGAAAAATCCATAGAAATAGCAAAACGAATGTTAGAAAAAAATATACCAATAGAAACAATTATAGAAATAACTCAATTAACTGAAGCAGAGGTAAAAAACTTAATTAAATAAATAAAAAAGTCGTTTTAGATTATAAATTTAAGACGACTTTTTTATTATTAAAGACATATACAAACAAAGGTTTATATAAAATGTAAAAAAATAGAAATGAAATAAATAGGAACAAATTATTCTCATTTTGAGATTAACTAGAACGACAAGACTTACAAAAAATACATATTTTTTAAAAATGATAAAAAAATTTCAAAAAATATTGACTAAAAATTATAAAAATGATACTATTCTTTTGGAAAATAATACAAAGTTTTACAAAATATTTATGGATATTTTGTTATATTTTTCGCTAAAACAAAAGTATAAGTAGGAGGAAAACAAATGGATATTAGAAAAAGACAAAATGGTATAACGCTAATAGCGTTAGTAGTGACTATTGTAGTATTGCTAATATTAGCAGGAGTTACAATAAGTGCAGTATTTAGTGAGAATGGTATAGTAAAAAAGGCACAAGAAGCAGCTAATAGAACACAAGAAGCAGTTGCAAATGAGCAAGATTCTTTAAATAAACTTTATAATGACTTAGAAGCAGCTTTAAATACAGTACCAGAGCCTGAACCAGAGCCTGAACCTGAACCAGATCCATTACCAAGTGATGGAAGTTATAGTGAAGAGAAAGGAGTAAACACACCAAAATTAGGAAATGGAATGACAGCAATAAAGTGGAATGGAAGTGCGTGGGTAGAAACAACAGGAGATGATGAAGAGTGGTATGATTACTCAGCAAAGAAATGGGCAAATGCAAAAACAAGTGATGGAAGTATGTGGGTATGGATACCAAGATATGCATATAGTATAACAAGTATGTATCATACAAAAGGAGATGCAACAACAGCAGGAACAATAGAAGTAGAGTTCATGAAGGGAACAAGCAATGAGAGTGCAAGTGGAAGAACAAGCTTTAATAATGCAAGCGGGCAAGGAAATTGGAATATACACCCAGCGTTTACGTATGGAAGTACAGTAAGTGGAATATGGGTAGCAAAGTTTGAGGCAAGTAGTGTGGAAGGAAATAGTAATAGTACAGCTGGAGATAATGTAACAACAAAGACATTACAAGTAAAACCAGGAGTAGCAAGTTGGAGATATATATACATAGGAAATATGTATACAGTATGTCAAAATTATAATAGTGCGCTAAATAGTCATTTAATGAAGAATGATGAATGGGGAGCAGTAGCATACTTAAGTAAAAGTAAATATGGAAAAGAGACAGAAGAAGTATGGATAAATAATAGTAGTAGCTATATAACAGGCTCAGCAGGAAATAGTGCGAGTGCAAGTAGTAATACAGGAACTACAAATGATTATACAAGTACACAAGGAGTAAAAGCAAGTACAACAGGAAATGTGTATGGAATATATGATATGAGTGGAGGCTCATGGGAATATGTAGCAGCATATGTAAATAATGGGAATGGAAACTTAACAACATATGGAAGTAGTTTAGTAAATGGAGATGCAAAAACGAAGAATGTGTATACGATGGGAAGTGGAGATACGAGGCTAGCGAACTATAACGCAAATGCGAGCAAGTACGGAGACGCAGTATATGAGACCTCGAGCGGAACATATAACGCAAGTGGAGATTCGAATTCACAGTCGTGGTACGCCGATTACTCTAGCTTTCCTTACTCGAGCTATCCTTTCTTCATACGCGGGGGCAGTTACAGCTATACTACTGTTGCCGGCGTGTTCTGTTTCGGCGGCGATAGTGGTAACTACTACAGCAACGTTTCGTTCCGTCCGGTCTTGGTCGCACTTTAGTGTGACCTTGTACCTTGCCCTTTGTAAATCGGCATAGACTATAAAATGCCTATCAATGCAGATTACGGGTAGTAAGTTGAAAATAGAGAGAGATTTATCAAAAAAAGTCTTGCTTTGCAAGACTTTTTTTGATATTCTTAGGAAGGGATAAAACTATTACTCTAACTTTCCTTACTCGAGCAATCCTTTCTTCAAACGCGGGGGCAATTACAGCAATACTACTAATGCCGGCGTGTTCTATTTCAACAACAATAGTGGTAACAACAACAGCAACAATTCGTTCCGTCCGGTCTTGGTCGCACTTCGATACAACGAAAAATTAAAAAGAAATTTTTCTCCTATAAAAATATGTTCACGGACATATAATAGGAAGTATCAAAGAAGTTTTATTCCGTTGATATATAATGTTTATACATGAAGTTAAGGAGTATAAAATAAAAATATCATAAACACATTAAACAGTAAATTTTAGTGAGTAATAAAATGGTGAAAATTAAAGTTTATGAAGAGGTACTACATCTATTTTAGATAGTACCTCTTATATATTTAAAAGTGCTATCTATAAAAAATATTTATTATATGTAGTAATAAAAGAATAAGTAAAAATACTTGTTAAAAAAAGGTGGATTTGATATAATCTCAAAGGGGATAAAACTATTACTCTAGATTTCCTTACTCGACTAATCCTTTCTTCATACGCGGGGGCAATTACAACAATGGTTCTAATGCCGGCGTGTTCGCTTTCAACAATACTAATGGTAATAACGGCAACAACAATTCGTTCCGTCCGGTCTTGGTCGCACTTCGATACAACGAAAAATTAAAAAGAAATTTTTCTCCTATAAAAATATGTTTACGGACATATAATAGGAAGTATCAAAGAAGTTTTATTCCGTTGGTATATAATGTTTATACATTAAATTTAGATGTATTAAAAAAATATCATAAACACATTAAACAGTAAATTTTAGTAAGTAATAAAGTGGTGAAAATTAAAATTTATGAAAAGGTACTATTTAAGATTATAGTACCTTTTATTTAATGACAATAAATTATTTGTTAAATTATAACAATAAACTACTATACAATAAAAATTTATGATATAATCCAAAAAGAGGGATAAAGCTATTACTCTAACTTTCCTAACTCGGACTGGCCTTTCTTCAACCGTGGGGGCAATTACAACAATACTACTAATGCCGGCGTGTTCTATTTCAACAATACTACCGGTGGCAATGGCAGCGGCAATTCGTTCCGTCCGGTCTTGGTCGCACTTCGATACAACGAAAAATTAAAAAGAAATTTTTCTCCTATAAAAATATGTTTACGGACATATAATAGGAAGTATCAAAGAAGTTTTATTCCGTTGATATATAATATTTGTACATGAATTTTAGTGTACAAGGAAAAATATCATAAACACATTGAATAGTAAATTTTAGTAAGTAATAAAATGGTGAACATTAAAGTTTATGAAAAAGTACCATCTATTTGAAGATTTTGATAAGAACCCTCCGTGTTTTTGTTTAACATTTTGGGTTTACATCATTTACTTTAAATAGGTGGTACTTTTCATAAAAAATTAAATTATATTTTTATTCATAATTTTCTGATTTTGAGAATTCTATAAAACCTGGATATTCTGAAATATCCTCAATTTCCAAAGGATATTTTTTCTTTTCATCATAAATAAATTCGGCAGAGTTTAGTATTTTGCATTTTAACTTGTATGTATTGCAATGGCTAGCATGAGCAAGCCAAGACTGTAAGGATGGCATTACTATATTAAAGTCTAAGTCTCCACGTTGCCAAATCTTATTCCATTTACGAATTTTCCTTTTAATTTTCGTTTTACTAGATTTTCTAAGTAATCTGTGTGTTGGCCAAATTCTATAACCACAAAAGTTTAAACCTTGTGCAGCAGGATAATATCTAGATTTCTGGTTTAAACTTAGATGTAATTTTGTTTCTATAAATTCTTCTATTAGCTTTTTGTATTCTTTACAAGTTTCTTTGTCTTTTAAAAGCATTACAAAATCATCCATATATCTTACATAATATTTTACTTTAAGTGTTTGTTTAATATATTGGTCTAATTCATTTAAGTATATATTTGCAAAAAATTGTGATGTATAATTACCAATTGGTATGCCAACAGGATCTTTTCTATTTTCAAATATTAATTGATGTGTAAATTGAATTAGCTTTTTATCAGACATGTACCTTTTAGTTATATTAAATAATATATTTGGGTCTATGCTGTAGAAAAATTTCCTAATATCACACTTTAAAATCCAATAGTTAGGATTTTGTCTTTTGTATATTTGCATATAGTGTTGAATTATATCTGCTGCTTTGTGACAACCCCTTCCAACAATACAAGCACAAGAGGCATTTATAAATTTAGGAACAATGTTTGGTTTTATAAATTCTTCAACATACCATTGATGTACTATTCTATCTACATATGGAAGAGCTTCTATTTTTCTAAGCTTGGGTTCATTTATATAAAATATTCTATAATTTCCTACGTGATATGTTCCATTTTTAATTTTGTTTAATAAGTTTACTAAATTGTTTTCTAAATTTAGCTCAAACCTTAAAACTTCACATTTTTTAGCTTTCTGTTTTTTTGCCCTTAAGTGGGCAGATAACAGATTTTCAAATGTTAGACGTTTATAAAAACTATTTTTTATCGTGTGAGGCATGACTTTAACCATCCTCCTAACATGTTGCAAATTTCTGTTATCTTTTTTGACCAAGTTTCATAATTCTGCTTTGAAATATACTTATATTTATATGCAAGCCTAACATAAACCTTTTGTAAATTTAGTTCGACATCTAAATTATTTAGGTGACCTACTTTGTTTCTTTTATTATATTCCTTTAAAGCATAAATTAATTCTCTTAAACCGCTATATAAAGATTGTTTAGTTTCACTTGCTAGAGCAAGCTTTTCGGACTTAGGGTATTTTATGCATAATGTATTTGTATAATAAACTAAATCTAAATAATATTTATAAATTAATAAAGAATTTTTATCTCCGGTATCCATTATTCTTCAGATCCATTTTCTAAAATTTGCTTTAAATCATGAATTGTATTTGTAAGAATAATATAAGAATCTTGAAAAGATATTTTATTTAGATCTAGTTTTAACAAATTTGAAATTATGTTGTTGAATTTTTCATTATCTTTGTATTCGGCATAATTTAAGACCACATTCTGAGAAGGGTCAATAATTTTATAATCAATATTTAGCGATTCTAAAGTTTTAAAATAATAGTCAGACTTACTTACTGGAAAGCAACATTTATAAAGCTTTTCAGTAATGTTTGTTACCTTTAAGCTTAATGCATCAGAAAGTCTGTTGGCATCTTCGTTTAAAGCCATGTAGAATATACCTGACTTAAACAAATAAAGTCTATTTGGATTTAATGCCTTTTGTTCCAAATATTTCGAATAAAGTTTACTCATATAACAACCTCCCAATAAAGGGGGGAGTTACATATTAAAAATATTAGCTAAAATCTTTAATAATAATACAACTAATTTTCGTGGTTTTCAAGTAAAATAATATGAAAGTGCCATTATATTATACAAAAATATTATAAATGGTATTCACTAAAAATATTTTTTATGATATAGTTATTTTATAAAAATAAATTCATAAGAAAAAAGGAGACTATACATGGCAAGAAGAGAAAAAAGTAAGGTAAAAAATAATTGGATTTTAAAAATAATTGTGCTAGCAGTTTTTTTAGTAGCAACTATATTGGTAATTAAAATTTCTGGTAATTATAAAAATAACGAAATTATAGGAAAAATAAATTTAGTAATTAACAATAGTAATGTAACAAATGCCTTAAAACAAGATATATTTGTTGACGAAAATAATGTTATATATATATCAAAAGATGATATTGAAAACTTTTTTGACAATTATATTTATTATGATGAAAAGTACAATCAAATTATAACCGGTTCATCAACTAAAATTGCCAATATGGTAGTTGGGGAAAATAAAGCAGTTGTAAATAGTGCAGAAATAAAGTTAAAAAGCCCTGTTGTAGAAAAAAATGGTGAATACTTTATTCCATTTTCTGAGCTAACAGGTGTGTATAATGTTGATATAGAGTATATAAATAATAGGGTTGTTGTGGATTCTTTAGATAGAAAATATCAGATTGCAACAGCAGCTAAAAATGTAAGCGTTAAGTCAAGTCCAACTGCTTTATCTAGAACTGTTGATAAAATAAATGCAGGAGATACTGTTGTAATTTCTAATAGAGAAGATGATTTAGTAAAAAGTGGATGGCAGAAAATTAGGACAAGCAATGGTGTTCTTGGATATGTTAAGGAAAATACTTTGGGAAAAATAAATACAATAAGAGAAGATATAGAAAAAACAGATAAAGTTGAAGGAAAAGTAAGTTTAGCTTGGGAATATTTTTCAGACTATGGAGAAGCACCAGCAAGGTCGGGCGCAATGGATGGTGTAAATGTGGTTTCTCCAACATTTTTTAGACTAGAGCAATCTGGGCAGGGAAATGTTACAGAAAACGTTGGAACAGCAGGATTAAATTATATTAATTGGGCACACAATAATGGAATAAAAGTATGGGCAATGATTTCAAACGAGTCTATGATAGATACAACTTCTGAAATTTTAAATGACTACAAGTATAGGGATAAATTAATTAACAATATTGTAAATTTAGTTGTAAAGTATAATTTAGATGGAATAAATATAGACTTTGAAAATATGTACATGGAAGATAAGGCAATGTTTAATAGATTTTTAATAGAATTAGAACCTAGATTAAACGAAATGGGAAAAGCCTTATCCGTAGACGTAACAGCACCAGATGGTTCTGAAACATGGTCTATGTGTTTTGATAGAAATACAATAAGTAAAGTAGCAGATTATATAATCTTTATGGCATATGACCAATATGGTGCAAGTTCTGCTCAGGAAGGTACTACAGCAGGATGTAATTGGGTAGAGGCTAATATTACTAAGTTTTTAGGACAAGAAGGTGTAAATCCAGACAAATTGGTATTAGCAGTACCATTTTATACAAGATTGTGGGTAGAAGGTGACGAAGATAGTCCTTATCCTGTAGACATGAAAAACGTAGATGCGGTAATACCATCTAATGTAGAAAGAACATGGGACGACAATTTAAAACAATACTATGTAGAATATACAGAAAATGGAGCTTTGCATAAAATGTGGATAGAAGATACAACATCAATATCTGCCAAATTAGACCTTATAGGAAAATATAAATTAGCAGGAGCTGCATATTGGGAAAAAGATAGAGAAAGTCCAGAAGTATGGAGTATAGTTAAAGAGAAACTTGGAAATTAGGGACAGGTCAAGTTTTTCAAAAATCGTAAATGGTGACCTGTCCCCATTTTCCAGAATTGAGAAATAGGGACCTGTCCCTAATTTCCAAATAGAGTAATAAAAAAGAAATTACCTAATATAATTTAAGACAAATAGCTTGTTTTAGTTTGTGAGGTGATTTCTTTTTTGAATGTATTATATGTAAAGATTAAAGAGGGAAAACAGATAGGAAAATTTAATAAAATATTTTGTATGGTCGATTTAGAAGAAATTTTTAATGGATATATAGTCAAAGTTCCTTTAAGTAAAAATAGAATTTTGAAGGACAATAAAGATAATTTAAAAAATAATAAATATAATAAGAAGAAAAAGCTAACTGAAAATATTAGAAACCACATAATAGCAAGGAAAATTAGAAGAATTGTTAATGAGAAAAACATAGATGGAATTATTCTAGCGGACGAAATTGTAAAGAATGAAGATTTTGTTAATAAATTGATTTTAAAGAAAAAAATTGATGTAAAAAAATTTGTTAAGGAAAGAAATATATTTTTTTTTGACGGAAATGGACTTTTTAAGTACATAATTTATGAAGTTTTGGAGTATATTATAAATATTCAAAATAGAAGACTTGAATTAGAAGATATTTATATAATTGCAAATAATATAGATGAAATTATGCTAAACAATATAACTTTTCTAAGTACAAAATTTAAAAATATTAATATATTTAGTAAAAATATTGAAAAATATAAATATATTGAAGACTTTGTTTATAACAATACTGGAAATAATGTAATTCTGCTAAACAACAAAAGAAAGAGTTTAAAAAGAGCAAAATATATAATAAATGTTGATAATGATGTTAAAGAATTAAATGAATATTTAATATACAGAAAGGCAATTATAATTAACATTAATAATAGTAAAAACAAAATAACTTTAGTTGGCTTTGAGGGGATTATTATAAATTCTTTTGAGATAGATGTAGGAAGCAAAGTAAAACAAATTTTGGAGCAGTATAAATTAAATGGTATAACCAATATGGCTACTTTATACGAAAGTTTTTTTAATAAAAAAGAAAATTTTTGGAATGTAAGGTCAAAAATAGAAGATGCAGGACTTATTGTAACAAAACTATATGGAAACAATGGTATAATTGACGAAAATGAGTATAAACGTGTAAATTTAAACGATAATGAGGTGAAAAAATACTATTGACAAATTTAGCAAAAAGGATTAAGATATATAAGATAAATTTGAGGTGTTCAAATTTATTTTTTGTATTAAAAACATTCTGACAAAAAGGAGGAAAGACTTATGGGAGAAGAAAAAGAAATCCTATTGACACAAGAAGGATACGATAAACTTGAACAAGAATTAGAAACACTAAAAACAGAAAAAAGAGCAGAAATATCTGAAAGAATAAAAGTTGCTTTAGGATTTGGAGACTTATCTGAAAATTCTGAATATGACGAAGCAAAAAATGCTCAAGCTGCTAATGAAACAAAAATAGCAGAATTAGAGAATAAATTAAGATATGCTAAAATTATTGACGAATCAGAAATAGACACTAAGACAGTACAAGTTGGAAATACTGTTAAAGTTTTAGATATAGAATTCAATGAAGAAGTTTCATATACAATAGTTGGCTCAACAGAAGTTAACTTAGCAGAAAATAAAATTTCAAACGAATCACCAATAGGAAAAGCTTTATTAGGTGCTAAGAAGAACCAAACAATAGATGTTCAAGCACCAGCAGGCGTTATGAAATATAAAATATTAGCAATAACAAAATAGTTGGGGGGATATATGACTATTCATTGTAATGCAAAAAAGGAAGATATTGAAAAAACTGTATTAATGCCAGGAGATTCATTGCGCGCAAAGTATATAGCGGAAAATTTTTTAACAAATGTAAGGCTTGTAAATACAGTAAGGAATATGCTTGCATATACTGGAGAATATAAAGGAAAGAAAGTTACTGTTTTTTCTTCTGGAATGGGAATGCCAAGCATGGGGATTTATTGTTATGAGCTTTACAAATTTTATGATGTAGAAAAAATAATAAGAATTGGGTCATGTGGAGTTTACACACCAGATATAGACTTACTAGATACTTTATTAGTAGATAAGACTTATACAGAAGGAAATTTTGCATACGAATGGAATTCAGAAGATTGTCATATAATGGAAGCTAGTGAAGAACTAAATAATAACATAGAAGAGGTAGCGAAAAAGTTAAATATTCATTATACAAAAGGAAACACTTTGTGTTCAGATTGTTTTGATGGATATTTAGATAATTTAGATGCATTACTAAATAGACTTCCAAAAAATCTTAATATAATAGGTGCTGAGATGGAAGCATTTGCACTATTTTATATTGCAAAGTATCTTAACAAAAAAGCAGCTTGCCTATTAACTGTTGTAGATTCTCTTGCAAAAAAACAAAGCAGTACAGCAGAAGAAAGAGAGAAGAGTTTAAATAACATGATAAAACTAGCTTTAGAAAGTATTTAATATTGGCAATTAAGTATATTTTAATAAAACAGGATATAATGTAAAAATTATGTCCTGTTTTTTGCTTGTTTTTACTTATATTATTTTAAATGTGAATGTTTTGTGAAATTCAGCAATATATATTGACAAGTGCTAAAAAAAGGTATAAATTATATTAGCAGTCAGTAATAATGAGTGCTAATATAACATATAATATATGCAGGATAGATAAAAACCTACATAAATTTTAAAGGAGGTAATTTTAATGTTAAAACCATTATCAGACAGAGTTGTAGTTAAAATGCTAGAAAATGAGGAGACTACTAAAAGTGGAATTATTTTAACAGGAAATGCTCAAGATAAGTCAAAAATTGCAGAAGTTATGGAAGTTGGACCAGGAGAATTGGTTAATGGAAAAAGAGAAGAGATGAGTGTAAAAAAAGGCGATAAAGTTTATTTAAATGAATATGCTGGAACTAAAATAAAATACGAAGGCGAAGAGTTAGTAATAGTTAGAGAAAGCGATATTCTAGCAATTATAAAGTAAAAGCTTATTAATATATGTATAATATTACAGAATAGTTTTTACTATAGTCTATAAATTAAATTTTGATATTAAAACAAATAAAAAAAATAGTCTATAAATTAATTTTAAAGAAATTAATAAAAAGAATGGAGGAATTTTATTATGGCAAAGGATATTAAATATGGAGAGGATGCCAGAAAAAGTTTATTAAATGGTGTAAATAAATTAGCAGATACAGTAAAGGTAACATTGGGACCAAAAGGAAGAAATGTTGTACTAGATAAAAAATTTGGAGCACCACTTATTACAAACGATGGTGTTACAATAGCAAAGGAAATAGAGTTAGATGACCCATTTGAAAATATGGGAGTTCAAATAGCAAAGGAGGCTTCTATAAAAACAAATGATGTAGCAGGTGATGGTACAACAACTGCTATGGTTCTTGCTCAAAGCATGATTAGAGAAGGTGTAAAAAATGTTGCAGCAGGTGGAGATCCAATGGCTATTAAAAGAGGTATGGATAAAGCAGTAGATGCAGCAGTAGCAGCTTTAAAAGAAATAAGTGTACCTGTTAACGGAAAAGAAGATATTGCAAGGGTTGCAAGTATTTCAGCAGGAAATCCAGAAGTTGGAGAATTAATTTCAGAGGCTATGGAAAAGGTTTCTAAAGATGGTGTTATTACAATAGAAGAGTCAAAAACTTCTCAAACAGAGTTAAATGTTGTTGAAGGCATGCAATTTGACAAAGGATATGTATCTCCATATATGGTAACAGATACAGAAAAAATGGAAGCTGTTGTAGATAATCCATATATATTAATAACAGATAAAAAAATTGGAAATATTCAAGAAATATTACCTTTATTAGAAAGTTTAATGCAACAATCTGGCAAATTAGTAATAATTTGTGACGACATAGAAGGAGAAGCTTTATCTACTTTAATCTTAAATAAACTAAGAGGTGTATTAAATGTAGTTGCTGTTAAAGCTCCTGGATATGGAGACAAGAGAAAAGCTATGTTACAAGATATAGCAATATTAACAGGTGGAGAAGTAATTACATCTGATTTAGGATTAGAACTAAAAGATACAACTGTTGAACAATTAGGTAGAGCAAGACAAATTAAAGTACAAAAAGAAAATACTATAATTGTTGATGGTATGGGAGATAAAGAACAAATAAAAGAAAGAGTTAATCAATTAAAAGCTCAAATAGCAGAAGAAAAGAGCGAGTTTGAAAAAGAGAATTTACAAGAAAGATTGGCTAAAATTGCTGGTGGAGTTGCTGTAATTGGTGTAGGAGCAGCTACAGAAGTTGAAATGAAGGATAAAAAACTAAGAATAGAAGATGCACTTTCTGCAACTAAAGCTGCTGTAGAAGAAGGTATTGTTGCAGGTGGTGGAACATCATATGTTAATGTAATACCAAAAGTAGAAAAGGCAGTAGAAGGCTTAAAAGAAGACGAAAAGCTTGGTGGAAAAATAATTTTAAGAGCTTTAGAAGAGCCAATTAGGCAAATTGCAGTAAATGCGGGATTAGAGCCAGCTGTAATACTTGAAAAAGTAAAAGGAAGCAATCCAGGTATAGGATTTGATGCTGCAAATGAAGAATATGTAGATATGAAAAAAGCAGGAATTGTAGACCCAACTAAAGTATCTCGTAGTGCATTACAAAATGCAGTTTCAATTGCATCAATGATACTAACAACAGAAAGTTTAGTAACAGATAAAAAAGAACCAAAAGAATGTAATTGTGGAGGACATGATAGTGCTCCAGACATGGGAGGAATGTATTAGTAATCATTTATAATATGTGATGTATAATATAGACTAAAATTGACTTTATGTTAATTTGATGTTATACTAAATAAGATATTACTTTTAGAAGGGGAGAATGGATATGCTTAAGGTACTGGACATTATTTTACGGCTAGGAGGGATAGTATTCATATTGTTTGTTGTTACAGCATTAGTATTAGCGTTTCTTCAGGAACGGTTTCCAGTTGTAAACAGAAAGCTGAAGCAATTCTTTAACACGGACATTGGGCTGGCTATGTTGTCTATTATTTCAATATGGGCAGCACTTGGAGCGGCATACACAGTTACCTTTCATTGATACTCCAAAAAACGAGCGACCTTGCTTTTAAGGTCGCTCGTTTAATAAATACAAAAATAAATTTTGCTATAGGGACTATTAAATATTTGAATTATTACTTAAAGTATGCTAAAATAAAAAATAGTGTTATTTTAAGGAGATTTTGTATGGAAAAAAGAAAAGTAGCATTTTGCACTTTGCGGATGTAAAACCAATCAATATGAAACAAATGCAATGATGCAAAAAATGATAGAAGCAGGGTATGAAATTGTAGATTTTGAAGAAAAAGCAGATATATATGTAATAAATACATGTACGGTTACAAATATTGCAGATAAAAAGTCAAGACAAATGTTAAGGAGAGTTAAACAACAAAACAAAAATGCGGTATTAGTAGCTGTTGGTTGTTATGTGCAAGTGGGAAGAAGTAAACTTGAAGAAATAGAAGATATAGATTTAATACTTGGAACAAAAGAAAAAAAAGATATAGTGAAATATGTAGAAGAATATTTAAAAGAAAGAGAAAAGATAGTATCTGTTTCTGAAATGGTACCAAAAGATAATTATGAAGAATTTGGACTAATTACACATACAGAAAGAAATAGAGCAGTAATAAAAGTTGAAGATGGTTGTAATCAGTTTTGCACATACTGTATTATTCCATATGCAAGAGGAAGAGTTAGAAGTAGAAATCCTAAGAATATAATAAAGGAAATAGAAAAAATCTCTGAAAATGGTATAAAAGAAGTTATACTAACAGCAATAAACTTAACAGCATATGGAACAGATTTTGAATATAAAAATATAGCAGATGTAGAAAATACGAAAAATAAAGAGAATATAGAAGATATAGGTATTACAGAAGATGGAATAAATAAAAACTACAGACTTATAGACTTATTAGAAGATATAAACAAAATACCTAAAATAAAAAGAATTAGACTAGGTTCGCTAGAACCAACAATAATTACAGATAGCTTTGTAGAAAGACTAAGCAAACTAGAAAAAATATGTGACCATTTTCACTTGTCACTTCAAAGCGGATGTACAGAAACTTTAAAAAGAATGAACAGAAAATATACAGCAGAGGAAATAGAGGAAGCGGCAGAAAGAATAAGAAAATATTTTCCTAAAGCAGCATTAACAGCAGATATAATAGTTGGTTTCCCAGGAGAGACAGAAGAAGAGTTTAATAAAACTTATGAACTACTAAAAAGAATAAAGCTATATAAGATACATGTATTTAAGTACTCTCCAAGAAGAGGTACAAAAGCAGAAACTATGGAAAATCAAGTAGATGGAAATATAAAGGAAGAAAGAAGCAATAAACTATTGGAGCTTTCAGACAAGTATGAAAAAGAGTTTAACAATGCATGTGTTGGTAGAACTTTAAGTGTACTTTTTGAAGAGATTGATGGAGAATTTTTAAGGGGACACACAACAAATTATAGATTAGTTAAGGTTAAGCTGGAAGAAGAGCAAAGAAACTTAAACGTAGAAAATGAAATTTTAGATGTAAAAATTACAGAAGCGGAAGGATTAGAGTTAGTAGGAAAAATTGACGTATGAAAAATATGGAGATATATAATTATTAATATATGTTATTTGGTAACATAGATATAATTAATAATGTTAAAGATAATGGATAGAGCAAGGCATAAAATGAAAGTAGAGACAAAAAAGCTACTTTCATTTTTTATGAAAAAGTTGTTTAAGCATGTGGATAGGTGGAAAAATGTGGATATTAGAGCAACAAAAGCAAAAAAATGTAACTTAAATGTAATATTAATGTAATATAAAAATTACATACAATCTCAAGATGAAATGGTATAATATGTGCTAAACGATGCAAATAAAAAAGAATAATGTGTTCTACAATCTATTAATCATATAAAAATAAGTAAGAAATTAACTACATTTATATAAAAATGATTAATAAAGAAAAAAATGGAAATAATAACAAAAGAATGAAATTATGGGGAGGAAAAAGTAATGGATAAAACAAAAGTAAACAGCGCAAGAAAAGCACCAAAAATAGAAAATAACAAACGGAATAACATTAATAGCGTTGGTTGTGACTATAGTAGTTTTGCTAATTTTAGCAGGAATAACAATAAGTTTAGTATTTAGTGAAAATGGAATAATAGCAAAGGCACAAGAAGCAGCAGAAAAAACAAATCAATCGGTTGCAAATGAGCAAGAAGAAATGAATAAAGTAGCAGATTATATGAGTAATATGGTAAATGGAACGAGTGGAGGAAGTACTACGCCAGATAATCCAGCTTCTCTACCAAGTGATGGAAGTTATAGTGAGAAAAAAGGAGTAAATACACCAAATTTAGGAACAGGAATGACACCAATAAAATGGAATGGAAGTTCATGGGTAGAAACAACAGGAGATGATGAGGAGTGGTATGATTACTTAAGCAAAAAATGGGCAAATGCAGTAGTAGGAGGAAACTTTAATGAAGATGGAACATTAAATCAAAGCAGTAATTATAGTATGTTTGTATGGATACCAAGATATGCATATAGTATAACAAGTGGATACCATAGTAATAATACAGGAACAATAGAAATAGAATTTATGAAAGGAACGAGTGAGGAAGGAGCAACAGGAAAATCAATAACAGATTATGCAACAGCAACAGTAAATGCAGAAACAACGAATAAGTTTGTAGACGAGAAATATGTAATACATCCAGCATTTAACTATGGAGAAACAGTAAGCGGAATATGGGTAGCAAAATTTGAAGCGAGCCCAGAAGGTGCGACAACAGATGTAGCAAATAGTGAATATAATGGAACAGATAAGAAATTACAAGTAAAACCAAGAGTAAGCAGTTGGAGAAATATAACAATAAGCAATATGTATGATGTATGTAAAAGTTATAATCCAACATTAAATAGTCATTTAATGAAAAATGACGAATGGGGAGCAGTAGCATATTTAAGTAAAAGTAAATATGGGAAAGAAACAGAAGAAGTATATATAAATAATAGCAGTAGTTTTATAACAGGTTCAGCTGGAAATATTGCGGCGGCAGGAGCAGATACAGGAACAACAAATGACTATACAGACAGTCAAGGAGTAAAAGCGAGTACAACAGGAAATGTATATGGAGTATATGATATGAGCGGAGGAGCATGGGAATGTGTAGCAGCATATGTAAATAATGGAGATGGTAACTTAACAAATTATGGAAGTAGCTTAATAAGTGGAGAAACAAAAATGAAAAATGTGTATAGTAAAGCAGATGAAGATAACAATACAAACAACTACCATGAAAATTCAGAAAAATATGGAGATGCAATATATGAAACAAGTATGGAAGGAGACAATAGTAATAAATCATGGTACGGAGATTTTTCTAGATATCCTGAGTCAAATGGGCCTTTTTTTATACGTGGTGGATGTTTTAATGAAAATATAAGTGCAGGAATATTTTATTTTAATAATAGTAATGGACTAAATGGTAGTAACTTTTCTTTCCGCCCAGTCTTAATTGCACATTAAGAAACGTTTTTTTAAAACTACTAGGATAAAGAGACATGCTAGTTTTTTGTGAAAAAAATTTAAACAGGGAGTATAGGGATTTTGTGCAAAATAAATAGAGATTGAAAAAATTTTCTTTATGATAAAAGAGTATGAGAAAACTAATTTAATATAATACTATAAAGCTAGTGTGTTTTATGCACTAGTTTTTCTTTTAAATATCTTGATTTATAGCTATTTATATTATATAATTTTACATAGTTATAAAGAAAAATTAATAATGTAGGAAAATCTATTTAATAGACTATAAAAGCATTATAAATTAGAAGGGGCGAAATAATGAAAGCAATAGAAATAAGAAACAAATATTTAAATTTTTTTAAAAATCATGGGCATAATGTTATTCCAAGTGCACCATTAATTCCGGAAAATGACCCATCTGTATTGTTTACAACAGCAGGTATGCAACCATTGGTTCCATATCTTTTAGGAGAAAAACATCCAGCAGGAAAAAGACTTACAGACTATCAAAAATGCGTACGTACAAACGATATAGAGGAAGTTGGAGACAATAGACATTTAACATACTTCGAAATGCTTGGGAATTGGTCTTTAGGAGATTATTTCAAAGAAGAAGCAGTAAGCATGAGCTTTGAATTTTTAACTAAAGAGCTTGGTATTCCTGTAGATAAAATTTCTGTAACATGTTTTGCAGGAGATGAAGATGCTCCAAAGGATGAAGTTACAGCAGAATGTTGGAGAAAAGTTGGTATTCCAGATGAAAGAATTTATTTTTATGGAAAAGATGACAATTGGTGGATAGCAGGGGAAGATGGCCCATGTGGACCAGATACAGAAATGTTTTATGACACAGGAAAAGAGCCATGTTCTGAAAATTGCCAGCCATCATGCGACTGTGGAAAATATGTCGAAATTTGGAATAATGTTTTTATGGAATATTATAAATCTAAAGACGGAAAATATTCTAAATTAAAACAACAAAATGTAGATACTGGAATGGGATTAGAAAGAATAACTTTCCTATTACAAGGAAAAACTACACCATTCGATACAGAATTATTTGCACCAATTATGGAAAAATTAGAGAGTTTGCAAAAAGTAGATGATATAAAAAGTAGAAGAATAATTGCAGAACATTTGCGTTCTAGCATGATGATAATATG
Source organism: uncultured Clostridium sp. (assembly GCA_902496295.1). Lineage (GTDB taxonomy): Bacteria > Bacillota > Clostridia > TANB77 > CAG-508 > CAG-273. The sequence goes on from CABVAF010000003.1 coordinate 194,932, forward strand.
CGATGGTGGCAGACCAAGCAATATAGATAGAGGATATATTTTAAGACGTTTAATAAGAAGAATGACAAGACACTTAAATAAGCTACAAATTAGTTTAGAAGAGCTTGGAAATTTAATAGATTTAGATGTTGAAATATTAAAAGAAATGTATCCAGACCTAGAAAAAAATAAAGAAACTATTAAGCAAGTTATATTAGAAGAAAAAGATAAATTTGTAAAAACTCTATCACATGGAGAAAAAGAGTTTGAAAAGGCTATTCAAAAATTAAAACAAGATGGCAAAGATATAATAGATGGACAAACTATTTTTAAATTATATGAGACATATGGTTTTCCACCAGAGATTACAGCAGACTTAGCAGAAGAGCAAGGTTTTAAAATAGACATGACAGAATTCGACAAATTGTTTAAAGAACATCAAGATAAGTCTAGAATGGGAAGTGAGCATAAATTTAAAGGTGGTTTAGCAGACCAAAATGAGCAAACAATAAAATATCATACAGCAACACACTTATTGCATAAGGCATTACAAATTGTACTAGGAGAGAATGCAAAGCAAAAAGGTTCTAATATTACAACAGAAAGACTAAGATTTGACTTTTCACACCCAGAAAAAATGACTAAAGAACAATTAAAACAGGTAGAAGATATTGTAAACGAAAAAATAAAGGAAGACTTGCCTGTAATTTGTGAAGAAATGACAGTAGAAGAAGCAAAAAATGCAGGGGCTACAGGATTATTTGAAAATAGATATGGGGATAAAGTTACAGTATATACAATAGGTGACTTTAGTAAAGAAATATGTGGTGGACCTCATGTAAAACATACAGGAGAATTAGGAACATTTAAAATACTAAAGGAAGAGTCAAGTTCAGCAGGCGTAAGAAGAATAAAAGCTATTTTAGAGTAAAATGATTATAATAGTAAAAATAAGTAAATAAATTATTATATTTTATTACTAAAGAAAGAAGGTTTTTGTATGGAAGATTGTGTTTTTTGTAAAATTATAGATGGAAAAATACCATCAGAAAAAGTATATGAGGATGAAAATGTACTTGCATTTAAAGATATAAATCCAGTTGCACCAATTCACATTCTAGTTATACCTAAAAAGCATATAGAAAAAATAATAGATGTAAAAGAAGAGAATAGCTATTTAATTGCAGAGATTTTTAAGGCTATTAACAAAATAGTAAAAGAGTTAAATATAGAAGAAGATGGCTTTAGAGTAATTGCAAACTGTGGAAGAGATGGTGGACAAGAAGTAATGCATATACATTTCCATATTATAGCAGGAAGAAAGTTAGGTACAAAAATTTGTTAAAATTAAAGTAGAACTACAGAAAATACCAAATATTATGTAGAAAAATATATAAAAATATGTTATAATTAATTATGTAAGTATTAAAATGAGATTACAGGAAAATTTATCATCTTTATATATTATATAATATTTGAAAAAGAGGTGTAATTATGTTAAAAAATAGTAAATATAATAAAGTATTAACCGTAATACTAGTTATAGTAATACTTGGAATTATAGCTCTATTAGTATACATGGGAATAGACTATTATAAAAAGAGCCAAGAAACATCAGAAAGCGATGAAATACTAGGAAAGTTAGATGAGTATCTTAATGAAGAAAGTAGTGGTACAGGTGTACTTCCAGGAGGAAGCAATACTAATATAATAAACGTTCCTGTAAATGATGTAGTACAAAATACTACAACTGGTAGTGGTTCTACAACTAATCAATTGACGTATAAAGGTTATGCGGTCAATGGAAAAATAGAAATACCTAAAATAGACTTAGAGTATCCAATATTAGAAGCGACAGTAGATACAATACAAGTGGCAGTTGGTTTTATATATGGTCCGGGACTAAATGAGGTTGGAAACAATGTTATTATAGGTCACAACTTTAGGGATGGAAGATTCTTCTCAAATAATGATAAACTTTCAAAAGGAGATAAAATATATATAACAGATTTAAGCAATAGAAGAGTAGAATATAAAATTACAAAAAAATACATAACAGATGCTAATGACTTTTCATATGCTGTAAGAGATACAAACGGAAAAAGAGAAATTTCACTTTCTACATGTACAGACGATGTATCAGGAAGATTAGTAATATGGGCTGAAGAAGTTTAAAAATAATAAACTAGAAAAACTCCAATATAATTGGAGTTTTTTGTATGCTATAAAAAAATAACTTATACATAAAAGTATAAGTTATTTTTAGCTAATTTTGGTTGGGCTGGCTAGATTCGAACTAGCGCATGCCAGAGTCAAAGTCTGGTGCCTTACC
>CABVAF010000004.1 GCA_902496295.1 uncultured Clostridium sp.
ATGGAAAAGAAACAGAAGAAGTATGGATAAATAATAGTAGTAGCTATATAACAGGTTCGGCAGGAAATAGCGCAAGTGCAAGTAGTAATACAGGAACGACAAATGACTATACAAGTACACAAGGAGTAAAAGCAAGTACAACAGGGACGGTGTATGGAATATATGATATGAGCGGAGGCTCATGGGAATATGTAGCAGCATATGTAAATAATGTGAATGGAAACTTAACAACATATGGAAGTAGTTTAGTAAATGGAGATGCAAAAACGAAGAATGTGTATACAATGGGAAGTGGAGATACAAGACAGGCAAACTATAATGCGAATGCGAGCAAGTACGGAGATGCGGTATACGAAACATCGAGCGAGTACGAGACGAGTAGCGGTTCGTGGTACGCCGATTACTCTTACTTTCCTTGTTCAAGCTATCCTTTTTTCAGACGCACGGGCGATTACAGCCTTTCTACGGGTGTCGGCGTGTTCGCTTTCAGCAACGCTAGCGGTGATTACTACGGCAATAATTCGTTCCGTCCGGTCTTGGTTACACTTTAATGTAACTAACTAAAAAGTGTATAAGTGTTACTAAATAAAATTAATTTTAAAGTAACATTTATACACTATTTTTTGTCTAAAGATTACACAATTTTTGTTAAAATTAACCGAATGTAAATTTTCTGTGAATTTTATCTAAAAATATATTGCAAATATATGCTTTTATTGTTATTATAATGTTGTAATTTATTATATAATGTCAGAAAGTGACGAGGAGATACTGATGATTGAATTTAGAAACGTTAGTAAAACATATGATACAGGTACAGAAGCAGTACATAAGGCAAACTTTAACATAGAAAAAGGTGAGTTTGCGTTTTTAGTAGGTACTTCTGGTTCAGGAAAGTCAACATTAATTAAGTTAATATTAAAAGAAGAAAATCCTACATCTGGAAATATTATAATTAATGGAAAAGATACAACATATTTGAAGCCAAAAAGAGTTCCATTTTTAAGAAGAAGTATGGGAGTGGTTTTTCAAGATTTCAGACTTTTGCCAGATAAAACAGTTTACGATAATGTTGCTTTTGCAATGTATATAGTAAATGCAACTAAAAGACATATAAGAAGACAAGTTCCAATGGTTTTATCACTTGTTGGACTAAGCAATAAAGCAAAAGTTTATCCAAACGAGTTATCTGGTGGAGAACAACAAAGGGTTGCATTAGCAAGAGCTTTAGTAAATAACCCATCAATGCTTATAGCAGATGAGCCTACAGGAAACTTAGACCCAGATACAGCATGGGACATTATGACTTTATTAGACGACATTAATAAAAGAGGAACAACAGTAGTTGTAGCAACACATGCAAAAGATATAGTAGATAAAATGAAGAAAAGAGTTATACAAATAGAAGATGGCCACATTATTAGAGACGACAAAAAAGGTGGCTATAATAGTGAGGTGTAATTGTGTTAGGTTATTTAATAAGTGAAGGATTTAGAAACGTATTTAAAAACAAAAAGTCAACAGTTGCATCTTTGGTAATAATGTGTGCAACAATGTTTATATTTGGTATTTTCTTTGCAATAGGAGAAAATGTTAATCATATGATTGATGACATAGAAAAACAACAAGGTATGCAAGTATTTATAAAAAATGATGATACCATAACGCAAGAACAAAAGACGCAACTTGGAGAGCAAATTAGAAATTTAGATGGTGTTAATACAGTTGTTTTTAGAACAAGAGATGAAAGTTTAAATCAAATAAAAGACTCTGTATTTAAGGACAACCCAGAAATGGTAGAAATGTATGAAGGAGACAGAAATCCTCTACAAGACTCATATGTAGTAACACTTACAGACTTAGAAAAGAGCGAACAAGTAAAAAATGCTATAGAAAAAAATAGTATTGTGGATAATGTAGAAATTAGGTCAAATACAATAAACACTCTTATAAAAATAGCTAATGGAATAAATACAGCATCAATTGTAATTTTAATTTTATTAGTACTTATTTCAATATTTATTATAACGAATACCATAAAATTAACAGTTCATGCAAGAAGGAAAGAAATATCAATTATGAAATATGTTGGGGCAACAAATGGATTTATCAGGTGGCCATTTGTAGTAGAAGGTATTATTATTGGTGTTATATCTGCTTTAATATCTATCTTACTATTAGGGTTAGCTTATAATGGTACAGCAAATGCAGTATTAACATTATTACAGTCAACAACATTACCATTGGGAATTATTTCATTCTCAGATATGTTTGGATTAGTTTTAGCTGTTTATTTAGTTTTAGGAATAGGAATAGGTGTTATAGGAAGTATGATATCTATGAGAAGATACTTAGAAGTATAAAATTAAAAAGTGAGGGAAACAATATGAGAAGAAAAGTTATTTCAGTTTTTCTAGTAGTTATAATGCTGCTGGGATTTACAACAACTGTAATGGCAGATGATTTACAAGATTTAAAAGACCAAGCATCAGATATAAATGCAACTATAAAAGAGCAGGAAGCAAGACAAGATGAAATACAGCAAGAAAAGGAAAGTGCTTTAGACGAAATTCAGTCTTTGGATGACTCAATTCGTAAGTATGAAATAGAAATAGAAAGTCTTGAAAGTGAAATATCTTCTTTAGAAGAAAATATTACTGAAAAAGAAGCAGAGATTAAACAATTAGAGGAAGATTACAAAGAAAAAGACCAACAATTACAAGACAAGCTAGTGTTTACACAAAAATATGGACAAATAAGCTATTTAGATGTTTTACTAGGTTCAGATAATTTTATGGACTTTATATCAAATGCACATATTGTTTCTGAATTAACAGCAGCAGATAATAAAATGATGGAAGAAATTTCAGCAAGTCAAAAAGAAATAGAAAAGGCAAAAAAGGAGTTAGAGTCTGAAAAATCAGAATTAGATACATCTAAGAAATCTGTTGAGGCAAAACAAAAACAATTATCTGTAAGTAAGCAAGCAAAGCAAGAAAAAGTTGCAGCATTAGATGAAGAAGATAAGCAAGTACAAGCAGAGTTAGACGAATATATGGCAGAATTAGATGATATAGACGCAAGAATTAAGAAAAAGATGCAAGAACTTGCACAAAGTGGAAATAACAATAAATATGAAGGAAGCTTTTCTGGAACATTAGGTTGGCCATTGTCTTCAAGCTCATATGGATATAACAATATTACTTCATACTTCGGGTCTAGAGAGTCTCCTGTAGCAGGGGCAAGTACAAATCATAGAGGAATAGATATAGGAGTAAGTACTGGTACACCAGTTTATGCATCAGCAGATGGTTATGTATTAGATGTTCAATATACTAGCGCAAGAGGATTATTTGTTTTAATTATGCATGGAGATAATTTATATACAAGATATCAACATTTAAGTAGTGCTAGTGTAAGTGCAGGACAATATGTAACAAGAGGGCAACAAATTGCAAGAAGTGGTAACACAGGAATAGGATCTGGACCACACTTACATTTTGAAGTATTAACACAACCATATTATGGATATGAGGTAAATCCTTTAAATTATACACATTGGTAATATAAATATTAAATTAAAATTGGTAATAAAGATTTACAAATATTAAATAAAAAAATGTACATAATAAGAACATTATAAATAAATACAAGGAGGAGGCTAAGTAAAATTGAAAAACAAAATACTTTGCACTCTCCTTGCTTTAATTTTAATAATAAGTTATTCTGCTACAGTTATAGCAAGCAGTGTAAATGTAGCAAGTGAAGTTACAAACACGGAAGAGCAGAATAGCCAAGGATCAAATACAGAGCAAAATCAAGCTACATCAAATACTATAGATAGTTTAAATCAGCAAAAAGAAGAAGTGGAAGAAAAAATAAATCAATCTAGTCTACAGCTAGAATATGTTCAAAATGAAATGACAAATACTATGGTGCAAATTCAGAAATTAGATGATTCTATAAGAGACTACGAGGCGCAAATTAGCGATTTAAATAATAAAGTAAATAGCTATGAAGAGTCTATAAAATCTATGACTCAAGAATTAGAAGAAACCACAAAAGAATATAATGAAAAAGATGAAATAGTAAGAGAAAGGCTTGTAGCAATATCAAAAGCAGGAGAGGTATCATATTTAGATGTTTTATTAAAGTCAAAAAGTTTACCTGAGTTTTTATCTTCTATTTATTTTATGCGAAAAATAACAGAAGTAGATATAAACCTTATGAATGAAGTAGCACAGAAAAAAGAGGAAATAGAAACTTATAAACAAAAAATAGAAAACGAAAATGCTCAGACGAAAATAATAAAAGCAAAAGCTGAGCAAATGTCTATTGTACTTAATAACACAAAAAGCTTACAACAAGGCTATGTAAATAGCTTGCAAGAAAATGAAAAGAAACTTAATGATGAAATTACAGCATATAAAAACGAACAATTAAGAATAGAAACATTAATTATGCAAATTTCTACAACGCCTAGTATAGACATACAGTATACTGGTGGAGCATTAATTTGGCCTGTAGCTGTAAGTGGAACAGTAATAACATCTTATTATGGATATAGAGAACATCCTATACAGGGTATTGTAAAATTACATCAGGGCTTAGATATAGGTGGAGCAGATTATGGAGCGCCAATAGTTGCAGCACTAGATGGGGTAGTATCATATGCAGGAGAACTTGGAAGCTATGGTAATTGTGTAATGATAGATCATGGAAATGGAATTACAACTTTATATGGACATGGACAAAAAATATTAACAGAAAAGGGAAAAGTGGTAAAACAGGGGGACTTAATAATGGAAGTTGGTTCTACTGGAAATTCCACAGGTCCACATTGTCACTTTGAAGTAAGAATAAATGGTTACACACAAGATCCACTAAAATATGTAAATCCACCACAATAAAAATTATAAAGAAAATAAATTTTCTAAAAAGAACAAGTTAATTTATAAAAGTAAAATATTAATAACTTGCTCTTTTTATTTTGTTTTATTTTATAACTTTAGTTTATTTAAAAGTTTATTTAAAAATATTATTTGTATTTCTTGATAAAATATTAAAAAACATATTTGCATTTAGAAAATTTATGGTATAATATGTCTATAGTAATAAAAAAATATTGGGGTATCGCCAAGCGGTAAGGCATCGGACTCTGACTCCGACATTTCCTAGGTTCGAATCCTAGTACCCCAACCATTAAAATTAATCTAAAAATTTGGGTGAGTAAAATACCTTATGAAAGAAGGAAAAATATGGATAATATAGATTTAATGAGATATTGGATAAATAGTAGTGACGAGGACTATGATGCAATGCAAGTAATGTACAGATGAATATACAGCCGAACAAGTGAAAAATATTGAGGAGGCAAGAAAATGGCTAAAAGAACTATTGATAGAAGAATAATGGAGTCAATAAAAAAATATATAGAAAAAGTTAGTGAATATTATAAAATAGAAGCAATAATATTATTTGGTTCTTATGCAAAAGGAACTGAAAATGAAAGTAGTGATATAGATATAGCAGTAATTTCAAGCGATTTTGACGATATTATAGAGGATGGGGCAAAGTTAATAGGTTTAACTTGGAAAATAGATACAAGAATTGAACCACATCCAATTACTTCAGAAGATTATAAAAAAATTTCAAATCCTTTTGTAAAAGAAGTTGTAGATACAGGAATAAAAGTTGCATAATATTTTAAAAAATAAAGTATAAAGAAATAAATCCCCCCGGCTTAGCCGGGGGAATTTTTACATTCTATTTATTATTGTGTTTTCTAAATTTCATTCCTACTATTGCTAAAGCTATAGCAACAACTGCAATTATAACTAATGCTACAAAACTATTATTTCCTGTTTGAGGAATAGGGTCTTGAGCAGTTGTATTATCTTCTTTTTGAGGAGGAACTTCCTCTTTTACTCTAACTGTAGGAGAGTCATCTGATTCAACGTGACCATCTTCATTGTAAGTAATATCTACCTTTTCATTTGTAGGTAATATTTCATCAAGTATTTCTCTATTAAAATCGTCTTTTAATGTAAGTTTGTAGCTTAATGTAGCAACTTCATCTTCATTTAAAACTTCTATAGTCCATGTAATACTATTATCTGTTTTATTTATTTCTGCACTTACATCTCCGATATTAGGAGATGCAACATATTCAAAATTAAAATTATCTATAATTGTTTGTGGGAAATAATCTTTAATAATAATATTGTTTAATTTTGTATCAGGTGTAGGTACAAGTATGTCTACTATTGTATTATTAAGAGTTTCCTCAATTTCTTGGTCTTGTATATAATAAAAGTTTCCTACAGTAGGTTGTTCTGGTGTACCAAATATTTCTTCTGCAAGGTCTTGATATGTTCTTTGTGTAGTTGGCTCAGTTTCTTCTCCGTTAAGACCAATCATAGCTCCTAATATATTAATTCCTTCATTATTAAGTTCTTGTAATTTTGCTTTTGTGTTAGTTGCAACTTCTCCTGAATAAGTAGCAAAGTTACCATGAGCATCGTTATTAGGAACTCCGTCACTTAATAATACTAAAACCTTTGTGTTGTCTTGGTCTGTATAGTTTTGCTCTGCTATTGTAAGACCTGCTTCTATGTTAGTTCTTGCACCATTGCTTGTTTCTATATTAGCAAGTGCATTTTTTACTTCTGTAACATCACTTGTTAGGTTTTGCTCTAATTTAGCATCTGATAAAGTTCCTTCTTCACCATCTTTACTAGAAAAACTTACAACACCAATTTTTAAATCTGGATAAGCTTTAAATAGTGTGTCTGCCAAATTACTTGCAGATTCAATAACGGCTTCTTTTCTTGTAACTCCAGCTTCTGTAGAATGTTCTACCATGCTATTAGAATTATCTATTACTAAAAATAATTCAGAAGGTTTTGTAACATCAGATGGAGCAGATGTATTTACTAAACTTAATTGTATAGTAATACTTTTTTCTGTTGCACTAAAATCTGCAACTTTTTTCTCAAATCTGCCCTTGTCTCCTAAATTAATTGTACAAGACTTATCACTAACTAATTCAAATACTGTAACTTTCGAAGCTCCTTCTGTAGTATTTGAGGTTGATTCATTTGTAGAAGTAATATTTACAGCAAAAGTATAGCTTGAAATTGTTATTAATAAAATTATTAAAACAAGTGTAAACAATAATTTTTTTGTTTTATTCATTTAAAATCTCTCCTTTACATATAGTTTAACCATTTTAATCTATATAATTCTACCACGTAAAAAAAATTTTTTCAATAATTTGACGAAAATGTAATAAATTTGTGATATAATTAACGAAAATTAAAAAAGGTGGGTTTATATGTATCACATATTAAATCAGGTTGACAATCCAGAAGACTTAAGAAAACTTAATATTTCAGAAAAACAGGAACTTGCAAAAGAGTTAAGAGAACTTGTAATAGATACTGTTTCAAAAACTGGAGGGCACTTAGCTTCTAACTTGGGAGTTGTAGAACTTACAATAGCCATGCATAGTGTATTTAACACACCAAAAGATAAAATTGTATGGGATGTTGGTCATCAAACTTATATACATAAAATTTTAACAGGAAGAAAAGGCAAAATAGGCACATTAAGAAGTTTAAACGGATTAGCAGGATTTCCAAAAGCAGCAGAGTCTGAATACGATGCTTTTGATACAGGGCATAGTAGTACTTCTATTTCAGCAGCACTTGGTATGGCAAGGGCAAGAGACATAAAAGGTGAAAAAAATAGTGTTATAGCAGTTATAGGAGATGGTGCTTTAACAGGTGGAATGGCATTCGAAGCATTAAATGATGCAGGGTCAAGTAATACTAATTTAATTGTTATATTAAATGATAATGAAATGAGTATATCTAAAAATGTTGGAGGACTCTCTACATTTTTAACTAGAGTAAGAACACGAAAGTCTTATAACAAGTCAAATAACTATATAAAAAGAATTACATTAAGAATTCCTTTCATAGGAAAGAAAATAGTAAAGCTTGTAAGAAGAATAAAATATTCTATAAAGCAGTTGTTTTTACCTAATATGTTTTTTGAGGATATAGGTTTTAAATATTTAGGACCAGTGGATGGTCACAATATAGAAAAATTGGAAGAAATAATGGAAAAAGCAAAAAGTTTATCAGGACCAATACTAATTCATGTTATTACTAAAAAAGGAAAGGGATATGAACCAGCAGAGAAAAATCCAGATAAATTTCATGCAACAAGTGCATTTAATAAAGAAGATGGTAAAAGCTTAAAGGAGAAAAAAGATGATTATTCAAAAATTTTTGGAGACGAGCTTGTAAATTTAGCTAAACAAAACAATAAAATAGTTGCAATAACAGCTGCAATGAGAGATGGAACAGGCTTAACAAATTTTGCAAAAGAATTTCCAAATAGATTTTTTGATGTGGCAATAGCAGAACAACATGCATTAACAATGGCAGCAGGTATGGCAAAAGAAGGAATGATACCGGTTGTTTCAATATATTCCTCTTTTTATCAAAGGGCATATGACCAAATAATTCATGACATATGTACACAAAAACTTCATGTCGTAATGTGCTTAGATAGAGCAGGTATTGTAGGAAACGATGGAGAAACTCACCAAGGTATGTTTGACTTAGCATTTTTAAATATAGTTCCTAATATTACAATAATGGCACCAAAAGATTTTATAGAGTTAAGACAAATGCTAGAATTTGCAGTAAATTATAATGGTCCAATTGCAATACGTTATCCAAGAGGTGGAGAATCGGAAAGAAAATTTTTAACGCATAACAAAATTGAAAAGGGAAAAGCAGAAGTTCTAAGAGAAGGTGAAGACATTTCAATAATTGCAATAGGTAAAATGGTAGCAAAAGCACAAAATGTAGCTGATACATTGGAGAAAAATGGGATTGAGGCAGAGGTGATAAACGCAAGGTTTTTGAAGCCACTTGATAAAGAAACTATAGTAAATTCAATAGAAAAGACTAAAAATGTAATTACAATAGAAGATGGAACTTTAGAAGGAGGACTTGGTACAGCAGTAGAAGAACTTATACAAGAAGAAAGATTAAAAGATGTTATTGTTAAAAAATTTGGTTATCCAGATAGATTTATAAAACATGGTAAGACAGAAGAAATAGAAGATATATTTGGATTAACAGAAAAAAATATAGTAGAATATGTCGAAAAAAGTAAGGCGGAAGTTGTTGACAGAGTGGAAACATTCGTCATACAATAGAAAGGAAGGAAAAATATGGCAACAATAATTAATGGAAAAGATTTAGCAAAAAAAGTTAGACAAAATTTAAAGGTAGAGGTTGAAGCTTTAAACAAAAATAATATTTATCCAAAACTTGCAGTAATAATGGTTGGAGAAGATAAAGCATCACAAGTATATGTAAGAAATAAAAGTAAAGCTTGCAATGAAATTGGAATAAATTTTGAAGAATTTTTGCTTCCAGAAGATACAACAATGGACAAGCTTTTAAGTTTAATAGAAGAATTAAACAATAGAAAAGATGTATCTGGAATATTACTACAAAGTCCTATTCCAAAACCATTAAATATTAGAGAAGCATTTAACAAAATAGATTATAAAAAAGATGTAGATGGATTTAATCCAATAAATGTTGGAAAACTTACCATAGGAGAAAAATCTTTTGTTTCTTGTACTCCATATGGAGTTGTAAAAATGCTAGAAGAGTATAATATAGACCCAGAAGGTAAAAATGTAGTGATAATAGGTAGAAGTAATATTGTAGGAAAACCATTATCACAATGTTTGCTTAATAAAAATGCTACAATAACAATTTGCCATTCGAAGACAAAAAATATAAAAGAGATTACAAAAAATGCAGATATATTAATTGCAGCAGTTGGGAGACCTCATTTTGTTACAGAAGATATGGTAAAAGATAATGCAGTTGTTATAGATGTTGGAATTAACAGAAACGAAGAAGGAAAGCTAATTGGAGATGTAGACTTTGAAAATGTAGAAAAAAAAGCATCTTATATTACTCCTGTTCCTGGTGGAGTTGGACCTATGACTATTGCAATGCTTATGAATAATGTGGTAGAAGCTGCAAAATTGCAAAATGGAATAGAGTAGTTTTTATGTCTGGTTTATAAATAGATTTATTGTAAGAGTAAAAAATATAAAATAGTAGAAATAAAAAATATATATTGTAAATTTAATAATAGTAATTTGGGGGCTTACTTTAGTAAGCTCTTTTTTTGTCCTAAAATAATAGTATAAATATATATACTAAAAAATTCTACTTAAAAAATATATAAAAGATATATAATAAGTAGATTACATAAAACTGAAAACTTAGTAAAGGAGAGAATAATTTGAAGTTAATAAAAGAAATAGATGAAAATTATCCGGAAAAATTAAGAGAAATATATGATAGACCAGCAAAATTATATGTAGATGGGAATGCAGAGATTTTAAATAGCAAAAGCATAGCAATAATAGGTTCTAGAAATTGTTCTAAATATGGTATGGAAGTTGCCTATAAATTTGGCCATGAGCTAGCTAAAAAAGGCATAATAGTAATTAGTGGTTTAGCAAGAGGAATAGATGCTTATTCACATTGGGGAGTAATAAAAGCAAGAGGTAAAGCAATTGCTGTTTTAGGAAGCGGATTAAATAATGTTTATCCAAAAGAAAATATTAAACTCTATAAAGAAATAATAAAAAATGGTGGGGCAGTAATAACAGAATATGAGCCAAATTCTAAACCGGATAGAATGCACTTCCCAGCAAGGAACAGAATAATAAGTGCCTTATCAGATGGGATTTTAGTAGTAGAAGCAAGGAGAAAGAGTGGAACGTTAATTACAGTAGACTTTGGTTTAGAACATGGAAAAGACATATTTTGTATACCTGGAAATATAACAAGCGACAATTCATATAGCACAAACGAGCTTATTAAACAGGGAGCAATTCCTGTAACTTGTGTAGATGACATATTGGAAAATTTAAAATATAAAAATGTTGATAAATTATAGCAAATATGCTATAATTTAAATATAATAAAAGAGGATAGAAAATAATGCATAATATAATAATATATGAAGATAAAAATGGAGAAAGTGAGATAGAAAAATATTTACATGGATTAAGTATAAAAAACGATAAAGATAGTAGAATTAAATATAACAAGATAATAGCATATGTAAGAATATTAAAGAAAAATGGTTTAAATATAGGAGAACCATTTATAAAACATCTCGATGCAGAAATATGGGAGTTAAGACCGATAAGAGATAGAATTTTATTTGCTAGTCTATATAATAATAAATTTATATTATTAAATGTATTTGTTAAGAAATCTCAAAAGACTCCAAGAAGTGAAATAGAAAAAGCAAAAAGACTGTTAGAAGATTATAAGAAAAGGAGTGATGAAAATGAATAGATTTAAAGCTTGGGAAGAGCTTGAAAAAGAATTAAACATAACACCAGAACAAGAAGAAGAAATAAGAATAGAAATGGAAATTATACAAGCAACAATTGAAGCAAGACGAAAAAGAAAAATTACACAGACAGAGATAAGCAAAAAAAGTGGACTAACTCAAAGCGCAATTGCAAGAGTCGAAAATGGTACACACTCTCCTACGATACAAACAATGATTAAGTATTTACATGCTATTGGGTATACTTTAAAAGTAGTACCAGCTAACAATTATAAAAGATTTTATACAACCAAAAAGAGCAAAGTAAATAATAAAACTGTAAAATAAAGGCGTCTTGCCTTTATTTTTTGACACTTTATGTAAATAATGGTATAATATTGCTGTGCAAACTTTATACAAATTAAGTAAGCGTATATCAAGAAGCATTAATGGATAGAGAGGAGTTTTGGGTATGGCAAGCAATGATGTATCTTATAAGAAGGTGCGGAAGAAGAGCAACAAACTTCTAAAGTTAGGACTGGTGCTGATTTTAATAATTGGCGTGGTTCTAGTGGGTGTTTACGAGTTTACTCGTACTCATTTCACAATGACAACTATTGAAGGCATGGACTGTTCGTGGCTTTCTTTAGAGGAAGCCAAAGAAAAACTGGAAAACAGCATATCAACTACACAAGTTTCTCTAGTGTTAAATGAGAAAAACTATACGGTAACTTATGAAGAACTGGGGGTAGAAATTGCAGTTGATAAGCTTAAGCAAATGCAAGAAAGCCAAGAGCTTTTTTCGCAAAACGAGTTTACGTTAGAAAATGCTATAAGTGCTAATGAAGAAAATGTAAAGAGCTTTTTGGCAAATATTCCAGAATTTCAAGGAGACAAAACAGAACCTAAAGATGCTTATATCCGGTTTGACGGCAACAACTTTGTAATAGAGAAGGAGGCTGTAGGTAACCAGCTCAATTATAATATGGCATGTGAAATTGTAAGTAAGACTTTAACTAGTCTGGGTGAAAATCAGGTTATTGATTTAACTTCTGCAATGGAGCTTCCACAGCTACTGTCCAGTGACAAGAATTTAAGAGATGAGTGTGAAACTCTAAATAACGTGTTAAACACATCTGTAACTATTAGGCTAGTAGATGGAAGCATGTATACAATAGACAGGAAAGAGATGGTTAACTGGATAACTTACGACGAAAACGACTTTTCTTTTGATATTAATGCATGTGTTGAAGAATTCGTAGACAAGCTTAGCGAAGCTGCAGAAGATGTGAGTACTGTACAAATTGAAGGAACTGGCGTGGGATATGTAAGTATGCCTATCTTCGAAATGCGAAGACCAGTAGTTATGAAGGAAGAAACGGTATCTTTCATACTGGAAAAGCTTAAAAATGGCGAAAACTATACCGGAAAGCCAGTTTACGAGAAAGAACCAGTAACAGAAAAACTAACAAGCTATATCGAAATAGACATCACAAGGCAAATGGTTTATATGTATCTTGATGGAGAGTGTATTGTAGAAACACCTACCGTAACAGGAAACATTGGTGGTGGATATTATACTCCTACAGGGGTATTTTATCTAAACAATAAGGTGTATGATACTACTTTAAGAGGTACAAACCGTGATGGCAGTAAGTATGCTTCGCCAGTGCTGTATTGGATGCCATTTTACAAAGGATTTGGTATGCATGATGCGAATTGGAGAAGCAAGTTTGGAGGAGATATTTATAAAACGAATGGCTCTCATGGCTGTGTAAACTTACCGACGAGTGCCGCAAAAACGATATACGAAAACATTACCTATGATATGCCGATTTTTATATACAAGTCGGCAGCATAAAATCAATTGAAAAAATAATAAATGGGGGTGCAACTTAATTTATAAGCAGGTTCGTAATGAACCTGCTTATTTTATGCCTTAATAGTATTACAAAAATAATAAGATTATTAAAGAATATTAAACTTGTGGATAAGTGGAAAACTGTGGATATTGTAACAACAAAAATAGAAAAATGTAACTTAAATGTAATATTAATGTAATATAAAATTTACATACAATCTCAAAATGAGATGGTATAATTGTGCCAGAAAAATATTTAAAAAGGAATATATAGTTTGAGAAAATAATTGACTAATATTAGATAAAAATGGGAATAATAACAAAAGAATTATTAGGAGGAGAGAATATGAAAGGAAGATTAATAATCCAAAGAGAAAAAGGTGTAACGTTAATTGCTCTTGTTGTGACTATTATAGTTCTTTTAATATTAGCAAGTGTAACAATAACATCTGTATTTGGAGATAATGGGATACTAATAAAAGCACAAGAGGCTGCAAATAAAATTCAAAATGCATTGGAAAAAGAGCAAGCAGAATTAAACCAAATGTATAATGAATTAGCAAGTGCTATGAATAATACATCCGAAGGAGATACAGATCCAGATGTACCAGTAGAACCAGAATTACCAAGTGATGGAAGTTATAGTGAAGCAAAAGGAGTAAATACGCCAAGCTTAGGAGAAGGAATGACACCAATAAAGTGGAATGGAAGTACATGGGTAAAAACAACAGAAGACGATGAAGAATGGTATGATTATTCAGCAAAAAAATGGGCAAACGCAACAACGAGCGATGGAAGTATGTGGGTATGGATACCAAGATATGCATATAGCATAACGAGCGGATATCATACAAATACAGCAGGAACAATAGAAGTAGAGTTCATGAAAGGAACAAGTAACGAAGGGGCAACAGGAAAAAAACTAGTAGAATATAATTCAACTACAACTAATAATTATGCGAACTTTCCAAATGGATATGTAGTACACCCAGCATTTGTAGGAGATGCAAACGTAGGAGGAGGCTATGGAAATAATAATGGAGAAAGTGATAATGGAATAAGTGGAATATGGGTAGCAAAATTTGAAGCAAGTAATAGTAGTGGCGAAATAAAGATAGAGCCAGGAGTACAGAGCTGGAGAAATATCAGTATTAATGATATATACACAAATTGTTTAAATTATAATAGTACATTAAACAGCCATATGATGAAAAATAGCGAATGGGGAGCAGTAGCATATTTAAGTAAGAGTGTATATGGAAAAAATGGTGAAGTAACAATAAATAGTAATAGCTCAAATTATACAGGTGGAGGAAGTGGAAACTCATATGTAAATAATGGAGTGCAAAGTACAACAGGAAATGTATACGGAATATATGACATGAGTGGGGGAGCATTTGAATATGTAGCGGCATATGTAAATAATGGAGATAGTGCTTTAACGAGTTATGGAAGTAGTTTAGCAAATGGAGACGCAAAAACAAAGAACGTGTATGCAAAAGGAGACGATACAAGATTAGGGAATTACAATGCAAATACAAGTAAGTATGGAGATGCAATATATGAAACATCGAGCAGAACATACAACGGAATCGTTAACAGTGGTAATAGTTCGTGGTACAGTGATTACTCATACTATCCATTCTCTAACAATCCTTTCTTTGCACGTGGAGGTCATTATAACATGGAGAGTGGTGCTGGCACATTCTGTTTCTACAACTTGGGTTTTGCTGACGGTGCCTATTCGTTCCGTCCAGTGTTGATTGTAGTTTAAGACTTGCTTTACAGAATCTATAAAATGTCTTTATAAATTAAAACAGTTTAGAAATAATATGAAGAAACAAAAAATATTGAAATGCAAAGTTATGTAACATACAGTAAATAAAAATGAGGTGTAAATATAAGATGAAAAACAAAATTCATAATGTTAAGCGGAATAACGCTAATATCACTAGTTGTAACAATTGTAGTTTTGCTGATTTTGGCTGGAATAACAATAAGTTTGGTATTTGGTGAAAATGGGATAATAAAAAAAGCACAAGAAGCAGCAAATAAGACAGAGCAAGAAACAGAAAAGGAACAAACAGAGTTAAATAAAATAGATAATTTTATTAATAATGCAATAGGCGAACCTGAAATTCCTATAGGAGGAGAATATAATGAAGAAAAAGGAGTAAACGAACCTAAATATTATGAGAGTAAAATGACACCGATAAAGTGGAATGGAAGCGAATGGATAGAGACAACAGGAGATGACGATGAATGGTATGATTACTCATCAAAAAAATGGGCAAATGCAATAACAGAAGACGGAAGTATGTTTGTATGGATACCAAGATATGCATATAGCATAACAAGTGGATATCACCAAAGTGGTGCGAATTTGAATAGTACAACACCAACAGAAGGAGCAGGAACAATAGAAGTAGAGTTCATGAAGGGAACAAGCAATGAAAGTGCAACAGGAAGAACAAGTTTTGATAATGCAAGTGGACAAGGAAACTGGAATATACACCCAGCATTTGAGTATGGAGAAGCAGTAAGTGGAATATGGGTAGCAAAGTTTGAAGCAAGTAGAATTGATGCAAGTCCAGATAGTGAGGGAACAAGCAAAATAATTAAAGTTCAACCAGGAGTTCAAGGAATTAGAGATCAATTAAATGATGCATATGCAATTTGTTTAAATTACGATACTACTCTAAATAGTCACTTGCAAAAAAATACAGAATGGGGAGCGGTAACGTACTTAAGTAAAAGCAAATATGGAAAAGAGAATGAAGAAGTATGGATAAATAATAGTAGTAATTATATTACAGGGGCAGCAGGAAATAGTGCGATAGCAAGTATGGATGTAGGAACAACAACAGACTACACAAGTGCACAGGGGGTTAAAGCAAGTACGACTGGAACTGTATATGGAATATATGATATGAATGGTGGATGTTGGGAATATGTTGCAGCATATATTAATAATTCAACCGCTATGTCAAGTAAATATGGTAATAATTTGGTCAATGGAGATATAAAAACAAAAGATGTATATGATATAACTGATGAGGATTCACAAGAAGCTAATTATGAAAATAGTAAAATAAAATATGGAGATGCAATATATGAAACTTCAAATAATTATGTAGGTGATAGCAGAGGTGCATGGTATGCGGATTCTCCTATAATGCCTTATGATAATGTTCCATTCTTTTGGAGAAGTGGACATAGAAGTGGAAATGAAGCTGCTGGACTGTTTTTCTTTTCTTATGGAGATGGTAGTAGTAAGTATTCATTCCGACCAGTTTTAGTTGTAGTTTAAAGTTGTAGAAGATTTAATGTAGTTAATAGCTATGCATTTTTGTAAAACTTGCCATAGTAAATTATTAAAAAATTATAGATATAAAATAACCTGAAAGATAGTGGGGATAGAGTATTATGAAAAAGAAAATAGTAAAAGCAAGCGGAATAACGCTAATAGCTTTAGTTGTAACAATTGTAGTTTTATTAATTTTAGCAGGAATAACAATAAGCTTAGTATTTAGTGATAATGGAATAATAAAAAAGGCACAAGAGGCATCAAAGAGAACTAACCAAGGGTTAATAAATGAACAAATACAAATTAATGAAGCAGCAGATTACATGGGAAATATGTTAGATAAGGTAGGTGGAGGAAGTGCGAACGAAGACCCAACAGCGAATTGGGATTTAAGCAAGGTGGAAAAAGTGACAAGTGCAGATGGAGTAGTTGTGCCAGTGCCAAAAGGATATACAGCATCAAGTATAGATACAGAAAATACAGTGGAAGATGGATTTGTAATATATGAAGGTGAAGAAAATGTGAACGATACTAATAAGGATATAGCCCAAACAACAAGAAATCAATTTGTATGGGTACCAGTAGCAAATCCAAGTGAAATGTATGGTATAGATGAAAATCATAAGAAATTAAGCAAGCTGTATAATTTTTCTTCAAGTGGGATAACACCATTAAATTGGACTGAAGAGAATAATATTATGAAGATAACTGTAACATCTGGAAGTGAAAGTTATCGAGAGCCAGAGGTAGTAACAGGAGAAGATGGAAATGAATGTGATGCAGATAGCACAAACCTACAACAAGCTGGATTAGATTTAGATGCTACATCAGATATATTTAAAGCGCAGCTAGAGTCAGAATTTAATAATATGATAGAGAGTGTAGAAAAATATGGGGGATTTTATATAGGAAGATATGAAACTGGAGATTTATCACAAGAAGAGGCAGTGGTTGTAAAGAATAATAGTGACGTAGGGAATCAAACATGGTATACAATGTATAGTAAAGCAAAAAAAATAGCATTAAATAGCAATGTAAGAAGTACAATGATATGGGGAAGTCAGTGGGATGCAGTAATGAGATGGATGTATAATAGTGGAAATGAAGAAAAACAGAAATATACTTATGATAGCACAGGAAAAGGAAATTATAATGGCACAAATGGAAATCAATTAATAGCAACCGGTTCAAATGAAAACTATAAGGTAAATAATATATATGATATGGCAGGGAATGTTTTTGATTGGACAATCGAAATAGATAATAATAACTATCGAGTAAATCGTGGTGGAAACTGGAGTTATGATGGAAATTATCTTCCAGCTTTTAAGCGTAGTCTTTATATTCCAACAGATAAGATTCCTAGCGGTGGATGCAGAGTTACTTTATATATGTAAAAGTATCATTTAATTAGGTGTGATTAAAAATATAAGGAGGAATAAGCAATATGACAAAAGCAAACGGAATAACGCTAATAGCTTTAGTTGTAACAATTGTAGTTTTATTAATTTTAGCAGGAATAACAATAAGCTTAGTATTTAGTGATAATGGAATAATAGCAAAGGCGAAAGAAGCATCAGAAAAAACCAATAGTGCCGTTACTAATGAAAAAGTAGAACTAGATAAGTTGAATGAATATGTTGAAGATATTGCTAACAAATATGATATAGCAGAGAATTGGAATGAAAATAAGAGTGTAAATATACCAAAATTAGGAAGTGAAATGACACCAATAAAATGGAGTGGGAGTGAATGGATTGAGACAACCAAGGATGATGAAGAATGGTATGATTATTCTGCAAAGAAGTGGGCAAACGCAGTAGTTGGTGGTAGTTTCAATGAAAATGGAATATTAGATGAAAATAGTGACTATAGTATGTTTGTATGGATACCAAGATATGCATATAGTATAACAAATGGTTATCATCAAAGTGGAGAAGAAATAAACGTTACAGAACCAACAGAGGGAGCAGGAACAATAGAAATAGAATTCCTAAAAGGAAAAAGCAATATAACGAAAAATGGCAAAGAGATAGTAGAGTATAATGAAAAAACTACAAATGACTATACAGTATTTCCAGAAGAGGATGGAGAATATGGATATGTAGTACACCCAGCGTTTAATTACGGGCAAGAAGTAACAGGAATATGGGTAGCAAAATTTGAAGCAAGTCCAGAAGGAGCTACAACAGATACAAAAAACAGTGAGTATAATGGTACTGATAAAACATTACAAGTAAAGCCTGGAGTATCGAGTTGGAGAGCTATATCAATAAATAATATATATAATGTGTGCAAAAATTATAAACCAGACTTAAATAGTCATTTAATGAAAAACAAGGAATGGGGAGCTTGTGTTTATTTAAGCAAAAGTAAATATGGAAAAGAGAACGAAGAAGTATGGATAAATAATAGTGGTAATTTCATAACAGGATCGGCAGGTAATAGTGCTATAGCAAGCCAAAACGTGGGAACAACGAATGACTATACAAGCGTACAAGGAGTAGAAGCAAGCACAACAGGAAATGTTTATGGAATATATGATATGAGTGGAGGAGCATGGGAATATGTAGCAGCATATGTAAATAATAATAATGAAAATATTACAAAATATGGAGATGACATATACTTAGGGGAAGGAAAAACAAAAGACACATACATGGTGGGAAAAGAGGACACACAAGAAGAAAATTATACAGTAAACTCTAAATTGTATGGAGATGCATTATGGGAGACGTCAAATGAATATGCAACTACTGATGGTTCATGGTATTTAGATTGTTCAACTTTTCCATATTCAAGTAGACCTTTTTTCTTGAGAGGAGGCAGGTTTGATGGAGCATCGGTTGTTGGATTATATTGTTTTTATAATGCAACTGGATATGGATATAGTGATGATTCATTCCGACCAGTTTTATCTATAATATAATTATGTGCTAAATTACAAACAGGTATACAATAAACTAAAAATGTTGATATGATACTAAATAATCTGTAAATTTAAAAATACATATTATTTAGTATTTTTTTAATTGTTGTTTTATAAAATATATTTGTTTTTTAAAATTACATTTCTGAAAAATTTCTTAAAATACTTTTAATTTTATGTAATATATTATATAATAAGTTTGTTTAAAATATCCTAAGGAGGAAGTTTTAGAATGAGTACTGGAAAAAGAAGCAAAGACGATGGAAAAACAAAGATGTATAAAGTCGTAAAAGAAAATCCAAAGAAGAAAAGAAAAACAAAACCTAAAACAAAAGAAGACTATGTAAAAGAGAGTGAAATAAATAAGAAAGATAAAAAAGGAAAGAAAAAAGGTAAACATCCTAAGCTAAAAAAAGCATTGATTATAATTTTTATAATCTTTATTTTGCTATGTTTAATTGGTGTAGGAATTTTTGCTGGCGTATTCTTTAGTGATAAATTAAAACTAACTAAAGAGGACTTAGTAATTGGACATAATAACTCAATTGTTTATGATATTGATGGTAAGCAAATATTTGACTTATCTTCAGGAGATGTAAATAGAAAAATTATTACATATTCAGAAATGGGACCATATTTACCAAATGCATATGTGGCAATAGAAGATAAAAGATTTTATGAGCATTCTGGAATAGATTTAACAAGAACATTAAGTGCAACAATACAATATGTATTAAGAGGAGGTCGCTCTTCTTATGGTGGAAGTACAATAACACAACAGTTAGCTAAGAACTTAATGAGTGATAAGGACGATACTGGTTTTGCAGGCGTTACGAGAAAAATAAGAGAGATGTCTAGAGCATATCAAATAGAAAAAATGCTTTCAAAACAACAAATATTAGAGCAATATTTGAATATAATTTATGTAGGTGGAACAACAATATGTGGTGTAGAGAATGGCGCTAAGTATTATTTCTCTAAATCTGCAAAAGACTTAAGCTTAGCAGAGGCAGCATTTATGGCAGGTATAAACCACTCTCCAAATAGTTATAATCCATTCTGGTATGAAGATGACCAAGAAGTAATAGATGCAATAAAAACTAGAACAAAAACAGTTTTAGCAGAAATGAAAGACCAAAATAGAATAAGTGATGATGCAGCAGAGGCAGAAAGACTATATAATGAGGCTATAGCAGAAGTGGATGCAGGATTAAAATTTAAGGAAGGTTCATTTGATAATGCAACGCAAATGTCTTATCATACAGATGCTGCTATAAAAGAAATTGTCGAAGATTTAGCAGAATTAAAAGATGTGGATGAGAAAGTAGCAAGAAATATGCTAGCTACAGGCGGATATAAAATATATACAACTCAAAATACAGAAATACAAGAAAGAATGGAAGAAGAGTATATAAAAGATGAGTATATATATTATGCAAGAACAACAGGTGGACCAAAAGAAAATAAAGAGCATACTCAATCTGGAATGATAATAATAGATAATAAAACAGGTTATGTTGTGGGCTGTATGGGAGGACTTGGAACAGATGTTGATGCTACAGGTTACAATAGAGCTCTAGCTCCAAGACAAACTGGCTCTGCAATTAAGCCATTAGCAAATGTTATACCTGGGTTAGAAGAAGGAGTTATAACAGCAGCAACAGTTTACGATGACCGTAGATCGGATTTTGGTGGTGGATATGCACCTAAAAATGTTGCTAATTATAGAGGATTAACAACAGTAAGAAAAGCTATAGAAGTTTCTTCAAATGTTGTAAATATGAAAATATTATCTAATGTAGGACCATCTACAGCAATAGAATATTTACAAGATATGGGACTTGAACATGTTGACCCAGATTTAGATAACAACTTAGCTTTGGCTATAGGTGGAATGAGTGAAGGAGCAACACCATTAGAAATGGCAGCAGCATATGAGGCAATAGCAAATGGCGGAGAATATACAGAACCAACATTCTATACAAAAGTGGAAGATAGTAATGGAAATGTTATATTAGAATCTGCGCAAGAAAAAAGAAGAGTAATGGAAGAAACTACAGCATATATTACAGCAGATATATTAAAAGATGTTGTAACAGGAAGTAGTGGAACTGCATATATGTGTAAAATAAGTGGAATGGATGTTGCAGCAAAAACAGGTACAACAGATAGCAAAAAAGATAAATGGCTATGTGGATTTACACCATATTATTCTGCAGCAACATGGGTTGGATATGATACACCAGAAGAAGTTAGGTCTGGAAATGCTGATGCAGCACAACAAATTTGGGCAAGAATAATGAAAGATGTACACTCAGATTTAAAAGATGCAGAGTTTGAGAAACCATCAGGAATGACTAGTGCAAAGATATGCTTACAATCAGGTAAACTTGCAACTAAGAGTTGTACACAAACATATACAGAAATATTTAAAGCAGGAACTGTTCCTGGATATTGTGACGGACATGATAAAATAAAAGTATGTAAAGAATCAGGAAAATTGGCAACAGACTATTGCCCAGAAGTAGAAGAAAAATCATATGCAGTAGTGCCAGAAAAAGAGGTAAACCCAGCTTGGAAGAGCCTTTCTGGAACAAGCTATTCAAGACCAACAGAAGAATGTGATAAACATACAGCTTCAAATATGATAAAAGTTACAAATGTTGTTGGAAAAACAGAGGCAGCAGCAAGAACATCTTTAACTGGACTAACAATAAAAGTAACTTATAAATCAGATAGTACTAAGCAAGATGGAATTGTACTTTCACAAAGTATAAAAGCAGACGAAGTAGTTGCTAAAAATACTACAATTACTTTAGTAGTAAATAAAAAGACTACAACTCCAGAAAAGCCTTCGACAGGAGGAAATACGGAAGAACCATCTGGTGGAGAAGGAACTAATACTGTTACTCCGCCAGCAGGTGGTAATACAGAGACTCCTTCAGGAGGAGGAACTACAAATACAGTTGTAAATAATACGTAATTTAAGATAATATAGTTATAAGAAAGGGGATTTATGAAAATTAAGTTATATAATACTCTAACAAGAAAAGAAGAAGATTTTACTCCATTAGTTGGAAATGAGGTTAGAATATATAGTTGTGGGCCAACTGTTTACAGTTATGCCCACATAGGCAATTTTAGGTCATATGTATTTATGGACAATTTAAGAAGAGTTTTAAGATATAATGGATATGATTTAAAACATGTAATGAATATTACAGATGTTGGACATTTAGAGTCAGATGCTGACGAAGGCGAAGACAAAATGGAAAAGGCAGCTAGAAAAGAAAATAAAGACCCATATGAAATTGCAGCATTTTATACAAACGCATTTTTTGAGGATATGAAAAAACTAAACATAGATACACCAGAAATTATTGCAAAAGCAACAGATCATATACCGGAAATGCTTGAATATGTAAAAGAAATAATAAAAAATGGTTATGCTTATGAAACAAGTAGAGGAATTTACTTCGACATATCTAAACTAGACAAATATCCTGTTTTGTCAAATAGAAATTTGGATGACCAAATAGCAGGAGCAAGAGTAGAAGTAGATCCAGAAAAAAGAAATCCATATGATTTTGCTTTATGGATAAAGGCACCAGAAAACCATATTATGAAATGGGATAGTCCATGGGGACTTTCTTATCCAGGATGGCATATAGAATGTACAGCGATGGGAAGAAAATACTTAGGTGAAGAATTTGATATTCATACTGGTGGAGTTGACCATATACCAACACACCATGAAAACGAAATAGCACAAGCAAAAGGAGCAACAGGAAAAATACATGCTAAGATATGGATGCATGGAGAGTTTTTGCTAGTTGATGGTGGGAAGATGTCAAAATCTTTAGGAAATGTTTATACAATATCTCAGTTGCAAGAAAAGGGAATAGAACCATTGGCGTATAAGCTATTTTGTTATTCTGCTCATTATAGAACAAAATTAAATTTTACATTTGATGGAGCTTTAGCTTCTCAAAAAGCTTTAAACAGGCTTAGAGAAGGGTATTTAAAACATCTTAATGGAAAAGAATTAATAGAAGAAAAAAATATTGAGGAATATGAAACTAAATTTTTGGAAACAATAAATAATGACTTAAATATTCCAGCAGCAATAGGAATAATTTGGGACATTGTTAGAAGTGAAAAGAAATCAGCGCAATATGCCAAATTATTAGAAAAATTTGATGAAGTTTTAGGACTTGATATAAAAAATTCAGAAAAATATTTAGAAGAACAAAAAAATATAGATCTTCCAGAAGATATAAAAGAACTTGTAGAAAAAAGAAAGCAAGCAAGAATAGAGAAAAACTGGAATTTATCAGATGAAATTAGAAATATATTAATGGAAAAAGGCTATCAAGTAGAAGATAGTAAAGATGGAATGACTGTTAAAAAGATGTAGAATTGTAATGGAGGGAATTTCGGTGGAAACAGGAGAAAAAATTGGCTTTTTTGAGAGACTAAAAATAGCAATATTTAAGTTTGAAGATTATGCAAAACTTGCTGCACAGAAAATAAGTAAAGCAATTATATATATGTTAATATTGATAGTTGTGTTTGCTTTATGTGTAAGTGCAGCAACAACATATAAATTTTCTCAAAGTTTAAATAATTTTGCAAATTATATAAGTAATGAAATAGAAACATTACAATTCAAAGATGGAGTATTAAGCATAGTTCCATCTAAAGATAAGGACAAGCCTATAATTATTGAAAATGAAGAATTACCAATAGGAAAAATAATTATAGATACAGGAGACCTAGAGCAATCTAAAATAGATGAATATAATGAGCAAATAAAAAAATATACAAGTGGAATAGTAGTGTTAAAAGACAGGGTAATTACGAAAACAGATATGAGTACAATTACAACAACTATGATGTATAAAGATATTTCAGAACAGTATGGAATTTCAGAGTTTAATAAAGAAAATGTTATATCAATGGCAACGGGAGAAGGAAGCATAAAATTATGCATGTCTTTCTTTGTAATAACATCAATTTATCTATTTATTGTATATTTTTCTACAGTACTAATAGATGCCATTTTCTTAGCAGTATTAGCTTATATTACATCTGTTATAGCACGAGTAAGGTTAAGACCAAGTGCCGCATATAATATTGCTGTATATTCTCTTTCGCTTCCTGTTATACTAAACTTAGCTTATATTGTAGCAAATATTCTTACAGGCTTTGTAATAGAGTATTTTCAAGTAATGTATACAGCGATTGCAAGTATATATGTAGTTGCTACAGTTTTAATAATTAGAAGTGATGTAATAAAAAAACAAGCAGAGCTTAATAGAATTATGTCTGAACAAGAAAAAGTAAGACAAGAAATGGAAAGAAAAAAGCAAGAAGAAAAAGAGGCTGAAGAAAGAGAAAGAGCAAAAAAAGAAGAACAAGATAAAGAAAAAAAACAGAAAGAGCAAGAAGAAAAACAAAGAGATAATAAAAACAAAAGAGAGAAGGGTAACAGAAAAAATGGAGAAGAACCAGCTGGAACCTAAGCAAAATATAAAAATAAACTTAATTAATAAATGAAAAATGCTTTATTGTAATAGCTTTTTAAATAAATCGAAAGGATTTGACTAGATGAAAGAAGAGGAAAAGAAGAATAATAAAAAGAAAAATTTATATTTCTTAATATTAGCAATAGTGTTAGTAATTGTAGCAGCAGCATTAACAATTTATGTTGTTACAACAAATAAAAAGAATGATAATACCGAAATTGCTTATACAGAGCTTATTAGAGAAATTGGCGATGGTAATGTAGAAAAAGTGGAAATGACTACAGGTAGTACAACTGTTAAAGTTAAATTAAAAGACGAAACAGAAGAAAGATCATGCATTGTTCCAAATACTCAAGCTTTTGTAGAGTTAATTCAAAGCAAAGTAGAAGAAGGAAACAATATAGAATTAAATCAAAAAAAGCCTAATATGTTTATAACTATATTCAGTAACTTGTTTACATTGCTACCAACAATTCTACTAGTAGTTTTATTTATTATGTTATTTAAGTTACAAGGTCTAGGAGACAAAAGCAAGGTATATGATGCAGAAACGACTAAGTCAAAAATAACATTTGACGATGTAGCAGGACTAGATGAAGAAAAAAGAGAAATGATAGAAATTGTAGACTTTTTGAAAAATCCAGATAGATTTTATGAAATGGGAGCAAAAATTCCGAGAGGAGTTCTTCTTTGTGGAAAACCTGGAACAGGTAAAACCTTAATAGCTAAAGCAATTGCAGGAGAAGCAAATGTACCATTTATTTCTATGAGCGGATCTGAATTTATAGAAATGTTTGCAGGTCTTGGAGCATCAAGAGTTAGAAAGTTATTTGAAAAAGCAAAGAAAATAGCTCCATGTATAGTGTTTATAGACGAAATAGATGCAGTTGGTTCAAGAAGAACAAGTGGTAGTGGAGCAGAGTCTGAAAATAACCAAACATTAAATCAATTATTAGTTGAAATGGATGGATTTGATACAGATGAGACTATTATAGTTTTAGCTGCAACAAACCGCCCTGAAATGTTAGATAAAGCATTACTTAGACCAGGAAGGTTTGATAGGCAAATTAATATAGCACTCCCAGACTTAAATGGAAGAGAAGAAATATTAAAAATACATGCAAAAGATAAAAAATTTGCAGAGGACATAAATTTAAGAAATATAGCAGAAGATACAGCAGGTTTTTCTGGTGCAGAACTTGCTAATATATTAAATGAAGCTGCAATTATAGCTACAATAAATAAACATAAAGCTATAACAAATAAAGATATAGAAGATGCTACAAAGAAAGTAACTATAGGAATTGAAAAACATAGCAGAGTTGTTTCAGAAAAAGATAAAAAGTTAACAGCTTACCATGAGGCGGGTCATGCTATAGTTAGTAGCCAGTTAGAAACACAAAAAGATATAAAAGAAGTTTCAATAATTCCAAGAGGAGTGGCAGGCGGATACACAATGTATAAGACAAATGAAGATAAATACTATGTATCTAAGACAGAAATGGAAGAAAAACTTGTATCTTTATTAGGTGGACGTGCAGCAGAAAAAATTGCTTTAAACGATATTTCTACAGGTGCAAGCAATGATATAGAGGTAGCTACGCAAATTGCTAAAGATATGATTGTAAAATATGGAATGAGCGATGACTTAGGACCAATTTATATAGACACAGAAAAGGACCCATATGAGTTACAACTACTTGGCGAAAAATTTGGAGATGCAGTAGGAGCAGAAGTAAAAATTATGATTGACAATGCTTATGTAAAAGCTCAAAAACTTATAAGAAGTAATATGGACAAGCTAGATAAAGTGGCACAAGCATTAATAGAAAAAGAAATTATTTCTGCTGAAGAGTTTCAAGAATTAATAAAATGATAACTAATAAAATAACTTGATTATGAAACAAGTAATAAACAAAAAAATAATACTATAATTGTGAAAAACACATTATAGTATTATTTTTTATATAATAGTATTATATGGTAACGAGAAACTTTTATTATTCAAATAGTTTAGTATTGAAGCATCTTCTAAAAACTTAAATTTAATTTTATAACTACAAAGCTTTTGTGTTTTAAAACCAAATTCTTTATTTATCTCATTTTTGCCATATTTTCCATCGCCAATTATAGGATAACCAATATAAGCTAAGTGAGCACGAATTTGATGAGTTTTTCCTGTTAAAAGTTCAACATCTAATATAGAATAGTTTTTGTCCTTATTTGTATTTAATACAGTATATTTTGTAGTAACTGGTACATATCCCTTTTTTGGTATATCAGATATATATACTAATGATTTTTTATTGTCTTTAAATAAATAAGCTTTTAAAGTTTGTTTTTTTATATTAGGAATTCCATATACTGTAGCAAGATAATGCTTTTCTATTTCATGATTTTTAAATTTATTTAATAATACATCTAAAGCTTTAGAGTTTTTAGCAAATAGTATTAATCCTGTGGTGTTTCTGTCAAGTCTATGGCAAGGTTCTAAATATAATAGGTTAAGTTGTTTCTTTAATAAAGTAGTTAGAGAAATTTCTGTATTGGTACAATTTGATACATTATTATTATTGTTATTATCGTTGTTATTCAAGATTTTTTGAGAGTTATTCTTTTGGCTAACTATCTCAATACCAACTGGCTTATTTGCAAGTAAAATATTTTCATCTTCGTAAACAATATCTATACTTTTATCTAAATTAGAAAAAAGTATATCATCTGAAATGTATACTTTTACGTTATCTCCAGTATTTAGAATAACGTTTTCATTTACCCTTATGTTATTTATTTTTATATCTTTTTTTCGTAGTGTTTTGTAAAAAAGTGAAGTGCTTAAAGAAGGAAAATTGTACATTAAAAAAGATTGTAGTTTTTTATTATTAAATTTGTCTGTGACAATTAATTCTTTCATAATAGTTTTATATACTCCATTATTAAATATATTAAGAAAAAGGTGCTCCAATGCAGGAGCATCTTTTTCTTTTGAGTGCTTGTAACAACTTAAAACAATACAAAATAGAACGTTGTTAGAAGGAAAATGCTCAGTAGCCGGCCTCTTTGAGTTTCTCCAACTCTTCTTTTGCCCACGACCCTTCAGGAAAGTCTGGTAGGTCATATGCATTTAAAAGACCAGACCGCATAAGCTCAATTGCCTTGTCTTTCTTACAAAAGGCGATGGCATCTTCTAATTCGTTTCGCCAAATCCGCTCGCGTCTGTCGTCATCATTGGCTTCCCATTTTCGCATGCTCTGCCCGTATGTCATAAGTTAGTGCCCCCTTGTAATAAAATTTTTGCATAGTTATATTATAGCATTTATGAGCCGTTTTGGCAAATTTACATCTTTTTTCTTGACTAAGATATACAAGAATGATATACTCTATGTGGAAATTTAGTACAAAAGGAGGAAAAATGTTGAAAAACATTTTTAAGGAAAACGGTAGGATTATGGTAAAAAAAGTATTATATATATTCATAATAATTAATTTATTGTCATACATATTTATATTCTTATTGTCTAATATTTCTAAGGCTGCTACAGATAATTTTAGTAAATATCCTGGTTATCAGGAATTGATAGACCAGTTAAAAAAAGAATTTCCAAATAGTGAGTTTAGAATGCTTAAAACAGGGTTAGACTGGAATCAAGTTATAAAAAACGAAACAACAGCAAGCCATGGAAGAAATTTAACAAATAAAACTGCCTCAGAGTGGCATTGTTCTGTATGTAAAGATAAAGAATATGAATCTGGTTGGTATTGTGCGTCAGAAGCAACAGTTGCTTACTATATGGATCCAAGAAATTCATTAAATACAAACGATGTATTTCAATTTGAACTATTAAATTACAATGATGCAGTACAAGATGAAGCAGGAGTTAAATGGATTGTTTCAGACTGCAATTATTTACAAGGAAAAATAACTTATACTGCTACAGACGGTTCTACAAAAACTATAAATAAGACATATACACAAGTAATCATGGAAGCAGGAAAAAAGTTTGATGTGAGTCCATATCATTTAGCTTCTAGAATAAGACAAGAGCAGGGGGCAGGAAATGCTACAGAAACTGCAACGGGAAATGGAAAAGGTACGTATAACAAAGGATACACAGGTTATTACAATTACTATAATATTAATGCAACAGGCGGAAATACTGCAACTATTATAAAAAATGCATTAGAAAAAGCTAAAAAAGAGGGATGGACAGATCCAGAAAAAGCAATTGTCGGAGGAGCAGAGTTTGTAAAAAATGAATATATTGGCTATGGACAAAATACATTATATTTACAAAAGTTTGATGTAGACGATAGCGATGGAGATTTATATTGGCATCAATACATGACAAATGTTTCAGCATCTAAAACAGAAGGACAAGAAACAAGAAGTGCATATAGCGAAATGGGTAAATTAAATAAGAATTCTCACTTTATTTTCTCTATACCAGTATTTGAAAATATGCCAGAGCAAAGGTGCGAACTTCCAGGTTCAAATACAATTGTTACACAAAACGTGGAAATAAATTCTGATAATGTGCGTGTTCTAGATGGAAAAGGTGAAGGCAACGAAATAGCAAGACTAAATAAAGGAGATAAGATTTTAAGAATAGAGTTATCTCAAACATTAGATCCAGATGGTAGATTTATGAGATACTGGGATAAAGTTGTTTTAGAAGATGGAAAAAAAGGTTATGTAGTAAGAAATTACCTAACACAAATTGCAGATATTACGAACTGCAATGAAAAATATATAGTTACAGCATATACAAACTTTAGAAACGGACCAGGGGTAACAAATACTACAATAATAGAAACTCTATCTCCAGGACAAGAACTTACAGTAATAGAAAAAGATAAATACAAAAATGTAGATGGAGAAAGCTGGTATAGAGTTAAACTTCCAGATGGAAGACAAGGTTATGTAGGAAATGGATACATAGAAAAATGGACAGATACAAGTGAATATGACCAAGTAAAAGTTGTAAATAATGCAGGAGTAAATATAAGAGAAGCACCTGGAACATCATCTAAAGTATTAACAACAGCATATAAAGGCGATATAATGACAAGAATGCAAAAAAATGCATCTAATAAAGATGGTTATATTTGGGATAAAGTAAACTATAATGGTGTTATAGGATATGTTGCAAGAGGAGATAGTAGTGAAGACTATATAGTTCCTGTTGGAGAAGAAAGTGGCAGCGAAGGCGGAAATGAAGGAACAGATATACCAAGTAAAAATAGTCAAGTAAAGATGGAAAATGGAAATGTTATATGTGACGCTGTTTCAAATGTAAATACTATTAAAAGTGCATTTGATGGAGCTGTTGTAAAGGATAGTAAAGGTAAAGAAATTACTGGAAAAACAAATGTTGGAACTGGTTATACTGTTACAATAAACAAAAAAACATACACTATTATAAAAAAAGGTGATGTAAACGGAGATGCAAATATAAATTCAGGGGACTTATTAAAGATACAAAAACATTTGTTAAAAGATGCTGATATAAGTGGTACTCCATACGAAGAAGCGGCTGATGCAAACAATGATGGAAAGTTAAATTCGGGTGACTTATTGAAGATACAAAAATTCTTGCTAAAAGATACTACTATAGGAATATAATAAAAATTATAAAGTGTAATATTTTAGATACTAGTTAAATAATAATACATGAAAGCTAACAACTTTAAATAGTAGTTATTATTAGAGAAA
This sequence comes from uncultured Clostridium sp., assembly GCA_902496295.1. GTDB lineage: Bacteria > Bacillota > Clostridia > TANB77 > CAG-508 > CAG-273. The sequence goes on from CABVAF010000004.1 coordinate 30,736, forward strand.
AAATCTAAAATATAAATTTTAAAATTATGAAACGGAGGATTAATATGAGTAAATCTTTGAAAAAAACATTATTAATCATAGTTATAGCTATATTTGTATGCATGCTAAATATACCTATTGCAAATGCTGCAAGTTCTAGCATAACTGGAAGTAAAACTGTAACAGTAGGAGAGAGCGTTACAATAAGTGCATCTGTTAATGCTGGTGCATGGAATGTTGTTTTGTCTGGAAATGGTCAAACTAAAGAATTGGTAGGACAAACAGCGTCACAAGGAAATAGTTCTGCTTCAACAAGCATAACTTTTACACCAGATAAAGCAGGAACGTATACATTTACATTAAGCGGAGATATAACAGATTATGAAACAGAAGTAACAGAAACAGTTAATAAAACATGTACAATAACAGTTAAAGAAAAAGAAACATCAAGTGGTGGAAATAATTCGGGTTCGGGCTCTAATACTGGCTCTGGTTCTAATTCGGGAAGTAACTCAAATTCAGGCTCAAATAATAATTCAGGCTCTGGAAATTCAGGAAGTACATCAAGCGAACCTTCTTTTACAAGTGTAAATGAAACTGTTTATGCAACAGGAAGTGTAAATGTTAGAAAAAGTTGGTCAACAAGTAGTGAGGTGGTAGGTTCACTTACAGAGGGACAAAGCATCACAAGAACAGGAAAAGGAAGCAATGGATGGAGTAGAGTAACATTTAATGGCTCAACTGCATATGTTTCTTCACAATATTTAACAACAGAAAAACCAGAAGAAAAATCTAAAAATAGTGCGTTAAAAGAGTTGACTTTATTACAAGGAACTTTGTCACCAGAGTTTAATAAAGATGTTAAAGAATATACAGTTCAAGTTGGAACAGACGTAACAGAGTTACAATTAGATGCAATTCCAGAAGATGAAAAGGCAAAAGTAACAGTAGAAGGAAATACAGACCTAAAAGATGGTGAAAATAAAGTAACTATTACAGTTACAGCAGAAGATGGAAGCAAAACTACTTATACATTAACAGTAAATAAAACAGATAAAGAAGCTGTAGGATTAGTATTAAGTAAATTAGAAATTGCAGGAGAAACATTAAGCCCAACATTTACACCAGAAGTATATTCATATTCTTTAAATGTTCCAACAGGAACAACAACATTAGACATAACAGCAGAAACAGATGAAGAGGATGCAACTATAGAAATAACAGGAAATACAGATTTAAAAGATGGAGAAAACTTAATTACTATAATGGTAAAAAAAGGCGATGGAGATGAACAACAAGTTGCTACATACCAAATAACTGTTAATGTTGGAGAACAAGAAGTTGCAACAACTACAGAAAAAAGCTCTGGACCAAATATATTGGTAATTATATGTGGAATAGCTGCTGCAATAATAGTAATTGCAATAATTACATTAATAGTAATAAGTCGTAGAAATAGAATGGATTATGACGATGAAGAAGATGACGAAGACTACGAAAATACAACAATGCTTAATCAAAACTTTAATTATGCAGATGAATTAAAAGCAAGAAAAGAAGAAAAAAATGAAGAGAAAAAACAAAGTAGAGAAGAGTACTTAAATAGCTACCAAGACATAGTAGGAGACAATGCAGACAGTACTGATGATGACGAAGATGATACTACAAGGAAAAAAAGAAGAGGTAGACATTTTTAATATAAAGTTATAGCTTTAAACTAATTTTAAATTATAAGAGAGTTTAGAATTTTATTAAAATAAAAATATAGTATAAATTGGAGGTCCTTCTCCAATTTATATATTTGCCAATATAGCTCAGTTGGTAGAGCAACGGATTCGTAACCCGTAGGTCAGCAGTTCGATTCTGCTTATTGGCTCCAATGATATAGAGTTAACTAAAAACGTGTAATCTATTTATATCAATAGATACACGTTTTTTTATGTATAAAATTTTAATAAAACTCTTGACAACTACAAACATGCGTTCTATACTGGAATTAGTAGTTTAATGTAAGGATGTGAAAAGAAATATAGATAGATTTCCAGAAGAATTTTGTTTTCAATTAACAGAAAATGAATTTCAAACTTTGAGGTTCCAAATTGGAACCTCAAAACAAAATGAAGAATTTAGAGGTGGAAGAAGATATCTACCATATGTTTTTACAGAACAAGGAATTGCTATGTTAGCAGGTGTTTTGAAAAATGATATAGCTGTAAAAGTTAGTATCAGTATAATAAAATCATTTATAGAAATGAGAAAATTTATATCTTCAAATGGACAAGTATTTGAAAGATTAACAAATTTAGAATACAAATTGCAAGAGCATGACAAAAAGTTTGATATTATATTTGACCAACTACAACTTGAAGAAAATATAAAACAGAGAATATTTTTTCAAGGTCAAATATATGATGCTTATAGTATTATTGTAGATATTATAAAAAGAGCAAATACTAAAATTTTGATTATAGACAATTACATTGATGATAGTGTTTTAAAAATGTTAGCTAAAAAGAAGAAAAATGTAGAAGTAGTTATTCTTACATCTAGCCATAGTAATATTGAAAATTTAGATATTCAAAAATTTAATAAAGAATATCCCACATTAAAAATTGCTAAAACAAATAAGTTTCATGATAGATTTATAGTTTTAGATAACAAAGAAATGTATCATTTAGGAGCTTCTGTAAAGGATTTAGGCAAAAAATGTTTTGCGATTAATAAAATTGAAGATGTAGGAATTATAGAAAAAATTATTAGTTTATAATGTATTTAATTCCGTGAAATTTCACGGAATTAAATTTGAAAAGATTATAAAAATTCTATTTTTTACTAATTTTTTTTAGTTTTAATTTTAAAATAAGTAAATAATATTCCATAAGTAATCATAGCTAATATAAATGTTATTTTTATAATATTAGAACTTTCAGATAATACTGTATAAGAAATTATTGGTAAAATTATTGTTATAATTCCTTCAATAAACCTTTCAAAAGTAACATATGAAGTTTGCATTTTATCTTTTGAATTTTCGTAAATTGCAATATGATCATACATTTCGTATGAAGAATTTCCTATACCTAATAGAATATAGATTATAGGTAATAAATATATTAAATAATAATTACTGAAAGATAGTATGCCAAATGCGATAATAAATATTATACACATAGGTAATATTACGTTGTCCCATTTTCTATCTTTGGATTTATTTCCCCAAAATTTGCTAGATAAAGCATCTGATAAATTAAGTAATATATTTAATGAACTGTAGTATATATAATTAATATTTAAATATCTTAATAAAAATACATTTAAATACATGGTTCCAATTCCATAGGCAAATCTATTTAGTCCACAAGTTATAAGTATATTTCTAAAGTTTTTATCTTTTGCTGGTATTTTAATATTTTCTATAACATTTACTTTTTGTTCAACAATATCTGGTTTATATGTTTTAATTCTAATAGCAATGTCAATAAAAGCAATAATAAATATTATAATAAATAATGAAATAAATCCATATAATTCATATCCACATGCAGTAAACTTATCAAGTATTACTCCCATAATTAAACTAAAAGCTAATACAATTGTATTCTTAAAAAAATTTCTAGTTGCAGCGAAATTGGTTCTATCCTCTTTTTTTATTAAGCTCATTCTCCAATTAACAAATGTTATATAACCTATTTCACCAGTTATAGCATATATTGAAGCAAATGTAAAAAATAGTAAAGTTCTAATATTTATATCTTGTGATATAAATGGTATAAAAGCAAAACATACAGAAGAGATTCTATATATAGAATAATTTCCTAAAACTATTTTTTTAGATTGACCTATTCTTGAGAATAATGGTGCTGCTAGAACTTGCATTATATTTGTCATTGTATCAAGTAAAGCATATATTCCAATTGCAAAATCAGATAATCCAAGATATATTGCAAATGCAGAAATAAATGATGTGCTTGCTATTTTATTATTTGCTGTATCTAAAACTGAAGAAGTTAAATATTTTCTATATTCTTTTTTGTAGTCCATATATTTCTCCTATTTAGTATTTTTAATAGTATTTTGTATGTGAATCGCTCCATTTGAAAACAACTTACTCTAATCCTTTTCTGTTTTATAAATTAAATAACAATATATTGGAGCAAATGCTGTAACTATTGCCAATAATATTTTAAAGAAAATTAAATTAGATGTGAAAGATACTATTAACATTAATAGATAACCAATTATTCTTCCACTTCCTATTGATATAGAAGTATAACCTATATATTCTTCTTTATAATTTTCTATTTTACATTCTTTTACTAAATTTCCTTTTCGTGTATTATATACTACATCGAATATACAAAATGTTATTATATAACAAAAGTTATAAATAATTAATGTCGTTTTATTAATATCAATTAATAATCCTAATACACCTAATATAATTATAGCAGAGCAAAGTATTAAAATTAATTTTGATGTTTTATTATTATAGAATTTATTATACAACATTAAAGATATAATTGAACATATTGCAAATATTGTAGTTAAAAAACCCAAACTAAAAGAAGTTTTAAAAGTCATCATTGTTATAATTATAATTAAAGTACTAATTGAACTTTCTACAATACCATATGCTATACCCGCTAAATTATACTTTTGGATTTTAGTTAATTTATTATTTCTAATATTTTGCATAAAGTTTTTATAATTATATTTTTCTTGTTTTAAATTATTTATATCAACTCTAATTAACAATGTTAATATTATTTGAACAAGTGATAATATAAATACATATAGTGCAATTTTCGTAAATGAATATAATTCTATTGATGTCCCTAATATTATTGGAGCAATAATATTTATTATCTTTCCTGAAATCTTTTTTATAGACATATAATTTTTTCTATTTTTATTTGTTGTTACATCTATATAAATTAACTCATGTGCACCCCAATATAACACCTCCGATATTGCATACATTATAGCAATAAAAATAAAATTAGATGCTATTTTTTCTGATAATACTACTATAAATAAAATAAACAATGCTCTTGTTATTATTCCTAAAGACAATATTTTTGTGCTTTTATGGGGAAATTTTTTCATAAATTTACCCATAAATAAAATCCCAACACTTAACAATGAATATATTATTATGTAATATATAGAAATTGTAGTTATATTTTCATTAGTAACTTTTAAGAAATATGCAACTAAGAATGTTTCTATAAAAACTGCTGTTAATGTATAAATTAAATCACTTACCATTAATAATTTAGCGTTTTTTCCTATTTTCTTTTCCATAAATAACTTTCCTTTAGCTTTTAATTTAGCTTTTAAAATTTAAAAATCTTTTTATTACAAGTTTGTTATTAAATTATACAATAAATAATTGAAATTCACCATATTAACATTGAAAAATAAAGATTAATATCTAATATTTCTAGAAAGAAAATGAAAATATGGTATAATTAATATAGAGGAAGTGATATTAGTGGATAAAATTCAAATAAAAAATATCTTAATATCAATGAGAAATGAACAAAATGAAGGAATTGTAAATAATCTATTAGGTAGAGTAGATATAATGGATGAATCTTCTTTTCAAAGTGTAATTAAGCAAGTAGGAGAAACAGAAGAAGCAATACGAAAGTTCCTCCAAAAGAAAATTGAAGAAAGAAACAATTCTAATTTACAAGAACATAAACCAATTAATCAAATGTTTTCTTATGGAATATCTGGTAATTGTATTCATCTTCATTTACCAACAGATTTGCACCAAATGTTAGCTACTAAAGGAATTTCTGGAACAATAGATACTGTTAATTTGTATTTATTGGATGCAATAGAAAAAATAAGATCTATGAAAGATGACGGATATTATAGATTTCAAGGGAAAGATAGTATATATATGATTTCTCCTATATTATTAGGACGAGAATTGAAGTTTTTAAAAGAATTAGATTTTGAAACTAGAGCTTATAGAAAAAAAGAATTAAATGATGAAAGTTTTGTGAAAGAAACGCCAGAAGCAATGTTAGCTATACATATATTTGGAAAGAACAAAAATATTGGAACTGCTAAAATATGTTTTAAAACTATACAATCAGAGGAATGGCAAGAAAAAAGAAAATCAAAAGTAAAAGAATTTGCTAGTAGAGGAATTAGTTTAAACGACAGTAAAAATATAGATGAAGAAAAATAAATTTATAAAAGTTTGTAGGTTGTTTTTTACTATATAGGTAAAGGTTTGCAAAGATAATGAAAAAATGGTATAATTATGTTAATTCTCTTTAATTTTGGGGATAAAAAATTGTAAGAAAAGGGAGTAATAATAATGATTTTTATACCAGAAAGCATCGAGAGAACCTTGAAGCGGATAGAAAAAGCTTATCAGGAAGATTTAGAGAAAGGTAGGTCTTATTATCATTCCATTTCTAAGAATGGGAAGGTGTATAGAGGGACAGATACTGTAAGAATTCAGCTGGAATCTTTTGAGGAGTTTAAGGCAAGCTTGGAAAACGGAACAAGCGAACTCCTTAAGTGTGAAGACGGCAAAGAAGATGAGGCTAAAATTCGTCTGATGCATGCAATTGGTGAATTCTATGATCCATTAAGTGTAAAAAGCATTAAGATGATAAGGAAAGACGTCTATGTTCAAAGAGGGCTAAGAGCGCGGATTAAAAAATTTGCTGCTAAAAGCCAAAAGCATGAAGAAGCTTCCAGTCTGTTGGAGTTCATCAGAGATGCCCATTGGTCAAGCTGGGGGCAAGGAGATGCGGAGTACGACATAAGGGATTTCAGGTTGGTAAAATCTGAAGAGGAATTTGAAGAAATTTTGCATCTTGAAGGTGCAGAAGAGCTTACGAGAAGTAAAGACCTTGTTGTTGAGTTCGCAAGCATTCGTGTAGCTTTGGTTACATTGGAAGAGACAGACATCTACAAAAGAAAGGGGATTTTTGAGGACTATAATAGGTTTTTAGATGAGCACCTTGGTAGTAACAATTTCGATGATGCGATGAAAGCATTCAATCTATGGCATGATGTGAGAGAAACAGCAATTTACTATGTATACGTTCCGGAAGAATAATGTTTTATCCCAAAGGAGACGCTGCAACTGTAGCGTCTCCTTTATCTGTTAAGTATATATTTTTTATTAATACATTATTGTATTAGGTTATTTTTTAAACAATAGGGGATTACCTCATTTTTTAAAGTATTAGATAATATTGCATCAGTATGAGAGGTATCGTACCATAAAAAGTTTTCTATTTCATCAGAAGTGGTTAAATCTCCTTGTAGAACGTCATTATATTTGAATACATAAAAATGTATTTTTTTAGATGGGTCACTAGTTGCAATTTCATCAAAGTCCATAACTAAATTAAACTTGCTTTCATCAAATATTGCACTACTTCCAAGTTCTTCGTGGCATTCACGAATTGCTGCTTGGATAGGAGTTTCTCCAGGTTCAACTTTTCCTCCAATCATTTGGTATGTGGCTCTTTTTCTTGGTTTATCTATTAATAGTTTGTTATCTTTAAAAAACATAGTTCCAACAACTTCTAACATATTTTTAATTCCTTTCGACTTTATATTTGAAATAAATTATTTTAAATTAAATTTGTTAACCAATTAATTATTTATCTAAAAATTTAAAAAAGTTTCTTTTATAAAAAGCGCAAGTCATAAATTTAAAACTTAAATAAATTTAGTCCAATGTCCTCATCAAAATATCTATCAACTTTTCCATCGATAATATTAATTACCATTTCACAAGTTGCACTAACAATAGCTTTATTTAAATGACCACCAAATACTTCGCCTTTATCATTTCCTGCACTCATATGTATATGTGTATAAAATTCGTTATTCATTGTATTAATAGTACCTGTTAAAGAAACTATTTCAAAATTACCTTTAAAAGTATTTGAATAATATTTCTTTTCGTCAGTCTTAAAAACTCCAACAGTGAAGTCATTTGTGGCACCAAGTGCATTAATATTGGCAAGTTTAATATTTTCTTTTAAAGCAATTTCCTTTATTTTTTCCAAAATTTCTTCACCCTTATCAATTCTTGCTACAATTGTGTTATTAAATTTTCTATATTCCATTTTTCCATTGTATGATATATTAAAAAATAATCATACTTCTCCTTTCTTTATTTTTCTGTATTTTCTAAAGCATTTTCCTTATTTTCTAATAATTTATGCTTTCCTTTAAAATGTACAACTATTAAATAAATTATATAACCAACTATTGTTACAAGTGAAATTACCATACAAATTTTATGAAGTGTTGTTGCATGATATTCTACATTAATATGTCCATTCATTTCTTCATCTAAATTTACTTGTATAAATCCATTATTTGATTCTGTTACTTCTAAAGTTTTTGTAGTGCTATTTGAAGAATCAAGAGGGGTATATGTTACCACATATCCTTTGTAATATAAATATGGTAGTTCTACAACGGTATTTTCTTTAACATTAGAAATGTCAAAATCTAATACTCCATTTACTTTATTTTCGTTTGAAATAGTGGCTTCTCCATAAGTTATAATAGATTTATTTTCTCTATTCATTGTGTAATCAAAATTATCTATGGCTTTTTGTGGCCAATATTCTAAATAAGAAGAATATCTACTAACTTGCCAATTATAGTCTATAACTTCAGGTTCTTCAAAGTATGCATTGTCCTTTACTTGGTAGTCTAAGTTAGATATAAAGTGTAGTGCATAAAATCCAGAAAATACAATAACTGCTATAGTAACTATTGTTTGCCCAATTATTTTGCTTTTTTCTTGCCATTCGTTCATTAAAATATCAATTAAAAGTTTAAAGTTTATTCCAGCAACAATAGAGAAGAAGAATATTATAAATCCAACCATTCTCCATGGGAATTGTATCATTTGTAATGGGTCTGGCATGAAATACCAAGGGGTAATAAATGTTGCCATAACACAAGATACAATTCCTCCAATAAGCATAAATTTATAAGTAGGTATTTCTTTTGTTTTTTTGTATACAAAAGGTGTAATTACTAATCCAAGTAGTAATAATACTCCAATATTAAAGAAACGACCTTCTTGGCTAATTCCATTAAAGTAAGAGAAAACTAACTCTATAGGGTTTAATGCACTACCTTGTACAGATTCATTAGTATACATTTTTCTAGAAACTTCATATTTAGTTCCAGCCATTTGTTCCATAAGTGGACCATAGAAAAATAGTACAGCTAAAATTATTATTAAAGTAGAAACTATAAAACTTTTTAGTATTTTTTTGTCTTTTAATTTCTTGATGTTAACAAGTACATAGAATAGTCCTATTAGGAATGTATACATTGTACTTATATTGTGAGATAAGACCAGTCCAATTGTACCAAATACATATATGTATGACTTTTCAGTTTTACCACTAAATAACAAGTATACCCCTCGCAAAACAATAGGTGTAAATATAAAACCAGCAATTTCTCCAACTGCAAGTCTTGTATATGCATTAAGCATACGGTATGGTGCACACATATAAAATATTGCAGAAAGCATTGCAGCAAATTTATTGTTAGAAATTGTCCTTACCAACTGATACATTGCTATTCCAGAAAGCACAAAAGTAAGGAATATAAATATTTTCATAGCTGTTACAACATTATTTGTTAAAAACGCAAAAACTACATTAATTACAGTTGAAACAGGTGGATAAAATAAATTCCAAGGAAATCCAAATCCTAAAGAAAAACGTTGTACTATAAAAGGACTTTCTCCATTTTCTATTTGCTCAATTGTTCCAATAGTTCTGGAGATATGAAATTCTCCATCATCTCCTGTGTGTATACCTTCCTGAAATAGAGGAATACACATAATTAAAGCTACTCCAATTATTATTAAATAGTAAACTATGTTTTTTGATAATATTTTTTTCATAATACTCTCCCTTTTGTAATGAATAAAGACATTACTATATTTATTTCAAAATGATTATACACTAAGAAAAATGATTATTCAATATTATAATTTTTTATTATGTGAGTAATATTAGCTAAAATTGTAAAAAATAAAAGTAGTGGAAACAAGCTTAATAGAAAAAAATAAAATGCAACTAAAATGTAATGCAAAAGTAATATAAATGTAATATGAAAATGCAAGATAAAGTGATATAATTCATGCTATACGATACAAACAAAAGGAATAAGGCGTTCTACAATTTACTAATCATATAAAAAATGAGCAAAAAATTAACTACATTTATATAAAGAATGATTAATAAAGAAAAAAAGTGGAAATAATAACAAAAGAATGGAATTTTGGGGAGGAAAAAGTAATGGATAAAACAAAAGTAGAAAGCACAAGAAAAGCATTAAAAATGAGCAATAACAAGCGGAATAACATTAATAGCGTTGGTTGTAACAATAGTAGTTTTGTTGATTTTAGCAGGAATAACAATAAGCTTAGTATTTAGTGAAAATGGAATAATAGCAAAAGCAAGAGAAGCAGCAGAAAAAACAAACCAAGCAGCAATAAATGAGCAAGAAGAAATGAATAAATTAGCAGATTATATGAGTAATATGGTAAATGGAATAGGTGGAGGAAGTACACCAGAGAAGCCTGGATTACCAAGTGATGGAAGTTATAGTGAATTAAAAGGAGTAAACACACCAAATTTAGGAGAAGGAATGACAGCAATAAAGTGGAATGGAAGTGCGTGGGTAGAAACAACAGGAGACGATGAAGAATGGTATGATTATTCAGCAAAGAAGTGGGCAAATGCAAAAACAAGTGATGGAAGTATGTGGGTATGGATACCAAGATATGCATATAGTATAACAAGTGGATATCATAGTAGTACAACAGGAATAATAGAAGTAGAGTTCATGAAGGGAACAAGTAAAGAAAGTGCAAGTGGAAGAAAAAGCTTTAATAATGCGAGTGGACAAGGAAATTGGAATATCCATCCAGCATTTACTTATGGAAGTACAGTAAGTGGAATATGGGTAGCAAAATTTGAGGCAAGTAGTGTGGAAGGAAATAGTAATAGCAGTAGTGGAGATAATGTAACAACAAAAACATTACAAGTAAAACCAGGAGTATCAAGTTGGAGATATATAACAATAAGTAATATGTATGATGTGTGCTTAAATTATAATACAACATTAAATAGCCATTTAATGAAAAATGATGAATGGGGAGCAGTAGCATATTTAAGTAAAAGTGAGTATGGAAAAGAAACAGAAGAAGTATGGATAAATAATAGTAGTAGTTTCATAACAGGTTCAGCAGGAAATAGTGCAGTAGCAGGTACATATACAGGAACTACAAATGATTATACGAGTACACAAGGGGTAAAAGCAAGTACAACAGGAAATGTGTATGGAGTGTATGACATGAGCGGAGGAGCATGGGAAAGAACAGCAGCATATGTAAATAATGGAAATAGTAGTTTAACGAGTTATGGAAACAGCTTAGTAAATGGAGATGCAAAAACGAAGAATGTGTATACGATGGGAAGTGGAGATACGTGGCTAGCGAACTATAATGCAAATGCGAGTAAGTACGGAGATGCGGTATATGAAACATCGAGCGATAGTGCTAGCCCATGGAACTTATCGTGGTACGCCGATTACTCTAACTTTCCTTACACGAGCATTCCTTTCTTCATTCGTGGGGGCGGTTACGGCAATACTACGGGTACTGGCGTGTTCTGTTTCAACTATGCTAATGGTGCTGCTTACAACGATGGTTCGTTCCGTCCGGTCTTGGTCGCACTTTAATGTGACCTTGCCAAATATACCCCTAAATGGCACAGAAAGGTACTAAAAACTGCCAAAAAGACAATTAGGAGACTACGATTATTCTAAAACGTGACAAAATGGCTTAAAACGAAAAATAGAGCTTTGGTTCAATTTCTAAAAAAATAAAATGTGGAAAAGTAATTATATAAATAATTTATAAAAAAATATGTAGAAATATATAACGTGATATGATATGAAAAGATTATCATATCACTTTTTTATATGGAAAAAGTATAAAAATATAATTTTGATAGATTTACCAAAACTCTACACATTTGGAAAAAAATATGTTATACTAAATAATGTATTAAATTAAGAAGGGAGAACATGGCAAACATAAAAGTGCCATGCAAAATACAAATGGGATTTTTTGATAAGTTAAAACAAGGTTTAAGTAAAACAAAACAGTCATTTAATGATAAAGTAAATAATGTATTTAGTACATTTAGAAAAGTAGATGAAGAGTTATTAGAGGAGCTAGAAGAGGCACTAATAATGTCAGATGTGGGAGTAGAAACATCAACTAAAATTATTGGAAAATTAAGAGATAGAATAAAAAAACAAAATTTAAAAGAGGCAGAAGAAGTAAAACAAGTTTTAAGAGAAGAAATACAAAACATCTTTGATGAAGTAGACAATAGCTTACATTTAGAAACAAAGCCATCTGTTATACTAGTTGTAGGAGTAAATGGTGTTGGTAAAACTACTTCTATAGGTAAAATTACAAATAGACTAAAACAAGATGGTAAAAAAGTTGTAATTGCCGCAGCAGACACATTTAGAGCAGCGGCAGTAGAACAACTTGAAATTTGGGCAAATAGAGCAGGTTGTCCAATTGTAAAAAAAGAAGAGGGAGCAGACCCCGCATCTGTGGTATATGACGCTATTAAGAAAACAAAAGAAGAAAATGCAGATGTTTTAATATGCGACACGGCAGGAAGACTTCACAATAAAAAATATTTAATGGATGAGCTTGAAAAGATAAAAAGAGTTATAGACAAAGAACTTCCAGACGCATCTAAAGAAATTCTTTTGGTATTAGATGCAACAACAGGACAAAATGCAATTTTGCAAGTTCAAGCGTTTAAAGAAACTGTAGATATAACAGGACTTGTTTTAACAAAGCTAGATGGTACAGCAAAAGGTGGTGTTGTAATAGGTATAACAAACGAAAACCATATGCCTGTTAAGTTTATAGGAGTAGGCGAGCAAATAGACGATATGGAAGTATTTAATAGCAAAGATTTTGTTAAAGCAATAATAGAATAAAATTTAAACTTCTTATAAATAGAACAATTTAAGTTTTTAGATTAAATATAAAATCATCTATAAAAAGTAACAAGAAAGGAGATTTTAATGGATAATAAAAACTCTAATGTAGATAAGCAAGAAAATATTGGGGATGCAGTAAATGTAAAAACAGAAGTAAAAGAAGAAAATAAAACTAAAGAGCCAAAGTCTATGAAAAAGAAAAGCAGAATGTATCTTGTACTACTATTTTTAGTAATTACTGCAATTGTAATGTATGTAATATATAGAGGAAATTATCTAGAAATATTAGAACTTGGAGAAAACTATTTACCAATATTCTGGAGAAATATTGCTTATATAACTATTACATTTGCAATAAACTTTTTAGTGCTTTTTATATTAATATACTTAACAAATAGAAAGATAAAAAAAGGTTTGCAACCATTTTTTGATGAAGAAAAAAGAAAAATGCCCAAACTTTTAAATAAGTCACTTGCTTTTATATTATCTGTTTTAGTAAGTGGTTTAACAACTTCTGTTTTGCTAGATAAAGTAATGTTGTGCTTTAATAGTGCTGGTTTTGGTATAAATGACCCAGTTATGAATTATGATATTGGATATTTTGTATTTCAAAAACCATTTATAGAATTTATTTTATTATATGCAATGGGTATAGTAGTAGGTTTAACAATATATGCAGCTCTTTATTATATTATTGCAATAAACCACTATTTTGATGGAGTAGATAGAGAGACTTTAAGAAAAAGTCCATTAATAAAACAAGCTTTAGTTAATTTAAGAGTACTAGCTGTACTTCTTGGAGTATTTATTGTTATATGGACTCAAAGTATTGGCACACAAAAATTTATGACACTAGAACAAGATAGCTTATCTTATTCTTTATATGGTGCAGGAGTAGCAGATACAACCATACAGCTTTGGGGCTATAGAATATTAGCTGTTGTAATAGTGGTATCTATATTTATAGCTGTAAAATACATAAATTTAAAACAAAGCAAGAAAGTACTTTTATCACTAATGGTAGTACCAATATATATGATAGCAATGTTTTTAGTTTTATTTGGATTTCAAGCTTTCTTTGTTAATTCAAATGAGCTTGACAAAGAAAAGTCAAATATTGCAGCAAATATAGATTATACTAAACAAGCATATAACATAAATGTAGAAGAAGTTAATTTGACAGATGAAGGCACTCTTACTAAGGAAGATATAACTAATAACAGTAATCTTTTAGATAATATTGCTTTAGTAAATAGCGATATTGTTCTACAAGACTTAAACGCATTACACACAAATAAAGGATATTATGCATATAGAAATACGCAAATTGCTCAAAAAACAATAAATGGGGAAACACAATTAGTGTACATCTCTCCAAGGGAAATTGTAAGTAGTGAAGGAACATATAACAATAAAACATATGAGTATACTCATGGATTTGGAACAATTGTAACATCTGCAACAGATATAGATGAAAAGGGTAACTTAGTAAATTTACAAAAAGGTTTTGATAATGAGGATAATGTTTTAGAAATTTCAGAGCCAAGAATTTATTTTGGAACTCAAACAAACGATACAGTTGTTACAAACAGTAAAACTAAAAAGGAGTTTGACTACCCAGTAACAGACAAGGGAAGCACAAAAAATGAGGAAAATACTTATGATGGAAATGCAGGATTAAATCTTGGATTTTTGGACAGATTAATATTAGCGATAAAGGAGCAAGACTTAAAACTAGCTTTTTCAAGTGATGTAACAGATGAAAGCAAGATATTAATAAATAGAAATATAACAGAAAGAGCAAAAACTTTATTACCAGACTTAATTTATGATGAGAATCCATATATTATAATAGATGAGAATGGAAAACTTATATGGGTATTAGATGCATATACAACATCAAATAATTATCCATATTCACAAAAAATAACAATAGATACAAGTAATGGAAGAAAAGAAGTAAATTATATAAGAAATTCTGTAAAAGTGTTAATAGATGCATATGATGGAACAATTAAATTTTATATAACTGATAAAACAGACCCAATAGCAATGGCATATTACAATTTATATGATGGCTTATTTGAAGATAAAGATACACAAATACCAGAATATATAAGCAATCAATTTGTATATCCAAAATTTTTATATAAGATACAAGCTGAATTAATTACAAGATATCATGATGTTCAACCAGATGTATTATACAGAAATGATGATGTTTGGAGCATTGCAACAAACAATATTAGTAAAGTGTCAACAAAAACAGGAACAGAAATAGAACCATATTATACTATGGTACAAACAATTGAAAATGCAGAACCAGAGCTTGGATTGGTAATACCTTATACACCATATAATAAACAAAATATGCTAGCATATATGGTAGGTACATATGAAAATGGTCAGCCACAACTTAAAATATATAAATATCCATCAGATAGTAATGTACTTGGACCAATGCAATTAAATACTCAACTAGAACAAGATGAGAGAATTGCAAGTGAATTAGAAAGCTTAAACACTACAGGAACAAAGATAACAAAATATTTAATTGCTGTTCCAATAGATAATAAAATATTGTATATAGAGCCAATATACCAACAATACATTAATGAAGAAGATTCGGTGCCTACTTTAAAAAGGGTAATTGCAGCTTCTGGAAATAAAGTTGCAATTGGAAATACTTTAGAAGAAGCACTAACAAATTTAGTTTCTCAATATGCTGTTGACATAGAAGTAGAAAATACAGATAATATAGATGACTTAATAGATGCAATAATTAGAGCAAATAATAATGTAAAAGAATCTGGTCAAAATGGAGATTGGACTATGATGGGAAAAGACATGGATAAATTACAAACATTAATAGATCAGTTAAATACATTAGTAGAGGAGAAACGAAAAGAAGAACAAGAAAATACACAAACTAATACAATAAATAATAATGTAATGGATAATATTTATGTAGAAAATAGCAGTGTAGCTAATGAAACAACCACTTGGTAAAGCTTTTATAAAAATAGAAAAACTAGTATAATTTTAGCAAAAAAATCCACCCTAATATTGGGTGGATTTTACAATGTTTAAAAGAAATAAAGTTGAAAAATTATTATTAGAAAATATAGATAAACTAAATAAATCGTTACAAAAAAACAATTTCCTAGATTTAGTAGAACTACTTGGAGATAGGAAAAAACTATTTATAAGAAATTTGTCTAGTGGTATATTTAAGGGGATTGGAATAGGCATAGGTGTAACTTTAATAACAGCTATATTATTAATATTGCTACAGAAAATAGTTGCACTAAACATTCCAATAATAGGTGAATTTATTGCTGATATTGTAGATATAGTTCAAAACAGCAGATAGTACGTAAATTTAAAGAAAAATAAGTTAAAAAGAAACTATTGGTCAAAACTAAATTTAGTTTTAACCAATAGTTTTTATAATTTAAGTTCTACTATAGTAACACCTAAGTCACCTTCACCATATGAGCCTAATCTATAGCTTTTTACGTAATGGTTGTTTTTTAAGAATGCATGTACACCATGCATTAGTTTACCAGTACCTTTACCATGTACAATGCGTACAGAAGGTATGTTAGATAAAACGCAACTGTCTAAATATTTATCTATTATTTGAGTTGCTTCCTCAACATTTAAACCAATAACATTTATTTCACTAGATATGTTTTTACTTTTAAAATCTCCTGACTTTTGAAAACCTACTTTAGAGTTCGGAAGATTATGCTTCGATTTACTATTAGATAAATTATTTTTTTCAACTTTTTCTAGATTATTTAGTTTTATATTCATTTTTGCGTTTCCAATTTGAACTAAAACTTCTTTAGAACGATTTGGCAAACTTTGGACTATACCTTCTTTCTGAAGCGGAACAACAAATACATTCATACCAACTTTTATATTTTCTTTTAGAAGAGCTTTACTTTTTGCACTATTTAGAGGATTATTATTTGCAATGCCACTATTTGCTGAATAGTTTTCTAAATTTACATTTAGTTTGTTTCTTAAAGAATTAGCCTCTTTTAAGTCGTTATTATTATTTTCTAACATTTGGTTTAACTCTTTAATAATTTCGTTAGCCTCTTCTTTAGCGGAAAGTATAATGTTTCTTGCTTGCAATTTAGCATCTTCAAGTAACTTAGAATGGCCATAATCTATTTTGTTTTTTTCCTCTTCAAGAGACTTTCGCAAGTTTTGTACTTGAATTAAGTTTTTATCTATATTTGATTTTTCATTTTCTATTTGCAGTTTGTTTTCATATATACTTTTTAGTAAGTCCTCAATATGAACAGTATCTTTGTCTATGCTGTTTTCCGCAGAGTTTAATATTTCTTCTTTTAAACCTAATTTTCTGCTAATTGCAAAAGCGTTGCTTTTACCAGGAATTCCTACTAATAGCTTATATGTTGGTTTTAAATTTGTTACATCAAAGTCGCAACTAGCATTTTTAAAACCTTTTGTTACTAATGCATAGTTTTTTAGTTCTGGATAATGTGTAGTTGCTAAAATTATACAACCCTGGTTATATAAATAATTCAGGGTGCTTATAGCTAAACTTGCGCCTTCTACAGGGTCTGTTCCTGAACCTAATTCATCTAATAAAACTAGACTATTGTTACTAGCGGAATTTGTAATGTTTATAATATTTACCATATGAGAAGAAAATGTACTTAAAGATGCCTGGATACTTTGCTCGTCTCCAATATCTATAAAAATATTATCAAATACACATATGCTTGTTCCAGAATTGCATAAAGGGTATATTCCAGAATATGCAAGAAGTAAGTTTAATCCAACTGTTTTTAAGGTTGCAGTTTTTCCACCTGTGTTTGGACCAGTAATTACTAAGCAAGAAAAGTCATTTCCAATTTCAACATCGATAGGTACAACTACTTTTTTATCTATTAAAGGGTGTCTAACTTTAACAAATTTTATATGTTTTTCTTTATTAAGTAGAGGCTCGTTTCCACCAGTTTCTGAAGAATAATTTGCTTTAGCAAATATTAAATCTAAATTACCAATTGTATCTATATTATTTAACAAAGTATCTATTAGTGGGGCAATAGATAATGTTAATTCATTTAAGATTTTGTGTATTTCTTTTTCTTCATCAATTTTTATATTTTGTATTTCATTATTCATTTCAAAAGTAGAAATAGGTTCTATATATAAAGTAGAGCCACTTGAGGAAATATCATGTACTAAGCCTTTAATTTCATTTCTATATTCTTCTTTAACAGGAACAACATATCTACCATCTCTAATAGTAACAATAGAATCCATCATAAATTTAGATTTTGAATGAATTAAGTCTTGCAATTTATCTTTTAATCTTTGTTCTAAAATTTTTCTTTTCTTTCTTAGACTAGATAAAGCAGGGGAAGCGTCATCTGCAATAGTGTTTTCATCTATAATTTTATTATTTATGTTTAGTGCAACATGGTCATTAACATATAAGGAAGAAAACATATCTTCAAGTAAAGGAAAAGAGTTACTATTATTCGAAATGTTAGAATTAAAGTATTTTTTTAATTCGGAAGATAATGTTAAAACCTTGGAAATGTCTAATAGAGCCTTACAAGATAAATTTATTTCACTTTTTATAATTTTGAAATAAGGCTTTATATCTGCAATTTCGGAAAGAGGTATATTACCAAAGGCTATTTTCATATTTATAGCTTCAGTAGTTAAATTAAGTAATCTTTCTACAGATTCAAAATTGAAAGAGGGAAACATATCTAAAAGTTTTTCCCTACCTACATAAGTTTTACAATAATTTTTTATTAAATTAGTAATTTTATTATATTCTAAAGAATTTAATTCTTTAATTCTATTTGCATTTTCCATAAATTATTCATCCCTTCGACTAGAGTGCTTTTTAAATTAGCTATAATATGTAGATATTTACATTTTTAGCTAGAGCTTTCATGTGTATTATACCACAAAAATAAGGCTAAAAAAAGTTTAACGTAGAATTAAAATTAAATATTACAATAATATTACATGCATATTATTTTTCTGTTACAGAGACAAAAATTGTGTTGTTTTTATGAATTTTTTGTTGTAAAATTAATTTATAAAGTTGTATATTGTCAAATTTAAGGAGGAATATAAAATGGCAAAGAATCCAATGCAAAGAAGAGCAAATACTTCATTTATTTTAGGAATTTTAATTACACTATTACTAACAGGTATTGTTATAGTTTTCTTAGTAATGCAATTATTAGATTCAAAGAAAACCATACAAACTTTTGAGGCTAATAGAGTAGAAGTTTATGCGTTAAATACAAGGGTAAATTCAGGACAAACTATCACAGAGGATATGTTGGATATTATAGAAGTAGATAGAAATACAGTTCCTGAAAATGCATTTAATGATATAGAATTAATAGAAAATTATTCATTAGAAGATGCTAATGGAAATCCTATTAGAACAAACGCATTTGGAGAGCTTTATGTAGAAATAGCTCAAACAAATGCTGCGGGCCAAAGTGTAAACAATGTATATGTAATTGTAAATGAAGGAGAAAAATATTATAGATATGCTACTCCAGAAACTTCATATAGCGCATCACAAGTAAAGCAAACAAATAGTGGATATGTTGTAACTACAGCTGCTGGAGATATCCCAGTTACAGAGATAAATGGTAATTATTATGCAGAACATCAAGAAGTACAAAATGAAGAAAAAGTAGAATATTCATTATCTCAAGTTCCAATTGTAGCAAAAGTAACTATGGCTCCAAATACAGTTTTAACAAATACATTAATTGCTAAATCAACAGAAAAAGTTACAGACGACTTAAGAAAACAAGAATATAGTGTAATATTATTAACATCTCAAATTGAAAGTGGAGATTATATAGATGTAAGACTAAGAATGCCAGATGGAACAGATTACATAGTAGCTTCACACAAAGAAGTTGAAATACCAGTTATAGGAGAAACAGATTCACCAAATACTATTTCAATTCAAGTTACAGAAGATGAAATTGTAACAATAAGCAATGCAATAGTAGAGTCTTACATGATGCCAGGTTCTTTATTATATGCAACAAGATATGTAGAGCCAGGACTACAAGAAAAGGCAACACCAACATATTTGCCATCTCAAAAAGTTAAAACTTTAATAGACCAAAACCCAAATGTTACAGAAGTTGCTAAGAGAGAACTAGATGCAAGATATACAAACGGAACAAACAGAAATAATATTAATGATGTATTAAATCAAAATGCAGAAGATGCAGCAGATAATGTAAATGACAAAACAGAAGAAGAAATTACATTAATCCAAGAAGAAAGACAATTATACTTAGAGTCATTAGCAGGCTAATTTAAAAGGAGGATATTATGAGAAAAATAGGGTTTATAGGAGCCTATGATAAAACAGACTTAATTCTATATTTAGCTAGAATATTATCAGCTTCTGGTAAAAAAATACTTTTTATAGATTCTACAATAACTCAAAAAGCTAAATATGTTGTTCCAGAAATAAGCCCTGTTAAATCATATGTTACAAACTTTGAAAATATAGATGTTGCTGTTGGATTCGAAGACTATTATGGCATAAAAGAATATCTAGGAATGCCATCACATGCAGATATGGGATATGATTATGCATTTCTAGATATTGATGATGCACAAAAGTTAGAAAATTTTCAAATAGATCCAGGAGATGTAAATTACTTTGTTACTTCATTTGACTTATACTCATTAAAAAGAGGACTTGAAGTTTTAGGTAATTTAAGAGAAAAATTAAAATTAACTAAGGTATTATTTACAAGAGAAGCACTTCAAGAAGAAGATGACTATTTAAATTTCTTATCTATGGGATATAAAATAGAATGGTCTGATGATATAGTTTACTTTCCACTAGAAGTCGGAGACCAAAGCGTATGCATAGAAAATCAAAGAGTTTCTAGAATAAAATATAAAAAATTGAGTACTCAATATAGAGACAATTTATTATATATGTTAGCACAAATTGTGGGAGACAGAGAGTATTCTGAAGTAAAGAAAGTATATAAACAATTAGAGAGAGGATTTTAAAATGGCTATTGTAACATTTTATCGTAGAGGTAAAAAAGAAACAGGACAAACTTTATCAATGGCAGCTATAGCAACAAATATGTCTATAGAGCATAATTATAAGATTTTAATAGTAGATACAGCTTTTCAATATAAAACATTAGAAGAATGCTTTTGGTCATTGCAAAAACAAGCACCTGCTATAAGTCCAAACAATAAAGGAACAAATGCTGCTATAGAATCTGGTATTGAGGGGTTAGTTAAAGTTATTTCAAGTAACAAAACTACTCCAGAAATAGTAAGAAACTATTCTAAAACAATATTAAGAGAAAGATTAGACTTTCTTCAAGCACCACTTACAACAGAATATAAGGATTATGCAGAAGTTGCTCCTAAATATATAGATGTTTTAAATGCTGCAAATAGGTATTATGATTATATTTTTGTAGATGTGTATAAGGACTTACCTATAAATGTAAAAGAAGAAATTCTACAAATTTCAGATATAGTTGTATATAACCTATTGCAGAATTTTAATAGTATAAATGACTTCTTGGACTTAAGATCAAGTAACGACTTCTTTAAGAGAAGAAATATAATGCTTTTACTAGGAAGATGTGACTTAGATTCTAAATATAATGCTAAAAATGTTACTAGATATTTAAGGGAAAGAAATTTAATATCTTGTGTACCATATAATACATTATTTTTTGAAGCTTGTTCAGAAAATAAGTTAATAGAATTTTTATTAAAATATAGAAAACTAACTGATGACCTAGACAGAAATGCAGTATTTATGAAAACAGTAGAGCAAACTGTTGTAGCAATAATAGACAAACTACATGAAGTACAAATGAGAGGATAGCCTTTTAGGAAGGAGACTTAAAAGATGGTTAACATACTTTTAATTATAATAATTCTTTTAGTTGCAGCTTTTCTAATTATAAGATTTATCAATAAAAGAAAAAATGAACAAGTAGAAGAAGAAGTACAAGTAGATGATAAAACTTATACATTAGAGAAAATGACAGCTTTTATTAAGAAAAGACTTGATGAAATTACAAAGGTAAACTTGTATGATATTGGTCTTTCAGAAGAAGAATTAAAAAGAAGAAAAAATAAGAAATACGAATTAAAGAAAGCTTTAAAGGGTTGTACATATGGCGATGTTAACGATAAGAAATATGTTAAAGAGTTAATTTTCGACTTACTATATAAAGAGTATGGCGTAGATGAAACTAATGTTTCAAAAGCCATTCCTTTTGATGTACCATCTTTATTAACTTCTCAAGACAAATTTGAAATAATCTTATATATGTACAAAAACGAATTCGGTTATGAAGCTATGGCAAAAATTATAGAGAAGTATAAATTAGACGACTTAAAATATGTTGCAGGAGAAACTAAACCTTCATATGTAATTACTCCAGAAGAGATAGATGACATATATGAAAAAGAAAATTTTGTTTTAACATTTACAGATAAATTAAATGTAGTAGTACAAAGAATATATCAACATTACAAAGGTTACAGCAGTATAGATGAAATAAGAGATATGAACATAGATGGTATTTCAGGTGGTGTATCTGGATTGCCAGAATCATTTATGAGCCAAGTTGCACAAACTGATGGAGACTACTTAAGCCAAATAGTAGAAAATAAAGTTCCACGTGCTTGTGATAGTATTTGGATAATGTTCCATGGTAAATCAATACGTTTAGCATTTTTATCATTTGGAACAGAAGCAGAATTAAAAAGAGTATGTCAAAATATTTACAAATATAATAACCCAGGTCAATTATCTGATACAAATGGTTATAAAATTAATGAAATGAAAGACGGTTCTCGTGTCGTTGTTGTTAGACCAAGCATGTCTGAAACATGGGCATTCTTCGTAAGAAAGTTCGACGTAAAACGTGCTACACTAGAACAAATAGTACTTTTCCCAGGAAAAGAAGAAGCAATAGATTTACTAAAGTTTTTAGTAAAAGGTGCAAGAATTGTTTCTCTAACAGGAGAGCAAGGATGCCGGAAAGACAACAATGCTTATGGCTATGATAGAAAATATATACGAAACAATGAACCTTCGTATTACAGAAACTGCTTTCGAGCTTCACTTAAGAAAAATTTATCCAACAAGAAATATCTTATCAATGCGTGAAACAGAAACAGTTTCAGGACAAGAATGTTTGGACGTTCAAAAGAAGACAGATGGTTCTGTTAATATCATCGGTGAGGTTGCAACAGACCCCGTAGCATCTTGGATGATACAATCTGCACAGGTTGCATCTAAGTTTACATTATTTACTCACCATGCTAAGACATTCCCAGACTTAGTTACAGCGCTTCGTAACTCAATGCTAAGAGCAGGTGTTTTCAAAAACGAAAAAACAGCAGAAGAGCAAGTTGTACAAGTTTTAAACTTTGATATTCACTTAGTTAAGGACTTTAGAGGTAGAAGATACATAGAAAGAGTAACAGAGTGTATACCAGTAGAAGAGAAAAACGAGTATACATATGATCATAGAAAAGAAAATACATTAGAAGGAAAATTTGACAAATTTATGGATAACTCTACGATATTCTATAGCAAAACAACAAACAGAGAGTTATACCAATATAGAAATATAATGGAATACCATGATGGAAAATATGTTTTAACAAATCCAATTTCAGATAAAAATATAAGAGAAATGAGAATTAACATGGACGATGCAGATGTTGGAGAGTTTGATAAATTCTTAGAGAGAAATTGGGGAATAAAACCACCAAAATTAGACGATTATGATATAGAAACGGAAAATAACAGTGAAGAAGTAGAAACAAAAAAAAGAGGAAGAAAACCAAAAACACAATTGGCTGAAGAAAACTAATTAAAAGGGAGGTGAGCATCACAATATGTCTAATCAAATGTTAATGTACATGATGATAGGAATAGGTATACTTTTTGCAGTTATAGTGCTTGCATATATTTTGATTAGTAAAAAGTTAAACAGTTCTGAAACAAGAGAAATACAAAAATTAAGACAAGGTACTCAAGCTAAAAAGTTTTCATCAGAAATTGTGTACCAAAAGTTGTATGTGTTTTATAGAAAGATACCATTTATAAAAAGGTATTTGTTAAAAGTAAGAAGAAAGCTTGAAATTATAAATATTGATGATGAATACTTAACAAGAAGACAAGCTGCCCAAATTTTATCAAGAACCTTCCTTATTTTAATACCATTAACAATAGTTATTGTAGCAATTACACATTCAAATACATTGCTTATGTGTATATTACTTATATTTGAATTGTTTATGATAGATAGTTTTATAGATGGTAGTGTTGATAAAATAGATAATAAGCTTTTAAGACAGCAAATAGAATTTTTCTCAGAAATAAGGCATGCATACCATGAAACAAACATGGTTGAAGAAGCAATTTACCAAGTAGCTCAAGATGATGAGCATCCAGAAGTTTCTAGACAAGCAGAAAAAATATATGAGGTTTTAATATCAAATGATCCAGAATCAGAACTTGAAAGATATTATGATGTTGCGCCAAATAGTTACTTAAAAGAATTCGCAGGTGTTTCTTACCTTACAAAAGAATTTGGAGACAGAAAAGTTGAAGGTGCATCATTATATTTAAAGAATTTAAACAATATTACTCAAGAGATGCAACTTGAAATATTAAAAAGAGATAAATTAGATTATACATTCCAGAGCTTGTCACTAATTTCTATAGTACCTATGTTGGCGTTAGAACCTATTAAAAACTGGTCAATGTCACAATTTAGCTTTACACAAAGCTTCTATGCTGGTAAAAATGGAATGCTAGTACAAATATTAGTTTTAGTAATTACATTTGTATGTTACATATTAACAAGAAAATTAAAGGATAATGGTTCAACAGCACAAAATACAAAAAATACAGAAAATCCATGGCAAGAAAAATTATATAAGATAAAACCAATTAAAAAATTTATAGATTTATTTATTCCTAAAGATGGAACAAAAGAATATAGAAAAATTAGAAAAGACATGAAGGATTCAGCTACTAAGGATAAAATACAGTGGATTTATATTAATAGAATAGTTCTTTGTGTAGTAACATTTGTAGCATCCTTAATACTTATTATACAGTTACACCAAATTACAATTAAAAATGTTTATACAGACCCTACTGTAGATTATAATATTATAGGGCAAATGAGTGAGAAAGATACAGCAAACGCGATGGAGCTTACAGAGTCCGACAATGATTACTTATACAAATACAGAGGAGATACAACTATAACTGAGGCAAAAATTCGTGAAGATATGCGTAAGGGTAGAGTAAATGACGATTATGAAACAAGTACAGATGCAGAAATAGAAACAGCTGCAAAAAGGGTTTATGGAAAGTTACAACAAGTTAATAGTGAAAACTTAAAATGGTTTGAAGTGTTAATTGCTATGGTTTTAGCAGTTATAGCATACATGGGACCAATTTGGATGCTAAAATTCCAAGCTAAGATGAGACAACTAGAAATGGAAGATGAAGTAATGCAATTCCAAACAATTATTTTAATGCTAATGAGAATAGAAAGAGTTAATGTTGAAATGATTTTGGAATGGTTAGAGAGATATGCTAACATATTTAAAGAACCAATTAGTAAGTGTGTTAATAACTACGAGAGTGGTCCTTGGGAAGCGTTAGAGGAATTAAAAGACGATATATCTTTCCCACAGTTAATAATATTAGTTGAGAGCTTACAAGCAGCAGTTGAAAAAATACCAATTTCTGATGCCTTTGATGAGTTAGATACAGAAAGAGACTATTATCAAGCTAAAAGAAAAGAATCTAATGATAGATTAATTAGTAGAAAAGGTATGATAGGAAAGGCAATAGGATTTGCTCCTATGGTTATACTATTTGTTGGATATCTAATTATCCCATTAGTATTTATAGGATTAACAAGTATGACAAGTTCATTCGACAGTATGACATCAACTACACTATAAGGAGGTTAAGCATGGAGAATGCATCAAGAGCGCTAATAATAGCTGGTAGCGTATTAATTTCATTGTTGGTTATAGCTGCTGCAGTATTCATGTTTAACCAACTTTCGGATTTAAGGCAAACACAAGAAAATGCACAAATGGAAGATAAACTTCAAAGTTTTTATTCAAATTTAGATACATATATAGAAGCAAACAAAAGAGGAAGCGATATATTATCATTGGCAAATTTGATAGATGACTTTAATGAAAGACGTGCAGGCCAAAATGAGAATAAATATGGAAATGAAGGATATGACCAAATTTCATTAAGGGTTCATTACAATGTAAGTACAGTAGATTGGAATACCACAGTATTCTTTAAAGGACATAAAGATGGATGGTTTAATTCTGCAGAAGAATTAACTAAAGCTAAAAAAGCTATAGATGATGCAGTAGATAAAAAAGGAAAAGAAAAAATTGCAGGAGTAAACAATTATAATGTACAGCAACTTGCTAGTATGAGATATCAAGAATTAATGGTTCTTACTAACGGAAATGACGAGTTATTGACGAAAATACAGCAAGAAGCAGAAGCATATAATATTTTAGTTGCAGAACAAAAAGATGTGAAAAATACAGTAAGGTTTAAAGAACCGCAGGTAACATATGACAATATAAGTGGAAGGGTAACAGAGCTTGTGTATGAACAAAAATAAATTGTAACATGGAGGTAGGAAAACATGGAAAATGCATCAAAAGCATTAATAATGGCAGCTGGTGTTTTGCTTGGTGTAATGATAATTTCATTTGCTGTTTACCTATTTTCTACATTTGGAAGTTATAGTAATGATGTTTATACGCAAATGGAAGCCACAAGAATGGAGGCATTTAATAGTCAATTTACTAAGTTTTATGGAACAGAGCAAAGAGAGAATCCTTATGATACTAATTCAGATAAATACTATAATGGACCAATATTGTGTACAGTACAAGATGTTGTTACTATAGCAAAACTTGCAAGAGATAGTAATTCGAAATATGGTGTTTATGAAGATGATTCAAATTATATTAGTACAAATGAAAATGACATGTACATAACAGTAAATTTGCTTAGTGAACCTAGAAAAGGAAAAAATATAGAGAATTGGACAGGAAATCAATTTACTGATTTAATTAAAAATAATACATTTGTAGATGGAAGTACATCTAATATAAAATATTATTACATAACTTCAATAGAATACATGAATGTAACAGATGATTTACAAAGAGTTAGAGAGATAAATATTGATGTAGTAGATGTAAATAAATATCTACAAAAAATTGAATAAATTGACAAAAATATACAGCAAATTACAGTAAAAATGGTTTGCAATAAATATGTTATAATGTTATAATAGAAATATAGAGGAATTATGAAAAAAAATCTTATTATTTTAATTTCAGTATTATTAATTATATGTGCATTTGCAGTTTACTTTACTATAAATTATAGAAATATGCAAATAGATGCACAAATAAATAATAAAGAATATATTACATATAAAGATAAAACTATTGTTGGTACAACTTTAGTTTCTATAATAAACAAAACAGTAGACAACAATGAAAAAAATAACATAAAAAAAGATGATTCAAATATTTATATAGAAAATGAAGACAATTCAGTAAAAATATACATATACTTTTTAGATGAAGATGGTAAGCAAATAGAGACACCATATACAATGGAACAAATTTATAATAAAGGAACAGAAAGTTTTATTAAATTATATGGGACAAGCAATTTTTATTGCTCAAACATAGACTATCATGAGAAGACTGGAAATGTGAAAAGCTTAACATTTGAACAACAAATTTATTAAATTGATATTAATATTAGATTATAGAATTATGGCTATGGTATATAATCTAAAATTTATATAAATAAAAAAACTAAAGTAAAATTTAAAGGAGGAATTTTTTATGGAGAATGCATCAAAAGCATTAATTATCGCAGGAGCAATTTTATTAGCAATTTTAATTATAGGTTTGGGTATGTTTATTTACAACCAAGCAGCAGATACTTTAGGAAGTGCAAATTTAAGTTCACAACAAGTAGATTCATACAACAGTGAATTTTTACAATATGCAGGAACTAGACAAGGTTCTCAAGTTAAAACTTTAATTAATAGTGTAAAATCACACAATAGAGCAAGTACAGATGACCCAAGCCAACAGATACAACTTACAAATGAAGACTATGGTGATGATGGAGGAAGTGTTGATGCACCATCAGAAGCTATAACAAAATATGAAAACCCAACAATACTTTCTGCAAAAACATATAAAGTAACATTTGCATATGATCCAAATAGTGGACTTATAACAGCAATTGGTATAGTTGAAAAAGCAGGCAATAATTAAAACTAAATTATTAAAAGGATTTAAAATATGGAAAACGCAGTAGATGCCTTAAAAATGGCTTTTGCCGTAATAGTTTTTGTATTAGCATTAACAGTCGGAATAGCTGTTTTTACTCAAGCGAGAACAGCTTCCGATGTTATTTTACAAGGACAAGATTCAACTGAATATTACGAGTATGTTAAAGCAGGAATATATGACGATGAAACTGGTCAATGGATATCTACAGGTGACACAAGAATAGTTGGAATAGAAACAGTTATTCCAACTTTGTATAGATATTATAAAGAAAATTATACTGTAATTTTTCTAGAGGAAGATGGAACTCCAATGGAAATATATAAAACTATGACAGAACCAACTTTATGGAGTGGTTCAGATCCATCTAAAAATACAATTGCACCTATTGTGTCAAAATATTATGATGGAGTATTAGATACACACGTTGGAGTAAAGTCTAACGATTTAAAAATTTGTTCTTTCGATTTGGATGAAGAAACAAGCAGACATGAACCATGGACAGGTAATGCTAATACAGATGCAAAGAAAAATTTAGATGCTTTCTTAAATGGTGGAGAGTTTGCATTTCCAAGTAATGACGGAAGAGTATATAAGTACAAAGGTTTTATAAATGAACATGGAGATAAAAAGTTTAGAGAACTAATGGGAGAATACAACTACGATTTAAATGCAAATAGTGATGATCCAGAGACAGATACACATGGAGCATATGATGACACAATAAAAAATAAAAAGAAAAGAGTAATTGTATATCAAGTAGTAAATCAAAGTGAAGATGATGGAACTTAAAAATAGAAGGGAGGAATAAAAATGGGTGATACATTAATAACTGTTATAGCTATATTTTTAGCAGCTATTTTAATGTTTGTGTTTCCATTAATGGCATTATCAGAAAGAACTGATGATATGGCACAATTGTCTGTACAAACAGCTACTACAGAGTTTGTAGATAGTGTAAGAACGACAGGAAAGTTAAATCTTTCAGACTATGAGCAATTTTTACAAACAATAACTGCAACAGGAAATACATTTGATGTAGAACTAGAGATTAAACATTTGGACGAAAATCCCGGACAAAAAACAACGCAAGCAGAAGTTACAAAAATTGGCGAGAATATATATTATAATGAATATACAAGCCAAATAATGGAAGAACTAGAGGACAAAGGCTATATTAGACTAAAAGAAGGAGACATGTTTTCAACTACTGTAAAAAATACAAATACTACAATTGCTCAACAATTACGTGGATTTTTCTACAAAATTGCTGGAAATGAAAATGCCCAAGTAGCTGCTAAACACGGTGGTGTAGTTTCTGTAAACGGAAGTGGAAATTAATGAAGATACAATATTTAGCTGTCATATTTGTTGTAATAATGGTGCCGATTTCTTTGGCACTTTCAACATATATACAAACACAAGTAGATACAATAAGTTTACAAACATCATATAAAAGTAAATTATATGATGCTACTTATGATGCTGTAACTGCTTTTCAAATAAATACAGTAAACAATAAATATTCTAGTATTAGTAACTCTAAAATAAGAGACATAGAAGCATCTGCTAATACTTTTTTTACATCTTTAGCAGATACAATGAATGCTACAGGTTATTCTAAAGAAACGCTTCAACCTTTTGTGCCAGCATTAGTTTATACTTTATATGACGGATATTATTTATATGGAAAATATAAAAATGTTATGCCAGAACAAGGTCAGGTTGAGGATTACAATGATGCTGAATATCAATGGGGACTTAAACCATATGTTTACTATAGTTGTAGATATGTTAAAGGTACTGAAGAGGTTATAGTAAATTATACACTAGACAATTTTATTACAGTTTATTATAGAAGTGGCACAGGTGCAAATAGTAAGTATGAAACTAGGTCTGGTTATTTAATTAATCCAAATGCATGGGATAGTACAAAATCTACGTATGATGGTGTAGATATTGTTGATACTCATTTAACAGAAGAGTTATTATTTGTTACTAAAGATAGTAATGACGAATATGAGCATGGAACATATGAATATATAAACTATCAAAATCAAAAAATATATATAGATAATTCTAATCCTTCACAAGGAAAATATTTTAGATATGAGGATTATGAAAAAACATACATTTCTCCAAATACTCAAACAGAAAGAGATATAGATAACTATATTGCAAATTATGGACAATATGGTGCTCATATGTATTTTAATGAGGCAAAAGAGTTTAGTGAATGGGTAAATAATACATTGGGCTGGGTAACACAGGCGTATGCAGTAGATGAAAATGGAGACAAAATAGATTTTGAGGAATTACAAGGTTCAACAGGAACAGAAAAAATATTTGACACAACTAGAGATACGAATAATCCATTTTCTTCCAACTCAATATTTGATGAAAATAGAAGAGTAATAATAAAACATACAATTCAAACAACACTTACAGCTGCTATAGGTGCATATAATGAATATTCTGGAGTTAACTATGAGTTTGCACTTCCTGTATTAACAGAAAGTGATTGGGATAAAATACAAAATCATATTTGTGTACTTTCTTTCTTACAAGGATTACCTATAGGAAGTAAATACTATAATGATTATGTTATTTTAACAAATGATAAAAACGAAGAATATATTGCAAAGGATTCTATATATATTACAACAAAAGAAGAAGGCAGTAATACTATAGAATACCATCAACCAGGATGTAGTAGATTAATAGAAAATTCGGATACTACTAGTATGACTATAATACCTCAAAGTCAAATGAGAGAAGCATATTATAATATAGACTTTTTACGTCAGACTGTAAGAATTTCCGAAGGAAATTATATATATTTCTACCCACAGGCAAAATACAATGCAGAAACAGGTAAAAATGACTATTGTACAGCATGTTACAACTGTATAGTAAATACAAGTAGCACATATGACATAGAAGACATAATAGATGGAGTTATAGAAGACCCTAAATCTGAAACGGGAGAAACTTTATTTGATGCTTCAGACATTAATACAAAAAATGATAAATTTAGAACAGTAAGAAGCATGTATTATAGTGCTTTAGCGAGAGAAAGATATTACTT
Source organism: uncultured Clostridium sp. (assembly GCA_902496295.1). GTDB lineage: Bacteria > Bacillota > Clostridia > TANB77 > CAG-508 > CAG-273. Next base: position 62,312 of record CABVAF010000004.1, read on the forward strand.
ATATAAAAGTAACGATTATTTAAATGAATAATTAATTTATAAATACTAAATAGTAAATTATAAAATTTTAAATTTAAAATAGTTTAAAATAAACAAAAAATGGTTATCATATATTTGGAAAGGATTGATATATGATGACCTTTTTTAATTTTAGATATAATAATTTTAAATATAATAAAAATAAGACAAATAAAAAAAGTCATTACAGTTTAACTTTAAAAGTTGCTATAATAGCCATTTTATTAGTTGTTTTTATTTATGTTTGTAACATAACTTTTATGCCAGAAACAATAATTATGATGCAAGGAGATACCCTTAACATTAACACTATTTTAGGCGTGAATTTAAAAGAGCAAAGTGCTAGTGGAGAAATAATAGAAGCGTCAAGTAATATAAATAAAAATAAGGTTAGTGATGTAGGAAAAATAGATTTAAAAGTAAGCCTATTTGGAAACTTACTTGTAAAAGATGTTACAGTTAATGTAATACCAAAAGTCACAGTAGTTCCTATTGGAAAAGCAATAGGAATGAAACTATATACAGATGGGGTTTTGGTTGTTGGAATGTCTGAAATAGAGGGAGAAAAGCCGTATGAAAATTGTGGAATTAAAGAAGGAGATAGAATAATTGAAATAGACAATAATAAAATAAGTAATACTAATGAGTTAATTGCTACTGTAAATAATAGCGAAGGACAACCTATAGATATAAAATATGTTTCAGAAGAAGAGGAAGTTTTAACAACGAGCATAAAACCAGTAAAAACAGGAGAAGATTATAAATTAGGGTTATGGGTAAGAGATGCAGCAGCAGGAGTAGGAACTTTAACTTTTTATAATCCAGAAAATAATAAATGTGTTGCTTTAGGTCATGGAATAACAGATATAGATACATCTAAATTGATTGATATTGCAAGCGGAGAGCTTGTTTCTGCAAATATTTTGTCAATTGAAAAAGGGGAAAAGGGCAAACCCGGTGAAGTTAAAGGAACAATAGAAAATGGATATAGTTTAGGAAAAGTTTACAAAAATACTGCATTTGGAGTATATGGTACATTAGAAAATAAAAGTGCATTAAATGTTCAAGAAAATGAACCTATTGAGGTTGCATCACGTGATGAAATAAGAACTGGAAAAGCTAAAATATTGTGTGAGCTAGAAAACGGTAAGAGGAAAGAGTACGAAATAGAGATAGAGAGAGTATTTATTAATAACAATAGTGATAATAAGAGTATGCTTATAAAAGTTACAGACGAAGAATTATTGGAGAAAACAGGAGGAATAATACAAGGAATGAGTGGAGCACCTGTTATACAAAATGGAAAGTTAGTAGGAGCTGTAACACATGTTCTAGTAAATGAGCCAACAGAAGGATATGCCGTATTTGGAGATATTCTTGTTAAACAGATGAGTATGGTAGAATAAATTATAGTTTTTAAGAAAAAGAGATATTATAATTTTAGTATTTAATAAAAAGTATAGCAAATTATATGTAATTATGTTATACTTTTTTTGTCGTGGTAATTTGACATTAAAAATAAGTTTATGTTAAAATGAAAAACGATAGATGACTTATAATTAGAGGTACATAATTAAATAACATGAGATAAAATAAAGGAGGAATAAAATGGCAGGAAAACATTCAGCAGATGACGATTTTAATCCATACAGACGTCAAAATAATAAGAAAAATGGAGAAGAAAATAAAAGAAATTCAACGTCAAGAACTTCTAATAGAAACTATAATGAAGAGCAAAACTTAAGTTATAGAAAAAGCTCTAATAGAGGTACTAATAGAACAATAAAAGGAAAAACTGGGGAAGTTGAGGATGTAGAAAGAGGTAAAAAAGTGTCAAAGAAAGGTGCAAAAAAGAAAAATAAAGGATTAAAAATATTTGCAATAGTTCTACTGGTTATTGCAATAATTGTTTTATTAGTTGCAGGAGGAGCATTCTATTTCATAAATGATAAAATAGGAAAAATGCAACAAGTTGATATTGATGAAGGAAATTTAGATATATCTACAAATGAAAATTTGGAAGGGTATAGAAATATAGCTATATTTGGTGTAGATAGTAGAGATAGCGACTTAGGACCAGGAAATAGAAGTGACTGTATAATTATAGCAAATATAAATAATAAAACAAAAGAAGTGAAGTTAATTTCAGTATATAGAGATACTTATGTTCAAATAAAGGAAAATGGTTCTAATACGCTAGATAAAATAACTCATGCTTATGCTTATGGTGGACCAGAACTTGCTATACAAACTTTAAATACAAACTTAGATTTAAATATAAAAGAGTTCGTAACAGTAAATTTCGATTCAGTTGTAGAAGCGGTTGACCAACTAGGAGGAATTACTATGACTCTTACATCAGAAGAAGTAAAATATGCTAATGACTACATAAGAGAAACAGCAAGAGTGGCAGGGAAAGAAGCAACATACATTAGTAGTTCTGGAAAGCAAACATTAAACGGTGTTCAAGCAGTTGCATATTCAAGAATAAGATATACATCTGGTGGAGATTATAAAAGAACGGAACGTATGAGAGATGTAATTGAGGCAATGCTAGCTAAGCTAAAAACAAAGAGCTTAGGAGAAATAAATGAGTTTGCAGATTCAATACTTCCAAAAGTTTATACAAATTTAGACACAAATGATATATTATCGCTTGTTCCATCTATAGCTAGTTTTAATATAACAAATAGTATAGGTTGGCCATATGAAACGAAAGGTATTACTTTAGACAGATGGTATGGAGTTCCTGTAACATTGGAAAGCAATGTAGAAAAACTACATAGAGAAGAATTTGATGACCCAGACTATGAGGCACCTGAAACAGTACAAGTTATTAGTGATAAAATTGTAAATAAGACTGGGTATACTGATTAGAAATGGTTTTTATAAATAATAAAAATATTTTTGGAGTTTTTAAATGAGTGACAAAAAAATAGAAATATATATTGCTATTCATAAAAAAGCAAAAGTGTTAGAAAGAGAATGTTATATTCCCATACATGTTGGGGCAGAAGGAAAAGAAGATTTGGGATTTATAAAAGATAATACAGGAGATAATATCTCCTGTAAAAACCCAAATTATTGCGAATTAACCGGACTATATTGGATGTGGAAACATTCTAATGCAGATATAATAGGATTAGTACATTATAGAAGATATTTAGTTAAAAGCTTTTTTACTACAAATATAGAGAAAGCAATATCTAGAAAAGATATAATGAAATACTTATCAAAATATAATATTATACTTCCAAAACCATATTGGACATACAAAAAAACTGTTGAAGAACAATATGCGATAGACCATAATATTGAGGATTATAAAAAACTAAGAGATATTATAAAGCAAAATACACCAGAATATTTAGAAGCGTTTGATACGGTTTCTAAAAGAAGGTATTTTTATAATTATAACATGTTTATTATGGAAAAAAAGCTTTTTAATGAGTATGCTAGATGGGTATTTTCAGTCTTAGGTGAGTTAGAGAAGCAAATAGATATAGATAATTATTCAGATTATAATAAAAGAATATATGGTTTTTTATCTGAGAGATTGTTTAATGTATGGATAGAAAAGCATAAAGAATTAAAAATAAAGACTTTATATGCTAATAATGTAGAAAGAAAACCTTGGGTTGATAATATAAGAAATTTAAGAAGTAAAATATTAACTAAAATTTTATATAATAATAAAAACAATTAAGTTATTAAGACTATTAAAAATAGTAAAAATGAAAAATATTTTCAATTACTAAAAGCAAAAAGTATAAAAATAAAGGAGCTGATTTTATGTATAAAGTAGCAGTTGCAGGGACAGGATATGTAGGTTTAGTTGCAGGAGTTTGTTTTGCAGAAAAAGGACAAGATGTAATTTGTGTTGATGTGGACAAATCTAAAGTTGAGAAAATGAAAAAAGGTATTTCTCCAATATATGAACAAGATTTAGAGCCTATGATGCAAAGAAATTATAAAGAAGGAAGATTGGACTTTACTACTGACTACAAAAAAGCATATAAAGACGCAGATTTTATATTTATTGGAGTAGGTACTCCAGAAAGAGCAGATGGTTCTGCAAACTTAGATTATGTTTATGAAGTAGCAAAACAAATTGCTGATACTGTTGAAAAAGATTGTGTAATTGTAGTAAAATCAACTGTTCCAATTGGAACAAATGATGATGTAGAAAAATATATAAGAGAAAACTTAAAGCATGATGTAAAAATAAGTGTTGCAAGTAATCCGGAATTTTTAGCCCAAGGTACAGCAGTAAGAGATACAATATATGCCTCAAGAATAGTAATAGGAACTGAAAATAAACAGACAGAAGCAAAAATGTTAAAATTGTATGAAAATTTTGATGTACCAAAATTGACAATGAATAGAAGAAGTGCAGAAATGGTAAAGTATGCATCAAATGATTTCTTAGCATTAAAAATTAGTTATGTAAATGATATTGCAAATCTTTGCGAAGAAGTTGATGCAAATATAGAAGATGTAACTAAAGGAATGAGTTATGACAGCAGAATTGGTGACAAGTTTTTAAAAGCTGGATGTGGATATGGAGGAAGTTGTTTTCCTAAAGATACTAAAGCTCTTCAATATTTAGCACAAAAAGGTGGCTATGAATTAAAAACTGTAAAAGCTGCTATAGAAGTAAATAGAGAACAACAATTAGTTTTATTAAAAAAAGCAAGAAGAAAAATAAAAAGTTTTAGAGGTTTAAATGTTGCAATTTTAGGTTTAACTTTTAAGCCTGGAACAGATGATTTAAGAGCAGCTCCATCATTAACTAATGTGCCAATATTATTAGAAGAAGGTGCAAATATAAAAGCATATGATCCAATTGGTGTAGATAATTATAAAAAAATCTATCCAAAAGAAATTACATATACAAATACTCCTCAAGAAGCATTAAAGAATGCAGATGTATGCTTTATATTTACAGAATGGCAACAAATAAAAGATGTAATGCCAGAAGAGTATAAAAAATTAATGAAAACACCTTTAGTATACGATGGAAGAAATATTTATTTAATAAAAGATATGGAAGAAAATGAAGTAGAATATTATTCTGTAGGAAGGTAGTGAGATATATAGCTACAGTAAAGAAAAAAAGTGTAACTAAAAATTATATATATAATTTGGTATATCAAATACTAGTAATAGTATTACCCCTGATAACAACACCATATATATCAGGGGTTCTTGGTGCTGAAAGAATAGGTATATACAGTTTTACAACATCTATTGCAACATATTTTATTTTGTTTGGTTCTTTAGGCGTTGCTATGTATGCACAAAGAGAAATTGCCTATGTTCAAGATGATGTAAGAAAAAGAACTAAAATATTTTGGGAAATATTTTTCTTTAGATGTATTACAATGGCAATTTCAATTGTTGTATTCTACTTTACATATGCATCACATGGAGAATATCAGTTATATTATAAAATATTAATAATCCAATTATTTGCAAATGTGTTAGATATTAGTTGGTTTTTCCAAGGACTAGAAGAATTTAAAAAAACAGTAACAAGAAATCTAATTGTTAAAGTTTTAAGTGTTATATGTATTTTTATTTTTGTAAAAACACAAGATGATTTGTGGATTTACTTTTTAATATTTGTGTTATCTATTTTAATAGGAAATATGTCTTTGTGGGTGTATTTGCCTAGATGTACAGAAAAACTTAAAGGAGAAAAATTACAAATATTTTCTCATCTAAGACCAACTATAGGATTATTCATTCCACAAATCGCAATTGATGTATATACATTGTTAGATAGAACTATGCTTGGATATTTAACAAGCGATATGTCACAAGTTGGAAATTATGAACAATCACAAAAAATTTTAAAATTATCATATACATTAATAACATCTCTTGGAACTGTAATGACACCAAGAATAGCAAGTGTTTTAGCTTCTAAAGATAACAAAAAAGTAGAGGAATATTTGTCCAAATCAATTAATTTTGTATTTTTCTTAGGTATTCCATTAACTTTAGGAGTAATGTCAGTTGCGAAGACTTTAGTGCCATGGTTTTTAGGGGACGAATTCTCACTTTCTGTATATATTTTAATGGCAGGTTCTCTATTAATTATTTCTAAAGGGTTCACAGATGTAGCAGGAGTACAGTATTTAATACCAAGTAGAAATCAAAATATTTTTACCAAATCTGTTGTTATAGGTGCAATACTAAATGTTGTGTTAAACTTTATTTTAATACCAATATGTGGTGCAATAGGAGCAATTATAGCGTCTGTTATTGCAGAAGTTGCAATTGCAATAGTTCAATATTATTATGTTAAGAAACAAATTAATATACATATATTTGCAAAGGCATATTTTAAGTACATTGTTAGTGGCATTTTAATGTTTATAGTTGTATATGTTATGGGAATATTTATGAAACCTACAATTGTTACTACAATGATACAAATATGTGTTGGAGGAATAATTTATATAGGAAGCTTACTAATAATGAAAGATGAATTTTTATGTGAAAGATTGGACAAGATACTAAAAGCCTTAAAAATAAAGAAAATATAATAGGAGTGGTATTTATGAAGAAAAAAATCGGAATAACAGTTATAATTATTTTTATAATTCTGTTTTTAATTGGAGCATTTCTTTCAACTACAAAATTAGGAGTTTTAAATCCAATTTCTGCACTTTGTGGTATGGCAAAAATATATTTAACAGATGATAAATTAGCAGTTGTGCAAAATTTTCCACAAAAAGTGGTTTTCTTTATTAGGGAAAATGGAAAAGACCATTTTGACGATTATATGGAAGAACTGGGGGGATATGTGGAAGTGCCATATTCGGCAGAGGCAGGAGATTCAATATATACAAATGGCAAGAAAAATATATATGTAGAAGTGGCTGGAAGTAGATTTGCTAGGTATACTTTAACGGAAACTAAGGTAAAAGACCCAGAAAAAAATGCAGATATGATTACATATACAAGTTTTGATAATATTATTAAATACCAAGAAGAGTGTCCATATAAATCTAATATAAATATAAAAGTAAATGGTGAGGCAGTAGATTTTATAGTCGTTCCTATAAAAATTAACAATAAGTTCTATAAAACTATGGATTTACAAGAGTTAGCTATTAACATGGAAGATTTAAAAAAAGAATGCATTAAGGAAGACCTAGACATAGAAGTAACTACTAACTTACAGACTATAAATAGAACTATAAATATTGATAGTGATGGTACAGAAAATGAATTAGGACATGACATATATAGAGAAGAAACAAAAATAACAAAAAGTATAGGCAAGGGAACTTACATAATAGAAATATCAGATAATAATTATGAAACTGTTTTACGAATTATACTAAGATAAATTTGGGTATGTAATTTTTATAAAGTAAATTGTATAATAGAAAAGTAGAGGTATGTGTTTTATTATAGAATAAACATATACCTCTTATATTATTGCTTTATAAATATACTTTTACCACAATTCTAATTGATTAAAAAAATGGCTGAAAAAGGTTGAAATTATGTATAAAATGTTATATTATAAATAAGTAACCATGATTTAAAAGTGGAGGAAAATAAGAATGGATGGTAACACATACGAAAGAGTAAAGGAAGACTATGGTAAAGTAAAAGAAGTTACAGTTGTAGATAAAAAAACATATAAATTTGTTAAAAGGACTGTTGATATAATTGCTTCTATAATTGGAATTATTCTATTAGTTCCTATTACTATTATTGTGTGGATATTAAATTTATTTACTAGAAATAAAGGTCCAATCTTTTTTGTGCAAGAGAGAATTGGAAAAGATGGAAAGTTATTTAGAATGTATAAATATAGAACTATGGTTGTGGATGCAGAAGAAATATTAAATAGACATATAAAAGAAGAAACAGAAATAGGAAAAGAATACATAAAAAATAAAAAAATATATAATGACCCTAGAATTACGAAAATAGGGAAGTTTTTAAGAAGAACTAGTTTAGATGAGTTTCCTCAATTTATTAATGTTTTAAAAGGTGATATGAGTTTAGTTGGACCAAGACCATATTTACTAAGAGAAATAAAAGATATGAATGACTATTATTACTACATAATAAAAGAAAGACCTGGTATAACAGGACCATGGCAAGTAGCAGGAAGAAGTAATATAAACTTTGAAGATAGATTAGAATTAGATTATAAATATGCAATTAAAAAGTCATTGAAAAATGATTTTATTATAATAATAAAAACAATATCAGCTGTATTTAAAAAGGAAGGAGCAATTTAGTTGAAAAATATAAAAATTATTGTCGCAGCACATAAAGAATATGATATGCCAGATAATAATCTATATTTACCAGTTTTTGTGGGGGCGAATGGTAAAGAGGACATAAATGAATATAAAAGAGACGATACTGGTAGTAATATTTCAATTAAAAATCCTAATTTTTGCGAGTTAACAGGATTATATTGGGCATGGAAAAATTTGGATGCAGATTATATAGGATTAGTGCATTATAGAAGACATTTTAAAGGAAAGAGTTGCAAATCAAAAGAAATAAAAGATAGAGTAAATAGCTCTATAAATGAACAGCAATTAGAGGAGCTATTGAAAGATGTTGATGTAGTATTACCAAAGAAGAGGAATTATTTTATAGAAAACTTATATGCTCATTATAAACACACAACATATGTAGAACCCCTAGATGAAACAGAAAAAATTATAGAGGAGAAATGTCCAGAATATAAAATTGAGTTTGAAAATTTAAAAAAGAGACGTTCTGCCCATATGTTTAATATGCTTATAATGAAAAAAGATTTATTAGATAAATATTGTACTTGGTTATTTGATATATTATTTGAACTTGAAACCAGAATTGATAGTTCTAAATACAATAAATTTCATGCAAGATACATAGGTAGAGTATCTGAGCTTTTATTAGATGTATGGATTAATAAAAATAATATAAAATATAAAGAAGTAAAAGTATTAGACATAGAACCTGTTAATTGGTTTAAAAAGGGAATGCTTTTTATTAACTCAAAATTTAGAGGTAAAAAGTATGAAAAAAGTATATAACAAGTTGGAGAAATAATATGATTGTATATGTTTTGATGCTAATTTTATCAATACTTTTTTTAATATTAGAAAAGAAAGCTAAAAAGAAATGGATTAAAATAATATGTTGTATAATGGCTGTAATGCCATTTTTTATAGTGTCTGCATTTAGATATGACATAGGTACTGATTACACTAGACGATATGTTTTTGATTATAATAGAACCCTTCAAGGAATAGATGTTCCAAACTTAGAGATACTTTTTAAAGTTATTATGAAATTTTGTATAATATTTACAGAAGAACCTTATTTAATGTTTGTGATAACATCTGCAATAATAGTTGGTTTTATTTTAGGAACATCATTTAGTAAGTCTAAAGACAAAATATTAAGTGTGTGCATATTTTTACTTGGAGGATTTTTCTTTGATTCTTTAAATATAATGAGACAATATATGGCAATGAGCTTAATATTCTTTGGATATCAATTTTTATTAAAAAGCAAGAGATGGTATTTAGCATATGTTGTTACAGTTATTCTAGCAACATTAATACATAGTTCTGCAATAATAATGTTAATTCTTGTATTTTTAACAAGAAAAATGCTAGTAAGTTGGAAGTGGGTATTACCAACTTGCGTAATAGTTGTTTTATTAAATGAAAATTTAATGAATATAATAGGCTTTTTTGTACAAAACACAAAATTTGAGGCATATTTAACAGGAAAATTTGCACAGGGAGAGTTTTCATACCTTTTTGTAGCAGAAAACTTAGTTATATATTTAATTATGATGTATATATATGCCAGAAACAAAAAAATGGACAATATTCAAACGCAAGATATATTATTTTTAAATATACAAGCACTAGCCTTAATTGTAATGGTACTTGGCTCAGTACATATGTTATTTATAAGAATTGCATTATACTTTTCTATTTTCCAAGTTATATCAGTACCATATTATATTAGCAAAATTCCAAATGAAAAAGTAGTAGCAGATTTAAAGAAAATAACAAAAAATAAATTTAAGTTTAGCAAATTAGAAAAATATATGAAACAAGTTGTAACAGTGGTAGTTGTACTTTGTTTTATATTTGCTTTTACGAGAACGAACATACTAACTAATACAAATGAGGTTTTACCATATAAGACAATAATTAATAAGGAAATAGAGATAAAATAATTAAGGCAAGGAAATTTAATATATAGTAAGATAGGGTGATAATGTGAAAGTAGATTTTATAACAAGACATGCAATACCAAACTATGGCTCAATATTACAAACATATGCTACACAAAAAGTATTAAAAAAATTAGGTTGTGATTCTGAAGTTATAGATTATATTAGATTAGATGAGACTGTAAATAAAACTATTACTACAAATTGTGGTATAGATGGAAACGGAATAAAGTCTAAAATAAAAAGGTTGGGATATATAGTTCTTCAAGGTCCTAATGTTAAGCATATGCATAAAAGATTTGCGAAATATAGAAAAATGTATTTAAAGCAGACAGAAAAAGAATATAATTCTGTAGAGGAATTAAAAGAAAATTTACCTAATGCAGATGTGTATTGTACAGGTAGTGATCAAGTTTGGGCAAAAATAGGTGGAGTTAATTATGACGAAGCATATTTTTTAAGTTTTGTACCAAATGGAAAAAGATGTATATCTTATGCAGCAAGTTTAGGAAAAAGCAAAATAGATGTAGAACTAGAAAAACAATTACCACAATTATTAGAAAAATATGAAACAATACTTGTAAGAGAAAATACAGCAGAAGAAATTATAAAAGAAAAAGGTTTTGATAATGTAAAACAGGTTTTAGACCCAACATTATTATTAAATAGCGAAGAATGGTCAGAATTATCAGAGAGAACAAAATTAGATGGAAAAGAATATATATTGGTATATCAATTGCATCATAATAAACAAATGGAAGATTATTTAAAAAAATTAAAAAAACACACAAAATTACCTATATATAGAGTTCATCCATCATTTTATTATGGATTCAAACCAGGAAAATTTATATATTTACCAACTCCTGGGGAATATATTAGCTATATAAAAAATGCAAAATACATTGTAACAGATTCTTTTCATGGAACAGTATTTTCTTTAATATTTAATAAAAACTTTGTAGATATATTGCCAGGTGAAACTTCAACTAGAATAGAAAGTATATTAAAATTAGTTGGTCAGGAGAATAGAATTGTTAAAGATTTTGATGATTTTAGTTGGTTAGATAAAAATATTAAATATGATGAGATTAATAAAATAATAAGCAGAGAAAGAGAAGAGTCTTTACAAGATTTTAAAAATGCCATATTTAAAAATGTAAAGAATAATATAAATAAGTTAAATATAAAACAAGAATGTGCAGGTTGCAGGATGTGTGAGCAAATATGTCCTAAAAATGCAATAAAGATGGAAGAGGACGGAGAGGGTTTTTTAATACCTGTTGTAGATGAAAATTTATGCATTAATTGTGGTCTTTGTTTAAAAAAATGTCCACAACTAAATGATATAGAAAAAGATATAGAAGTTGAAGAAGAAATAGAAAGCCAAACTGCATATGCTGCTAAAATAAATAACGCAGAAACTTTAAAAGAAAGCTCATCAGGAGGAGTGTTTTCGGCACTTGCAAATGAATGTATAGAGAAAAATGGAATAGTATATGGTGCAACATTTGATAAAGATTTTAATGTAATACATATTGGAGCCAGAAACTTAAAAGACTTAGAAAAATTAAGAGGTTCTAAGTACGTACAAAGTAATACAGCAAATACTTATAAAGAAGTAAGAGAATATTTAGAAGAAGGAAGGCAAGTTTTATATTCTGGTACTGCATGTCAAATAGCGGGACTAAAAAACTTTTTAGGGAAAAATTATGATAACTTATTAACTGTTGATATAGTATGTCATGGTGTTCCAAGCCAAAAAATATTTAGAAAATATAGAGAATATATAGAAAATAAGTATAAAGGAAAAATAGAAGAACTTTCTTTTAGAAATAAGGAAAAAAGAGGTTGGGGATTAAACTTAAAAATTAGATTAGATAATGGTAAGACTATTAGAAAATTTGCATATGTGGATCCATATTATAAAGCTTTTGTAAATGGAGATACATACAGAGAATGTTGTTATAATTGTAAATATGCAAATAGTAAAAGAATAGGAGATATAACTCTTGCAGATTATTGGGGATTAGCTAATGTGCATCCAGAGTTTTACGATGGAAAAGGCGTTTCAGCAGTTATAGTAAATACAAAAAGAGGAATGGCTGTATGGAACAATGTAAAAGATAAGCTAGAATGTATAGATACTGCAATTGCATCTATACAAAAATATAATCCTAACTTAGTAAACCCAACTAAGAGAAAGAAAAATAGAGATTACATTTATAGTAACTTGGATGGAAAAAGCTTTAAAAAGTTTGCTAAGGAAAATTTAAAATTTAAGAAAAATATAAAAGATGTAGTTAGAAGCAAATTTTCAGATGAAGATATAGAGAGGCTAAAAGGAAAAATAAAAAAGTAAAAGATGGAGATAGTCTATGAGAGTAAGTGTAGTTATTCCTATATATAATGCAGAAAAATATATAGAAAAATGCATAAATAGCATAATACCACAAATAACTAAAGAAGATGAAATTGTATTAATTAATGCTGGTTCTACAGATAATTCAGAAACAATATGTAAAAAATATGTGGAAAAAAACAATAATGTAAAATTATATTATATACAAAATGGTGGACCTTCTGTATCTAGAAATGCTGGCATAGAACATGCAAAAGGTAAATATATTATTTTTATTGATGGCGATGATTACATAGAAAGTAATTATATAGAGACAATGTTAAAGAATGTAAAAGAAAAACAATTAGCTATTTGTTCATATAAAATGGTTCAATATGAAAGCGGAGAAGAAACTATAAAAAGATATAGTAACAAAGTAGAAATGTTGAATAAAGAGGATATGGTAAAAGTATATGAAAAAGAGTTGTTTAGCCTTGTATGGAATAAAATTTACGAGAGAGATATTATTGTAAATAATAATATTTTATTTAATACTAATTTCTATAAAGGAGAAGATTTGTTATTTAACTTAGACTATATGAAATATATAGAAAGTGTAAAAGTAATTCCAGACATTTTATACAACTATATTATTAAAAAAACAGGAGTAAATAAATCACATAAAGAACCAATAGAAAATAGATTAAAAAGAACACAGCTAATTTATAATGGATTTATGGAAATAAACAAGAAGAATAACATAGATAGGGTAAAAATAAATATAATAGATATGAATTTTTTACATTTGAGAAATTATATAAAAGAAAGTAACATACATAATCCTTTTAAAATTGCTAAAACATTAAAAAAGTATACTGATTTAGATTATTGCATAGAAAGTGGAGAAAGTTACGAAAATTTAAAAGCAATAAAGAAATTATATGAAAAAAAACATATAACGACAATGTATTTAAAAAACAAGTTCTTGTTAAAAAAGTTAAAGAGTAAATGCTAGGATAATGAAGTGCAATATGGTTTTTGGATTAAGGGAGTTTTATAACAATAACTAAAAAAATACTGCGTATAAAAGAAAGGTTAAAGATGAAAGTTTTTGTTAATGCTTATTTGGAAAATAATTTAGGAGATGACTTATTTTTCGATATTTTAAAAAATAGATATAGTAGAAATAAGTTTTACGTTATGTCATCTTCAATAAAAAATGAAGATAATGTTGTAGTGTATAAAAATAAATTTTTAAACAAATTAATACGAAGATTTGAGCTTAAAAAATTTTTAACTAATAAATGTGATGTAATTGTTTCTATTGGTGGAAGTATGTATATGGAACAAAAAAATGATACAAATAGAAAATTCTTTTTAGGAAAGAAACCTTATTATATTTTAGGTAGCAATTTTGGACCTTATCATACAGAGACTTATTATAAAAATGCACATAAATTTTTTGAAAAAGCAGAAGATGTTTGTTTTAGAGACAAATATTCATACAACTTATTTTCAGATATTAAAGCTGTTAGATATGCTCCAGATATTATATTTACTTTAGATACTAAAAACTTGGAAAAAGTACAAAATACAAAAAGAGCTATTTTTTCTATTATTTCTTGCAGGGATAAAGTAAATGTAAAGTATGAAGAGGAATATAAAAATGCTATTATTGATATGACAAAGAAATTAATTGATGACGGTTATAAAATTACTTATATGTCATTTTGTAAAAACGAAAATGATGAACTTGCAATAGAAGAAATTTTAGAAAAAATAGATAATAACATAAAAAAATATATAGAAACATATTACTATAGAGGAAATATAAAAGAGGCTATAGAAGTATTAAATAATTCTGATATAATAGTTGGAACAAGATTTCATTCTATTATACTAGGAATGTTATTAAATAAAACTGTTATCCCAATAATTTATAGTGACAAAACAAAACATATGTTAGAAGATTTTAAATTTAATGGAAAAACGGTTGATATTAGAAATTTAGATAATTATAATATAGAAGAGCTATTTACAGATGAAAATAAGAAATATAAATTAAATATAGAAAAAATAAAGGAAGAAGCGGAAGAGCAATTTAGGGAGTTAGACAAAGTGTTAAAAAGCTAATATTTATAATGTAAATATTACAAATGTTTTAAGATATAAATTAAATAAGTTGCAAAAAAATTTGTAGTAGAAGAATTAAAAGAAGGAGTAGAAATGAACAGAGAAAAGCTATTGATAAAAAATACAGCCATAGTTTCAATAGGAAAAATATGTACACAATTGATTACATTTTTCTTATTACCACTCTATACTGCTGTGCTTTCAACAGAGGAGTATGGTGTTGTTGACCTATTAAATACTTTAGTAGGTTTGTTTTTACCAATAGTTACATTACAAATAGAACAAGGTGTATTTAGATTTTTGCTTGATTGTAGAGATAATGAAAAAGAACAAAAAAGCATTATTAGTTCTACAGTTTTTTTCTTAATAATTCAATCCATTATATATTTGGTATGTTTTGCTATAGTTGGACAATGGATACATAATGATTACAAATACTTTTTAGCAATAAATTTAATTGCTAACATTTTCTCGGCTGTATTATTGCAAATTAGCAGAGGACTAGGAGATAATACTAGCTATGCAATTGGAAGTTTTTTATCCGGTGCTGTTACAGTAATTTTAAATGTTATTTTTATAGTAGTATTTAAAATGGGAGCCTATGGTATGCTAACAGCTACATTAATAGGAAATTTACTTTGTAGTTTATACATTTTTACTAAAAAGAAAATGTATAAGTTCATATCTACTAAATCAAATGACAAAGTAGTTCTAAAGAAAATATTAAAATATTCTATACACTTAGTTCCAAATATGATTTCTTGGTGGGTAGTTAATGCATCAGATAGAACAATTATAAGTTCAGTACTAGGAGTAGAAAAGAATGGTATATTTTCAGCAGCAAGTAAATTTTCAGTTGTTATAACTACGTTATATAGTGTTGTTAATTTAACATGGACTGAATCTGCGGCACTAAATATTGAGGCAGAAGATAAAGATAAATTTTTTAGTAAAATGTTTGATTTTAATTTAAGATTTTTTGGTTCGTTATGTCTTGGAATTATTGCGTTTTTACCATTTGTCTTTGGACTTTTAATAAACGAAAAATTTGGAGAAGCATATTATCAAATTCCGGTATTATTAATAGGAGCTATATTTAATGTTATTGTTAGCTTTTTAGGCTCAATATATGTTGCTAAAAAGTTAACAAAGGAAATTGCTAAAACATCAATATTAGCAGCTATAATAAACATTGTAGTAAATGTAGCAACTATTAAATGGTTAGGACTATATGCTGCGTCTATTTCTACAGTAGTGGCATATATGTCTATGGCTATATATCGTTTTATAGACTCAAGAAAATATGTAAAAATATCATTAGATTATAAATTTTTAATTTCAATTTTAGCAATGTTTGTTATTACAATGTTTGCATATTACTTAAGGAATAATGTAATGTGTGCTATAATTGCATTATTAGTTGTTGTATATACGGTATTTATAAATAGAAAAAATGTAAAATTTGTTATGAATATGATAAGAAAATTTGTAAAAAGATAAAAAAATTAGAAAGTAATAGAGGAAAAAATGGAGAAACAAGAAAAAACATGGATGTATTTATTAAATATTGTTGCATGCTTTGCAGTGATAGTACTGCATTGCTGTACACCTGCCTTTTTCTCGTATAAAGGAGGAATAAGATGGGATATAGCAAATATTCTTCAGCAGATATTTAAATTTGCGGTGCCATGTTTTTTTATGATGAGTGGAGCTAATTTATTGGATTATTATAAGCGATATTCTACAAAAGACTTTTACAAGAAAAGATTATTAAGAGTAGCAGTTCCTTTTTTTGCATGGAGTGTTATATGGTATATATATTCTGTAGTAAAAGTGGGACTTAGTACAGATGAATGGAATTTTTCAATTTATAATTTTATACAGTTATTTATGAATAATAAAATTAATAATGTATACTGGTTTTTTTATAGTATTATAGGATTGTACCTTTTAACACCTGTAATAAAAGAAATTACTAAAAACAGAAAAGTTACAAAATGGTTTTTAATTTTGTCATTTATATATTTAACAATTAATCCTATATTAGTAAATTCTGGATTAGGAAATTATTTTCAACTACCAATAATAAGTAAATATCTATTTTATTATGTTTTAGGGTATTATTTTAAAGAAACAGTATTAAGTAAAAGAGAAAACATTGTTACAAGTAATGGTACGAAAAATGAAGCTAAAGTCAAAAAAAGTGCAAATGGAAAAAAATGGAAGGAAATTTTTGGGATTGTAGCAGGAATAAGTTGTTTAATAGCCTTAATTATTTTAAACTATTGCAATTTATATCATACTAGCAAATTAGTTAGTGTTCTTATAAAAACAGAGTTTTTTGGAATTGTTTATTATGTTATGGTATATGTCTTATTTTCAAGAATTAAGACTTCAAATGGGAAAGTTAGTAAAGTACTAAAAGATTTATCTAACTTAAGTTTTGGAATATATTTAATACATCAACCAATATTAAATATGATTATAGGGGGATTTAAATTAGATATATATTCTAAAGTTTTATATTTTATAGTACCAGTATTTTTGTATATTTTTTGTGCTTTATTAACTAAAGTTATAAAGAAAATACCATATTTAAGAGTAATTATGCCATAAATGTAAAAGATATAGGAGAAGAAATGGAAAAATTAATTAGTGTAGTTTTACCAATATATAATGTAGAAGATTATTTAGAGAAGTGTATGGATAGTGTTCTAAATCAAACATATAGCAATATAGAAATTATCTTGGTAGATGATGGCTCGCCGGATAGTTGTCCTAAAATGTGTGATGAATATGTAAAAAAGGATAAACGAGTTAAAGTTGTTCATAAAGAAAATGGAGGACTATCAGATGCGAGAAATGCTGGAATAAAAGCCTCAAATGGAGAATATATAACTTTTATAGATTCAGATGATTATGTTGATAAAGATTATATAGAATTTTTATATAATACAATAAAAAAGGAAAATGCGGATATTGCAATTGGCGCACATAGGGTTTTATATGATAGTGGAAAAATAATAGAAAAAGCAACACATGAAAATAGTATATTAAAGCCAAAAAAAGTTTTAGAAAGAATTTTATACGATGATGGAATTGACTTATCTGCATGGGGAAAGTTATATAAAATATCCTTATTTGAAGATATAAAGTTTCCAAAGGGGAGATTATTTGAAGATTCTGCCACAACATATATGTTAGTAGATAAATCTAAAAAAATTGCAATTAATTCTGAAAGTAAATACAATTACATAATAAGAAAAGATTCAATATCAAATGCTAAGTTTTCGCCGAAAAAGATGGATTTAATAACATCAACAAGAGAAATGAGCGAATATATAAAGAATAAATATCCAGATTTAGAGAATGCGGCAAATAGGAGGCTTATGTATGCGTATTTATCAACTTTGTCGCAACTTGCTAAATGTAAAGAAAAGTATCCTAAAGAAGAAAAAGAAATGACTACATATATAAAGAAACATGGCAATGAAATTTTAAAAGATAGCAGAGTTCCCAAAAGAGATAAGTTTGGTATTTTATCATTAAAATTTGGATTTAGTTTTTATAAATTTATGTGGAGATTATATTTAAAGGTTACAAAGAGATTTTAAATACTATAATAATTTTCAAAACAATTGAAAATTATTTTTTATTAATATATAATTGTGATGTAATAAGAAGAGAAAAGTTATAAAATGTACTAAAGAAATATAAAGGAGTTATTTTATGCGAAAATATGGTGTTTTAGCAATTACTATAATTGCACTAATTATAACTAATTTATTAGTGAGTAGTTTAAAGTTATTAGCAAATTCAGAAGGAGATATAATAGATATTTATATAACTGGAACTCACAATTATGATTATGCTTATGAAATGCTAGAACTCATAAATAAAGAAAGAAAGAAAAATGGTCTAAATGAATTAAAAATGGACGAGAGTTTATTCTCATCTGCTATGGAAAGGGCAACAGAAATAGCTTTATATTTATCTCATACTAGGCCAAATGGAATGGGGTTTACGAGTATAAATTATAAAGTAAGTGGTGAAAACTTTACAGCAGGAGAGTCTTTGCCAACAGATGCAATGGAAAATTTAATGGGTTCGCCTTCACATAAGGCAAATATATTAACGAAAACTTTTCAATCTGTAGGAATTGGACATGTTGTAATAGATGGAATAAACTATTGGGTTCAACTTTTTAGCCCATATCGCGCAGAAGAACCAGAGCAAAAACCAACAGATACTACTGATAAAACTTATAGAGTTAGCTTGTTAAAAGAATATCTTTCATTTAATATGAAAGATACACAAACGACTATGAATCTAAAAATAGGAGAGACGGGAAGTAGACCAATATATAACCATAATACTTGGGTTTATTCAAAAATTGAAAATTATAATGCAAGATGGACAAGCTCTAATAGAGGAGTTGCTATAGTTGATAGAAATGGAAAAGTTACAGCAGTAAATTCGGGAAATGCAACTATAACAGCTAAATTAGATAACCAAACAGTTTCTTATAATGTGTACGTGCCATACGAGCAAATAGGAAAAGTAGAATACTTTGATACAACAGCTGCAATAAACATAGCGGATAATACAAGTAATATAACTTCATGGGATCGAACAACTAAAGATTCTGTAACTACTATATTAGATAATAAGAATAATCTAAACTTTATATATACGGATAGTAGCTATGTATATATACAAAGGTTAAATTCTAATATGACAACAAAAGATACATTAAAGATATCAAAAAGATACCCTGTTTATGGAGAAACGATAATTGACGATGATGGCAATTATTATATTGCGTGGGGACAAAATGATACAAGTTCAGAAAGTACTGGTAAGATTACATTTGCTATTTCTAAATATGATAATACTGGAAAATATATAAGTTCTTATGAAAAAACAGATAGCCCAAAACCAGAAGAAGTACCGGATACTGGAGAAACCGATACTGGTGAAGGAGAAGAAGAGGAAGAAGTAAGGAAAGAAGAACCAACTAAAACAATATTTGCTAATGGAACATGCAATATGGATATTAATTCTAAAGGAATTATAGCATATAATTATGCAAAAGAAACAAAAGGTGGAGTTCAATGTAACAGTAGTGGATATGTAGATTCAAGTACTATGACTGAGCCAGAAAATTATAAAGGTTATCCATATACTTCACATGCATGGGCTACAGATGTAATAGCACTAACAAGTGGCGACTTTGTTTTCTTACAGCAAGGAGACAGTGAAAAGAGAGCTTATGATGTAAGTTTAATTACGCAAAATAGTGAGAAAGAATATACAGAATATAATAGACAAATGTTTCATTTTAGAGAAGGTCTAGCGAAACAATCTGGATATTATTATACATTTTCTAATTATGGAAGTATAGAAGATTTAAAAACTGGGGTAGGACTAATTGCAAGTTCAGAGAAAACTTTATCTTTATCGCCTGCTGGTAGTACGGAGAATGAGTCAAGAAATGTTTTTATGCAAATATTAAAAAAAGATTATCTTACAGGACACACAGATGAAAAATTAAGTGCAGACAGTTTCATGACTTCTGGAGAGAGAAAAGCAACAGGCACACAAAAAGCATCTAATGGGGAAGAAAAATATTTTCTAGCAAAAGATACAGTGGATTATGGAGTAAAATGGCTAACAAATTATTCTGGTGACTATACTGTTAAAAATGTAAAAACTGTTGAAATAGATATTGACAGAATAGCAATTTTTTATACTGTAACTAAACTGGGAAATTCTATATCTGAGACAGATGATGTTTACTATATGATAGTAGACAATGAAGGGGATATTGTTAAAAATCCAATTTTAATAGAGAGAGGAACGCTTCCTGGATACTCAAAACCTGTATATTATGATGGATATGTATATTTTACAAATTCAGATGGAACAAAAAATTTAAGGACATACAGAGTAAAAATGTATGAAACACAGGATAAAACTCTTATAACAGTTGAAGACAAAGAAAAAATTGTAAATGCAATGGATAAATTTAATATAAATGCAACTGTTAATAATAATGCAAGTTTACAATACGAAAATACAAACTCTTCTGTATTAACAATTGCAAGTGATGGAACTATTACACCTAAAAAAGTAGGAGAATCAGAGGTTACAATTTCTGTAAAAGATGCTCCAAGAATAGAAAAAGTAAAGGTAAAAATTATTATAGAAAATGAAGTAAAAACAATAAGCTTAGATAATACAGAATTAAATATGGAAACAGATTCAAATGGTTCGTATTTAGAAGCTACAGTTGTGCCAGATGGAATAGCGTCAGAAATAATATGGACTTCTAGTAATGAAAATGTCGCCACAATATCTACAACATCTAGCAATAATCTAGTAAGAATAGTGCCAAAAGATTCAGGAGTATGTACAATAACTGCATATCCTAAAGAATATCCAAACATAAAAGCAACATGTAAAGTAACTGTAGTTACAAGGGTAGAAGAATTAAATATAATAGATACAGAAGTTAAATTAGAAAGTGGCGAAAAATACAGTTTAACATGGAAATTATCTCCAAGCGATGCAACGAACAAAGAGGTTATATGGACAAGTACAAACACAAATGTTGCTACAGTAGATAATAATGGAATAGTAACAGCTGTAAATGATGGAGAAGCTACTATTGTATTAAGAAGTGATGATGATCCTACAATATATGATACATGTAAAATAATTGTAGATACAGATGTAAAGGTTACAAATATAAGTGTAAGCCCAACTTCTATTAGTTTTACTGGTTTAGATTCTAAAAATCTAACTGTAAAAGTATTGCCAGAAAATGCTTCAAATAAAGATGTGGAATATAGTTCTGAAAATACAAATGTTGCAACTGTTAGTCAAAATGGAGTAGTGCAGGCAAAAGGTAGTGGCAGTACAAAAATTATAGTAAAGGCATTAGATGGAAGTGATGTAACAACAAGTGTTAGTGTAAGTGTAAATATAAAATGTACTTCTATTGTGTCTTCAAAGGAAAAAGTAGAAATAAGTGGCAAAAATTCAACTTATATTTATGCATATGCAATGCCAACAAATGCATCAAATACTAGATTAAATTATAGTATAAAAGATACGTCTATTGCTACTATAGATCAAACTGGATATATAAAACCAAAAAAGAACGGAAATACAACAATAGTAATAAAAACGACAGATGGAACTAATATAACAAAAGAGGTACCTCTAACTGTAACTGGAATTGATGATGGAAGCGGAGGAGAACAAGGTGGAGAAAGTGGAGACGATAATGACGACACTGACGACAAAGATGATGAGGATGACAATAATAAACCAGGGGACGATGAAGAAGAAACAAAAGAATTACCGTTTGT
The DNA here is from genome assembly GCA_902496295.1 of uncultured Clostridium sp. Lineage (GTDB taxonomy): Bacteria > Bacillota > Clostridia > TANB77 > CAG-508 > CAG-273. The sequence continues at coordinate 84,405 of CABVAF010000004.1, forward strand.
AGATGTAAAAAAAGGAGACTGGTTTTATACAGCAGTAGAATATTGTTATAATAATAGAATAATAATGGGAGCAACAGATACAGAGTTTAGACCAACAAAAAATATAACAAGAGGAATGATAGTAACAATCTTGTGGAGAA
>CABVAF010000005.1 GCA_902496295.1 uncultured Clostridium sp.
TGAAATTGTTACTCCTGCTAATATTAGTAATACTACAATTGTTACAACTAGTGCTTTCTAACATTTTCTTATGTGTTGCCATCTGTATTTCTATATTTTTCGACAAAAATCCTCCCTATGATATTTTCATTTTATCATAAGGAGGTATTTTTTATATTCTTTTTCATATTATACAAAATTTTGTACAAGCCCAAGATATATTTCTTGTAGTCGTTAAAGCACGACCAAGACCGGACGGAACGAATCATATCTTTCAGAATAACCATCAGTAATATTAAAACAGAACGCACCAGCATACGTAGTATCATCGTAACCGCCCCCGCGTGTGAAGAAAGAATTGCCTGCATTAGAAAAGTAAGAGTAATCGGCGTACCACGAACCGTTACTTGTGTTACCGGCTCCGCTCGTTTCATATATCGCATCTCCATATATTCCTGCATTTTGATTGTAGTTATTTGTATTATTGTCTGTACTTGCTTTTGTATACACATTCTTTGTTTTTGCCTCTCCATTTACTAAACTTGAGCCATATGTCGTTAAACTACTATTTCCATTATTTACATATGCTGCTGTTCTTTCCCATGCTCCTCCGCTCATGTCATATACTCCATACACATTTCCTGTTGTACTTGCTTTTACCCCTTGTGTACTTGTATAATCATTTGTCGTTCCCACATCTATTTCTGCACTTGCGCTATTTCCTGCTGAACCTGTTATATAATTACTACTATTATTTATCCATACTTCTTCTGTCTCTTTTCCATATTTACTCTTACTTAAGTATGCTACTGCTCCCCACTCATCATTTTTCATTAAATGGCTATTTAACGCACTATTATAATTTTTACATACATCATACATATTGCTTATTGTTATATATCTCCAACTTGATACTCCTGGTTTTACTTGTAATGTCTTTGTTGTTACATTATCTCCTTCTTCTGTATTACTATTTCCTTCCACACTGCTTGCTTCAAACTTGGCTACCCATATTCCGCTTACTTCTTCTCCATACGTAAATGCTGGATGGATATTCCAATTTCCTTGTCCGCTTGCATTATTAAAGTTTGTTCTTCCACTTGCACTTTCTTTACTTGTTCCCTTCATGAACTCTACTTCTATTATTCCTGTTGTACTACTATGATATCCACTTGTTATACTATATGCATATCTTGGTATCCATACCCACATACTTCCATCACTCGTTTTTGCATTTGCCCATTTTTTTGCTGAATAATCATACCACTCTTCATCGTCTCCTGTTGTTTCTACCCATGCGTTTCCATTCCATTTTATAGGTGTCATTCCTTCTCCTAAGTTTGGTGTGTTTACTCCTTTTTCTTCGCTATAACTTCCATCACTTGGTAATGGCTCTGGTTCAGGCTCTACAGGCTCTTCTGATGTTGTCCCTCCACCTATTCCATTTAACATATTACTCATATACTCTCCTAGTTCGTTCATTTTGGCTTGCTCATTTATTGCTGCTTGGTTTGTTTTTTCTGCTACTTCTCTTGCCTTTGCTATTATTCCATTTTCACTAAACACCAAACTTATTGTTATTCCTGCTAGTATTAACAAAACCACTATTGTTACAACCAATGCTATTAATGTTATTCCGCTTGTTGTTGCCTGTTTTTAATGCTTTTCTTGTGCTTTCTACTTTTGTTCTACCCATTACTTTCTCCTCCTAATTTTTCATTCTTTTGTTATTATTTCCACTTTTTCCTTTATTAATCATTTTTTATATAAACATCGTACTTATTTTCTATTTTTCTTATACAATTAAAAAAATAATAAAGTATGGAATATTCTATTCTTTTTACCAATGTTTTATAGTACAAATTATACCATTTTATCTTACATTTTCATATTACATTTTCTTTACTTTTGCATTACATTTCGGTTGCATTTTGTTATACACTGTTTATATACATTTTATACAGCACTCTTTATACACTTTACTATACAACATAAAAAGCACTCTGGCATTTATTGTCAAAGTGCTTTTTGTATTTATTTTATATATTATACTCTATTATTTTATAAACATTGCGTCTCCAAAACTGAAGAAACGGTATTTTTCTTCTACTGCTTTGTTATACGCTTCCATTATAAAATCTTTACCTGCTAATGCAGATACTAACATTATTAAAGTAGACTCTGGTAAGTGAAAGTTTGTTATTAAAGCATCTATACATTTAAACTTATAGCCTGGATAAATAAATATGCTTGTATCTCTTTCAGTTTCTTCTACCATTCCATTTTCACTTGCTATTGATTCTAGTACTCTGCAAGATGTTGTACCAACTGCAATTACTCTATGCCCCTCTCTTTTTGCTTTATTTATCTTTTCTGCATCTTCTTGTTTTATATAAAAATGTTCTGAGTGCATATCATGTTCTTCTACATTTTCTACTTTAACAGGTCTAAATGTACCTATTCCAACATGTAAAGTTACATTTGCAATTTCCACACCTTTAGCTTTAATTTTTTCTAATAACTCGTTTGTAAAGTGTAATCCTGCTGTTGGAGCTGCAGCTGAGCCTTCGTATTTTGCATATACAGTTTGATATCTATCTTTTTCCTTTAATTTTTCGTGTATATATGGTGGAAGTGGCATTAATCCAATTTGATCTAATATTTCGTTAAATATTCCATCATATTCAAATTTTACTTTTCTATTTCCATTTTCTAGCTTTTCAAGTATTTCTGCTTTTAATAGAATTTTTTGATTTTCGCTTTTTTCAAGCACTCCTTCTCCAAAAATAACTTTTGTACCAGGCATAAGTCTTCTACCTGGTCTTACCATTACTTCCCATATGTCTCCATCTATTCTTTTTAAAAGTAAAAATTCTATATGTGCACCTGTTTCTTCTTTTACTCCATATAGTCTAGCAGGAATAACCTTTGTGTTATTCCTTACTAAACAGTCTCCTGGTTCTAGATAATCTATAATATCTCTAAAAATTTTATTTTCAATGGTTTTATTTTCTCTGTCCAATATCATTAGTCTAGACTCATCTCTATTTTTTATTGGAACTTGTGCAATTAATTCTTTTGGTAAATTATAATTAAAATCTGATACTTTCATTAAACTCTCCATCCTAATTCTACGTCGTCTTTATTTGCAAATAGTTTTTGTATTCTTTTTATTATACTGTTTATTTCTTCGATAATATTTTCCGGTTCCTTTAAAACGTCTAGCTCATATGGATATTCAAAGTCTGCTGAAGTTGCCGGTTTTATACTATATATTTCCTGTGGCAAACCAATTCTGCTTCTATCAACAGCCATAATTTGGCATTGCATATAATCTGTATACCATCTTTTTAAGCCTACCATTCTTTCGTCTGTATAGCCATACATGCTGTAATCATGTAAAGCAGGCACCGTGTATCCGTTTTCTTCTGAGTTTCTTTCTAATGTGTGCAAAAATTCATGTACGAAAACTTCTTCCGGAAATGTGTTTACAGAAGAATTATAAGTGAAACTATAATTTGTTTTTTCTGGTATTTTTACATTAGAATATCCAATTCCGTAATAATCCATTCCGCCTAGACCTATCCAGTCGTGTATATCTCCTGTTAAGTTTTTGTTTATATCGCCTAGTTTCATTACTACAAATATATGGTCATAGTCTTTTCCCTCTAAATAGCTGTCTATTAATCCTGCTGCATCTTCTTCTGACAAATAATACCCATTTTCCTCATCATAAGAAAGACTTGTTATAGGTGTTGTAATTTCTATGGTTTCATACTCTGCAGACATTTTCCCACCACTTATTGTCCTAATGCTGTCTTTAAATCTTGACATATTACTTTCTATATTTAATACATCTTCTCTATCCATACTTTCTTGCACTCTTTGTGTGGTATTCCCATTTTTTATTATGGCATCAGTATTTTCTAATATGAAACATACAAATTTCCACTTTGTACTAGTGTCAGGCGTTCCAGCTTCTACTTTAAAATTTGAAAACCATGCGGTTCCTTTAGATTTTTCCTGGAATCCACCTAACCTAAAACCTATGTTAACAACTTCTCTGTTTCTTGAATTAAATAACATTTCTATTTTTGTCCAGTCATTTGTTCCAGTTAAAGAGCTAGACCTTTCTGTTGTGTCTTCTATACAAATATGTGCTCCTCCACTTATCATATTATCTAGATTTTCTACATTTTCTGTTTTAACCATACAGGTTACTCTATATGGTGTATTTGGAGTAACCTGTACTTCTTGGAAAAACATGGCGTCATTATAGTCTTCATTTGTTAATTTATAACTGTTTGTATCATTATACTTTATCTCTTTATCTCTCTCAAATGTAGTTAAATGTGGCTCTCTAACACTCTTCATGAAATAATTGTAATTGTATTTATTATATATTGATACAAATACTGCAATAAATATAAATAGTATAATTAACAAGATTATTCTTCTAATTAACTTTCCTTTTTTTATTGCCATAAAAATTTCAATTCCTTTCTTGTTTTGTTAAAAGGTACATATAAATTTTAAACTAGTAATTATTATTTTTCAATTTCATGCATAACTTCGCTACATCTGTGGCATAGTGTAGGATAATCTTTATCTTCTCCTACTGTTGTAGAATATGTCCAGCATCTTTCGCATTTTTCTCCATCTGCTTTTTCTACTTTTACACCAATTTTATCTGTGTCTTTTCTTCCATTTTTCTCTATTGATAGTCCAGAAATTATAAATACTTCTTGTAATAACTCTTTGTTGTCTATTAAGAATTTGTATTCATCGTCATTTGCATATAAAGTAACTTTTGCATCTAAAGAATTACCTATAGTTTTATTTGCTCTTTCTAATTCCAAGTCTTTTGCTACAATATCTTTTAATTCTATAATCTTATTCCATTTTTCACTTAATTCTTTATTGTCATATTTTTCATTTACTTCTGGCCAATATGAAAGCATTACACTTTCTACTTGCTCATTTTTTGTATGAGGCATGTATTTCCAAATTTCTTCTGCTGTGTATACTGTCATTGGAGCTAACATTTTTACCAAAGCATCTAATATAATATACATTGTTGTTTGAGCAGCTCTTCTTTCTTTTGAGTCTTTTAAAGATGTATATAATCTATCTTTTATAATATCTAAGTAGAATGTGCTCATATCTGTAACACAGAATTGGTTAATGTCATGGTATACCATGTGGAAATCATAGTTTTCATAGTTCTTAGTACAGTCTTTTATTAGTTTATTTAATCTTGTTAACGCCCATTTATCTATTTCTTGTAAATCTTCATATGCTACTGGGTTTTCAGGATCATAGTCACATGTATTTCCTAAAATATATCTTGCTGTATTTCTTATTTTTCTATAAACTTCAGAAATTTGTTTTAATATTCCTTTTGAAATACTAACATCTGACTTAAAGTCTGAAGAAAGTACCCAAAGTCTTAATATGTCTGCACCATATTCTTTTACTATATCTTGTGGTGCAATTCCATTTCCTAAAGATTTAGACATTTTTCTGCCTTGGTCATCTACTATAAATCCATGTGTTAAAACTTGTTTATATGGTGCAATTCCATTTACAGCAACAGATGTAAGCATTGAAGATTGGAACCAACCTCTATATTGGTCTTGACCTTCTAAGTATAAATCTGCTGGATAGTTTATTCCTCTTTCTACTAAAACTCCTTGATGTGAAGAACCAGAGTCAAACCATACATCCATTATGTCTGTTTCTTTCTTAAATTCTTTACAACCACAATGAAGACAAGTTGCTCCTTCTGGCATTAAATCTTTTTCTGCTTCGTCAAACCAAGCATTTGAACCTTTTTCTCTAAATATCTCTTGAACTTTCTTTATACTTTCGTCTGTAACATATTCTTTTCCGCAGTCTTTGCAATAGAATATAGGAATTGGCACACCCCAAGTACGTTGTCTAGAAATACACCAATCGTTTCTATCTCTAACCATTTCTGCAAGTCTATCTTCTCCCCAAGCAGGAATCCATTTTACTTTTTTAACTTGCTCTAGTGTTTCTTTTCTAAATCCATCTACAGATGCAAACCATTGGTCTGTAGCTCTATAGATTATTGGTTTTTTACATCTCCAACAATGTGGATATGAGTGCATTAATTCTTCTTGTTGTAAAAGGTAACCATGTTCATCTAACCATTTTATAATTTCTGTATTAGATTTTGCATAATACATTCCTGCAAATGGTCCAGCTCCTTCTGTTTGATGTCCTTTTGCATCTACAGTAACTACAACTTCTAGTCCATTCTTTAATCCACATAAGTAGTCTTCTTTACCATACCCAGGTGCTGTATGAACTGCTCCTGTACCCATTTCTAGGTCTACTTTAACTGTATCATCACTTCCTAATACTACTTTAGAAGTTCTATCTAAGAATGGATGCTTGCATAAAACGCCTTCTAGTTGTGATCCTTTAAATGTTTTTATAATTTTATAGTTTTCTACATTTGCCTTTTTCATTACTTGATCTACTAAGTCTTTTGCCATAACTAGTTTTTCATTGTTAGCTTCTACTACAGCATATATAAATTCGCTATCTACTGTAATTCCCATATTACCTGGCAAAGTCCATGGTGTAGTTGTCCAAATAACTATTGATGTATCATTTGTTACAACTCCATTTCCTTCTACAACTGGGAATTTTACAAATATAGATATTGCTTTACTATCTTTATATTCAATTTCTGCTTCTGCTAATGCTGTCTCACATTCTGTACACCAAAATACTGGTTTTAAGCCTTTGTAGATATAACCTTTTTTATACATATCTCCAAAAACACCAATTTGTCTTGCTTCAAATTCTGGTTTTAAAGTAATATAAGGGTCTTTCCAATCTCCTAATACTCCTAGTCTTTTAAATCCTTCTGATTGCTTTCCAACGAAACTTAGTGCAAAATCTCTACAAGTATTTCTAAATTTATTTATTCCAACTTTGTCTCTATCTAGCCCTAGAACTTCTATTGCTTTTCTTTCAGTTGGAAGACCATGTGTATCAAACCCTGGAACATATGGTGTATAATAACCTTCCAAGTTTTTAAATCTTACTATTGTGTCTTTTAAAATTTTGTTTAGTGCATGACCTAAATGAATTTCTCCGTTTGCATATGGAGGTCCATCATGCAATACAAATGACTCTTTACCTTCATTTTTCTTTAACATTTTTTCATAAAGGTCGTTATCCAATACCTCTTCCTTAATTTTTGGTTCATTCTCTGGTAAATTTCCTCTCATTGGGAAATCTGTTTTTGGCAAATTTAATGTTGCCCCATAGTTTTTCTTTTCTTCCATAATTCCTCCCTCTTGTAAATGTTTTTTGCTTGAATAAAACAAAAAACATTTCAATCCTAAAATTATTAGGACGAAATGTTTAAATTCCGCGGTACCACCTAACTTAGAAAAGTAAAACTTTTCTCTCTTATTTTCTCACTTACGTAGAGTATACGGCTTAATTTACTGTTATTTCAAAAAAGCAACTAAAAGGTGATAATAGTTAGTAAAATTCCTGCTAAAATCTCAGCAACCTTTAGCTCTCTGTAGGCTGTTTAATAACTACCTTGTCCTTTATCTTCGTTTTTATCAATGGCATTATTATATCATTGTACAAAATTTTTTTCAATAGTTTTAATTTATATAACTATAAAAATTTTTTTCTAATATTAACCTAGAATATCTATATTTATAAAAAATCATTTGTTTTATATTATTTATATATTCTTCGTTTACATCTTCTCCACTAAATTTTTCAGTTCTAGAATTATACCTACCTTTACTTGTAATATAACTTCTGTCTGAAAATATTACTAATGGTTCACTATCTGAAAATATATCTTTTCCCATAAGTAATCTTGAGTCATAATCTATTCCAAATAAATTTAATATTGTTGGTAAAACATCAAGAGAACTACTATATTTATTTGAGACTATTTTTTCTTTTTCTGCACTATTATAACAAATAAATGGCATATTAAACTTCTCAAATTCATCGTCTATATCTTTTTCACTTAATTCTTGCATTTCATCTAATGATAGACCATATGGATAATGATCTCCTATAATTACAATTACTGTATCATCTAACTTTCCATTTTCTTCTAATCTTAAGATTAGTTCTTCTAGGGCTTTATCTAATTCTACTTGAGTAGCTAAATAAGATTTTGCTTTATCTGAATATGGTAAATCTTTTACTATATTCCAATTTTTCTCTACTATTGCATTACTCTTATCATAATTCATATGACCGCTCATAGTCATATAATATGCGACAAATTTTTCTTGATTAATATAGTCATCTATTGTTGTTTTTACCATTTCATAATCACTAGATGGCACAATACTGGAATCTATTCTTTTTTCTAAACCATTTCCCATTGCCAAATAACTATCATATCCCATAGTTGGAAAATATTTATCCCTTTTGTAGTATCTGTAATTATAATTATGATAAGCAAATGTACTATAGCCTTCTTTTTTTAGCACATTAGCATATGTATATGGAAAAGTTTTTCCTTCAACATTTTCTATACTCCATATTCCTTCAGCTGGTAAAAGAGAGGTGTCTGTTAAGTATTCACCATCTGCTGTACTTACTGGAAATAATGGAGTATAAAAATTATTAAATATAATTCCTTCGTTTTTTAATTTATATAATGTTGGAGTTATATCTTTTCTAATTGCCATATTGCTGAATGATTCTGCAACAAATACCACTAAATTTTTATCTTTATATCTACCTGTATATTTATTTTTGTCAGTAGGCTTAACTTTCTTTAAATACTCACAAATTTCCTTTATTTCTTCGTTATCTGTACTATTTGCTATAATATCCAAGTTAATATCTGAAATGTTATATTCGTCTTTATCTATTAATTTTTCTACTTCATTATCATCTTTAAATATATAAAACTCTTTCTCTTTAAAGTTCGTTATCGTTCTCTGAATGTCTAACCTAATTGTAGTAATTAAACCAAATTTCTTAACACTTTCTTGAGAATTATTCAAATAAAAATATATATTTTTATTTGAATATATATCATTTGATGGAGATGTTATAACAATGGCAACAATTGTACATAAATATAATGAAACTAAACTTACTAACTCTATAAAACAATACTTTCTTCTTTTTTTCCTAAAATCTATTAATTTTATACTAAATATAATAGCTATTATAAAAATAACAACAAAAATAAATATCCATATCCAATTTTTCTGTATAGTTTTAAAAAAGATACTACTAAAAGGAGTAGCTTGTTCTACTCCCTTTAGTATAGAATTTAAAGATAATATATTATTCATTAATTTATAATATACCAAGTATAGTATAAACAATATATTTATTATAGAAATATTTATATAATATATTACCTTATTCATTTTCAATTTAAAAATATTTGTAAAAAAATCTATAACTATTACTCCTATTAAAGAAAATAACATTATAAGCAATATTGTTCCTACTTTTTTTATTGTAGCTATCGAAAATATTATTTCTTCTATTAATATAAATATAATTAAAATTAAAAGCTTATTATATTTTTTCATATTTTTTCCTTATTTTTATTCCCAACTTTCATCTGGATGATTTGAACCAGCATTATGAACCAATATCTCATATTTAGTAACTAGATAATTATGATTTCCATCAACTGTTAGATTATATATTGGTACTTTATTTAAATTAGTCTTATGTTCTATATGACTTATTACCATTTCTTCTCCTTTAGAAACCAATCTGTCACCTTCTACTAAATTATATGCTCTTACCCAACCTTTATCTACTATATAGAACTGATGTCTTGGAGTAGCTCTAACAATTTCATCATTAATTGTTAATTCAAACATTTCTGTGGTTACCCCTTCATATTTATCTTTTACTGTCTTTAGCTCTCTTTGATTATTATCTAAATTAATTGTATATACTTTATCACCAATATTTATATCTTCTATATTTTTCATTCCATTCTCAGTCAAAACCTCTGTTCCAGCAGCAAAACATAAAGTTCCTACACTTTTAGTTACACTTCCAATGTTTCCTGCATTATCCTTTATTTCAACTTTCACATTATATGTTTGATAAAATGATAAATTTTCTATATCATAACTGCGATTTACTCCCGTATACACTAAATTATATGTCTCTTCTTCTTGTAGTTTTATATAATATGATATCTCTGATGGTACACTTATGCCACTCATTTCATCACTTTCATCTGTAACATTTACCACCATATGTGCCGAGCCTCCTGTTTCTCCTGTAATTCCTGATATTTTAAATGTTGGAGCTATTGTATCCCTCTTTATTTGGTATTCTTCTGTTGTTTCTGAATAATTATTATTTTTATCAGTTGCCCTAAATATATATGTTTTATCTTGGTCTTTATCAATAGTAATTGTTGTATTACAGTTTTGCCAACTACTTCCTCCATTATCACTATATTGATATTGCACTCCCTCAACATTTCCAGATAATTGAATTATTATATTTTCATTTGTCCACATTCCTGGTGTATATCCATTTAAATTCACCGTAGGCTTTACCAACTTTATTGGTTCTTCCCCTATGCTATTTAACACATTGTCTAAATCAGCATATAAATCATTTAATTCAGCTTGCTCATTTACTACAGCTTTATTTATTTTTTCTGCTGCTTCCTGAGCTTTTTTTATTATTCCATTCTCACTAAACACCAAGCTTATTGTTGTTCCTGCTAATATTAATAAAACCACTATTGTTACAACTAGTGCTATTAAAGTAATACCATTTTGCTTTTTCCTTTTTTCATAATTTCTTTGTATATTTTTTCTAGCTACCTCTCTTTCTTACTTTTGGTACACAAAAATGACAGACTATTTTATTTTTAGTCTGCCAAATATCATTTATTTATCCTTTTATTTTGGTGTTGGAAATTTTGATCTGTCCCCAATTTCTGAAATCGAGAAATTTTGACCTGTCCCTAATTTCTAATTTTGCCATTAAATACTGCTACTTCACCTAATTCGTCTTCAATGTTTAATAGTCTGTTGTATTTTGCAACACGGTCTGTTCTACATGGTGCACCTGTTTTTATTTGTCCAGCATTTGTAGCTACTGCAACATCTGCAAGTGTAGTATCTTCTGTTTCACCACTTCTGTGTGATACAACTGCTGTGTATCCATTTCTCTTAGCTAATTCTATTGCATCTAATGTTTCTGTTAATGTTCCTATTTGGTTTAATTTTATTAATATGCTGTTAGCTGTTTTGTTATCAATTCCTTTTTGTAGTCTTTTTATATTTGTAACAAATAGGTCATCTCCAACAAGTTGAACTTTGTCTCCAACTTTTTCTGTTAGAGTTTTCCAAGATTCCCAATCTTCTTCTGCTAGTCCGTCTTCTACAGATATTATTGGATATTTATTTACTAAGTCTACAATATAGTCTACCATTTCTTCTTTGCTTAAGAATTTATCTATTTTCCAGAAATAGTATCCGTCTTTTCCTATTTTCTTAGCTTCATCATACATTTCTGTTGAAGCTAAGTCTAATGCTAAGCATACATCTTTTCCTGGCTCATATCCTGCTTTTTTAATTGCTTCTAATATAATTTGTATAGCTTCTTCTTCTCCAGAAACATTTGGTGCAAATCCACCTTCGTCTCCTACTGCTGTTGAGTATCCTTTAGCTTTTAATACTTTCTTTAAGTTATGGTATACAGAAACTCCCATTTCCATACATTCTGTAAATGTTTTTGCTCCAACAGGCATAACCATAAATTCTTGTATACTTAAACTACTGTCAGCATGTTTTCCACCATTCATTATGTTCATCATTGGAACTGGTAATTGTTTTGCATTTACTCCTCCAATGTAGTTATATAAACTCATTCCTAAAGAATTTGCAGCAGCTTTTGCAACGGCTAAAGATACTCCAAGCATTGCATTTGCTCCAAGTTTTCCTTTATTCTCTGTTCCGTCTAATTCTATCATTGTTTTATCTATTAAAGCTTGCTCATAAACGTTCATTCCTTCTAATTCTTTTGCAATTTTTTTGTTAACGTTTTCTACAGCTTGTAAAACACCTTTTCCCATGTATCTTTCTTGGTCTCCATCTCTTAGTTCAACAGCTTCAAAGCTTCCTGTTGATGCTCCAGATGGAACCATAGCTACTCCTGAAAATCCTCCTTCTGTAACTACTTCTACTTGTACTGTTGGATTTCCTCTTGAGTCTAATACCTCTAATGCTTTTACTGTTTCAATTCCTAAAAAATCTTTCATTTTAAAACCTCCTAAAATTTTGTGTTTATTTATTATTAATATAAGCTATTTAAATTTATAGTTTATATTATTTTTATGATTATAATAAGCTTGTAAATTAATGTATATTACATTAACTTTATATTATTTATGTTTTAATATTTGACTAGTTCTTATTATTTTTTTGCTATAATTTGACTTTTTATAGCATGTTGCTGTTCTTCTATTTGGTCTATATATGTTTTTTTCTTTTTTACAGTTTCTTTTGGTGTTTCTTCATTTTTATACTTTGCAGATTTCATTTTTTTATTTATATCTTTCCTTTTGCCAAGATTATATGTTTTAGACTCGTTTCTTTTTCCATATTCATGCCTACTCCTCTCATCTATTCTACCAAATTCATCATTTATAATTTGGTCTCCTATATCTTGGTCACTTTCAGAAATATACATTTCCTTTTCCTTCCTATACTTTACAACATTAATGTTGTGATTTTTGTATATTGGTTCAGAGTATATTTCTTTTTTTATTTCATAATCTTCTGATAAGTACTTATTTATTATATTTCTTTCTGCTTTGCTAAAACTTTCCAAAGGCTTATTTAAATTTTCATAAACCCATATTATATGTCTATCTGAATTTGAATATTCTGAATGTAACAAATCTTCATAACTATATTCAACTGTAAATTTAAAATTTTCTATTTTGATTGTTAAATTTGACCACAGTTCTTGTTGTGGTTTTCTAGATAGTCTTCTAAGTTCTTTTATTGAGTTATATAACTCTTCTACTAACTTAAGATACATTTCCTCATCCAAACTAAATTTGCTTGGAATTTCATATACATTTACTGGATTTTTCTTAAGTATTCCCTTGGGATAATAATAAAAATATAACTCTCCAGTTTGTAAATTATTTATTTGGTTTATTATAGATGCATATAAATATATCTTATCCCATTTTTCCGGAATCATATAGAAAAGTTGTCTTTGTATTTTAGCATATTCCAATTTTATACTAGGACTGGAAAGCAATAAAAATCATCCCCTCTATTTCTCTATTAAGCTTTCTCCTGTCATTTCTTGTGGTTTTTCTAATTCCATAATATCTAACATTGTAGGCGCTAAATCTGCAAGTTTTCCTTCTTTTAGTTTTACTCCTTCTAATCCTACTAAAATTAAAGGTACTGGATTTGTTGTATGTGCAGTTTGTGGTTCTCCTGTTTTATAGTCTATCATTTGCTCTGCATTTCCATGGTCTGCTGTTATAATTAATACTCCATTTTGTTTTTCTATTGCCTCTACAACCCTTCCAACACATCCATCTATTGTTTCAACAGCTTTTACAGCAGCTTCTAAGCTACCTGTATGTCCTACCATGTCTGGGTTAGCATAATTTAATATTATGCTGTCATACTTTCCAGAATTAATCGCTTCTACCACTTTATCTGTTACTTCTAAAGCACTCATTTCTGGTTTTAAGTCATATGTTTCTACTTTAGGTGATGGTACTAAAACTCTATCTTCACCATCGTATTCTTTTTCTTCTCCTCCATTAAAGAAGAAAGTAACATGTGCATATTTTTCTGTTTCTGCAATTCTTAATTGCCTTAACCCATTTTTACTAATATATTCTCCAAATGTATTTACTAAACTTTCTGGTTTAAAAGCTATTTTTACATTTGGCATAGTTTCGTCATATTGTGTAAAGCAAACAAAAAATAAATTCATTTTCTTAGTTTCGAACTCGTTAAAGTCTTTGTCTACTAAAGTTCTTGTTATTTCTCTTGCTCTATCTGGTCTAAAATTAAAGAATATTACAGAATCGTTATCTTCTATTTTAGCAACAGGTGTGTCTCCATTACAAATAACTGTAGGTTTAACAAATTCGTCAAATACTTCTTTTTGATATGATGCTTCAATTGCACCTAATGCTGATGATGCTTCTTCTCCTATGCCATTTACCATTGCATCATATGCTTCTTGTATACGATTCCATCTTTTATCTCTGTCCATTGCATAAAATCTACCTTCAATAGTAGCAATTTTTCCTACGCCTTTTTCTTTCATTTTTTCTTCTAATTTAGCAATGTAACTTTCTCCAGATGTTGGTGGTGTGTCTCTTCCGTCCATAAAACAATGTACATATACATCTTCAAAATCTTTTCTTTTTGCAAGTTCAAGTATTGCAAAAAGATGTCTCATATGGCTGTGTACTCCACCATCTGAAAGTAGTCCCATAATATGAAGTTTTGAATTATTTTTCTTACAATTTTCTATTGCCTCTGAAAATTCTTTTATGCTAAAGAAATCTCCATCTGCAATTGACTTTGTAATTCTTGTTAAATCTTGGTAAACAATTCTTCCTGCACCAATGTTTGTATGTCCTACTTCTGAATTTCCCATTTGTCCTTCTGGAAGCCCTACATCTAATCCACTAGTATGAATTATTGTTGTAGGCCATGTTTTCTTTAGTTTATCTATATTAGGTGTATTTGCAACTGCTATGGCATTTCCTTTTTCATTTGGATTAATTCCAAATCCATCTAATATCATTAACATAACTGGTTTTCTATTCATATATTGTCTCTCCCCATTCTATATTAATACTTTTAGATAATTATTTATTGTAATTTACAATATTCGCAAACTCTTCTACTTTTAAGCTTGCTCCTCCTACTAAACCGCCATCTATATCTGAAGTATTAAATAATTCTTTTGCGTTTGAAGCTTTTACACTTCCGCCATATTGTATTATAACCTTATCTGCTACGTTTTGTCCATAGTTTTTGGCAATTTCATTTCTTATAGATTTTATAGAATTATTTGCATCTTCTGCTGTGGCAGTTTTTCCTGTGCCTATTGCCCATATTGGCTCATACGCTATAATTGTATTTTGAACTTGCTCTTCTGTTAGTCCATCTAAAGCAAGTTTTGTTTGAGATGTAATAATTTCTTCTGTCTTTCCTGCTTCTCTTTGCTCTAGTGTTTCTCCTACACATACAATTGGTTTAAGTTCATTTTCAAAAGCTGCTTTTACTTTTTTGTTTACAGTTTCATCTGTCTCGTTAAAATACTGTCTTCTTTCAGAGTGCCCAATTATAACATATTCAACACCTATACATTTTAGCATTTTTCCCGAAACTTCTCCTGTATATGCACCACTTTCTTCCCAGTACATATTTTGTGCTCCTATTTTTATATTAGTATTCTGTGCAGTAAGTAAACTATAAAATAAATCTGTATATGGAACACACAAAACAACTTCTGCTTCTGAGTCTTTTACTAATGGTGCTATTCCTTCGATAAATGTTATTGCTTCATTTGGAAGCATGTTCATTTTCCAATTTCCCGCTATTACTTTTCTTCTCAATTTAAATTTCGCATAATTAAAATATAATATTAGAGTTAGATATTAGGTATTAAATTTTAAATATTCTAATTATGCTCTCCTTTCTAAAAAATATTTGGCTTTATTAAATTTTTTATTTAGTTCTTTATTTAGTTCACAACTTTTATTTTATATTTTATTTATTGTTTAGGCAAGCTATTCCTGGAAGTTCTTTTCCTTCTAAAAATTCAAGTGAAGCTCCTCCACCTGTTGAAATATAAATATTTTCAAATGTTGTGTTTGACTCTTTTTGAATTTTCTTTACAGCTGCTGCTGAATCTCCTCCACCTATTATGCATTTTGCACTACTATTTGCAATGGCTTTTGCTATTTTTTCTGTTCCTATTCTATAGTTGTCAAATTCGTTAACTCCTAAAGGTCCATTCCATACAATAGTTTTTGCATCTTTTAGTTCTTCTTCAAACATCTCTTGTGTTTTTGGTCCTATATCTAATATTTCCCAACCTGCTGGAACTCCATCTTTTATATCTATAAATTTATTATCTGCATCATTTGAAAAATCGTTTGCAATATGGCTATCGACTGGTAAAACAAGTTTTACATTTTTCTCTTCTGCTAATTTTAATATTCTATTTGCTTCGTCTAACTTGTCGTCTTCACATTTAGACTCTCCTATTTCATAACCCATTGCTTTAAAAAATGTGCAAGCCATTGCTCCACCTATTAAAATTTTGTCTACTTTGGTAAGTAAATTTTCTATTACTCCAATTTTGTCTGAAACTTTAAGTCCTCCCAAAATAGAAACAAATGGTCTTTCTGGATTAGAAATTGCACTACTTAACTCGCTTACTTCTTTTTCCATTAAGTAACCAGCAACTGCTGTATCTACAAAATGAGAAATTCCTTCTGTTGAGCCATGTGCTCTGTGAGCTGTTCCAAAAGCATCATTTACATATATTCCATCTGTTAGTTCTGCTAAAGATTTACTAAAGTCTGGGGCATTTTTTTCTTCTCTTTCATCAAATCTAACATTTTCTAGTAAAACAACATCTCCATCTTGCATTTTACTTGTAAGCTCTTTTGCACTTTCTCCTATAATGTCATTTGCAAGTTTTACTTCTTTATTTAAAAGCTCTGATAATCTTTTAGCAACAGGTGCTAAAGAAAAATCTGGATTTACCTTTCCCTTTGGTCTACCCAAGTGAGAACATAAAATAACTTTAGCTCCAAGTTCCATTAAGTACTTAATTGTTGGAAGTGCTGCAACTATTCTGTTATCACTTGTAATATTCTTGTTTTCATCTAAAGGCACATTAAAGTCGCATCTTACTAGCACTTTCTTTCCATTTACCTCTATATCTTCTATTGTTTTTTTATTCATAAAACCCTCCTTGGAAATTAGGGACAGGTCCCAATTTCTATAATTCAGAAATTAGGGACAGGTCTCTTATTTTGTATAATTATTATTTTGACCATTAAGTATAATAACCTAATGGTCAAAAAAGTGTTTTTTATTTTGTAGAAATATAAACTGCTAAATCTACAAGTTTATTTGAGTAACCCCATTCGTTATCATACCAAGCAACTAATTTAACAAATGTATCTGTTAAAGCAATACCTGCTGTGCTGTCGAATATTGATGTATGTTCATCATGTGTAAAGTCTGATGAAACAACTGGGTCTTCTACATATTCTACTATTCCTTTCATTTCGTTTTCAGATGCTTTTTTAACTGCTGCACATATTTCTTCGTATGTTGCAGGTTTTTCTAAGTTACATGTTAAATCTACAACTGAAACATCAACTGTTGGTACTCTAAATGCCATACCTGTTAATTTTCCATTTAACTCTGGAATAACTTTTCCTACTGCTTTTGCAGCTCCTGTTGAAGATGGAATAATGTTAGCTGCTGCTGCACGTCCACCTCTCCAATCCTTTTTAGATGCTCCATCAACTGTTTTTTGTGTAGCTGTTGTAGCATGAACTGTTGTCATAAGACCATCTTTAATTCCAAAGTTATCGTTTATAATTTTAGCTAAAGGTGCTAAACAGTTTGTTGTACAAGACGCATTTGAAAGTATGTTTATATCTGGTGTATATTTGTCGTTGTTAACTCCCATAACAAACATAGGTGCATCTTTAGAAGGTGCAGAAATTATAACTTTTTTAGCTCCCGCTTTTAAGTGAGCTTCTGCTTTCTCTATTGTTGTAAATACTCCTGAACATTCTAGTACATAATCTACTCCATCTGCTCCCCATGGAATATTTACTGGGTCCATTTCGTTATAAACTTTTATTTCTTTTCCGTTAATAACAAGTTTATTTTCTTCTGATTTTATTTCTCCATTAAATCTACCATGAACTGTATCATATTTTAGCATATAAGCCATGTAATCTGCTTGAACAAAAGGATCGTTTATAGCTACAACCTCAACTTCTTTTTTATTTAAAGCTGCTTGAAGTGTAAGCTTACCAATCCTTCCAAAACCATTAATTCCTATTTTAATTGACATTAAAAATTCCTCCTTTTTAGGTGAAAAAACACCATAATTTTGTTTAGTATTTCCAAACAAAATCATTTTATAATAAAAAAGAATACTTTTCAAGTATTCTTTACTAAAAAGTGAAATAAAATCAGTAGCTAATAAATCTGCTACTGATTTTTTGTTTAATTATTATTTATCTCATTTATTGCTTTATTTTCTATTGTTCTAGTTTTTCAAACTAGGGGACAGGGCTACATATATAAAGCTACTCTGCTGCCATAACTACTACTCTTCGTTGGATAAAATCCATTGTAAAAAGAAGCTTGAAAACCACCAGAAACATTGTACGTACCTCCACGAAAAACTCGGTAATTGGTGAAATTCGATTCTATAGTCCAATCATATACATTTCCTGTCATATCATATATATTATTTACTGCATATTCTTCAATTGAACCTGTTGCTATCGGTTTATTTCCATTTGTACCTGAATAATTTCCTTTTCCTGTCCCATCATACGTATATGCCTTCTTTTCTTCATCTCCACTATTGTACATCCATCTCATTACTGCATCCCACTGGCTTCCCCATATCATTGTTGTTGTTACATTACTATTTGCTGCTATTCCTTTTGATTTATTATATATTGCATACCATGTTTGATTATTTATATCTGTATTATTCTTTACAACTGCTACCTCTGTTTGAGACATGTTTCCTGTTTCATATCTTCCTATATAAAACCCTCCATACTTTTCCACACTTGATATCATGTTATTAAACTCTGTCTCTAGTTGTGTCTTAAAAGTGCCCGAAGTTGCACTTTCACTAAGTCCGGCCTGTTGCAGATTAGTGCTTACTGCATCATATTGTATTCCATCACTTCCAGTTACTACATCTGGTTCACGATAACCTTCTGTATTTTCTATACTTATTATTCCATTTTGTTCTGTCCAATTCAACGGTGTTATTCCATCTGCTGAAAACTTATATAATTTTCCCCACTTCTTTCCATCTACATCTGTTCCATACATCTCACTTGGATTTGCTACTGGCACCCACACAAATTGATTTCTCGTAGTTTGTGCAGTATCTTTATTACTATCATTTACAGCTTCTTCTCCTTCATATATTACAAATCCATCTGCTACTGTATTTTCTGTTGCTACACTTGATGCAGTATATCCCTTTGGTACTGGCACAACTACTCCATCTGCACTTGTTACTTTATCAACCTTGCCTAAATCCCAATTTGCTGTTGGGTCTTCTATTGTACTTCCACCTATTCCATTTAACATATTACTCATATAATCTACTGCTTTATTCATCTCTTCTTGTTCATTTACTGTAGCTTGGTTTGTTTTATCTGCTGCATCTCTTGCCTTTGCTATTATTCCATTTTCACTAAATATCAAACTTATTGTTATTCCTGCCAAAATCAATAAAACTACAACAGTAACAACTAGTGCTATTAAAGTTATTCCGAGTATTCAATTTGTTTATTTTTGACTTGCTAAAACTTGTTATTTGTTCTTTTTTCATGCTATTAATCCTCCTTGGTTATTATTAACATCATTTGTTATATTTATACATACTACTATTTATTCCTTTTCGTATATATTAAATATACTATTCATTCTAGCATAGTCGTTTTTTATTTGCAACTATTTCTATTTGCATTTTGCAATATTTTTTATTCTTATATTGTTATATTTAGTTTTAGGTAAAAAATAAGACTTCATATTTATATTAATATGAAATCTTATTTTTATTATTTATAAATTCTATAATCTATATCTGGAAAAGCACAATCTTTTTCCTCTATGTCTTTCAAGAAGTCTTCATCTATTTTGTCGTCCAATAATTCGTAATATAACTTTGTAAATCTGCCTATGTGGTCTTTTATTCGTTTTTTTGCATAGTCTACCATTGTTCCATTTGTTATAATAAATAACCAGTCGCTACTTTGTGCAAGTAATAATTCTCTAGCACATTGGTTTAAAGCTCTTCTTTTTATTTTTTCTTGCTCATCTGGGAATTTATTTGCAAGCTCAACCATTCTATCTCCTGCAACATGTAAATGTCTATGTGCATAATCATTTGTGGGATTTAACCAAACTTCACTATATCCATTTGCTCCCCAACTTGAACGGCATGGCGTAGAAACTTGCATTAATGGGTATTTTTCTATATATTCACTTGGTGTTATTAGTTTAAAATTGCATTTATCGTAATAAATTTTCTTAAATAAAACATATAGCCAATATGGCCCTTCATACCACCAATGTCCATATAACTCTGCATCATAAGGACATAAAATAATTGGCGGATTTTGCATTTTAGGTGCTAATGAATCTATTTGTCTTTCTCTGCTATCAAAGAAATGTCCTGCTTGCATTTCTACAGAATCTTTTGCCCATTGTAGGTTATATAAGTCTTTTTCACAGTCTTTGCCTGTAATTCTATAGTATTTTATTCCTGTATGAACTCTTGCACCATTTGCAGCTATATATGGTTTAATGTAATCATAATCTACGTCATATCCAATGTCTCTGTAAAATTCTCTATAATTAAAATCTCCTGGATAACCATTAATAGAACTCCAAACTTGTCTTGAGGATTCTAGGTCTCTACCAAATGCAATAACTCCATTAGGAGAAACTATAGGAGCATATGTTCCATAAACTGGAGCTGGATTTGCATATAAAATTCCATGTGTTTCTGTAATAATGTACTTTATTCCAAACTCTTTTAAATACTTGTCCGCTTCTGGAACATACCCACACTCTGGAAGCCATATTCCATTTGGCTTTTTTCCAAAGTATTTTTCATATGTTTGTACCCCAACTGCTATCTGTGCTTTAACAGTTTTCTCATTTACGTACAAAATTGGAAAATATCCATGTGTTGCGCCACATGTAATAATTTCTAGAACTCCAATGTCTTGGAAATGCTTAAATCCTTCAATCAAATTACAGTTATAAACATCTTTAAAAATATGTAAGTCACTAGAATATTTTTCTACATAATATTTAGCTAAATTATTAAGTCTTTCGTCATATTTAGTTCTTACAACCTCTTTTTCAGCAAGTTCTATATGTGTTTTTAAATACTTAATATATCTTTCTTGAAGCATTTTGTTATCAAGCATATTAAGAAGAGGAGGTGTAAGTGACATTGTAATTCTAAAATCCACTCCTTCCTCCTCTAATTTTTTAAAGTTTGTAAGTAATGGTATATATGTTTCTGACATAGCTTCGTATAGCCATTGTTCTTCTAAATAATCTTCGCTTTCTGGGTGATGAACAAAAGGTAAATGTGCATGTAATACAAAGCTAACGTATCCCTTTTCTTTTGACATGTTATAATCTCCTTTTATTTAAAACTTGAACTAGTATGAGAAGATGGTAAATTAAGATTTATTCCGTCACCTTCAAGCTCATTATTAAGTAACTCTTTAAAATATTTATAAAAATCTTTTGATTTAGCAAAATCTTTAAAGAATGTAATATTTACTATAGGTTTTTCTACTAATTCGTGAGTTTTAACATTTTTAAATAATACGTTGTTAGGAATATTCTCAAGTAAAATATGATCATTTGGCATATCCAAATTATTAGATGTAGTAACATGGTAATAGTCTGGATGATTTTCTTTATTTCTTCTGCCTAATTCTACTTGATATTCACAATTAGCATCGTTTACATGAAGATACCAACTATTAGCGAAGTCGTTTATTTGCACTTCATACGAATAGTTCATAGTTTTATTTATAACAAGAAGTACTGGAACTGTATTATTAAAGAAATTTTCTCCATATTGAGCTACAAAATTATTTCTATCGTTATCTGAAATATCCCAATATACAAATAGTACATTTGGTGTTTGGGCTAAAATTTTTACTATTGTTTGATTATATCTATAAGGTAAATCGTAGTATTCAACAACATTAACTTTTTCTTCTACTTGAATTTTTTTGTTTTCTATTTCTAGTGTTTCTATAACTTCTTCTTTAACCGCTTTCTTAGTATTTCTTGTAGTAGTACTTTTCTTTCTAGGTGTTTTTTCTGCTGTTTTAGTAGCCACTTTTTTAGTTGCTTTTTTTTCAGCTGCTGCCTTTATTTCTTTGGCTGTTTTCTTTGCAGTTGTTGCTTTTTCTTCTTTAACCGCTTTATTTGTAGCTGTCGTCTTTTTTTCCTTAGTCGCTTTTTTACTAGTTGTTGTTTTAGTTTCTTTTTTTGCAGTTGTAGTTTTAGCACTTTTAGCAGTCTTAGTAGCTTTCTTAGCTGTAGAAGTAGTTGATTTTGCTTTTGTTGTAGCAGTTTTCTTTGCTGGAGTTTTCTTTTTTTCCGTTACTTCTTTTGATATTTCATTTATTTCATCTTTAGCTTTTCTTGGCATGGTATCCTCCGAACTTAAAATTAATATTCTATAATATACTATATCAAAATTAAGATAAATTCAATAGAAAAACAAGAAAAATTAAAAATATGTAACATAAATGTAAAATAGAACTAGCTTGATATAGTAAAATGTATTTTAAACTAGAATAATAGTTATTTTTGAGCTATATTGACATTAGAAGCAAGTTTACAGTATAATTATATTATAAGTTAATAATATAATTACATAAATTAAGGATATATTATATTTTATTATTTAAAAGGAGGAATAAATATGGGAACAGCAGGATTAGTTCTAGGTATTATTGCTTTATTACTAAGTTGGATACCTATAATAAGTATTATAGCTTTTATACTAGCACTTATTGGATTAATTTTATCAATAATAGATACTGTAAAGAAAAATAAAATAAATGACCCTAACAAAGGAGTATCGATTGCTGGAATTGTAACATCTGCACTAGCTTTTATAACATCTGCATCTTTATCATTTGTTTTCATAATTACATTAATTGTGGCAATAGGTGAAGCAATAAATTCTGAAGATTTTAGAGATTCAATAAACAGGATTGAGGATGGTTATTACGAATGGCATGATAAATATGATGTAGACCACTATTTAGATGACTTCTATTATGATTATGATTTTAACTTATAAAAAATAAATATTTATATAAAAAGAACCAGATTTAATTTTTTTATTGAAATACTAAATTTAAATCTGGTTCTTTATTTTTATATTTGCTTTTTTACTTTCAAAATTTCAAAGTTTTTATTCTTTTTAGCTATAACCTTTATTTTGCACTATTAATAATTTTATATGTTCTACATATGTTACAGTCTGTACACATGTATACTCTATTTTCAAATATTAAACACAAAGTATCTATAAACTCATCTTTTTTTGTTATTAAATGGATATTAAGCTTTTTTGGTAATAATGAAAGCAATGCATTTAATGCAAAATCGTTTGAAGAAAATGTTATATCTGATAAATATTTTGCATTAAAACTATTATTAGATATTGTTATTATATCTTTATTCTTATCTAATAATATTGACTCTCCATTTGTGTATATTAAATGTATTTCTTCTGTTTCTGGGTCTTTTGAATTTACATACATTTTTAATAAGCTTATAAACTCAGCATATTCTTTTTCTATAATATATTTATTAACTCCCTCGTCTACAAGTTCGTCAATTTTCTCTATATATTCTTTTATTCTAAATGTAACAAAACCGTCCAAAATCATTGATTTATTCTGTTTTAGATATTTTTGTACCTTATTACATATAGTTTTGTTTCTATTTTTTAATTTGTTATTTTTCAAAGATTCTATGCAAATTTCTTCTATTTTCTTTTTTTCGAATTCGTCAAAATAGAAATAATTAAATGCAAGAATTCGCTTTATTATATTAATTTCATAAAATTTCAGTATAGTATCTGCTATTATATTGCATAATATTTTATAGAACTCTTCTATATCTTCACCGGTGTAATGCACAATGAAATTAAAATATATTTTAAATTTTTTATCTATATAAGAAATATTTGCAAAATCTATTTTATCAAATTTGTTTAGTAGATAATCTATTATTTCTCTATTGTTAGTTTTAATACAAAACGATTTCAATGTAAGTCTTCTCCTTTCAATATGTAATATTATCTACTAAATAGCTTTTATATATACATATTTTATTCAGAAAAGACTATTTTGGTAACATCTAACAAAAATTATATATTTTTTGTTTTGTAGCCATACACTATTTTTCCAAATTTAATTTCATTAAACTTCTTCTGAACTTCCATAACAATTACAGGAACAATTGATATTAATATAGTTATAATCCATTGTGTCTGATTTAACATTGTTAGTTTAAATATTTCTGCAATGCTTGGTATAAATACTATTCCTATTTGTAAAACTGTTCCAAGTATAAATGCTCCTATTAGATATTTATTTTCTAATATTCCTGCCTTAAATATTGACTCTTCGCTTTTAATGTTAAAACAATGTATTAATTCAAGCATACCCAAGCTTATAAATGCCATTGTTCTTCCTACTTCTAGTCCATAATATTTATTTCCTATAGTAAATGCAATTATTGTAAGTAGACCTATCATAAAACCTTCTACTATTATTTTTCCAAATAACCCATCTGCAAAAATGCTTTTTTTAGAATCTCTTGGTGGTCTTTCCATTATATCTTTTTCTGGTGGTTCTAGTCCTAGTGCAATTGCTGGTAATGAGTCTGTTACTAAGTTAACCCATAAAAGTTGTACTGCAAGTAATGGTGACTTCATTCCTAGTAATAGCCCAATAAATATTGTTACTATTTCTCCTATATTTGTAGCAATTAAAAAGTGAATTGCTTTTTTTATATTATCAAATATATTTCTTCCTTGTTTTACTGCTTCTACTATTGTTACAAAGTTATCATCGTTTAGTATCATATCAGATGCATTTTTTGCAACGTCTGTTCCCTTTCTTCCCATTGCCACTCCAATGTCTGCTTTTTTTAATGCAGGTGCATCATTTACTCCATCTCCTGTCATTGCAACTACAGCGCCAGCATTCTGAAATGCCTTAACTATTCTAACTTTATGTTCTGGTGACACTCTTGCAAACACCGAATAATTCATAATATTTTTTATAAGTTCTTTATCTGTAATTTTATCTAATTCTTGACCAGTAATAGCAAGTTCATTTTCTCGTAATATACCTAAGTCTTTAGCAATTGCTTTTGCCGTAATTATATGGTCTCCTGTAATCATTACCGTTTTTATTCCTGCTCTTCTACATGCTTTAACAGATTCTTTTACACCTTTTCTTGGAGGATCTATCATTCCTATAAAACCAACAAAAACTAAGTTATTTTCAATATTATTAGAATCTATTAAATTTGGTATTGTATCCACATCTAAATATGCTACACCTAGTACTCTTAGTGCTCTTTCTGCCATTTTTTCGTTTTGATTTTTTATTTTACTTAAGTAAACATCATTTAAAACTTTTTTTGTTCCATTTTCTTCATAAAAAGTACATCTATTTAATAGTACTTCTGGTGCTCCCTTAGTTATTATTCTATATTTTCCGTTATCTAATTTTAATATTACGCTCATTAACTTCCTAGTAGAGTCAAATGGAATTTCATTTATTCTATTATATGTTTTATCTTGATTTACTATTTTTTCTTCCAATGCCGACTTAACAATTGCAACTTCTGTTGGTTCTCCGTCTACTTTATTTCCTGCCACTTCACAGTTTGTACATATATATCCATATTCTAATACTTTGTTTCTGTCTCCAACTACTTCTACTACTTTCATATTATTTTCTGTAAGAGTTCCTGTTTTGTCAGAGCAAATTACTCTGCTACTACCTAAAGTTTCTACTGCTGGAAGCTTTCTTATTATTGCATTTTTCTTAGCCATTTTTGTTACTGCAATTGATAATATTATAGTTACAATTGCAGGTAGCCCTTCTGGAATAGCTGCAACTGCTAAACCTACAGATGTCATAAACATTTCAGTAATAGGTATATTTTTTATTATTCCTATTACAAAAATAATAGCACAAATTATTAAACATGCTACACCTAACATTTTTCCTACTTCTTCTAATTTTCTTTGTATAGGTGTAGTTGGAGATTCATTTGTTATTATCATATTTGCTATTTTTCCAACTTCTGTGCTCATTCCAGTACTCACAACAATTCCTTCTGCATGTCCATTTACAACTATAGTACTTCCAAAAGCCATATTGCACATATCTCCAAGTGGAACTTTTTTATTAGTTATTATTTTATCTGCATCTTTCAAAACAGGTTCTGTTTCCCCAGTTAAGCTAGATTCTTCAACTTTTAGGTTTACTGTTTCTATTAGTCTCATATCTGCTGGAACATAATTTCCGGCTTCTAAAATTACAATATCTCCTGGTAAAACATCTTCTCCATTAATTGTTTGCACAATGCCATTTCTTCTCACTTTTGCTACAGGAGAAGAAAGTTTTTTCAATGCCTCTATAGATTTTTCTGCTTTTGTTTCTTGTATTAACCCCATAATTCCATTAAACAATACTATTGCAATAATAATTATTGAATCTAAATAGTCACCTGTTCCTTCCATGTAACTAACTATAGCAGATACAATTGCTGCAATAATTAAAATTATTATCATAAAGTCATTAAATTGTTTTACAAATTTTATTAACAGCCCTTCCTTTTTCCCCTCTTTTATTTTGTTTTTTCCAAATTGCTTTTCTCGCTCTTCGATGTCACTTTCTTTTAGTCCAAATTTCATATTTGTCCTAAGTTCTCTTGCAACTTCTTGAACACTTTTTGTATACCACATATTAATCTCTCCTTTGTTTGGTTTTATTAATTTATATGCTTGTACTAACTTTTTATTCCATTATTTCTTTATCTAATTTATTTTTTATATAGCTAATTTAAGTTATATTTTTTGCTTTATTACTAACTTATACCAGTTTGCTTGTTCACTCATTTTATTTAGTTTACATATTATATTTATAGAGGTGAGAAACTTGTTTTTTGCAATATTATTGCTCGCTATATCTGTAAGTATTGATTCTTTCGGCATAGGCATTACATATGGAATTAGAAATACTGGAATTAGTAAGTCTGCTAATATTATTTTATTTATTGTTTCTTTGCTTTTTTCTGGTATTTCCATATTAGTGGGTAATGTTATATTTTCTATAATTCCAGAAAATATTGTACATTTTATTAGTATTATTTTGTTAATTATTATGGGCTTATGGATTATATTAGAAACAATAAAAAATCCTATTATATTAGACCTAAACAAATCTAATATAATAGAATTAAATGAGGCTATTTACTTAGCAATTGCATTATCTGTTGATTCTGTATGTGTTGGAATTTCTAGTGCATCGTTTGAAATATATGGGTTATTATTTCCTGTTTTTGTGCCTATTTTCCAATTACTATTCTTAAATTCTGGAATAATGCTTGGTAAAAGGTTTACAACTATAAACTCATTTAAACATATCCCATTAAAACTATGGAACATGCTTTCTGGAATTTTACTAATTGTTATTGGTATAATTAGAATCTTTATATAAATAAAAAGCAGATAGTTTGTAATTTATATAATTTACAAATTATCTGCTTTAATTCTTTAATGCTTTAATTATTTTTTAATAACAATTATTTTTCATTTAGTTTTTCAAGTTTTATTTCTCTTTTTACTGTTACTACTATTATTGCAAGTGTGTATAGTAATAGACCTATTGGTATTACTAATTGATTTATTGGTAGTCTTGTAATTGCTATTAAGCTTAAGTATAGTAATTCTATTCCTACAACTCCTACTATATATTTCCCTAGAGTCCTAAATGAACCTAATTTTCTATAACGTACCATTGCATATATAAATACTAATAGTGTACAAATGCATACTGGCCATATGTATGGGCTAATTAAATCCATTAATTTTACTTTTGGATTATGAACTGTATTTATATTTTCTACCGTATTTTCTAATTCATATTTTTCGTTTATTTTATTATTAAGTTCTTCAATTTTAGGTTTCAAGTCCTCATCTGATGCTTCGTCTATTGTAAATGAAACCATATCTTTATATAGCTCTACAACTTGAACTACTACTCTTTGATTTCCAAATACTTCTTTTGCAATATTTTTCATTTCTTTTACATCAAAGTCTTTACCTATTGATACATATATAGTCACATTATCTTTATATGGTACATCTTTATTAAAACCTTTTTGCCATACCATTACACCACCTATAATAATTATGACTATTAATATAACATAACTAATCTTTTTTAACATTTATACTCTCTCCTTTACTGTATTTACTAATAGTGTTCTTGTTATTACAATATTGTATATTAATAGTGTTACAATTCCCCAGAACATTACCATACCAAAACTATATAATGGCAACCAACTTGCAAAACATAAAATTACTGTTACTATTATAAGTGGTAATAAAACAAATAACATTCTTGTAAGTGCTTTTTGGAAGTCCATTTCTACTTCTGCTCTTTCCTTATCTTTATAATTTTTCTTTATTAAAGATAATAAGTAGAATGTGAATGTAAAGTTAAGTGTTATAGATGCTATTATTGCAATTAATCCATCTAATGTAAGCATTACATTTGTATATCTTATTGCAATTAATAAAAATGCAATATATCCAGCAAATGCAATTGCTGATAAGAAACCATTTTTCTTATATTTTATTATCATAACTATAAATGTTACTAATATTATAATTCCGATTGCTATAGCTACTATATATATTAATTCTTGTGGTATTTCTGAATATACAAACCTATTTACATCTAAAACATATGTTACTGGCATAACACCACTATTTAGTAATACTGCTAAGTTTGATGCTTGTCTTATATATTCATTTATATCTGAAGCTGATGTACTTGCTTGACCTATAGATAGTTGCAATTCTCCTGTTGAATTTTCTTGTTCAAATGCAGATTCTACTAATGTAGTACCATCTATAGTAATCTCTATTTTTTTACTATTATCATTTCCATCTTCATCAACAGATTTTATATATGTATTACTAATTTCTTTTAACTTTTCTGTTCCTTCTTTATTAAATTGTATTGATAAAAATACTGTTGTAGCATTTGAATTTGAACTAACATATCCGTATTTTACAGTAGCTTGGTCTATATATGAGTTATCTAAAAGTACATTTCCATCTGGATCTGTAACTTCAAATTTTCCAGGCATATACATATATTGTGCGACAGTATCTGTGTCTGAGTAGTCTAACATATCTACCATTATAGTTCCGTTTTCTTCATTTACACCAATTGTATAATCTGGTACATTTAATAATTGTAGTCTTTTGTCTACAATTTCTTTTGACTTTACAAAGTTCTCTTTTGTTAGTACTTCTTCTGGATTTACAGGCTCTTCTTTTTTAGTTGTGCCTTCTCCTTCTTCTGTTACAACATTTCCGTCTTTATCGTAAATTACTTCGTTTACTGTATCATCTACAATTATGCCTAATTTTCTTGAACCTTCTAAATCCATTCCTAATGAATATTCTGGTATTATGCTACTTACACGTCCTTTATCTTGAACGAAAATTCCCCCAAATGAAATAGCACAAATAAGTATAATAACTAATATAGATAAAGCTATTTTTAATTTATTGTCTATTCTACTAACCTTTTTCTCTGTTTTCTTGTCTTTATTTTTATTTGACTTTTCTTTAGTTTGACTTGCTTTTTTTACTTCATTTTCTGCATTCTTTTTTGTGCTTGCTTGTTTTTTTCCAGCTTCTTTTAATTCTTTTTTACTAGTATTGTTTGCATTGCTTTTCTTAGACTCTTTTACATCTTTCTTTTTTTCTTCCACTTTATTTGCCTCCTAAAACTTACAATAATTTAGTATCGTTTATAATTAACTCAAACCATATATCTAAATACTTTGCTGCAAATTTGCTCATCATAGTTCTGTCCATAAATATTTCAAAGTAATCTAACACTGGTGATATTTTTGTATCTATTGTTAAGTCTAATGTTACCTTTCTTTGTTCTGCATCTACTAAAAATTTTGACTCTGTAACAGCATAATTTACTTTATCATGTTTATCAAAACTTGATATATTTCTATTTGTTACTCTGCTTCTATGCGCATCTGACTTGTCTGCTAAAATTATTGCTGCGGAAATGTCACTAACTGCATTTCCTGTTTTTTCGTCATGGTTACCAATTGCTGTCATTATTTCTGTTCTCTTGCTTGCTTCCATTCCCATGTCTTTTAATATTTGATATGATAAAATCGCTCCAGTATGTGCATGGTCTACTCTATTAACGCAATTTCCTATGTCGTGCATATAACCTGCAATTTTAGCAAGTTCTATTCTTTCTTCTGGATATTTTAGTGCAGTAAGCACTTCTGCTGCTCTATCTGCCACAATGGTCGCATGCCTTACAGAGTGCTCTGTATATCCAAGCTCATTAAGCTGTTTTTGTGAGCTCGATATTAAAGCTTTTATGTCTTCATTGTTTTTAACATCTTCAAAAGTTACCATTAAATGTCCTCCATTCTAATACTTTATGTATTGTACATTAAAACAATTAAAATATCAACTATTTTAGTTAAGTTTTATCTTTACTTTTCATTTTTTATAAGTGCCTTCTGTTTTTGTTACTAGTACTATTTTACGTCATACCAAGATGTTGCCTCAGATGTTTCTACTTTAAGTGGTACATCTAATTTAGTTGCATTTTCCATACAGCTTTGTAAAATTTCTTTTACCTTTTCTTTTACTTCTTCACTACATTCTATAATAAGTTCATCATGAATTTGTAAAACAAGTCTTGCATCTAGTTTTTCTTCTTGTAACTTTTTAAATACATTTATCATTGCAATTTTCATTATATCTGCTGCTGTTCCTTGTATTGGAGTATTCATTGCTGCACGACTACCAAATTGTCTTATCATGTAATTATTTGACTTAAGTTCTGGAATATATCTTCTTCTGTTAAACAGTGTTTCTACATAGCCATCATTTTTTGCTTTTTCTACAATGTTGTCCATAAATTCTTTTACTCCACTATATTTTTCAAGATATTGTTTTATATATTCTTTTGCTTTTTTATTAGTTATCCCAAGTTGCTGGGCTAACCCATAGTCACTAATTCCATAAACAATTCCAAAATTTACAGCTTTTGCTGCACTTCTTTGCTCTTTTGTTACCTGTTCTATTGGAATATTTAAAACTTTTGAAGCAGCTTGTTTGTGTATATCTTCATCATTTTTAAAAGCTTCTATCATATGATTATCTTTAGAAATGTGTGCTAATACTCTTAGTTCTATTTGAGAATAATCTGCATCTATAAATATATTTTTTCCTTTAGTGTTAAATGCTTTTCTTATTTGCTTTCCTTGCTCAACTCTTGTAGGGATATTTTGCAAATTTGGCTCTGTACTGCTTATTCTTCCTGTTGCCGTTATTGTTTGATGGAAGTATGAGTGTATTCTTTGAGTCTTTTGATTAATATATGGAATTAGCCCTTCAACATATGTTGAATTTAACTTTACTAAGCTTCTATATTCTAATAATTTTTCAATTACGGGATGTTCTTGTAAT
Organism: uncultured Clostridium sp.; assembly: GCA_902496295.1. Classification (GTDB taxonomy): domain Bacteria; phylum Bacillota; class Clostridia; order TANB77; family CAG-508; genus CAG-273. Next base: position 31,633 of record CABVAF010000005.1, read on the forward strand.
AGTTTTTCTAATATATCTGAGTCTGTAGAGTATCCGGTTTTTGTTTTTTTATAAACTGGTAATTTTAGTTTTTCAAACAATATTTTTCCTAATTGTTGTGTTGAATTAATATTAAATTCTTCACCAACAGATGTATATATATCTTGTTTTATGCTTTCTATTTGCTCTTTTAATTTGTTACCAAATGATATAAGTTCTTCTTTATCTATTGGCATTCCATTAAATTGCATTTCACCTAAAACTTGTACTAGTGGTATTTCAATGTTGCTAAATAAATCTATTAAGTTTTCTTCTTTTAATTTAACTAATGTAACTTCATAAATTTTATTAATACAATAACTATATAAGTCATTTTTTAATTCTTCATAATTATTTTCCTCTTCTTCAAGTCCTGTAAACAAATTAATTTGCTTATTTTTTTCTTTAGTTGCTCCTCTTTTTTCTAAATACTCATCTATATATAAATTTAAATATTCAATGCTTAAATTTTCAATTGTATATTTAGAGTCTGTAGGATTTAAGTCATATGCCGCAATTTTAGTATCATAAGTTATTGCTTCAGTAGTAATTCCCAATTGTTTAAAAATAACGTAATCTTCTGCTAAATCATGTCCAAACTTTTGTATTTCTTTGCTTTCAAAAATTTCTTTAAACTTTTTTGCAAATTCTTCTTCGCTATTTACATTAACAGAATATACAGTATTTGCTTCTTTTATATAAATGCTTATTTGCTTAATCTTTTTAGGAATAATTTTTTCTATATCTTCGCTTTTTTCTTTTAATATTGAAAAAACTATTTTCTTATCTTTTTTTATTTTTTCTATTATTTCATTTAATTTAGGATTTTTTAAATTCGTAATCTCTGTTTCAAATAATTCTTTATCTAAATCTATAGAGTCTTCTGCAACTTCTTCCTTAAGATTAAATCTTTCCATAAACCTGTTAAAGTTTAGCTCTTTAAACTTTTCTGTTACTTTTTCTTTATTCCATTCTTTAACTTTTAAATCTTCTATTTTGTTTTCTAAAGGAACTTCTCTATTTATTGTTCCCAAAGTTTTAGATAAATATGCCATTTCTTTGTCATTAACTAGTTTTTCTTTAGCCTTTGGTTTTAATGTATCTTTTCCCTCTTCTATGGCTTTATATAGATTATCTATTGTTCCATAAGTTTTTATTAATTCCAAAGCTGTTTTTTCACCTATTCCAGCCACTCCAGGAATATTATCTGATGTATCTCCCATAAGTCCTTTTACTTCTATAAGTTGAACTGGCTTAATACCATACTTTTCAATTATTGCTTCTTCGTCAAAATAGTCTACTTCTGTTTTACCAACTTTAGTATGTGGAATTCTTATTGTTACTTTATTTGATGCAAGTTGGAAAGTATCTCTATCTCCTGATACAATTACAACGTCTATTCCTTCTTGCTCTGCTCTTTTAGATAAAGTACCTAGTATATCATCCGCTTCGTATGTTTCCTTTTCAATTATTGTAATATTCATATCTGTTAATACTTCTTTTACAATTGGCATTTGTTCTGCAAGCTCATTAGGCATACCTTTTCTATTTGCCTTATAACCTTCATACATTTTATGTCTTGCGGTAGGGGCTTTTAGGTCAAATGCTACTGCAATATAGTCTGGCTTTGTATCATCTAAAACCTTAAACAATATTGCCAAAAATCCATATACTGCGTTTGTGTATTTTCCATCTTTAGTCGTAAGCATTTTTGACCCCATAATTCCATAAAAAGCTCTATTTAAAATACTATTTCCATCAATTAAAACTAATTTACCCATAATTTCTTGTAAGATATAATATCTTAATCTCCTTTCGTTTTTTATTTTATAATTTCTATACTATGATTTTAAAACCATTCCATATCCTAAATTAGCATCTATTCTTTTTACAAAGCCAAATTTTTCATAAAATTCTTCTTTTCCTTTTGTTGCACCTAGATATACTCTTAAGTCTGGATTTTCTTTTTTAATTTCATCTACTTTTCCCAATAGCTTATTCATTATTATAGTACCTATTTTCTTATTTTGATATTCTGGTATAACCATTATATCATGTATATACATAAAACAAATAGCATCGCCAATTAATCTTCCATAACCAATTATTTTATCATCATCATATATACTTACTGAATAATAAGTGTTATCTAATGCTTTTTTAGAAATATTTTTATCATATGCTCCCCAGCCAACAGAATCATATAATAAATTAAATTCCTGTACATTTTTGTTGTTTTCTTTTATTCTTATTTTCATTTTTCATGCTCCTTTTGTTCTATATACTAAGCTGTCCTTCTTCAAATTTCAAATCCACTTGACTTATTTCTTTAGACTTCTTAGTTTTATAGTCAAAGTCATAATATCTTTTATTTCCATTTTCTTCATCTAGACTAAATACAATTTTTCTTGGTAATTCTTTAGTATCTTCATAAGCATAACTATCTACTTTAATTCTTTTAGTAAATTCTATATCTGTACTTTTTGATAATATCCACTTAATTATTTCTACATAATCTGAATCTGTTGCTCTTCCTATGGTTTTAATCTGTTTTATTCTTTCAATAAAATGTACCATTTTTTCATTAAAATTACTTCCTTCTAAATTATTAGCAAGCCCACTTAAAGTCTCGTCTGTGTAGTCCCCCTCAAAGTTTTCTAAATAACCTATGACTCTGTCTATTTCTTTTAGTTTCTTATCTCCTATGCTTGAAAATTCGTATTCATCTACTTCTGTTTGTTTTAAGTCATGAGAATTTTCTTCAAATTCTCTTCTAGAAATTGCAAAATTTTTACTTTTAAGTCCAAATTTTAATCTTGCTGCATCGTATGTAGGATCTGATAAATAGTCATTTCCATTTGAGTCACTTATCATTACATAATCATGGTCATCTTCTGATAAAATAGTACTGTCTAAATTGCATCTATAGCATAGATAATCATACGTAGCTGCAAATGAGGCACATATTCCCCAGTTTTTTGAAATTGATGTAAATATGTTTCTTGAATATCTTTCGTGGAATTTTGCATTAGCTGTATATTGTAAAACATTTAAATCATATGAAAGCATTGTAGCTGTTTGATTGTATAAATATTTATATTTTTGTAAGTCTGTCCATTCTGGTTTTATTCCATTTATAATGCTATCAAAAATTTCTTCTCCTTCGAAAAATTCGTCCGGACTTATTTCTACTATTTTATTTCCGCCTTGCTTTTCTGTCTTAAATCTTACTTTAAAATTAGGTGATAATCTTCTTATAACCTCCATTATATTCTTACTTGGTATATATACACTGGTTAATATAGGAGAAATGTACTGTTTAAAATTTACAAGTATATATTCCAATTCTTGTTCTGTGAGAGTGTCAATATCTTCAAGTACAGAATTTCTAACTACAATTCTTCCATTTTTCTTTATATCAATTTGCCCTTGAAATGGTGTAATTTCTGGTAACTCTTCGCCCTTGTCTAAATCTATAAATACCTTATTATTAATTTTTAATTCCTCCCTTTTTAGTTTTTATATATTTTGTTAGTTTTTTTATTAATGATATTATTTTTCTAGTTCGTTATCCTTATAAATATTTGCGATGATATTATTATCTCACTTTCAAATTTACGATTTGCATTTTTTATAAATTGTAATCTATTATTTAGCTTTAAGGACTTTCACGTATCAAAGTAGATTTTACTATATCATTTTCATCAAAATAAACTTCAAATATATAAAACTTTCTATGACCAGCTGTTATATAATTAGTTATTGTTCCTGCAGAATAATAATATATATATTTATGTTTATCTGTTTTTTCTCCTAACAATTCCTCAATTTGCTCCTTTGATAATCCAATGAGACTTTTATTGTCATTCAATTTTTTCATTTCTATATAAGTATTATCTGGTTTTGCACTTACATAATCATACCATGAAGGAACTGAAATTAAGAAAATCCCCAACCAAATAACTATAACCATATTTTTTATTTTTATATATTTTCGTTCTTCTATTACCATTTTTCTCTTTATTATGTATATTACTATAGCAGATAATATAATACCTATTATATATGGTAATAATATTACTAAAAAAGAATAGATGAACATTAAAGCAACTAAAACAACACCCATTTTTATTTCCTCTATAAATTACTAGTTATTATTTAAATATTATTATTTGCATTTTTCATTCTTTGTCTTTCTTTATTTGCTTACTATATCTATCTTCCTCTGAAAATACACAACCACAATATTTTTGCATATATAATCCAAGCTCTCTTGCTTTTGCTTGTCCTTCTCTAAAACCTACTCTAAAGTCTCTATACACAAATTCTATATTATATTTCTTTGCAAGCTCTTCTGCAATTTCCTTTATTGCTTCATGGTTTTGGTATATACTAACTAATAGTGTAGTTGAAAATGCATCATATCCGTTCTCTTTTGCATATTTTACTGTATCTTCTAACCTTACTCTATAACAGTAGTTTACACATCTGTTTTTTAAGTCACACACTACATTTTTACAAAATTCATCTAGTCCATAATCTTCGTGGAATATAGCTTTTATATTTATGCTTTTTGTGTATTCTTTTAGGCAGTCTCTTCTTGCTTTATATTCCATATATGGATGTATATTAGGATTATACCAATACACAGTTGGCTCTATTCCTTCACTTCTTAACTCGTCTATGCAATATACACTACATGGTGCACAACAAGTATGTAATAAAAGTTTCATTTTCCTTCTCCTATATTTATTATTAATAATATTCTTTATATATTTTTCTTATATTCTTATGTATTTTTTACAATTCTTTTATTTCTTATTAATTTTATATTGTACTTAGTTCTATCAATTATAACTAATATTGTAGTTAGTATTATAAACATCATAATGTAGAAGTTTCCCATTTGCTCTATTTCCATTATATAAAATGTAAAGAAAATGCTAGCAAGTGTTGCATATGAGAAATATAATAAAAGTTTAGTTTGTTTTCCTCTTATTAAAAATATTGTTGGAAATAGCCACAATAGGTACCATCTATTAAAATTAGTCATTATAATTAACGTAAAAATTGCTATGAATGCATAATATTTTCTCATAGTTTTACAAAATGTTTTATCTGGTTTAAATAATAGTTTAAACACAACTATTACATATGCTATTACAAATACTGCTAAAACTATTTTATCTATAATAGCCATAAATTCCATATTTTTATTGCTTAATAAATAAATTATGTACATTAAAGAACTATTGTATTTGCTTTGTTGTATCCATGGATTTGTAAGTGCCCCTAAACTTCCAAAGCATATTAAATAACAACCAATAACTATTGCAAAAAATTCTAATAATGCCATAAATCCATATATAAATTTTTGTTTTATTTCTTTATCCTTTAACAAGTACAATACAATAAACGGAAGTGCTAATATTGCTACATATTTTACTAATGTTCCAATTGCTATAAATAATACTGACATAAATAAATTCTTTTTCTTTATTGCAAAATAAATTGCTAATAATATAAACAATGCTATATATAAGTCATTTTGTACATCTGTTAATGCTTCAAAAAGAATAAATGGATTTAACCCATAAATTGCACACCATAGTTTCTTTTTTGTTATTTTAAAAATTAACACACAGCAAGCTAAATGTACAACTACTGCTGCTATTTTAAATAAAGCTAGTGCAATATCTATATTTCCAAATGATAAGTATGCTAAAACTCCGCTAATTCCCAGCCCCCAAACTGGTCCATATGTAACTGGTTCACTTTTCCATACACCTGCCATTTTGCTAAACATTTCATCATTTGTGTTATATTTTTCTTGAACATCATTTACAGTTACTTCATATGGATTTTCGTTATAATGCACACTTGTCCAACCATTTGCAATATAAGAATATACATCTCTACTAGTCGTTGGAATTATTAATGCAAATATAATAGATACCAAAATTATTAATATAAAGAGTGTTTTTTTATTTTTTAACACATCTTTATATTTTTTTAATATTAACCCATATATCAAAAATATTATAGAAATAACTATAAATATAGTTATTCCACTTGATGTTCTACTAACTTTAAAAATATTTTGCAAATAATTTATATAAAGCATTAAAATAATGCTAATTATTATAAACAACCCTACTAAAATTTTACTTTTTCTATTCATTAATTATTCTCCATACTTAACTCCTAAATGTTCATATGCTGCTGGAAGTGCAATTCTTCCTTTTGGTGTACGTGATACAAAACCAACTTGTACTAAGTATGGTTCGTATACATCTTCTATTGTTTCTGGTTCTTCCCCTATTGTTACAGCTATTGTATCAATTCCTACTGCTCTGCCTTGATATGTATGTATTAATGCTTCTAATATTTTTCTGTCTATGTGGTCAAGTCCCATATCATCTATTTCTAATTTGTTTAAAGCAATTTTTGCTACTTCTAAATTGATGTTTCCATTTCCTAAAACTGCTGCATAATCTCTAACTCTTTTTAATAATCTATTTGCAATTCTTGGTGTACCTCTTGAACGTCTAGCGATTTCTGTTGACGCATCTTCTTCTATCTCTATATTTAATATTCCTGCTGATCTTTTTATAATTGTTTTTAAATCTTCTATATCATATAACTCTAATCTGTCTATAATTCCAAATCTATCCCTTAGTGGAGTAGTAAGCGAACCTGCTCTTGTAGTAGCTCCAATTAAAGTAAACTTTGGTAAATCTAACCTTATTGCTCTAGCACTAGCACCTTTTCCTATTACAATGTCTAATGTGTAGTCCTCCATTGCAGGGTACAAAATTTCTTCTACACTTTTATTTATTCTGTGAATTTCATCTATAAATAAAACATCGAATTCACTTAAGTTTGTAAGTAGCGCAGCTAAATCTCCTGGCTTTTCTATAGCAGGTCCAGAAGTAATTTTTATGTTTGACTGCATTTCGTTTGCAATAATATTTGCAAGTGTTGTTTTACCAAGCCCAGGTGGTCCGTATAGTAAAACATGGTCTAGTGGCTCTTTTCTCTTTTTAGCCGCTTCTATATATATTTTCATATTTTCTTTTACTTTAGTTTGCCCAATATATTCTGCTAAAACTTTTGGTCTTAAAGAATTTTCCATTCTTTCCTCTGTACTATTTTCTAATTCTGGGCTTATAATTCTTTCTTCGTCCATATTTCCCCCTGCATTAATATTTTTTGTAATTTATTACTAGTCTTTTTTCTCTTCTGGTTTTATTATTTCTACACTATAGTCCATAAATAGCCCACTCTCTACAACTCCAACTATAGATTTTATATCTTCTTCTAAACCATCATATATCTCTACAAATTTTGTATCTAATATTACATTTCCGCTTTCTGTAATAACAGGTCCATCTTTCTTTTCTGCTTTTCTTAAAATACTTCTTTCTGCGCCTAAGTCTTCTAATGCTTCTTTTACACTATTTACAGCCTCTGGTATAACTTCTACTGGTATGCTTAAATTATTATCACCAGAATCAAATTCATCTACAATTTTGCTATTGTCTACTAAAATATATGTTATTCCCGCATTAACCATGTTTAGTTTTTCTTTAAGCATAGCTGCCCCTCTTCCTTTTATAAGCCAATTTTGATTATTTACTTTGTCTGCTCCATCAAATCCCCAATCTGGTTTATGTGCTAATATACTGGCTGTTGGAATTTTTAAATCTTGGCATAATGCGTTCATTTCATATGATGTTGGAATTGCTATAATATGTAAATCTTCTTTTTCAACTCTATTTGCAATTTCTATAGCAGCTATATAAGATGTAGAACCAGAACCAAATCCAATTACGTCTCCATCTTTAACTTTCATTGCTACCTTTCTTGCAACTTCAAGCTTTTCCTCTTTATTTGTTATATTTCTTGGAATAATGTCTTCTGAAATACTATTTAACCATTCCATAGTTTTTCCTCCTTTTAATTAATTATAATTTCATATTGGTATATAGCCAAACGATATTTTAAAATATACACATAATACTAAATATAAATGTTCTTACTAAAACTTCTAAAAGTAACCTATACAAATATAATTTTATACCAATTGCATTTATTGTATCATAGTCGTCTATAATTTCTTCTACTTTACTTTTTGTAATGAAACTGCTTTTTTCCATATATTCTTTTGACACATATCTTGCTCTTATCATTGCGTCATTCTCTAGGTAAGCACGCACCACATAATAAACTATTCCTGCTAAAATAAGAGCAATTATCCATACTGTTCCATTTATTACATTAAATAATTTTAAAACAACTAAAACTACAAAAAGCAAGTTATACAAATTTGTATATATAAAATTAAACCATAGTACTTTTTTATCTTGAATAGAGTGTATACACTCATGTGCAATAGTTTGAACATATGTAAAAGTATTTTTTATATTTGCAATTATAATGCTATCTGTAAAAACTACATACACACTTGTTGTATCTTTTGGATTTTCGCTTTTCTTTACTTTTGTATGGTTATTTTTTAAGTTTTCTAAAATTGCTTTAGCTATATTTTCGCTATCTGGAAATTTATCTAAAATAGCATTTTTTTCTTTATTAAAAGCTAGTTCTTTTAACTTTTTTATATCTCTTATTTTTATATTTAAAGCAAATTTTGTTATAACTGCTACTATAACTAAAACAACACTTATTACTATATATTCCATTACAATACATCCTTTATAGATTCTGCAATTATTTTGTTTACATCTGCTATCATAATATTAAACTTAACTTCTAAATCGAAATATTCTTTTATTTTCTTATCTTGTACAAGCATTGTATACATTTCTTGTAATTTTTTATTTTTGTCTTCACTTTCGCTTTTACCTTGGTAATCTAATAATTGTACTTCATATCTTAGTTTTTCAAAGTCGTTTACTTTATTTTTAGTTTCTGGATTATTTGTTATTTCTTCCTTAGCTTTTTTGTATTCCTTATATTCTTGTGAATCTCTTATTTCACTTGCTAAACGGTTTGCTGTATCATAAACATTCATATTATTTCTCCTTTATAAAGATTTAGTTTTATAAAATTTTAAAGTTTATTATAAAATATTTAAAATTAATTACAAAAAATAAACTTGTTATAAAACTATAACAAGTTTATCATTATTTTTTTTGTTTGTAAATATATTATGCATATGCATGTCTTTTTCTAAATTTAAGTAAGTTTATTACCTCATTATCTGTATTACGTGCTTTACTTGTCTTTTTAGCTTTTTCTTGTTCTAATTGCTCTGCCTGTCTTTGTGCCATTGTCTTAGAAATAGCTAATTCATATATATAATGTGTATCTTGCGCAATCTTTTGCCAATTAAATTCTTCTTTTACTTTATTTTTTGCATTTTTTGTAACATTCATTGCAAGTTGTGGGTCAAATAGTAAACTTAAAACTGAGTCTGCAATTGAGTTTGGATTTCCTGCATAACTCTTCATTCCATTTACTCCATGCTCTACAATTTCGTTTAATCCACCAATATCTGAAACAACTGTTGGAATTCCTGCAAGCATTGCCTCTAAAGCAACAATTCCAAATGGTTCATATGTACTTGGGAATACTGCTACATCAGCACATTTATACATTTTTTGTACTTCTTTTTGATTTAAATATCCTGTAAAATATACTTTGTTAGAAAGTCCCATTGAATCCACTTGAGATTTTAGTTCATCTATCATACCACCTTTTCCTGCAATTACTAATTTAGAGTCATGGTAATGATTTAGTATTTTTGGCATTGCAGAAATTAAGTGTTGTACACCTTTTTCATAAACAAGTCTTCCAACGTAAAGTATTATTTTTTCATTGTCCATTGCAAATCTTCTTCTAAAGTCGTAGTCTCTTTCTATTCCTGTAAAATTATTTAAATTTATTCCATTTGGTATTACACTAATTTTGTCAAAAGGAAGTCCAAATAGCCCTTGCACATGCCCTTTCATGTAATTACTATTTACTATTACTTCTGTTGCTTCATATGTTAAAAGCCATTCTGTATCATTTATATATCTTTGTGTATCGTCATGAATTCCTGAATTTCTACCAGCCTCTGTTGCGTGTATTGTAGCTACCATAGGTAAATTAAAAGACTGCTTTAAAGATTTAGCAGCATATGTAACTAACCAATCATGTGCATGTATAACGTCAAACCCGCCTTCTTTATTTATTACTTCTGTTGCTTTTGCAATCATATTAAAATTAAGTTGCATAATCCAGTCTATAAAATTATTTGGGTGTATCATGTAGTTATCTACTCTATATACTTCTACTCCTTTGTCGTTTTCATATTCTGGTACATTTCCATCTCTATAAGTAATTACAGTAACTTCATGTCCGTCTTTAATTAATCTTTTGGATAAATCATGCACTACTCTAGCTATTCCGCCTACTATTCTTGGTGGATATTCCCATGTTAACATTAAAATTTTCATCTATGGTAAGCCCCTTTCCATATTTTTCCTTCGTTTTACACTTCTGTTAGATATTGTATACAATTTTTTTACAAAAGTAAACATTTTTCGCAAAATTTTATATATTTTTTATTTTAGTTTCTATAACTAATGTATTTTTGTTAAAAGTGTTTATAAATTTTAATATTCCTTATATTAATTCTTATTTGTATTTACTCCAACTATGCCTCCTATAATTCCTGCAATTATTCCACAAGCTATCATCATAAGCGAATTTGCACCTAAACTAAAGTCCATAAGTACCATACTAGATACTATATATATAATTAACATATATATAATGCTAACTATAGCTCCATTTATAATGCCATTTTGACTTATTTTCCTTGAACTTAAATAGCTTCCCATTAAAATACTAAGACCTACTATTGTTAAAACAACCGGTGTTATACTATTTTCAGATAAATTAGTATATGTTAATAATATTGCAAATATAGTTAAAAATATTGCTGAAATAATAATTGCCAATATGCTTCCTTTTATAATTCTTATTATATTAGTTTTTAAATTATTATTAGCATCTTGAAAATTTCTATCTTTCATGTTTTCTTTATTTTTGAAAATACTTTCTTCTTTTACATTATTTGAAATACTCATAAAAATCCCCTCTTTGCCTCCAAATTATTTGTACATATATATGTTGGATTTTTTAATTATATTACTAATTTAAAGTCATTTAAAATTTATAAACATAAAAATAAACCCTCCTTGCTAAACTTTTTTGTCTAACAATTTAGGTTTAATTTATACTCTAAAATATGCCTTTCTAGTTTTTATTTAAAATATAATTCTGGATCTAAATTTTCTGAATTGTGTAATATTTCAAAATGAAGATGTGGTTCATCTGCAATTTCAAATGTAGCAGTATTTCCAACAGTTCCTATTGTTTGACCTTTTTCTACTTTTTCTCCTACCACTACAAACTCTGCTGATAACAAGTTTGAGTATACTGTAGTATAATTGTTTGTGTGTTCTATTACTATTGTTAAACCATATCTTGGATCATTTTTTATTGACTTTACAGTTCCTTCTTCAGCTGCTTTTACTACTGTTGTTTTATCTGCTTTTATATCTATTCCATTATGTGTTACCCATTCTCCCAATGTATTTGAGTATACTAAGCTAGTTTTAGCAAATTTCTTTATTATTTCACCTTCTACAGGCATTTGGAAAACTGGATTTTTTGCCTCTTCTTTTTCTTTTTTAGCTTCCTCTGCACTTTTTTCCGAATTGCTTTCAGTACTTTCTTTATTTTCCTTACTTTCTGAGTTGCTTGTCCCACTATTTGTATTCTTGCTTGAACTATCTACATTTTGTTCACTATTTACATTGTTGCTACTTGTACTATTTGTTTCCCCACTTTTGGTTTCTTCTTCTATTTTACTTGTATTAACAGCTATTTTGTCAACGCTATTTTCTACTATTTCATTTTGTGACTCGTTTACAGTCTTTCCAAAAGAACTACTTGTTTCTTCATAATCTTCTGTTAAAGAATTTATTTGTCCTATTTCTTCGTAATCTTCATTCCATTGTTTATTATACATATAAAACACTACTGCAAATATTATTATAGCAAGTACAAAAATAGCTCCTGTTATATATAATATTTTTTTTGTATCAAAATTATCATCATTTTGATTTCTTCTCATATTTCTTCTCATCATAAAATATTTCCTCCTTAAAAATTAGTTAATATAATTATTTACTAATTTTAGAAAAATATACAAAAAAATATTACATATCAATTATTTCTACACCTGTATAATAGTGCTTTATTATTTCTTCACAATTTTTGCCTTGTTTAGCTAAACTGTCTGCACCAGTTTGGCTCATTCCTACACCATGTCCATATCCAATTACGTCAAATTTTATATTATTACCATCTATAGAAAATTTAAAATTTGCAGACCTTAAAGAAAAAATATTTCTAACTTCCACACCAGTTAATTCTAGATTTCCAATTTGTATTGTTTTTACTCTATCTCCTTCTGTGTATTCTTTTATTTTTATACAATCTTCTTTTGCAAAATCTATTTCAAAATCTTTATGCTCTTCTTTTATTTTCTCTACAAAATCATCTTTGCTTAAAGTAACCTCAGATTTATATTGACTATATGCATCTTCTCCATCTGTCTGTACTGCCTGTAGATATGGATAATTGCTACCGCCCCATACATTTACAGGTGATTCTGTTTTTCCACCACTATTTGAATGAAAAAATGCATTTATAACTTTTCCATCATACGTAATAATTTTTCCTTGTGTATTATTTACCGCATTAACAATTTTATTCCAATTGCTTTCTCTTTCTTCCTCATTCCATTTGCTAAGTCTATCTTCCTTAGTAATCCACGCTTGGCAACATGAAGCACTATCGCAGATATCTGCATTATTTTCTTTATGTTTTCCACCACTATTCTGTATTTTATATAATGTATAAGTTCTTGCAACAATAGCTTGAGCTTTAAGTGCTTCTTCTTCAAAACTTGCTGGCATCTCCGCTGATACAACTCCATATAAATATTCGTCTAATGGTATTTTTTCTGTATTTTTTGTTTCTGTATGATATAAAGTTATTTCTTTATAGTTTTTATAATCATATGTAGATTCTGTCATCTGATTTTCTTCATTTACATTTTCCTTATTTTCAATTGCTTTGGAAACCTTTTCACTTCTCGGAGTAAAAATTACCGGAAGAAAAAAGCAGATAAGTACAAATATAATTAAATATAATAAAACTTTTCTCATTTATTTCCTTTTTTTATATTATTTAGGTTTTTATAAAGTTTTACCTATAAACTTGTGTATCAATAATTTACTATTGATGCCTATATTATATAATTTACTTTTTGGTTTATTCTTTATAAAAGTTACTTCATACTAGCAATTTTACTTTCATCTTCTCTAAAACCTTTTTTTCTATTCTGGAAATTTGTACTTGCGAAGTTTTTAGTATTTTCGCTACTTCTGTCTGAGTTCTTCCTTTATAATATCTTAGCATAATTATTTTTTTCTCCTCTTCATTTAGGTTGTCTATTAATTGTTTTAATGACAGTCTATTTACAATTTCACTTTGCTCATCTATATTGCTACTTAATGTATCTAATAATGTCGGTCCATCATTTTGCTCTGTTGTGTTTACATATATAGATTCAACCGGATTAAAACTATCTAATGCTAATGCAACTTCTTCTTTTGAAACTTTTAACTTTTTTGCCACTTGAATTATACTAATATCCTGACCAGTCTTTTTTAAATACTCTCTTTGAAGTTGTATTACCTTTTTTCCTAAATCTTTTATACTTCTACTTACTTTTATTGGTCCATCATCTCTTATATGTCTTTTTATTTCTCCCATTATATATGGAACTGCATATGTACTAAGTTTTACATCAAAAGTAGTATCGAATTTTTTTATACTTTTTATAAAACCAAGTACACCAATTTGATATAAATCATCTACTTCAACACCTCTATCTTTAAATCTACGAATAATGCTCCAAATAAGACCTTTGTTTTTTTCTATTAGCTTTTCCATTATGTTTTCGTCACCTTTTTGAGCTTTAATAATGTCTTCTATGTCATTATTAAATTCCTCTTCATTTTCAACATTATCCACTAGAATACCTCCTGCTATTTTTAATTTTTATACAATTGTTTTCGTATTATTTTCATTTTCCATAGCATTGGTATTTTCTATTTTCTTAATTTTCTTTTTCATCAAAATTTTAGTGCCTATTCCTACAACAGAACTAATCTCCACTTCATCCATAAAGCTTTCCATAATTGTAAAACCCATTCCTGACCTTTCTAAATTTGCTTTTGTTGTATAAAGTGGCCTTCTTGCAAGTTCTATATTTTCTATCCCCTTTCCGTTGTCAGAAATTTCTATTTCAACCATATTTCCAATAAGTCTTGTCACAATTTTTACTATACCATCTGTGTCCTCATATGCATGAATAATACAGTTTGTTACTGCTTCTGAAACAGCAGTTTTTATATCCGAAATTTCTTCTATAGTTGGGTCAAGTTGAGAAGCAAAAGCTGCAACTGTTATTCGCGCAAATGCTTCGTTACTAGATTTACTCAAAAACTCCAATTTCATTTCATTATCATATAAACCTTTCATTTCTTATTTTTAACCTCCTTTTGGCTAAACATATTTTTGCAAATTTATTTCTATGTGTTATATGTGTTAACTTTTATTTTTAATTATTCTTTTATAAATTTTTTACTAGCAAACTTTTCTTTCATTATTAATCCTTATTATTTTTGTAATTCCACTCATTTCTAGTACCTTTTTTATAGAAGGTCTAGCATTTACTATTTCTACATCTCCTCCAAATAGTTTTGCCACTTTATACCTTCCTATAATTAAACCTATTCCTGCACTGTCCATAAAAGAAACTTCATTAAAATCAAATAAAACTTTTCTAGGCATATATCTTGTAATCTCATTATCCATTTTCCTCCTTATTTTTTCTGTAGTGTGGTGATCAATTTCTTCTGTTATTTTTAAAACTAATAGCTTGTCCAAATCTTTATATTCACTTTTCAAAATTATCCCCCTTTCTTTTCTTAATGTATTATAATTCTTTTTCCATATTTTTCCTATAGCAAAAAATAAGAAGTTTTGACGAAAGTAAAAAACTTATCGACACTTTTCGAGTTTTAAGAAGTACAATAAAAAAACAGGTTAAGCAAGTTTTACTATTTTACTTAACCTGTTTCTTTATTGTGCAATTCTTATTGTATATAGTTAGTTATAATTCCTCATTCTGTTACTAATTTTTATTTCATATTTTTTATTTCTGAAATTCTACTTTCTACCGCTTCTAACATATCTTCATATTTAGTCTTTTTATCTTTTTCTTCTTGTATCTTTTCTGCTGGTGCTTTATTTACAAATCCAGGATTACTTAACATTTTTGTTGCCCTTTGTATCTCACTATTTAGTCTTTCTTTTTCTTTTTGTAATCTTTCCATTTCTTCTGCTATATCAACTAACTCTTCAAATGGTATATATAACTCTGCACCATTTACTAATACTGACATAGCATTTTGTGGAATTTCTTCTTTATTCTCCTTTATTTGTACTTCACTTCCAAATCCTAGTTTTAATAGCCATGGCTCTGAATTTTCTACAGCTTCTTTTAAATCAGTTGTCACAAATATTAACTTAGATTTTTTAGAAGGATGTACATTTCTTTGTACTCTTATATTTCTTATTCCTGTTATAACATTTTTAAGTTCTTCTATTTCTTGTTCTTCTTTATTATAGTTTAAATTTTCATTATATTCTGGCCACTTAGAAATCATAATGCTATCATCATCATTATATAATTTTGTATAAATTTCTTCTGTAATAAATGGCATAATAGGATGTAATAACTTTAAGCTATCTGCTAATACTTTGTTTAATGTATATTGAGCAGCTAATTTCGTTTTATCTTCTTCATTATATAGTCTTGATTTTACCATTTCTATATACCAGTCACAAAATTCATTCCAAATAAAGTCATATATTTTTTGTGCAAATACCCCCAACTCAAATCCATCTATATTATTAGTAACTTCTGCTACTAGTCTATTTATTTTTGATAAAATCCATTTATCTTCATATGTTAGGCTATTTTCTACTTCCTTAAATTTTACTTCTTTATAATTTTCTAAGTTTCCTAAAACAAACTTTGATGCATTCCACAATTTATTAGCAAAGTTTGATGCAGCTTCTAATTTTTCTGGCATATACCTTATATCGTTTCCTGGTGATATTCCTAATATTAGCGAAAATCTTAATGCATCTGTTCCGTATTTGTCTATTACTTCTATTGGGTCAATTCCATTTCCAAGGCTCTTAGACATTTTTCTTCCTTGAGAGTCTCTTACTATACCATGTATAAATACATTTTTAAATGGAACTTTTCCTGTATGTTCTATTGCAGAGAAAATCATTCTTGCAACCCAGAAGAATATAATATCATAGCCAGTAACTAATGTATCTGTTGGATAAAAATATTTAAAATCTTCTGTTTTCTCTGGCCAACCTAATGTTGAGAATGGCCATAATGCTGAGCTAAACCATGTATCTAATGTTTCGTCATCTTGTTCTATATTTGCGCTTCCACATTTACTACATTTTGTAACATCACTTTCAGAAACTTGCATATTTCCACACTCTTTACAATAGTATGCTGGAATTCTATGTCCCCACCATAATTGTCTAGATATACACCAGTCTCTAATATTTTCCATCCAATTGTAGTATGTTTTATCAAATCTTTCTGGTATAAATTTAACATCTCCATTTCTAACTGCTTCTATTGCAGGTTTTGCTAAAGGTTCCATTTTTACAAACCATTGCTCAGATATCTTAGGTTCTATGCTATGGTGACATCTATAACATTTTCCCACATTGTGTGTATAATCTTCTATTTTTACTAGTGCACCAATTTCTTTTAGTTTTTCAACTATTTTTCCTCTTGCTTCATATAAATCCATTCCTTCATACTCTGGAACTAAATTATTCATTTTGCCATTTTCGTCAAATACTTCTACAACTTCTAAATTATGTCTTTCTCCAGATTCATAGTCATTTGGGTCATGTGCAGGAGTAAGTTTTACTGCACCTGTTCCAAATTCTTTTTCTACAAATTCATCTGCTATAACAGGAATTTCTTTATTCATTATTGGAAGTATTACTGTTTTTCCAATTAAATCTTTATATCTTTCGTCTGCTGGATGTACTGCAACACCTGTATCTCCAAGCATAGTTTCTGGTCTAGTAGTTGCAACAACAACATATCTATTTTCTTCACCTTTTACTTTATATCTAATATGCCATAAATGTGTTGCCTCTTCTTCGTACTCTACTTCTGCATCTGAAATAGATGTTTTACAATATGGACACCAATTTATCATTTTTTTGCCTTTATAAATTAGACCTTTATTATACAAGTCTACAAATACATGCTTTACTGCATTCGATAGTCCCTCATCCATTGTAAATCTTTCTCTATCCCAATCACAAGAACATCCTAATTTTTTTATTTGATTAATAATTATTCCGCCATATTCTTTCTTCCAGTCCCACGCTCTTTCTAAGAATTTTTCTCTTCCTAAATCGTCTTTATTTATTCCTTCTTCTTTTAGCTTTGCAACTACCTTTGCTTCTGTAGCTATTGCTGCATGATCTGTTCCTGGAAGCCATAAAGCATTGTATCCTTGCATTCTTTTATATCTTATTAATAAATCTTGTATTGTTTCATCTAATGCATGTCCCATATGTAGCTTTCCTGTAATATTTGGAGGCGGAATTACTATAGTATATGGCTTTTTACTCTTATCTTCTGATGGTTTAAAGTATCCATTTTCTTCCCAATTTTTATAAATTTTATCTTCAAAATCTTTTGGATTGAATTTATTTTCTAATGTATGCATTTTGCTCATAATCTCAAATCCTTTCTGTTATTTTTCTATTATAAAGCTAATATTCTTATAACTTTAGTTATCAATTTTGTATTTAGATAAATCTTACTTTACTTTTACTAGTTTAAAATCCAGATAATCCGAACTTACTAAATGAAATTCTATTCCATTAACCATTCCCTCTATTGCTTCACTATGCGAAGTTCCATGCAAATGCCCATAGTAACATTTCTTAATATTATATTCTTTTAATATCTCTATGTACTTATTTGTATATCCGTTACTTAAACCTGCTTTGCTAATAGGAGGATAATGCATGAATACTATTATTTCTTTGTCTTTTCCAAATGTATTAATTCCACTTTCTAAAGATAATTTTAACCTAATACATTCCCTATTTAACATTTTTTCATTTTCTTCTGAATCTGTTAAATTCCATCCCCTAGTTCCTGCAATAATTACATTTTCAGCTAAATAACTGTTGTTATATAAAAAGTTTATATTACTAAAATTATTTTTCTTTAAGTATTCATTCATTTTACTAAGCCCTCCCCACCAATAATCGTGGTTCCCTTTTAGTAATATTTTTTTCCCCGGAAGATTTTCTAAATATTCAAAATCTTTATAAGTGTCTTTTAAATACATTGCCCAAGAAAAATCTCCTGGTAATATAACATAATCTTCTGGCATAACTTTTTCTATCCAATTTTTTCTTATTTTATCTGCATGTCCATCCCAGTTGCTACCAAATACATTCATAGGTTTATTCTGGCTGAACGACAGATGTAAATCTCCTATTGTATATATTGACACTTAATATCCTCCGATTCTATTTTTAAATTTGGTATTGCATTCAATGTTAAGTCAGATTTTTCTCCAGAAATATAACTATAATATCCTGCTGAAGCTATCATTGCAGCATTATCCGTACATAGTATTGGTTCTGGATAATATACTTTTAGATTCTTCTCTTTTTCTAGTTTTAAAAATTCGTTTCTAATATATGAATTGGCTGAAACTCCACCTGCTAACGCAATTGTTGAAATTTTTAAACTTTTTGCAGCTTTTAATGTATTTTGCACAAGTATTTCTGTTACAGTTTTTTCAAAACTTGCGCTTAAGTCTGCTTTATTTACATCTGGATTTTTATGATGTAAATTTATAACTGCTGTTTTTATTCCGCTAAAACTAAAGTCTAAATTATCTAAATGTGTTTTCGGAAGTTCTATGTTCGGCTCGCCTTCTTTTGCGAGCTTATCGACTTTAGAACCACCTGGGTATCCAAGGCCTATTACTCTTGCCACTTTATCAAAAGCCTCTCCTATTGCATCGTCTCTAGTTTTCCCTAAAATTTCAAAGTTATTATAGTCTTTTATATGTACTAGATGAGTATGCCCTCCTGAAATTATAAGGCATAAAAATGGAGGCTCTAACTCTGGATGTGATATATAATTTGCTGCTATATGTCCCTTAATATGATTAGTTCCTATTAAAGGCCTATTTAGTGCATAGGCTAATGCTTTTCCATATGAGACTCCTACTAATAAAGCCCCTACTAGTCCAGGCCCATATGTGCAGGCAACTAAATCTATGTCTTTAAATTCTTTTCCTGCTTGTTCTAGTGCCTCTTTTGTAACTGCCGAAATAGCTTCTACATGGTTCCTTGATGCTATTTCTGGCACTACTCCACCAAATTTTTCATGTATTTTTATTTGAGAATTTATAACATTAGAAAGAACTTCTCTTCCATTTTTTACAATGGAAACAGAAGTCTCATCACAACTTGATTCAATTCCTAAAGTTAATATATCTTTCATATGCTATTGCCTTTCTACTAAAAACCAAATAGGCTACCTATTCCTTGCATTAGTAAATTTCCTACTAAATTTATTAATGGAGAAATTATTGCCCCTAATATTCCTAGAACCCATAAAACTAAAAATATTATATAAAATAGGTATCCATTACTTTCCATCCAAACTTTTGCTTTTTATGGTAAAAAGTTTTTTAATATTTTAGAACCATCTAGCGGTGGTAGTGGTATTAGATTAAATATTCCTAAACCTATATTTATTGCAATAATAGACTTTATAATATCTAATACTATCATTCCAACTTGTGTTACTGCAAAAGCTCCTGCAAATTTATAAATAATAAAATAAATTACACAAAATACTATTGATAGTATAAAGTTCATTATAGGCCCTGCAGCAGAAACTATTGCTTCTCCTTTTGACATAGATATTGTTCTGTTAAAATTTCTAGAGTTAATTTGCACAGGTTTTCCCCAACCAAATCCTGCAAATAGTAACATTATTGAACCTACTGGATCTAAATGTGCAAATGGGTTTAGGCTAAGTCTCCCTTGTAACCTTGGAGTGTCATCTCCTAATTTATCTGCTGCAAAGGCATGTGCATACTCGTGAAATGTTATTGCAATTAACACCCCTGGTATGCTAAAAAGTAATCCTAATAATGCCATTGGATTCGATAATAAACCTATTATCGAATATAAAGCAAATACGCCTATTATAATATATATGAATCTCTTATCTATATACACTAATCATTTTCCTTTCTTTTTATCCATCGCCCTTTATTATTTTAATTATTAGAATCATCATCTTTTAAAACACTTTCTATTTTTCCTTTATACTATTCTTCTATAGGAAATTCTTTGAATACTGAATTTTTTTATTCTCTAGTCTAGTGGTTTCATTGTAGGAAATAGTAAAATGTCTCTTATTGATGTTTCGTCTGTAAGTAACATAATTAATCTATCTAAGCCTATTCCAAGTCCACCTGTTGGAGGTAAACCATATTCTAGTGCATTTACATAGTCTGTATCCATCATATTAGCTTCTTCGTCTCCTGCTTCTCTTGCTTTTACTTGAGCTAAAAATCTTTCATATTGGTCAATTGGGTCATTTAACTCAGAAAATGCATTTGCATATTCTCTACCACCAATAAACAATTCAAATCTTTGTGTCATTCTTGGATCCTCTGGTACTTTTTTAGCAAGTGGAGAGTTTTCTATTGGATAATTATACACTATAGTTGGTTGTATTAATTTCTCTTCTACTTTTTCATCAAAGAATTGTGCTAAAATATCTCCTCTTGTTGTTTTTATTGGGTCTATTTCTATTCCTGCTTTTCTTGCTGCTTCTTGAGCTTGTTCATCTGTTTCTATTTCGTTGAAGTCAACTCCTGTCATTTCTTTTACTATGTCTATCATAGTAACTCTTCTCCAAGAAGGTGTTAAGTCTATTTCTACACCTTGATATGTTATTTTTGTTGTTCCAAGTACATTTTTAGCAATTGTAGAAACTAGTTCTTCTGTTATTGCCATCATATCTTCCATATTTTCATATGCAGCATATAATTCCATATTTGTAAATTCTGGATTGTGTTTTATATCCATACCTTCATTTCTAAAGTTTCTACCAATTTCATATACTTTATCAAATCCACCAACAATTAATCTTTTTAAATATAATTCTGGTGCAACTCTTAAATACATATCTATATCTAAGCTATTATGATGTGTTATAAATGGTTTAGCAGTAGCTCCACCAGCAATTGTTTGTAGTATTGGTGTTTCTACTTCTACATATCCTTTTTCGTCAAGAATTCTTCTCATTTCTTTAATAATTTTTGTTCTCTTTTCAAAAGTATCTTTTACTTCTGGATTAACAATTAAGTCTACATATCTTTGACGATAACGTAAGTCTGTGTCTTTTAAACCATGGAATTTTTCTGGTAATGGTCTTAAAGATTTAGCAAGTAAAGTTAACTCTTTTGCATGTATAGAAATTTCTCCTGTTTTTGTTTTAAATACAAAACCAGTAATTCCAATTATGTCTCCTATGTCGTCTTCTTTAAATTGTTTGTAACTTTCTTCTCCTAAGTCATTTATACTTACATAGCTTTGGATTTTTCCTGTTGCATCTTGAATATGGCAAAAAGAAGCCTTTCCCATAATTCTTTTAGACATAATTCTTCCTGCTACAGTAACATCTTTACCCTCTAATTCGTCATAATTTTCTTCTATATCTTTACTTGTATGTGTTCTATTAAATTTAGTTATTTCAAATGGATTTTTTCCTTCTTCTACTAAATTATCAAGTTTTTCCTTTCTTACTTTCATTAAATGATTCATATCTAATTCTACTTCTTGATTTTCGTTTTGTTCCATAAAGCAACCTCTCCTTATTAATTATTATGTTAAACATTATATACCATAAGTTAAAATCTGTAAACGCTTTTTTAAATAAAACTTTATTTTATCCAACATTTGCAAGTCTTAGTTCCATCGCATGTTTTTTAGATGTCTCTGTTACTTCACCATTTGTCATTTTTGCTATTTCTTCAATTATTTCATTTTCCTTTAATTTGCGTATATCTGTTACAGTTGCTTGTTTTACTACATTTTTACTTACATAGTAGTTACTATCTCCTTTTGCAGCTATTGTTGCTAAATGAGTTATGCAAATAACTTGATGATTTTTAGCAATAAGTTTCATTTTTTCTCCAACTGCTTTTGCTGCTTTTCCACTTATTCCTGTATCTATTTCGTCAAATACTAAAACTGGTATTTTATCTACATCTGATAATACGGTTTTTATAGCAAGCATAATTCTAGACATTTCTCCACCTGACGCAATTTTAGTTAATGGCTTAAATTCGTCTCCTACATTTGTTTGAATTAAAAATGTAACCTTATCTAATCCATTTGAATTGAATTTCTCTTCTTCGTTTAATTCTACGGTTACACTAAATTTAGCATTTTTCATTTCTAATGCTTCTAGCTCGTTATTTATTAATACACTTAGTTTTTCTGCGTAAACTTTTCTTGTTTTATGCATATTCTGAGCTATTTGTAGCATTTCTTTTTTTATACTTTTTATTTTTTCTTTTAGTTTATTATTATATTCATCTTTATTTTCTATCTCGTCTATTTCTTTTTCTATTTTATCTCTATATTCTAATATTTCTTCTATGCTATTTCCGTATTTTCTTTTTAAAGAATAAATTGTATCTAATCTATTTTCTATATTACTTCTTTCAGCCTCATCGAAGTATATATCTTCTTTCATATAAGATATATCTCTTGCTAATTCTTGTATTGTATAATAAACATCTTTTAGTTCTGACAATTTGTTTTGATAATTTTCTCCACAGTCCTCTATTTTTTCTAAACTTCTAATGCTATTGCTAATTGCTGTAACTGCATTTTCATTTAACTCTATGTCTATATTATTTAAACTATTTTGCAATTTTTCTGAATTTTGCATAATTTTACTTTGCTCTTCTAGTTCTTTTTCCTCACCTATTTTTAAATTTGCTGTATCTATTTCGTTTAATTCGTACCTTAATAAATCTAGTTTTCTTTCTTTTTCTTTGTCGTCTCCATAGTTTTCCTTTAGCTCTTTTTGCATAGATTTATAGTTTTGATATAAAGTTTTATACTCTACTTTTTCTTGTATTTTATCTTCAATAAATGCATCTAAATATTCTATATGCTCGTTTTCATTTAGTATAAGCTGATTTTCATGTTGTCCATGTATGTCTATTACTTTACTCATAAATTCTTTTAGCTCATTTACTGTAACTAACCTACCATTTATTTTGCAAGAATTTTTACCATTTACATTAATTTCTCTTGAAACAATTATACTTCCATCTATAGCTTTTTCGTTGTTTGGACAAAATAAATTTAATTCTATAAAAGAATATTCTTGTCCTCTTCTTATCATTTCTTTAGAAAATCTACCACCAGAAATAATGTTTAATGAATCTATAATTAACGATTTTCCTGCTCCAGTTTCTCCTGTAATAACATTAAATCCGTCACTTAATTCTACAGATATTTCATCAATTATACCAATGTTTTTTATATGTAAAGTTCCTATCATACTTATACCTCCATGTTTAAAGCATATGCAAATTTTTGTTCGTTATAATTATATATTATGAACTTTTGTTTGTCAATGTATTTTTGTAATTTTTTTCTTTTATTGCTATACATTGTATTTTAACTATATCTTAATGCTATTAAAGCAATACTTTTCCAATTTACCTTGCTTCCATTACATTTTCATGCTATTATGTATATTAGTTTTGAAAGGAGCAATTTGTATGATATTAGACTTGCACAATACTAGCCACATTCCGTTAATAAATATGTATAAAAAGTGCAAAGGCATTTCTTTAGTAAATAAATATTTACCTAATTTAAGTCCTTTAAATAAAATGTATGTTATTAATTCTATAGAAGATTGGGAACAAGTTGAACATGAATTTCCTGAACATATGATGACAATTAGATGTGACTCCCTTAAAGGTGTTAATGGTAAACTTCCAAGTGGTCAAACTTTTAATAGAAATAGAGTTCCTGCTTATATAGCAGAAGTAAAATCTGCTGTTCCAGATGCAGTGTTAATATTAGAAGATATGAAACCTGGAACTAATGAAAGAATCCATTCTCAAGGTGGAGTTAATTTGGATATAAAAATAGGTGATTATGTTCTAATGGAATATGTTGGTCCTAGTTTTGATTGTAGAGAATTATGTACTGGAAAGGCAGTACATGAGTCATGGAATATTCCTTGGCCTGATGTTCCTTTTATGGATGATAATTCTATTAGAAAGTATAAAGTTGGTACAATAGATCAAAAAGCATATACAGATACTGCTAAAGAAAGATTATTGTTTTTAATAAATGCTTTTCCTGATAAAAAGGATGAAATACTTTCTGCTATGCCAAATACTTTTAAAGGAATGGATATTAACTTATTTAGAGATGTACGTGATAAAGTAATCTTTCCATTATGGATGCAACATGAAAGTCTTTCTAGAGATGGTTTAAGACAGTTTGGTGTAGAAATTAATGTTGTTGAAGATGGTACTTTAGTTCCTATGGAAATTGATGTCCCAGAAAGATTTAAAAATGAAGCTAAACGTGAATATAGATAAAAATGTCTTGACTAATTAAGCATAACTATGGTATATTATTATAGTAATGTTTATGTGGCCCCTTGGTCAAGCGGTTAAGACGCAGCCCTCTCAAGGCTGAATCATGGGTTCGATTCCCGTAGGGGTCACCAAACGCAAAACACATAGATTATTTAAAGGTCAATAATCTATGTGTTTTTTTATTTACAAAATATATAACTTTATTGTAAGTCTATACATTTTTCCAAAATTTCTTTTAATCTTTCATCCTGTTTAGTTAAATATAAATATCCTATTAATGCTTCAAATGCAGTTGAATACATATACTCTCTAACTGTTGCATTTTTTGCAACATGGTGGTTTTCTGTATTTCTTCCCCTTTTTGCTATTTCTTTTTCCTTTTCTGTTAAAAAAGTATCTAGCTTTTGTAACATTTCGGCTTGGGATTTTGCTTTTACATACTTAATTGATTCTATATGTAATTTATGTGGCTTTAGTCTAGTAATATTAACTAAATGTGTACGTATATATAGCTCGTATACTGCATCTCCAACATATGCCCATGTTAGTGGCGACATCATATTTATTTCTGTTTCATCTTTTTCTCTATTAAATATTTCCAATATTGCTCCCCTTTTCTAATGTTATTTTTCCTATCTTTCCGCTTCTAAAATCTTCTAAAATAATTTTGGCTGTTTTTTCTTCGTCTATATTTCCACCTGAAATTACAGCGCCTCTTTTTCTTCCTATTTGGTGTAATATTTCTAAAGCTTTTTCATTCTCTTCTAAGTTATCATTTTCTAAAATTCTATTTGTTTCTTCAATTGTCATTTTATATCTGTCTGTTAATTCTTTTAAGTTATTTTTTATTAAAAATTTTAGTAAACTAAAACCAATTTCTATTGTTTCTAGTACATCATCTTTTATTGTTCCTGTGTATGCTAAATTAAGTGCTACTTTTTCATCTCCTATTTTTGGCCATAATACCCCTGGAGTATCTAGCAACTCTATACCATCTTCTAGCCTTATCCATTGTTTTTGCCTTGTAACACCTGGTTTGTTTCCAACTTGCGCGGTAGTTTTTCTAGAAGCCCTATTAATAAAAGAAGATTTACCTACATTTGGTATTCCAAGCACCATTACACGTATTGACTTTCCTACTCTGCCTTTATTCTGATATTGTTCTTTTACACTATTATATACTTTTTTTATTTCCGCTATAGCGTTTTTTATACCATCTCCTGAATTGCAATTTACAAGTACAGCTGATTTTCCTTCTTTTTGTATCTTTGTAATCCATTTTCCGTTTTCTTCTTCGTTTGATAAATCTGACTTATTTAATAGTACTACAGTTGGTTTATTTCTTATATATTCTTGTATATCCGGATTTTGACTAGATATTGGTATTCTTGCATCTAAAATTTCTACTACTACATCTATTAATTTTAAATCTTCTATTATTTGTTTTTTAGTTTTTGCCATATGTCCTGGATACCAGTTAATAACGACTTTAGTTAACTTTTCATCACTATTATCCTTTTTTTCTTGTCTCATTTTTCTTTTTTTATACATATCCATATTTTATCACTTCCTTGCTATAAAAATTAAATCATTATTATATTTTACTTATCAACCAAAATCCCGCCATATTTTCTTTGCCATGATATTCTATTGCTTTTAATAAATTTTCTAACGAAACTTTTCTATATCCTAAATTATCTTCTGGATATATTAGAGTTATAATATCATTTTCAATTTTTTCTACTAAAGTTGCATGTCCACCATCCATTTTTTTGTTAAACATCACACCTCTTTTATAACACGTAATTATATCATTATTGATATTATTAATCAAAAATTCTCTTGCAGTCACTAGATCAGTGATATAAAAATATTCAAATTTAAGTGGAATCTTATGATTTAAAAAATAATTTTGTATAGAACAACTTTCCTTATTTATTTGTGTACCTTTATATTTGTCATCATTTCTATATCCCAGTTCTTTAGCAATATTCATTTGAGATTCATACGTAATATTATATCTATCTAATATCATTTGTAAACATCTTGGTACACAACAAAATGGTTCTTGTTTTATTAGTTTATATTTCATGATATCTCCTTCAAAAAAGTTAATATAAGACGGATCCACTTATATTTTTAATAAATTTTCTCCATCTTTTTAATAAAAAATACAAAAAGAATTTGTTATAAATTTCTTATAAATAAAGGTTTTATAAAAAAGTTAATTAAAGGTGGTTTTTACCAATTGATTACATTTTTATTAATCTTATTATCCATATTTTCACTCATTTTTTACACCTTCTTCATTATTGTTTTAGCCATTCCAAACTTTATTATCCATATAAACTATATAATCTATATCAATTTTATCTGAAAAGCTTTTTATAGCTTTAAATACTTTCTTTGTAAAATAATAATTGTTTAATTCATCTATATCTATATTTCCATCTGTAATAAAATTTATTTTTAATGTTTTCTTGTTAATTTGTAAAATTATATCTTCTATATGAGAATATTGTCTATTTCCTTCAATTTTTCTTCCTTCTTTTGAGATTCTAGTCTTTTTTATGTCCAATTTATCTGCTAAAATTAGTGAAAGAGCTATAATATTGTTAGTTTCAAAACCATCACTATGTATTTTTATAGCTTCTAAAACTAAATCTATATCTTTAAATTTAATATCATTTTTTGACATATATCTTTTAGCAAATTCATAACTTTTATATGCATGATTTTCTTTTCCTTTAGTTGCACCTGCATCATGAAGAAGACATGCAATTTTAGCTTTGTAAATTATACTCTCGCTATAATTCAATCCTAGCAAAATATTTTCTACTATAGCTATTACATTTTTTACATGTTCAAAATTGTGGTATGCCCATCCACCATTTTTTTCCTCGTATTTTTCTACTTCTCTATATCTTTCTTGTAATTCTTCATCATTATAAATTCTACTATATATTTCTTTTAACTTATTACA
The DNA here is from genome assembly GCA_902496295.1 of uncultured Clostridium sp. GTDB lineage: Bacteria > Bacillota > Clostridia > TANB77 > CAG-508 > CAG-273. The sequence goes on from CABVAF010000005.1 coordinate 59,539, forward strand.
TTCTATAATATCAAATTTATTTTCCATTTTCCAAATTCCTTATATAACTAGTAATTTTAATTATCATATCTTCGGTATTCTCATATTCCATAAATTTGTCTGTTATAAATTTTAATCCAGAACTAATTTTAGCATTCTTTTCATATATGCACACTATAGGTACTTTAGCACTATTTGCCCACCCTAGTTCTATGCCTTGTCCTGTTGATGGTAAAGATACTTCTGCAATTATTAAATTGCTGTTAAATATTGCGTCTTTTGAATTTATTATTTTATTCTCATGAGGAAAAAAGAAATAATTTGATTGTATTAAATCTGATTTTTTTATAGGTTCATAAACTTTATTTATATAGTCATATTCACTTGAATGTGAAACATATATTTTCATTTTTCCTTCTCTATTTTCAAGCGATTTTAATGCTTCCTTATATTTTTTTCTTCTTATTACATCTTTAATTGTAATTTTATCTAATCTTGTTTCGTCTGAATTATGCTTAAGGTCTGCAATTTTTACTTTTTTTGCAATATCATTATTTTTTATTTTATTTATGTAATCCATATATTCTATATTTTTATCATGAGTTAATAGTTTAAGTGCTTCAATTACTTTTTCTGAAAACTCTTTCTCCAATTCTTCCATTGTAATATCTGTATCTTCCACTACATCATGTAAAAGTGCAACAATGCATTCTTCTTCTGTTTGCATTTGTTCTGCTAGATGAATTGGGTGGTATATGTAAGGTACACCTGCTTTATCAAATTGGTTCATATGTGCATTATATGCAATAGTCATTGCTTTTCTTGTTAATTTAGTATTGACCATATTAGTTCTCCTTTTTATTTTTGTTTAAAATAATTATAACTGTATTGCATAATCACAATACAGTTTTATATTTTATAATCCAGTTCTATAATTATTTTTATCTGCTCTTTCATCAAGTTGTCTATCATAGTCTTTATTTTTATAAAACCAATCTGTTTTCTTGTCTGTTGGATTTAACTTTCTATTCTTATCTAGTAATACATCTATTAACGCAACAAGTGGGATTAAAATTCCTATTGCATCGAAGAACAAATTTGTATAAATTTGTATAGTACCTTGCCCATCCATTATGCCTCCTACTCCAGTTAATACATCTGAACCAAAGTACAATAAATATGCTAAAAAATATATTAAAGTTGTTAATATATTTCTTTTAAATATAAAACATATACATATAAATGTTACAAATAGAAGTACTATTTCCATAGTCATATCTATTGGTTGTGTTACAAAGTCCATTCCCATTGAATATGTAAAAGTAACAACTATTCTGAACGCCCAATACATAAGTGCAAAAAATGCAATTAACCAACTTGAAAGATTTTTCATTTGTAATTCCTCCTTAATTTTATACTTTAAACAATATTTTTTATTTCATGTATTTAAATTATAACATATCTTTTTATAAATGAATACTATTTCGTAAAAAAATGTGGGAGGATTTCTCCTCCCACATTTTTGCAAAAGAGTATTACTCTAATTTGCTCCTAGCCTTACTTCCACTTTTAAGCAATTTCAATTTCGTTTGTTCTTAAGCATTTACACTCGTTTATGGTTTGCATTCGGTTAATAATAACTCTTAGTTCCGCGCCTTCAACTCTTCTTATAAATTCTACTTCAACATCATCTCCATTTACTTCCAAGGTTCCATTCGTTAAGATGTCTATGTTTTCTGTTCTCATCCGCCCAATCTTGGAATAATGTTGCAACATATCTTCATTTACATTGTCCCAAGGATACGGCTTCCTATTCCACGGGTCTTTATAGCCTGTAAGACCAGCTTCAGTACCATAATAGACAATTGGATTTCCTCGAATCACATACTGCATTAGCGATGCCATCTTTGAAAGCTCGTACGCTCTATTTAGGTCAAACTTTCCTTCATTGTCTGACTCAAACTTTCTAAAAGCATACGTATCACACTGTCCGTTTGGAAGCATGAAGTTATTTTCCATCTTCCAAAGGCGTCCTTGGAATGGGTCTTGTACCATGCCAGGTGCAGACAGCAAATTTGGTAACCGTGGATTATCATGGCTGTCTAAAAAATTCCACAGTACATCTTGTACCTCTATTGGATACTTAGAAATTTCTCCCATAGTGTAACTGAGATGTTTCCAATTGCCATACCTCAGCCACCTGCAAATGGCATCTCCCGAAGGATAGTTCATTACGCTATGGGCTTCCCCATCGTAAATTTGCCTATTCCCGTTTTCAGTTGCCAAGTCCCACATTTCGCTTACAATTAGAGCTTCTGGTTTTATAGATTTGGCTTTTGCCATAATCTTATACATAAGCTCTCTTGGTAGATGTTCTCCCAAATCAAGTCTTACTCCGTCTGCTCCAGCGTTAAGATACGTTTCAACTACGCTTAAAACATATTCTTGGTATTCTTGGTTCAGTTTGTTGCATTGTGGCATTTCTTTGATACCGTACCAGAAAATTGGCTCTCCATTTTCTCCCCATTCAAACCAATTGTGATAATGCGAATTAGGGTTTTTAACAGCTTCTTGGAACTTGCTACTATAGGCTCCCATGTGATTAAAGACTAAGTCTTGGCATACAAGCATACCAAGTTTATGCGCTTCATCACACATCGTTTGGTAATCTTCCCATGTTCCAATCCAAGGGTCAATAATCCGTTGGTCATCAACATCGTAGTGATGCGAAGATGGAGTTTTTGAGATTGGGCTTATATAAAGAAGATTCACTCCCAAGACCAACTTTAAATACGGCAGTTTCTGTGTTATTCCTTCCAAATCGCCTCCATAAAAGTAATTGTTGGGGTAATCCCCAATTTCGTTTGGCCACCAGTTTGGTGACGGGTCATTCCATTCCTTTAGAATTCTTCCTTCTATTGGAATTGGTTGTGCAAAGCTTCCTCGGCAAAACCGGTCTACAAAAATAGAGTAGCCTATTCTGCCCTTAAATTGCCTTGGAGTATAAAGCATCTCTCTTTCCCTCCTTTAATTAAAGACTTAGAAAAGCTCTATACTTTTCAATTGGATTACACCAATTACCTACATTCTATTTTGTTTATCTATTTATGTCAAGCAAAAAGACAAAAGTAGTAGTAAAAATATTTACTACTACTTTAATTTATATTTTAATTATCACTTAATTTAATTATACCTTCTCAGATTTGCTTGTATTTATTTTTATTAGTTTAAATAATTCCACTACTATTAATGGCATTAGTGATAATATTACAATTTCTAAAACGTTTCCTACTGGCAATACTGGTATACTAAATATATGTCTTAAAGCTGGCACTAATAAAATAATAAACATTAGTGCAGCAGATGCAAGAACTGCCCATATTAATTGCTTATTGCTAAATATTCCTGTTTTAAATATTGATGTTTTGTTATCTCTAACGTTAAATACATGAACAAGTTGTGAAAATGCTAGTACACAGAATGCCATTGTTTGTCCTATTTCTACCTTAATTTCTTCATTTGTAAGCCCTTCTATTATTGGTAAATTTTCGTCTGGAGTTGCTAGTCCTATTATAAATGCTATTATTGTAATTGCACCTATTAGTATACCTTGATATGCAATCCTCCAAACCATCCCTTTTGTAAATACACTCTTGTTTTTGTTAGGCTTTCTATCCATTATATCTTTTTGCGCTGGGTCAACAGCTAAAGCTAGCGCTGGAAGTGAATCTGTAACCAAGTTAATCCATAATATGTGTATTGGAAGTAATGGAACAATAAGGTTAATGTCTATTCCAAATAAGTTTCCTAATAATGGTGTTATTAATATTGCAACAAAAAGTGTTATAACTTCTCCTACATTACTTGAAAGTAAAAATTGAATTGCTTTTAAAATATTATCATAAATTCTTCTACCTTCTTCTACAGATGATACAATTGTTGCAAAGTTATCATCTGTAAGTATTACGTCTGCCGCTTCTTTCGATACATCTGTTCCAACAATTCCCATAGCACAACCTATATCTGCTGTTTTTAATGCTGGTGCATCATTTACACCATCTCCTGTCATTGCAACTATTTCCCCATTTGCTTGCCACGCCTTAACTATTCTTACTTTATGTTCTGGAGAAACTCTTGCATAAACACTATATTTTCTAATATTTTTAGTTAACTGTTCATCAGACATTTTTTCAAGTTCTGCACCAGTTAACGCTTCTTCTTCATTTTCTAAAATTCCTAAACTCTTGGCTATTGCAATTGCTGTTATCTTATGGTCTCCTGTAATCATTACAGTTTTTATTCCGGCTTTTTTACATTTGTCTACTGCATCTTTTACTTCTAGTCTTGGTGGGTCTATCATTCCAACCATACCAACATAGACTAAGTCCTTCTCTATATTTTGCATTTCATCGTCTGTTGGCTCATGATCTATTTCTTTATATGCCATTGCAAGAACTCTTAGTGCATCTTTTGCCATGCTCTCATTATTTTCTGAAATAATTTTTCTGTAATTTTCTAAATCTGTTTTTTCCTCTCCATTATATAAATATTTATTACATCTGGCTAATAGCTCATCTACTCCACCTTTTGTTAAGACTACATATTTATCGTTTATTTTGTTTACTGTTGTCATTAGTTTTCTATCAGAATCAAATGGAATTTCTTTAATTCTTGGATTCTTATTATATATTTCTTTTTCATATTCTAAATTAAATCCCATATCTACTAATGCAGTTTCTGTTGGGTCCCCATTTAGTTTTTCGTCTGTTGATATTTTAGTATCATTGCATAACATGCTTATATAGACCAATTTTTCCAAGTCTTTATCTACATTTTTCTTCGCATTTTCTATATTTATCGTATTTCCATTGTAGAATATTTTTTCTACTGTCATTCTATTTTGAGTTAATGTACCAGTCTTATCTGAACATATAACAGTTGTACTTCCCAAGGTTTCTACAGCTGGCAACTTTTTAACAATTGCATGCCTTTTTACCATTCTTTGTACACCTATAGCCAAAACAATTGTAGAAACTGCTGCTAACCCCTCTGGTATTACAGCAACTGCTAAACTTACAGCTGTCATAAACATTTCTATTGGGTCTTTTCCATACATAAGGCCTATTACAAATATTATTGCACAAATTACTAGTGCAGCAATTCCTAAAGTTTTGCCTAATTTATTTAGTTTTACCTGAAGAGGAGTTTGAGTTTCTTCTGCACTATTTATTATTCCCGCAATTTTTCCTACTTCTGTATTCATTCCAGTTTCAACAACAATTCCTTTTCCTCTGCCATATGTAATTAAGCTAGAAGAAAATAACATGTTATCTCTATCGCCTAAGTCCACTTCTTCATTTTCTATTGTTTCTATGTTTTTATCAACTGGAACTGATTCTCCTGTTAAAGATGCTTCTTGTGATTTTAAATTTACTGCTTCTATTATTCTTAAATCTGCTGGAACATAATCTCCCGTATCTAATACTACAATATCTCCTGGTACTAGCTCTTTTGCTGGTATTACTTCCATTTTTCCATTTCTAATAACCTTACTTACATGTGCACTTAATTTTTGCAATGCTTCTAAAGACTTTTCTGCTTTATTTTCTTGTATTACTCCTATTACAGCATTTAAAATTACAACAATAAGTATTATTATTGAATCTGTAATTCCTTCACCTTCTATATAGCCAATAACTCCTGAAATAATTGCTGCAATAATTAATACTATTATCATAAAGTCTTTAAATTGCTCCAAAAACTTTACCAATGTGCTTTTTTTCTTTTTAGCTTGTAGCTCGTTTGTTCCGTATTTAGCTCTACTTTCATTAACCTGTTCATTAGTCAAACCATTATTTTCATCCACTTTAAAATATTCTTCGGTTTCTTTTACAGACTTATGAAACCATAAATTTTGTTTTTGCTCCAAAATGTATCTCTCCTTTTCTTATAATTTTGTCTTTTTTAGTAAAAATTATTCCACCGGTTTTAATTTAAATTATTATACTTTAATTAATTAAATATAACAATATTAAAAAAAGACTTTTAAAGAACATCTTTAAAAGTCTTGCTTACCACGAGGGTTACTAACCAGTTTTTACGAGATTGTTGATTAGTAGTTTAAAAGCTACTCCCTTTTATTATTAGCATTTTACCATTTTGTTTATACAATTGCAAGTATAAATTTTTATTTTATATATTTATCTATGTCAATGCTTGATACATATTCTATAAATTTATCTAACTCTTCTATTGGTAATATATTTATACCTTTTTCATTATCCATCTTTTTTTCTTTTTTTGAATCTTCTATATTTCTTTGTATTTTTTCCTGAATGGATTTATTAAATCGTATATTATATTTCTCTTCTATATAACCATTTGTCTCATCATAGCTTGTATATAAGTCTTTACAAAAAGTTTTATATTCTACATTATTTAAATAATCATCTGAAAAAAATTCTGTGAAAAACAATTTGTCTGTTAATAAATGTAAAAATACTCCTTTTTCATAGTCTGTCTCAATTTTATTTTCCCTTAAGAATGCTTTTAGGTCTACTTTACTTTTTAAATATTCTTTAAGATTATCCCTCGATGTTTCTATTGTATAGTGACTTTTAGCTTTATCTTTTACAAAATCTGGAGCAATTACTCCATTTAAAAATTCCTCTTCTTCTTTTATATCATTATGTTTAATTAAATATCTTTTTCCTATAGCTATATGTATTTGAAATCCTGGCATAATTATCTTCCTCTCTTCGCTTGGATTATAACATTAATTATATAAATTTTTCAAGAACTATATTAATATTTTCTTAAGATGTAGATTTACTATTATCTTTCATGTTATAATTTTTTCGTTATTATAAATTCTAAAGGAGATTTAATATGCAGGATTTTATTTTAGCTTTTATGGGACAGTTTGGTTATTTAGGTGTATTTCTATTAATTGCAATAGAAAATATTTTTCCACCAATACCTTCTGAAGTTATTTTATTATTTGGTGGGTTTATGACAACATATACAAACCTTAGTATTCCTCTTATGATTATTGCTGCAACACTAGGCTCTTTGCTCGGTGCAATCGTTTTATATTACATAGGTAAAATTTTAAATAAAGATCGTCTTAAAAAAATTGTTTCAGGAAAAATAGGAAAAGTTTTACGTATAAAATATGAAGATATAGACAAAGCAGATGAATGGTTTGATAAAAAAGGAAATAAAACTGTATTTTTTTGTAGATTTATTCCTATAGTTAGGAGTTTAATTTCTATTCCAGCTGGTATGAGTGAAATGCCAATGGGTAAATTTTTAATCTATACAATAACTGGCTCTGCTATATGGAATACTGTTTTAATTGTAGTTGGAAGCATAGTTGGTGAGAATTGGACAAACATTCTTGTTATACTTGAAAATTATTCACATATTGTCCTTATATTACTTATTATTATCTTTATTATATTTGTATTTTGGTTTTATCATAAGAAGTTAAAGAAAAAAGATACTGAATAGTTATTGTGATGCTTTGTTGCAAACTTATGAAGTTGCAGTTATATAAATTATATAGAAGATATTAACAGAAAAAAAACTAGATAAATAGCTATATATAGCTATTTATCTAGTTTTCCACATTCCATGCATCTTCCAGTTAGATTAGCACAACTATTACAAATTACAGGGACATCTGTATCTGGGTTAACAGCTGAATAGCCACACAATTTGCAAGTCCAAGGTGTCAATGCATCTCCTGCAAATTTATTATGATTTCCATCGCAATAGTCATTACCTAAAATATCAAATCCTTTTCTTTGAACATTACTTTTTGATGACATCATATATATTCCTACAATTACTAATAAAACTATAATTATTAATATTACTATTGTTATTATTCCCTTTTTGTTTTCATTTATATCTCCCCCAAAAAAGTTTTTCATTAAAATATTTGATAATTTTTTAAATTTAAGTTTAATATTTAAACGTTTTTATTTAGTGGAGCGGGTAGCGAGAATCGAACTCGCGCGACCAGGTCGGAAGCATGGCATTCTACCACTAAA
>CABVAF010000006.1 GCA_902496295.1 uncultured Clostridium sp.
TACCCTGCTGAGAAAATAGGTTGTCGCCAGGTTTTTTTATGTTTAAAATTACCTATATAAGATTTTAAAATCTAAAGAAATTAGAAATTAAATATTAATTTAATATATCAGGCATGACTATATTATATATATTAAATATTGTTATATATGTTAATTATATATTAAGAAAGCTTATATATTTAAATAAAATTTAATTTGTGATTTCTTTTTTTTCATATATGTGTTAAAATATTAACATGTAGTGTAGATTTGGTGGAAAAATACATATAATAATTGAAGAACTATTAGTTTTAAATTTCTCTTAATTTGCAATTTACTTTAAATTTACCAAATTAGATATTGTTTAAAACTGTTAGTCTAATTTTTAAAACTTAAATTAGAAAGGATATGATTAAAAATGAGTAAAGTAGCTTGGAAGTCAGGAACATTTGAATACCCAATACCAGCTGTAATGGTTTCATGTGGTGATATGGATAAAAGCAATATTATAACAATTGGTTGGACTGGAATTATAGCTTCAGATCCAGCAACATGCTATATATCTGTAAGGAAAAATAGATATTCACATGATATTATTAAAGAATCTGGCGAATTCGTAATTAATTTAACAACAGAGGACTTAACATATGCAACAGATTGGTGTGGAGTAAGAACAGGAGCAAAAGTGGATAAATTTAAAGAAATGAATTTAACTAAGGAACCAGCAAATTTTGTTAAATGTCCATTAATAAAAGAAAGCCCTGTTTCAATAGAATGTAGAGTTAAAGAGATAAAAGAAATGGGAAGTCATGATATGTTTATTGCAGATGTATTATCAATAGACGCCGACGAAAAATACATAGACGAAAATGGAGCATTTGATATTACAAAATGTAATTTAATGGCATATGCTAATGGCAAATACTTTACATTAGGAAATCAAATTGGAAAATTTGGATATTCTGTTCAAAAAAAGAAATAATATATTAAGGAGAACTGTAAGAAATACAGTTCTCTTTAACAAGTAACAAATATGAATATCAATAATATAAATATATAGTTAAGTAATAATTAGTCACATATTGTAATTATATTATAAGTTAATTATTTATAAATGTAGGAGGTATAAAATGAATACGAGGATTAATGATTATATTACTTGGGTTGGAAAAACAGACTGGGAACTTAAAAAATTTCATGGAGACGAGTTTACAACAGAACATGGTTCATCATATAATGCATATTTAATAAAAGATGAGAAAAATGTGTTAATAGATACTGTATGGCTTCCATATGATAGAGAATTTGTATCAAAACTAAAAAAAGAAATAGACTTGAAAAGTATAGATTATATAATTATACAACATGGAGAAGTTGACCATAGTGGAGCATTAATGGAACTAATGGCTGAAATTCCAAATACACCTATTTATTGTACAGCAAATGCAGTTAAATCAATCAAAGGACAGTATCATGAAGCGTGGAATTTTAATATAGTTAAAACTGGTGATAAGTTGAATATTGGAAAACATATACTAACTTTTATAGAAGCACCAATGCTTCATTGGCCAGATACAATGTTTACGTATATGGATAAAGAGGGCGTATTATTTAGCAATGATGGATTTGGGCAACATTTAGCTTCAGAATTCCTATATGCTGATGAAGTAGAGCAGGACAAGCTATGGAATGAAGCATTAATATATTATGCGAACATTCTAGCTCCATTTGGTATGATGGCTAAAAATAAAATAAATGAAATACTAAAAATGAATCTAGAGATAAATATGATTTGTCCAAGTCATGGTCTAATTTGGAGAAAAAATCCAGAGCAGATTGTAAAAAAATATTTAGAATGGGCAGATAATTATCAAGAAAATCAAGTTACAATTTTATATGATACAATGTGGAATAGTACTAGAAAAATGGCAGAAGCAATTGCAAGTGGAATAGAAAATATAGATAAAAATATAACTATAAAGTTAATGAATACTTCAAAAGATGACAAAACAATGGTACTAACAGAAGTGTTTAAATCAAAGGCAATACTTGTGGGGTCGCCAACGGTAAATAATGGTTACTTACATTCAATAGCTGGAATACTAGAGATGATAAAAGGAATGAAGTTAAAAAACAAAAAAGCATCAGCATTTGGAAGCTATGGTTGGAGTGGAGAAGCCACAAAATTAATTATAGAAGAACTTAAAAAGTCTGGTTTTATAGTAGAAGATGAAGGAATGAAAACAACTTGGACCCCAGATCAAAATGTACTAGATGAATGTATAAAATTTGGAGAAAACTTTATTAAAACTATCAAGGAACAATAAAAATGGTATAATTTTTTATAGAAAAAATAGGCAAACGAAGAAATATAAAAAATTGTATCTAGACTATAAAGAAAATAAGCAAAATTGGTTGACATAGAAGCAAAAACGTGATAAAATAATTAAGCGTATGTAGGACATACGCTTTAAAAAATGATAAAAAGAGCTGAGGTTGGAGGTGTGTTAGATGGCTGCAAAGGGAGCAAGAGAACCAATTACATTAGAATGTACAGAATGTAAGAGAAGAAATTATACAACACAGAAAAATAAAAAGAATAATACAGACAGATTAGAAATCGTTAAATATTGCAAATTCTGTGAAAAACGTACAACACATAAAGAAACAAAATAATCCTTTAAGGGGGAGAATATAATGTCTAAAAAGAAAGGGACAAACAATAAGAGTAATAAGAAAAATGCAAAGACTCAAGAAAACATCCAAAATGTAGAAAAAAACGAGGTATTAGAAAATGAAGCTAAAACTTCAGAAAAAGAGTCAGATAAAGTATCAAAAGAAACAAAGAAAGCTGAAACTACTAAAGTAGACAAAAAAGCTAAAAAAGATACTAAAAATAAAAAGCATTTTTTCAAAGACTTTAAAGCAGAATTAAAAAGAGTAATTTGGCCAACACCTAAACAACTTGCAAATAATACTGTTGCAGTTATTGTGGTTGTACTTATTATTGCTGCTATAGTATTTGTTTTAGATTTTGCATTTGAAAGTATTAATTCACACGGAATTGATAAAATAAAACAAGTAGTAGAATCTCAAAATGTTGAAACAAACAGTGAAACAAATACAGATGATGCTTCAAATACAACAAATATAGAAGTAGTAACTAATTCAGAAGAAATAGATGTACCAAGTAATACAAGTACAGAAAACACAGATAACGAAACAAACAATACACAAAATTAATTAAGGAGGCTAAGATATGTCTCAAGAAAATGCAGACTTAGAGCCAAGATGGTATGTTGTACATACTTATTCTGGTTATGAAAATAAAGTCAAAACAGACTTGGAAAAAGTAATAAAAAATAGAGAATTAGAAGAATACTTCTTTGATATCGTTGTTCCAATGGAAGAACAAATAGAAATTAAAGATGGAAAAAGAAAAACTAATTTAAAAAAAGTTTTCCCAGGTTATGTTTTAGTTAAAATGATTGTAACAGAAAAAACATGGTACATAGTAAGAAATACAAGAGGAGTAACAGGCTTTGTTGGATCAGGAACAGACCCTATTCCACTTACAGATGAAGAAATAAGAAATATGGGATTTGAAGAGCTAACACAAGTGAATGTAGATTATGCTGTTAATGACTCTGTTAAAGTCTTAGTAGGACCATTAAAAGACTTTATTGGAACTGTTACAGAAATAAATAAAGAAAAACACAAAGTAAAAGTATCAGTATCAATGTTTGGTAGAGAAACTCCAGTTGAACTAGAGCTATCTCAAGTTATAAAAGTTTAATTTAAAGGAGGTGCTAAAGAAATGGCAGGAAAGGAAGTAGCAAACATTATTAAATTACAAATTCCAGGAGGAAAAGCAAGTCCAGCTCCACCAGTAGGACCAGCATTAGGTGGTAGTGGTGTTAATATTATGGACTTTGTAAAACAATTTAATGATAGAACTGCTAACCAAGCAGGAACTATAATTCCAGTTGTTATTACAGTTTACAAAGACAAATCATTTGATTTTATAACAAAAGAACCACCTATGGCAGTATTAATAAAGAAAGCTGCTAAAATAGAAAAAGGTTCAGGAAAACCTAACAAAGAAAAGGTTGCAACAATAACAATGGATCAAGTTGAAGAAATTGCTAAAACAAAAATGCCAGACTTAAATGCTGCATCATTAGAAACAGCAATGAGTATGGTAGCTGGAACAGCTAGATCTATGGGTGTTATTGTAAAAAAATAATTTAAAATATTAATAATTGGGAGAAGTTAAAACTTCGTTAAAACCAAAGGAGGTAAAAATGAAAAGAGGTAAGAGATATCAAGAAGCTGAAAAGCTTGTAGATAGAAAAAAACTATATGATGCTAAAGAAGCATTAGAAGTTATTGAAAAAATGCCAAAACCAAAATTTGACGAAACAGTTGAACTACATGTTAAATTAGGTGTAGATTCAAAACAAGCTGACCAACAAGTAAGAGGTACAACAGTACTTCCAAATGGTACAGGTAAAACTTTAAGAGTATTAGTATTTGCAAAAGGACCAAAGGCTGAAGAAGCTAAAAAAGCAGGAGCAGACTTTGTAGGAGCAGAAGAACTAATACCAAAAATTCAAAACGAAAATTGGTTTGAATATGATGTTATAGTAGCTACTCCAGATATGATGGGTGTAGTAGGAAGATTAGGTAAAGTATTAGGACCAAAAGGATTAATGCCAAACCCAAAATCTGGTACAGTAACAATGGATGTTACAAAAGCTATTAATGAAATTAAATCTGGTAAAGTAGAATACAGATTAGATAAAAATAACATTATTCACCTAGGATTTGGAAAAGTTTCATTTGGTGCTCAAAAATTACTAGAAAACTATGAAACAGTAATGAATGCTATAATTAAAGCAAAACCAGCAGCAGCTAAAGGACAATATATAAAGAGTGTTGCTATATCTTCTAGTATGGGACCAAGTATGTATATAGACCAAAAATAATAATTAATATATAGTTTTAAGCCATAGACAGTAAGCATAAAAATAAGTCTTACCGAGGCATATTAAAGAGCGGAAAATAAACCAATCTTTTATGCCTGTGGCGTAAAGATTGGTTTTAATTTTTTAATATATATAAATTAAGAAAGAGGTGAAAAAATGGCTAGTGAAAAAATTATAAAACAAAAGGAAGCAGCAATAAAAGAATTAGCAGAACAATTTAAATCAGATAAACTTATTCTTTTAGCAGATTACAGAGGAATTAATGTAGAGCAAGTAACAAAGTTAAGAAGTGACTTAAGAAATGCAAATGCATCATACAAAGTTATAAAGAATAACATTGTAAAAAGAGCACTAAACTTAAATGGTGAAAATGGTCTAGATTCATTATTAGAAGGACCAACAGCCGTTATAACAAGTAAAGAAGATTATTTAGAAGCATCTAAAATAATTTACAACTTTAGCAAAGATAACGATTTCTACAAAATTAAAGGTGGAATAATAGATGGAAAAGTAATGACAGCAGAAGAAATTATCACACTTGCAAAACTTCCATCAAGACAAGAATTACTTGCAAAACTTGCTGGAGCTTTACTTGGAAATATTACAAAACTTGCAGTTGCATTGGATCAAGTAAAAGCACAAAAAGAAAATGCATAGATAATATTATAATTATACTAATATATAGCAAATTTTATTATACTATAACTTTTTCATAAAATTTGTTATATAAAATAACTTAATAGGTAGCCAAACCTATAATAAAAATAATAAGGAGGAATTTTAAAATGGCAAAAATAGATGAATTATTAGAAACTATTGACAGCTTAACAGTTGTTGAATTAGCAGAATTAGTAAAAGGAATAGAAGAAAAATATGGAGTATCTGCAGCAGCAGTAGCAGCACCAGTAGCAGGAGCAGCTGGAGCAGGAGCAGCTGAAGAAAAATCAGAATTTAATGTAGTATTAAAAGATGTTGGAGCAAACAAAATCCAAGTAATTAAAGTAGTTAGAGATGCTACAGGATTAGGATTAAAAGAAGCTAAAGATTTAGTTGATGGAGCTCCAAAAACAGTTAAAGAAGGAGTTAAGAAAGAAGAAGCTGAAGAATTAAAAGCTAAATTCGCAGAAGCAGGAGCAACTGTAGAATTACAATAATATTGATAAAATAATAAAAAATAAAAGTTAATACTTAAGTATTAACTTTTATTTTTTATATTGAGATGGTTATTATACGCTTTATTAGAAACTACATTATAATATTAGAAATAAGTTCTAATGTTATAATATAAAAATATTATTTACAATTAAAAAAATACAACTAAAAATAATAGAAACATTAAATAAAATTTTACACTTCTATATAAAATTTAAATATTTAGTTATTTTTGTAATTTTAGTAAATCTTTTATAATTAATCGTATTACATCTTTATTTTTTTCTGTTAATTTTAAGTAAGATTGGATAAATTCGTCATCATCTGATATAGTATTTAGCAAAGAATTATTTGAACATTCAATTACATTAGAAAAGAAAACATCTGCATTTATATTTAAGGCATTGCACAAACAAGAAATTGTAGAAGCACTTCCAAATGCTAATCCTCTTTCTAATTGACCAATGTATCTAGTAGAAAGCCCTGTTTTTTCTGCTAATTGCTCTTGTGTATAGTTAGCAGATACTCTAGCTAAATGAATGTTTTTTCCAATCTTTTTTCTTAATTCTTCATCAGATTTCTTTTTTAAATTAATATCTTCTTTGTTAACAATATTATTATTCATAGCCCCCAACCTCTTTTATGCATGTATTATATCAGGAATTTTCTACCAGTAGAAGGAACAATTTACCAATATAAGTAAATGATATAAGAACAAATAATAGGTAAAATACGTATATAAAAACGCTAATATCATATAAATTTTACCTTAAGGTAAAACTATATATTAGAAAAATTATACTCAGTGGTCAATTAATTTGCATATAAAATAAAATCGTAGTAAAATAAAAATACTCGTTTTTCATTGACTTTGATAAATATAAGTTATAAAATAATAAAGCAATAATATATATTATAAAAACATTAAAAGTAGCTAGAAGGGGAGAAAGTAAATGGTTATATTATTAGATGCTATGGGTGGAGATAATGCACCAGATGCAACTATTAGAGGAGCTGTAAAAGCAATAAATCAAATTAATGCCAAACTTATATTAATAGGAAATGAAGATATTATAAAATCAAAAGTAAGAGAATTTTATAATAAAGATATTAGCGAAATTTCAGATAGATTAGAAATAAAAAATACTACAGAGACAATAGAAATGGAAGATATACCTACACAAGCAATAAAACATAAAAAAGACTCTTCTATGGTAGTAGGATTCAATATGTTAAAAGCAGGAGAGGGAGATGTATTTATTTCAGCAGGAAACTCAGGAGCTTTACTTACAGGTGCTACACTATTGGTAGGAAGAATAAAAGGAGTAGATAGACCAGCTTTAGCAGGAATACTTCCAGCATATAAAAGTAGATTGGTGTTAATGGATTGTGGATCTAATACAAACTGTAAACCTATAAATCTATTACAATTTGCACAAATGTCTAGCATATATTTAAAAACAACATTAGGAGTAGAAAGTCCTAGAGTAGGATTGCTAAATATAGGTACTGAAGAAACCAAAGGAAATGAACTTACAAAAGAGTCATATAAACTATTAAAAGAAAAATCTGAAGAATTAGGTATTAACTTTATTGGTAATGTAGAAGGAAGAGATGCATTTTCTGGAAAAGTAGATATAGTAGTTACAGATGGCTTTACAGGAAATATATTTTTAAAGGCAGTAGAAGGATTAGGTAAATTTGTAAAAAGAAGTTTAACAGAAAGCTTAAAGAGAAATCTACTTTCAAAAATAGCAGCATTACCATCTTTACCAGCAATAAAAAGATTTTCTAAAACAGTTGACTATAAAGAATATGGAGGAGCTTTATTTTTAGGTGTAAACAAACCTGTTGTTAAAGCACATGGTAGTAGTGATGAAAAACTATTTGAATTTACAATAAAACAAGCAGAGCAATTTGTAGAAAATAAGGCTGTAGACAAACTAATAGAAGAGTTCCAAAAGGAACAAAAATAAGATATTACTATTTTATAAATAAATTTTAAAAAAAGCTATTGACTTTTCCAAGTACATGTATTATTGTTAGGTAAGCAATGGCTAGGAATTAATAAAGGAGGTGAACTTCTTAAATGAGTTCAGAAGAAATTTTTGAAAAAGTAAAAGAAATTATAGTGGAACAATTAGGTGTTGCAGACACTGCAGTTACATTAGAAGCATCTTTTATAGATGATTTAGGAGCAGATTCACTTGATATAGTTGAATTAATAATGGCTTTAGAAGAAGAATTTGATATAGAAATACCAGATGCCGATGCAGAAAAAGTTGTAACAGTAACTGATGTTGTTGACTATATAAAAGATCATGTAGCATAATAGAAATTAGGGAAAGGTCTCAATTTCTAGATTTAAAAAATTAAAACAAGTTACAAAACTTAATAAAGTAAATAAAAGAGTTGTTATGGGAAGATTTCTTATAATAACTTTTTTTATTGGAAATTGGGACCTGTCTTCAATTTCCAAAATTCATTTGACTTTTGCTAAATCTGATATATAATATTAACTATAGTGTAATAAGATATAAAAAATAATAACATTATCTGAAAGTTGCACAAGGAGGAAAATATGAATTTGCAGAAATTAGAAGATTCTATTGGATATAAATTTCAAAATAAACATTTGTTAATAACTGCTATGACTCATAAATCATATGCATATGAGAATAATGTACAAAGTAATGAGAAATTAGAGTTTTTAGGAGATAGCATATTAGAATTTATTTCAAGTAAATACTTATATAATAATTATCCAAAATTACATGAAGGAGAAATGACTAAAGTTAGAGCCGAAGTTGTATGCGAAGCTAGCTTATATGAAGTGGCAATTAAGCATAATTTTAGTGATTTCTTACTTGTAGGCAAAAGTGAACGTTCTTGCAATGGGAATAGGAAGATGGCAATTATGGCAGATAGCGTAGAGGCTATTATTGCCGCAATCTACTTTGACGCAGGTTTAGAGCAAGCAGAAGAGTTTATAATAAATAATTTAAAGAATAGCATAGATAAATCAAGTAGAAATGTGGGAATGAAAGACCATAAAACTGTTTTACAAGAAAAATTACAAGAACATGGAAATGTAAACATAGAATATGAAATTATAAAAGAAGAAGGACCAGACCATGATAAGGAATTTACAGCAGAAGTAAAATGCAATGGTAAAATACTTGCTCAAGGAATAGGTAGAACAAAAAAACAAGCAGAAATGGAAGCTGCAAAAAAAGCGTTAGAAAATATGTAATATAAAATTATCTATAAAAAATAGAAATATAATAAGAAAAAAGATACTTATAATTAGTATATAAAATAAAGTAACATATGAAGAAATGATGTAAGAAAGGTAGAGATGTGTAGAGTAGTATAAGTTAGTATTTGGAGGCGATAACAGTGAAAAAGGAATATATAATACCAATATTTGTGCCAAATTTAGGTTGTCCAAATTGTTGTGTATTTTGTAATCAAAAAAAGATAAGCGGAGAACAAAGGCAAGTTACTAAAGAAGATGTAAAAAATACAATAGACTATTATTTGGAAAATTTTAAAGATGATAACAAATATGTGGAAGTTGCCTTTTTTGGAGGAAGCTTTACAGGAATAGAAGAAACTATACAAAATGACTTATTAGAAGCGGTTCAAGAATACATAGAGAATGGAAAAGTAAACAGTATAAGAATTTCCACTAGACCTGACTATATAAATAAAGAAATACTAAAAAGACTAAAACAATATAGAGTAAAGACAATAGAACTTGGAGTTCAGTCAACTAATAATTATATTTTAGCCAAAAGTAAAAGAGGACATACATTTGAAGACGTAAGAATAGCATCAAAGCTTATAAGAAAGCATGGTTTTATATTAGGACATCAAATGATGGTTGGGCTTCCAGAAAGTACAGCCCTAGACGAAATTACTACAGCTAAAAGTCTAATAAAATTAAAACCAAAAATAGTAAGAATTTATCCAGTTCTAGTAATAAAAAATACTGAACTTGAGGATATGTATAAAAAAGGTGAATATAATCCACTATCAATAAACCAAGCTGTGGAAAGATGTAAAGAAGTTGTAAAATTATTTAATGATAAAAATATAGAAGTAATAAGAATAGGACTTCAAAATACAGAAGAAATTACAGACCCAAGTGTAGAAAGTAGTCAAGTAGTTGCAGGACCATATCATCCGGCTTTTAGACAATTGGTAGAATCAAGCATGTGGTATGACACTATAGTAAATGATATAAAGAAAATTAATACCAAAGTAGTTAAAATAAAAATTTTAGCGAACTCAACAAATATAAATAATATTATAGGACATAAGAAAGACAATATTATAAAGTTAAAAGAAACATACGACTTAGATGTAGTTGTAGAAGCAAAAGAAGATATAAAGCCAGGAAAATTTGAAATAGAAATATTAAAAACTTACGAAGATTTACTAGATGAAAATTATAATTTTTTAGGAAAGAAAAATATTAAAGAAAAAGCAAAGAAATAATAATAAATTAAAATAGTATAAATTACCTATTATTGCAGATAATACAATTAATAGGTGATTTTTTATGCAAGAAAATAATACAAAACAGATTGATAAAGTGAAAAGAAATTTAATGATAAGAAAATATAGTAAAGACTTTTTAATAATTACTATAGGATGTTTTATTATGGCAATGGGAACATCTTTATTCTTATTACCAAACCAGCTTTCTTCTGGTGGGTTTGCGGGAATTTCTACTATATTATATTACTTATTTAAATTACCATTAGGAACTACAATGTTTTTCTTAAACATTCCTCTTCTAATATGGGCGTTTTTTAAAATAAGTAAAGAATTATTTTTTAAATCTATTATAGGAACTATTGTACTAGCAGTTTTTATAGATTTATTAGATACTGTTAAAGCATTTACAGATGACAGGCTCCTAGCTTGTATTTATGGAGGAATTTTAAATGGAATAGGAACAGCTTTGGTTTTAAGGGCAACTGCTTCTACAGGAGGAACAGACCTTTTAACATATATTGTAAGAAAATATAAACCACATTTTCAAACAGCTACATTAATAGTTGTAGTAGATACAATAATAGTCTTTTTAAATGTTTTATTTTTCAATAAAATTGAAGTTGGTTTATATTCTGCAATTGCTATATATTTAATGGGAAAACTAATAGACATAGTTTTTGAAGGTGTAAATTTTACGAAAATGATGTTTATAATTTCAAAAGATTATAGAGAAATTGCATCTAAAGTAGGTAAAGAACTAGACAGAGGAAGTACAGCAATTTATGCTAAAGGAATGTATACTAGAGAAAAAAGAATGATGTTACTTTGTGTTGGTACAAGAACAGAAATAGCAAAAATAAAAATGATAGCAATAGAAATAGATCCCAAAGCTTTTATTATTACAGCAAATGCAAGAGAAACTTGGGGGAAAGGTTTTAAAAGGATAAAATAATTTTTTTATTTAAATATAGAAAAATAATAATGTATAAAGTAAATAGTAGGTATTTCCTTGATAAATAAGTAATCATAATATATAATTGTAATAGTAATGAAAAGAGGTATATAAAATGGAAGAACAAATATATAAAATAGAAAATGTAAAATCATTTGAACCTGTACATGTATTTGACTGTGGACAATGTTTTAGGTGGGACAAGCAAATAGATGGAAGTTACTTAGGAGTCTTTAAAAACAATGTAATGAATGTAAGAAAAGATGGAAATACAGTAATTTTTAAAGGTATTTGTGAAGGAAAAATAGAAGAAATTTGTAAAGACTATTTTGACTTAGATAGGAACTATGAAGAAATAAAGCAAAAACTATCTGAAATAGATGATAATGTAAAAACTAGTATCGTTTATGGAAGCGGAATAAGAATATTAAATCAAGATTTATGGGAAACAATAATTTCTTTTATAATATCTGCTAATAACAATATTCCTAGAATAAAAGGAATTATTGATAGATTATCAAAAAAATATGGAAAAGAAATAGAGTGGAATGGAAAAAGTTTTTACACATTTCCAACTGTAGAGCAGCTATCTAAAGCAAGCGTAGAAGACCTAAGAATGTTAGGCTTGGGATTTAGAGATGTTAGAGTATATGAAACAACTAGAAAAATATTAAATAAAGAAGTAGATTTAGATAAATTAGCAAAAGAAAAAGATACAGAGAAAGTAAGAGAGACTTTACTTACTCTTCCTGGAGTAGGACCAAAAGTTGCAGATTGTATTTTACTATTTTCTACATTAAAAAGATTTGAAGTCTTTCCAATAGATGTTTGGGTAAGGCGCGTAATGAACGAGCTATATATAAAGAATCCAGATGAAACAAAAGTAAATAAAAAAGAAATAGAAAATCTCGCAAAAGAAAAATATGGAGATTTAGCAGGTTTAGCACAACAATACTTATTTTATTGGAAAAGAGATGCCTAAAAGATAATGTAAGTACATAGAAAAATAAAGTTTAAATCAAGAATAATTAAAACAGATGTTAAATTATAATAAATTGGTTGTAATATAAGAATAGATTTGAGTAAAAAGGAGTTGTAAATGAGTCTAAGGATTGTATATGGAGTATCTGGAACAGGTAAAAGTTCATATATATTTAAAGAAATTTCTGAAAAAGTAAGAGAGAATAGAGACAGTAATATATATATTATTACTCCAGAGCAATTTTCTTTTACAGCAGAAGAAAAATTATTATCTGCAGTAGGAAATAAAGCGGTTGTAAATGCAGAAGTTCTTACATTTAATCGTATGGCATATAGAGTAATAAATTCAGAAGGTGGAAGAACAAAAACAAATTTGTCAAGTAGTGGCAAAGCAATGATTTTATATAATGTATTAGACAAGCAAAAGAAAAAATTAAATTTTATTGGAAAAAACGACCAAAATATTGATACTGTCTTAACTCAAATTACAGAATTTAAAAAACATAATATAACTCCAGAGATTATGAGAGACAACATTAGCAGTATAGATGATACATATTTAAAAATGAAATTAGAAGATATGTATAAAATTTATGACTTATATAATCAAGCAATAATAGATAATTATATAGATGAGAACGATTTACTAACAATATTAGCTGACAAATTAGAAAAAACAAAAGAGTTTAAAGATGCGGAAATATACATAGATGAATTTGTAGGATTCACAACACAAGAATATGAGATAATAAGAAAATTATTACATATTTGTAAAAGTATTACTATTACCGCATGTACAGACAATATTAGTCAAGATAAACAACCAGACTTAGACATCTTTTGTAACAACAAGATTACTTTAAAAAAGTTATATGATATTGCTAAGCAAGAAAATATACCTATAGAAAATCAAGTAAAACTAGAAAACAGATATCGCTTTAAAAATAAAGAACTTGTTCATTTAGAAGAAAATATATATGCAGTACCTTATAGTAAATATGAAAACACTTTAGATAATATAAGCTTATTTTTAGCAAATAACCCATATTCAGAGATAGAACAAATTGCTAAAACAATAACAAAATTAGTGAAAAATAATGGGTATAAATATAAAGAAATAGCAATTATTACAAAAAATTTAGACACATATGCTAGTCTATGTAAGGCTATATTTAACAAATATGAAATTCCAGTTTTTATAGATGAAAAGCAGGATTTAAATAAAAACATACTAGTAAAATTCATTATTTCTTTGCTAGACATTTTTTCTAAAAACTGGTCGTATGAGGCAATATTTTCATATTTAAAAACAGGATTGATTGATATAGATAAAGACATATTGTATGACTTAGAGAATTATAGCTTGAGATGGAATATAAAAGGAAGCAAGTGGTATAGTGGAGAGTGGAGCTTTTATTCTGAAACAGAAGAACAAATAGAAAAAATTAATTATGCAAGAGAGAAAATAATAAGACCATTGCTTAATTTTAGAAATAATTTAATGAAGGTAAAAAGCGTTAAAAATATTACAGAAAGTATATACAATTTTTTAATCGAACAAGAAGTAGACAAAATACTAATAAAGAAAATAAATAAACTTCAAGAAGAAAATATGCCAGAACTTGCAAAACAATATGAAACTAGTTGGCAAGTAATTATGAACGTTTTAGATGAAATAAACATGGTGCTAGGAGAAGAAACAGTTAATTTTGAGAAATATTCAAATATATTAAAAGTTGGATTAAGAAACAGTGGACTTGGAGCAATACCGGGAACAAAAGACCAAGTAATATTTGGAGATGTAGATCGTTCTCGTAGCCATAAAGTAAAAAGTGTGTTTATAATAGGATTAAACGATGGAGTATTTCCAGGAAACTATAAGCAAGAAGGATTTTTTAATGATAATGATAGAGAAAAATTAAAAGAAGAAGGAGTAGAACTTGCAAAAGGTACAGAAGAAAAGCTATATGACGATAACTTTAATATATACAAAGCTTTTACAACAGCAGAAGAAAAACTATATTTATCATACTCTTCGTCAGACATAGATGGAAAAGCCATGAGAGCCTCAATACTAGTTAATAAGATAAAGAAAATATTCAAAATTAAAGAAGAAAGCGACATTATAGAAAGAAAAAGTGAAATTTTATTAAAAGAAACTACTTTTGATGAACTACTTACAAAATTACAGGAATATAAAGATGGAGAAAAAATAGATGCAGTATGGTTTAACGTATTTAACTACTATATGAGAAATGACAGAACAAAATTAGAAAATAGTTTAAAATCATTAAACTATACAAACATTCCAGAAAAAATAAAAAGAGAAGAAATAGAAAAATTATATGGAGATACTTTAACTACTAGCATATCTCAATTAGAAAAATATAGTTCATGTCCATTTTCTTATTACCTTCAATACGGACTAAGATTAGCAGAAAAAGAAACATTAAAAGTGCAACCAATAGATACAGGAACATTTATGCATGAAGTGATAGATGAGTTTTTTAATAAAATAGAAGAAAGAAAAATATCTATTAAAACGGTTGAAGAAAATGAAGCAAATAGTATTATTGATGAGATAATAGACGAAAAGTTAAAACTAAAGAAAAACTATATATTTACTATGCTTAAAAAATATGTAGTCTTGATAAAAAGACTAAGAAAAGCAATTAAATTATCAATGAAGTATATAATAAATAGTCTGAAATATAGTGATTTTGAAGTATTAGGACATGAAATTGAGTTTAAAAAAGGAAAACAATATGATCCTATAGAAATAATCTTAGACAACGACAAAAAGGTGGAAATAACAGGAAAAATTGATAGAGTAGACATTGCAAAATTGCAAGAAGGAAACTATATAAGAATTATAGATTATAAGTCTTCTATAAAAAATATAGATTTAAATGAAGTAGAAGCAGGTTTACAACTTCAGTTATTAACATATGTTGATGCTGTGTGCAAAAAAGAGGAGACAAATCCAGCTGGAGCATTATATTTTAGTTTAATAGAACCAATAATTAAATCTAGCAAAAAATTAACAGAAGAACAAATAGAAGAAGAGATAAGAAAACAATTTAAAATGAATGGATTAATTTTAGCAGATGTAAATATTGTTAAAAAAATGGATAAAAATTTAGAAAGTGGAAATTCTCAGATAATACCAGCATATATAAATAAGGAAGGAAATTTATCAGACAAGCCAAATTCGTTAAATAAAGAGCAGTTTGAGAGACTTCAAAAATATACTATGAAGTTATTAAAACAAATTTCAGAAAACATATTAGAGGGAAATATAAATATAAAACCATATTATAATATAAAAAAGAAAAGTACACCTTGCGAATACTGCAGTTATAAATCTATATGCAATTTTGATAATAGAATGGCAAATAATGAGTATAATTATATACCAAACAAAGAAAAGACAGATATTTTAGAAGAAATAAAAAATAGATTATAATACATAGGAGGGATTTTTATAGAAAACGAAAAAATAATTATAAAAGAAAGCAATGGCATAAAATACATGCAATTTAAAAGACTACTTGAATATAAAAATTTAGTACACTGTTATACTTTAAAAGAAAATTTGAGCTTTAAGGGTTCATCAAACATAAAGGAAACAAGTATAGAAAAAATTTGTAAAGAATTAAATTTAGATAAAAGTAAATTTATAATTGCAGAACAGGATCATACAAAAAATATAGCAATAATAAATAATGGAAATGAAAGCTTAGAGGACATAGACGGATTAATAACCAACAAAAAAGAATTTGTACTTGCGTCAAAATCAGCAGACTGCACATCATTATTAATGTATGATCCAGTAAAAAATGCTGTTGCATCAACCCACTCAGGCTGGAGAGGCACAATAAAGAAAATAGCAGTAGAAACAGTAGAAAAAATGGTAGAAAACTATGATAGTAATCCATCAGACATAATATGCTGTATTTGTCCAAGCATTAGAAAATGTCACTTTGAAGTAGATGAAGATGTTAAAGAATTGTTTTCTAAGACTTTTAATTATAATGGAATAATAGAAATTGGAAGAAAAGATGGAGAAAAGCAAAAGTATAATATAGACACAACAAAAATAAATACACAATTGTTAAAAGATTGTGGATTAAAAGAAGAAAATATTATAGATTGTGGATTATGTACAGTTTGTAATAATGACAAATTTCATTCATATAGAGCAGACAAGCCAAAATATGGACTAAATGTGGGAATAATAGCATTAAAATAGCAATACTATAATATAAATAAGCTAGATTCCCTAGGTATAATTGTTTTTTGTACCTTGCGGCTCGCAACAACTTATTATAAAAATAAAAATTACATTTTTATTTTTATAGAAAGAAAGTTGCTCGAATCGCACTTCGCTTAACGCTACGTTTGGTCGCTGCGTGGTACTGCAAAACAATTATACCTAGGGAATCTAGAAATAATATATTGAAAGGATTAAATTATGTTAGAAAGAAAAATACCAAAAAAATTAGTAAAAGGAGACACAATAGGTCTAATATCACCATCAAGTGATATATCTAAGGAAGATTTAGAAGTTATAAATAATTCAGTTATGCTTATGGAAGTGGCAGGGTTTAATATAAAATTTGCAAAAAATTCACTAAAAAATACTTTAGGATATGGAGCAACTGCAGAAGAAAAAGCAGAAGATATAAATGAAATGTTTAGAGATGAAGAAGTAAAAGCAATATTTTGCATAAGTGGTGGATTTAATTCAAATGTAGTATTTGATTATTTAAATTATGATTATATAAGAAATCATCCTAAAATTATTTGTGGTTTTAGCGATTCTACATCATTAACTAATAACATATATTCACAAACAGGAGTAGTAACTTTTAATGGACCGACTTTTAAAGCGTTAACATCTTGGCAAACACAATATGGATATGAAGAAGTTATAAAAAGATTTGTGGAAGGTGGATTAACATTAGGTAAAGCAGAAGATGAATATAAAACAATAAGAGAAGGAAAGGCTAAAGGAATATTAGTTGGAGGTAACCTAAGTTTATTAAATGAAATGATAGCAGGAAAATATAGTATAGACTTTACAGATAAAATAGTATTTATAGAAGAGCTATTTTTAGAAACACCACCAGCATTAGTAAGCAATTACTTTTACCATATGAAACAAAATGGTATATTCGAGAGAATAAAGGGAATTTGGCTTGGAAATTATGATGGAAGTGTTGCAATAGAACAAATACTAATAGATACGATAGGAAATGATTATAAATTCCCTATAATAAAATCAAATAATTTTGGACATATAGATAGAAAAACTGTTATACCTATAGGTACAATGGCAGAAATAAATACAAATAACGAGGTGAAAATACAACTTTTAGAACCATGCGTTGAGAACTAAAATAATAAATTAATTTAACTATAAATTTTTAGAATAGATAGTCGTAACAATTGACTTATCTATTCTTTATTTATATAATTAAGAAAATAAATAGGCTTATAACAAGGAGTAAAAATGTACAATAGTTGGGAAGATTTAGAAAAAAGCATTGTAAATTGTAAAAAATGTAAACTTTGCACAGGTAGAAAAAACATAGTGTTTGGAGAAGGGAATAAAGAAGCAGATTTAATGTTTATTGGAGAAGGGCCTGGTGCAGACGAAGATAAAGAAGGAATACCATTTGTGGGAAAAGCAGGACAACTTATGAATAAAGCTTTTCAAGGACTTGGAATAGATAGAAGTAAAGTCTACATTGCTAATGTTGTTAAATGCAGACCACCTGGAAATAGAGTTCCAGAGGCAGACGAAGCTACAGCGTGTTTAGATTATTTAAGAAATCAAGTAATATTAGTAAAGCCAAAAATAATTGTATTGCTTGGGAGTACAGCACTAAAAAACATACTTGGAAATGAATATGGAATTACTTCGGCAAGAGGAAAATGGATAGAAAAAAATGGAATACAATATATGCCAACATGGCACCCTGCGGCACTTCTTAGAGACGAAAATAAGAAAATAGAATTTTGGAGAGACTTAAAAGAAGTAGCAGAAAAGTATAAAGAAATTTAGAATAACATATAGTAAATTATATTAGGAGGAAGTATGAAATCAAACATTATAATAACAATATGCTCAAATAATAATGTTAGATTAAAATTTATAGAAAAAGCAAACCAATATATTAGCTTTTCATATGTAAAGATAGAAACAATACTATTAAGTATTGCAGAAACACTTGGAAGAAAACTTACAGAAGAAGAGTGCATAAATTTTGTTAATAAATATATAGATAAAATTGAAAAAGAAAAAAGTTTTTGTATTGTAGATATAGATAACTATAATGAGAAAATAATTAAGAGTTTTATAGGAAATAAGCAAGTACATATTATAGATTTGAATAAATACAATATAGTAAATAATTCTGTTTACATTGATGGAAAGGAAGAAAATTTAGAGGCAAAGTTTAAAGAACTAAAAAAATATATAGAAGGAGAGAAGAAAGATGTATAGTAATTTAAAAAATATTTTTCTAATAGGACCTTCTAGAGCTGGAAAAACTACTTTCGCAGAAATGCTACAAAAATTAGGATATAATCATATAGTTATGGATTCTGTAATAGAAACAATGATGGAATGCTTCCCAGAGTCTGGTATACAACATGGAAACTTAGAGTCGGAAGAATTTAAAAGATTTTTAAAATCGTTTTGTCAAAATACATTTAAATATGGACTACCATATGTAATTGACTTGGAAGTTTTAAGTCCAAGCTTTGCGAAGGAACTTATAAATGAAGACGAATCAACAGTAGTCTATATAGGATATCCAAGTTTAACTCCAGAAGAAAAACTAGAGCAGATAAGAGAGCATGATACTAAATTTGATTGGACTAGAAATGTAAATGATCAAGAATTATTAAGAACTCTTGAAGGCAATATAGAAAGTAGTAAATTATTAAAACAAGGAGCAAAAGAAAATAACTTTGAATTTTTAGATGTAAGCAATGATAGAGATAGAGTATTTCATGATTTTATAGAAGAAAAAACAAATAGAGATAATGGATTCTTTTATAGAAGTGATAAAAGTTATGACAGATATGAAAGGTAATTACTATTAAAAATAACTTAAATTAGAAAAATTATTAGCAAAATTAGGAAGGAATGGGTTATGAACGAAGAAATAAAAAGCAAGACAGAATATTGTTTAAATTGCCCTGTTAAGCCATGTAGTACAAAGGGATGTCCGTTAAACAACAATATTCCTGAATTTATAAAACTAACAAAGGAAGGAAAAATAAAGGAAGCATATAGAATTTTATCAGAAACAACGGTACTTCCTGCCATTTGCGGAAGAATTTGTCCTCATGAAAAACAATGTCAAGGTAAATGTGTAAGAGGTATAAAAGGAGAGCCTGTATCTATAGGAGAAATTGAAGCATTTATAGCAAATGAAAATTTAGATGATGAAAACAGCCTAAAAGAGGCATGGAAAAACGAGATAGAAGAAAATAATACTAATAAAAAAGTTGCAGTTATAGGAAGCGGGCCTTCTGGTCTTACTTGTGCAGCTTTCTTAAGAAGATTTGGATTTGAAGTTACAATTTATGAAAAATACAATTCATTAGGTGGAATATTAAGAAGAGGAATTCCAGAATTTAGACTTAGCAAAAATATATTAGACAAAACTGTAGCACAAATTTTAAACTTAGGAATAGATGTAAAATTTGGTATGGAACTAGGGAAAAATATATCACTAAATAATTTATTAAAAGAATATGATGCAATATATTTGGCAATAGGAGCAAATGTGCCAACAGGAATGAGGATACCGGGTGAAGATTTAAATGGAGTTTATGGAGCAAATACATTGTTAGAAATAGGTAACCATCCATCATATAAGGAAAAGAATGTTGCAGTTATAGGTGGCGGAAATGTTGCAATGGATGCTGCAAGAACTATAAACAAAATGGGAGCAAAAAGTGTAAAAGTAATATATAGAAGAGCAGAAGAACAAATGCCAGCAGAAAGAAAAGAAATTGAAGATGCAAAAAATGAGGGTGTAGACTTTTTGTTTCAGACAAATATAAAAAAAGTGTTAGGAAAAGAAAAAGTAGAAAAAATAGAATGCATAAAAATGGACTTAGTAAAAAAAGAAGGGGAAACAAGACTGTCACCTGTGGAAATAGAAGGAAGCAATTATGAAATGGATATTGACTATGTTATTATGGCAGTAGGAGCAAAAACAGAAGAAGAAAATTTGACAAAAGAAAACGTAGAACTTACAGAAAGAAAATATGTAAAAATAAATGAAAATTACGAAACATCAATAGAAAAAGTTTTTGCAGGAGGAGACTTGGTAGGAAATACAGCAACAGTAGCATGGGCAGCAAGAGATGGAAGAAATGCAGCAGAAAAAATAAGAGATTACTTAAAATAAAAAATGTAATCGCCGATTAAGATATATTAAGGCGAAACAAATAGAAAAATATAATTATGAATTGCAAAATAAAAATAGGTTAAAGAAATATGAAATGTATGCAAAAATAACATAAATAAAAAAGGTATATAAATTTTAATTTATATACCTCTTTTTCTATTTATCTTCATAATTATAATTCTTTTCAGAATTAAATCCAAATAATTTGCTAATAGACTTAAATAATCTACTCCATACAGAATTTTTAATAGGTACTAATGCAACATTATTTATTATTTGTGTATATCTTTCATCTAAAGCAATCATTTTATTAATATAATAATCATTAAAAGCATTATAATCTTCAGAAATTCCAAGGTAGTTTTTATAGTTATATAATTCCATCCTGTATAAATCTATTTCATTTGTTGTATGAATTTTATTAAATTCCCTATCAAAATAAGAAGAGAATATTAAATTTTGTGTATTGAAGAATGTTTCTTTCAATTTTGATTTTTGATTTTCTATTTTTAATGATATTTTGTGTGCTTTTACTTCGTCCAAGTCATCATTCATTAAATTATTATTCATGGTAATTATTTTTTCTTCTATATCCAATATTTTATCAAAATTATCTTGAATTTTTAGAAAATTATTTTCACCTAATAATTCAATGCAAGTTTCTTTAAAAGTATCTGTACAATTAAACATGCTATCCCATAAAGTATCTTCACCAGTAATGTAAATTAACTGTTCTAAAAGATTACATATAATTGGATAATAAATAGGACTTTTAGTAGGTAAAGATATTCCATAATATTTAACTACATCTTCTTTTTGATTTAATGCTTTAGAAGATGCAAGTTGGACAGCGGCTTCATTTAAACCTAGTCCATATGTTTTAAAGTCACCTATTTCACAAAGACCTAATCTTAATAAGTTACCTTTATTATCTTTTATTTCTTGAATGTGATGTATAAACTCATGAACTGCAAACTTTTCAAGTTCATCTACTGTTAAGCCATCTTTAAAATAAACAGAAGAATTTTTGTAAAAATAATTAGCTTCAGCTAATCCTTCTGGTATTTTTGCAACATACATAGGTAATCTAGATAAATTAATAAATAAATTTTGATAAACAAAGTGTTCATTAGGAAATGCTCTGCATAGTTTGTTTGCAACCGCACTAGCTAATGAATTTATACTTAAAGTATCTAGTTTATTAATTACTTCAATTCCTTCTTTTTTTAAATCCTTTTCAATACTCATAAAAACCATTTCTCCTTAGTAATTATCCAATTATATTATACAACACTTTCTTTTAAATTATCATTAAGTTATTGTGACTATTTTGTTACAAAAATATTACAAAATACAGCATAATAAAACTTTTTTCAAATTTTTAATGGAAAAATTTAACTAGAAATAAAAAAATTTATAAAATAGTGAAAACCCCTCAATGTCTTGTCTAACATTGAGGGGGCACTTTATACAAACTTTTAGTTAAAATTATATAGATACTTATAATTATTTAACAACTATATTGTAAATTTTATTCTTTATATAAATTTCTTTTACAATAGTCTTTCCTGAAACTAAAGTTGAAATATTGCTATTCTTATGTACTTTTTCTTTAACTTCACTTTCTGCTAAGTCAACAGGAATACTAATAGTTGCTTTTACCTTACCATTAATTTGTACAGGTATTTCTACTTCATTTTCTACTATTTTTGTTTCATCATACTCAGGCCATTTCTCATATGCAATAGTTTTATTATGTCCTAACTTAGTCCACAATTCTTCAGTAATATGTGGAGCAACAGGGTTTAATATTTTTAAGAAGCCTTCTGCATATTTAGTAGGAAGTGAATCTTCTTTATATACTGTATTTATGAAAATCATCATCTGACTTATAGCAGTATTAAAATACATATTTTCATAGTCGTTTGTAACTTTTTTAATAGTATAATTATATATTTTATCTAAATTAGCATTATCCTTATCAGAAATTTTATCTGATTCTACATATAATCTCCAAATTCTGTCTAAGAATTTTTTAGTTCCTTCAATTCCTGTTACATCCCAAGGTTTAGCAGCGTCTATAGGACCCATAAACATTTCATATAATCTTAATGCATCTGCACCATATTCTCTTACCATATCATCTGGATTTATAACATTTCCTTTAGACTTACTCATTTTTTCTCCGTTAGAGCCTAAAATCATACCTTGATGTCTAAGTTTTTGGAATGGTTCTTTAGTTGGTGCAATTCCTTTATTATATAAATAATTATTCCAAAATCTAGAATATAGTAAATGTCCTACAGCATGTTCTGGGCCACCAACATAAAGGTCAACAGGCATCCAATGTTTTAGAAGTTTAGGATCTGCAATTTCTTTATCATTATTAGGGTCTATGTATCTTAAGAAATACCAACTAGAACCAGCAGAACCTGGCATTGTGCTAGTTTCTCTTTTTGCATTTTTACCATCAAATTTTGTATTTACCCAATCTGTAGCTTTATCTAGAGGGGAAGCACCTGTTTTAGATGGGGCATAATCTTCAAGTTCTGGAAGAACTAAAGGTAAATCTTCATCTGCTAAAACATGTATTTTATTATCATCTGTAAATACTATAGGAATTGGTTCTCCCCAATAACGTTGTCTTGCAAAAATCCACTCACGAAGTTTATAATTTATTTTTTTCATTCCAACTTTATTTTCTTCAAGCCAATTAATTATTTTTTCCTGAGCTTCTTTTACAGATAAATCATCTAATATTTCAGAATTAATTAAAACTCCAGAAGTAGTATCAGTAAATGCATTAGGATTTTTATACATGTTAAAGGTAAACTTATGCTCTTCTGTTGTTAAATAACTATTAAGTTCATTTTCATCTACCCATACAGGATATTGAGTTTTCTTTTCTTCTTCAGAAATTTCTTCTTGTTTTAAAGAGTTTAATTTTAATATAACTGTATAACATGTAATATCTCTATTAACATCTTTATGTGCTGCATAAAATACACTTTTATATACAAAATCAAATACTTTTTCTACTGTATAATCTACATATCCAGTTTCTTCTTTTAATTCTCTTACAGCAGCTTCAATTGGTGTTTCGTCACCTTCAAATCCACCCATAACAAAATTTTTAAAACCAAATTTGTCATTATTAACACATAAATATTTATTTTCGGTTGGGTGTTTAACAATAACATTTATAACTTTTCTTTTTGTATTTTTCTTATCAGGACGAACTTCAGATTCACCTTTTCCATAGAAAATAGGAGCTATTACTTGTGTAATTGGAATATTAAATTTAGTTGCAAAAGCAAAATCTCTTTCATCATGTGCAGGTACTGCCATTATAGCTCCTGTACCATATGTTGAAAGTACATAATCTGAAATCCAAATTGGAATTTCTTTTCCATTTACAGGGTTAATTGCATAACTTCCAATAAATACACCAGTTTTTTCTTTATTTAATTCAGTTCTTTCTAGGTCTGATTTTGCAGCTGCCATAGCTTTATATTCTTCTACAGCTTTTTTACAATCAGCAGATGTAATTTCGTCAACTAATTCATGCTCTGGAGATAGAACACAGTAAGTTGCACCAAACAATGTATCTGGTCTTGTAGTAAATACAGTAAATGTTTTATCTGTATTTGCAACTTTAAATATAACTTCAGCACCTACTGATTTTCCAATCCAATTTCTTTGGATTTCTTTTGTAGATTCAGGCCAGTCAAGGTCATCTAATCCAGAAAGAAGTATTTCTGCATAATCTTGAATATCCATAACCCATTGTTTCATATTCTTACGTACAACAGGGTAGCCACCTCTTTCACTTTTACCATTTATTACTTCATCATTTGAAAGAACGCAACCTAAACCTTCACACCAGTTTACAGGCATTTCAATTAATTCTGCTAATCCATCATTATATAATTGTTTAAATATCCACTGGGTCCATTTGTAATAGTTTGGATCACATGTAGAAATTTCTCTATCCCAATCGAAAGAAAAACCAAGCATTTTTAGCTGCTTTTTAAAAGTTTCTATATTCTTTTTAGTAAATTTTTCTGGATGATTTCCTGTCTTTATAGCATATTGTTCAGCAGGAAGACCAAATGCATCCCAACCCATTGGGTGAAGAACGTTATAACCTTGCATTCTTCTCATACGAGAAATAATATCTGTTGCAGTATAACCTTCTGGATGACCAACGTGTAAACCTTGTCCAGATGGATAAGGGAACATATCTAATGCATAAAACTTAGGTTTAGAAAAATCCCAAGCATCAGTTTTAAAAGTTTTTTCTTCATCCCATTTGTCTTGCCACTTTTTTTCAATTTCTTTAAAATTGTAAGCCATATTATCAAACTCCTTTATAAACAAGTAATTAAAAATATAATTAATATATTTTTAATTACTATTAGTAAACAATAACTAGTCTATATTATATAACATTTAAGAGATAAAATAAAGATAAAGTTGAAAATTTAAAAGAAATTTGCTATAATAAAATGTACGTGATAAATTTTTCACGAACTTCTTTAAAAGGGAGTATAGAGAAAGATGGGAATAGCTGAGAAGAACAATGTTGAGAGGGACAGGCAGAGGACCGCTTTGGTATGTTCGATAGAACGAGCACAGCGAATGGTGGAGGCTATGAATCCAATAGGAGAAAGGGAGTCAGAGAGAATTCAAGAGTTTATCGCATACAATATCCCGCGGTGCAATGCATTATTTATGGAAAGACAGCAGTTTAGAAGCATCCTAAGAGAGTTAAGCTATGGAAGAACCGAGAAGTCTCAAGCAGTAGAAAATCTTTCACAATTAAAATCCTCTCTACTAGAGGAAAATCCTATCATAGAGGGCGCGCAGTAATACTGCCGCCCAATTTTTTTGATTTTATACATTTTATAAATAGAAATTATTAGAATAAAAACTATAAAAATGGAAATAATTTATATAATAAATTTTAAGGAGGTTTAAAATGGATACGTTAGTAAAAGAATTAAATCAATATTTGTCTGACTTAGCAGTATTCTATCGTAAATTACAAAATTATCATTGGAATGTAAAAGGAAGTGACTTTTTTGTAGTACATGAAAAATTGGAAGAATATTATAATAAAATAAATGATCAAATAGACGAAGTGGCAGAACATATTTTAACATTAAATGCACAACCTTTAGGAACATTAAAGGACTATTTAGATACAACAACAATTGCTGAAGCAAAAGATGAAAAAATTTGCTCTGCAGAAATTTACAAAAATATTGTAAAAGATTTTGAAACATTATTAGAAAGAGTAAAACAAATAAAAGAAGAAGCGGAAAAAGAAAAAGAATATGGAACATCATCTCTAGTAGATGAATATATTTTAGATTATTCAAAAATATTGTGGATGTTAAATCAAAGTTTATAAAAAAAGCCAGAGACAATTTTTAAGTTGCCTCTGGCTTTTTTTTAAACCGACAGTACGCCAGTTTATTGCTTGTCAAATGCAAAATGCTTGCATGACATGTAAATGGAGTTAGATACTTAAGGATAAAAGGTAACCAAGAAGGTCACTATCCTCGGCATTTAAGGACTTGTCTACTTTACCGGAAATGCGAAGCAGATATTCAGGTTTATTTTTGACTTCGTCAAGGATAAATGCGAAGGTAAAAGTGTACTCATCTCCTTTTTTGAAAGTAATAAAGCCAGTGTCACAACTGGCATCGGCATCAAAGTGGCAATTCTTGAAAACATTTGCCAAATTTAGATACCCACAGTTGTTTACAATGTCGATGAGACATTCAAACGACTTTGAAAAATCTACCTCCCTTTCAAAATCAGAGTCGTGCCAGTTATACCGCAAAAATAAATGCGACTGGCATTCTTCCCTGCCAACAGAGTTGTTTGCATAGAGCAAAAGCGTATCGATGTTTTCCTCATCTGCAATTAAGTACAGGCGCCGTGTCATTTAACTCACTCCTTACAAAAAAATGTGCTAACGCCTAGAATATTATAACACCGTATACATAAAATAGCAACAATAAGTAGATACAATTTATTTAATATAAATAGCAAAAAATATTATATATAGTCAAAATGGTAATATGTAATTAAAATTATAAATATATATAAATTTAATTTACAAGTAAATTAAGTTAGTATATAATAACTAAGAATATGAAACAATAAAATTACGAAGGAGGAAATAAAATGGCAAATCCGATTAGCGAAGAAGAAAGAAATAGAATAAGTAGCATGATAGACGACTTAGTTGAAAAAGCTAAAGTAGCATCTAAAGAATATATGAAGCTAGACCAAGACCAGATAGATAATATTGTAAAGCAAATGTCTATGGCAGGTCTAGAACACCATATGGAACTTGCAAAAATGGCAGTTGAAGAAACTGGAAGAGGAATCTATGAGGATAAAATAACTAAAAACATGTTTGCAACAGAATATGTATATCACAGCATAAAATATGATAAAACAGTTGGAGTTATTTCAGAAAATGAAGAAGAAGGATATGAAGAAATCGCAGAACCAATAGGAATAATAGCAGGTGTAACACCAGTTACAAATCCAACATCAACAACAATGTTTAAATCATTAATTGCTGCAAAAACTAGAAATGTTATTATTTTTGGATTTCATCCATCTGCACAAAAATGTAGTGTAGCAGCAGCAAAAATTTTAAGAGAGGCAGCTGTAAAGGCAGGTGCACCAGAAAATTGTATTTTATGGATAGAAGAGCCATCAGTTACAGCTACAACACTTCTTATGAACCATCCAGGAGTAAATTTAATTTTAGCGACAGGTGGTGGTGGAATGGTTAAATCTGCATATTCATGTGGAAAGCCAGCATTAGGTGTAGGACCAGGAAATGTACCATGTTATATAGATAAAACAGCAAAATTAAAAACTTCTGTAAATGATTTAGTACTTTCAAAGTCATTTGATAATGGAATGATTTGTGCATCTGAGCAATCAGTCATAGTAGATGAAGAGATTAAAGATGAATTTGAAAAATTAATGAAAAAGGCAGGTTGCTATTTCTTATCTCAAGAAGAAACAAGTAGATTAAGAGATACTATGTTTATAAAAGAAAAAGATGGAGCATTAAATTCTGCCATAGTTGGTCAAAGTCCATATAAAATAGCAGGAGAAGCTGGAATAGAAGTTCCAAAAGATACAAAAGTACTAGTATTAAAAGAAAATGGTGTAGGAATAGAATATCCATTTTCAAAAGAAAAGCTAAGTCCAGTACTTGCATATTATATAGTGAAAAATTCAGATGAGGGAATAGAATTAGCAGAAAAGTTAATAGAATTTGGTGGAATGGGACATTCCGCTGTTATACACTCAGAAGATAGAGCAACAATTGAAAACTTTGCAGAGAAAGTAAAAGTTGGTAGGATTATAGTAAACTCACCATCTACACATGGAGCAATAGGGGATATATATAATACAAATATGCCATCACTTACTCTAGGATGTGGAACATTTGGAGGAAATTCAACAACAGCAAATGTATCAAGTGTAAATCTAATAAATATAAAAAGAGTTGCAAAAAGGAGGGTAAATATGCAGTGGTTTAAAGTTCCAGAAAAGATATATTTTGAAGCAGGTTCAATTCAATATTTAGAAAAAATGCCAGACATATCAAGAGCATTTATAGTAACAGATCCGTCAATGGTTGAATTGGGATATGTAGATAAAATATTATATTATTTAAGAAAAAGAAAAGAATATGTTCATTCAGAGATATTTTCAGATGTTGAGTCAGATCCATCTTTTGATACAATAAATAGGGGAGTAAAATTAATGCAAGAATTTAAACCAGATGTAGTTATTGCATTAGGTGGAGGAAGCCCAATAGACGCAGCAAAAGGAATGTGGCTTTTCTACGAACATCCAGAAGCAGACCCAGAAGGTATGAAACTTAAATTTATGGACATCAGAAAAAGAACATATAAATTCCCTAAGTTAGGAATAAAGGCAAAAATGGTTGCAATACCTACAACATCTGGAACAGGATCAGAAGTAACATCATTTGCAGTAATTACAGATAAAACACAAAATAAAAAATATCCTTTAGCAGATTATGAATTAACACCAGATGTAGCAATAGTAGACCCAGACCTAGTAATGAGCCTTCCAAAATCAATTACAGCAGATACAGGAATGGATGTTTTAACACATGCAATAGAAAGCTATGTTTCAAATATGGCATCAGATTATACAGACGGACTAGCAGAAAAGGCAGTAGAACTTGTATTTAAGAATTTAAGAGAAGCATATAACAATGGAAGTAACAAAGAAGCAAGAGAAAAAATGCATAATGCAAGTACAATAGCAGGTATGGCATTTACAAATGCATTTTTAGGAATAAACCACTCACTAGCACACAAAATAGGTGCAGAATTCTACTTGCCACATGGAAGAATTAACGCAATTTTGTTACCGTATGTAATAAGATATAATAGCCAAATGCCAACAAAATTTGTATCATTCCCTAAATATGAATACTTTATAGCAGACCAAAAATATGCAGACCTATCAAGAAGAATGAACTTCCCTGCATATACAAATGAAGAAGGAGTAAATTCATTAATAGAAGAAATTAAGAAATTAAATAATGATTTAAATATTCCAAAATCATTTAAAGAAGCTGGAATAGAAGAACAAGAATTCTTAGCAAAAGTAGATATACTAGCAGAAAGAAGCTTTGAAGACCAATGTACAACAGCAAACCCAAGACTACCACTAGTGAGCGAACTAAAACAAATCCTACTAGACAGCTACTATGGAAATTAGGGACAGGTCCCTATTTCCAGATTTCAGAAATTGGGGACAGGTCACGATTT
The DNA here is from genome assembly GCA_902496295.1 of uncultured Clostridium sp. Taxonomy (GTDB): domain Bacteria; phylum Bacillota; class Clostridia; order TANB77; family CAG-508; genus CAG-273. The sequence goes on from CABVAF010000006.1 coordinate 29,846, forward strand.
TTAAAAGTGAATAAAAGTATATTTTACAAATATAAATCCCAAAACACTCTCTAAAATTTAGAGAGTGTTTTGGGGTATTGTTGTTACAGCTTTTTAATGCGTTGAAGACCTAATGAAAATACAGCAAAGAAAAATTTTTATTGATAAATTAAATATGTTAAACACAAAAAGTTAGAGGATACTCCTCTCACTAATTAGTGATAATAGAATAAATAATACAGGATTTTACATATATCAAACTGTATCATACTACAAATTAGAGTATTAGTCAAAAAATGGATGAATAACACACTAATAGCACTAGTTGTAACAATTGTAGTATTACTAATATTAGCAGGAATAACAATTTCATTAGTCTTTGGACAAAATGGGGTAATAAAACAAGCACAAGAAGCAGAAGAAAAAACAAAAATAGAACAAGTAAGAGAACAGCTAGAACTAGCAAAGGGACCAGAATATATAGAAGGAAATGGAAAATATAATCCAGACAGTTATTTTGAAAGAATAGAGGAAGAAGAAATAATAAATGATAAAGAGAAAGATGTATTAGAAATAGGAGAAGGAAAATATGAGGTGACAACAGCTCTAGGATATATATTTATAATAACATTGGTGCCAAGTAAAGATAATGTAGAAGATATAGAAATAGAATATGTAGGAAAAGTGGACGAACCAAGAATAAGAAAGATAACAGTAACAAATAAAACAACAAATAGTATAAGTATAGAAGTAGAAACAGCCAACACAGAAGGAGCGACATATAGATATTATTATAAAAAAGAAGGAGAAACAGACTGGATAAAAGCAGATGAAATAGAAGAGTACATATATACATTTAGTGGATTAGAAGCAAATAAAGTATATAATATAAAAGTAGAAGTAGAAAAAGACGGAAAAGTAGCAGAAAAAGAAACCGGCACAATAACAGGAGAAATGCCAGAAGGAGCAGTACAATTTAGTCCAATAGAGTGGAATAATGGAGAAGCAAGCACAACAATAACAACAAGTGAAGAAGGATATACATTGCAATATCAAAAAAATGAAATAACGGAAGGAAGTTGGATAAACACAACAAGTGGAACAGTAATAAGTGGACTAAAATATGGAGAAAGAGTATATGGAAGATTATATGATGGGACAAATGGAAGCAATACAGCAAATGCAGAAATAAAAGATGAAATTAGTCCTATAATTAGTAGTTTTAATGTATCTACATTTGATATTTCTAGTATTACTACTAAAGTAGATGCAACTGATAATCAGAGTGGAATAGCAAAATATCAATTTGAATATAAACTAGTGACAGAAACAGATTATGCGGTAATGGAAACAGTTAATACAACGAGTGCATCATATACATATAAATATAATGGATTAGTAGATGGAACTGCATATAATTTAAGAGTATCAGTATATGATAAAGCAGAAAATCAAATAACAAGTAAAGTAATCACTCAAAGTACAAAGATAGCAAATGTAGCACCATCAGCACCTACTGTGACGTTTAATTCAAAAACAACTAATTCAATTAGTATTAATACAAAAGCAATAGATAATAATGGAGATAATTTAACATATAAATTATATATTAGCACATCTCAAAATAGTGAATTTACGGAAAAAGCAATTTCTTCAGAAGTAACATCTGGGACACAAGTAACATTACAAGCAACAGGATTAAATCAATATACAACATATTATTATTATGTGGAAGTAACAGATGGAAAAGAAAAAGCAAAAAGTACAACAAGTTCAGTAAAAACTTATTGTCCAGGAACAGGGTTAACATGTAATGGTCCATTTACAACAACTACAACATGTAGTAGCTGTGCAGGAAGTGGAGAACAGACTCGTTCATATCATATGGCACAGCTTAGATATACACCAACTGCAAGCTGGCATAGTGGGACATGTGATAAATGTGGAAGAAAAACAGAAATACAAACAACTGCTTTAACCTGTACAGTATGTCGAGAAAAATGGGCAGATGGTTTTTGCTCATCTTGTCAAGCTCCTTTTTTATCAGGAAGTACAGTTAGTTATGTAAGTGATTGGGCAGGCCCTTGTATAGGAGGTACATGCTCAACCTGCAATGGAACAGGAAAAGTAACAAAAAATATATCATGTACGCATGGAAAAACATCTACACATAATTACTGCTCACATGGATATACAAGTCAACATGATTAAAATATTATATTTTTAAGTATAAACTTTATTTTAAGCTAATACTACTGTGTAAGACCTAATATATAGAAAGTGATGTAATAATCAAAAGACTTCCTTATGATAAAATAAAAATATCGTAAGGAAGTCTTTGGTTGAAAAAAGGTATATAATTATTGCTGAAAAACATAAAAGCAACAAGTATAATAAAATATATTTCTAGTTAGAAAATTTTTTCATTTACAATATGTTTTTAGTATATTAAATACTTAAAAGGTTAATTTCAAAATATTTGTATCTAAATTATTTTATCAAAAAATGAAATTAACAATTAATACCTAAGTTATCTAAAAATTTCCTAATATATTATTTAAAATAGATTAAAAGATAAAACAAATGTAATATTATAAGTTGTAAAAACATATGAAGAAATGTAGAATTTAAAGATGTTAATGTTGTGACAATATAAAAATATAAGTAAAGTGTCTAGTAATAAATATAGAAAAAAGGAAGGAGAATGCCAATGGCGGAGAACACAACAAAAAAGTGTGATATGTTTGACTAACCTTAATGTTTTTTATGCTTTACAAAATCCTCTTGCTAACCGCCGATATCCGTTGTATAATATATGTCGTAAACAGTGTGCACGACACACTTGGAAATCGTGACCTGTCCCCAATTTCTGAAATCTGGAAATAGGGACCTGTCCCTAATTTCCAAAAAAGGAGAGAGATGTATGTATAGAAATCATAATTGCGGAGAATTAACAATAAAAAATGTAGGAGAAAAAGTAACATTAGCAGGGTGGGTACAAAGAATTAGAAATTTAGGTTCAATGAAGTTTATTGATTTAAGAGACGAATTTGGAATTACGCAAATTGTAATATCTTCTGAAAGTAGTATAACAGATGAAGACTTAAAAGATGTTGTAACAGAATGCGTTATTCAAGTTGTTGGAAAAGTTGTTGAAAGGTCAAATAAAAATGACAAAATATCAACAGGTGAAATTGAAATAGATGCAGAAAAAATAGAAATATTAGGCAAGTGTAAAAACGCATTACCATTTGAAGTGAATTCGGACAAAGCAGGAGATGTGCGCGAAGACCTACGTTTAGAATATAGATTTTTAGATTTAAGAAATGATAGATTACATCAAACAATTTTGCTTCGTAGTGATATTATAAAAACATTAAGAGATAAAATGAACGAACTTGGTTTCAAAGAAATTCAGACACCAATTTTGGCAAACTCTTCACCAGAAGGTGCAAGGGACTACTTAGTGCCAAGTAGGTTACATCCAGGAGAGTTTTATGCTCTACCACAAGCACCACAACAGTTTAAGCAATTACTTATGGTTTCTGGATTTAATAAATACTATCAAATTGCTCCATGTTTTAGAGATGAAGACCCTAGAGCAGATAGAGCCCCAGGAGAATTCTATCAATTAGATTTCGAAATGAGCTTTGCAGAGCAAGAAGATGTACTTTCAACTATGGAAGAAATTTTTACAACAGTATTTAAAAAACATACAAATTGGGAAGTAACAAAACCACCATTTGTAAGAATTCCATATAGAGAAGCAATGGAAAAATACGGAATAGATAAGCCAGACTTAAGAAACCCACTTATTATACAAGATGCTACAGAATTATTTGAAAATACGGAATTCAATGCATTTAAAGGAAAAACTGTTAAAATAATTATTGTACCAAATGGTGCAGAGCAAGGAAGAAAGTTCTTTGATAACATGAATGAATTTGCTATAAATGAAGCGGGAGCAAAAGGATTAGCTTGGGTAAAAGTAGAAGAAGGAAATTATACTGGTGGAATAGCAAAGTTTATTACAGAAGAAGTAAAACAAGGACTAGAAAAATTAGGCGCAAAAAACGGAGATAGCATTTTCTTTATAGCAGATGAATTTAAGACTGCACAAAAAATAGCAGGATTAGTTAGAATAGAGCTTGGAAACAGACTTGACTTAATAGAGAAAAATGTTTATAAATTCTGCTTTATTGTAGACTTTCCAATGTATGAATTATCTGACGAAGGTACAATAGACTTTAACCACAATCCATTTTCAATGCCACAAGGAGGACTAGATGCACTAAATAATCAAGATCCACTAGATATATTGGCATACCAATATGATGCAGTTTGTAATGGATATGAAGTTGCATCAGGAGCGGTAAGAAACCATAACCCAGAATTAATGGTAAAAGCATTTGAAATTGCAGGATATACAGAAGAAGATGTAAAAACAAAATTTGGAGCATTATATAATGCTTTCCAATACGGAACACCACCTCATGCGGGTGCAGCACCAGGACTAGACAGAATGGTTATGTTAATTGCAGATAGCAAAAATATAAGAGAAGTAATTGCTTTCCCAAAAAACAAAAAAGCAAGAGATGTAATGATGGGAGCTCCTAGTAGAGTAAGCAATGCTCAATTAGATGATGTTCATATTATTCTAAATGACAAAAAATAGTTGCAATAATGGTTGCAAACTCTGTAAATTTATGGTAGAATATTTGTATATTTTTGTAAGAGAGGTGATAAAATGCAGAATAATGCAAATTTAACACTGAAACAATTAATTACAGAAATAAACGTACTATTAAACGAACTAAAAAAAGAACAAATAGAAATATCAAAAAATGTCGAAAAAAATCACAAAGTTAATATGCAAAAATTCTCAAAACTAATTGAATATAATGAAATTTGCGATATGACAAATAAAGTATTTGAGAGAAGACTTTCTGCTATTGAAAGTAAACTAAATAGCATATTGGAAAAGAAAAGGGTTAAATAATTTCTACAAAAGTTGAAATGGGATTAGCTCCATTTCAACTTTTTAAAGGCTCAAAAGAGAAAATGTACAAAATATAATAATAAGGAGACAGAATAATATGAATAATAAAAAAACTATAAAATTTTATGTTGCTCTTTGGCTTGCAAAATTTTCAACTAAGGTTTTAAAAATATTAAAAAGAAATGCTACATCATTTCCAGGAGACTTAGCGATAAAAATATGCCCTAATTTTTTAGGAATGCTAGAAAAGCCAGAGACAATAATTGGAGTAACAGGAACAAATGGCAAAACTACAGTATCAAATATGATAAATGACATTTTAATAGATAATGGATATGACCTAGTAAACAACAAATACGGGTCAAATATAGACAGAGGTATAACTACAACATTAATTAATGCAGCAAATTTGCGTGGACAAACTAAGAAAAAGTTAGCAGTTCTTGAAATAGACGAAAGAAGTGCTAATAAAGTATATCCATATTTAACGCCAAATTATTTAATTTGCACAAATATTTTTAGAGATTCATTAATGAGAAATGGACATACAGAATTTATAGCAGATATTTTAGATAAATACATTCCAAAAGAAACAATAATGGTAGAAAATGCAGATGATTTAATATGTTCACATATTGCAGAAGAAAATAAAAAGATATATTTTGGAATAGATAGACTAGAAACTGACACAGAAAATTTTGAAAACAAAACAAGAGACATTATAGTATGTCCAAAATGTTATTCAAAATTAGAATACGATTATGTAAGATACCACCACATAGGAAAAGCACATTGCCCAAATTGTGATTATAAAACACCAGAGGCAGATTATTTAGCAACAAAACTAGACTTAACTAACATGAGAATGGAAGTAAAAACACCAAATGGTAAAGAAAATTATACACTAGTAACAAATAACATAATTAACATTTATAATATACTAGCTGTTGTCGCATTACTTAAAGAATTTGGGTTAAGTTATGAACAGATAAATAAATCACTTGCTAAATTAAAAATAGTAGAAACAAGGTTTAGTGACGAAAGTTATAATGGAATAAGAATAGTAACACATTTAGCAAAAGGAATGAACCCAATTGCATGTTCAAGAGCTTTTGATTATGCAAGAAAAGAGCCAGGTAATAAAGCAGTTATAGTAATAGTTGATGACTTACACGAAGAAAAATTTGGTTCAGAGAATACAACATGGCAGTATGATACAGACTATGAGTTTTTAAATGATGATTCAATAAAACAAGTAATAGTAGCAGGACCAAGGTATTTAGACTCTAAAGTAAGACTTCTTATGGCAGGTGTACCAAGTGAAAAAATAGTATGTAAAAAGGATGAAATAGAAGCAACACAAGGACTAAGCTTAGATAATATTGATTCTGTATTTATTCTTCATGACTTATACTCAATAGAAGAAACTAAGAACATAAAAAATACAGTAAAACAATTAATAGATAAGAAAGGAAACGAGTCAAATGAAAATTGAGGTTTTATTTCCAGAAGTTGCAAACTTATATGGTGATTTAAGTAATATAGATTATTTAAAAAAATGCTTAGATAATAATGTAGAAGTTATAGAAACATCGTTAAACGATGAGCCAGCTTTTGCAAAACAAGATGATATAAATTTAATATTTATGGCAGGAATGACAGAGAAAAGTCAAGAAATAGTCATAAAAAAATTAAAGCCATATGCAGATAGAATAGAAGATTTAGTATCAAATGGACAACCTGTTTTATTAACTGGAAATGCATTAGAAATTTTAGGAAAATTTATAGAAAATGAAGATGAAAGTCAAATAAGAGCAGTTGGATTATATCATTTTTATGCACACAGAGATATGATGCATAGATATAGTGGATATTATTTAGGAAAACATAATGGAATTGATATAGTAGGCTTTAAAGCACAATTCACAACAACATATGGAAATAATGACGAATGTTATTTTTCAGAAACTGAATTAGGAATGGGAATAAATATTGGAACAAAGTATGAAGGGGTACAAAAAAATAATTTAATTGGAACATCTATTTTAGGGCCAATACTTATTTTAAATCCACTATTTACTAAAGAATTGCTAAAAACCATGGGTGTAAGAGAACCAAAATTAGCATATGAAGAAGAGGTTATGGCAGCCTATAATGAGAGACTAAAGAAGTTCAAGAAAATGGCAGAAAAAGAGAAGAAAGATAAAAAGGAAAAAGAAAAAAAGAGATAATAGTATATACAAGTGTCTACAAATTAAAAAGTATAAAATTTAAAATTATAATTGTTATTTAAGATACAGCCCTCACAGCATAGTGAGGGCTGTAAAAGGTTATATCTACTGGTATAAAACACATTATCTTTTAAAACAAAAATTTATGAATAATAGCGAAACATACAATAATAAAAGCATTCAATATTAATAAATAGAACTTGCTTTTTTATTAGCGTTGTGGTATAAATATGTTGACATAGTATAATACCAAAATTGTCTAAAAAGGAAAGGCAAAATGAAAAATATTAAAGATTACAATTTAGAAGATTTAAAACAAGAAATGCTATATATAGGAGAGAAGCCATATAGAGCAGAACAAATATTTAAGTGGATATATATAGACAAAGTACAATCATTTGAAGAAATGACAAATTTATCATTAGAACTTAGAAAAAAGCTAGAAGAAAATTATACAATGTGTAATTTTAAAATATTAAAAAAACAAGAATCTTCAGATGGAACAAAAAAATATCTATTTGATGTTTTAGATGGAAATGCAATAGAAACTGTTCTTATGGAATATAATAGTTGGAAAACGATATGCGTTTCTTCACAAATTGGATGCAAAATGGGATGCAAGTTCTGCGCTTCAACAGGTATACCATTTATAAGAGATTTAACAGCAGGAGAAATTGTAGAACAAATATTAGCAGTAGAACAAGATATAAAAGATAGAATATCAAATGTAGTTTTTATGGGAATAGGAGAACCACTAGACAATTACAATAATGTAATAAAAGCTATAAAGATTATAAATAACCAAAAAGGTATAAATATAGGTGCTAGACATATTAGTGTTTCAACAAGTGGTTTAGTTCCAAGAATATACGACTTAGCAAATGAGAATATTCAATGCACATTATCAATATCACTTCATGCAACTACAGACGAAAAAAGAAGTAGCATGATGCCAGTAAATAATAGGTATAACATAAAAGAATTAATGCAAGCATGTAGAGACTATATAAAAATAACTAATAAAAGAATTTCATTTGAATATGCGCTAGCAAAAGATAATAATGACAATTTAGACGATGCAAGAGAGTTGGTAAATTTATTAAAAGGTATGTTATGCCATGTTAATTTAATACCAATAAATAAAATAGAAAACGGAAAATTTACAAAAAGCTCTAACGAAAATATTATTAAATTTAGAGATTATTTAAATGAACATGGAATTGTTGCAACCATAAGAAGAGAGCTAGGGTCTGATATAGATGCAGCATGTGGACAACTTAGAAGAAAGAATCTCAAAGAATAGGAGGAAATATGCAGGTATTTGCAAAAACAGACATAGGAAAGGCTAGAGACAATAATCAAGACTTTTATTATATTTCGAATTCAGAAGATGTTCCAGGAATATATATATTAGCAGATGGAATGGGTGGATATAATGGAGGAGAAATTGCAAGTAGAATGGCAGCAGAAGCTTCAAGTAGTTATATAAAATCTAACTTTGAGAAAATGCTAGAAACAATTAAAGAAAGAAAACAAGAAGAAGACAATAAAAACATAGAAAAAGATGAAATATTAAAATTGCTTAAGTCAAGTATACAATATGCAAATATGGTAGTGTATGAAGAATCAAAAAAAAATCCAGAATTAGAAGGAATGGGTACTACTTTAGATGTATCGTTAATATATAATAATAAGATATATATTGGACATATTGGAGACAGTAGAGTTTATAGAATTAGAAACAAAGTTATGCGTAAGCTTACAAAAGATCATAGCTATGTACAACAATTGTTAGAAGATAAAAAAATAACTAGACAAGAGGCTATACATCATCCAAAAAAGAATATGCTTACAAAAGCTTTAGGATGTACATCTTACATAGACCCAGACTTAAGAGCAAGAGTAATTAATAAAAATGATATTATATTAATGTGTTCTGATGGATTAACTAATATGGTTTCAGAAGAAGAGATATATCAAATTACCAAGGAAAATCCAAAAGAGGCAGTAAATAATTTAATTATGCTAGCAAATAATAATGGTGGATATGACAATATTACGGTCTTAATAATTATGTGAGGAGAGAATTAAAGATGAATTTAGTTGGAAGAGTAATAGGTAATCGATACGAAATTATAGAGAAAATCGGCGAAGGTGGAATGGCAACTGTTTACAAAGCAAAATGCAATATACTAAAAAGATATGTGGCTGTTAAGGTTTTAAGAGATGAATTTACAACAGATGAAGAATTTATAAAAAGATTTAATACAGAAGCACAATCAGCTGCAAGTTTAACACATCCAAATATAGTTTCTATTTATGATGTAGGTCATGAAGAAAATATATATTATATAGTAATGGAATTAGTTCAAGGAAAAACATTAAAAGATATTATAAACGAAGATGGAGCACTTCCTTGGAAATGGACACTTAATGTTTCAATACAAGTTGCATCCGCATTAGAAATGGCACATAAAAATAATATAGTACATAGAGACATAAAGCCACATAACATTATAATTACAGAGGATGGAATTGCAAAAGTTACAGACTTTGGAATAGCTAAAGCTGTTTCAAACTCTACAATAACAGCATTTGGAACGACTATTGGTTCAGTACATTATTTTTCTCCAGAACATGCAAGAGGGGGGTATACAGATGCAAAATCTGACTTATATTCACTAGGAGTAGTAATGTATGAAATGTTAACAGGTAGAGTTCCATTTGATGCAGATACACCTGTTTCAATTGCACTAAAACATATGCAAGAAAAGCCAATAGAACCAATAAAATTAAATCCAACAATTCCATATGCAGTTAATAAAATAATAATGAAAGCAATGGAAAAGGACCCTAATGAAAGATATCAAAGTGCTACAGAAATGTTAAAAGATTTAAGCATGGCGTTAAAAAATCCAGAAGGAGATTTCGTAGAACAAAAAGACTTCACAAATCAATATACACAAAGAATTCCTACATTAGGAGAACAAGACTATGCTAGAAATGAAGAAAGTTATAGTGATGAGGAAGAAGAGCAAGAAGAAAATGGAAAGAAGATGAGCAAAAAGAAGAAAGCTATACTAATAACTTCAATTATTATAGGAATTATATTAATACCAATAATAGGATTTTTCGGAACAAAAGCTCTTATGGATATGGGGGTCCCAAAAGATGTAGAGCTTCCTAACTTAGTAGGCAAGACAATAGAAGAAGCTAACGAAGAGTTAAAAGATACAGACATTAAGTTAGAACAAACAGAAGAATTTAATGCAGAAGTAGAAGCAGGAAAAATTATTTCACAAGATCCACCATTTGTAGATGGATATACAGTAAAAGAAAATTCAACTATAAAGATAGTAGTAAGTAAAGGAACAGAAAAGGTTATAGTTGAAAACTTAAAAGGTAAGACATATGAAGAAGCGGCACAAATATTAGATAAAGCAAACTTAAAAGTAGAAAAAGTTGATCAAACTAGTCAAACGGTAGAAGCTGGAATAGTAATAGACCAAGAACCAGGAGCAGACGAAGAAGTAAATGCAGGAGATACTGTTAAACTATATGTAAGTAGTGGAACTGGAATAAAACAAGTTGAGGTTGAGAATGTTGTAGGAAAGACAGAAGAAGAGGCAACATCAATATTAACTAAAGCAGGATTAAAAGTAAATGTTGGATATAAAGAAGATTCAAGCAAAACAACAGATACAGTACTAAGTCAAGACCCAGCAGCAGGAGAGAAAATAGACGAAGGCTCAACAGTAACAATTGTGGTAAACACATATAGAAAGCCACAAACCGCAATTATATATGTAAATGTAAAAAGTTTAGTTCCTGCTAGTCTTCAAGGTACAGACACAACAAATACAACAACTGGAGAATCAGCAAAAGAAGTACAAGTACAACTTACAATAGGTGAAGGAAAAACAGAAACAAGAACAACAAGTGCAAGTGAAGATAATCTTGCAATAGAAATACAAGGTAATGGACAGGTAGAGTTATCACTAAAAATAAGCAATCCAAACAACTCTAATGATGTATATTATCAAAGTAGTGGAAATAAAACATTTGACTTTGACACACAAACTTCATATACATTTAAATAAACGGAGGAATAAATATGGTAGAAATATCAGCATCTGTATTAGGATTAAAAGAAACAAATGCTATAAAACAATTATATGATTTAGAAGTTTCAGGAATAAATTACTTTCATATAGATGTAATGGATGGAGAATTTGTAAAAAATAATACTGTAGATAGAATGATAGAATATTGTGAATATTTAAATAGTATAAGTTTATTACCATTAGATGTGCATTTAATGGTAAAAGATATAAAAGAATATGTAAATAAATTTATAGTATTTGAACCTAATAATATTACATTTCATTTAGAAGCGTGTAAAGATGAAAACGAAGTAATGGAGCTAATAAAATACATTAAAGATAATAATTGCAAAGTAGGTATGTCAATTAGTCCTAAAACAAATATAGAAGAAATATACAAATATCTACCATATATTCACAATTGCTTAGTAATGACAGTAGAACCAGGAGAAGGTGGGCAAGCATTAATACCTGAGACAATAGAAAAAATAAATAAATTATATAAATATGTTAAAGAAAATGAAATAGATATAGACATTGAAGCAGATGGTGGAATAAATTTGCAAACTTCAAGTAAAGCTAAAGAAGCCGGAGCTACTATCCTTGTAGCAGGTACGTCAATAGTTCAATCAGATAATTATACTGAAACAGTTAAAAAATTGAAAGAATAAAGATTAAATAAAAAATTATCTCTCGAATAAATCGAGAGATAATTTTTTATTTCTTTATTTTCTTTTATTCTTTTTTTGGTTTGTCAGACTTTTTTGATTTCTTTTCAGACTTAGCACTTTTTTCACTTTTATCTTCTTTTATTTTAGTTTCTTTTTTAGTAGAAGTTTCTGTATTTGAGGTTTTATTATTTTCTATTTTTGACTCCTTATCTACCTTTTCAAATTTTTTGCTAAATATACTAACTAAAATAATACCAAATCCAACGACTGTAAAGAATATCTTTGCATATCCACCAACTGCTGGAATTATTGTTATACCATACATTACTAAAGCAGAAAGTGCAGCAAATAAAGCTAGTTGCCATTTCTTTTCTAACTTAAACTTATCAACAAAGTATTTTGCAATTGCAATTGCAAAAAATGAAAAGCTAAGAGAAACTAAAACACCATAAATAACTGCAAGAACGCAAGCTAAAGGTAATGTTATTGTTAATGTCATAAGAAGGACTGCAATAAATGGAATTACAACAATACCTAAAATACCAATACCTGATGTAGCAAATGGTCTTCCTATTAAATTGTATTTTGCTCTATCTATAGTTTTTGGTGTAAAGAATATTAGGAATAATACAACAACTAAAACAAATACAATAGTAGCTACAAATCTAACAATGTATTTTAAAACTAATTCACTAGTATCAATATTTGTTTCAATCTTTTTATAATTAACATCACCTTTAATTATTCCATCTGGAATATTAGCTTCATTAGCAGATGTGTAATTAAAAGAACCATATACTAGTGTTCTAGAATCATCTGGAAAAGTTAACTCATTTGCTGCTACAAAAACATCTCTTTGAACTCTACCTGAAAGACTAACTTTATTAGAATATGAAGCCATATCTCTATAAATAATAGCAGATTGACCGATTGTAAGGTTAGTTGAAAGAGAGTAAAGATTGTAAACAGTACCATTAACAACTAATTCATTGGCAAGTACGAATAAGTTATTGTAAATAATGGCATTTTCATCAATAGTAACTTTATTACCCATTACAAATAAATCACCATTAATTTGCCCAGTTACATTAATTGTTTCTCCCATAGCAAAAGAATTACCGTCTACTAATTTACTTAATTCAAAGTTTTGACCTGATACTAAATAATCTGATGCATAAATAGTGTCATCAGCAGAAGTTTCATTAGATGCTTCTTCATTGCTTGATTCGTCCTCATTAGAAGTATTTTCTGCACTTTCTTCATTTAAGCTTGTTGTAACAGCTTCACCCTCACTACTTCTTGCATTATCACCAGGAACTGTAGAAGCCATGCATGTAGTAGAAAATAGAATTATAAATGCAAAAGCAAATACTAAAATTTTGTTTTTTAATTTACTCATAAAAATCTCCTTTCAATAAATTACATTAATAATATATAACGAAGAAATACCTTTGTCAAATATATTAATGTTGTTTATATAAAATATTAAACATTAAAATCTATTATTTAATATAATTTTATATTTAAAATAGTGTAATATTAAAACTATTTTGTAGCTTCTTTAAAATATTTACAATATTGCTTTACAGGGCATACATCACATTTTGGCTTAGCAGCAGTACAAGTGTTTCTACCATGCCACACAAGAACATGATTAACATCTTTGTAGTATTTATTAGGAATAAGCTTTAATAAATCTTGTTCTATTTTAGTTGGTTCATTTTCAGAAGAAAGACCTATTCTGTTAGAAATTCTTCTAGCATGAGTATCCACTGCAATTCCTTGTGGTTTATTAAAAGCTTCAAGCATAATCACATTTGCACTTTTTCTTCCAACTCCAGGAATAGACATAAGCTCTTCCATTGTTTCAGGTACTTTTCCTGAAAAGTCATTTACAATTTTTTCAGCTGCAAGTTTTAAATTTTTAGCCTTAGTTTTGTAAAATCCACATGGATGTATTAGTTCTTGTAAATTTTCAATAGGCATATTTACAAAATCTATTGCATCTGGATATTTTGCAAAAATACTAGGAGTTGTTTTATTTACACGTTCATCTGTACATTGTGCAGACAAAACAACTGCAACTAGAATTTGAAATGGAGTTTTAAAATCTAAGCTACAAGTAGCATCTGGATAAAAATCTATTAAAGTTTTTACAATTTTTTCTGCATTTTGTTTGTTCATAAAATGTTCAAATCCCTTCTAATTTAAATCTCAATTTACATACTAATTGTAATTCAAATATTCACGAAATGCAACATAAAATAATATAATATAAATAACAAAGGAGGTAATAGATTATGATAAATGCATTAAAAAAGACCATAGCAGTTTGCTTAATTGGGCTTGGTTTAGGAATATTACTAGTTCTATTACTTCCAATATCAGGTTGGCTATTTACAATAGGAATAGTTATTATTGCTGTTGGGATTATGTGGATAACATGTTAAGTAAAAAGGAGTGTGAAATATATGACTATAGTTGTAAAGAAGGTTCCAAAATTTTTAAGAGGAATAGTAAAACTTATATTTGGAATAAAAGATAAAAATTAGTTATACATAAGAAAATTAAGGAATAATATGATATATATTAAATAAATAATAAAAAGAAGTAGAAATTTTAAAATTAATTATTTTACTAAAAGTCTAAACTTACAGTTTAATAATTTATATAAAATCTACTTCTTTTATATATTTTATAAATAGTTTTTGATAAAGGTTTATGAACTCACCAAACTATATAAAGTTACTAAATTAAAAATAGCACAACAAATTAAGAGCTATTTTTAATTAAGCTCTTTTAACTTTTCCTGAACGTAAACATTTAGCGCATACTGAAATTGTTTTTGTTTGTCCATCTACTATGGCTTTAATTCTTCTTAAATTTGGTTTAAAAGTTCTATTTGCTCTTCTACTTACGTGAGAACGAGCGATACTAATTTTATTTCCATGTGATAATTCTTTTTCACAAATTGAACATTTTGCCATTTGAATTGCACCTCCTATACGGTATTACTAAAATCGACTATATAATACTATACCATAAAAATAAAAAAAGTGCAATACCTTAAAAGAGATTTAATAAAAAAGCTTTATTATACTGTAAAAAATATTTACTTTTTAGGCAGTTTATAATAAACATAAATATATGTAGTTTGATTATTTTTAGTAAAAATGATATAATAAAAGATACATACAACTTTTATAGGAGGTTTTGAGCATGAACTCGAACAACATCGCGATTGTAAGTAGCCGGACACTCGCCAAGAGTGGCGGCATTCAGACAGTGACTCGTACACTGTTTGAAGGAGTTTTTCCTATGTACTTCCTCGGAGAAGACGAAGACCTGGAAAAGAAACTGGAGGAGCATACAACTATTGTGTTCAGCGGATTCGACGAGACGTTCGTCGAATTGAATCGGACTCTTCGCAAGAAGGGGAAAAAGATTGCCATTTTCTGGCATTTTTCAGCTGCATCTGAAGTGGATGTGGATCTGGGCAAAGCCTGGAGAGCTCTGGTTCAGATGCAAAAAGAAGGAAACTTCGATTTGTTCATAACCTGCAAATGCGGGTTGGATTACACAGCTGCAAAGCTGTTTAAACTACCCACGTTCATGATTATGAACAATGCCATGGAAAACCACTACCGCGATTTAAGCAAAGAAGGCATCGGCATTTATAGTGGATCCAGTGACTACTGGGTAAAAAACCTCAGACCCAATCTGTATGCGGCGTTGATGACTGGAATGCATGTGGATCTTACTCCATATGATGATACCATCAGAAGCGTTGTTAACGATTTAGGAATGGGAACCCTGGTTACAGGGACAAGTGGAAAACTGGACCATGATGACTTCCTGAAAAGGATGGCATCTAGGGAGCTGGTCTCCTACGTCACCTTTGTGGAAGGCGCACCGATTCTTCCTCTGGAAGCTCTGAATAATGGAGTTGTTTGCCTTACTGGCGATAACCATCATTACTTCAGAGAAGACAAACGGTTGCACGATCTACTGGTGGTTACGAGACCCGATGATCCAAAAGCCATTTACGACGCAATTCTGAAAGGAATTGAGTGTAAAAAGGAAATTTTGGACCGGTACTACAACTGGAAGAAAGGATATGATAAAAGACAGCAAGAAAACTTTGAGCAGTTGTTTGAGTGCTTAAATGCTCTCAATAACTCTAAGGTGTGAGGGGCTATTGCCCCTCTTTCTTTTTGGAAAAAATAAGTAGATAATTATATAAATATTTTTATTGACATATACGAACTAATGTTTTATAATATTCTTGGTGGTAATATGGAAAAAAAGCAAAGACAAATATTACACATAGATGTAAATAATGCTTTTTTAAGTTGGACTGCAATAGATAGACTAGCAAATGGAGAAACACTAGATATAAGAAATATAGAAGCTGTAATAGGTGGAGATGAAAGCAAAAGGTCTGGTATTGTTTTAGCTAAGAGCATGAAGGCAAAAATTAGGGGTGTTACAACAGGAGAAACTTTATATCAGGCTAGATTAAAATGTCCAAACTTACAAGTTTTTAAAGGAGATTATAAAAGCTATAGAAAACATTCAAATGACCTATATAAAATACTATTGGAATACACAGATAAAATAGAACGCTTTAGTATAGATGAATGTTTTTTAGACATGACAGGTTATTTAATAGGAGATACTCTAATAAATAAAGCTTACGAAATAAGTAGAAGAGTAAAAAATGAACTCGGATTTACTGTTAACGTTGGAGTTGCCCATAACAAGCTTCTTGCGAAAATGGCTTCAGATTTTTCGAAGCCAGACAAAGTACATACATTATACGAAGAAGAAATTTCAAGCAAAATGTGGGTACTTCCAGTATCAGAATTGTTTATGCTTGGCAAAAAAACTATTCCAAAATTATATGCAATGGGAATAAAAACAATAGGAGATTTAGCTAAACAAAATAAAGAGTATATGGCAAAGAAGTTTGGAAAACATGGTCTACTTATGTGGGAATATTCAAATGGAATAGATAATTCAGAGGTAAATTATCTAGAAGAAAAGCCAAAAGGAATAGGAAATTCTGTAACACTTCCTACAGATATAAGAGAAAAGAGCAAATTAGAAAAAGTAATTCTAACATTAGTAGAACAAGTTTCTTATAGATTGCGTAGATACAATATGTATGCAAATGTAGTAAATGTTCAATTAAGAACAAGTGAGTTTAAGGACTTTTCACATCAAAGGAAACTAAGTTCTTCAACTTCAAGCACAAAAGATATTTATAATACATCAAAGGAGCTTTTAGCAGAAATGTATAAAGAAGGTACACCAATTAGATTGGTTGGCGTTAGAGTAGATAATTTAGTAGAAGAAAATGAAGTTCAAATTTCTTTATTCGGGAATAACGAAGAAGAGAAAAAACAAGAAAAGATTGATAGTGTTGTAGATAAATTAAAACAGAAATATGGCTATAATAGCATTACGAGAGCTCGGAAAACTGCATTCAGAAGAAGTAATAAAGTTAAAAGATGTATGAAGTAAAAAATATTATAATAGAAAATATAATTAAAAATTATTACATAAGATTAAAATAGAAAAATATTATAAAAAATTAATATACAAAGTAGCATGTAAAAAGATTGAAAGAATATATAAAATAGAATATAATCTAAATAAATTAAATATTTCACAATTTGTTAATAAAATTGGTATAAAATAAAAACAAAAGGAGAATAAAAATGTTTTCATATATAAAAGGAACAATAGAAGCAAAAACACAAAATTATATAGTGCTAGAAACAGGCGGGATAGGCTATAAAATTTTTATGGCACAATCTGCTATAGAAAAGTTAGAAGATTTAGGAGCAAAGAAAAAAATATATACATATTTAAGAGTTAGAGAAGATGACGTAAGTATATATGGTTTTATTACAGAAGAAGAACTTCGTATGTTTGAGTTACTACTTGGAGTTAGTGGGATAGGGGCAAAAGGAGCAGTTACTATTCTATCTAATATAACACCATCTTCTTTTGCATTGGCAGTTATATCTAGTGATGTTGCAAAAATAAAAAGCTTGCCAGGAATAGGTGTAAAAACTGCTCAAAGAATAATACTTGAACTAAAAGATAAATTAAAAACTACAGCTGCTATTTCAGAAGAAAGTAAACAAGATAGTAAATTAGAAAAACTAGTTGAAGAAGATAGCAAATTTGCTGAGGCAACTGCTGCACTTCAAGTACTAGGATATACAAAGAAGGAAATAGAAAAAGCTTTAAATAAAATAGATGCTTCGTTATCTGTTGAAGATATAATAAAAAAGGGATTAAGCAATTTAGCAAGACAATAGATAAATTTAATAAATAATGTAAAATTAATCTATATTTTAATTTTAATTTAACTATTAATAATTTTGCTGAAACTATCATTAAAAAATAATTATTATAAAAAGAAAGGTGCTAAAAATGGATTTAAGTCAACCACTAGCATATAGAATGAGTCCTCAAACATTAGACGATTATGTAGGACAAGAACATATACTAGGAAAAGATAAAATATTATATAGAACAATAAAAGCGGATAGATTATCTAGTATTATACTTTGGGGACCTCCAGGGTGTGGTAAAACATCACTTGCGAGGGTTATTAGCCATACAACAAAATATAAATTTACAAAATTAAATGCTGTTACTTCTGGTGTTTCAGATATAAAAAGAGCAATAGAAGATGCTCAAAATGCATTTTTAAATCCGTCAGGAAAATGCATTTTATTTATAGATGAAATCCATAGATTTAATAAGCTTCAGCAGGATGCATTACTTCCGTACGTAGAAAATGGTACAGTTATATTAATCGGTGCAACAACAGAAAATCCATACTTTGAAGTAAACAAAGCTCTAATATCAAGATCTATGGTATTTAGATTAAATCCACTTACAACTAAAGATATTTTTACAATTTTAAGAAAGTCTTTAACAGCAGAAAGAGGGCTAGCAAATTACAATATAAAAATAGAAGATAGTACTTTAGAAAAAATAGCAGAAACTTCAAACGGCGATGTAAGAACGGCTTTAAATGGTTTAGAGGTAGCAGTACTTACTACGCAAATAGATAAAAATGGATATATAACAATAACAGATGAAATAGCAAAAGAGTGTGTACAGGAAAGAAAAGCAGTATTTGATAAAAATGGAGATAGCCATTATGATAATATTAGTGCATTTATAAAATCTATGAGAGGAAGCGACCCAGATGCTGCTGTATTTTACTTAGCACGTGCATTAAATGCAGGAGAAGATCCGGTATTTATAGCAAGGAGAATTACAATAGCAGCATCAGAAGATGTTGGAATGGCAAACCCAAATGCACTTGTTGTAGCGACTGCTGCAATGCAGGCTGTTAATATGATAGGAATGCCAGAGGCTAGAATAATTTTGTCAGAAGCGGCTGTATATGTAGCAACATCTAAAAAATCTAATGCTGCGTATATGGCAATAAATAAGGCTTTAGAAGATGTTGCAACAAAAGATACAGGTACAATTCCAATGCATATAAGAAATGCGCCAGCGGAAGGAATGGAAAAAGAAGGATATGGAGTAGGGTACAAATACCCACATGACTATCCAGGTCATTGGGTAGAACAACAATATTTGCCAGATAAAATGCTAGGAACTAAGTATTATATAAAAGATGATACGGTAGATTAAAATGTAATGGTCACAAAAAGGACAAATAAATATGGTATAATATAACAAAAGAATAAAAGGAAGTGATACATTATGAAATGTGTTGTAACAGGTGCTAGTGGGCACATTGGAAATGTATTAGTACGAGATTTAATAAGTAAAAAATATGAAGTAAAAGCATTTGTATTAAAAAGTGAGAATGTAGATTATTTAAAAGAATTAAATGTAGAAATTTGTTATGGAGATGTAAGAGATTTACAGAGTTTAAAAGACGCTTTTAAAGATGCAGATGTAGTTTTTCATTTGGCGGGTATAATTGATATAGGTACTGTAAATAAAAAACTTATTTATTCTGTTAATGTAGAAGGAACAAAAAATGTTTTACAAGCTTGTAAAGAGGAAAAGGTAAAAAAATTAGTTTATACAAGTTCTGTACATGCAATTACAGAAAAGCCAAAAGAAGAAGTTATTACAGAAACAACAGACTTTTCAGAAGAAACAGTAAAAGGATTATATGCAAAGACGAAAGCTGCGGCAACAAAGTATTTACTAGATAATGTGTCAAAGGATATAGAAAATAATCCAGAAATAATAATAGTACATCCATCTGGAGTAATAGGACCATTTGAATATATACCATCAAATTTAGGACAGTTAGTTATTGATTGTGCAAATAAAAAAATTGGTGCATATTTAGAGGGTGGTTATAATTTCGTAGACGTAAGAGATGTAGCAAATGGCATAGTTTTAGCAGCCGAAAAAGGAAAAAATGGAGAATGTTATATTTTAGCAGGACACAAAGTTAGCGTAAAAGAGTTAATGAAAGAAATAGAAAAGTATACAAATGTTAAAATGCCGAGATTTAAAATAGCAAGATGGTTTGCTTATGCAACAGGATTTCTATCTGAAATTTATTATAAAATCGTAAAACAAAAACCGTTATTTACATCATATGCTGTATACACATTAGGAACAAATTGTAATTTTAGTAATGAGAAGTCAATAAAAGAACTTGGATATACAATAAGACCAATTGATGAAACCATAAAGGATACAATAGACTGGTTTAGAAAGATAGGAAAAATAAAATAAAAAAAGCGGTTATACCGCTTTTTTTATTTGTCTTCTACGTTAGAATCTTTTTTTTCACCTTTAAACATTTCTGCTGCTGCACCTAAACCACTTAATGCATTTGTTGCTTCAAATGGAATAAATATTTTGTTTGCTTTTCCATCTGCTACTTCTTTTAAAGCCTCTAATGATTTTAATTGAACAAGTTTGTCATCTGGTTTTGCTTTCATCATAGCTTCATATACTAAATGTACCTCTGCAGCTTTAGCTTCTGCAACTTGCCTTATAGCTTCAGCTTCACCGGCTGCTCTTCTTATTTGAGCTTCTTTATCTGCTTCTGCTTCTAATATTGCAGCTTCTTTTTTACCTTCAGCAAGTGTAATTGCAGACTGTCTTTCACCTTCAGCTTGAAGAATTAATGCTCTCTTATTTCTTTCTGCATTCATTTGTTTTTCCATTGCATCGCGTATGTCTGCTGGTGGTGTAATATCTTTTATTTCAACTCTATCTACTTTACAACCCCATTGGTCTGTAGCTTCATCAAGAATAACTCTTAGTTTATCGTTTATTGCATCACGTGAACTAAATGTTGCATCTAAATCCATTTTACCAACTATATCACGTATTGTTGTAATTGCCAAATATTCGATACCTTTCTTTAAGTTTTGAATTTCGTATACAGCTTTTGCTGGATCTGTTATACGATAGAACACAACTGTATCAATTGTAATAGTAACGTTATCATGAGTGATAACTCCTTGTGGCGGAATGTCCATTGTTTGTTGTTTTAAACTAACCACGCTACGAACATGGTCTATAAATGGAACAATTATTGTAAGACCAGCATCTGCGATTTTATGGAATTTACCAAGTCTTTCAATAATATAAACCTCTGATTGCTTTACAATTTTAATAGTGTTAAATGCAATAATTAAAATAATTACAAGTAGTACGATTAAAACCCACATAAAATTTTCCTCCTAAAATTATATTTATTTATAAAATACTAAATATATAACTAATTATATTTTAGTTATTTTTACATACATATTATTTAAAATTACAAATATGGTTTAAAACTTTATTTAGTTACTTTAGTTATAATTGGTGTTACAACAGCTTTTACGCCATTTACATCTAATATTTCTACTTCAGTACCTTTTTCAATAATTTCATCGCTATCACATTTTGCAGACCAATCTTGTCCTTCTACCTTTATTTGTCCAACTCCAAGTGTAGGATTTATTTCTTTTGTTACAATAGCTTTTTTACCAATTATTGAATAAACATTTGTTGCAAGTGTATCTTCATCTTTTATAAAGAATTTTTTTACAACAGGTTTTGTAAAAATAATTAATAATGTTGAAACAGTAATAAATACTATCGTTTGAATAATTAAACTTTCTGTAAAGAAACTTGTAATCATTGCAAATAAAGAACCAATTCCCAACCAAAATACTAAAAATCCAGTAGTTGCAATTTCAACTATAAAAAATATTCCTGCTAATACAAGCCATACTGGCCACATAACACCCACCTCCTAAACTTGAAGATTTTCACAACTATTTATATTATACTATAAAAATTATTAAAAGGGAATAGAAAAAGCAGAAAAAAGTTGGAAATTGGGGACAGGTCCAAATTTCTCAATTCAAGAAGTTAGGGACAGGTCCATTTTTCTGAAAATTAGAAAAATGGACCTGTCCCTAATTTCCAATTGACTTATTATAAAATTAAGGATATAATTCAAGGAATAATAAAAGGTGGGTTGCATTTTCTCTTAAAAAGGAGGTAAAAAATGTCAAACATAAATAATAAAATGACTATAACTAAAGTTATAAAAAGAGATGGAAAAAGAGTAGAATTTGATGGAACTAAAATTGCGTTAGCAATAAAAAAAGGTTTCGACAGTGTAACAATAGATGGAATAAATACAAAATATAGCCAAGAAGATGTAAATAAGGTATATGAATCTGTTTTAAAAAATATTGAAAAATTACAAACAGAGAAAATAAAAATTGAAGAAATTCAAGATATGATTGAAGATGAATTAAGAAAGCAAAATTATGAAGATGTATATGAATCATTTTCAAGTTATCGTGAGAAAAGAGCACAGTCAAGGAAATTATTTTTTGATGAAAAAAGACAACATAAATTTTTAAAAGCATTAGAGAATTTAGGGTTAAAAACTTCTAAGGAAGAAGAAAATGTAAAAGTACAAAAACATACTACAGCAATGAAGATGCTACTTCAATATGGTGGTACTATATCTGGAGAGTTTGCTAAAGCATATTTAATGAAGAAAAAGTTTGAAGAAGCACATGAGAATGGAGATATTTATATACATAATTTAAACTTTTTTCCAATGGGAACAACAACTTGTTGCCAAATAGATTTAAATAAATTATTCAAAGATGGCTTTTCTACGGGAAATGGATTTATAAGAGAACCAAATGACATATCTTCTTATACCGCTTTAACTGCTAGAGTAATACAGGTAAATCAAAATGACCAACATGGAGTTCAGTCAATACCGGCATTTGACTTTTATATGGCACCCGGAATATTAAAGACATTTAAAAAGCAGTTTAAGCAAATAGTGTATGATTATTTAGAATTAACTGATTTTGATAAATTTATAGCTATTAATGGAATTGAAAGAGAAATAGAAAAAATAAATACTATAGAATTTGATATTGCAATATTTTATAAATATTGCAGAGAATCTGAAGAATTAAAAAGAATGTTTAATATATCTTATAAAAAAGCATTAGAAAAGACAAATAAAATTACATATCAATCTATGGAGGCATTTATACATAACTTAAATACTGTTAATTCAAGAATTGGTGGTCAAGCGCCACTTTCTTCAATATGCTTTGGAACAGATACTTCACCAGAGGGAAGAATGGTTTCAAAAAACTTTTTAGAAGCAATGGAAGCGGGAATAGGAAACCATGAAACAGCAAAATTTCCAATCTCAATATTTAAAATAAAAGAGGGTATAAATTACTTACCACAAGATAGAAATTACGATATCTTTAAACGTGCATGTGAAGTATCATTAGATAGAGGAATTATTACATTTGAGTTTTTAGATAGTTCGTTTAACAAAAAATTTTATTCTAAAAATAATTATGATACAGAAGTAGCATACATGGGATATAGAACGAGAATTATGGAGAATGTAGTAGATAAAAGCAAAGAAGTAACTTCTGGTAGAGGAATTTTGTCTGTTACTTCTATAAATTTACCTAGAATAGGAATAAAAAATGGAATAAACATAAATGGAAAAACAAATTTAGAAGGCTTTTTTCAAGAACTAGAAGAAAAAATGGATTTAGTAAAAGACCAACTTTTAGAAAGATTTGAAATGCAGTGTAGCAAAAAAGTATATAATTTTCCATTTTTATTAGGGCAAGCACTTTGGATAGATAGTGAAAAATTAAGAGAAACAGATAATTTAAGAAAAGTTTTAAAGCAAGGTACAATGTCAATAGGTTTTACAGGATTAGCTGAATGTTTAAAAGCGCTAACAGGAAAACACCATGGGGAGTCAAAAGAAGCACAAGAATTAGGATTAAAGATAATTTCTTTTATGAGAGATAAATGTGACAAATATTCAGAAAAGTATAATCTAAACTTTAGCTTAACAGCAACTCCTTCTGGAAATTTAACTACGGAGCTAATAAAAATGGATCAGGCTATATATGGAAAAGTAAAAAATATAACAGATAAAGAAATTTATACAGATTCTTTCCAATTACCAAAAGACTTCGAAGTTTCTACATATAGAAAAATAGAATTAGAGGCACCATATCATGAGCTTACAAATGGCGGACATATTACAGAGGTTAATTTAGAAGAAAATGCCACAGTAGAGGAATTTATGAAAACAATAGAAACAATGAAAAAGCATAATATAGGCTGTTGTACAATATCTAAAACTAAAGTTGACAATTAAAAAGAACTTAGTTAAAATTAAAACATTGAGTACATTAAATATAACAAATTTAAAGATGGGAGTTTAATAATGAAAGAAAAATTACAAAAAATTTATACTTCAAAAATAGTACAAGCTATTTTTATTATATTACCATTTGTAGAATTTATTACATCTTACATGGTTTTAAATATAGACTTTCCAATTACTTTAGGGGTAGTTTATAAAACATTATTTTTAATATATGGATTAGCATATTTAATATTTGTAGATAAAAACAATAGAAAATGGAATTTTATTTTACTAGGATTATTTGCGGTAACAATAATTGCAAATATTGTTTTAACTATATCAAGTTTTTCAATGTCTGCACTTATGAATAAAGCAGTATCTATGACAAAATATATGTGCTTACCAGTTACATTATTTTTCTTGTATAGATATTTAAAAAACGGAAATAAGTTTAGTTTGAAAACTTTAGTATATAGCGCAGGAATATATGCAACAGCAATATTAATATCCGCAATTACAGGAACTGCACTTCCAACATATGATACAGCACCGGAAAGAGGAATTTCTGGATGGATATATTCAGGAAATGAATTAAGTGCAATGATGGCACTATTTTATCCAATAGTTATTTACTACGCTGCAAAATATAAATCTTTATCATTTATGTATATTTTAGCGGTCATAACATATGGATTACTTGTAATAGGAACTAAGACAGCACTAATAGGTTTAATTGGATCTATTTTGGGAATTTTAGTATTTTCTATAATAGCATATGCATGGAAAAAAAAGAAAATTGCAAGAAATGCACTTATAATTACACTAATTTTAACAGTAGCTGTGGCTATTGCAATGCCATATTCACCTTCATATAAGTATATAGAAGGAAAAATAAACAAATTAATTAGTCAAAATCAAAATCCAGAAGAGGAAGAAGACAATCAAGCAAGTGTTGAAAACTTAATATTTAATGGAAGAGAAAAATATGTATATGAGCAAAAACAATTAGCAGCAGATGCATCTCCACTAGAGCTTTTAATAGGACTAAAAGACGAGCACAGAGTTATAGATGATACAGGAAATTATACAATTGTGGAAAGAGACTTCCATGATGTTAAATTTGGATATGGACTTATTGGACTTGGAATTTATTTAATACCAATATTTATAATTGCAATATCTTTCTTTGTAAGACTATTTAAAAACTTCAAAGAAGAATTTACTGTTAGAAATTTTTGTGTTGGTTTAAGTGGATTATTAGGAATTGGAATTGCATACATAGTAGGACATGTTTTACTAGCCCCAACAGTAGCTATGTTTTTAGGAGTAGTATTTATAAAATTTAATGATAAACAAAATAAAGAACATGAAATAGATGACGAAAGTGCAAAAAAATCAATGATTATATATATGCCTAAACTATCTTTAGGTGGAATGGAACTAGCTTTAATAAATTTTCTTAATTTAAGTTATTTAAAGAAAGAATATGATATTACAGTAAATATTGGATACTGCATAAATAAAGAATTATTAGCAAGACTTCCAAAAGAAATATATGTAAAATTAATCTGTAAAGGAAAATGGAATAAATTTTCAAAAGTTACAACTTCTATAAAATACTTAGCAGAATACTTTAATAGCCTATTTAATAAATATGATGTTGCAATTTGTTATGCATATCAACACAAAATATTATCTACATTAACCAGAAATTCAAGTAAACATACATTACTTTTTGTTCATACTAATTTAATTAGTTCGAGAACAGAAGAGGAAAGAAATGTTTTAATAAATGGATTAAAGTTTGAAAAGTTTAAAGCAATTGTATGTGTGTCTGACAGTTCTAAAGAAGAACTTGAAAAGCTATTACCAAACCATAAAGGAAAAATTTTTACAGCTTATAACTATATAGATGGAAATAAAATTATAGAAATGTCTAAAAAAGAAATCGAAGACGAAGAAGATAATAAAAAAATATTTATAAATATATCAAGACATTTAGAATCACATAAAAAAATAACTAGAATTATAAATTCAGCAGAGAAATTGGACAAAGAAGGATACAAAAACTTTAAAGTTTGGCTTTTAGGAGATGGCGAAGACCATGCAAGGTATATAGACATGATACATGAAAAACATTTAGAAGATATTGTTATACTAAAAGGTAACCAAGTAAACCCATATAAATATTTAGCAAAAAGTGATTGTTTAATAATGTCATCACAATTTGAAGGGTATGGAATAGTTATAGACGAAGCAAGAGTATTAGGAAAACCTATAATATCAACAGATGTAGCAGATGCAAAGCGCATTTTAAGAGAAGGATATGGAATAGTATGTGAAAACTCAGAAGAAGGCGTGTATGATGCTATGAAAGATTTCCTTAATAGAAATTATCAAGTAGCTAAAAGATTTGATTATAAAAAGTTTAATAGAGATGTTGACAAAAAATTAAAAGAAGCAATTAATTATTGTGTAAAAGATAGCAAATAGTGAAAGGCTAAGAAGAAAAAACATGTAAAATAGACAAATATTATTAAAGCAAAAATTAATATAAAAGGAGGTAAAGTAAAGGATAAACCATGAAAAAGAAAGAAAAAGATACAAAAAAGCGAGTAATGTTTATCTCAAGTGTAGGCGGACACCTTACACAGTTATTACAACTAAAGAAAATTTTTAACGATTATAATTATGTATTAGTAACAGAGAAAACAGGCGTTACTACAAATATGAAAGAAAAATATAAAACAGAATACTTAGTTTATGGAACAAGAAAATATTTATTTCCTTATATATTTAAATTTTTGTTTAATATATTTAAGTCATTCTACTTATTTGTTAAATATAGACCAAAAGTAATAGTAACAACAGGAACACATACAGCAGTTCCTATGTGCTATATAGCAAGACTATTTAGAAGAAAAGTAATATTCATAGAAAGTTTTGCAAAACAAAATAGTCCTACAATGGCAGGAAAAATGGTATATCCTATAGCAACAACATTTGTTGTACAATGGGAAAGTATGCTACAGTTTTATCCAAAAGCAGAATATTGGGGGTGGATTTATTGATATTAGTAACTTTAGGAACACAAGCGGAGCCTTTTACAAGATTGCTTGATGCAATAGAAAAATCAAATATACAAGACGAAATAGTTGTTCAAGCTGGAAATACACCTTATACAAGTAGTAAAATGAAAATAATGAAGTTTATGTCGTATCAAGAAATGGAGGACTTAGTAAATAAGGCAGACTTAATTATTACACATGGAGGAACTGGTTCAATAGTAGAGCCCCTAAAAAAGGGCAAGAAAATTATTGGATGTGCTAGACTACAAAAATATGATGAGCATGTAGATGACCACCAAGAAGAATTAATAAATGCATTTGTAGCAAAGGGCTATATATTAGAATTTAAGGATGGAGAAAATATAGACGAAATTGTAGAAAAAGCAAAAGATTTTGAACCAAATGAATACCATAGTAATACAGAAAATTTTATAAAGAAATTGAAAGAAAAAATAGGCTAGAATAAAAAAGGGGATATGGAACATCTCAAAAGAGAATCCATATCCATACTATTTTATTTCAATAAATCTTCGAATTTTTTTAATGTTTCAAAATTAACTTTATCTATGTCCAATTTAAAAGGCTTAAATGGAAAACTAGTTATAACATTTTTTAGAGTTTCGTACAAGCTCTCGGACGCTACATCTTCAGAAAGTATCATAGAATTAAGAGGAGCTATATATTTATAAATATCTACAGAACCTGCTATAGGTGTTGCAACAACAGGTACGCCTTCTAACAAACTTTCTATAATAACTGTAGGTAATCCTTCTAAATCAGATGGGGAAATATATAAATTACATTGTTTAAATACTGGAACTAAATTAATTACATTCCCAAGCAAAGTTATATTATTTCCCAAACTATTTTCTTTAATTTGTTCTTCAAGCCAAGGACGAAGAGATCCATCACCTGCAACATATAAATGGCAATCTATATTATCTCTTTTTAACATCTTTGCTACATCTATAAGTTTTTCTACACCTTTTGTTTTTACTAATCGAGATATAGTTATACAATTAAAACCATTTTTTAATTGTATATTTTCTTTAGAATCCGGATATTCTCTCTCCTTGATTATATTCCAACAAAAATCTAATTTATCGGATAACTCAGGTTTAAACTTTTTAAATTCTTCACAAACAGATTCACTAACACAAACTATCTTATCAAAATATTTGTATTGTTTATATATTTTTTTAAACTGTTTTTTAAAATCATCTCTGAGTTTAAATTGTTTAGCAAAATCTGCATGAACCCAAATTAATTTTTTCTTTGCATTAGATTTTGCAGCAAATGCATTTGAGAATATATGATATCCAGAAAAAGATATAGAAACATCATATAACTTATTAGAGATAAAATGTTTAACTGTAAAATTATTTAGTAAAACATTTTTTAAAATTCTTTTTACAAAATTTCTTGACATTATTATATCTTTCCAAAAAGCTTGGTGTTTAGTATTATTCCATACAGGGAGAACATTTACCCAAGATGGAATTTTATCTATAAATTCTCCACGAGGATAATAAAGAACTAAATCTACATTGTATTTTTCTTTATCTAATGTGTTTAAAAGATTAAGTAAAACTGTTTCTATTCCTCCAACAGCCATATGTATTTGTGTAATTAATATATTTGTTTTATTAGCCATAAAGTAACTCCTTAATTTATAAATAACTGATAGAATATTAATTATTAATAATAAAAATTAATAAGCTTTAGAAATTTTATCATAAACAAATAAAAATGAAAAGAATAAATAATACTTAAATTACTAATTCTTTTCATTTTTTCTAGTATACGGTGTTATTTCATCTGTAAATTCTACAATATAATCAATAGAGGTGTTATAAAAATCAGCGAGTTTCTTTAAAGAAGCTATTGGTATTTGCCTTTTTTCAGCTTCATACTGGTAATATGTATTTTGTTTACAATTTAAAATACGAGCTAAATCGGTTTGTTTTAAATCGTGTTCCTCCCTTAACATTCTTAATCTCATATAATCACCTAAAAATTATTATAAAGTAATAAATTATAATTATTGTTTTATATCTCATAATGTGATAAAAAGATAATACATGTAATCTAGGTGGAAAGCTTAATTTATATATGAAATTATGGAAAAATTATACAAAAATGAGTTTTATAGATAGTAATAAAGTTTATAGTTTATTTTAAAGTTAGTTAATATAAAAGCAGAAAATATAACTAAAGATGCAAATAATTTGTAATACAAATGTAATAGAAAAGAAATAGCATATCTCATAATGAGATGATATACTTATTATATATAATTAAGTAGGGTAAATGTGATTTTGCTTATATATCAAAATATGATTAATAATACAAATTTTAGTAAATAATAAAGGAAGGATAGTCTATAGGAGGAAATTAATGAAAAGAAATTTTAAGATAAAAGAAAATTGTTTGAATAAAGGTATTACTTTAATAGCACTAGTTGTAACAATTGTAGTATTACTAATAATAGCAGGAATAACAATTTCATTAGTCTTTGGACAAAATGGTGTAATAAATAAAGCACAAGAAGCAGAAGAAAAAACAAAAATAGAACAAGTAAGAGAACAGCTAGAACTAGCAAAGGGACCAGAATATATAGAAGGAAATGGAAAATATAATC
>CABVAF010000007.1 GCA_902496295.1 uncultured Clostridium sp.
ATGGTTTCCCGCCAGATTTTGAGTCTGGTGCGTCTGCCAATTCCGCCACATCGGCTTGTATTAAATACTTATATATAATAACAAAAAATATAATATATTTCAAGCAAAAATAAAAATATTTTTTCACAATTATAAATTATATATCCTCAAAGGGAAAAAGCACTTATAAAGGCTTTTCCCCTTGAGTTTAAGGCTTATTTGTGCATGTGTCTAATCTTATGCGCTTGAGACTGTCCCTGTCCCTGCTTTTCAGTTTTCTCTTTCCCGCTTACTTGTTCCTGTGTTAGTTCTCCGTGAGAAGGATACCTACCTTCATCGTAAGGCAAACCCGCCATAGGCTTTACCTTACTCCGTCTTTGCTTTCTGTTTAGACTCATACATTCTACCTCCAATACCATATCGTACATATAGTACGTATTTTTTATTATATAACTTTTACATAAATTATTCAATGCATTACATAAAAATGAACCTAAATTATTAAACTTTTTGTCTAACAATTTAGGTTCACCCAATTTATTTACTACCCTTTTTTATATATTATTTTTTTATTATTTTAAAGCATCTAGAATTGGTGGTAACATTTGTTTTTTTCTAGATACAACATTTTCAAGCATTGCTGTATTATTTTCTACTGGAACACCAAATGCCTTTTCAACTACTGGTGCATCGTTTCCTAAAGAAATTATCTTAGAATTTGAATTTATAATATCTGTTGCAGCAAATACATAAAAGTCTAAGTTTTCTTTAGCAATATCGTTGTTTATAGCTTGCTCAAAGTATACTTGATTTTTAAATATAGAATCTAGGTCAGCTGTATTTACTTGGGCAATTCTAAACTTTTTGTTATCTTGTTCAAATAATTTTGAATCTATGTTAATTACTTGCTCTGGTGTAAAGTCACTTATATCTGTACCTGCCTTTAACATATCTACACCATAAACGTTTATATCAAGACCTGTTATTTCTTCTAATTTTTTAACAACTTTTTTATCATAATCTGTAGTTGTTGGTGATTTTAGTACTAATGTATCTGATGCAATAGCACTAAGCATTAATGTAGCAATGTTTTTATCTATTTCTACTTCGTTTTCATTATATAATTTATATAATACAGTAGCTGTACATCCAACTGGCTCTGCTCTATAGTATAATGGGTTTGATACTGTAAAGTTTACACAGTGGTGGTCTATAACCTTTAATACCTTTGCATTTCCAATGTTGTCTGCAGATTGACTAGGGTCATTATGGTCAACTAAAATAACTTCTTGATTGTCTGGCACTTCTGAAATTAACTCAGGAGCTTCCATTCCTAAATAATCAAGAACAAATTTTGTTTCTTTATTAACGTCTCCTAATCTTACAGCTTTTGCATTTACATTTCCTAATTTTTTTTCTAAATTTTCCATTATCATTGATGATATAATTGTGTCTGTGTCTGGGCTTTTATGTCCAAAAATTAAAACTTTATTTTCCATATTAAATCTCCTTTTACTAATAGATTTATTTATGTCACTCACAATAATTATTATACCACAAATTGGATAAATAGTCAACAATTAGATTATTCTGAAAACTTAGGCAATTTTAATGATTTCTAATTTATATATAATGCAGAACGAGACCCATAAACAGCATTATTCGTTGTTGGAGTATCATCTATATATCTTTCTGAAGCTGGGTCATCACTTCCACTATAATTTATATTTCCTCCTCTACTAATTCTATAACTATTTGAATTCGCTTCTATGGTCCAGTCTACAACATTTCCTGCCATATCATATATGTTATTCATCGCGTAGTCTTCTACCGTTCCAGTTGGAATCGTAGAACTAGACTTATAGTTTCCTTTTCCTTCACTATTATATGTATATATTTTTTTAAATTCATCTCCGCTTTCATACATCCATCTCATTGTTGCATCCCATTGGCACCCCCATATCATTGTACTAGTTATATTGTTATTTGCTGCTATTGTTTTAGACAAACTATATTGTGTATACCAATTTTCTCTTACATTATCACTATTATTTTTTATAACTACTGCTTCACTTTGACTTAAGTTTCCAGTTTCATATCTTCCAATATAAAATCCACCATATTTTTCAACACTTCTTATCATATTATTAAATTCTGTTTCTAGCTGTATATTAAAATCCTCTTGTGTATTTGCTCCAACATTATATTCTGGTAAATTAATATTTGTATCAAAAGAAGTTAATATATCTGGCTCTCTATAACTTTCATCATCTGTAGATTTTTTTATCTGTATCACACCATTATTTTCTTCCCAATTTAGTGGATTTATCCCTATTTCTGAAAAAGTATATAATTTTCCCCATGCCTTTCCGTCAATATCTATTCCATACATTTCACTGGTATTTTCTACTGGTACCCATACAAATTGATTTCTTTTAATTCTTGCATCCTCTACATTACTGTCATTTACTACTTCAGTTCCCTCATATATTACAAATCCATTTTGTACAGTATTCTCTGTTGATACACTCGATGCAATATATCCTTTTGGCACTGGAACAACTATATTATCGCCACTTACTATTTTATCTACTTTAGTTGTATCCCAATTTTCTGTAGGATCAACTGGCTCATCTGGAACTAGATTTTCACTATTATTAATAACACTATTTATATATTCATCTGTATAATTTAAAATTTCTTGTTCATTTATTGTGGCTTTACTAGTCTCTTCTGAAGCATTTATTGCTTTTGCTATTATTCCGTTATCACTAAATACTAAACTTATTGTTACAACTGCTAATATTAGTAATACCACAATTGTTACAACTAGTGCTATTAAAGTAATACCTTTACTCTAATTTTTACTTTTTCTTTTTCCCTTATTTGTAATAATATTATAAAACTATCAAAACTAGATTTATAAGACATCACTTATTATTTTACATATACTCTATCCACTCTATTACTAATTCCACATAAGATGTCGTGTACTATTGTATCACATTTGCTTGCAACTTCTTCTAACGTAATATTTTCGTTATCCCATATTGCTACGTCGTCTCCCACCTTTACATCTGGGATTTTAGATATGTCTACCATAAAGTTATCCATACATACAACGCCTACGATTGGTGCTTTTATTCCATTTATACAAACATAGCCTTTATTAGATAGTTCCCTTCTTACCCCATCTGCATATCCAATTGGTATTGTTGCAATCTTTGTATATCCCTTAGTAACATATGTCCTTCCATAACTTATTGATGTATTTTCTGGAACTGTTTTTATATATGCTACTTTACTTAATAACTTTGTACATGGCTTTAAGTCTAGCTTTGTTTGTACCATTCCTCTTGAAGTATGCCCATATATTATAATTCCAGGTCTTACCATATTGTAACTTGCATATGTATAATCTGTTATTCCTGTACTTGCTAAAATATGTTTATACTTAACATCTATATTTTTCTCTAATAATCTCGCCAACAAATTATCAAATAAACTTATTTGCTTATTCGTATAATCTTTATCAGCATCTGGTGAAGCTAAGTGACTATATATTCCTTCTATTTCTATATTTTTTAATCCATTTATTTTTTCTATTGTGCTTATATCTTTTTCAAATTCACTACTGTCTGTTGCAATTAGTCCTACTCTTCCCATTCCGGTATCTATTTTTATATGAACTTTAGCTATTGTATTATTCTTTTCTGCATAGTTATTAATTTTTTCTGCTATTTCATAAGTTGATATACCTGCTGTTAAATTATATTTTATTATATCTTCTACTTCACACTCTAAAATTTCATTAAGAACCATTATTGGCATTTTGAAACCATTTTCTCTTAATTCTACCGCTTCTTTTATCATTGCAACAGCAACATAATTGATTTTATTTTTTTCTAATACATCTCTTAACGCTACAGCTCCAAGTCCATAGGCATTTGCTTTAATAACTGGTAAAAGCTCTATATTTTTACCAACACATTGTTTTATTTGCTTTAAATTATATTCTAGTTTATTTAAATCTATTTCTAGTCTATTAACGCTCATTTTATCTAAAGTTTTCCTCCTCTTTTAGAAATTAGGGACAGGTCCCTCTTTCTGACTTTCAGAAATTGGGGACAGGTCCCCATTTCCAACTATTTCATTTTTTCTTTCATTTTTAAAAGTGTGTTTAGTGCATCTATTGGTGTTAGTTGATTTAAGTCTACTTTATCTAGTTCATGTGCTATTTCTGCTAGCTTATAGTTATACATATCTAATTGTCCAGCAGTTTCTTTTTTATTTTCCTTTTCCATTCTTTTTTCATTTAATACATTTTTTCTTTCTATTGAACGTAATATTTCATTTGCTCTTGTTGTTACAACCTTTGGTACTCCTGCAAGTTTTGCAACATGTACTCCATAGCTCTCGTCTGTACCTCCAGATATAATCTTTCTTAAAAAGATTATATCTTCTCCTTTTTCTTTTACTGCAATTGAATAGTTTTTAATTCCTTCTAGTTTATCTTCTAATTGTGTAAGTTCGTGGTAATGTGTTGCAAATAATGTTTTTGCCCCGCATTTTTCTTTATCTGAAATATATTCCGCTACAGCCCAAGCTATTGAAAGTCCATCATATGTTGATGTTCCTCTACCTATTTCGTCTAATATTACTAAACTGTTTTGTGTTGCTTCCTTTAATATTGTTGCAACTTCCATCATTTCTACCATAAATGTACTTTGCCCCATACTTAAGTCATCAGAAGCTCCTACCCTTGTAAATATTTTATCTACAACTCCTATTTTTGCATAGCTTGCAGGAACAAAGCTACCACATTGTGCCATTAATGTAATTAATGCTACTTGTCTCATATATGTAGATTTTCCCGCCATATTTGGTCCTGTTATAATAGATAGTCTATTCTCACCTTTATCTAAATATGTATCATTTGGAACAAATTCGCTTCCACCTATTATTTTTTCTATTACTGGATGCCTTCCGTCTTTTATGTCTATAATTCCACTGTTATCTACTATTGGCATTACATAGTTCATATCATCAGCTACTGTTGCAAATGATGCTAAAACATCTAATATAGAAATTATATTTGCTGATTTTTGTACTCTTTGTACGTTTTTTTCTATTTCGTCTCTTATTCCTACGAAAGCGTTATATTCTAGGTTAATTACTTTTTCTTCTGCACCTAGAATTTCATTTTCTAATCTCTTTAAATCTTCTGTTATATATCTCTCACAGTTTGCTAGTGTTTGTTTTCTTATATATCTATCTGGTACTTGTGATAAATTTGATTTTGTAACTTCTATAAAGTAACCAAACACCTTATTAAATCCTACTTTTAATCCTTTTATTCCTGTTTTTTCTCTTTCTTCTGCTTCTAATTTTAATACCCAATTCTTTCCGTCTGTTGTGGCTGTCTTTAATCTGTCTATTTCTTCGTCATAACCTAATTTTATAAGCCCACCTTCTTTTACACTTATAGGTGGTTCATCTACAATTGCCTTATCTACAATTGCATATATATCTTGTAGTTCATCTAGCTCCCCATATAAATCTTTTAACATAGGAGATTTTGCTCTGCTTAAAACTGTTTTTATTCCTGGTAGCTGTGCAGTAGAATTTTTTAAAGATATTAAATCTCTTCCATTTGCACTACCATAAGATATTTTACTTGCTAATCTTTCTATATCATAAACTTTTTTAAGTGAATCTACTATATCTCCTCTAAGCATTATATCTTCTTTAAGTTCTTTAACACTTTCTAGTCTTCTATTTATATGGCACTCATCAATTAATGGATCATTTAGCCATCTTCTTAAAAGCCTTCCTCCCATTGATGTTGAAGTTTTATCCAGTACCCATAGTAATGTACCTTTTTTACTTTTATCTCGTAGTTTTTCGGTTATTTCTAAATTTCTTCTAGCGTTTATGTCTAAACTCATATATTTTGATGTATTATACAATAATATTTTATTTAAATACTCCAAATTATTTTTTTGCGTATCTATTAAATATGCAATTAGTCCATTTGCAGCAGTTATTGCTAAAATATAGTCATCTAGTTTTTCTATTTCTTTGTCATCTTCATTAACTATTCTACTTCTTTCTCTTATTTCGTTAACATTTTGGCTAAATCCATTTGATTTTGAAATATAAGTTTCAAATCTTTCTTTTATCTTTGCTATTTCTTCTGTTGAATTAAACATGAGCTCATTAACGACAATTTCAGATGGACTATATCTTGAAATTTCGTCCATTAACATAGCAAAGTTATTAGTGTCACGTATTTGTGTCATTCTAAAGTCACCTGTAGATAAGTCACATACACTCATACCAAAGTATATTCCGTTTTTATAAATTGCCATAATATAATTATTCTTTTTTTCTTCAAGAAGGTTACTTTCTATTACCGTACCAGGTGTTACAACTCTTATAACATCTCTTTTTACAATTCCCTTTGCTGTTTTTGGATCTTCTAACTGCTCGCATATTGCTACTTTATATCCTTTTGAAATTAACCTAGCTACGTATGTTTCTGCTGCATGGTATGGAATTCCACACATTGGGGCTCTTTCTTCTTGCCCACAATCTTTTCCTGTTAATGTAAGTTCTAGTTCTCTTGATGCTGTTATTGCATCATCGAAGAACATCTCATAAAAATCCCCTAATCTATAAAACAAAATACAATCTTTATATTCTTCCTTTGTTTTTAAATAATTTTGCATCATAGGTGAAAATTTGTCTATATCTTTATCCATTTACAATAGCTCCCTTCAAATACCACATATGTTCTGAAATTATTTTTACGTCTAATACCTTCCCTATATTTTCTTCTATTCCTTCAAAAATTACTACTTTATTTGAATCTGTCCTTCCTGTATATGTATTTTCATTTGTTTTGCTTTTTCCCTCTACAAGTACTTTTTGAATGGTTCCAACATATTCTTTATTCCTTTTTTCAATTTGACTTTCTACTAACACTTTTAGTCTATCAAATCTCTTATGCTTTATATCATCTGGAATTTGATTTTCCATTTTATCTCCTGGAGTACCAGTTCTTCTAGAGTAAATAAACATATAAACTTGCTCAAATTTAACCTTTTCTACTACGTCTAGTGTGTCCTTAAAGTCTTCATCTGTCTCTCCTGCAAAACCTACAATAATATCTGTAGATAATGTTAAATTTGGTATTTCATTTTTCATTTTCTCTACTAAATTTAAATATTGTTCTTTAGTATATTTTCTATTCATTGCTTTTAATACATTTGTACTTCCAGATTGAAGTGGAAGATGTATTAGTTTACAAACCTTGTTACAATCTCTTATTGCTTCAATAACATCATCTGTAAAATCTTTTGGATGTGGTGATACAAATCTTATTCTTTCTATTCCATCTATCCTGTTTACAGCTCTTAAAAGAGTGGCAAATGAATTAACTCCTTCATACTTCTCATATTCTATACCTTTTTCGTTTTCTACTCGTAAATATGAATTAACATTTTGCCCTAAAAGTGTAATTTCTTTATATCCTTGTTTTGCTAAGCATCTTACTTCTTCTATTATATCTTTTGGAGTTCTACTTCTTTCTCTTCCTCTTACATAAGGAACTATACAATAACTACAAAAGTTGTTACAGCCATTCATTATTGTAACAGAAGCTTTTATTTCATCATCCCTTTTTATTGGAAGACCTTCTATTATTTCTCCATCTATATCTAATATGTCTTCTAACTTTTTATTCATAGTAATTGCTTTGTATAAATTTTCTGGAAACTTATGTAATGTATGTGTTCCAAATAGTACATCTACAAATGGATAACTTTCATGAATTTTTTGTATCATTTCTTTTTCTTGCATCATGCATCCACCAATTGCTATAATGCTATTTCTTTTTTCTTTTACTTTTTTTGCCTCTCCAAGCTTTCCAAATAACCTGTCTTCAGCATTTTCCCTAATACAACAAGTATTAAATATAATTAAATCCGCATTGCTCATTTCTTCTACTTTTGTATAGCTCATTTTTTCTGCCATTCCGCACAACTTCTCAGAATCGTTTTCATTTAATTGGCATCCCATTGTAAGTATATAATACGTATAATTTTTTCCTTCATTTATTTTTGCAACTTTTTCTATATATTCTAATTGTTCGTCTATTTCTACTTTATTTGCCTCAATATTTTTCACTTTATTCCTCCAAATCTATTTTTTCGCTTTTAATACTTATGTATTATAACATATATCTTTATGTTTTGTTTAATTTTTTTTTAATTTTTACAACTTTGTCTATAGCTTCTCTTAAACACACAAAAAGAAGTACATATGCTTTTTGCTTATGCACTTCTTTTTTGTATATTTAAATATCTTGTTTTTATTAAATTCCTAAATTGTATGGATTATCTTTACTTCCATCGCCACTTGTTATTCTAAGATTATTTTTTAGTGTAAATACTGGTCTAATCGAAAGTGTATTTTGGTACCAATCACTTCCACCACTAGGAGTTATAAAGAAACACTCTATATTCCCTTTAGAACTACGCAATCTAAAAGAATCACCGCTAGTAAAACCAACAGCTTCTCTAGATGCAAGCCAGTATGCAGTATTTGTTGATGATATCTCTAATTTTGACATTTGATTACTATCTGTAATATAATTACTATCTTCATTTTTCATTGTATATCTATCATAATAAGTTGTACTTCCACTTTCTGAATACGGGCTGATTGGATTACTTCCAACTGATCTCGCACTAGTTGCATATTGCGTATTTAAATATTTTTCAGCTGAAGTATTTAATATTACAATTGCATTATTATAATCGTCATCACCTCGTATTTGAACATCATCTATTGCACTTTCTGAGATTATTTGTATTCCATAACTCGAAGTAGGTCCATATAATACTATACATTTTAGAGTTCCGGTTATTGGGCGTAACATAATTTACATATTTTCCTTCTTGAAGTGTATTTGATACAGTTCTTATTATAGTTGTCGCATTTATAGTTTGATTACCTTTATTGCCAGCTTTATCAAACGCCTCAACTTTTACCGTATAAGTTGTACCTTCTGCCAGCTCTGTAAATGTATACGTATTATTTTCACTTGTTGTTTTCTCTACACCATTTAAATAATATTTATAAGTCCCATTGCTTGCTAGCCCACTTTCATTATCTATTGCTTGTACATTTACTGTTATGCTATTATTTGTTATTGTTCCTCTGTTTACTGTTACTGTTGGAGATTTTGTATCTTTTATATCTATACTTGACATTTTACTTCCATTTATTCCATCATATAGTCTTCCATATACCGTTTGTCCATGCTGTAGGTTTCCTATACTAGTTCCACTTGTTGCATTTGTCCAATTATTTTCTTCTCCTCCGCCTATTTTATACTGTAATATATATCCTGTTTCAGTTGTTGTTATTATTGTACTTGCTTTTCCATTATTCCACACTACTGGACTAAATTGTACTGCTCCTTCTGGCATCTCTCCTGTTATTATGTTTATTTCTTTTTCTGCTTTCTTTTTATCTTTTTCCAATTCTACTTTTATATTGTATAGTACATTTGCTTCTAATCCATTAAATGTATATATGTTTTCTTCTACTTCATCTGCCTTTATCCAGTCCGCTTCTTCATCTTTTTTATAATAATATGTGTATTTTGCTCCATCTGCATTTGCTGTATCCACTTCTACTGTTACACTATTTGTAGTTTTACTTGTTACTGTTATTTTTCTTATCCTTGGTCCATCGGCTTTTCCTGAATAGTCTATTTGTATATCTTCTACATTGTCCTTGCTGGGAACTAATGTTATTATGAATATATATCCTTCTGATGTCGTTACCTCATATGTTCCATCTCCATTGTCTATTACATCTTTTTCTTTATCAT
This sequence comes from uncultured Clostridium sp., assembly GCA_902496295.1. Classification (GTDB taxonomy): domain Bacteria; phylum Bacillota; class Clostridia; order TANB77; family CAG-508; genus CAG-273. The sequence continues at coordinate 9,884 of CABVAF010000007.1, forward strand.
TTATTATTTCTTCGTTTTCTATTCTTTGAAAATAGTTGTCGGGATTGTATTTTCCATTTCCTTCTATATACTCTGGTCCTTTTGCTAACTCTAGTTTCTCTCTTACTTGAGCTATTTTAGTATTTTCCTCAGCTTCTCTTGCCTTATTTGCTACTCCATTTTCACTAAATACTAAACTTATTGTTATTCCTGCCAAAATTAATAAAACAACAATTGTTACAACCAACGCTATTAACGTTATTCCTCTTGCTTTTTGTATAATCTTTCCGCACTCGTAAACTTTTTCCATATTTTTTCTCCTATATGTTTTTTATTTCTTATTATCTCACCAAATTTATTTATTAATCATATTTTTATGTAATTAATAAATAAATTTGGTTTATATTTTTTGTGCAGAATAATTATATCATCTCATTATGAGATTGCATGTTTCTTTTATATTACATTTGTATTACAATTCGATTACATTTTTGATTTCATTATTGTATTTTTATTAATATATAACACAACAGTAAGAAGTTAATGTATCTTCAACTTATAAAAACTAGAAACAAAGTGTTTCTAGTTTTCGTGTCTAGCTGTAAGCTCTATTATTAAGTCCATGTTGTCATCATTTGCAGCCTTATTTCTTCTTATAGCACCACATTTTTTACATTTAAATATTATTACATAGCCTTTTTTTGAATCTAGTTCTACGCTTATTGGTTCTAAAATTCCATGGCATTGTTCTTCTCTATCTCCTGGATTTATATCTACATGCTTTGAATGTAAACAATAATTGCAGTGATTTCTGCATGAATAACCAAGTGGTTTTACTCGCTTACCACAGTTTTCACATATAAATTCTTCGTCTATTTCTGTAAATTTTCTTCCCATTTTAGTTTTTTCCCTCTATATTAATACTCAAATATACTATCTCCAATAAATTCTCTTAATAATGAGTTCTCTGGAACATTTTTCATGTCAATTATTTCAAAATATTTTAGAAATTCTAATAATCTTCTTGCCTCTGAATATTCTTCATAAGTGCTGTTAATGCTTTCTAACAAAGGTACTGCAAACTTCTTTAAAACACAAAACTCATATATTAATGATGTATTAAACATACTATCTGCTTCCTCTTGGAATGGATAAATATATTGTTCTTCTCCTCTATTAACTGAGTTCCATATTTGCAAAGTATGTATAGCATTATAACTTCTAAACTTGTAATCTCTTACTATTCTTCTTATTAATCTACTATCTGTAGTTGAAATTCTATTAAAGTAATCTATGTTTAAAACAGTTAAATTACTAATATATATTTTATACTTATTTTCTCTTGGAATTGCAGATGTTAGTTCATCATTTAAGCAATGTATTCCTTCAATTACTAAAATTTCGTCTTTTCCTAATTTCATTGTTTCGCCAGTATATTCCTTATGCCCAGTTTTAAAATTAAATGTTGGCATTAATATCTCATTTCCTTTTAGTAATTCTATTAAGTCATGATTAAATAGCTCTAAATCAATTGCTTCTAAACACTCAAAATTGTATTTTCCATTTTCATCTAAAGGTGTTTCTGTTCTTTCTACGAAATAGTTATCTACAGAAATTGTTACAGGTTTTAAGCCATTTAACCTAAGTTGTATTCCTAGCCTTTTTGCAAATGTAGTTTTTCCAGAAGATGAAGGTCCTGCTATTAATACTACCTTTACATCATTTTTATTAACAATTTTGTCTGCTATATCAGATATTTTCTTCTCATGTAATGCCTCTGCTAATAATATTATATCTTTTTCATTACCATTTAATATTTCCCTATTTAGCTTATATATAGTATTAATTCCTAAAATGCTGTGTATATCTTCATATTCTTGAAGAGTATTTAATAATTTTTTGTTTTCTTTATACTCTTCTAGTTGACCAGGATTTTTTCTACTTGGATATCTTACTAGAAATCCCTCATTATATCTTTTTAACTCAAATATTGATGTCTCACCAGTAGAAATTGGCATAACACCATAAAAATAGTTATAATAATCCTCGCAAAAATATAATGAAACAGTATCTTTGTCTTTGTTATCAAGTTGCAATCTACCTCTTAAAGTCTTTTCTTTGTCATAAAATTTTGTTGCCTCTTCTTTTGTCATAATAACTTTTTTTATTTCATAGTTATTTTCTATTATTCTTTTCATTTCATCACTTACATTTTTTATCATTTCTTCTGTTACTTGCATATTATCTATTTGACAAAATGTTGAATTAGATAACTGATAATTTACTGTAAGCAAAGCCTCAGGGTAAAGCTTATTAAAAGCCTTTGACATTATTAAAAGTAATCCTCTTACATAAATTCTCATTCCATCAGCTGATGAAACATCTATAAATTCTACTTTTTCATTATTTTCTGGCTCATAATTTAGGCTTCTTATTTCATTATTACATTTACATGCTATTATTTTTGTTTTACTATTTTCTATTTCATTTTTAAATATATCAATAATCTTTTTGCTATTACTTGTTTCTATTTTTGTGTCGCCTTTATAAACTATTTCCATATTGTATCTCCTTGCAAATTAATTCTCGTACTCTACTACATTTACTTTAAGTACTCTACTAGTATATTCATCATCATATACATTAATGTTAAATGTATCTTGCTTTATTTCTTTTATTTTTGTCTTAAGTGCATCAAATAAAATTTCAGTTGATATATTCATTCCTACTGGCAAAGTTTTATTGTAATTATCATAAAAAATATAATTTGTATAAAAAGCCACTGGAGTATTTTCTTTTATATTTATTTTATATAAATAAATTTCTTTACTTTTAGAAAACTCAGCATCTTTAAATTCATTCCTTGGATTAATATTATATATATTTAGGTTATCTAAATTGGCTTTCTTAGTGCTTAGCTTATATATAGAAAGTTCTGAAGTTGTTTTTATTTTATTTAAAACTTCTTTAACTAAATTCAAACAATTTCTAACATTATCTATAAAATCATCTAGAGTTATTTCTTTATTTATATTTAAAATTCTGTATTTGTCTTTTTGATTTTCTCTATGTCTTACATTATTAATTGATGATTTATCTTTTTCATTAGATAACATACTTCCAAATATATCAAATTCTACAAGATTTATATTTTTTAAATCTGCATTAAATGATTTCTTCAACTGCTTTAACTCTTTTTCTATTTCTTTTCTTTGTTTTTCTGTTAAGTCACTATTTTTCTTTGTTTCGTTTAAAATTTGCATAGTCCTACTGCAATATCTAAATATAAATAAGGCATCTGCCTCATTTTTAGAAAGTTTTACTCTCTGTACTTCATCTATTTTCTTTCCTAATTCCTCAATATCATTGTCTACATCAAATATTTTACCTATTTTATCATTTTCGTTCTCGTCTAAGTCACCCTCATTTAGACCTGGTAGTTCGTCTTTATTAGCAAATTTCCAAAATTCAAAAATACTCTTTTTATGGCTATTAATTTCTGCAATATATATTTTTGCATTCTTAATTTTTCTTGTTAAATTTTCTGTTTTAAGTTCAGACGCTTTTACATCTAATTCTATATTTTTATACTCTTTTCTAATTGAATCTAATCTTGTTACTATTTCTATAATATCTTCTATGGTATAAATTTTTTTATCTACAAATTCATATGTTACTATTTCTTTTGATGGAACTTGAGTTTCTTCTATGTCTTCTTCACTTTTAACTTTTCTTTTTATAGATACAACTTCCTTCTTCTTTCTTCCATTAAAGAAATATTTAACTTTTCCGAAAAATGTTTTCTTACACTCTAAAAATGTAGATATTTGTTTCTGCTTTTCCAAATATTCTGCATTCTGTTCTTCTATTTTCTTTTTTAATTTTTTTAGTAAAGCTTCTTTTTTTGCCTTTTCTTTTATTACTTCCTTTATTTCTTCTGTTTTATCTTTTGCTTGACCTTTTATAAATTCTGGTAAACTCTCATAAGTTATAAATTGATTTTTATATTTAAATTCAAGTTCACCTTCTTCTCCTATTGCAGTCTTAAAAGAATAATCATTTGGAAAGCTTGTTGAAAGTAAAAATAGTGCTTTTAATAACTTATATTTTGCTATACATATATCTTTTTGGTTAAATTCCATTATATAGTCACTAACAATATTATCATATACTTTAGCCTTTCCGACAATTTTAATTGTAGAATTACCTTTTTTATCAAATACTTCAAATATAGTAGGCCATTCTTTTGTAAAATACCATAAATAGTTCTCCAAATCTGTTATTTGGAGACTAGTATACAAATTGCCTGAATATTCCATATGTGTTATAGGAACAAATATATAGCATTTTTTCTTAGATTTTTTGCTTTCTATTTGTTTCTTTATTAAATAGAACAATGCAACATTATTAACTTCTGTTGTAGGTACAAGCATAAAATATTTATTAGTTTCGGGAGCATAATAAATTTGCCAAATATAATTATTTTCATATTTTACTTTTAGTGGAATAGTTTCATTAAGTTTTTCTTGTTCTTCATCTATTTTATTAATATTTTCTATATTTAAATTATCTAACATTCCAATAAAAGTTTCAAACTTTTCTGCATTCTTTTTATTACTTGTATCTAAATAATTACATAGTGGCTCTGCTTTTTTATATCTTTGTTCTAAATCTGCCGTTCTATCTAGTGGAGTAAGCAAGATTTCTATATCTAGTACATCTATGTATTTATATATTTTATAATTTATATCGTCATGTGATTTAGTAGGTTTAAAATTTAAAGGCTCAAAGTCCTTTAAAAAGCTAGGTAGCCTTTTTAGGTTTAAGCCTATAAATTTTAATTTATTTTCTAATACATTTTCATTCTCATTTGTAGTTTTTGGCATCTTTCCTCCAATATTATTTTTATTTGTAATTTTTAACTTCGTCTTCAATTTTGTTTACAAATTCATCTAGTTTCATTTGACCAATATCTCCATCTGTTCTAGAACGTACTCCTACTGCATTTGCCTCTACTTCTTTATCTCCAATTACAAGCATGTATGGTACTTTTTGAAGTTGAGCTTCACGTATTTTATAACCTATTTTTTCGCTTCTATCATCTAAAGAAACTCTTATTCCTTTTGCTTGTAATTTTTCTTCTACTAGTTTTGCATAATCTATTTGTTTATCTGATATAGTTAATAGTTTTACTTGTGTTGGAGCAAGCCATAATGGAAAAGCACCTTTTGTTTCTTCTATTAAGAAACACATAAATCTATCAAATGTACCTAAAATAGCTCTATGAATTACAACTGGTCTATGTTTCTCTCCATCTTGACCAATATATTCTAGCTCAAATCTTTCTGGAAGTAAGAAATCTAATTGGCAAGTAGATACTGTTACATCATGACCTACTGCAGATTTTAATTGAACGTCAAGTTTTGGTCCATAAAAAGCTGCTTCTCCTTCTGCTTCGTAGAAGTTTAGTCCTAATTCTGTTAAGATTTCTCTTAATTGGCTCTCTGCCTTTTCCCACATTTCGTCATCATCAAAATATTTATGTTTGTCAGCTTTATCTCTTAAAGATAATCTAAATTGATAATCCTTAAATCCAAAATCTTCATAAACAGATAGTATTAATTTTACTACTCTTGCAACTTCTTCTTTTATTTGATCTGGTCTTACAAATAAGTGTGCATCATTTTGGCACATTTCACGAACTCTTTCTAGTCCGCAAACGCTTCCACTATCTTCAAATCTAAAGTCATGTGCAAGTTCTCCAATTCTTATTGGTAAATCTCTATATGAATGTATTTTATTTTTATATACTAACATATGATGTGGGCAGTTCATTGGTCTTAAAACCAATTCTTCTGTATCTATTTTCATAACTGGGAACATGTCTTCTTTATAATGATCCCAATGTCCTGATGTTTTATATAAATCTACATTTGCAAGAGATGGTGTATATACATGTTGATAACCCATTGCTGTTTCTTTATCTTGTATATATCTTTCTAAAAGTTTTCTAACAACAGCTCCATTCGGTAAATACATAGGAAGTCCAGATCCTACTAAAGGATGTGTCATAAACAATTCTAATTCTTTACCTATTTTTCTATGGTCTCTTTGTTTAGCTTCTTCTAGCATTTGTAAATATTCTTCTACTTGACTTGCTTTTGGAAATGAAATTCCATATATTCTTTGAAGCATCTTATTATTTTCGTTTCCTCTCCAGTAAGCTCCTGATGTAGAAAGTAATTTTACTGCTTTAATCTTTCCAGTACTTATTAAATGTGGGCCTGCACAAAGGTCTGTAAAATCTCCTTGTTTATAGAAAGAAATCTCCTCATCTTCTGGAAGTTCTTCTATTAATTCTACTTTATATGGTTCGTCCATTTCTTTCATTAATTTTATTGCATCTTCTCTTGGAAGAGTATATCTTTCAAGTGGTAAGTCCTCTTTTATTATCTTTTTCATCTCTTCTTCGATTTTTTCAAAGTCATTTTCTGAAATTGGCTTTTCCACATCAAAATCATAGTAAAAACCGTTTTCAATTGAAGGTCCTATTGTTAATTTTACATTCTCTCCATATAATCTTTTAACAGCCTGCGCCATAATATGTGCTGTTGTATGCCAATAAGCCTTTTTTCCTTCTATATCGTCAAATGTTAAAATTTCTAGCTTGCAATCTTTTTCTAATTTATAACGTAAATCTTTTACCTCTCCATCTACTTTTCCTGCCATTGCATTTCTAGCTAGCCCTTCACTAATCTTTTTCGCTACATCTAATACAGACATACCTTGTTCTATTTCAAGCATAGAACCATCTTTTAATTCTACTTTTATCATAAACTCATATCCCTTCTAAATTGCATTTTGTTTTATTATGGCTTGGTTTATAATTTATTATTTGTTAAATTTTTAATAACATCCTCATAATCCTTGCCCTATTTTTTGTCCTCGTATCCTGGTTTCTTTAGTAGCTTAAACATATTTGTTTTATACTTTTCTACACCTGGTTGATTAAATGGATTAACTCCTAATAAATTACCAGACATTGCAACTGCTAATTCGAAGAAATAAATTAAATGTCCTAAAGTCTCTTCATTTAGTTCGCTCATATTAATAACTATATTTGGTACTCCACCTTCAACATGAGCACTTATAGTACCTTCCATAGCCTTTTTATTAACATAGTCTAAACTTTTTCCAGCAATATAATTTAGTCCATCTAAATTATCTCCGTCTTCTTTTATTTCTATATCACTTTCGCTTTTTTCTATATTAATAACTGTTTCAAATAAATTTCTTCTTCCTTCTTGAATGTATTGTCCTAGTGAATGTAGGTCTGTTGTGAATTCAGCTCCAGTTGGGAATATTCCTTTTTTATCTTTTCCTTCGCTTTCTCCAAATAGTTGCTTCCACCATTCAATCATATAGTGTAATTTTGGTTCATAAGAAACCAATAACTCGATATTTTTATTGTCTTTATATAATAAATTTCTTATAACTGCATATTTATAACAATCATTATATTTTAAGCTTTTGTCTACATATTTTTCTTGTGCAAATCTTGCACCATTCATTAGTTTCGTTATATCTATTCCTGCTGTAGCAATAGGTAATAATCCTACAGCTGTTAAAACAGAATATCTACCTCCTATATTGTCTGGAATTACAAATGTTGTATATTTTTCTGTATCTGCTAATTGTTTTAAAGCTCCTTTTTTCTTGTCTGTTGTAACATAAATTCTTTTTTGAGCTTCTTTTAAACCATATTTATTTTCTAATATTTCTCTAAAAATTCTAAAAGCTATTGCAGGTTCTGTTGTAGTCCCAGATTTAGAAATTACATTTATAGAAAAGTCTCTATTTCCAATTAAATCAATAACATCATTAATATAATTCGGATTTAAATTATTTCCAACATATAAAATCTGAGGAGTTTTTCTTTGTTCTTTTGGTAAGTACGCATAAAAAGTATGTGTAAGAGCCTCTATAACTGCTCTTGCTCCCAAATAAGATCCACCAATTCCAATAACAACTAATACTTCTGAATTTTCTTGTATCTTTTTGGCAGATTTTTTTATTTTTTCAAACTCTTTTTTGTCGTAATTGGTTGGTAATTCCATCCATCCTAAAAATTCTTTTGGGTCATTTTCTTTTTTATGTAACTCATCATGAATTTTTTCTACTTCTTCAGCATATTTCATGATATTTTTTTCGGTTACATCGACATTATCAAAATTTAATTTAATATTGTCCATCTTATCCTCCTCCTTCGTTTTAAACTGTTAATAGTATATAACATTTAGGCAGTTTATTCAATAGGAAACAAAAAAGAAATTAGAAAACGTCTATTGTAAAAATATATTAAATTCATTTTGTATATTTTTGTAATTATATATAAAAAACTATCAACTTACTTTAATGTATGTTGATAGTCAAATATTCTAATTTATAGTTTTAACTTATTTTATGCTCTTGGATGACTTTTCTTATATATTTCTTTTAGTTCTGGGTCTTGAAATTGAACATATACTTGAGTTGATGAAATATCTGAATGTCCAAGCATTGTTTGTATTGATTTTAAATCTGCACCGTTTTGTAGTAAATGTGTTGCAAATGAATGTCTTAGTACATGTGGTGTTATGTCTTTTGCTATATGTGCTTGCTCTTTATAATATTTTATTATCTTCCAGAAACCTTGTCTTGTTAATCTTTTTCCATTTGTATTAACAAATAAAGCTCTTTCATTTTCATTTTTTATTATAACAGGTCTTGCCTCTTCTATATACTCTTTTAACGCCTTTAAAGACATTGTGCCTATTGGAATAGTTCTTTGCTTTTTGCCACTATTACATGTAACAAAACCCTCTTTTATATTTACATCATCTATGTTTAATGAAATTATTTCTGTTACTCTCATTCCTGTAGCATATGCAAATTCAAGCATTGCTTTATCTCTAGTTCCTTTTAAATCAACATCTTTTGGTTGTTCTAAAAGTAACTCTACTTCTTGTGATGTTAATACGCTTGGTGCTTTTTTCTCAACTTTAGGTGATTGAATTCCATCTGTTGGATCATGTTTTACTTTTTTTATTCTTAATAAATATTGGTAAAATGATCTTATAGATGCTAAATTTCTAGAAATAGTAGAAGTTTTCTTTCCCATCTCTTGTAATTTTTTTAAATATTCTTGTAAATCTTCACCATCTATCTTTAAATAGTTGATTCTGTTATTTTGAATATAGTCTCTATATTGTTCTATATCTCTTCTGTATGATTGTAATGTGTTATCTGACAACTTTTTGTCGTCTTGAAGAAATTCCAAAAATAATTTTATATGTTTTTCCATTTCAGCTCCCCTATCCCTTTAAAAATTATGCCGTATGTAATATAACTTTTTCATTAAAGAATTTACATAAATTACTTTATATGTTATATCAAATTACGTTAAAATTGTAAAGATATTTTTAGTATTTTTTTATTTTTATTATTGAAATAATCCTATTACAGTTTGAAGCAAACTTGTTGAAATATATGTTTCAACCAATGATGCCACAATTAACATAATTAGCATTAATATTGAAAAAATAGTGTGTCTTATTATTTCTATTTTTACATTTTCTCTTCTTCTGTCTTTTATTATAGATTTATATAATTTCAGTCCACTTACAGCAAGTGATAAAATGCAAGGTATTATTATTATGTTTTGTAATAACATTGATGTTAGAAAAAATATTGTTCCATTACCTGTACCAAATGTATAAGTTAGAGCTAAAACTGTATAACCTATGCAAAATCCTCTGTATGCAACTATTCCAAGCACAATTGGTATACCTATTACTGTTGAACCTGCAAACCACATAATAATACATAATATTACATTTTTCCAAATTGAACTTGTAATTAAAGCACTTTTATCTATTGTATATCCATCTTTCAAAGAATTCGTAAATGTTGTTATATATGTACTTATTTCATTTCTTTGAGAAGTTTCTAAATTGTTTATAAAAACAATCGCTAATGCTATTCCTATAATGAATATAATTGCTACAAAAGTATAAATTTTAATATTCTCTATAAAATAGTTTGTAACAAGTGTTAAAATTCTTTTATTATTTTTATTATTTGTATTTCTCACGTTATTCCTCCTAATGTAGTTTTATACATAATGTCTATTCTATAACGTGAATTTTAGAACAAGAATTTTATCCTACTGTTAATTTACCATATACTCCTCCACCACCAGACTGAATATGCATTTTTCCTGTTCTAGCACATTCAATTGCTTTAGCGCTTTTTTCTCCAACAACTGCTTCTATATCATCTTCTGAAAGTTTATGTAAAATATTCATTTCTGTTTCGAAGTTGTCTAATAATTTATCTATTGTTTTAGCACCAAGTCCTGGTACAAAAGTTAAAGGTATTTGATATATATATGGTGGTCTATTTATAGGGCTTTTTGTTTCTGGCTTGTCTTTTATTATCTCTATTCTGTCAAAAACTCCCATTACAACTTTGCTACTATCACATGTATCACATTTTGTAACAGGCGGAGTTCCCTCAATAGGTTTGTTACATAGCTCGCAATAAGTTCTATGATATTTACCAAGTTTTGGGTCTAACCCATAATTTGCTAAAACTTTTCTTCCGTCCTCGTTTTTTAAAGCTTTTACAAGTTCTTTAAAGCTTATATTTTCCATAAGTATTTTATTATATTCTCTTGCTATTTTAGGAAGTGAGTGAGCATCTGAATCTGTAATAAAAGTTCTTGTTTCTAACTCTGATATTTCATCAGCTAAAAATGTATCTGCACTTAAGCCTAATTCTACTGCAAATATTTTATTAAACTTTTCTTTAAAAATTCTTTCTAGCCTTTTTGTACAATTTCCATAAAAGCTTTTATATGGTGTAAAAATATGTGCTGGAACTAATATTCCATTGTGTTTTTCTACAATATCTACTAAATTATAGGCAGAAATTCTTGCCCTTTGCGTACTTAAAGTAATATTGTGTATGTAATTTGACATTTCATTTGAAAATGCTTTTATATCTGCTAAAGTTGGAAAATAGCATAAATTATGTGCACTTCCTGTTTTTCCATTTTCATTAACTTCTGACGTTTCTACTTCGCTTCCTAGAATTATACAAACTTTATCTTTATATATAATTCCTCCGTCCTCTATCTCGTATGCATCACCATTTTTCAAAAAATTCTCAATGTCTTCTATAACATAAGGAGATGCACAGTCTATTATTCCAACCATTTGAATTCCTTTTCTGTCTGCGCATTCTTTTGCTATATTAGCAAAATTTAAAGACCTTGCAGCTGTTATTTTTATTGGCTTTCCATTTTCACTTCTTCCTATATGTACATGTAAATCTGCAAATATTTCTCTCATTTTTTGTTCCTCGCTTTTTAATTTTATTTAATAAATATGATTATTTAATTTCAGTGTTTTTACATCTGTACCGGTTATTTCTATTAAAAAATCCAACAAAAAAGATTGGTCTATTTTTAAACCACATTCCAATCTTTTGTTTTTACTTATATTTATCTTTCCATAGAATCTGATGTTCTATCTCCTTGTTCTTGTACAGGATGGTCCATATCATAATTTCTGTCAAAGAAACGTCTTAATTCATCACCTGTAACTATTTTACTTCTATCTTCTTGTAATTTTAAACTTTCGTTTTTTTGTTTTTCTTCTGCTATTCTTGTTCTAGCATTAGCATAAAAAGAAACTGCTCTGCTTGCCCCATCTATAGTATCTTTTATACTTAATTCGCTATTAAATACACGTTTTGCCTCGCTAATAATTCCATTCATATTATTCATATAAGAACCGCCTCCATTTGATTTACAAAGTCTTTAAATTGTTCTAAATACCTATTAGGTTTATCTTTTAAATTTCTATATTCTAATAAAACTAATGCTTCATCAACTTTGAATGCAATTCTTTCTGGTCTATCTAATAACATTCCTCCAAATTGGTCTACTAACTCTAGAATGTCACTTTCTTTTTCTCTATTCTCATTTATCGTGTATCTATTTACACCCTCACAAATTCTACAAAATCTATCTGAAAATCCTAATTCAGACAAATATTCTGCTCCTTCTTTTGCATATAACTTTATTCTTGATAAATCTCCTGGAAGATTACTCTTTTTACAATTACATAATAAACAAGCTGTTACTACTTCATTTTCATCTACACCTAAGTTTGCATTATCTAAGAATAACTTTAATAAAAGCGTTTTAAAGATAACAGAATTATCATAAAATATTCCTGTTTTCTTTTGCAAATAATATAAAATTTCTAATTTTCTTCCCCAGTTTTTCTCAGACAAAATATAATCTGCAAATGTTTCCATATTATCCCTCACAAAGGTATTATTCTTATGTAATTATTATACTGATTTTCAAATAAATTATATTGCAAAAAAATACCAAAATCAACAATGTTATATAAATGTCAAATAGTTGTAATTATTTTGTAATATTGTTTAATTCTGGTATTTTTTCTAATTGCCTTTCCATTTGCTTAATATGGTCATCGTTTAAGATTATGTAATCACAACGAGATGTGTAAAATTTATTTGGCTTTTGTGCATTTAATCTCTTGTTTGCATCATCTTCTGATATATTGTCTCTTTTTATAATTCTATTTAATTGATCTCTTCTATTTGTTGAAATAACTGCTATAGTAATATCACATAGTTTATCTAATTTACATTCTATTAAAAGTGGTGCATCTATAGCAAAATTTTTATTTTCTTTAAGTTTTTCCTTTACTTCTTTCGTAATAAATTTAAATGTGCAGCTATTTAATAAATGTCTCTTGTCTCTATCTGTATAAATTATATTTGCTAATTTTTTCCTATTTAATGTACCGTCTTCTAATAATATTTCTTCACCGAATTTACTAACTATTTCTCCTAAATATTCTCTATTTGTATCGGTTAATTTTCTTGCTATTTTATCTGCATCTATAATTTCTATATTGTACTTCTCATTTAATATTTCACAAGCTGTACTTTTACCAGCTCCTGAACTTCCAGTAATTCCAATAATCATATTTATTTCTCACATGATATATGTAATATATCTTTTCCCCTTTCCTTAAGTTTTATAAAGTAATTATTTTATGTGTATAATCTAGATTTGCATGAGCATCTTTTAAATATCCTAAAGTGTATATATCTGTTGCATTTATATCTATTTGCAATAAACGTTTTAAATTTTTATTTTTACTTTCTGTCATAAATTTCTTTACAGATGTTATAACAGGTACATTAGTATTCATTTTAGAAATTTCTGAAATTAAAGTTTTTCCTCTATTACTAACTCCTAAAACTCTAATATAAGGATTTACTTTTTTAGATATCTCCATATCTTTTTTAGTAATTCCTAGCAGTACATAAACTAATATTCTTTGTATTCTAGTTTGTGTATATCTTTTGCTTTTTACAATATTAATAAAATCCATTAAATTATTGCACATATCAGATGCATTTTTAATTGCATTTTCTAATCCTTCTGAAACATCTGGTAAATCAGCTATTTCAGCCACACTCATTTTTCTTAGTGCATATAATATTTCTTTTTGAAATATAGCTAAATCTATTACATATTTTCCTTGATTTACACAATTTGCTAATAAATTATAAGAAAATTTAGGCATAACCTTTCTTATTTCTTCATACTCACCTCTGGTTATCATTCTCCTTATTGCTGTAGCACTTGCAAAATCATCTACTATAAATTCATCATTATATAAAACTTTTTCTCTTGGTATTCCCACAGGATACATAGTACTTCTTAACTTTTTTAAGGCTTTTAAATATTCTATTGCTAAAATATTATTTGAACTAGTCATTACATTTATATATTTTTTTATATCGTTTAAGTACATCATTACAGCATTTTCTCTTGCCTTTGGAAAAGAAATTCCTTTACTAAGCTCATGATTTAAAATTGTTACATATTCCTTAGGCTCTTGGTATAATACTGTTGCAATATTATTTAAAAGCGAAATATCTTTTGCTTCCATTCCAAATGCTATATTATCTACTATACCCAAACTATTTAATAATTTAACTGCCCCTTCTGCAAAATTTTCTGCACTTGAAACACTATAAACTGTTGGAAGTTCTATTACTAAATCTGCTCCTCCCTTAAGAGCCATTTCTGCTTTTGTCCATTTATCTACTATAGAAGTGTTTCCTCTTTGTACGAAATTTCCAGAGATAACACAAACAGTATAATTTGAATTTGTTTGCTCTATTGATTGCATCATATGATATAGATGCCCATTGTGAAATGGATTATATTCGCCAATAATTCCAAGTACTCTGCCCAAAGAAAAACACCCCTTAATCTTGTAAATTTAACTAACTACTGATATAATAACATAAAAATTAAAATTTTACAATTACTTTAATTTTATTAAGGAGAAAAAACATGGAACAAATTACAATATACACAGATGGTGCTTGTAGCGGCAATCCGGGTCCTGGTGGTTGGGGCGCAATATTAATTTTTAAAGATGTAAAAAAAGAACTTTCAGGTGGAAGTAAAAACACTACAAATAATATTATGGAAATGACAGCAGTAATAGAATCTCTTAAAGCTTTAAAAAAACCATGTGAGGTTCAACTATATAGTGATAGTGCATATGTAGTAAATGCATTTTTGCAACATTGGGTTGATGGTTGGCAAAGAAATAATTGGAAAACATCTGATAAAAAAGATGTTAAAAACAAAGAACTTTGGTTAGAATTAATAAATTTAACTAAAATTCACAATGTCACTTTTAATAAAGTAAAGGGACATGCAGATAATGAGCTAAATAACAGATGTGACGAACTTGCAAGAAATGCAATTAAGACTATTGTTTAAATATTTTTTATCATATGCAAAAGTGATACCAACTTTAGCAATGTTGGTATCACTTTTTGCGTATTATTTTGTTGTTTTTACTAATGTTTATAATATATCTCTTAGCATTATTCTTTAACTTTTTTATCTAATTTTTCTATTTCCTCTATACTTAATCCTGTTATCTCACTTATTTGCTCTATATCTAATCCTAATTCTAGCATATCCTTTGCTACATGCTCATCATCATTTTTTCTATTTTGCAATAACCCCACTTTAGTCTCTCCCTTCTTTTTTTCTATCTTTTATTTTTACCTTTTTCTTTATCTCATTGGTTTTGTCATTAAATTTTTGTTGAACTTCACTTGCTTTATTATTTATCTTTTTCTGTACACTATTCGCTTTATCATTTATTTTTCGTTGCATATCATTTGCCTTGTCATTTATTTTTTTCTGTACATCACTTGCTTTATTTGTAAGTTCTTCTTTTACTTCTGCTGTTTTTCTTTTTATTTCTTTACCTTTTTCCTTTAGAATTGTCGTAAAGTCTGGGAAAGCATCTATTAATCTTCTATTTAAGAATGACTTACTTCTTAATATTTCTCTTACCTTTTCAGTAATTACATCTGTACTATCTTTACCTTCACTTTGAATAACTTCTCTATTTGTCTTTTTAAAGTTATATATTATTTTAGATGAAACTATAACATCTGTTGCAAATATAACCGCAATAATAATAGAAACTACATTAAGGATATTGCTTCCCATTCCTTGTATAATGGATAATAAAAATGGGTTAAATAAATAAACAATTAGCAAACCTGCGATTCCAAAAGGCACTAATGTTTCTAAACATATCCTGCCATTGATGTTAAATCTCATATTACTATAATCCCACCATCTTGCATTAAAAGCTTTTTCCATAATAAAACTTGTAGCATATTCAAGTGCTCCACATAAAACCATTGCAAGAATAAATAGTCCAACTGGATGCTCTTCAAATGGTGTTAAACATAATGTAATTAAAACTGCTCCGCATCCATAAATTGGGCAATACGGTCCTATTAGAAATCCTCTATCTGCAAGTTTATGTTTTTGAACTAATTGCAAAACCACTTCACATATCCAACCTGCAACAGAATATATAATAAATAACATAAAGTATATAGGTATACTATATTCCATAACTCTTACCTTCTCTTTTATTTTCTTTTTTATTTTACGTTTAATTTATACATAGTATTTATTTTTTTCTTTTTTTATTAATTTATAATTACATTTTATAGTTTTATAATTTTTTCCCATGGCAAATTTTCTTTTCCAAAATGTCCATAATTAGTCGTTAAATTATATATTGGTTTTTTTAATTCTAAATAATTAATTATTCCATTTGGAGTTAAGTCAAACTTGTCTTTTATTAATTCTACTAATTTCTCTTCTGTCTTTGTTCCAGTTTTAAAAGTATTAATATAAATTGATAATGGCTCTTTCTTTCCAATGGCATACGACACTTGAATTTCGCATTTTTTAGCATATCCATTTGCTACAATATTTTTCGCAATATGACGCAACATATATGCAGCAGACCTGTCTACCTTACTCGCATCTTTACCTGAAAAAGCTCCACCTCCATGTCTTGCATAACCACCATAAGTATCTACTATTATTTTTCTTCCAGTAAGTCCTGTGTCTCCTAGTGGTCCTCCTATTACAAATCTTCCTGTTGGATTTATATAAATTTTTGTATGATTATCTATCATGTTTTTTGGAACCACTCTCTTTATTACTTTCTCTATTAAATCTTTTTCTATCTTTTCACTCGGCACGTTTGGTAAATGCTGAGTAGAAATCAATATTGTTTCTATTCTTTTTGGTAAATCATTTTCATATTCTACTGTAACCTGAGTTTTCCCATCTGGTCTCAAATATTCTATTTCTTTTGTTTTTCTTACATCTGCAAGCATTTTAGAAAGTTTATGTGCCATATTTATTGCATAAGGCATATAATTTTCAGTTTCATCACAGGCATATCCAAACATTATTCCTTGGTCTCCTGCTCCGCCTATGTCTACTCCTAGAGCTATATCCGCACTTTGTTTATTTATATTCATTTTAACTTCACAAGTTCTATAGTCCATATCTGTATTGTCATTATCATAACCCACTTCTTTAATAGTATTCCTTACAATTTCTTCTACATCTATATCTGCATTTGATGTAACTTCTCCTGCTACTACAATTAGGTTTCTTGATGCAAATGTTTCAACAGCCACCCTAGAATTTTCATCTTTTTTTATATATTCATTGAGTATATTATCTGAAATAGTATCACAAAGCTTGTCTGGATGTCCTTCTGTTACACTTTCAGATGTAAAATAGTAGTGATTCATAAAATCCTCCCTTTAATAAGACATTTATTATTTTATACTTCTTAGTACTTCGTCTGTTACTTTGTTCTTATCAAATTTTCTCATAATTAATATTACAATTCCCACAATTAAAAAAGTAACTCCATAAATAATTAAACTCATTTTCCAATTTCCAGCTAATAGACTGTCTCCAGCAAGTGTAGACGAAATTATAGACGGAAATCTCGCTATTGTTGAAATTATTATAAAGTTTAAGGGCTTAATTGGTAGCAAAGATGCTATGTATGTAAATAAGTCCTTTGGAGTTCCTGGTATGAAGAATAAGATAAATATTATAAAGCTTATTGTCTTTGGATTTTTAAAGACTTTCGACTTTTCTATTTTCTTTATTTTTTCTTCTCCGCAAAAATCATATATAAACTTTCTACCATACTTATGGACTAACAAATATATAAATAATGTAATAATAGCAGCTGATACCATTATAAATAATGTTCCCCATACTGGTCCATAACATATTCCTGCTAATATTTCTATTGGTTCACCTGGTATTATAAATAAAAATATTTGTGCAAATTGAAGTCCAAATAGCATTAGAAATCCTAATATTCCAGAACTATTTATTTTTTCTTTAAATTCTACTTGTCCCTCTGGTGTACTTAAATTTTTTACAACTGGAAATAAATAATAAATTATTGCTGCAATTATGGCTAAAATTAATATTAGCATAATAATTTTAAAAGTTTTCTTAGAATTATTTTTCATATCATTCATCCTTTTCATTTACTTTTATATTATACCTCATTTTTTTATATTTTAAAGTAAATATTGTAAATTTTAATTAATCTTAAATAATTCTTAATAATATATGATTAATTAAATATAGCTCTTTTATCTCTAAAATTTGACATAAGTCTATATTCTTGTGTTATAATAATCAAAGTTGTTTATTTTTCAAAAAAGGGGGATTGTTATGGAAAAAATTAAAATTATTTCAAAAGAATGTAGATTTTCGAATTGGTTAAAAGTATATGTTGAAAAAGTGTTACTCCCAAACAATAAAGAAGTAGAACGTGATATTGTTGTAAAAGGTGACGCTGTTGGTATTGTTGCTTTAAATAATAATAATGAACTCTTTTTAGTTAGGCAACCTAGAATAGCCCATATGATACCCGATTTTATAGAACTTCCTGCTGGAATGATAGAAGAAAAACATAATTTTGACCCTCTTATTGCAGCAAAATCCGAGCTAAAAGAAGAAACTGGATGTGATCCAGAAACCTGCACATGGACATATTTGGGAAAATATATTCCAGATACCGGTTCTTGCACTACTAAACTTCACTTATATTTAGCAGAACATGTAGAAGTAAAATATGAATTAGATTTAGATAATGATGAGTATTTAACCTCTTTTACCATGCCATTTGAGGAAGCTGTTAAAAAAGTAGAAGATTTTAACGATAGGACTTTTAATGACTCTTGTGCAATTATTGGTATAACTAGAGCTGCACATTATTTAAAAAATAGAGAATAGTAAAAATCTCCTGAAATAGTAAAAGCGACAGACTATCTTTTATGATAATCTGTCGCTTTTGAATTCTGTCATTTAATATTCTTTTTTGGCAGACTTATTGTTCCACATCTGAACACTTAAATTTGAGGAATGGTCTAAACAGTGTAAAGGCTAACAATACAGATATAGCTATATTAACCACCCAGTATATGGCCTTGTACCATAAAGCTGGCACTACAAATACTGTTAATGCAGAAATTAGTGCGAATGGGATTAAAAATGCAAGTCCGCACGCTGTAATACGCAACCATTTATTAAACCATGTAACCTTTAGCAATCCCATCAAAAGCCATGCAGTCATTGGCATAATTGCAATTTGGATAGTAATTTCAGGCATGAACATATACGCTGTGATAAAATCCTCATTTAGCTCCGAGATATAGCCCATAAGCAAGGCAAATAGCTGCCAACCATATGCAACCACCATCCCAGATGCAACCGCAATAATTTCCTTTTTGAATTTTTTTATCATACAATACCTTCTTTCTTTTTGTTTATGACTTTGTTGTTAAGGTAATAAAAAATTTACGTTTCACACCTCCTAAAGTTATTCATTTGGAACATATATAAACTAGCATTCAGCTAGATTTCATTTATATTATAACATTTTTTACAATTATTTTCAAATATACATACTTAAAAGTTTTTTCAATATTTATTCATATTACACAAAATTTTGTACAGTCTCTACAGTCTCATTTACATGCCCTAAAGTATAACTAAAACTGGACGGAACGAAGCGTTGCCGCCGTTGTAGCCAGTATTTTCGTTGAAAAAGAACATGCCAGCACTAGTAGTATTACTGTAACCGCCCCCACGCCTAAAGAAAGGACCGCTCAATGAAGGAAAGGTAGAGTAATCAGCATGCCATGAACTGCCACTTGTCTCGTACTCGCTCGATGTTTCGTATACCGCATCTCCGTACTTGCTTGCATTTGTATTATAATTTGCTTGTTTTGTATCTCCACTTCCCATTGTATATACATTCTTCGCTTTCGCATCTCCATTTACTAAACTACTTCCATATATCGTTAAGTTATCATTTCCATTATTTACATATGCTGCTACATATTCCCATGAGCCTCCGCTCATATCGTATACTCCGTACACTGTTCCTGTTGTACTTGCTTTTACTCCCTGTGCACTTGCGTAATCATTATCTGTTCCTATATCACTACTTGCACTTGCACTATTCCCTGCTGAACCTGTTATAAAGCTACTACTATTATTTATCCATACTTCTTCTGTTTCTTTTCCATATTTACTTTTACTTAAATATGCTACCGCTCCCCACTCATCATTTTTCATTAAATGGCTATTTAATGTACTATTATAACTTAAACATACATCATACATATTACTTATGTTTATCCATCTCCAACTTGCTACTCCTGGTTTTACTTGTAATGTTTTTGTTGTTACATTATCTCCTTCTGTACTGTTACTATTTCCTTCTACGCTACTTGCCTCAAATTTTGCTACCCATATTCCACTTACTGTTTCCCCATATTCAAATGCTGGGTGTATATTCCAATTTCCTTGTCCACTCGCATTATTAAAATTTGTTCTTCCACTTGCACTTTCATTACTTGTTCCTTTCATGAACTCTACTTCTATTGTTCCTGCTCCTTCTTCTGGTGTTGTACTATTTAAATCCGCTCCACTTTGGTGATATCCACTTGTTATACTATATGCATATCTTGGTATCCACACAAACATACTATAATTACTACTTTGATTTAATGTTCCATCTTCATTAAAGCTTCCACCTACTACTGCATTTGCCCATTTTTTGCTTAAGTAATCATACCACTCTTCATCGTCTCCTGTTGTTTCTACCCACGCACTTCCATTCCACTTTATTGCTGTCATTCCACTTCCTAATTTTGGTGTGTTTACTCCTTTTAATTCACTATAACTTCCATCACTTGGTAAGTCTGGCTCCTCTGGTGTGCTTCCTCCACCTATTCCATTTAACATATTACTCATATACTCGCCTAATTCATTCATTTGTGCTTGCTCATTTGCTATTGCTTGGTTTGTTTTTTCTGCTGCCTCTCTTGCTTTTGCTATTATTCCATTTTCACTAAATACCAAACTTATTGTTATTCCTGCCAAAATTAATAAAACTACTATTGTTACTACTAACGCTATTAGTGTTATACCTTTTGTTTCTCTCTTTATCATATTATTTATTCCTCCTCATGTTTCCTTTTTACATTTTTTATTCTAGCATAACAAATTTCTATTTGCAATTATTTTTAATTGCATTTTATGTTTTTATTTTTGGAAAACATTTATCATTTATATAATTTTTCCCACATTTTCAAAGTTTATGCAATAAAAAACACTGTATGAATTTTCATACAATGCTTTTTTTGTATCATGTTAAAATAATTTTTTGCTACATTAAAATTTCATTTAACTACTAAAGTTGGTCTAAATGATATGAAATTTACTTTATCTCCATTGCTATAACTAAAAGCAAATACTCCCGCTTCTTTGCTATTGTCACATGCCCCTCCTCTAGCAAAAAATGTAAAATCCCCATATGGAAAATATGCATAGTCCGCATACCAAGAGCCATTTGCATCAGCATATCCGTTTGATGTCTCATATATTGCATCTCCATATTTTTCAACAATTTTATTGTAATTGCTTTCTTGTGTATCTCCTTCTCCTAGTGCATAAGCATTTTTAGTTTCTGCATTTCCAGTTGCTAAACTATTTCCATATGATGTTAAACTTTGGCTTTTATTATCTATATATGCAGCTACATATTCCCAAGAACCACCATTCATGTCATATACACCTGTTACATTTCCAGTAGTACTAGCTTTTACTCCTTGAGAGTCCGAATAACTTAGACTAGTTCCTTCACCTTTAGTTCCAGTTGCAATAGCTGCAGAAAGACCTGTTATATATTCTGAACTATTATTTATATATACTTCTTCAGTTTTTCCGTACTCACTTCTGCTTAAATATGCTACAGCTCCCCATTCGTCATTTTTCATTAAGTGACTATTCAATGAAGTATTATAATTTATACTCTTACTATACATTTCACCTATAGTTATATTTCTCCAGCTGTTTACTCCTGCTTTTACTTGTAATACTCCACTTGTTCCTCCTGTATAATCTCCATATTCCGCAGTATTCGAAGAAGCGTCGCTTTGGCTTGCCTCAAATTTTGCTACCCATATTCCACTTACTTCTCCTCCATAATTAAATGCTGGGTGTATATTCCAATTTCCTTGTCCACTTGCATTTTGGAATGTTGTTCTTCCTGTCGCACTTTCATTACTTGTTCCTTTCATAAACTCTACTTCAATCGTTCCTGCTGTTGACATATCTCCTAGCGCATGGTACATATCTGTTATGCTATATGCATACCTTGGTATCCATACAAACATACTATATGAACTGCTTTCGTCTAAAGTCCCATCTTCTAAAAAAGTACCTTCAAGTACTGCATTTGCATATAACTTTTCCGAATAACTATACCATTCAGGGTCATCTCCTGTTGTCTTTAACCATTTATCTCCACTCCATTTTACAGGTATTAAGTTAGAATTTTTTATATTTGGTGTATTTACTCCTTTTTGCTCACTATAACTTCCATCACTTGGTAAATCTAAATCTCCTGTATCGCTTCCATTAGAAATTTCATTTAACATATTTGACATATAATCATTTATCTCATTTAATTCAGATTGTTCGTTTATACTTGACTGATTTGTCCTCTCCGCCGCTTCCCTTGCTTTCGCAATTATTCCATTTTCACTAAATACTAAGTTTATTGTTATTCCTGATAGTATTAGCAAAATTACAATTGTTACAACAAGCGCTATTAGCGTTATACCTTTTGTTTCCCTCATTTTCATTCTCCTCTTCTTATACAGGACTTAATAAATATGCATATTTTTTAATATTTATTATTCCTTTTGTTAATATTATTTACCTTAATCATTCTATCATAGTAAGTCTATATTTTCAATTATTTTTAAATCTATTCAAGAAAAAAAAGCATTGAATAAAAAATTAAACAATGCTTTTTGTTATAAATTCTATATATAATTATATATATTTTTTCTATTCCTCTCCTTCTTGGAATTGGCTATTATATAAATTAGCATAAAATCCTTCTCTTGCAAGTAATTCTTCGTGTGTTCCTTGCTCTATAATGTCACCTTGATTCATTACTAAAATTAGGTCAGCATTTTTTATTGTAGATAATCTATGAGCTATAATAAAGCTTGTTCTTCCTTTCATAAGATTATCCATAGCAGCTTGTATTTGTTGCTCTGTTCTTGTATCTATAGAGCTTGTTGCCTCATCTAATATTAATACTCTTGGATTTGTTAATATGACTCTTGCTATAGTAAGCAATTGTTTCTGGCCTTGAGATATATTTCCGGCCTCTTCGTCAATTAACATGTCATAGCCATTAGGAAGGGTACGTATAAAATGGTCAGCATGTGCTGCTTTTGCAGCTTCTATAACTTCTTCATCTGTTGCATCTGGTTTTCCATATTTAATGTTATCTTTAATACTTCCTCCAAATAACCATGTATCTTGAAGAACCATACCAAACATCCTACGTAATTCTCCACGTTTAAAGTCTTTTACATTGTGACCATCTATCATAATTGCACCACTATTTACATCATAGAATCGCATTAATAGTTTTACCATAGTTGTTTTTCCAGCACCAGTAGGTCCAACTATTGCAATTTTCTGTCCATCTTTTACTTTTGCATTGAAGTCATTTATTATAATTTTATCGTCTGTATATCCAAAATGAACATGATTAAATTCTACATTACCTACTAATCCATCTGTACTTACAGCATTTTGTACATCTTTTGGCTCATCTTCCTCTTCTAAGAAATTAAATATTCTTTCTGCAGCTGCAAGCATTGATTGTAATATTGCAGAAATTTGTGAAATTTGGTTTATTGGTTGAATGAATTGCTTATTATATTGTATAAATGATTGAATATTACCAACTGTAATAAGTCCTTGAGATGCTAAATATCCACCTAATATTGCAACTCCAACATAACCTACATTTCCAAAAAAGTTCATAACTGGAAACATCAATCCTGATAAAAATTGAGATTTCCAAGCACTCCCATATAATTCTTTATTAAGCTTGTTAAATTCTTCTATAGTTTTCTCTTCTCTATTGAAAACTCTTATTACATCATGACCACCATAAGACTCTTCTACTTGACCATTTACATAAGCTAAATAATCTTGTTGCTTTTTAAAGTATTTTTGGGACTTCTTTACTACAATTCTTATAACAAAGAAACTTAATGGTACTATAATTAATGAAACAATAGTCATAGTTACACTAATACTAAGCATCATTATTAAAATTCCTATAATAGTACATACAGAAGTTATAATTTGTGTAATACTCTGATTTAAGTTTTGTGAAAGCATATCTATATCGTTTGTTACAATAGATAAAATTTCCCCATGAGTTCTTTTGTCAAAAAAGCTCATTGGTAGTTTATTTATTTTAACTGCAACATCATTTCTTATTCTATATGTTAGCTTTTGAGAAACATTTGTCATTACAAATCCTTGTATATATCCAAATAATGCACTTATTGCATACAATCCTAAAAGTGTAAGTAATATTCCAAGAACTTTGCTAAAATCTATACCTGTTCCACCAGATATTTTTCCTACAATACCATTAAATATTTCGGTAGTAGCGTTTCCTAAAATCTTTGGCCCTACAATAGTAAAAATTGTACTTCCTACCGCAAATATTAACATTATTAATAGTTGCCATTTATAATCTGCTAAGTACTGCTTTATTAATTTTTTAGTTGTCTCTTTTGCATTAGCTGGCTTTTCTACAGAGCCGCCTCCTCTAGGTCCCATCATTCCTGGCATATTACTCACTTCCTTTCTTTTTTAATTCTTCTTCTGATAATTGTGATAAAGCAATTTCTTTATATTCCTCACAATTTTCCATTAGCTCTTCATGTGTACCTTTTCCTACAATATTTCCATTATCTAAAACAATAATTTGATCTGCATTTAATATTGTATTAATTCTTTGTGCAACTATAATAACTGTCTTATTTTCTGTTTTTTCTTTTAATGCTTCCCTTAAAGTAGCATCTGTTTTATAGTCTAATGCTGAAAAGCTATCATCAAATATAAATATTTCAGGGTCTTTTGCAATTGCTCTTGCTATAGACAAACGCTGTTTTTGTCCTCCTGAAACATTACCTCCACCTTGAGCAATTTCAGAATTATATTTCTTGTCTTTTGCCTCTATAAATTCTGTTGCTTGAGCAATTTCAGCAGCAGCCTTCATTCTGTCGTCTGACATATCTTCGTCACTATATTTTATATTTGACTCTATTGTTCCTGAGAATAATATACCCTTTTGAGGTACAAATCCTATAATGCTTCTTAAGTCTTCTTGTGTTACATCTTTTACATTAACACCATCAACTAAAAGTTCTCCATCTGTAACATCATAAAATCTTGGTATTAAATTTATTACTGTAGATTTTCCACTACCAGTACTTCCTATAATAGCGGTAGTTTTTCCTGGTTCAGCTGTAAAGCTAATATTATTTAGCATATTTTCTTCTGCATCTGGGTAACGGAATGAAACATTTTTAAACTCTATTAATCCTTTTTTATTTGTATCTAATTTTTTAGGTTCTTTTGGATCCTTTATTGAATTTTCTGTTTCTAATACTTCATTAATACGTTTTGCAGAAACATCTGCTCTTGGTAACATAATTGACATCATAGAAATCATTAAGAAAGACATTATAATTTGCATTGTATATTGGATAAATGCCATCATATCTCCAACTTGCATTAATCCAGAATCTATATTATGTCCTCCTACCCAAACAATTAATAATGATATACTATTCATAATAAACATTAATGTTGGCATCATTAAACTCATTGCTCTGTTAACAAATATATTAGCCTTCATTAAATCCTTATTTGCATTGTTAAATCTATCTACTTCATCCTTTTCTTTATTAAATGCTCTAATTACAGGTAATCCTGTTAAAATTTCTCTTGATACTAGGTTTAGCTTATCTACTAATTGTTGTAATTTTTTAAATTTAGGCATTGCAACAATAAATAATGTTGCCATTACAAATATAACTGCAACAACTGCAAGACCTATAATCCATGCCATTGACATATTGCTGTTTGCAAGTACCATGAAGAATCCACCTATACCAATAATTGGCGCATAAACAACAACTCTAAATAACATTGTCATTAGCATTTGAATTTGTTGAATATCGTTTGTGCTACGAGTAATTAATGACGCTGTTGAAAATTGTTTAAATTCACTTGTTGAAAAACTAAGTACTTTCTTAAATATTTTATCTCTTAATGTTTGTGCAAGTCTCGCTGCTACTTTTGAAGACAAAAGCATTATTGTTATGGCTGAAACCATAATAATTAAAGATATTCCAAGCATTTGTGCTCCAGCTACAATTATAAAATGTGTTTTATAATCATCTAAATTAATTCCAACTGCTTGATATTCTTGTTTTACAGCCTCTATTGCAGCTTGTTCTAAAATACTCTGAGGCATTTCGTTAATTTTATCGTTAATTTGATTAATAAAATTACTATCTATTGTATTTCCTTCAAGTTGAGAAACCGCGCTTTGAGCCATTACTGTTTTTATTATTTCTAAAACAGTTTCATCTTTTAGTTGTTCTTGCATAGCTTGTGGCATACTAGATATAATTTGTGACTTTATATTCTCTGCCTCTTCTCCATTACTTAAGTTATAAATAATCATAAGAGGTTTAGCCATAATATTATTTAAATTTTCTTGTTCTTCATCGTTTAATTTGTTTTGAACATATAATTCTTGTTTTTCAATTTCTGGATAGTCTTTTGAATATTTTTTATAATCCTTCTCATCTAAATTTTCTTTAGAAATTAATGTATAATTTTCTAATATTTTTTCGTCGTCATCTGTAAATAGTAACAAATCATCCATTGCAGTTTTTCTTATTACTTCTGGTGCAGGATTTTCTATTCCACCTTGTTGAATTCCTATATTAACAATTTTAGACGTATAATCTGGAAGACGTAAGTCACAAATAGCTTGCACAACTAATAGCAATACTATAATAACAACATAAATCCATGATTTTTTTAGGTTTTTTAATATTTTTAGCATAAATACATATGTATGGTAATTCCATACTCTCCTTTCTTTAAAATTTTAAACTATTTCTTAGTAAACTTTTATATAAACTGTAATTTATTTTAATCTACTTTAGCTGTATTATTCAATGTACCATATTTTAAATACTCGACCATTTTTATATATTGATTTCTAACCATGTTTAATTGATTTCCTTTAAAAGTAGATACTAATGCTTTTCTTGTAATAAGGTATAACATTTTTATTATAATTTTTAAATCTTCGTCATCATTAATTTTTAATTTAGATTTGTCTATCATATTTATAATGTCTTCCTTTTGAAAAGGTCTTTTTGGTTTGTTTAACTCTATGGTTCCCAAAGCAACTGATTTTTCTTCGCTTATTTTAATATTTTTAAATATCATTATAAAAAAATTCTTATCTTCACTACGAGTAAGTTCTTTAGTTATAAAATCAAACATATCTATGTACACCTTAAAAATGTCTCCATCTGTTTCTTTTAATCTTTTCTTTAAAAATAGCTCTAAAGTTTCTGCTTTATTCTTAAGCATATATTCTAGTAAATCCTCTTTACTTTCGAAATATTGATAGAAACTTCCTCTTGCTATTTCCGCTTCCTCTACAATATTTTTTATAGAGACCTCTTCTATTGGAACTCGTGCAAATTCCTTTTTGGCTGCTTTAATAATTTTACTTTTTTTATCTTCTGATAGATTTAAAAATGTATCCTTAGGCATTTTTCACCCCCGCAAAAAAACACTGTATCACATATTATATGTGACACAGTGTCATATGTCAACTTTTTTATACTGTTTTCACAAAAAATTCACATTTCTCAGTTTTTACCTATCGCTTTTAATCTATCTATAACCGCATTTATTGTCTCTTCTGGAGTCGAGGCTCCTGCCATAACACCAATTTTATTGCATTTCTTAAATCTTTCTAGTTCCAACTCGTTCTCATCCTCTATCATAAGAGCATTAGTGCAATTATTACATGATATTTGATATAGTTTGTTTGTATTTGAACTTTTTTTACCGCCTATTATAATCATTCCATCAACTTCTTTAGATAATTTTTCTGTTTCCTCTTGTCTTAGTCTTGTTGCATCACATATAGTATTATTTATAATAATTTCTATATTATTTCCTATTTCTTTTTTTATCTTTCCTTCAAAACATTTAAATTTTTCCAAGTTGAAAGTAGTTTGTGCTACTACAATTAACTTTTTAGTAGCATTTTTTTCTGTATTATTAATTTTATCTTTTAATTTTTCTATGGCTTCATTTAGCTCTTCTTCGTCTTCTATTACTATACTATTTTCTCCACAAAAACTCTTTGTTCCAATTACCTCTGGATGTTTTTTCTCTCCTATTAAAAATATGTAGTCACCGTTTTCGGAATATTTTTCAACAAATTCATGTATTTTAAGAACTTTTGGACATGTTAAATCCTTTAATTCTATTTTCATTTTTTTAGCTTGTTCATAAATTTCTTTTTCAATTCCATGCGCACGAATTATTACAGTTTTTCCAGCAGGATTTGGCACCTCTTCTAAATTAGTTATTATTTTAACTCCTAGTTTCTCTAAATTACTTAAAACTACAGGATTATGTACCAAATCACCTAAACAATATATTATTTCTCCTTTTCCTTTTGCCTCTTCATATGTTTTGTTTACTGCATTTTGCACTCCTCCACAAAATCCAGCCATTTTTCCAAGTAATATCTCCATACTAAATTTATTCCCCCTAACTGTAATATTCTTCTCTTTTTACATGTAATAAATATAATCCTCTTTATTAATTATCTTTTATCATATTTAGTATTTCTTGTTTCAAAACATTAACTATATCATCTTGTTTTACTTTTCTTATAATTTTTCCCTTTTTAAAAAGTAAGCCTTCTTCCACTCCACCTGCTATACCTATATCTGCATGACTTGCTTCTCCTGGCCCATTTACAGCGCATCCCATTACAGCTACTGTAATGTCTGCTTCTATTCCTTGTAAAAATTCTTCTACTTCTTTTGCCATTGGTATTAAATCTATTCTTGTTCTACCACATGTTGGGCAAGCAATTAGTGTTGGTGATTTATGATACAAATTACAATTTTTTAAAATTTCTTTCGCTACTTTTATTTCTTTAACAGGATCATCACTTAAAGATACTCTTAATGTATCTCCAATTCCTTCTCTTAGTAAAATACCTAACCCAATACTTGATTTTATCGTTCCACTAAATTCTGTTCCTGCCTCTGTAATTCCTATATGTAATGGGTAATTAAAAGTCTTGGCTGCCTCTTCATATGCTTCAATACATAAATCTAAACTAGATGCTTTTAAAGATAAACAAATATCATAAAAGTCTAGCTTCTCTAGTATTTCAACATGTCTTCTTGCACTCTCTACCATAGCCTTTGCAGTTGGTTTTCCGCCATACTTTTCTAATAAATCTTTTTCTAAGGACCCACCATTTACTCCTATACGTATTGGAATATTTCTTTGTCTGCATGCATCAACTACTGCTTTTACTTTATCTTCACTTCCAATATTCCCTGGATTAATACGTACCTTGTCTACTCCTGCTTTAATTGCTTCTAAAGCTATTTTATAATCAAAGTGGATATCTGACACTATTGGAATATGTATTTTTTCTTTTATATCTTTTATTGCTTTTGCATCTTCAATATCTAAGCAAGCTACTCTAACAATTTCACACCCAGCTTCTTCTAATTGTAGAATTTGTTTTACAGTAGCTTCTACATCTTTTGTTTTAGTATTACACATTGATTGAATTACTACTCTATTTTGTCCTCCTATTTGTACATTTCCTACCATTATTTTTCTTGTTTCATTTCTTTTATACATTATTATACCCTCTCTTTTTAATTTAAATGTATTCTATCATAAGTAGTCAAAAATAACAACAAACTTATTTACTTTTAATTTATTCCTATATTTTTAATTTCCGCAAACTTTTGTTTGACATTTATTTTCATTTATGTTATATTGTTGTTGCAAACATTTGTGCGAGGTGTATAACATGGATATTCAAGAAAAGTTAAAAATACTATCAGATGCAGCTAAATACGATGCATCTTGTAGTTCCTCTGGCAGTAACCGTAAAAATGCTAATAATGGAATTGGAAATGGTGACGTTTCTGGGATTTGCCATAGTTGGGGTGCAGACGGAAGATGTATATCTTTATTAAAAATTCTTATGACTAACTGTTGTATATATGACTGTAAATATTGTATTAACAGATGCACCAATTCTGTCCCTAGAGCAACTTTTACCCCAAAAGAAATTGCAGACTTAACAATAGGTTTTTATAAAAGAAATTACATAGAAGGTTTATTTTTAAGTTCTGCTGTTATTAAGTCTCCAGACTATACAATGGAATTAATGATAGAAGCCATTTCTATGTTAAGAAATGCTTATAATTTTAATGGATATATTCATGCTAAAACTATACCCGGAAGTAGTCAAGAGTTAATAGATAAGCTTGGAAAACTAGTAGATAGAATGAGTGTCAATATAGAATTGCCTTCTAACAATAGTCTGCAACTACTCGCTCCTGATAAGTCCAAAATAGATATAGTAAAGCCTATGAATTATATTTCTAATAAAATAGAAAATAATCAAAAGTTGCTAGCCCCCGCTTCTAAAAAGTGGACTTTCGCTGTTCCTTCAGCAACCTATAAAACCAAAAAGGAGAAGTTTGTTCCTGCTGGTCAAACAACTCAAATGATAATTGGTGCCACTCCTGATACAGACTTAAAAATTATTAAACTTTCAGAAAGTCTTTATAATAAAATGAAACTAAAAAGAGTTTATTACTCTGCTTATATTTCTATTAATCATGACTCTTGTCTCCCAACTTTGGACAAGCCTCCATTATTGCGCGAAAATAGATTATACCAGGCAGATTGGCTCCTTAGATTTTATGGATTCCATGCAGATGAATTATTAAGTGAAACTAATCCCAATTTTAATAATTTTCTTGACCCTAAATGTGATTGGGCATTGAGAAACATAGATAAATTTCCTGTAGAAATAAACAAAGCTAATTATTTTACATTATTAAGAGTCCCTGGAATTGGAGTTATCTCTGCTAAAAGAATTATATCTGCAAGGAAAAGTTGCACACTAACTTTTGAAACCTTGAAAAAACTTGGGGTAGTTTTAAAGCGTGCTAGATATTTTATTACCTGTAGTGGCAAATATTTTGATAAAATATCTTATTTCAACCCAACATTTATAAATGAAAATTTATTAATGTTAGAAAAGAGAAGTTCTACTATTAACTCAAATTATACTCAACTTTCGCTTTTTGAAAATTCTTTACCTACAAAAGGAGATGTTGTAAAATGCATAACTGGAAACTTTTAAATACTATTTATTTGTATGATGGAACCTTTGAAGGGTTGCTTACAATTGCTTTTAACTGTTATATGTCTAAGCAAATTCCATCTAACATTATTTTTGAGAAGCACTATATTGGTAACTTTCTAGATACTGCAATTTATGTAAAAACAGATACTGAAAAATCTAATCGTATTTGGAATGGGCTATATTCTAATGTTTCTTTTGACGCTTTATACAATTGTTATTATGCCTTTTTATCATATCAAAAAAATAAAGAAATAAACATATTAAAGTATATTTTAGCTTCTTTTGCAATAGGACCTAAGATAACCTCAATGTTATCCATAGATTACGTACTAGAAGTTACTAAGCTAAGGAAAAATGTTCTTCACGAATCTCATAAATTGAAAGGTCTAGTCCGATTATCTGAAATCGGAAATAATATATTTTATGCATCAATTCATCCTGATAATAATGTAATTGAATTACTTGGACATTTCTTTATTAAGAGATTCCCTTGTCAAAACCTAATAATACATGATAAAAATAGAAATTTAGTATTTTTATACGATGCTAATAATAGGTTAAAAAATAATGTAAAAACTAGTAATAATATTTCAAAAACAGAATGCATCCAATATTATTCTCAAAATAACTACGAAATAGTTGAAGTCCCAGCTAATATACAAATGCCAACAATTTCAAAAGAAGAAAAACGTTTTCAGGATTTATGGAAAACGTTTTTCAACACTATTGCAATTAAAGAAAGAAGTAATTCTAAATTGCAAATGCAATATATGCCAAAAAAATACTGGCAAGATATAACTGAAATGAATAATTAATCATTGCTGTCATCTTTATGTTTATACATATTTATCATATCTTTTAAACTTACTCTGCTACCATAATTTAAAATAGCATTTGAATAAATTTTTATTGACACACTTGCTACTACAACAATTGTTATTAGCAATACTACTATAGATATTGCAATTTGTGTTGGTGTTGCTACACCCATCATAACTCTAAATGGCATGCAAAATGGCGATGAGAATGGGAATATTGATGCAAACACATTTAAGTCACTTGTTGGGTTCATCATAGTAAAATAAGCTAAATAAAAACCAATAACTGCTATAATTGCAACAGGTCCATTTGCACTTTGTACATCTTCTGGCTTGCTTACAGTAGATCCTGTTAAAGCATATAATAATGCATAAGTTGCATAACCTAATATAAAGTACACTACAGTTAATACTCCCAATGTTGGCGTTATTTGTGATAAGTCTAACACGCTACTTAGCATTCCTTCTGGTAAGCAGACATATGCGCATATTAAAGCTACTGCAACAATTGCTACTACTTGTAATAATCCAACAATTCCTATTCCTATTGTTTTTCCAAGTACAATAGTTCTTGGTGATGTTGATGTAACTAATGTTTCCATTATTTTTGAAGTTTTTTCTGTTGTTATTGAATTTGACACTTGATATGCACAGAAGTATATAGCATAAAATAGCACTAATGAAAGAAGCATTATAACTAATAAATTTCCCTTAACTTCCTGCTCTTCTGCTTGCTGTAATTCAAAGCTAAAATTTGGAGTAATACTTGCAAGTTGCTCTTGTGTTAGCCCTAATTTAGATATTTGTAAATTCGTATATGCACTTGTTAAAATATTTGTAACTGTTTCAGGCACTTCGTTATTCATCATAGCCATATTTTCAACTATATATTGAAT
This sequence comes from uncultured Clostridium sp., assembly GCA_902496295.1. Classification (GTDB taxonomy): domain Bacteria; phylum Bacillota; class Clostridia; order TANB77; family CAG-508; genus CAG-273. Next base: position 42,986 of record CABVAF010000007.1, read on the forward strand.
ATTCACTTTATTATTATCTTCATTAACAATTATTGCATCATCTACTTCTCCATTAACTATTTTACTTTTTACTTCATCTATTGAAATATCTTCATTTGTTATTTCAAATTTATTTCCTAAATCCATTGTATTTAATGTATCTAATGAGCCTTCAAATACATTTTCTTTATCTACTATTAGTGTCTTTGGTAATGAACTACCTTCTGAATTTTCGTTTCCTGTAAACATACTTAAAATATTTGGAACATTAAATCCTACTATTATAATAATGAAAATAATTAAGTTTGAAATAATAAATGTCTTCTTTTTAAGCATGTCTTTTATTGTATATGAAGCTACTATCCATAAATCTCTCATTTTGCTTCACCTACCTTTTCTATAAATATATCATTCAAACTTGGTTTCATAATTTCAAACTTTTCTACCTTAACTTTATTTTCTATAAGTTTGTTAATTAATTTATACCCGTCTTCTTCTCCACTAATATTTATTATATAATCATTATTCTTACTATTATATATTTCTAAACCTAATTCTTTTATATATTTATCTACATTTTCTACTGTGCTTAAACTAACTCTATTAGCATTATATTGCTCTTTAATTTCTTTTAAGTTTCCTTTAAGTACAGTCTCGCCTTTATTAAGTATTAATACATCGCTACAAAATTCTTCTATAGAATGCATTTGGTGGCTAGACATTATAATATATTTTCCATTTTTAATTAATTCTATTATTACACTCTTTAAAAGTTCTGTATTTACAGGGTCTAATCCACTAAATGGCTCATCTAGCACTATAAGTTCTGGATTATGTATTATTGCTGTTATAAATTGTACTTTTTGTTGATTTCCCTTAGATAATTTTTCTGGTGTCACATTAATATACTGTTCTACTTCTAATCTTTTTGCCCAATATTTTAAAGACTCTTCTGCTTTTTCTTTTTTCATTCCTTTAAGTTCTGCAAAATACATCATTTGGTCATAAATTTTCGTTTTTGGATAAACACCTCTTTCTTCTGGTAAATATCCAAAATTAACATTTTTTCTTTTTACTTCTTTTCCATTCCATGATATCTCTCCACTATCTTTTTTCAATATCCCAAGTATCATTCTTATTGTAGTTGTTTTTCCAGCACCATTTGTTCCTAAAAGTCCATAAACACTAGGTTTATCTATTTCAAAAGAAATATCATTTACAACTTTTTTGGTTCCATATGTTTTATTAACATGTTCTACCTTAAGTCCCATAATTTTCCCCTTTCTATATAAACTAAATAAATTATATATTAACGCTCTGCTACTGTCAATATGACTATAACGCAAGAATTAAAAACAATATAATTGTTACAACAAATGCAATTAATGTTGTCCTTTTTTTATCTTACTTTATATCGTTTTATTATATTTACAATTAGAGTAAAAATAAAAGCATCTTTATTATATATTTTTATATATTAAAGATACTTTTTATTTTACTAATAATTCTTTTAAAAAACGGAGTTTTATATTCTATTAGCGAAGTTTGTTTTCCTACAGCATTTTCTGTATTACGTTTCTTAAAAACATTTTCAGGGTCATATTTATCCCTAAGTTCTTGTTGATACCTAGTTTCATTACTATTTAATATTTGTTTTAGTTCGTCCTTTTCTTCATCACTTTCACACCAATAGTTTAAATGTAACAAAGCAATTATTGCTAATGTTTCTTTTTTTATGTTTTGTTCATCTAGTGGAATATCTTCTACATACTGAGGTGTATAATTAATATCCCTCTTTTCTTTTAACATATTAAATAAACTATTAGGTAATTTATTAATATATTCAATTCCTAATAAGTTTAAAACTTGATATACTTCTGAATAAACCTCTTTAGTTTCTACATTCATATCTCTTTTCCTTCATATTCTTTTTCTGGTTGTTTAGTTCCTTCTCTTAATGTTTCTTTAGCTCTGTTTAAATCTGATAGTTTTACATCTCTATATGATTCTAACAATATTCTTCTTTTTTTATTTCCTGTTATTTGTGTTGCCTGCTGCTTTTCATCTCTTTTTCTTTCAACATATCCTAATGCTTGCGTTGCGGAGTCATCTTGTTTTATTTGAACAGAACTTCTACTTAAGCTTTCTGCCAATTGGCTATTAACTCCTCTTTCTAAAATATTACTTCTTATTCCTGCTTTTATTTTATCCGAAATTTCCTGTTGCTCTTTTTTACTCATTTTTTCTAATGTTTGTATATCCCCAGATACTACTGCATCACTTATATCTTTATACTTTCCATGTAATTTGCCTTCAATAACTTTAAAGAATTCATCTTTTTGTTCTTCTGATAAAAATTTATAGTAATTTGGATTTCTTATAAAACTTACGCCATCATTACTACTAGTATAATACCCCAATATAAATTCAGCTGGAACTTTTCCTTTCGAGTCTTCTTGCGAGCATACTGTGTCTAAAACGCAAGAGGTTCTAAAATCATTTCCATGGCATTCTGTATCATATGGAGGGAAACCTAGATAAATTTGCTTTCCTTGACTATTTGAAATTGTTGATGGCACAAGAACAACTACATTTTGTTTAGTTTCCCCTTGCTTTCCATAAGAATATTGCATCATTAGCTTTTTTAAATGTTCTTTATCAATTTTAGTATGGGTGCCAAACGAACTAACAGTTGAAAGCACTTTTTTTCTTTCTTCTATTTCTAGTCCATTTTCCATAATATTACCCAAAATATCTTCTATGTTTTCACCTTGTGTCGAATGTAATCCTACTCCATAACTTTCATTTTCCATAATGTTATTTATATATTCAAACATTTCTTCTATACTATCTTTTTGTTCTGTAGGTTGTCCACTTCTATTATCTTGAGCAGAAACTTCTTCTTGTTTTATTTCTGAAAAATCAAAAACAATTTTTCTCATTTTTTCTCCATTCTAAATTATAAAATTGTTTAGTTAGACATCATTTGTTTATAATTTATTAATATTGCTTCTTTTACTTCTTTCATCTGCTTTATAATTCCTTTTAATGTCGCAGCTGCATTTAAAACTTTTATATTATTTTTAGACTTAATATTTTTTACATATTCGTCTTCATAATTTTTCAAAAAATTTTTAAATTTAGTTTTTCCCGATATTTTATTAGAAATCGTTCTTATTATTTTTGAAAATATATTATCTTCATATAATTGCAATTGATATGCATTACTTGTAAATACCTCATTTATATCTATTTGTACATTATCTATACACCATTTTAATCTAGCTTTGCACTCATCAATAATAACTGCATAGTTTAACTTCTTTTGTGCACAAGCTAGTATAGCATTTTTTACTTTTTGCATTTCTTCATCAGTAAGTTTTTCATTATGTAGTTTTTCCGTTAAAGTTACTATGTTAGCCATAGCAATTTTTTGGTTATCAGTAGCATTTTGCATTATTTTAAACACATTAACATATAAATCGTCATATACATTAATTAATCTTTCCAATTGCTCTTTATATTTACTTATATTATTTTCTATCTCTATTTCATATTTTTCACTTTTTTGATTATAAAATTTTAACTGTTGCTCAAAAAATTCTCTTATTTCATTAATTTTGCGCTCTTCTAAATTTTCTACATTTTTTTGATATATTGCTAATTGTAACATAGAAATTTCATTATCTACAATTTCTAAATTTTGAATATTCTCATTCAATTTTTCAAATATTTGAATTTTATCCATAGTATTTCTCCTATAAATTATCTAAAATAATTATCTACTTTATCTTGATACTTCTCACCTAATTTACCAATACCTTTATCTGCTTTGTTTAGTACTGGACTTAATATTTTATTGCTTGCAGTTCTTGTTACTGTATTTCCCATTTTTAATATATCGCCAATTTCATCTAAAATTCCCTTATCCTTTTTTAATAAAGTTTTATCTGCCATATATTTTAATCCTAATGTACTTATTAAGCCTACGCCTACTACAGGAATCATTACACTTGCAGCTAGTAGCCCTGCTCCTGTAACAATCTTTTGCATTTGTGGATTTCTTACCAGTGCATTTACAGTTTTTACTGCACCTTTTCCCGTTAATTCTACTCCCTTGCCTAAGCCTTTTAAGGTATACTTACCTGCAGTTTTTGCAAATCCTTTTATTCCCTTTTTTCCGTTCATCTTTTGACTCCTTTATTATTTACTCTATTATTTTTGATAAATAATCATTCTGCTTCTCTATAATTAGCTCTCTATTTCTTTCTAATTTTTCTAAGTACATATCCAATTCATTAATATTAATTTTATCAATATCTATGCTCATACCATCAACATGTATATTCCCATATTTGCCATCAATTTTAAACATTTTATTTTCTCCTCTTTTATTTAATTAAAAACATTATAGCATAACAAAATTAATTTTGATATAAATTTTTAATTTTTTTACTTCCTTCCTAAATTAAATTTTGGTATAAAAAATTCATTGCTTAATGCTAATTTTTTTCATAAAGTAAAATTATATTTTTTATTTTCTTCCATTCTACCATATCACGTTTAATTAGCAACTATTTTTAGGTGCATATTTGTTTAATTTTAAATTATAAAATTGTTGCGGGAGGGTAGGTATGAATAGGTTAAAAATTCCAGAAAATCATAGTGGCGTAAGCAAAACATTACGTCTTCCTGAAAATGTTGTAGACGATGTTCAAAACTTAGCCAACTTAAAAAATTTATCATTTAATAGGACAATAATTACTTTGCTTGAGTTTAGCTTAAACAACTTAGAGGAAGAAGATAGATTAAAATTAGATAAAATGTGTAAATAAACCAAGTTTAAAGTTATATTGGTTACATTAAATTTATTACATATTGGTAAAGAAGATATACTCTCAATATCTTCTTTTTATTGTCAGTATTTTTTCTCTTAGACAGAAAGTTGTTATTCTTCTGAAATAATAATTACTGTATCATTATCTAAATATATTTTAATTTTGCTATCTTTTATTTCATATTTGTATACTTGATTTAAGTTTATAGTTAAATAAACTCCTTCTTTTTCATCCTGTACAGTTAATATATCATATTCCATTTTGTAGCTTAGGCAATTTACTAAAAATTTTGTAGATATAAAACCTGTTTGACATATAACTATTTTCTTTCCATCTTTTCTTTTTAATTCATTTAATATATTTTCTTTTATATTGTCTTGCATATGTTTCACTCCAATCTTTTTTTATTATTTCTTATTTTTTTAACTTTATGCAAAACTGTTTTTTAATAAAAAAAGCTATATCAATTTTTACTAAATAGTAATTGTATTGATATAACTTTTTGTTTATTTTTTTGCTACATTTTATTTATATTAATTTTTATTTTTTCATTTCTTGCTTAATTTCTTTTATCTCAGTTTCTGCTAATCCTGTTGCTTTTATAATAGTCTCTATTGATACATTTTCTTTAAGTAAATTCTTAGCTATTTCTATTTTTTCTTCTTTTTTGCCTTCAATTTTACCTTTTTTCTCTCCTTCTATTAATCCATCTTCTCTTGCATCTTCTTCTATTTGTTTCATATCCATTCTTAATAGCTTTTCTTTTAGTAATTGCCTTCTTAGGATTTCGTCTTGGCTTAATCTATTTAGTTCATTTTTTGCTTCTTTTATTTCTTCATTCTTTTCCATTATCTTTTCTACCTCCACTCCTTCTGGATTATCCAAAAACATCATCCATTGTAGCATTCCATTTTCTTTATTCTCCTCATACTCTTTCTTTGCCTTGGATAATTCTATTATAACTAGCTGGAAGTAATCTGTCAAAATCATATTTTTATACTTTTCCTCTATTATTCTCCATTTTGTGCATGCTTCCTTTATTTCTCTTAGTCGCTCTATATTTTCATTTACTATTATTATACTTATTGTTTTCCTTAGTTTTTTATATTCGTCTCCTGTCTCTAAATTTGCTGTATATATTTTCGCCCAATAATATAAAAATCTCTCTAACATTTTCTTATGTGTTGCCATCTGCACTTCTATATTACATTCTATATTTCCATCTATTACTGCTCTTAAATCTAGTCTTCCATTTTTATCTCTTGTATTATCATTTAATAAATCTTTACTTCTATCTAAGTCTATCTTATTTATTTTTATCTTTAGTATGTTCTCTATCAGAGATTTTGTTATACTCTCCTTCCCTCTCGTAAATAGTGTTTGAAATACTATGTCGTTTTTTGGTAGTAATATGTCCTTCATATTTATACCTTCTTTTGTTGTGTTTTCTGCCATTAGCATGCTCCTTCCTTTTTCTATATTTATTACTAGACAAAAAACTTCTTTTTTACTTATATTTTAATATTATGTACAACATTAGCCCCTTTAAATTCTATATATTTTTTTACATTTTAACTGCTTATATTACTACATTTGTTTTATCTTTTAATTTATTTAAAATAATGTATTGGGAAATTTTTAGATAAATTTAGATAACATTGGATATTAATTATTTTTGATTATTAATTTCATTTTTTACTTTAAATATCTGATTTTAAATTATAAACTTAATTTTTTTCGGATTTAACTTTTGGATAAAAATAATTTAGATACAAATATTTTGAACCTTTTGAAATTAACTTTTAAAATAAAATTGTTTTAAATTATTTAATATACTAAAAAACATATTGTAAATAAAAATTTTTCTGACTAGAAATATATTTTATTATATCTACTACTTCTATATTTTTCAACAATATTCGTATGCCTTTTTTCGACAAAAAGTAGTAAGTTAATAAAAAAATAAGACTTTATAGATTTTGTATAATAAGACTTCATATATTTTACATATAGAAAATGGTATGATAATTTTTTCTTATCATACCATTTTCTATATTTCTAATATATTCTTTTATGAATTATTTATATAATTACTTTTCCACATTTTGCTATTTTTTTGAATTAGTGTTTTCCATAAGCAAAATTGAAGCGAGGCTCTATTTTGCGTTTTAAACCATTTTGTCACACTTTAGAATAATCGCAGTCTCTTTGTTGTCTTTTTGACAGTTTTTAGTACCTTCCTGTGCCATTTAGAGGTATATATTTGGTGGTCACACTAAAGTGCGACCAAGACCGGACGGAACGAAACGTTGTAGCCGTAATTACCATGAGCATAGTCGAAAGCGAACACGCCGGCATAAGAACCATTGCTGTAACCGCCCCCGCGTATGAAGAAAGGATTAGTCGAGTAAGGAAATCTAGAGTAATCGGCGTACCACGACTGTGAACTCGAATCTCCACTTGCGTTATATGTTCCGCTCGAGGTCTCATATACCGCATCTCCGTACTTGCTCGCATTTGCGTTATAGTTCGCTAGCCTCGTATCTCCACTTCCCATCGTATACACATTCTTCGTTTTTGCATCTCCATTTACTAA
>CABVAF010000008.1 GCA_902496295.1 uncultured Clostridium sp.
ATTTAGTTCGCATATTTTTATCCTATCACTTCTTTTGTATTTTTTCAATATTTTTTGTCAAATTTTAGTGATAAAAATAGAAAAAACTGGAACGTTTTGTTCTCATTTTGTGATATTTTTAGCATGTTTCGTGTTTTGGTCTTTCAATACAGATATTTCCAGATACCTTATTTTTAAAATTTTTTTCATACCTAATATTATTTATAAATGCAAAATTGTGCAGTATTAAACTGCACAATTTCTATTTATTGTTTTCTAAATATTTTTTACATTTCGGTTTTTATTATATTTTTCTTGTTAGAAAAAATTTTGTCCATAAACTGGTCTGGATATTTTTCATCTAGGTATTTATCTAATCTTGAATTTGCAGATATGTTTTGTACTCTTTCCATTTGTCTTTGTCCTGCAAGCATTGATATTGATATGTTATATATCATAAATATTGCTAAAAAACTAGTAGCAAGTGTAAGTTTTCTCATATTTATCCTACTTGTTAAATTCTCAATATACGGATATAAAAATTTAATAAATATTATTCCACCTATTCCCCAATATACGCAGTGCAATAAACTAGTTCTGCCATTTATATTAAATGGTATGTTACTGTAATCCCATGAAATAGTTCCAAATAGTCGTTCTTGTCCATATGAAAATAAATATTCTGTCACTCCACCTAGAACCATTGTATATAAAAATATTTTAACATTACTTATTTCTTTGGCATTTTCGGCGGTTGCACCTGTAATTAATGGAACTAATATATAGAATAAAACTGCCCCTGCACCATAAACTGGTATAAAAGGTCCATATATTACACCTTGCCTTATTTCAAAATGACCTTTTTGTACTATGCATACTACGGTTTCTACAGCACATCCAATTATACTAACAATTATAAAAATCCAAAATAATTTAATTATATAGTCTTTCGTATTTTCTTTCATTTTATATCACATTTCCTTTTATATTCTTTTTCTTTTTTTATTTTAGCATATATTTATAAATATTTTTTCAATATTTTATTAATTTTTTATTAATTTGTCGAAATATGTCAAACAAAAAAAATAAGCTAGACAAATTAATGCCTAGCTTTAGCTTATTTTAATAATAATTCTGTAGTCTCTGCTCCTACATAACCATCTACTTCAAGGTTATTATCCTTCTGAAATTGTTTTATTGTTTCTTCCATAATTGGTCCATAGCTTCCATCTACATCTACATTATATCCTAATCTATTCAAGTTTCTTTGTACTAATCTTACATGTTCATTTTTTGTTGTTGGCATTTTGTAGTACAAATAATGTTCTAATGCTTCTTCCTTGCACAATGGTCCGAATGATCCATCTAATTCTAAATTAGAATTATAATCTAGGTTCATGGTGTCTTGCCAATTTCTTACTCTTTTTTCATAATCTGTATAGTCTTCTTTTGATGTTGTTTCTTCTTCATCTGTAGATTCGCTTTGTAATTTCTTTTTAAATTCGTTCCATCTTTCTTCGCTATTTACCATAGGGGCTGGACAATTCTTATGGGTTACATCGTAATGCCTTACTACATTATTAATTGGAATATTATATTTCTTTATTAATTCTTTTGCTAATTCTACTGCATTTGATTCTGTTTTTTCTGTAACATTTAAGTTTCCATTGTCCATTTTATAGCAGCACATCTCTATACTTAAGCTATTGCTATTTCTAGCGCCATTATAATATACATCGTTTCCACAATGCCATGCAATATCTTTATCTTCTACTACTTGCACTATTTCGTTATCATCTACAAAATAATGGGCAGATGCTGCACGATAGGTGTTTTTAAAATAACTAGCATTATTTCTTGCTGTAGATACTGCTCCTACATAGTGCATTACTAAATATTCTATTTTTCTATTACTAGAAATTGTTCTATTGGTATTTGTAATGTCTTTAATTATCTCCATCTTCGCTCACCCCTTCTACTTCTGTTGTAAATCCTAGTCTGTCTATATCTTCTATTGTTTCACTATTGTTTTCCACTATCTTTTTCCTCCTTGTTATTTTTACAATAACTTATATTTGAAATTCCTAAAATTGTCCCCATAAATGTTGTTACCGCAGTCATTATCGTTAAAACTATTTCTGTAAATCCTACATTTAAAACGTTTAGTACTACTCCAGTTAACGTCGTTAATGCTGGTAAAAGTACTAATGTTATCCATTTTAACACATCATAAACTTTATTGCTCATTTTTAGTTCCCCCTATTATATTGTATGTGGCATGTACAATATTGTTACTTAATTATCATTTATCTACTTCTTTTTCTAAAATTTTGTCTACTTTCTTATCTGTACTTTCCATTTGTTTCTGTAAAAGCTCTAATGATTTTGCAGTATTAAGATTAGTTTGTTGCATTTCGATTAAACAGTTAGATATTGTACTTGTACTTTCTTTTACTACTGCTAAAGTAGTTTTTATTGTTTCTTGATTTTCTACATTTTTCTTTTTGTTTGCTATATAGTCCCATAAGAAGATAATAACTATAACTGCGCTTACCCCATACGTGCCAATAAGTTGTCCAACTTGTGTTATTGCTTCCATTCTTCAATCTCCTCCTCTAACTGCTTAACTTTATCTTCTGTCTGTAAAATTCTATTCTCTACTTGCAACCATCTATCATTTCCTGATTGTTTTCTTTCTTCGTAATCATACATTGTATGTACTGTGGAAAAAATATTTATTAGCATGAAGACTAATATCAATATTAGTCCTATAATCATCACTTTATCCCTTCTCTCCATAAGCTAGCTCTCACTCTCTGCATTTTGATTTGCCATCTTATTATCTATATACATCTTTGTATCTACTGTATAGTTTAACTGTAATAGTGCTAAATCTTGTTCTGTATATATGTTGTTTATACCTTTAAATAATTCTAAATTATTTAGTTCGTTTAGTACTTGCTTTTGCTCTTCTGTTAAGTCTAATTCTGCTGCTGTATATGAGACATAATATAAAGTCATATTTTTTTCTACTAATGACGCTTTAAAACTTTCTAAAGTTGTGAAATTATTATTTCTTAATATTATTCTTTTTTGTAAAGTACTATTAGCTATAAAACCGCAAATTTTATTGTTTGGAATAGAATTTACAGATGCTATATTCCCAATATATTTATACTGATTGCTTATTAATTTAAACTTATTAATATCTGTTGTAATATCTTCTATATTTATAAAAAATACAGAGTTATCAGAAGTACTTTGTTGCCAATCTTCAGTTCCATCAAAAATTTTCTTTTTAAACCTATGTGTTTCTTTATTGTTATCTAAGTCAAAATAATCACTATCCAACATTTCTTGTTGTATTGGTAAATTATATTCTTGTCTTTTATATTCTACAAATTCTATAGAATTATCTAAATTTATGCCATATTTTTTTGTTAAATCCGTTTCATCAACTACTACAAATCTAAAATATTCTGCACCTTTTTCAATTATGTTTTCGAGTATAGTAGTTAAATCAACTAAAGATGCTAAATTGGCCGTAGAGTAACCCAAAAAATTTTTATCTTTATCATACCAACGTAATCCTAAAAGAGCTGTCGAATTGCCATCATCTCTAACTATTCTTAATTTTTCCATGTTAAATAATGAGATGTAGTTCTTGCTTCTAATTCTTGTACTACTGCTAGCATTTTTTCCAGAATATGCCGTTATATCTCCTAATTCCATTTGACTATCGAAAATATTTTTATTAAGCTGTGTAATCTTTAATGAACCCATTCCGAAAATGACTAAAAGATGTAGCTTCTGTTCCTTCTTCTAATTTTATATTTTTGATATAAAAATTTGTAACTGTTGCTGATGAATTGTAAAAATATATTTCTATATTAGTAACATCTAAATATGTAACATAGAATTTTTGATATTCATTAGTAAGATTACTTTTTTTACTATTTCCTGTTTTTCCGTATTCCAAGCTGATATCTGTATCTGCTTTTGCTTCAAAACTAAATGTTACATCCTTATTTTTTAACTTATCTAATAGTTCCGTTATTGTCGTATTAGATGTATTTAAAAATATACCGCTATAAGCATTTGCAGTTGTTGTTACCTTTATCTCATTTTCTATTATTTCTTTCATTGCTTGTTGATTTATTGAAAAATAATTATAATAATCTTCTGAAAAATAGTTAATATTACTGCCTACTGTTTTAGTTTTAGAGGAATACTCTAAAGATGGAATACTCTTCTTTCCTTGTACCCAATTAGCTCCGCTTGTCTTACTTACTAATAGTTTAAATGTTCCTGAAATCGTTGCAGAACTCACACCAAAACTAACACGAACTTCGTACTCTCCAGTTTCTGTACACTCGTAAGTTTTTTCTTCTCCTACAGTGAACCAAGGAATTTTTGTTCCTCTTTTTAACGAAAAGCCACAACTTCCTGAGGTTTGATTTCTTTCTGCACTCATATAATACGTCTGCCCTGCGTATAAATAAGCTGTTCCTATTACTATATAATTTGTTGCGTCACTAGTATTAGCTCCACTCATAGTAGCAACACCATCTTTAATATTAATTGTTATGCCATCTTGTGCTATTGTACCTTCATTCAATACTGCTAAGTTATCTGTACCTTCTTGTTGCTCTTGATAATAATTTCCTTCTATTGTTAAAACAGCAGGCAAGTCAGACGCATCTGTTACATGTAAGCTTGTTGCTTCTTGTGTACTCTCATTTATCATATTTGATTGTAGCTTTTGTATTAGTTTATCTTGTTGTGTATCTTTATTCTTTATATCTTCTATATTGTCTTGTATGTCTATGACTACGTCATCTACTCTTTCTGCAAAATCGTCTAATTTGTCCCAGTTTTCATTTAATGATTTATCTATATCAAATTCTTGTTCTAAGTCTTCAACATCTGTTGTATCCCATTTTAATAATTTTAGAATATGTGTTAATAATGACATGTTATTTCTCCTTTTCATTTAATTTTTTCTCTAATTCATTTATTCTGTTTTGTAATTGTTCTACTTTCTCATTCAATTCTTGTATTGCTTTTGTAGCTGTAGCTAGCAACGGTAATTCATTTACATAGTATTGTTCATCTTCTTTTTCGTCTTTCTCTCTTATTATCACAAAGTTTTTATCTATTTCTTCTAATTCTTGCGCTATATATCCAACATTATAATGTCTCTTATCTTTTTTCATTTCAAATTGTCTATGTTTAATTTTGTTAATCAAATCTAATGCATTTATATTACTGTCTTTTATATTATTCTTTAATTTTCTATCCGAAGATATGTTGTCAGCATATATCTTTCCATCGATTGAAACATCTCCTCTAATTCTCGCTGTTGTCTTTAAATAAAGCGAAAACGTTACTGGTGTATCTGATGTTCCAAGTAATAAACTTCCATTTTGTACAAGGAAGTCACCCTCATCTGACATAATAATATATTTATCACCTATTCCTATTTTAAATGAGTTAATTTCTCCTTGGTTTTTATAAAAACTAATTGAGTTTAGAATATCTATTCTAGCGTATCCTATATTGCTATCTGGATATACTCTCATTAATATATCTCCACTCTCAGTATCTTCAAAGTATATTCCTTTAGCAGTATCATCTACTCCAAGTCTTACATTTTCAGCTTTAATAGCTCCTGTACCTAATACTAAATCACAAAAATTCAACACTAATTGTCCACTAAAATTTCCAGCATTTTTATTTGCCATAAAGAAGTCTTTTATAAATAATATTGGCCAGAACTTATTGTCAGATGTAGTTTGTATTCCCCAAGCCATACCATCACTAATACTTTGTCCATAATCAAGTAAAGTTGCAAATGATATGTACCTATTATCGTCTACAGTATTTGCTCCCATTTCACCAAACTTCGTATCACCATCATAAAAAGCAATTGTTGCATCGCTGTTATCTCCTTCAAATTTAATTGACTGCGACAATTGATTCCATGCAACTTGTACAGATTTAGCATTTTGTTCTATCTTTGTTCCTATTTCCGAACCTTTAACGTCGTCACTTGGTGCTGGGCTCCATGCCGTAATTTTATTGCCTTCTTCTAACTTTATTGAATGCGCATATACTGAACGACCTGCTGTTGTTCCGGCTGGTACATTTATAGCAAAACCATGTGATGTTCCTGTTGGAGTTAGTGCAGTAAATTTATATTCAAATTTCTTCCATTCTGTCGTTACATTAAAAGTAGTTTGTCCACCTCTTGCATAACCTACTATTACATTCGTTGCAGCTGTTGATTTCAACCAAATACTAAAACAATATTCTTTTCCTTCTTCTAAAACCTTAGGAACTACTGTTTTGTAAATTCCGCAGGCTGCGGTTGGCTGGTTCAATGTCCTAATTCTTAAACATTTATTATATGGTGCAATCTCTTCATCTTGTAAAGTTAATTCAATACTATTTGAATTTGATATGCCCCACCTTTCCAAATTGTAAGGAGCTGAATTTTCTATTAAGTTTGTTCCGCCAACTTGAATATTTTCAATACTTTCAGTTACACTACTTGTTATGCTTCCTGCAGTTTGTTCTATTGCACTATTCATTTGCTCAGTTGTACTATAATCATTGTTTAAACGTTCTGTTGTATCGCTTACTGTATCTGTTATCTCGTCTATAGTTTGAGTATGTTGACTTATCTTTTCTGTATTTTCATCTGTCTCTTGTATTATTTGCTCTATTTTTCCTTCAATTTCATCTATTGTACTTTGTACTCTTCTATTAACATTTTTTTGGCTTTGCTTTCTTACTGTTGTTTCTTGTTTTTGCTTAATTGAAATTTTGCTATTTATTTCTGCTATAAATCTAGTTTGAAAATCCGCTTCTCCTTGATAGATTACGGACTTTCCATCTATTATTAGTTTATCGCCTACATCTAAAGCTGGATCTATTATTACTCTACCTTCAAAGCTATGTGCTTCTAAGTCTTTTACTTGGATATATATGTCTTCTACTTGATTTTCTTCTACAATATACATATTATCTTGGTTTAACCATAAATTGTTTCCTGTGTCATTTCCAAACTTAAAACTTTCAGCTCCATTTTCATAACTAACTTTAGTAATAGTACATTTATCTCCCCATTTGTAATCTCCAAATAGTTCAAGTGGGATTTCTTGTTCATCTTGATATATTGTTCTTATATATAACTTTCCATCTCTACCTATAAATGCAAATCCACCTGCACTTTCAGCTATATAGCTCAAATATTCTCTTGCTGTTACTGTATTGTCATATGTAGATATTTTTACATTAGAATTAATAAAAGAAGTAGAGCCGTAATTCTACTCCTGCTTTTGAACATATATCTTGTAATACTGTTAATAATGTCACTGGATATTTTAATTTACTACCATCATAATTAAATTCAAATTTTGACATATTATCGATACATTTTATTGTTAATGTATTGTCATCATTGTCTGTCCAATCATCTATGTTAAAAATACCAATTGGTATCATTTCAAAACTGCTATCAGATTTTGTTAAACTTTTTACTTTTATTCCATTTAATGTTCCAACAAGCATTGCATTTACTTCTGCTACTGTTAAAGCATTATTTATTAGTATTCCATATTCTACCTTGACAGTTTTCATATTATTAGGCATTTTATCTTTGTATATTTTGAATTCTATATATTTACTACTTACGCTTCCGATTATTAACTCTTCATCATCAAATAATGTTTGTCCTACTTTAAAATCTAGAATATAATCTGGATTTATAAGTTCATTATCTATATAAATATTTAATACACTTTGTACATTTTTATATATATTTTCTTTCCACTTTTGACTTGTACTATACATTTTCTAACCTCCTGCTTTTATTACAGTTTGTTTTTGTTGTTCTGTTAATTCTTTTTGCATTAAATTAAAAGACACCTTCCATAAACTTTTGGAAGGGTCTTCATCATTTCCTGTTTGATACATTTCGCTTGTTCTTTTGCTTACTCTAAACTTAGCATTTTCTAGCATTCCCCCTTGTACAGATGGACACTTAACAGTAACTATAAGAGGATTTCTATATGTCAGTTGTAATAATTGCTCTGCTTCCTCCTCTGTCAGTAATTCCCACTCCATGTCAATGTTTAACATTCCTATTGCTATTGGATTATCTATTAATGCTCCTGTTATCTTACTTGTATAACTATCATTGTCTGTGTCTTCTATATTATCTTTATATGAACTTGGAGTTTTTTGTACGACTCCATCTACTTTCCATAACATACTTTACCCTCCTATTAAAGCTTCTATTCCTTTTCCTGTCCTTCGTTTTTTATTTCTTAAATCCTCTAATAATATCTGTCCTAATTTTGTATTTCCAACATTTACTGTTAAGTATATTGGTTGATTATTATCATTATTTTGGTATCTTGATAATACCCTATTAAACGTTTCTTCCATTATATTCTGTGGTGTTATAATTTCAGGGTTTGTACTCGCTCCTGGATATTCAGCCATTTCTGCTATCGTTGGTACTCTTAGTACAGCACCTTTAGCTAAACGCGGTAATGAAATCGTACTAATCTGTAGGTTAATTGGATCTAAGCCTATTAAACTTCCTACTGCACTTGCTATTTTGCTTATTCCACTTAGTACCCAATTTATTCCTCTTATTACGCCGTTTACAAATCCCTCAATTCCACTTAATATGTTGTTTATTACGGCTTTTATTATTCCCCATATTCCATTCCAGACACTTGTTATCACATTTTTGATACCATTCCAAATATTACTCCATATTGCACTTATGCCATTTAAAACATTTGAAATAGTGTTTTTTATGCCATTTATTAAATTACTTATTGTAGTGGTTATAGCATTCCATACTGACATTGCAACGTTTTTTATTCCATTCCAGATATTGCCAAAAAATTCTGAAATGCCTGTCCAAATTGATATAAAAAACTCTTTTATTACATTCCATACTGTCATCGCTATTTCACAAATAGAATTCCATAAATTTGTAAAAAACTCAGCTATTGTATTCCATATCTCTTGTGCTTTTTGTTTTATCCATTCCCAAGTATTAGATAATGCTTGAGTAACTGTATTCCAATTCATTATTGCCCAAACTACTAATGCTATTACTGCTATTATTAATACAATAATTATAATTAACCCACTCATACTTATTCCTAAAATACTAGATGCTAGTGTTAGAGCTGTTGTTACAGTTGTCCAAACTTCATAAGCTGTTGAGATTACTACAATAGCTGTACTAACTACTCCTATTGCAACTGCAATAGCTAACAATATTTCTGCTACCATCGGGTTTTCAGCTAACCATTTAAATATACCAACTAATCCACTTAAAATATCTATTACCAACGTTCCTATTGAAGTTCCTATTTGTGTTAAAGAATTAATTAATGGTTGCCAATTTATACTAGCAATTTTTTCAGATATTATTCTAAATTTATCAGAACAATTATTTAACCATTCTTGGAACTGTGGATTTTGAATTACATTATTTATGGCTGTTAATAAATTATTAAATGCATTCGCTAAATTCTGTACCATAGCATCTCCATTACTATTGTAGTTCCATGCGTTTTCCATCGTTTCATCGAATTGTAATTGTAGTTGTTTGTCTACATCTGTGTTTCTTACCTCTCCTACTTTTTGTTTTACTTGTTGTACCGCCTGTTGGATTTTTGGAACTATACCTTTAATTACTATATTATTTAAACTATCTTTTAGTAGCTTTATATACTTATTTAGATACGGTACTATTTTTTTCAATTGTGTTTGTAATTTTTCAACATTAGTTTTTACAATATTGTCTATCTTCTCCTCTGCCATATTTTCTCACCTCTTTTCAATCATAATAAAAGCACCAGTAATTTATACTGATGCTAAAATAGAAACACACTGCATTGCTATTTACTTTATTTTTTCAAGTAATTCTTGTTTTTTTATACTATATTCATAATCTGTTAATACTCCATTCTTATGTAATTTTGATAATTCTTCTAATTTCTGTATATTGCTTTCTTCTGTGTACTTATGCTCTATTTTGGTTATAGTTCCATCCTCAACATAATTTGCATTGTTTTTAGAAATAATCAACTTGAATAATGACAATATTTCATTTGCTTTACTTATTACATTTTTATATCTTTCTCCATCTGTATTTAATATACCTAATCCTCTAACATTTAATTTAATGTTAGGTTTTTTAAAAGAATCTACTGTTATATTTAAGTATAATTCGTTACAATGCTTTGTTTCAATTGATAAATTATTTGAATTTCCTAATTTACTATGCATGGTAATATTATTTTGTACTAATTCACAATCTACTATTTGGCTAAATCCATAATCTTTTCCATATATATTAAGTATTTCTCTACTTTCGTCTATAAATAAGTTATCATATATTTTTTTATATCCATTTCTTAATAAATTATTCTCTATTTTTTCTTTATATAATATTTGTTTGTTTATATTTATTATCTTTTTTATTGTAAAATATTCACAAATAGCAAAAATAATTTCTGCTATTAACAAAAATGGCATAGCTATACTTAATAACAAATTTAATATTAGTACTATTGCTAACATAATTGCTAAAAAAATAAATACTCCTTTGGGTTGAATTTCCATATTAATCCCCTCCAACCACATAATACCATTATTTTACAAAATATGCAATATTTATTTTAATTTTCTTAATCTCTCCATTTGTTCTTTTGGAGACTGATAATGTACTTTATTCTCTTCTTCGAATAATTTATTAAACATCTTCTTCAATGAAACTACTTTAGGTCTTTTACTCATGCTGTCCGCTTTTATTAGTTTATCTGTTACTGCCTCTTGTAGCATTATTTGCATTTTAAAATCATCTAATATCCTTATCATATTTATTTGTAGAAATATATTTAAGTTTCTATACTCGCATTCCCAAAATTCATTTGGTTTCATATTAAAATAATATGCTAATGGCTCCAATGCGAATATCAACTCTTTAAGATTATTTGCCAATTTTATGTTACTGATTATATCTTCTATACTTTGTGTTTTTGAAATTCTTGCTCTGCTACCTTTGTCATCGCCTTTTCTGCTGAACTCCTTATAACTTCGCTCATATTCATCGATGATAAAGGACTTGACATCTTTTCTTTTAATTGTTCCTTTGTCATCTTGCTGTTGAAAAAACCTTCTTTATTAATGTCCTCTGCTATTTCTATAAATATATCTTTATACGTTTTTTGATTTTCTTGCATATAAGAATCTATAAAATCATAAACTTCTGTGCTATTCTTAAATGCATTTGTTTTATCTTCACTTTCAGCTAGTATATATATAATTTTACTTAATGCTTCTATGTCAAATTCATTCATTGCTTTAAAGTATATTTCTTCAAAATTCTTTCCATTTAGTTTTTTAGCAATATCTGCTATTTTTCTTGTTCTTAATACTAAATTTATTTTTTTATTTTTTGTTTCTAATATCATTTTTATAACCTCCCTTTTCAAAAGAAGGATGCTTTTTAGCATCCTTTATGATTAATATTATTGTACCGTCGTTGGTAAACCTTTACTTTCTTCAACTGCTGTTGACTTATATAGTGTTAGTGTTTCTTGTAACATTTCATCTACAGCTAATGCATTCATTCCAAGTCTTACTTTGGCTTGAAAATAAAAACATACAGGTTTACCAGTTTGAGATGCTGTTTCTTCTGGCAATAGTATAAACCAATAATAGTCTTTTGTTTTATCTAAAGCCTTTAACTCATCATGTTGTTCTTCAGTAAATAATACTGGTATTGCTATTGCATCTGCACTTCTCCTACCTGGTACTTGTCCAGTATAATCTGTATCTAATGCACTCCATTCGATACCTTCTGGTGCTGGATCAAAATCTGGTATTTCTTGTACATAAGCTACTTGTGTTTTTTCTCCTTCCTTAGTTTCAGAGTAATATAATTTACTCAACATTGTTGAATATGGTGTATTTCCATCCATAATTCATCCCTCCTTCTTTTTATTTTGTTTTATTTTATATAACTAAAGGAGTTCGTTAATGCATTATAACGAACTTCATAGTTAGTTATAAACTTATATTTTTTTGTTACCTCATCTAAGGTAATTTGACTGGAATTAATTCTAACAAAATTCCTTAACTGTAGTTTTCTATCTGTATTACAAGCCATTTCTATACATTTTTTTGGTTCTGAATTCCAATGTTCAATATTTACTTGAAATGTTTTCAATATAGGAATAGCTCTATCTGTAGTATTTATAATTTCTATTGGCGCATCTATAATGCGGCATGGAAATGTAATATTTGTATCAGATATTGTTAATGATATAGCTGTATTCACGCCTTCCTTATCCTGGATAGTAGATAAATCCTTGCATAAAATGTCTACCATATCTTTTGTATTAAATTCATGTATCATTTTTTTCTCCTTTCATTTTTATATCTTTACTAACTTAATTTCTTTTTCCATTATAATTAAATCATAATTTAACTGTTCTTTTCAGTAGCTTTTTGTGACATCATATTTTTTTATTTACTTTATCAAATTCATTTAATGCTAATACATTCATTTTTCTTACATATTCGTATGTGTAGTTCATTTCCTCAGATGCCTCCAATAAATTTTTCCCTTGTATATATACTTTTTCTAATAATAATTTATATGGTTGTTTTACTCTATCAAGTTGTTCCAAAATTTTTATTTGTTTACTATCTTCTTCCTTTATCTTTTTTAATAAATCATTTGTCATATCCATTAAATTTGCCAATTTATCAGCTTCAGTATCTTCTATTTTTCTACTCCCGTTTAGGTGTGTTATAATAAACAGATGATAGCTTATTTATGTTATTTCTATAACTCTCTAAGTATTCTATTCTCCCATCTATCCATATTTGATTATTTCTATAATTCTTTAAGTCATCTCTTGTCATTTCTTACCTCCTTTTGTTTTATTTCAATAATTTACTAAATTTTCTCTTTTATATAAAACTTGCTTCTGTGTTTGTTATCATCTATTTTACTTCCATCATATACAAATCTAATCCCATTTAAGCAATTACATCTCAATGCATATGTATATTCTATTTCTTGTACCCCATTATTTAATATTCTTTTTTCCAATATAATTCCTAATCCTTTACATTGTTGACATTTGGTGGTTTTATTCTGTTTGTCTGTGTTTTGTATATATGGTAAAATATCGTTAATCTCTAATATATCCGCCAGTTTTGGCATAAATTTACACTTTCTGAATACTTGCATAATTATTTGTTTGTATCTATTTACGTTTATAACTTTTAATTCTCTATACCAAATTTGCCTTTGATATTCATCTAATTCTTTTGAGAAGAATTTTTCTATTTTCTCTGTTTCTTCTATAAACTCAGGAATCTTCATTTGTTTGACTCTCCTCCAAAATTTTTATTTTTGCCATTCTCTTTTCTTTCTCATTTTTTTGACTTGAATATTCATTATTCTTTTTATTTTTAAATTCTAATTGACTTGCTTCAAATTGTTCTATTGTTTTTATGTTTTTATTCAAGCAATCTTTTAATATTGCAGATGTATAATTCCAATTTCGTGCATTATTGCTAACGGCTTTTTTCATAGCTTCAACTATCAAATTTTCTTCTATTCCGCTTGCTTAAATAAAAATTCATATCATCAAAAATAAAATTTGTTATCATTCCTATATTTTTGTTATAAAAATCAACCATATTATTTTTATTATCTATTTCTATATTTAGTTCTTTTTCTATATCTATTTCTGGTGGACATGAAGGTGGACAATTGTCCAATTTCTTTTTTTCTGCTAACAATCTTTGTTGCTCTTTTTTAAATGCACCTATACTTTTAGCACCTATTAAATTTTGTACTTGAGTTAAATATATTTCTCCATTCTCTAATATTTTTATTAAACCTATTTGTTCAAGTAATCTCATTGCAATCGTTACTGTGTCTATATTAGTTCTTGTAACTTCAGCCAATTTTTTTCTATCATATGGAACAAGCATATTTCCAACTTGTCTAATTAATATTCCTTTACTTTTTAAAGATTTTAAACAAAGTTTTAAATAAAACAACGAATACTTCTCTCCATTTTCCTGTTCCTCTATCCAACTTATAGCATCTTCATCAAAAAAATCTTCTTTCAACTGTAACCAGTAGTATTTCCTGTCCTTCTCATATTTTGACATATGACACTCTCCTTTCACTATTTCATTAAATAAATTGCTAACATTCCAATAAAAATTGCATCTAAACCTATTATTGCTAATCCTTCACATATAAATCGCCCTATTTTTCGATATATTTTCTGTCTTCTAATCATTTTTCCACCTCCATTAAATATATAAATTAGATTTTTTATTCTGTTATCTTTTTGTGAACATTCCTTATAAAAAAAATATCATCAAATTTCCTTCCTGTTAGTTCACATATTTTTATTGCTATTTTCTCACTAGGATTTCTAGTTCCTGTAATTATTGAACTTAAGTATTTTTCGGAACATCCAAGTTCTTCTTTTGTTAATTTTATTTGCCTTTTTTCATTTTTTAATATTTCTTTTAAAACTTGTGGATTCTTAACAACTATCAATTTTATCCCCCTTCTCGTTATTCTTTTGTGAACATTGTATTATTTTGTTTCATCTTTGTCAACATTTTTTAAATATTTTCTTAAAAAAGTTTTACTTCTGTGAACACTTATGATATAATATAAAATATATGGAGGTAATTCCTATGCTTTCAAAACAAGATTTAGGTAAGTATTTAAAAGAAATACGCGAAACAAAAAAATTTTCATTAAGAGAAGTAGATAAATTAACTAACATATCCTATACTCATCTTAATATGATAGAAAATGGTAAGAGAAATGTTACTCCTGCCTTATTAAGAAATTTAGCTCAGTTATATAATATTAATTATTTGGATTTATATGAAAAAGCAGGCTACATTGATTTGATACAAGACGAAAACAATGCTAAAGATTTTTATTATAATATTAATGACAATAATTCTGATAATGTAGATAAACTTGTTGTTTCAGAAAACATAATACCTTATTATAAATATTCTACTAATTCAGCCGTAGTTTTTGTATATGGTTCCATTCCTGCTGGTATTCCTATGGAATGCATAGAAGATATAATCGATACAGAAGAAATTTCTGAAGACATGTTGAGAGGCGGAAAACAGTTCTTTGGTCTTAGAGTAAAAGGTAACTCTATGGAACCCGATTATCTAGATGGTGATACTTTAATATTAGAAAAGTCTGATGATTGTGAAAGCGGAGATGACTGCGTTGTAATGGTGAACGGTAATGATGGTACTTTTAAAAGAGTTTTTAAAAATGAAAATGGAATTATATTACAACCATTAAATTCAAATTACACTCCTTTATCATATACTAACGAGCAAATAGAAAATTTGCCTGTGAAAATAGTTGGTATAGTAACAGAAATTAGACGAAGAAAAAGAAAAGTATAATTTGCTTACATTATAAATAAAATTTTTCATTATAAAATCTGAAGTGTTTTCATATTTTAAGAAAATATGAAAACACTTCAGATTTTATTTCATTCATTAATTGTAGTTGATGTTCTTCCTGTTCCTACTACTGATTCTTGTAATGACCTCCATGTGTTGCATCCTATAATTCCATCTGCTGCTAATCCAACTTTTCTTTGATACTGGATTGTAGCATTTCTTGTTTGTGTTCCAAAAACGCCGTCCAACCCACCTGTTCTATATCCCAATGTATTTAAATTATCTTGTGCAATGCATACATATGCTCCTCTACTTCCTTGTCTAATAAGTGGATAACCTCCTGTGCTACATGCAGGCGTTCCCCTTCTTTTATCAAAATGTACCCAAGTTGGAGTTAACTCTGCTGGTTCAACATAGCTCCATATTCCGGAATTTATAGCAGATGTTCTTAATCTATTTCTTTCACTATTAGGTAAAGTCTGTGCAACGTCAAATGCTGTTCCTGCATAATGTTGGCTTTGATTTCCATGACCACCTTCATATGGTCTTTTAAATGCAAAACCAACAGGTATTGGAGCACCAAATATATATCTTTGGCTATTCCATGCCTGCATTACCCTTTTTTCTGTCCATAGTACGTTACTACCGCTCGATCCTCTAAATTCCCTTACAGTTAATGTTCTATTTGCATTATATGGCATTGCCTCTGAAAGACCTCTATAATATGTTTCCATTCTATTTGTATCATTATTATATACTAATATTCTTGCCATAATTATCCTCCCATATATACTTTGTAATATTTTATGATGTATTTATTTTTTTGTTACTATATGCTATAATATTACTGCGATGCAAGTTTAATAGATTTGTTAAATATAAAATATAAGAAAGGTTACTCTAATTTTAGAGTTATTAGTAAAAATATGAGCAATGTTTATGAAGAAACTAAATTTTTAATGAAAAAATATAACTTAACAGCCAATAAAAAATTAGGTCAAAATTTTTTAGTAGATTCTAATGCAATAAGCCAAATAGTGGATTCTGCTAATCTTTCTAAAGATGACATGGTTATAGAAATAGGTCCAGGCTTAGGTACATTAACATCAATGCTATTAGAAAAAGCTGGAAAGGTAATTGCAATCGAATTAGATGATAGAATGGTAAAAATTCTAAATGATAGATTTTTATTGTACGACAATTTTGAACTAATTAATGATGATGTTCTAAAGGTAAATTTACCAGAACTTATATTGAATAACAGCACTTTTAAACATGTAAAAGTTGTTGCAAATTTGCCTTATTATATTACAACTCCAATAATAATGAAATTATTGGAAAATAGACTTAACATTGATAGTATAACAATTATGATACAAAAAGAAGTTGCAGAAAGAATTGTTGCTATTCCTGGTAGCAAGTTATCTGGAGCTATTACATATAGTATCTATTATTATGCAGAACCAGAAAAGGTAACTTTAGTCCCAAATACTTCTTTTATTCCTTCGCCAGAAGTAGATTCTGAAGTTATAAAATTAAATATTAGAAGTGTTCCTCCTGTAGATGTAAAAGACGAAAAGCTATTTTTTAATGTTATAAAAGCAAGTTTTATGCAAAGAAGAAAAACATTAACTAATGGCTTGGTTAATGGTGGCATTGTAAAAAGTAAATTAGAAGCTATAGATTTGTTAAAAAGTTTAGGTTTGGATGAAAAAGTAAGAGGTGAAGAATTAAGTTTAGAACAGTTTGCAAATTTAAGTAATGCTTTATAAATATGCTGATACATTTTCCTAAAAATTAATATATTTTTAAGAAAAAAATTGTAATTGGTACTTCAAAAAAAACATTTGCTATGTTATAATATTATTGTATATGTATATTTGTATGAAGGGAGAAAAGTATGAATCAAATTCTTGTAACAGAAAAAGTTTATGTTACACCTGATTTGAAAAGAAAAAAGAGATTATACAAGATAGAATTCTGTCTATCTATTCTTTTAATATGCCTTTTATCTTCCTTTTATATTTATGGAGCATATGATAGAGATAAATCTGAAGAAGTATCTCAAGAAATATTAGCCAATATAGATAATACTATAAAAACACAAGCAGAAGATGATGTTATGGTTTTAGTCTTAGATGATACAGTTCAAGAAGTAGCAGATGAAAATTTGCATGATGACGTAAATGCCAAAACATATACTGCATCAAGTGGGAAAACTTATACAACAGATGCTATTTTATCAATCCCTAAACTAAATATTGAATATCCTGTATTATCGGAAACATCAGAAGAGCTTTTAAAAGTATCTTTAAATAAATATTGGGGACCAAACCCTAATGAAATAGGAAATTATTGTATAGTAGGTCATAATTATAGAAATGATGCTTTTTTTGGAAATCTACATAAACTAAATGGTGGAGATAAAGTATATATGAAAGACAACAATGGTAGAACTATACAGTATCAAGTATATGATAAATATATAGTTGAGCCAACAGATACAAGGTGTACATCACAACTTACAAATGGCAGAAAAGAATTAACTCTAATTACTTGTGCTAATTATGGAACTCAAAGACTTGTTGTAAAGTGTAGAGAAGTCAAATAATTCACATTTTATTAGAAGTTGTGAATTTATATCTTATGTGAATTTTAGTCTATTTTTATTGATTTTTGTAACTTAATATAATAAAATAAATCAAGTAAAATTATTTTACTTGATTTATTTTATTATATTTAAATTTTAATGGAGGATTTAATGCATAAACCAAAGAGTAAAAAAATAAAAACGGCTTCTCCTAATAAAAGGCTAAGAGGTATTTTAATTGCCGTTATTATTGTATTTTTAATTATAATATTTCGTATTGGCTGGTTACAATTTGTAGAAGGCGCTTTTTTAAAAGAAAAGATGTATGACCAATTAGTAAAAAGTGAAGTACTTACACCTAAAAGAGGTACTATATATGACTCAACAGGAAAAACTCTTGCTATAAGTGCACAAGTAGACACAGTTAATGTTAACCCTAAAAGCTTTATTCAAAAAGATGAAGATGGAAATGTAGATGAATTTAAAACAAAAGCTTATAGAGAAAAAATTGCCCAAAGTTTATCCGATATTTTTGAATTAGAATATGAAGATACTTTAAATAAAATTTCTTCTGACAGTTCTTTTGTTGTAATTGCAAAAAAAGTAGAAAAAGATAAAATAGACAGGCTAAAAGAGTGGATGGAAAAAGAAGAAGTTTATGCTGGTATTAACATAGACGAAGACACAAAGAGATATTATCCTTACAATAATTTAGCTTCAAGCTTAATTGGATTTTGCAATGACGATAACCAAGGTAGTGAGGGCCTAGAATATTATTGGAATAGTACTCTTACTGGTACAGACGGAAGAATAGTTACATCTACAGATGCAGTTAGTGGTCTTATTCCAGACGAAAATCAAACTTATATAGCTCCACAAAATGGTAGTGATTTAACTCTTACAATAGATGCTAACATTCAATCCATTGCAGAAAAGTATTTAAAACAGGGTTGTATAGAGAATGAAGCCAGTAGAGGTGGAAATGTAATAATTATGGACCCAAACAACGGAGACATTTTAGCAATGGCAACATATCCTGACTATAACTTAAATGACCCATATACCCCTACCCATATAGATTCTAAAGAGTGGAGTAAACTAAGTAGTGACGCTCAAGCAAATACATTATATTCCTTATATAAAAACAGAGCTATCTCAGATACATATGAACCTGGATCTGTATTTAAAATTATCACATCTGCTGTAGCTTTAGAAGAAGATTTAGCAACTACAGATACAGCTAATAGTTATAAATGTACTGGAGTGTATAATGTTTCTGGTATTAATATTAGTTGTTCACATGGTGCCGTACATGGTAATTTAACTCTAAGACAGGCTCTGCAAAAATCTTGTAATGCCGCATTTATGCAAATTGGTCAGCAAGTTGGAGCAAAAACTTTATATAATTATTATGATGCTTTTGGTTTTTTTGATAAAACAAATTTCGCAAGTGTTGGCGAGGCTTCAAGTAACTTCTGGAATTTAAGTGATGTAGGTCCTGTAGAGCTTGCTACAATGTCATTTGGCCAAAGATTCAATATTACTCCTATTCAAATGATTACAGCAATATCAGCTGTAGCAAATGGCGGAAATTTAATGCAACCTAGAATAGTAAAAGAAATTACAGATACTTCTACAGGAGCTGTTCAAACAATTGAACCTGTAACTGTTAGACAAGTTATTTCTAAAGAAACATCTGAAAAAATGCTTGATATGCTAGAATCTGTTGTAACAGATGGTACTGGAAGATATGCTCAAGTTAAAGGATATTCAATAGCAGGAAAAACTGGTACTTCTGAACCATCTCCAGGGGCTGAAGAAGAAGGTAATGTAGCTTCATTTGCTGCAATTTCTCCTGTAGAAAGTCCACAATTAGTTGTTTTAGTAACTATTTATGGTCCTGAAGGTGCTAACAATGATGGTACTTTTGTTGCAGGTCCAATAGCAGGTCAAATATTAAATGAAGTTCTACCTTATATGCAAGTTCCTACAGACAGCACATACTCAGCAAATACTGAAAAAATAACTTTACCAGATGTTACAAATAAGACTATTGGTGAAGCTAAAAAAATATTAGAAGAAGCTGGATTTAAAGTAAGTACAGATGGCTCTGATGAAGAAATTATAACAGAACAAGTTCCTAAAAAGGGAACCAGCTTAATAAAGGATTCTATAATTAAATTATATACTTCTGAAGATGAAACTAAAGTATCTGTGACAGTACCAGATTTAAAAATGAAAACTTTATCACAAGCTAAGCAATTGTTAAGAGAAAAGAATCTTAATATAGATATAAAAGGTTCTTCTGGAGTAATACTTACTCAAGACCCTATAAACGGCACATCTGTTGAAGAAGGAAGTGTAATTACAGTAACATTGCAAGAACAGTAAGTGTTTTTATATTAATAATAAACATACCATTAATAATAACATTAGTTTATAAAAAAAATTCTAATATAATTAATTATATTAGAATTTTTTTATTTAGCAGTAATTCCTTAGTACATATTGGTGAATTACTATTTTATTTAAAGGTAAACTTATTCTTGAATTCCTAGTTTTTAAATATTTCGTCGAACTCGTCTCCTCCAATTTTTTCTTTTTCTAATAGCACTCCTGCTACTTTGTGTAATTTATCTTCATTTGCACTTAGTAGTTCTGTTGCTTTTTGGTAGCAAGCATCTATTATATTTTTTACTTCTTCATCTATTATTGCTGCTGTTTCTTCTGAGTATTCTTTAGCATGTGCTATATCTCTTCCTAAGAATACTTCTTCTTGATTTGCACCTAATGTAATTGTTCCTATTCTTGCACTCATACCATATTTTGTTACCATATCTCTAGCTATTTTTGTTGCTCTTTCTATATCGTTGCTTGCTCCTGTTGATATATCATCTAAAATTAATTGCTCTGATGCTCTTCCTCCAAGTAATGATATTATTGTTTCTAGCATTTCTGTTCTAGACATAAAGTTTTTATCTTCTGTAGGTCTATACATAGTATATCCTCCAGCCATTCCTCTTGGTATAATAGATATTTCGTGTACAGGATCTTGAGTTGGTAAAAATCTACTTACTACTGCATGACCAGCTTCATGGTATGCTACCAATTTTTGCTCTTTATCACTTCTAACTCTTGTTCTCTTTTCTGGTCCCATTGTAACTTTAACCATAGCATCTTCTACTTCAGCCATTGTAATTTGGTTTAAATTTCTTCTTGCTGCTAATAGTGCAGCTTCATTTAATACATTTTCTAAGTCTGCTCCTGAAAAACCTGAAGTATTTTTTGCTATAGTTTTTAAGTCTACATCTGGAGCTAATTTTTTCTTTCTACTATGAACTTCTAGTATTTGCTCTCTTGCTTTTACATCTGGATTTGATACTACTATTTGTCTATCAAATCTTCCTGGTCTTAATAATGCTTTATCTAATACGTCTGGTCTGTTTGTTGCTGCTAATACTATAACACCTTCATTTGCTGTAAATCCGTCCATTTCAACTAGTAATTGGTTTAATGTTTGCTCTCTTTCGTCATGTCCTCCACCAAGTCCTGCTCCTCTTTGACGTCCTACTGCATCAATTTCGTCTATAAATATAATACATGGAGCTTTCTTTTTAGCTTCATCAAATAAGTCTCTAACACGTGAGGCACCAACACCTACGAACATTTCCACGAAGTCAGAACCACTTATAAAGAAGAATGGTACTCCTGCTTCTCCTGCTACTGCTTTTGCTAAAAGGGTTTTACCAGTACCTGGTTGACCAACTAATAGTACTCCTTTAGGTATTCTTGCTCCCATATCTGTAAATTTCTTTGGGCTCTTTAAAAATTCTACTATTTCTTCTAATTCTTCTTTTTCTTCATCTACTCCTGCTACATCTCCAAATGTAACTCTTCCTTTTTCTCCTGGATTTATCATTCTGGCTTTGCTTTTACCGAAAGACATTGTTTTACTTCCACCAGCTCCACCTTGGTTAATTCCACCCATTAATAAGAACCAGAATATGAAGAATATTATTAATATTCCAAATGGTGTTAATAATTGTAATATTACCATAAATATAGATTGTGATTCTTCTGAAACAGTTATTGTTCCTGCTTTCATGCTTTCATCTAGTGATGTCATTAAATTATCTACACTTGGTATATTTACTTCTTTTGGAATATTATCATTTGTTAATGCTACCATTGCTGTAGTACCATCATATGATAACTCTATTTCTTTTACTTCTCCCGCTTCTATTTTACTTATCAATTCAGAATATGCTAATTTGTTGTCTGTATTGTTTAATATTGAAGAAATTAATACAATTAGTATAATTCCAATGATTAGCCACATAGCTAATGTTTTTATTCCATTTTTCAAAACTAAACTCCTCCTACTTAAATATCATAAATATAACACAATGCAATATATCATAGTTTTTTTTGCTTTTCAAGTATTTTTTGTACTTTTTTATTCTCAAACCCTAGTTAAATCAATATTTTCCTACGGAAGGTTATTATAGCTTACTTAAAAAAATTTTCCCTTTTTTTACAAATATTTTTACATTTTTATTTGGAATTAGATATTTATTTCCAATATTTTTTTCGCATAGTTTTATCATATCTTCTACATTTGTCTTTTCTATACCTTTTGTTGTCCCTAAAATTCTATTTATAGTATATAATAATACCCTAGATTTTATTACATATTCCAGTTTATTAAATTTTTTTAAATCTAGTACTATTTCTTTTTTGCTATTTTTTTCTTCATTTATATTTTTTATGCTAATTTCATTATCTTCTGTATTTTCCATTCTTTTTTCTTCTATATTTTCTTCAATAAGTAAATTGTTATATTCTTCTTGCACAGCTTTATTAAAATATGCTGAATCTTGTCTCGCTAAATCTGCTAATCTATTTAGAGCTTCTATAATATTTGGATTAAATTCTTTCTTTATAAATGGAATTAGTAAATTTCTTATTTTGTTCCTTGTATATGTATTGTCTTGGTTAGTTTTGTCGAATTTTGGATCTAAGTTATTTACTTTGCAGTACATTTCTATCTCTTCTCTATTGCATTCTATTAATGGTCTTATAAACTTTTCTCTTATTGGTTCTATTCCTTTTAGTCCCTCTATACTTGCACCTCTCATTAAGTTCATTAATACTGTTTCTGCATTATCATTTTCAGTATGTGCAATTGCAATTTTATTTGCGGATACTTTGTTTGCAACATAATCAAAGAAGTCATATCTTACTATTCTTCCCATTTCTTCTGTACCTTTTTTTTGTTCTTTTGCCATTTCAAGCACATTTGCTTTTTTTATAAAACATTCTATATTATTTTGCTCACAGTATTTTTTTACATACTCAGTCTCTGAATCTGCTTCTTCCCTAATCATATGGTTTACGTGTGCTACAAATAATTGAATATTAAATTTTTCTTTTAAATTTTTAAGAATATTTAAAAGGCACATTGAATCTGGACCTCCAGATACTGCGACTACAATTTTATCATTATTGTTTATTAAATTATATTTTTTTATTGTTTCTAAAACTTTATCTTCCAATTTTATTTCCTTCTTATTTTTATTTATAAATTATACCATTTGTTATTTTTTACTTACTATTTCTTCTTTTTTACTGTATTATATAAATATATTTTTAACTTCAATTATTTTAAATTTAACTTATAGTTATCCACATTTCTTAAGTGTTTGTTAATAACTTTAAATTAAAAGTGAGGCAATTATAAATCTATGCCTCATCCTTCTCTATATTTATCTATATTAGCAAATTTTGTGTAATTTCCAAGCCATAGTAGTTCTACTGTTCCTGTTGAACCTGCTCTATGTTTTGCAAGAATTACTTCTGCAATATTTTTCTTTTCACTTTCTTCGTTATAATAGTCATCTCTATATAAAAACATAACAATATCGGCATCTTGCTCTATTGAACCAGACTCACGAAGGTCTGAAAGCATAGGTCTATGGTCTGGTCTTTGTTCTGGAGCTCTTGATAACTGAGAAAGTGCAATGACTGGTACATTTATCTCTTTAGCCAAAATTTTTAAAGACCTACTAATTTCTGCTATCTCTTGCTCACGGCTACTTCCTCTTTTTCCACTTCCTTGTACCAATTGTAAGTAGTCTATAACAACTAATCCAATATTTTTTTCTATTTTCATTTTTCTGCATTTTGCTCGTATTTCCATTATTGAAATACCTGGTGTATCATCTATAAAAATACTTGCCTCTGAAAGTTCTCCTGATGCTGCTGCAAGCTTGCCCCATTCTTCATCGTCTATTTTACCGGTTCTTACTTTATTACTATCTACCATTGCTTCACTACATAAAATTCTGCTTGTCATTTGCTCTTTAGACATCTCTAAGCTAAATATGGCTACTGGTACTTTCGCTCTTACCGCTGCATTTGTTGCAATATTTAATGCAAATGCAGATTTTCCCATAGCTGGTCTTGCCGCAACCAATATTAAATCTGAATTGTGAAGACCTGATGTTCTTAAGTCTAAGTCTGAAAAGCCTGTTGGTATACCTGTAATACGTTGTTTTTGGTTATATAATTGCTCAAGTTCTGTAAACGTTTCTACTAATATATCTTTAATTGGAGTATATCCCTTTTGGTTTTTCTTTTGCATTACTTCAAATATTTTTTTCTCTGCACCATCTATAATTCCATCAACTTCTTGTGTTTGGTCATATCCTAGAGTTATTATCTCGTTTGCTGTTTTTATTAAATTTCTAAGTACAGATTTTTCTTCTACAATTTTTATATATTGCTCTACGTTTGCTGTAGTTGGAACTTTGTCTGGTAATTCTGCTATGTATTCAAGCCCTCCAACTGCTTCAAACTTTCCCATTGAAGACAATTCTGACTTTAGTGTAATAATGTCTATTGGTTCACTTCTACCATATAAACTTAATACCGCTTCAAATATTGTACGGTTATCTTCTCTGTAAAAGTCTTCTGGTTTTAATACTTCAATAGCAGCTGAAACAGCTTCTTTGTCTGTAAGCATACTACCAATTACAGCTTGCTCTGCTTCTACATCGTTTGGTGGTATTTTTCCTAGCTCCATTGCAACTCTTCCCTTTCTTAGTTTGCAAACTCTTTATAATTGATGCACTTTTATGCACTAATTACATCAATTTTTAAGTTTCCTATAACCCCTTCATATAATCTTATATTTACTGTTATAGTCCCTAATGTTTTTATTGTATCTTTTACGTCTATTTTCTTTTTGTCTATATCAAAGTTGTATTGTTTTTTTAACTCGTCAGAAATTTCTTTAGATGTAACTCCTCCAAATATTTTGCCATTTTCACCAGCTTTTACTTTTATTTTTAACAATATACCTTTTAGCTTTTCTGCCATTTTTATAGCTTCTTGTTTTTCTACGTCTTTTCTATAATCATTAGATGCTTGTCTTGCTTTTAATTTTGCTAAATTTTCATTATTTGCTTCTAGTGCTAGCTTTTTTGGAAATAAAAAGTTTCTTGCATATCCATCACTTGCATTAATTATTTCGTCTTTTTTTCCAACACCTTTAATATTCTCTAATAAAATAACCTTCATCTTGCGCCTCCTTATTTTATAAATAAATTATATATAATGAACTTATTTGACGCTTACTAGTGTAGTCTGCCCATCATAAATGAATTATATATATTTTATTTAATTGTAATAATTATAATTTAAAATAAAATTAACTTAAAATTTCACTAAAGTATTCATTAATTCTATTTATAAGCTCTTGTTTTACTTCTTCTATTGTCATTCCTTCAACTTGTGCTCCGGCTAGTGTTATATGACCTCCGCCACCAAGTTTTTCTAGTATTAATTGAACATTTATATCTCCTATTGATCTACCACTTATATAAATTTTATCTCCATTGTTTCCTATAACAAATGATGCTGTTACATTACTAATTGTTAACAATTCATCTGCTGCTTTTGCACAAATAATATTTATGTCTTTATCTTGTTCGTCACAAACAGCTATTGCTATTGTGTCATTTGTTATTTCTGCTTTAGCAACAATTCTTGAAATTTTATTGTATGTTTCTAAATCACTTTGAAACCATTTTTTTACTGTTATAATGTCAACTCCACATTTTCTTAAGTATGCCGCTGCTTCAAATGTTCTAACACCTGTTTTGAACGTAAAATTTTTAGTATCCATCATTATTCCTGCATATAGTGCTTCCGCTTCAAACTCTGTAAGTTTAACATCAACTTCTGAATATTCTATAATTTCTGTTACAAGTTCTGCTGCTGATGAAGCATATACTTCATGGAATGTTAACATAGCGTCATCTATAAAGTCCGTGCTTCTTCTGTGATGGTCTATAATTACTATTTTACTTGTTTCTTTTAGTAATTCTGGTACATCAACATATGTCCTTTTATCTGTATCTACTATTACCAACAATGTTTCTGGAGAAATTTTAGCCATAGATTCGTTTTTATTAATAATTACATTTTTATAGCCTTCCTCTTCTCCTAAAGCTTCTATAAAACTTGCTAAGCTTAATCCATATGATGTATTTACTATATATGCAGGTTTCCCTAAATCTGTTGCCAACCTATATATACCAATACTTGAACCAATCGAGTCAATATCCCCATTTGTATGTCCCATTATCATTACATCTTTCGACTCTAATATTAGTTCTCTTAAGGCATGTGATACGATCCTTGCTTTTACTTTTGTACGTTTTTCTAACTCTTGGGTTCTTCCCCCAAAGAAAGTATATTTTTCATCTTCTCTAAGAACTGCTTGGTCTCCTCCACGTCCTAATGCTATATCTAGTGTAGCCTGAGCTGATTTATATTTTTCATAGTTGTTATATCCTTCATTTGAAACAGCTATACTTAAAGTAAATTGAAATGCATTGTTGTTGTCTAATTCTTTTATTTCATCTAGTATATTAAACTTACAGTCTTTCATAAGTTTTACGTATTTTTTCTCTAAAATACATACAAATGTATCTCTGTCTGACTTTACTGCCAAACCATTAAAATTACTTACCCATGTATATATACGTTTTTCAATTTCTGCAATAATTTGAGGTTTATCCTGATTGTCAATCCTTTGAATTATTTCTTCATAATTGTCAATCATTAATATTCCGATATATATGTTAGAATCTTCACATTTTTTTCTTAATTTTACTAGTTCTGTATTGTCTATAAAATATAGTGTTACCATGTATTCATTTTTAGAATCTGTATATTTTCCATAGGCTTTGTAAGTTTTGTTTCCAATTTCTATGGTCTTATTTATAAGATGTTTTTCATCTTCTTCGTTATTTTCTATTTCTAGTTTTATTTCTCTTAATAAATCTGATAATTTTGTATTTATATCTACATTTATAAATTCGTTAACAAATGTACTACTTTTCCATATTACATTACCGTTTGTTTCTGCAATAATTAATGGAAATGGAGAGTTTATTAAGGTTGTTTTTGCGGCTTTATCTCCACTTAAAGTTAAATCTTTTATGTGGTTTGACAACTCAGATTTTCTTTTTTTGTCACTCCATAAAGTATATGCTATTATTAAGGCATAAATAATAATTGATGGTATAATAAACCTTATATCACCTATACATAATAATATTAATAAAATTAATATTATTACTAAATATATTTTTGTCCTTGAAACTAATCTATCAAATATTTTTTTATTGCTACTGGACATATAATTCTCCTTTTTACAAATTCCTTAATAGTATAACACAAAATTCAATTTTTTTCAATGGCTATGGGATATTACAAAGAGCTATTATATAATTATCTATATAATAGCTCTTTTATTCTTGCTTATTCTTTGTCTTGCTTGCTTTTTGGGAAATCGTGACCTGTCCCCAATTTCTGAAATTCAGAAAAAATGACCTGTCCCTAATTTCCAGCTTCTTCAACTTGTTCTGTACTTATATGTACATTTCTATATTGTTTCATTCCTGTTCCGGCTGGAATTAATTTACCTATGATAACGTTTTCTTTTAAGCCTATTAATTCGTCTGTTTTGCCTTTTACAGCTGCTTCTGTAAGTACTCTTGTTGTCTCTTGGAATGATGCTGCTGATAGGAAGCTTTCTGTAGCAAGTGATGCTTTTGTAATACCAAGTAATACTCTCTTGCATGTTGCTGGTCTTCCACCTTCTGCAACAACTTTTTCGTTTTCATCTTCAAAGTCGTGTACATCTACTAGTGAGCCTGCAAACATACTTGTGTCTCCATTATCTTCTACTCTTACTTTCTTAAGCATTTGTCTTGCAATAACTTCAATATGCTTGTCGTTGATGTCAACACCTTGGTTTCTATATACTTTTTGAACTTCTTGTACTAAGTATTCATATACGCCTTCTGTTCCATTTATTGCTAATATTTCGTTTGGATTGATTGAACCTTCTGTAATTGGTTTACCTGCAGAGATTTTGTCTCCGTCTTTTACTTTTAGTTTAGCTCCAAATGGTATTGTATATGTTTTTGCATCATCTTTAGATTGTACTGTAACTTCTTTCTTCTTTTTGTCGTCTGCTATTGAAACTTTACCATCTATTTCAGAAATTATAGCTAATCCCTTTGGTTTTCTAGCTTCAAATAGCTCCTCAACTCTAGGAAGACCTTGTGTAATATCTGCAACACCTGCAACACCACCAGAGTGGATAGTTCTCATTGTAAGCTGTGTACCAGGCTCACCAATAGATTGTGCTGCAATTATACCAACTGCTTCTCCTATATTTACTTCTTGTCTTGTAGCTAATCCCATACCATAGCATTTACTACATACACCATGTTTTGTTCTACATCCTATTACAGAACGTACTTGTACTGTGTCTATTCCTGCTGCAACTATTTTTTCTGCTATAGCGTCTGTAATCATTGTATCTTTGTCTACTATAAGTTCTTTTGTAGTAGGATCTTTAATATCTTTTAGAGGATATCTACCTACTAGTCTTTCATGTAGACCTTCTATAATTTGATTTCCATCTTTAATGTCAAATATTTCTATTCCTTCTGTTGTTCCACAGTCTTTTTCTCTAACAATAATGTCTTGAGAAACATCTACTAATCTTCTTGTTAAGTATCCAGAGTCTGCCGTTCTTAAAGCTGTATCTGCTAAACCTTTTCTAGCACCGTGTGCAGAAATAAAGTATTCTAGCGCATCTAATCCCTCTCTGAATGATGAAGTGATAGGAATTTCTACTGTTTTACCAGTTGTGCTTGCCATAAGTCCACGCATACCTGCGATTTGTCTTAATTGGTTTATGTTACCTCTGGCTCCAGATTGTGACATCATGTAAACTGGGTTTAAGTCATCAAAGTTATCTTTCATTGCATTAGTAACTTTGTCTGTAGCTTTTTCCCATATGTTAATTACAGATTGATATCTTTCATCTTCTGTAATTAAACCACGTTTATATTGTTTTAATACATTGTTTACTTCTTCGTTAGCTGCTGCTAATATGTCTTTTTTAGCAGGTGGAACTTTAACATCATCAACTGAAACTGTAATAGCTCCTGTTGTTGAGTATTTAAATCCTGTTGCTTTTATATAGTCTAATAAAACTGCTGCTTCGCTTAATCCATGTTTATTAATGCATTTCTCAATTATTTTACCTAAGTTTTTCTTAGATACTGTGAAGTTTAATTCTGGTTCAAATGCTGTTTCTGGATTTTCTCTATCTACAAATCCTAAGTCTTGTGGTATACCTTCATTATAAATAAGTCTTCCAACAGTTGTTTCAACTGTCTTACTCTTAACTTCTCCATCTATTTCTCTATACATTCTCACATGAATTTTCGCATGCATTCCTAGTTCTTTATTTTCATATGCAATAACGGCTTCTTCTTTAGAAGAATAGTAATTGCCTTCTCCTTTTTCTCCCTCTATTATCATTGTTAAGTAGTAAGCACCTAAAATCATATCTTGTGTAGGTACTGTAACTGGTTTACCATCTTGAGGTTTTAAAAGGTTGTTAACAGAAAGCATTAAATATCTTGCTTCTGCTTGTGCTTCTGGTGATAATGGTAAATGTATAGCCATTTGGTCACCGTCGAAGTCAGCATTGAATGCTGTACAAACTAATGGGTGAAGTTTTATAGCTCTACCCTCTACTAAAACTGGTTCAAATGCTTGAATACCAAGTCTATGTAATGTTGGAGCACGGTTTAATAATACTGGATGATCTTTTATAACATCTTCTAGTATGTCCCATACCTCTGGTTTTAATCTTTCAACCATTCTTTTAGCATTTTTAATATTATGCGCTATTCCACGTCCAACTAATTCTTTCATAACAAATGGTTTAAATAGCTCTACTGCCATTTCTTTTGGAACACCACATTGATATATTTTAAGTTCTGGTCCGACAACTATAACAGAACGTCCAGAATAGTCAACACGTTTTCCAAGTAGGTTTTGACGGAATCTACCTTGTTTTCCTTTTAACAAGTCTGATAAAGATTTTAATGCTCTATTACCAGCTCCTGTAACAGGTCTTCCACGTCTTCCATTATCTATTAGGGCATCTACAGATTCTTGTAACATTCTTTTTTCATTTCTTACAATTATCTCTGGTGCTCCTAATTCTAATAATCTTTTTAAACGATTGTTTCTGTTTATTACTCTTCTATATAAGTCATTTAAGTCTGATGTAGCAAATCTTCCACCATCTAATTGAACCATTGGTCTTAAATCTGGTGGTATTACTGGAACTACATTCATAACCATCCATTCTGGTCTATTTCCAGATAGTCTAAATGATTCTACTGTATCCAATCTTTTTACTAGCTTTGCTTTCTTTTGCTCACTAGCCTTCTCTAATTCTTTCTTTAATTTTGTAGCTAACTTTTCTAAGTCTATTTCTTCTAATAGCTTTCCAACAGCTTCTGCTCCCATTTGAGCTTTGAAAGAACCTTTGCCATATTTTTCTTCTGCTTCATGATATTCTTTTTCAGATAAAACTTGACCTTTAATTAGCCCTGTTGATCCTTTATCTATAACAAGATATGAAGCAAAATATATAACTTTTTCTAGACTTCTTGGTGAAATATCTAACATTAAACCAATTCTACTTGGAATTCCTTTAAAATACCAAATATGTGCAACTGGTGCGGCAAGTTCTATATGTCCCATTCTTTCTCTTCTTACTTTTGCCTTTGTAACTTCAACACCACATCTGTCACAAACTATTCCTTTATATCTTACTCTTTTATATTTACCACAATGACATTCCCAGTCTTTAGTTGGTCCAAATATTCTTTCGCAAAATAGACCATCTTTTTCTGGTTTTAGTGTTCTATAGTTAATAGTCTCTGGTTTTTTTACTTCTCCATGTGACCATTCTCTTACTTTTTCATCTGATGCTAATCCAATTTTTAATTTATTAAAATTTTGTAGCTCTTCCACTATTTAGCCCCCTATTAATCTTATTTTTTGTAAAGATTACCCTTTTCTTTACTACTTAAGTTTTTTATTATGATCAGCTATATAATTTACACCGCTGTACAATTCCATTTTGTTTTTATATAGCTATCATAATAAAGGCTATTTAATTATTTTATTCATCAATATCATCATATAAATCTTGTTCGTCTAGTAAGTTATCTTCTGCTAAGTCGCTATCATCTTCCATTAATAAGTCGTCTGCATCCTCGTCCAAATCTTCAAATAATGCATCACTATCATCTTCATCTGGCATAACGGCATCATCTTCTGTATATCCGTCTAACTCACTTTCATCAACTACTCCATCATTTCTATGTTCATCTATATTAAAGTCTATTCCGTCTTCAATATTTTCTTTTAGTTCTAACTCTTGGTTATCTTCTGAGTATAGACGAACATCTAAGCCAAGTGATTGAAGTTCTTTAATTAATACTTTAAATCCTTCTGGAACTCCTGGTTCTGGTACGTTTTCGCCTTTAACAATAGACTCATATGTTTTTACTCTTCCAACAACATCATCTGATTTTACAGTTAACATTTCTTGTAATGTATATGCTGCACCATATGCTTCTAATGCCCAAACTTCCATCTCTCCGAAACGTTGTCCTCCGAATTGTGCTTTACCACCTAGAGGTTGTTGTGTAACTAGTGAGTATGGTCCAGTTGAACGAGCATGTATCTTGTCGTCTACTAAGTGATGTAGTTTTAACATGTACATTACTCCAACTGTAATTGGATGGTCAAATGGCTCTCCTGTTCTACCATCATATACTACAGTCTTGCCATCTCTTCTAAGTCCTGCTTCTTCTAGTAAATCTTCTATTTCTGTATCTGTGGCACCATCGAATACTGGTGTTGCAACTTTCCAACCAAGTGCTTTTGCAGCCATTCCTAAGTGTACTTCCAAAACTTGACCTAAGTTCATACGAGAAGGAACTCCTAATGGGTTTAATACTATGTCTACTGGTGTACCATCTGGTAAGAATGGCATATCCTCTTCTGGTAATATTCTTGAAATAACACCCTTGTTACCATGACGTCCTGACATTTTATCACCAACAGAGATTTTTCTCTTTTGAGCAATATAACATCTAATTACTTGGTTTACACCAGGTCCTAATTCATCTGAATTTTCTCTTGTAAATACTTTTACATCTACTATTGTTCCAGATTCTCCATGTGGTACACGAAGTGATGTGTCTCTAACTTCTCTTGCTTTTTCACCAAATATTGCACGAAGTAATCTTTCTTCTGCTGTAAGTTCTGTTTCTCCTTTTGGAGTAACTTTACCAACTAAGATATCTCCTGGTCTTACTTCTGCACCTATACGTATAATTCCATTTTCATCTAGGTCTTTTAATCCATCGTCTGAAATGTTTGGAATGTCTCTTGTTATTTCTTCTGGTCCTAATTTTGTATCACGACATTCGCAATCATATTCTTCTATGTGTATTGATGTGTAAACATCTTCTTTTACTAGTCTTTCACTAATTAATACAGCATCCTCATAGTTG
Source organism: uncultured Clostridium sp. (assembly GCA_902496295.1). Classification (GTDB taxonomy): domain Bacteria; phylum Bacillota; class Clostridia; order TANB77; family CAG-508; genus CAG-273. Next base: position 33,073 of record CABVAF010000008.1, read on the forward strand.
TAACCTTCCCAAGTTGTAAATGCTATTAATACGTTTCTTCCAAGAGCCATTTCTCCTTTATCTGTAGAAGGTCCATCAGCAATTAAGTCGCCTTCTTTAACCTTTTCTCCTGTAACAACTACAGGTTTTTGGTTAATACATGTTCCACCATTTGTTCTCTTGAATTTTCTTAATTTATATGTTGTAACATCGCCTTTTTTGTTCTTTATTTTTATTTCGTCAGCAGTTACTTTTTCTACTGTTCCATCTTCTTTAGCTACAACTGTAATTCCTGAGTCTTTTGCTGCTCTATATTCCATACCTGTTCCAACTATTGGAGATTCTGGTCTTAATAGTGGAACTGCTTGACGTTGCATGTTCGTACCCATTAAAGAACGTTTTGCATCGTCATGCTCTAAGAATGGTATCATTGCTGCACCAACAGAAACTAATTGTTTTGGAGATACGTCCATATAATCAACTCTATCTCTGTCTACAACTGTTATATCTGCTTGATGTCTTACTCTTATTCTTTCATTAACAAATTTCCCGTCTTTTCCAACTGGTTCTGACGCTTGAGCTATAATATATTTGTCTTCTTCATCTGCTGGCATGTAATCTATAATATCTGTTACTTTTCCAGTTTCATGATCTATTTTTCTATATGGTGTTTCTATAAATCCATATTCATTAATTATAGCAAATGATGATAATGCTGAGATAAGTCCTACGTTTGGTCCTTCTGGTGATTCTATTGGGCATAGTCTACCATAGTGTGTATAGTGAATATCTCTTACCTCGAAACCAGCTCTTTCTCTAGAAAGACCTCCAGGTCCTAATGCTGAAATTCTTCTTTTATGTGTTAACTCTGAAAGTGGGTTTGTTTGATCCATAAATTGTGATAATTGTGAACTTCCAAAGAATTCTCTTATTGAAGAACTTATTGGTTTTGTATTGATTAGTGATTGTGGTGTTACTATGTCTAAATCTTGTAATGTCATTCTTTCACGAACCACTCTTTCTAATCTTGTTAAACCAATTCTAAATTGATTTTGTAATAATTCTCCAACGCAACGAATACGACGATTTCCTAAGTGGTCTATGTCATCAACATTTCCTATTCCATGGTCTATATTTAGTAAGTAACTAATTGAACCAATAATATCTTCTGTTGTAACATGCTTTGGAATTAACTCGTCTATTCTTTCTTTAATTGTGTCATGTAGTTTTTCTTTTTCTGTTGTATCTATGATAGATTTTAATACTTCATAATTTACCATTTCTTTAATATGTAAGTCACTTAAATCTACATCTGGTAACATGCTGTGGATATTTACAGTTCCATTTCCTATTACAACAACTTTTTTACCATCTACATTCACGTTTACAACATTTATTCCAGTATTTTGTATTGCTATAGCAGCATCTTCTGTTATCATGTTGTCTTTTTCTATTAAGACTTCTCCTGTTTCTGGGTCTGCTACATCTTCAAAAGCAATTTTTCCAGTAATTCTTGAAGCTAAGCTCAATTTTTTATTAAATTTGTATCTACCAACTTTTGCTAGGTCGTATCTTCTAGGGTCGAATAATAAACCATTGAATAAATTTCTAGCAGCATCTGCTGTAGGAAGTTCTCCTGGTCTTAATTTTTTATATATTTCAATTAATGCTTCATCTTGTGTCTTTATTGGATCTTTTTGAAGTGTTGCTTTTATTTTTTCTTCATCGCCAAACAATTCTAGAATTTGTTCATCTGTAACAATTCCAAGAGCTCTTAGCAAAGTAGTAACAGGTATTTTTCTTGTTCTGTCTACTCTTGCATAGAATATGTCATTACCGTCTGTTTCATATTCTAGCCATGCTCCTCTTATTGGCATAACTGTAGATGTATAAATTCTCTTTCCTGATTTGTCGAACTCTGTTGCATAATAGCATCCAGGTGAACGAACTAACTGGCTTACTACAACTCTTTCTGCACCATTTATAATAAAAGTTCCACTCTCTGTCATAACAGGAAAGTCTCCAAGATATATTTCTTGCTCTTTTATTTCACCTGTTTCGCGATTTATAAGTCTTACTTTTACATGTAGCCTTGTTGCATATGTAGCATCTCTTTCTTTTGCTTCTTCCTCAGTATATTTTGTTTTTTCTTCCATGTAGTAGTCTAGAAATTCTAAAACTAAGTTTCCAGAATAGTCTACTATAGGAGAAATATCTCTTAATACTTCGCCAAGACCTTCTTGAATAAACCAGTCATATGAATCTTTTTGAACTTTAATAAGATTTGGTATATCGATTGAATCACCGATTTTTGAAAAAGTTTTACGTGAGCATTTTTCATGCTTAATTTCTTTTACCAAAAAAATCACCCCTACAAAATATTAAAGCAGAATTAAAATATATATGGATTTAAAAGAAGTCCCTCTTATCTTTAAAATTGGTTTACCGAATTATTAATTTACTGCTCCCCAAACCTTTAATTCCGTAGCAATAATAAAGAAATTCCTCTTCTTTATAAATTTACATAATCGATATTAAAAGTAGCAATAAAAAGGTTGCTGGTATGTTAACATAAATACCAACTACCTTTTTATTATTAATTTATATTACAATTTTTTATACAAAAACATGTTTTTACGTTCCCCTTATGCGTAATTTTAAATTTCGCATATTATAAACATACTTTTAATATAATACCTTATTTTCCGTAGCTTGTCAAGCATTTTCGTAATATTTTTATTTAAATTCTTCTATTCTTTATTTCTTAATTATTGTAATAGTATTCTTATAAATTCTTCTATCTTAAGTATTGACTTTTTTAAACATTTTTGCTATTATATTAATTGTCATTTTAATTAAATATAATTTTTTTAAGTGAAACATATTTATATAAAATTAAAATTATACATAATAGTTGCAGGTATAGTTTAGTGGTAAAATGAATCCTTGCCAAGGATTAGTTACGAGTTCGATTCTCGTTACCTGCTCCATTTTTTTATTATTTTACAATTCATTTGTATATTTTAACAGAAAATATTTTATTAGGACTGACATTAATTTAAATGTAGATACATATAATTTATAAACAAATTAAATAATAAAAATATGGCGACATAGCCAAGTGGTAAGGCACGAGTCTG
>CABVAF010000009.1 GCA_902496295.1 uncultured Clostridium sp.
GATTATATTTTCCATTTCCTTCTATATATTCTGGTCCCTTTGCTAGTTCTAGCTGCTCTCTTACTTGTTCTATTTTTGTTTTTTCATTTGCTTCTTGTGCTTTGTTTATTACCCCATTTTGACCGAAGACCAACGAAATTGTTATTCCTGCTAATATTAATAACACTACAATTGTTACAACTAATGCTATTAGTGTTATTCCGATTTTTATCTATACATTCTTTTACTTTATTTTCAGTTGTCTTATATACTTTTTTCATATGTAATCATCTTCCTTTATATTAATTCTTTATTTATTATAATTATAACATCTCAATGTGAGATTTTGAATTCTTTTTATTTTAAATTACGTTTACATTTTTATTACAATATTATTACAAAAATATTGTTATCTAATATAACTTGCATAAAAAATTACCCCGTGATTGCTCTTGGGATAATTTCCTAAAACTATTCTTTTACTTTATATTCTATTTTCATGTATATATAATTTTTATGTTTTTAAAATTCTACCTTTTCTTGAATCCAATTTTCTAGTTCATCTATTTTTACTCTAACTTGTTCCATTGTGTCTCTATCTCTAATTGTTACACAATTGTCTTCTAATGTATCAAAATCTATTGTTACGCAATATGGTGTACCAATTTCGTCTTCTCTTCTATAACGTTTTCCTATGCTTCCTGCTTCATCATAGTCACACATAAATTTCTTTGACAAGTTAGAATATACTTCTTCTGCTTTTTCGCTTAATTTCTTAGAAAGTGGAAGTACAGCAACCTTGTATGGTGCTAAAGCTGGGTGTAAATGTAAGACAATTCTTGTATCTCCTTCTGCAATTTCTTCTTCATCATAGGCATTACATAAAAATGCTAGTGCCACTCTATCGCATCCAAGAGATGGTTCTATACAGTATGGGATATATTTTTCATTTGTTTCTGGGTCTAAATAAGTCATGTCTTCTTTTGAATGTTCCATATGTTGTTTTAGGTCATAGTCTGTTCTATCTGCTATTCCCCATAATTCTCCCCATCCAAATGGGAATGTAAATTCTATGTCTGTTGTTCCATTACTATAATGTGATAATTCTTCTGGTGAGTGGTCTCTTAATCTTATATTTTCTTTTTTCATTCCTAAACTTAGTAGCCAATTCTCACAGAAGTCTTTCCAATATTTGTGCCATTCTAAATCTGTTCCTGGTTTACAGAAAAATTCCAATTCCATTTGCTCAAATTCACGTGTTCTAAAAGTAAAGTTTCCTGGTGTTATTTCATTTCTAAACGCTTTACCTATTTGTGCAATACCCATTGGTAATTTTCTTCTTGTTGTACGCATGACATTTTTAAAATTAACAAATATTCCTTGTGCTGTTTCTGGTCTTAAATATATTTCTGACTTGCTGTCTTCTGTAACACCTTGAAATGTCTTAAACATTAAATTAAATTTACGAATATCTGTAAAATTTTCTTTTCCACAATTTGGACAAGCTATATGATTTTCTTTTATGAAGCTAATTAATTGCTCATCGCTCATACCATCTGCAATCATATCCTTTCCTTGTTCATGTGCCCATTCCTCTATTAATTTATCTGCTCTGTGTCTAGTTTTACATTCTTTACAGTCTATTAATGGGTCTGAAAAGTTTCCAACATGACCTGATGCAACCCATACTTCAGGATTCATTAATATAGCAGCATCTAACCCTACATTATATTTACTTTCTTGTACAAACTTTTTCATCCATGCTTTTTTTATGTTATTTTTAAGTTCTACTCCTAAAGGTCCATAATCCCATGTGTTGGCTAATCCTCCATAAATCTCTGAGCCTGGATAAACATATCCTCTGCTTTTACATAGTCCTACAATTTTGTCCATTGTTAATTTTTCCATAATAAAACCTCCTATTTCTTGCTGTGTCAAAAGTTTTTTACTTTAATTATTTACTATTTATTCATAATAGTAAATTAATTTTAAAATACAAAAAACTTTCGACACTAGCTAATTTAATAGCTAGGGACGAAAGTTATATTCCGCGGTTCCACCCTAATTGATAAATAAAATTTATCCTCTTTATTTTTTAATGCTCCAAAGCTCCCCATATAGCTCTTATGGTTGGCTTGCACCTAATCCAACTCTCTTTTGCACAAGTTAACTATATTTTTTCTTTTTCATCGCACTTTATTAATATTATATATACTACTACAATTTTTATTTATTGTCAAGAAAATAAATAGTTATCCACAACCATATTTTATTTTTTAGCATATGTGTAAAAATGTGTGTAACTTATTTGTAATAATGTGTCCGACAAAATATTTTATTATACATTTTTTTATTTTATAAAGCCTCAAACTGCGACAAAGTTTTTATACAATTATTACAAAGAATTTACAAACTGGAAATAATTATTACACATTTGTTGTTATTAGTTTACAAATTCATTTTTTATTGGGTTGTGGAAAGTGTGGATAACTCTGTGAATAACTGAAAATAGGCACTTTATTTTTACACTTTTCCACAGATATTATTGATTATGTTTTATGAAAACCAATTATTATATTATGTAATTGGAAATTAATTCCTTTTGAGTATTTTCATAAAAAATATTATAAAAAAATATATGTTTACAATTGAATAAACATATATTTTTCAGATTTATTTTGCTTATTTTATAATCTAAATAAAAATAAATATTGCTAATAGTATTTCACATATTAATATAAGTGGAAAACCTATATAAAACTTTGGCTTTTTAGTTTTATGTCTAAATGTATACATACCGATAATTCCACCAATTCCACCACCTAATAGAACTAACAATAGCAAAGAATTCTCTGGAATTCTCCATTTGCCTTTCTCAGCTTTTCTTTTATCTAACCACATTGCCAAAAAAGCTATTAGATTAATTATAACTAAATAAATAATTATATTTTTAATTGAAAATATTTCTTCTATACTCATATGTTCCTCTCTTCCTTTTTTTGTTTTTTCTTACCTTCCTGAATGTTCTCCATCGTCTCCGCCTACATTACCTGTTTTTGGCTTTATATATTGAGATACTACTTTAGAACTTAATAGTTCTTCACTTGTTCTTTCTTCCTTTCCTACACCTAATACATCTTGTATCTTTTCCTTTAGTCCATTTAAAGACGGTGTCTCTAAACCTAAGTGTTCTTCTGCTAATTCTATTGCTCTAACATAATCTCCGTTTCTTGTATAAGCATATGCCATACATGCATAATCTTCAGGTGTTAACAATTCATGATATTTATATAATATTTTTTGTATTCTTCCATCATTTACCTCTCTCGAGACTCTTGTATCAATGATCCCTGATTTTACAGAAGATGTTAGTTGCATCATTTCTATTTTAAACTCTACTCTTCTTTTTTCTGGAGAAATAGCTTTCTCCTTTGACTCTACAAACAATTCGCTTAAAATTTCTAATTCTTCCCTCTTCTTCTTAGTCTGCATTTTTATAGTACTAATTGAATAACTACCTTCTTGTAACATTTCTAATGCTCTTTTTAAGTTTTTATCTTTTTCTAATCTTCTAGATAACTCTAGCATTTTCCCGCGTATAGCCTTAACCTCATTAACATCTGTTGAAGATTCTTCGGCTATTTCCTCATCTGTTTTTTCTCCTGCTCTTATTAAAGCAATTACTTGTTCCCTTGTATAAATACCTGCTGCTCTTAACTGATTCCTTATTGTATATTCTGAAACTCCTAAAGCAGATACTATTTTTTCTACGCTCTTAATCTGGTATGCCATTCTCAATATTGTAGCATTCTTAGTATCATTTTTAGTAGTATTGCTATATTGTTTTGGCAATTTTCTTACACTTTCTCCTTGAACGCTTTTAGCACCTATTCCACTATCGTTTTTTCCTTTTTCTTGCTGTTGTATATCATGCGATTCTTGCTGTAACTGTTCTCTTATAGCGGCAACTCTTTCTTCACTTACATTTCCCATATATGCTATCTCTTCATTTGTCTTACCTTCTTGAATTAAAGCTATTATTTTTCTTCTTCCATATATAGCCCCATGTCTATTACTATCCTGATTTTTCTTTGATTCTTCAAGTTCATCTTTTAATTTAATAACTGCATCTATATTAACATTTCCTTCTTTGGCTATATCTTCTGCTGGTATCCCATCCGCTAACATTTCCAACACTTTTCGCTTTGCATATATTTTCTCTTTACTTCTTACCCATGCGGAATATGTTCTTGCACATTGAACTTTTTCTGCTATTTCTTTATCTTCTATTAAGTTTTTCGCAAGTTCTATTATTTTTATAGATTTTAAATCTTTTTCTTCTTTATTACTTTTACTATTTTTAGTACTTTCACCATCTTTTTCCTTGCTTTCTTGTCGTTTATCCAATTCTTCTTTTAGTTTTACAACCGCATCTAAATTTACATTTCCTTCTTGTGCAATCTCTTCTGGACTTTTTCCTAATTGTATTAACTCTGTTACCTTTCTTATTGAATATATTCCTCTACTTCTCATAACCGAGTATACATTAGATAAGCTAGTATATGTTGCGACTTCAATATCTTTTGGAGGTATTAATTTAGCCGCCATATTGGCTATTTCATTTGGAACTAAAGAATATCCTTTCTTTTCAGGTTTCCCTTTCTTTTTTTCTTTTAGTTGCTCAGATAATTTAATAACAGCATCTAGATTAACATTTCCTTCTAATGCTATATCTTCTGCTGATATTCCATCTGCTAACATTTTCGAAACTTTTTGTTTTGAGTATATTTTCTCTTTACTTCTTACATGACAAGAATATGATTTTGTACATTGAACTTTTTCTGCTATTTCGCCATCTTCTATTAAGTCTTTCGCAAGTTCTATTACTTTTGCAGATTTTAAGTCTTTTCCTTTCTCTTCTTTACTACTTTTACCATCATTTTCTTTAGCTTTATCTAATTCTTCTTTTAGTTTTACAACTGCATCTAAATTAACATTTCCCTCTTGTGCTATTTGTTCTGGAGATTCTCCATTTTTTATTAATATTGTTACTCTTCTTTTTGAATATATTTTATTTTCCCTTGCTATAATAGAAACATATGATAGAGAACATTGACATTCATCTTTAACTTCTCCTTGACCTTTTAGCTCTTTCAAGAGTCCTAATATTCTCGCTTTTTTGGAATTATCAGGTTCCTTTTCTGAATCGTCTCTGTCCATTTCTGTTTGTGATAATACCTTCTCAACAATTTTTCTTACGGTTTCCATATCTTCGTTTTTATATAAAGCTTTTATTATGTTTTCTAAATCTTTTGTTAGTTGTTCTGTAGTTTTACTTTTCATATAATTCTAATAACTCCCCGTATCAAATTCATTGGAATTATATCACATTTTACATAAAAAGGCAATTATAATTATTGTAAACTTATCAATTATTGTACATTACATAAAAAAATACAGCATAAAATTTAAAATTACTTTTATTTTTATGCTGTATTCTATGTTTTTTCTATAATTAATTATAAAATTCATTATCCAAATAAACTCATTTGATTGCTTTGACTCATACCTTTTAAGCATCCAGCTTTTTCTAATAGCTCTACCACAGATTTTCCTACTTTTGAGCGTATTTTTAAGTCATCTATAGACATAAACTTACCTTCTTTTTTTGCTTCTTCTATTCCTTCTGCTGCAACAGTTCCAAGTCCAGGTATACTATTAAGTGGAGGTCTTATACCATCTTCTTCTATCCTAAATTTTGTTGAATGTGATTTATATAAATCTATTGGTAAGAAATTTATTCCTCTTTCATACATTTCCATAACTAATTCCAATATTGCATACATATTTTTATCCTTTGTTGTTGCACTATTCCCTGCTAAGTCTATTTCTTTCATTTTATTTTTTACTCGTTCTTCCCCATGACACATAATATCACTATCAAATTCATCTGCTCTAATAGTAAAATATGCCGTATAGTATGCTTTTGGCTCATGCACTTTAAACCATGCTATTCTAAATGCGTTTGTTACATATGCTGCAGCATGTGCTTTTGGGAACATGTATTTTATTTTTTCACAAGATTTTACATACCAATCTGGAACGTCTTTTTCTTTCATTGCAGCCTTAAATCCTTCCCATTTTTCTGGGTCTTTTAATGCTTTACCTTTACGTACTGTTTCCATTATTTTAAATGATTTGTTAGGGTCTAATCCCATCTTTATTAAATAAATCATAATATCATCTCTACAGCATATAGCATCTTGCAAAGTTACAGTTCCTTCTTCTATTAATGTTTGTGCATTTCCAAGCCACACATCTGTACCATGTGATAAACCAGAAATACGTATTAGTTCATCAAATGTAGTAGGTCTTGTATCAACTAACATTCCTCTAACAAATTTTGTTCCAAACTCAGGTATACCATATGACCCCACTTCTGAATGTATTTGTTCTGGAGTAACACCTAAAGCTTTTGTAGAAGAAAATATTGACATTGTTTCTTTATCATCTAATGGTACTTTTGTTGGGTCTTTTCCTGTTAGGTCAAATAACATTCTTATCATTGTAGGATCATCATGTCCTAATATATCTAGTTTTAACAAGTTTTGGTCTATTGAATGGTAATCAAAGTGTGTTGTAATAATATCTGAATTAGGGTCATCTGCTGGATGTTGCACAGGTGTAAATTCATATATTTCTCTTCCTTTTGGAACAACTATAATTCCACCAGGGTGCTGACCTGTTGTTCTTTTTATTCCAGTACATCCTTGTGCTAATCTTAAAACTTCGGCATTATTTACAGGTATTCCTCTCTCCTCGTAATATTTTTTCACATAACCATATGCTGTTTTATCTGCAACAGTACCTACTGTACCTGCTTTAAAAGTTGTTCCTTTACCAAATATTACTTCTGTATATTTGTGTGCTTTTGCTTGATATTCACCTGAGAAGTTTAAGTCTATATCTGGCTCTTTATCCCCATTAAATCCTAGGAATGTCTCAAATGGTATGTCTATTCCGTCTTTAACTAATTTATGTCCGCATTTTGGGCAATCCTTATCTGGTAAATCAAATCCACACAAATAACCATAGTCTGTAAAATCTGAATATTTACAATTTGGGCATCTGTAATGTGGCGGAAGCGAATTAACCTCAGTAATACCAGTCATATTTGCCACAAATGATGAACCAACGCTACCTCTTGAACCAACTATATATCCATCTTCATTTGATTTCCATACTAATTTTTGAGCAATTATGTACATAACTGAGAATCCATTTTTTATAATAGATGTAAGTTCTTTATCTAATCTTTCTTCAACTATTTGTGGCAATGGGTCTCCATATAATTCGTGTGCTTTATTATAAGCTATTTCTTTTATTGTTGTTTCACATCCATCAATATGAGGAGGGCATTTTTCTGGAGAAATTGGTTTTATTTTTTCACACATATCTGCAATTTTATTTGTGTTTGTAACTACCACTTCATATGCTTTTTCTTCTCCTAAATATTCGAATTCTTTTAGCATTTCCTCTGTTGTACGTAAATATATTGGTGCTTGTTCATCACAATCGTCATACCCTTGTCCTGCTTGTAATATTCTTCTATATATCTCATCTTCTGGATCCATAAAATGTACATCACATGTTGCAACAACTGGTTTATCTAATTTCTCTCCTAAAGCCACTATTTTTCTATTTATATCTTTTAAGGCTTCTTCATCAGGAACAATTCCTTGTCTTACCATAAACATGTTGTTTCCTATTGGTTGTATTTCTAGGTAATCATAGTCATTTGCAATTTCTTCAATTTCCTCATCAGTTTTACCTGCTACAATTGCCCTATATAGCTCTCCTGCCTCACATGCACTTCCCATTATTAAACCTTCTGAATATTTTTTATACAAAGATTTTAATATTCTAGGTTTTTTATAAAAATAATCTAAATGAGAATAAGAAATTAATTTATATAAATTTTTTAGTCCTACATAATCCTTTGCTAAAATTATTGCATGATATGTTGGAAGAGATTTATAATCTGCTTTTCCTATTTCTAAGCTATCTACATCGTCCCAAGTTTTTGCACCTTTTTCTTTAAGCATTGAAATCATAACATTAAAAACTTTTACTGTTGTATCAACATCATCTAAAGCTCTATGTGCTACTTCAACTACAATTCCTAGCTTATCTGCAATAAATCCTAATTTATATTTTTTAAAATCTGGAAATAAACTTTTAGCTAATCTTAATGTATCTACATATGTATTATTAAGCTCGTATCCTAATTGAGAAGCATTATATTTTAAAAATCCTATATCAAAGTCTGCATTGTGTGCAACTAAAACTGAATCACCAACAAACTCCAATATTTTAGGAAATACTTTGTCTATAGTTTCTGCATCTTTTACCATGTCATCCGTTATATTTGTAACTTCAACAACTTTTTGTGGTATTGGTTTTTCTGGATTTACAAAGCAAGAAAACTCATCTATTATTTCTCCGTTTTTTACCTTCATTATACCAACTTCTGTTATTTTTTCTGTTCTAAATGAAAGTCCTGTAGTTTCTAAGTCAAGGACACAATAAGTTGTATCTAAGTTTTGTCCTTTTGAAAAAGATATACATGATACTGTGTCTGGTGCCAAATATGCTTCTACACCATATATAACTTTTAAATCTGGATGTGCTTTTTCTAAATATTTATGTGCCTCCGGAAATGCTTGTACAACACCATGGTCGGTTATCGCTATAGATTTCATTCCCCATTTTACAGCTCTTTTTAATAAATCCTCAGCAGATGTCATTGCATCCATTTGACTCATTTGTGTATGCATATGCAATTCTACTCTTTTTTCTTGTGAATTATCTTGTCTTACCTCTTTCTTTAAACCGTTGCTTTCTATAATTGCATTTGCAATTACTCCTAATTCTTTTGCAAACGGGTCAAACTGAGCTGTTCCAATAACCTTTACTCCTTTTGCGCCAGACATTCTTTTTAGTATTGCTTTCGATTTTTCCGCATCTAAAAATACTTTACAAGTTATAGTACTACTTCCATCAAATAAATTAAACATAGCTAAAATCTTTCCAGATTTTAATTCTCTTGTTTCTGTAGCTAAAATCTCTCCATCAAGCATAATTTTACCACTGTCTACCGTTATATCTGCAACTTTAATAAGAGGATCACTCATTTTTCCTACTCTGCCATATATAACAGGGTTTGGAGTATCACTTTCTTCTGCATTCTCCTTGTTTTCTACTTCTTGAGAAGCTCCTTGTTCTGTACCAGAAGTTTTGTCTCCACCTTGCTCTTTTTTGTCTTTTATTTCTTTTTTATGTTCTACTGCCTCTGCCATCTCTGCTTTTGCTTGGTTTACTACCTGCTCTTCTAAGCTCTCCAAATGAGCTTGATATTCCTTTAATTTTTCTTCTGAAATGTTTTCAACAAACTGAATTTTATAGTTTTCTCCATATATATTTTTAATAATTTCTGATAGTACAATATTAAAATTTTTTCCATCTAATAAAGCTTTTCCTTTAAATACCAAATTAACATTTATATTGCTATTATCTATTTCAACTGTACTTCCTTTAAGTAGTGCTTTAGTTAATGGGTGTTTTCTTGATATATATGAAATAATATTTTCCCATTCTTCCGATATATTAATTTCAAACTTTTTAGTATACTTTATTTTTACTAAAATACTCTTAAGTTGAAATCTATTTTCTAAATATATTTCGAATTTTTCTAAATCTTTTATTTTTATTTGTTCATCAGTTTCTATGTCAGTTTCTAGCCTTCCGCTTTTTTTAAATATATTTATTGATGTAATTAAAGAATTATATAATGCAAAACTGTCAGTAGTAAAGTCTTTAAAAACATCCCTTATTTTCTTTTTATCATCTGCAACTTTTTTCTTTACTTGTTCTTTTACCATTACGTTTCCTTGTTCCATATGTTTATCTCATTTCCTTTCAAAGTTTAAAAGTAAATTTACTATAAATAAAAATATAAGAAATGTATTCAAACTTAAGTTAAAAAATTCGTAAAATATCATTATATGTTACATATACCATTAATGCTATTAAAATCATAAATCCTATTAATTGAATATTTATCTCTGTCTTTTCTTTTAATGGCTTTCTTCTAATAGCTTCTATTAATAATATTACTATTTTTCCACCATCCAATGGAGGGAAAGGTAATAAGTTTGTAAATCCTAATGATATTGATATTAGTGCTAAAATGTACACAAAATCAGCAAATCCACTAGTTTGTGCTACTACATCAGATATTCCTACAGGTCCCATTAATTGGTCTATAGAAACTCCTCCTGAAAATAACAATTTCAAATTGTCTACTATTGAGAATACGAACTCTCCTGTACCCCAGAAAGCATAATAAACGTTATTTGTAAAATTATTTTCTGCCATTTTTAAGTTTACACCCAACAAATAATTAGACATAACTTCGGGAACTACCTCAATATATATAACTTCACCATTTCTTTCTATAGTAAACTTTATTTTTTCTCCTATATTTCCGTTTATATAATCAACTAACTTTTGCGCATCGTTTTCAACTAGATTTCCATTAACAGCTATTATTACATCATTTACTAGTAAGCCTTGTTTCTCTCCTGGACTATTTGGATATAACGCTGCAATTTCAGTTAATTTTTCACTAGAAGTACTTACTGCAATACCTGTGTAATTATATTTTTCCTCTGTAGGAGTAAGTTTTATTTCTTTTTCTTCTCCATCTCTTTCTATTAGGACATTTAGTTCATTTCCATTAGATTTTTCTAAAGCATTATCCAAATCTGTTTTATTTTTTATTTTCTTTCCGTTTATCTCTAAAATCGTATCATCTTCTTGAAGTCCTGCCACTTGTGCACTATAATCTGGAATTACTGAATCAATTGTATTAGAAACATTATTGCCCACACATGACATTAATATAAAGTAAATCAACAAAGCAAATATAATATTTACTAATCCTCCTGCTGCAACTACTGCAATTCTTCTTGGTATACTTGCTTTACTAAAAGAACCTACTTCCTCTGAGCGTTCTTCTTCTCCCTCCATATTGCAAAATCCCCCTAAAGGAATTAAACGCAATTGAAAAAGAGTTTCCTTACCTTGCTTTTTCAATATAACTGGTCCAAACCCTATAGCAAACTCATTTACCTTAATTTTGCATAATTTTGCTACTATAAAGTGTCCACCTTCATGAATAAAAATAAGAAAACCTAATATAAAAACTATTTTTAAAATTGTAAGTAAAACTCCTAACAAGACAGCCTCCTAAAAACTTTTAAAGTTAAATTATATAAATTAAATTTAATAAAATGTATGCAAATGGGGCAATAAATATTAAACTGTCTATTCTATCAAGCATTCCACCATGTCCTGGAATTAAATGGCTAAAATCTTTAATTCCAACATATCTTTTGATACTCGATGCTGCTAAATCTCCAATTTGACCCACAATACTTAATAATATTCCTATTCCTGCTATTAGTAAGTAATTTATATCCATTCCAAATACATTATTGCAAATTGCAGCATAAGCAACTATTAAAATGGTTGCTCCTATAGTTCCACCAACACACCCCTCAATTGTCTTATTTGGACTAATTTCTGAAAATTTGTGAGTTCCCAAATATTTTCCTGAAAAATAAGCAAATACATCTGTTCCCCATCCTGCTAAAATTACAAACCAAAGTATTATTTTTCCATTTGGCAAATTTTCTCTAATTATTGAAACAAACATTAGAAAAATTACTATATAGCATATTCCAAAAAAAGTTATTGCTATATCTACAATATTTATTTTTAGATTACTCATTATTACAATTAAAAATAGTGCTAACACAGAAACTGAAAGAAGTACTCCAATTATTTTAAGCATCCAATCTATAGGTATAACATGTATAAAGGCAATGGATACAGCCGCTATATAGCCAATAATTTTAACTGGATTTGCCTTTCCCTTAAAGGCATTATAAAATTCGTGTAAGCTTAAAATTGCAATTATACTTATTACAATATCTACTAAATATTTATTCCCCCATATAAGAATTACTGCAACCAAAGGGAATAAAATTAATCCAGACGCAATTCTTGTTATATTAATTTTTTTCTTAGCTGTTTCCATAGTTTTAAATTTCCTTTCACATCTTTTTGTTTATTACTACTGTTTTTATTTGCATTCTATATGTTTTTTATTTTTATGCCATTATTTACTTTGCTCCAAATTTTCTGTTTCTTCTCTCATATTCTAATATTGCTTCATTTAGGTCTTCTTTACTAAAATCTGGCCAATATTTGTCTGTAAATATAAATTCTGTATATGATAATTGCCAAGGTAAAAAATTGCTTATTCTCTTTTCACCACCTGGTCTTATTAATAAATCTGGATCTGGCATTCCTGCTGTATATATATTATTTGAAACTAAATCTTCATTTATATCTTCTATAGATATTTCATTATTTTTTACAGCTGTTGCTATTTTTTTAACAGCTCTCGTAATTTCGTCTCTTCCACCATAATTAAATGCAATATTAAGTTTTAATCCAGTATAATCCTTTGTTTTATTTTCTAGTTTTAATATTAGCTTTTGTACACCAGAATCTAATCTTGCAATATCTCCTAAAACATTAATTTTTACATTGTCTAGTTCAGAACTATTTAATAGTTCATCTAAATACCATTGTAATAAGAACATTAAAGCTCCAACTTCTTCTTTTGTTCTCTTCCAATTCTCAGTCGAAAAGGCGTAAACAGTTAAATATTTTATTCCTATTTCGTTTGCATATTTTGCAATTCTTTTTAAATTTTCTGCTCCTTCTTTATGTCCTTGTTTAACCTCTATTCCCTTCTCTTTTGCCCATCTTCTATTTCCGTCCATTATTATAGCTATATGTACAGGCAAATTCTCTTTATTAAATTCCATGTATACTCCTCTTCCATTCCTTGCTTATTTTCATTTCTTCAGTACAATAAACTAATTATATTAAAATAGTTAATCTATTGTACTAACTATTTTTATTAGATTGACATTACTTCTTTTTCTTTTCCTTCTAATATTTTATCTATTTCTTCAACCTTATTATCTGTTAGTCTTTGAATATTATTTTCTGCTAATTTTAGTTCGTCCTCAGTAATAGCAGAACTTTTTTCTTCTTCTCTTGCAGCATCTATAGCATCTCTTCTTATTGACCTAATTGCAACTTTTGCTTCTTCTGCCATTTTTCTTATATCTTTTACTATTTCTTTTCTTCTTTCTTCATTTAATTCAGGGAAAGCAAGTCTTATTACTTTTCCATCATTATTTGGATTAATTCCTATGTCCGCTTTTAAAATTTCTTTTTCTATTTCTTTTAAAAGATTTAAATCCCATGGTTGAATTACAATTAATCTTGCTTCTGGAACAGAAATTCCAGCAACTTGATTTATTGGAGTTGGAACTCCATAATAATCTACCATAATTTTATTTAATATTGCAGGATTAGCTCTTCCTGCTCTTATTTCTGCTAAATTTTCTTTAAATACACTTATTGTTTTCTCCATTTTTTCTTCATAAACTTTAATATCCATAAAATCCTCCTAATTTTTAAACTAAATATAATAATTAAATTTTAATAAATACATACTTAATAACTTTAATATGCTATTTTATCTTATTATAGTTCCTATTGTTTCGCCTTTTACAATTTTAATTATATTTTCAGGCTCTGCTATGGCAAACACTACTAAAGGTATACTATTATCTTTACATAGTGATGTTGCAGTAGAATCCATTACTTTTAAATCTTTATTTAAAATATCCATATAAGTAATTTCATCATACTTAACTGCATCTGGGTTTATTTTTGGGTCATCTGAATATACAGCATCTGCTGTTTTTCCAACTAAGATAACATCAGCATCTATTTCTGCTGCTCTTAAAGCTGCTGCTGTGTCTGTAGTAAAATATGGATTTCCTGTTCCACATCCAAATATAACAACTCTTCCCTTTTCTAAATGTTTTAGTGCCTTTCTTTTTATATATGGCTCTGCTATTTCTCTCATTTCTATTGCAGTTTGAAGTCTTGTATAAATTCCTTTTGCCTCTAAAGTATCTTGAAGTGCCAATCCGTTCATTGCAGTTGCAAGCATTCCCATATAATCTGAAGTAGTTCTTTCCATTTTGCTTCCGTATTTTCCTCTCCAGAAGTTTCCTCCTCCAACAACAATTCCCACTTGAACTCCAAGTTTTACTAATTCTTTAATTTGATTACAAAGATTATCTAATACATTAATATCAAGTCCTGTTTTTGCATCTCCTGCTAAAGCTTCACCGCTTAATTTTAGTAATACTCTTTTGTATTTTAAGTCTGCCAAATTAAACACTCTCCTTAATTTAAATTTTCTTCCTTATTTTATCATAGATTTTTAATAATTTGTATTTTTTTTATAAAATTTATTAAATTTTTTCAAATTTTCTTTTAGTTCTAAAAATTCCAGAATATTTTAGGTGTAAAAAACATATATGCACCCTTATTAATAATATTTTTATTTTTATTGTAGATAATATAAATTAAAAGATTATTTAGAAAGGATTATTTTATGAATCAAATATTAAATAATTTTAATAATAAAAAAAATATAAAAAGTGCTATTGGCTCTATGCCACTAAATGATACTTCTATAAATGTTTCTAAAGATGTTCTTAAAAATAACACAAAAATCCAAAAATATAAAGTACAACTTATAATATCTATTTTTATACTTATTGTTGCTGTATCACTATTAATTGGAAATGTATATTCGTATGCTCAAAAAGAAAATGTTTCTAAAAATTTGTTAAATACTTTAAGTATAACAAAATTATATTCAAATAGCCAAAGCTACACTGCAATAGATAATAATTTAGAAACAGATGTCTTACAAAGTCCTAGTGAAATTAACGAAGAAGATCCATTTGTTATTGGGATTATTCAAATTGAAAAAATAAATGTGAATTACCCAATACTTTCTAATACATCTAAAGAGCTTTTAAAAGTCTCTCTTTGTAGGTGTGCTGGTCCTATGCCAAATACAGCAGGTAATTTATGTATTGCTGGACATAATTTAGTAGACTATAAACTTTTTAGTAGATTAAATGAGATTAATTTAAAAGATATTGTAAAAATATATGATTTAAGTGGAAATATGATAGAGTATGAAGTATATAAAAAATATGAAGTCGATCCAACAGATTTATCCTGTTTAACTCAAGATACTGGTGGAAATAAAATTGTTACGCTTTTAACATGTAATAATGTAAATGGTAAACGTTTAATTGTCGTTGCTAAAGAAATTTAAAAAAATAAAGAATTATGTTTTGTAAATTTATTATTAAAACATAATTCTTCATCTATTTTTTTACTTTAATTATTATGTTACTGCTTTTATTTGTTTTTTATTATTAAAATTTATTAAATTATTTTATATTAATTATTATCTATCGTTATATCTTCTAATTTTTACATATGCAAATACTGCTGATGCTACACAAAGTACGATAAAGAACATTATTGTAATGTCTTCTGTTAAACCAGTTTGTGGTAACTTTTCTGTATTATTTATAACATTATTTGTGCTTGTATTGTTTGTTGTACTATTTGTTGTATTATTAGTTGTTGTAGTTGTTTGATTATTTGAAGTTAATATTGGAAGGTCTGTTGCCCCATTTGTTGTACTTCCTGTTGTATTATTAAGTGCAGTTGTAATATTTAATGGTGTTGCACTTACTATACTTTGTAAAACAAATAATGCAAGCATTGCAATTAACATAATTAACATAACTTTTTTCATTTTTTTCATAATTACCTTCTCCTTTTTTCTTTCGATATTTCTTTACCTATATTATTGATTATTTTCTTAAATTTATGCATAACAGCATTAATTTAATTCCCTTACTCTTAATATTGTATAATTAAATGGTTATATAGTCAAGTATTTTTTGTCAAATTTTAATTTTTTTTGCAAAATTTACTAAACATTAAATCTAAATAGAACAATATCTCCGTCCTGCATTATGTAATCTTTTCCTTCCATTCTTACAAGTCCTTTTTCTTTTGCAACATTCATAGAGCCACAATCCATTAAGTCTTTATAAGAAACTACTTCTGCTTTTATAAAACCTCTTTCAATATCCGAGTGTATCTTTCCAGCAGCTTGAGGTGCTTTAGTCCCTTTTTTTATAGTCCATGCCCTTACTTCTGGTTCTCCAGCAGTTAAAAATGACATTAATCCTAACAAATCATAACTCTTTTTTACAACCTTATTTAATCCAGATTCTTCTAGTCCAAGGGCTTCTAGCATTTCTTTTTCGTCTTCTTCCTCCAAGCTAGAAAGTTCTTCTTCTATTTTTACGCATAATGGTACTACTTCTGCATTTTCATTTTTTGCATAATCTATAACTTTTTTTACATACTGGTCATTTTCTACATTTGTAAGTTGCTCTTCTGAAACATTAGCAATATAAAGAATAGGCTTAATTGTTAGTAGGAACGCATCTTTTACAATTTCTTTTTCTTCTTCACTTAAAGATAAAGTTCTAACAGACAAACCTTTTTCTAAAGTTTCTTTTACTTTTTCAAAAACATTTAGCTCTTCTTGATATTTCTTATCTGCTTTAATTTTCTTTTTTGTATTGTCTATTCTCTTATTAACTGTTTCTAAATCAGCAAGTATAAGTTCTAAGTTTATTGTATCTATATCTCTAATTGGATCTATGCTTCCATCTACATGTATAACATTACTATCTTCAAAGCATCTAACAACTTCTACAATACTGTCTACTTCTCTTATATGTGATAAAAATTTATTTCCTAAACCTTCTCCTTTGCTTGCTCCCTTTACCAAACCTGCAATATCTACAAACTCTATGACAGCATGTGTTACTTTTTGTGGTTTATACATCTCTGCTAATTTATCTAATCTTTCATCTGGTACTGGAACTACTCCAACGTTAGGCTCTATAGTACAAAATGGATAGTTTGCACATTCTGCACCTGCCTTTGTAATAGCATTAAATAATGTGCTTTTACCTACATTTGGAAGTCCAACTATTCCCATTTTCATATTTGTAATACCTCTTTCCTCATTATTTTTAACTTTTAGTATTATACCATAAAATTTTGTAAAATCAATTATAAATAAAACATTTTAGTAAAACGCAAAAAGCCAGGCAGCAGCCTAGCTCTTCGCATAAATCTCAATCGACAATTTTCACGCTATCTCTCAGGTGGTTAACTTCGTCTATAAACTCTTGGCATTTTTCGTAGTCATTAAACCTGTCTACTGTTGTTTCGAAAATTAACCTATCTAATTCTTCTGGAATAGCCACTCCAAATCTTCTAAGTTCGCCAGAACTTTTCCTATAGTCCTCTTGGCTTTCTATAAAGTCTTCAACCAACTTTTGATAAGCTTGTTCCGTTATACTATCATCTTTAATATAGGAACAATGTGTAATTAATAAAATAGTAAATCTCGTTGTTGCTCCTACAAACTTTGCATATAGTGTGCCTTTTCTAACTTTTTCTTCCTTAATTTTCCCCTCGTTCTCAATTTCCTTAAATTTCACATACCTTTCCCATCTGTCTGGATAGTTCTTGTAAATCCGACACACGAAAAAAAACGCCTTAACATACAAAATTGGTTTACTGAAAAAATGCAGAATTGTTAGTTTTGCATACTCCCAAAAAAAACTTCTCGCCGCCCGAGATTTAAGTAGCATTTTTAAATTTTCGATTTTCATCTCTATTACCTCCTAGTAATTATACATTTAAGGTTTTGTTAGCATGTACTTATTCTTTCTCCTAGTACAAGGATACTTTTTATATTATAGCATATTTTTTTACTTTTATAAACTGTTTTCCATAATAAAAAGCCTATAACCATAAATGGTTTAGACTTTATCTTTGAAACTTTGTTAATTCAATATTGGAGCTTCCAGCCAGAATCGAACTGGCGACCCCAGCCTTACCATGGCTGTGCTCTACCTACTGAGCTATAGAAGCATAAATTTTATATGGAGAAAACTCTATCTCCATATATATTATTTCTATTTAATATTATAATATTAATAGATATACTCCATAAAATATATTATACATTCTTAATTGCTTTCTATTCTTCTTTTTGAGTTAAGTCTTTTATAGCTTTTTTTCTTATTCTCTGAATAGCATTATCTACAGATTTTACTGGTGCATCCAGCTTTTCAGCTATTTGTACATAGCTTTCTCCTTGTACATATCTGTTTAAAACTTTCTTTTCAAATTTGCTTAAAGACTTATCTATAGCAAGTTCTACACTTTTATAATATTCTTTTTTGGTTAATGTATCAAGAGGATCTTCTATTGTATTATTATTAAATACTTCCATAACCGTTGTATCGTTATCTTCTTCATCTGAATCATATGCATTCATATTTAATGATAAATACGAATTAAGAGGCATATGTTTTTGCCTATTTGAAGTTTTTATTGCAGTTATTAATTGTCTATCTATGCATAAATTAGCAAAAGATTTAAAGCTACTATTTTGCTCTGAACTATAGCATTTTATTGCCTTAAATAAACCAATTAGTCCCTCTTGAATAATATCATCTTTTTCTGCCCCAGCAATATAATACTTACTTACCTTAATATTAACAAGATTTTTATATCTGTCTATAAGGTAATTTGTAGCTAATTTATCCCCAGATTTAATTATTTCTACTAGCTCTTCATCTGTCTTTTTATTATAATCTATATCCGATGAATAAAACATCTTTGTTTTGTCCATATAATACTGCTACCTCCTGAAGTTTTACTATTTCATTATAGAACATTATTTAAATTAATGTCAAGAGAAAATGCCTATTTTTTAGTATTTATAGCAATATATTTAAGTTTCATATTTGTTTATTTATACTACTATATTAAGTTTGTAAATGCACATATATTTCAATTGATATTTTTGTCAATTTGTGGTATAAAAATATTGTTAAAAGAAAGGATGTAATTATGGCATTTGATGGTTTTGTAATAAAAGGAATTATTAATGAATTAAATAAAAATATTCTAAATAGTCGTGTTGAAAAAATTTATCAACCAGACCAAGACGAAATATTAATAAAATTATATGGTACAAATGGAAAGCAAAATTTAAAAATTGTTACATCTTCTGATAACTATAGAATACACCTAACTAATTCTACAAAAAACAATCCATTTGTCGCGCCTAATTTTTGTATGGTTTTAAGAAAATACCTTACAAGTGGCAGAATACGTAACATTTTTACAAATGGTTTAGAACGTACTATTTTTATTACTTTCGATACTATTTCTGAAGAAAAAGAATTAGAAAAGTATACTCTAGCTATAGAATTAATGGGAAAATACAGTAATGTTATATTAATTAACTCTGAAAGTGTTATTATAAATTCATTAAAACATTTTAAAAATGATGAAACTTCTGAAAGAAATATATTACCTGGATATAAATATGAAGAAGTTATTTCTAGTAAATATGATTTAACCAAAAATTCTAATGAAGATGATTTTATAAGTTTTATTAATGACATTTATAGTAATGATTCTAATTTAAGCTTGTTAGATATTTTTTCAAGTGAAATAGTTGGTGTTAGTAAAAATTTAATAAATAGTTCTATTGAAGAGCTAAAATTAGAAAACACTTTATCAAAAGTTTCTGCCAAAACCTTGTATAGCTACCTTTATAATCTTTATATAAATATAGAAAAATTGATATGTGTAAATTATAAGCAAAATTATACAGTTAGTTTGTGCAAAAATAAAAAAGAAGCTCTTCAAATGAATAATTTTATAGATGAATTCTATAGTAAAAAAGAAGAAAACCAAAACTTTATTTTATATAGAAATAGTTTATTGAAATTAATTTTAAACAAGGTAAAAAAGCTTACAAATAAATTAGCAAATGTTAATAAAAAAATGGCTGAGTGTAATAATATGGACACTTTTAAACTTTATGGCGAATTAATAGTAAATAATATGTATAAAATTGATAATTCACATTTAGAAAACATTACTTTAAATAATTATTATACAGGCGAAGATATAACTATACCATTAGATAAAAGTTTATCTCCATATAATAATGCACAAAAATATTTTAAAAAGTATAATAAATTAAAAAATGCCTTATCATTTGTAAAGAATCAAGAACAAGAAATTCAAGAACAAATTTCTTATTTAGAAAGTATAGTTTATGAGTTAGAAGCTTCTAGTACAATAGAAGAAATAACAGAAATTTACGATGAAATCTCTAATAATGTTTTAATAAAAGATATAAATTCGCAAAAACAATCTAAAGTAAATGTAAAAAAGAAAAAACCTAATAACAGAATATATAAATTTGATAAAGAACAATTTATACGATTTAAAATTGATGAATTTGATGTATTTGTTGGAAAGAATAATGTGCAAAATGATTATTTAACATTAAAATTTGCTAATGATAATGATTTATGGTTCCATACCAAAGATATTCATGGAAGTCATGTTATTTTAAGAACATCCAGGAAAGTACCTTCACAAGATATTATTAACAAAGTAGCTTCTATTGCAGCTAAATATAGCAAAGCGAAGCTTTCTTCAAATGTACCTGTTGATTATACATATGTAAAGTATGTAAAAAAGCCAAACAAAGCAAAGCCTGGTATGGTTATATACACTCATGAGCAAACAATAAATGTTCAACCTAGTTAATATATTTAAATTGAAATTTAATAATCAGCAGATAGTTTTTTAATACATTTGTATAAGTTTAAATTATATTTGCTTATTTTAGTATATAGTGATATAATATATTTAGTTGTACCTATGTTGGTGCAGCAACTATATAGAGAAGGAGTGTCGTCAAATGAATGCGACCAACATCATCCAGGAGCTTAGCAACACGGAGTCCAATCCTATCAACGTGCAGATTCGCACGGTCGGCGAATTCGCCAGCCGGCGGAAGGTGTTCATAAAGATCCCTGCGGGTTTTTCGTTTGAGGATCCCACCTCCACTAAGCCTTATTACGAGGCGTGGAAGTGTTCCAAGAATTTGCCCAAGAGCAATCCTTTTTATGAAGCCGTGCAGAAGCTCAAGGCAGCTGGAAACCTCAGCCTTCGCGAGTGTGTTCTGAGCACTGTGAAGGGCGTTCCTTTCATCGTTTTGGTCGGTGATACTGGTGCTACCAGTACGAAGATTTCCCGCGAACTCGAGGTAATCTTCGGTCCTTGTTCTTTCGACACCCTCTAAGAAGGCTCCTTGCCTCTTAGAGAAAAGCCCCAGACTTCGGTCTGGGGCTCTTTCAATTACTCTACTAACCTTTCACTTTCCCTATAAATTGCTTATTTCTCAATAAAATGGTATAATTATATTAGATGCACCCATGTGGTGTTATCTAACTATATAGATAGAAGGAGGTCGTTTTATGTATACGACCAAGAAGCAAGTCTCTGAAAACAGCACTCCTGTCAGCGTAGCAATTCACAAAGCAAAAAACGTTGACCGTCGAGAAGTTACAATCACTTTTCCCGAACGGTTTTCGGATGCCACCATTGCTAATGACTATTCTCAGGAATGGGCAAAGTTCCGTCGTTTCCCCGAGAGCAGTCCCTTCTACAATCAACTCCAGGAAGTTATGGATGGAATGGTTGTAGAGGCTATGGAAATTTGTAAATCTCACGTCTCGGTTGTGTGTAACACACACGAAAAGGCTCCAGAAATTGTCAGATGGTTAACGGAAGTTTTTGGAGAGAAAGCTTCCTTCGTCAGCTAAAACGGTTTTTCCGTTTTAAAAAAGCCTCGGACTTCGGTCCGGGGCTTTCTCTATTAATAAGCTTCTCTATATAAATTAATAAAGTCTTCTTTTGTAACTTCTCTTGGGTTACCTGGTTTACATGGATCTTCCATAGCTTTATCTGCAAGCATTGGAAAATCTTCTTCTTTTGCTCCAGTATCTTTTACAGTTTGAGTAATTCCTACTTTTTCAGATAAATCTCTTATTTTCTCACATAAAGTCTTTATTACTTCTTCTTTTGTAAAGTCTTTAGCATTTATACAAAAACCTTCAATTAATATTTGTCTAAATTCTTCACAACTTACTTCTCCATTAAATTTCATAACCGTTGGAAGAAGAATTGCATTAGCTAACCCATGTGGTGTATCATAAACAGCACCTAGTTGGTGAGCCATAGAATGAACTATTCCTAATCCAACATTAGAAAATCCCATTCCTGCAATATATTGTCCTAATCCTACTTGATTTATTGACTCTTGGTCTTTTTCATTAACAGCTTTATCTAAATTATGATAAATTAATTGAATTGCTTTCATAGAAAACATTTGTGACATTGTATTTCTACTTTTTGTTATATATCCTTCTATTGCATGTGTTAAAGCATCCATTCCTGTTGATGCAGCTATTGACTTTGGCATAGAAGCCATTAACTCTGTGTCAACAATTGCAATTATTGGAATATCATGTTCATCAACACAAACCATTTTTATTTCTCTTTCTGGATCTGTTATAACATAATTTATTGTAACTTCGGCTGCTGTTCCTGCTGTTGTTGGAAGTGCTATTATTGGCAATCCTTTATTTTTTGTATTAGATGCTCCATTTAATGAAACTATATCTGCTCTATCTGGGTTTGTCATAACTATAGAAATTCCCTTTGCCGTATCTATACTTGAGCCTCCACCAACAGCAACAATTAAATCAGCACCAATTTCTTTACACATTGCAATACCTTTATTTACATTATCTATTGGCGGATTTGGAAGTACCTCATGGAATACCCCATATTCAATATTATTTTCATCAAGCAAATCTGTTACTTTTTTAGAAACTCCAACTTCATATAAAGATTTATCTGTGACAACTAAAACTTTTTTAAATCCTCTCTTTTTTATTTCTTCTGGAAGGACGCTTCTAGCTCCTTCACCAAAATAAGATGTCTCATTTAAAACAAATTTTGTAATGTCCACTCTATATTCCTCCTAATTTTTATTTAATTATAATTATAAAATATTTTTTAAAATAATTGTTTTTGTTCTAGACATTTCTTGTAATGTAGATAGAACACCTTCATTTCCTATACCACTGTGTTTCCATCCTCCAAATGGCATTTCAAATGAACGATAGAAGCTTGCTCCATTTACAATTGCTCCTCCACATTCTAATTTATTTGCTAGTCTTAATGCTCTTCCAAAATCTTTAGAGAATACACAACCACACAATCCATATGAAGACTGATTTGCAATTTCTAAAGCTTCCTCTTCAGTATCAAATCCAATTACAGGAATTACTGGTCCAAATATTTCCATGTCTTTTGCAACTTCCATATCTTTAGTTACATTTTCTAAAATTGTTGGTGTATAGTAAGCATCTTCTCTTTTTCCTCCACATACTAATGTAGCACCTTCTGCAATTGTTTTATTTACTTGCTCTTCTATTCTTTTAGCAGCGTTTATATTAATCATAGGTCCCATATCCGTTTCCATAGATGAAGGATCTCCTACTTTTAATTTAGATATAACTTCTTTCATTTTTTCAATAAACTCTGCTTTTCTAGAATTGTGTATTATAAATCTTTTGCTTGCACAGCAAACTTGTCCACCATTATATAATCTGCCCCAAACTGTCTCTTTAATAGCTAAATCCATGTCACCATCTTCTAAGAATATAAATGCATCATTTCCACCTAATTCTAATGTAACATGTGTTAAATTCTTAGATGCTGTTCCCATTGTTTGAATACCTGCAGCTGTTCCACCTGTTAATGATACCAAGCTTACTCCTGGATGACCTGCTAAAGCTTGTCCAACAATTGGTCCGTCTCCTGTTAACACTTGTATACATCCTGCTGGTACACCAGCTTCTATCATTAATTTTACATATTCTATTAATGTTAAAGGATTATAGTTTGATGGTTTTATAATTATACTATTTCCCATTAATAATGCTGGTGGAACTTTTTGACAAAATAAGTCACTTGGGAAGTTAAATGGTATTATTGCTGCAATTACACCTAAAGGTTCTCTTTGTGTAATTTGCATTGTTTTTTCTTGCCCTGCTTCTGTTCCTGCTGGAATGCTTTCATCATATAAATGTTTTGCTCTTTCAGAAAAAGCATATATAGCTATTTTTACATTAGCAAGTTCGTTATGTGCCTCTTTTATAGGTTTTCCTGTTTCTTGTGATAATAATTTTGCTAATCTTTCTTCATTTTCTTCAACTAAACTAGAAAATTTGTATAAAATGCTTGCTCTTTCATGTATTGGTCTTTGAGCCCATTTCTTTTGCTCGATTTTTGCAACATTAACTGCCTCGTCTACATCTTCTAATGTTACATTTGGTACTGTGTCTATAAGTTCGCTTGTTGCTGGATTTACTACCTCAATTTTAGCTCCATTTGAAGCTTCTTTCCATTCATAACCGATTAAATTTTTCATTCCGGTACCTCCTTTTAAATTATTATTTGTTCTGGACATTTCTGTCAAGTCTGATCCCAGACTTTTGTTTAAATTTAGAAAGCCAGTTTCAGACTCGGCTCTTCATTTTCCTATTCCAGTAAATGATAACATTAATCCTCCACAAGTATTTGCTCCATGTTCTTTTGAACCATATTCACCAAATGTAAATATAGTCATAAATGGAACTCCTTTTGTTTCTTTCTTTAGTTGTTTAACGACTTCGTCTATTCTGTCACCTATTCCTAGTTTTCTTCCTCCACAATGAACTAATAAGTAAGCTCCTACGTCTCCTCCAAGTCCTTTGTTTACTTCTTTTACTGCTTTGCCTGTAGAATCAATTAATTCATCTACTGTTGCTTCCATTTGAATTACAGCTGTATTTACTGCTAAATGGTTTCCCACATTAATAGAGTAATCTTTATTTCCTCCCATTGGGTGACGAATTGCAATTAAATCACCTAATCTGTCTTTAACTCCAAGAGGGGCTAAAATAGATTCAGCAAGTAAATTTCCTCCCATTAATTTTTTAACATCTTTTCCTGTCCAAGATGCATATTTTTTAAGAGCTGGTTCTCCGTCTATTTCTTGTAATACTCTGTTTCCATCCATTTTTGTTATAATACCAGATTTTGTTGTTTCATGGTATGCTCCTGTATAAACATTTGCCATTGGCTTATCTGTATAGAAAAATGCTACTGCAACACCTTCACTAAATACTCCATCATTAGTAAAGATTTTCCAATCTCCTGAAACAGTATTGTCTGCCGCACTACCTCCAAAGAAAGGTACTCTTCCTATAACATCTTCAATTCCTTTTAAGCAATCTTCTTCCTCTGCTGGATTTGCTACCATATAAAAATATGCTGGTGGGCAATCTTTTCCTGCTTTCTTCATAGCTTCCATAGCTACTTTTTTACCTGTTTCTCTTGCTGATTTTACTTTCTTAGAACCTGCTACTCCAACAACTGTATCTGGATCTCCAATTGCAAGAGTTCCAACAAAACCATTCTCTGAAGAGATATAGCCATCTGGTACTATAATTCCTCCACTTGATGTGCATCCAATTATTGGTGCTGTTCCGAATTCAGAAATAGCGCCTTCTAATACCTTATCAACATCATTATCTGATGAGGTATATAAAAGCGCTACCTTTGTCTCCATTAAATCTACTACAGCTTTTGCAGCTGCATCTTTTCCTGCTTTGTAATTATCTGCTTCTGTACTCCAACCTATGTTTGCTTTTAACATATTAAAATCCTCCTTTGTAAAAATTATATATATTTATTTCTAAATAATAAAATCGAAATACAATACATAACTTTATTATATATCATATTTCGATTTTTTTGTATAGGTTATTTGTAAATTTTTTGTTTTTTTTACATTTTAATGTTAATCGTTAGCAATACCTGTTTTATACTCAATTTCCTCCATGTGAGGAAACATTTCCTTAATTCTTTTAAATGTTAACATGCTGTGTCTTGGTTGAGGATTTTTTTCATGCTCTGTAAGTAATTTTTGTGTATAGCAATTCTCTGCTGTTTTATATAGTAAATACCTATTCCTTACATACGTATAATAAATTTGATATCCATTATCTAAGTTGTCACAAAATTCGTTAAAAGTATATTTTCCATCCATAGTTTATTCTCCCTTAAAAATTTATACTTATTTTACACCTTTTCAAAATTTATTTTTCTAGTTTGCTTACTTGCTGAAATAACTCTTATTAGAATTTTATCTCCTATATGATACATTTCTTTTGTTTTTTCTCCAATTAATGTTTTATTATCTTCATCATATATAAAATATTCGTCTCCTAAATTTTCAAATCTAATTAGTCCTTCTACTGTGTTTTCAAGTTCTACAAATATTCCAAATGAAGTTATGCTTGAAATTATTCCTTCATATTCTTCTCCAACTTTATTTTGCATATACTCTGCTTTCTTTATATCTTCAGCATCTCTTTCTACTTTTTGTGCTGTTTTCTCACATTCAGAAGATTGCTCAGCATATTTTTCTGCCTGCCTAATATATTTTTCATAATATTTTTCTGATATCATATTTACTTTTAATTTATTATCATTATTAATCTGTGTTTTACTTTCTATTTTGTTGCCGTTAACTTCTAAATATTCTGATATTACTCTATGAATAAACAAATCAGGATACCTTCTTATTGGAGAAGTAAAATGACAATAGCAATTACTTGCTATTCCAAAATGACCTTTATTGTCTTTTTCATATCTTGCAACTTTTAAAGTTCTTAATATTAATGTTGATATTACTTTTTCTTCTGGTTTTCCTTGTATTTGTTTAAGTACTTCTTCAAATGCTATTGGATCTACTGTATCTTTGTTTATTTTTATTTTATATCCTAAATTAAATAAAAATTTATTTAATTCTTTTACTTTATCCATATCAGGTATTTCATGAACCCTATATATAAATGGTGATTTTAAGTTATTAAATGTTTCTGCAACTACTTCATTTGCTGTTAGCATAAATTGCTCTATTATCTCATTTGCAAATGATGTCTCATATTTTTTTACATCTACTGCTATGCCATCTTTATTTAGTACAATTTTGCTTTCTGGTATGTCCAAACTTAAATAACCATTTTTTTCTCGTCTCGTTTTTAAAATTTTTGCAAGTTCTTCCATTCTCTTAAAATGAGTAACATACTTTATAAATTTATCATTCTTCTTTTTTGCATTACTATTTTCTAATATAATTTTAACATTGTTATATGTCATTCTTTCATTTACATTTATTACAGATTTGGCAATTTTAGATTTTACAACATTTCCAGCTTTATTAATCTCCATAATTGCAGAAATTGCAAATCTATCTTGTCCAGCATTTAAACTACAAATTCCATTTGAAAGTTCTTTTGGAAGCATTGGAATTACTCTATCTAACATATATATGCTTGTACCTCTTGCAATTGCTTCTTTATCAAGTCTAGAACCGTCTTTTACATAGTAACTAACATCTGCTATATGCACTCCTAATTCATAATTTCCATTTTTAAGTTTTTTTACACTTACTGCATCATCTAAATCTTTTGAGTCATCTCCATCAATTGTAAACATTTCTTCATTACGCAAATCCAACCTATTTGGAATATCCTTTTTAGATATTTCTTGCTTAATGGCTTTTGCCTCTTGTAAAACTGGAATTGGAAACTCATATGGTAAATTATACTCTTTAACAAGACAAAGCATATCTACTCCTGCTTGGTCTATATTCCCTATTACTTCAATTACTTTCCCCTCGGCATTTTTATTTTTTTCTGGATATTTAGTTATCTTCACTAAAACTTTTTGATTATTTTTAGCCTTATTTCTGTTCTTTTTTGATATAAAAATATCTGTACCAAAGCTTGCATCATCTGGAACTACAAATCCGAAATTTTTATTACTTTGATATGTACCAACAACAGTATCTTTTTTACGATTTACTATTTTAATAATTTTAGCTTCATCTTGTAAATCTAATTTGTTGGATTTTTCTATAACTTTTATTTGTACTGTATCTCCATCTAAAGCATTTTTCATGTTTTTTTCTGATATATGATATTCTTCTTTATCTTCTACTTTTACAAAACCAAATCCTTTTGAATTTCTTTTAAGTATTCCCTCTAGAATTTTATCTCTGTTTTTCTTCATATTCACCTCCACCACAATAGCATAAAAGCGACAGTTACCCCGTCGCCTTACATGCTTATATTATTATTAATTACATCATATATAAAATTCCTAAAGCAATTGCTAGAACTGCGAATAGAACTCCTAAAATAATAGTCCATCTTTTCATTCTTCCTTCTTTAGTTCTACCTTTATTTTGCTCATAGAAATTATTTGTACTAGAACCCATTATTGTTCCTGAAGCACCTTGGCTATCTTTAGTTTGTACTGTAGCTAATATAATTAAAGCGATACAAACTATTACATATAAACCTAAAACAATGTATTTTACTACTTCCATATTTACACTCTCCTACTTATGTTTCTCTTATCTTACAACGAATTATATTGTACCATATAAGTTAGAAAAATGCAAATACTTTTTTTATCTTCCGCATCCACATCCGAAATTTGTAAACAATAATAAGAAAATTATTATAAAAAATAGTATTGTGCTGTCATTACCGCATCCACATCCACCAAATAAATTACTAAATAATCCACCTTGATTATTATTGCAACAACCACAATCTCTTACTTCATCTTGCATAGTTTTCCCTCCAATCCATACTTTAGAAAATAGATTTACCATATTTTCTTATACAATATTAGTATGCAAAAATTATAATTTGTGTTACAATAATATTGTCGAATGTTTATAGATTTTCAATAAAATCTAAATAATTTTATAAGGATTGAAATTCTAATGAAAAAAATTGAATTACTAGCACCAGTTGGAGATTTTGATTGCCTTAAAGCTGCGGTGCAAAATGGTGCAGATAGTGTGTACTTTGGTGCAAATATGTTTAATGCTAGAGCTTCTGCAAAAAATTTTGATATTGATACATTAAAAGAAGCTATAGAATATTGCAATTTAAGAAACGTAAAATCACACTTAACATTAAACATTTTAATTAAAAATAATGAATTTGAAGATGCTGTTTTTTTGGCAAAAAAAGCATATGAGTTTGGAATTGACTCAATAATTGTACAAGACTTTGGACTAGCAAAATTTTTAATAGAAAATTTTCCTTACATGTCTATACATGCAAGTACACAAATGTCTGTACATAATCTAGAAGGTGCTTTAGAACTTCAAAATTTAGGTTTTAAACGTGTAGTACTTGCTAGAGAACTTGCTATAAATGAAATAGAATACATTTGTAAAAATTGTAATTTAGAAACAGAAGTTTTTATACATGGAGCTCTTTGTATTTCATATTCTGGGCAATGCTTATTTTCTAGCTTAGTCGGTGGTCGTTCTGCAAATAGAGGTAAATGCGCAGGTCCATGTAGACTCCCTTACGAACTTGTTTCTGAAAATTTAGATGAAAAAGAAAAATTCATGTCTAAACTTTCAGGAAAAAAGAGTAATCTGCTTGACAAGGGATATCTACTTAGTACAAAAGACTTATGTGGTTTAAACTATATTCCAAAACTAATTGATGCTGGTGTAACCTCTTTAAAAATAGAAGGTAGAATGAAAACACCAGAATATGTTGCTACAGTTACAAAAATATACCGCAAGTATATAGATTTAGCATATTCCGAACAAGAATATATTATAGAAGAACAAGACTTAAAAGACCTTATGCAAGTATTTAATAGAGGTGGATTTTCGGAAGGTCATCTTAATGAAAAAGAAAATAAAAACTTAATTTATCCTAATAAACCAAATAACATGGGATTATATTTAGGTAATATAGTTCATTATAATAAGTTTAAAGGCTTAATTACTCTAGATTCACATGAGAAACTATCTATTGGCGATACTGTAAGTGTAGAAAAGGAAGATTACACATATACAGTATCTGAATTAATGATAAAAGATAAAAATGTAGTTTCTGCACCAGAAGGAAAAACTGTTACATTTGGAAGAATGAAAGGCAATATTTCTGTTGGAGACAAGGTATACAAGTTATCTAGCAAAACTTTAGATAATGCCGTTAAATTTTCGTATGAAAATTATGAAAATAAAAAAATCAATCTTAATGCTGTTGTAACTGTAAAAAAAGGAAAAAATATAACTCTTGAAATATCTACAGTAAATACACCGTTTAACGAAACTGATGAAATTACACCATGTAATGATAAGACAATTTACAATAATATAAATGTTAAGTTTACATCTGATGTTATTCCTGTTGATGCTATAAATTCTCCTATTACAGAAGAAAGAATAATTAACCAAATTTCTAAAACTAATAACACACCATTTAGTTTTGCAGAAATAAAAGTAGTTCTTGATGATGGACTTTATGTCCCAAGTATTGCTTCATTAAATGAACTTAGAAGAAAAGCTTTAGATGAAATTTCTAACAAAATAATTGACAGGTTTATAAAAAAATCCGAGTTATCAGATGACAAAATAAGAAAAGTTATAAATAAATACATACCAAGCAATATTACAGAAACTGACAAAGAGAATTCAAATAATAATGCATTAAATTCTAGCAACAAGAAATTATCAATTTTGTTTAATAGTTTAAATGAAAACTACGATTATTCTAAACTTAGCTTTGATAATATAGAAAATATTTATATTCCTATCTCTTTGTTTATGAATAAGAATTACTCAAATATAATTAAACTATTTGAAAAAAGTGCAAGTATATATATTTATATGCCAGTTATATTAAAAACAAATTATAAAAATCTTGTAACAAATATTATAGACAACATCTTAAAAGAATATAAAATAAGCGGTTTTGTAATATCTAATATTTCAGGATTTAACATAGTAAAAACTGTTATAAAAAATAACAAACTTAAAGACATAAAACTAGTTGGAAATCATAGTTTAAACGTATTTAACTCAATTTCCATAAAAGAATATAAATCTTTAGGACTAAATGCACTAACCCTACCACTAGAATTAGATAAAAAGAATTTAGTAAATTTAACTAATTCTTGTATAGACACAGAATTAATTGTTTATGGAAATATGCCCCTTATGTATTGTAACTATTGCTATTTAAGTAAAAGTAATAAATGCTATCCAGACTGTGGTTCTAAATGTTCTTTAAATCAGAAGTACTACTTAAAAGATAGACTTGGTATGAAGTTTAGAATTGTACCAAACAGCATTCAAACAATAACAACAATTTTTAATTGCAAAAAACTTTCTATATCATCTAAAGATTTTAACGTAAATTCTTTGCGTATTGATATATTAGATGAAAATATTGATGAGATTAATAAAGTAATTAACGCTGTTAAATTGGGTAATAAATTAGAAGGAAAAGATTATACAAATGGAAATTTAAATAGAGAAATTTAAAAATATCCCTCCCTATTTTTGTTATAGGAAGGGATATTTTTATAATGTTACAACTAATGCTAAACAAAATTTATAATAAAATTACTTATTGCCATTTTACAAGTATATCTTCATCTATTAAACTAGCTTCAAATCTATAGTGTCCTATAATTTCCATTCTATTATATTTAAAGAAGTCTTCTTCTCTGTTTGGTTGCCCACCATTATGAATAATATATGTTTGCCCTTTTGAATTTCTTTTATCTGATACAATGCCAATATGCTCTTCATTTCCAAATACTACAATATCACCGGGTTGCCATTCTTCTATTTTATTAATGTCTAATGTTAAAGAAATTGCATACTTTTTAAAGAATATATCTAAATTACCAACTCTCCTAAAATCTATATTTTTATCTCTATTTTCTACATAAATATATTCATCTGGATTTTTCTTTATATCATTATCCACCATATCTCTTAGACAATATCCTGCATTTTTAAAGACCCTCCACACTACATCTGTACAAACGCCTATGTTGTCTGGAGGATAGCCTCCATTGCCAAAATATCTACTATCATATGTTGGATGATTTTCTGCATCTTTTCTCGCTCCTAACAAAATATCTGTATAGTCATCATTACCATTATTATTGTAATCAACTGTACTTTCTATTGTTGCAATATTAAAATCATCTGCACTATAGTATGCTTGTGGTAATATGTTAAAATTATAAAGCATATAGATTATTATACTAACCATTATTAGTAAAATAACGATTAAAGTAATAGATAAAAGTTTTTTTAACATATATATCCTCCTTATCTTTTAAACTAAATTTTCCGGATTTAAACCTTCTAATTCTTTTAATACAAATCTACCATCTTTTCTAATAAGAACATCATCAAAATATATTTCTCCTCCACCATATTCTGGAGTTTGAATATTTACAATATCCCAATGTATTGCTGACTTATTTCCATTATTACTTTCTTCTAAACTATCGCCTGGTGTAAAATGAAAACTTCCTTTTATTTTCTCATCAAATAAAGTATCCCCTATTGGCTTTTCTATATATGGATTTAACCCAATTGCAAACTCTCCTATATATCTTGCACCCTCGTCTGTGTCTAAAATTTTATTCATTTTTTCTGTATTATTTGAAGTAGCATTTATTATTTTTCCTTCTTTAAATTCAAGCCTTACATTATTAAATAGTACTCCATTGTACCTTGTTTCGGTATTATATGTTATATATCCATTTACACTATTTCTTACTGGTGCTGTAGCCACTTCACCATCTGGTATATTAAATGTTCCCATGTACTTTTCTGCTGGAATTCCTTCTATACTAAATCTTAAATCAGTATTAGGTCCAATTATATGTACATTTTTTGTTTTATTCATTAAATTTACCAAATTATCCATTTCTTTTGACATTTTATCATAATCTAATGTACATACTTTAAAGAAAAAGTCTTCAAATTCTTCTGTACTCATATTACTCATTTGAGCCATAGAATGATTTGGATATCTTAATATACACCATTTTGTATGTTTTGCTCTTTTTTCAAAATGAACCTGAGCCGTATAATATTTATTATATAAATCTATTTTTTCCGCTGGAATACCGCTTAATTCAGAAGTATTAGAACTTGCTCTTATTCCTATATATGCATTCATATCTTTCATTCTTTGAGAATCATGTTTTGTATACATTTTTATTTGCTCTTCTGAGGCATTCTTTAACATTTCTCTTAATATTTCATAATTTATAATATTAAAATATGGATATGCTCCAATTTGTTCTGCTTGCTTTATTAATTCTTTTCCAAGCGGAATTGCATCTTCTCCTAGAATTTCTATTAATATATGCTCATTTTTCTTTAAACTTACTGAATGATTTAATAAGTTTTTGGCTAGTTTTTCAATTCTTTCATCTTTCATAGTTATATTTCTCCTTAATTATTTTATATTAACTACTTTATAAATTACTTAATTCAGTTATTATTTTTCATCTAGTAATTTTGCAAATTTTTCATGGAATTCTGGTGCATATTTCTTCAAACTAATTGGTTTTAAATTACTATCTGTAAAGCAATGTTTGGTTTCTCCTAATAAAACTATATTTCCTGTTTTCTTATCTGTAACCTCATATCCAATAGTCATTCTTACACCTGAATATTCTTTAGCATATGTATGAACTAATACTATATCTCCAAATGTAACATGTTGCTTGTAAGTACAGTTTACTCCAAGTACTGGAATAGTAATTTTATTTTTCTCTAATAAGTCAAATGGCATATCTATTGCTTCTAACCATTCTGTTCTTGCTTCTTCTAAATACCTTATATAATTTGAATGATGTACTACCCCCATTCTATCTGTTTCATAATAATTTATTTTTCTTTCATATGTGTATCCCATATGTGAATTCCTCTCTTCCTTATATAAATGCATATTAATTATATTCTTATAATTGTATTTTGTAAATATATTTTAATTTGCATCCGGACCTTTTACATATATTTACACATATATAATACAAAACAAAGAGGCGGCTTTCTTTCGAAAGTCGCCTCCTCTAGAATGTATATTAATACCATTCTGTACAAATATCAATTAAATTTTCTCTCCAGAACTTCTCGTCCTCCTCAGTATAAAACTCCGGATACTTCATAAGCATCCACCGTCTGCCAGCTAAATATGCTAATATTAAATCGCTATCTGTTACATTTCTTGTTGTAACACTAAGTTGGTTAACTCTCATTAATACACTAATACTACAGTTGATTAGTGATTTTACCACTCCTCTATCTCTGTATTTGAGCATAATTGCTAAAAATAATGTATAGATGATTAAGTCAAATACGAACCAAAAAAATACTGAAAAATTCACCAATACTAATTTAGCAATGCAGTGTACTATCACTGCACTCATTATTGCAATTGTAATTGTTACAAAACTACGCTCTGCAATAATAATGTCAATATTGCTACTACAGCGATTTGAAAATCTTGAAACTTTTCTTAATTCTTCCCAATTCCTGGGTAGCCGCTGATTTTTACTGATGAAATTTACCATTTTATGTTCGGCTGAATGCTTGCTCCTTATATTTTCTGGTGTTAACGCCAATTTTCTTACTAGATTATGCCTTAAGTATATCAGAAATATAACCGCATTAGCCATGAATACGCTAAAGAAAAAATTATCTACTACAATCATTATAGAAAAGCAAAGAAGTGCCAGTGCTATATCAATTATTATGTCTAACCTCCTGTTTATTTGTTTTAGATTGTTTGAATAACATAACTGCTCCAGATAGTTCTCCATCATAGCCATAGGTTCGTGCTGAATAATAGTCATATACCTATTTTCTTCAAATTCGCAAGCCGTGACATACCAGGTTTCGTCTAAGAAAAATCTTATCTTGTCACTCCCAGTAGATGCATGTTCTACAACAATTTTCTTCTTGTCTGTAGAGCTATTGATAGTTTCTTTCACATTCCGGAAATTCATTTTTCCTCTCTCCTTTATAAATTAATTAATATTTTATACCATTTCACATTGGAAACTACATTTTATTATACCATATATTTACATAACTTTCAATTGTTACAATTATAACATAATATAAATAGATAGCACTCTTTCTTTTAATTTAATTCTATAAAAAAGAAGATAAAGAAATTATATCTTCATCTTCTAACTTTAATTAATCTTTGGTACCAACAAAGTAATTATCTACAACTTTTGGCACTCCCTACGATTGATATAAAAATCGATTAATTTATTAAAATACACAATATTTTTTGTAAGCTGCAACAGTAATTATAAAATTTTAATAATCTAAATAGTAGTTTTTAATTTTTTCTATTGTTCCATCAGAAGATATTTTTCTAAACTCATTTTCATAAATTTCTTTTGCATATTTTTTATCAAAAAAATCTTCTTCAAACTTGTTTCTTTTCTTAATAAGCATTGAATTATTTGTCCACAAATTAAAATGCCCAGTTTCATTAATTCTTTTAGACATATAATTATAACATATTTCAAAATGTTCTTCAAAACTTGAAATTCCAGGATAATTTTTAATTGAGGTAGCTAATTGCCTTTTAGCTAAAAGCTTTATATCAAAATCTCTATCTGAATCTGATAATACTTTTCCATATATATTTCTAGGAGGTTCTTTTCGAGATTCTCTATGATCTTCAATAGCCTCTTTCATTATAATTAATTGTTTTTTAGTAAAGTATTCTTTTAATTTTTTATCGGCTATAAATATTTTACCCGACTCTAATTCATGATTTTTCCTATCTACTTCAAGTCCTAAATCATGATATGCAGACATAGTATAACACATATCTTCATCTAACTTATATTCCGTTGCTAATTCTAATGAATTATTTATAACATTTGAAATATGTATCATTCCATGAGAATAGTATCTCTCATACTTAGGAAATATATTGTTTCTTATATAAACTAAAAGATCTGTATTCATTTTTCCTCCTAGTTATATCATATATATTCTATTAGTTCAAACAGAAACGTATTTGGTACCGATGGTGGGACTCGAACCCACATGGTT
>CABVAF010000010.1 GCA_902496295.1 uncultured Clostridium sp.
TATGATTTTGACAGATTACTTCCAGCTAGTTATAATAGAACTATCCAAGGCAAAGAAAGAATATGAGAAAAATAAAGAAAATGGAATGTTACAATGGATGATGTTTTTGGACAATCCAGAAAGTATGGAGGTAAAGGAGATAATGGAAAAGAATGAAGAAATAAAAGAAGCAAAAAACGAATTAAATAGATTAAGCCAAGACGAAATCCTAAGAAGACAACTATTAAAGGAAAAATTGTTAAGAATGGATATGAAACAAATAGAAGAAGATGCAAGAGAAGATGGATTACTAGAAGGAGAGAAAAAAGGCAAGAAAGAAGAAAAAATAGCAAAACGAATGCTAGAAAAAAATATACCAATAGAAACAATTATGGAAATAACAGAGTTGAAAGAGGAAGATATAAAGAAATTAATGGAAAGCAATTAAAATATAAATAAGAAACGCCTTAGGGCGTTTTTATTTTACAATTGTAATTTATTTTGATAAAATATAGCTACTTTCAGTCAGAAAGGAGGAAAACATGTCAATAATACAAGTCAAAAATTTAACTTTTTCATATGATGGAATGTTAGAAAGAATATTTGAAGATGTTTCTTTTAATATAGATACAGATTGGAAACTAGGGTTAATTGGAAGAAATGGAAAAGGAAAAACAACTTTTTTAAATATTTTACAGGGAAAATTAGAATATAAAGGAACTATAACAAAAAATGTAGAAGTAGATTATTTTCCTGTTGAAGTAAAAGACGAAAATAAAATGGCAATAGAAATAGTGCAAGAAATTGCAATAAATGCACAAGATTGGGAGATAATAAAAGAAATTAATTTATTAAATACAAATCCAGAAATATTATATAGAGAATTTAAACTATTAAGCGGTGGAGAAAAAATAAAAGTTCTTTTAGTAGCATTGTTTTTAAAAGAAAATAATTTTTTATTAATAGACGAACCAACAAATCATTTAGACATAGAAACTAGAGAAAATTTAATTAATTATTTGAAAAAGAAAAAAGGTTTTATAGTTGTATCCCATGATAGAAACTTTTTAGATAACGTGGTTGACCATATTATAGCAATAAATAATAGTGGAATAGAAATACAAAAGGGGAATTTTTCTAGCTGGAAAGAAAATAAAGATAGACAAAATAACTTTGAAATTGTGCAAAATGAAAAATTAAAAAAAGATATAAATAGGTTAAACGAAGCTGCAAGAAATACTGCAAATTGGTCTGATAAAGTAGAAAAAACTAAATACGGGACAACGAATTCGGGCTCTAGCGTAGATAGAGGGTATATTGGACATCAAGCAGCAAAAATGATGAAGAAATCTAAAGTAATTGAAAATAGAATAGAAAAAGAAATAACAGAAAAATCAAAGTTACTAAAAGATATTGATAGAAACGATAGTTTAACAATTAAACCTTTAGAATCAAGGAAAAATCCAATTATAACTTTAAATAATTTACAAATTAGGTATAATAATAAACCTATATTTAATAAAATAAATCTAGAAATTAACAACAAAGACAGAGTAGCATTAGTTGGGAAAAATGGAGCAGGAAAATCTAGCATTTTAAAGTTAATTTTAGGAGAAAAAATAGAGTATAATGGAACTTTTAACAAAATAAATAACATTAAAATATCTTATGTATCTCAACAAACTAATAGTTTACAAGGAAAATTAAAAGATTATGCTAAAAACAATAATGTAGATGAAAGCATTTTTAATGCAATGCTTGTAAAAATGGGGTTTAGTAAGGAAAATTTAAATAAAAATATAGAAGAGCTAAGCGAAGGTCAAAAGAAAAAAGTTTTAATAGCCAAAAGCATAACAGAATCTGCAGACATATATATTTGGGATGAGCCTTTAAACTATATAGATATATTAACCAAAATACAAATAGAAGAAGCTATTTTAAAATATATGCCAACTCTAATATTTGTAGAGCATGACGAGACATTTGTAAAAAATGTAGCGACTAAAATTATAAATGTAGAACGATTAAACTAAAAAATAGTAGATAAAATACAAAAATAAGAGATATAATTAAAAAATAAAAGAAATAACGAGATAACATATAAATTATGAAGAAAAACATAAAAATACAACAAATTAAGCCTAAAATATTGAAAAATGCTCTAAAATGGCGTATAATATAATAATGTGAGAAATTTCAGAAGGGGTGATATCATGTTTAGAATGTATAATACAGATTTAATAACAAACAAAACAGAAGAAGTAACAGAATATAAAAGAGGGAATTGGATTAACATGATAGCGCCGTCCGATGAAGAAATAAGAACAGTTTGTGAAAATTTAAAAATCCAAGAAGATTTTATTCGTTACGCATTGGACCCAGAAGAAAGAGCCAGAATAGATTACGAAGAAGATGATGGAACAACTTTAATATTAGCAGATGTTCCAATTATTGAGCGTGATGAAGATCAAAAAGAGTATTCTACAATACCAGTTGGCTTTATAATAGTTAGAGACGAATATTTTATTACAGTTTCTCTAACAGAAAACGAAGTAATAAGAAGAATGAACCCAATGATTAATAAATCAGTTGCTACATACAAAAAAAGTAGGCTTGTTTTACAATGCTTATATGTTAATTCAGAAATTTACCTAAATTTATTAAAAACAATAAACAGGGAAACAGAAATTGCAGAAAAAGAATTAAGAGAAACTAGAAAGAATAAATCATTGCTAAGACTTCTAAGTTTAGAAAAGAGTTTAGTTTATTTTACAACATCACTAAAAGCAAATGAAGTTGTAATGGAAAGAATGAATAGAGGAAAAGTTATAAAACTATATGAAGAAGATGAAGATTTACTAGAAGATGTTCTTATAGAAAATAAGCAGGCGATGGAGATGAGCAAAATATATAGTGACATTTTATCTGGTGTAATGGATGCATATTCTTCAATTATATCAAATAACTTAAATGGCGTTATGAAAATTTTAACAGCTATAACGATTATAATTTCAGTACCAACAATGATATCTAGTTTTTGGGGAATGAATGTAAGAGTTCCTATGCAAGATAATCCATTAGGTTTTGTAATAATATTAATAGCTTCACTATTAATAGGAATTATTGTTACAGTTATTTTAAAAAAGAAAAATTTCTTAAGCTAAATAATTTAGATAAAATTAGATAAACAACAATTAAAAATAATTATAAAATTAAAATAAATGTATAAAATGAAAGTTTTTCATACAGATTAATTTTATAATTATTTTTTTTATTTTATATTCTAGAAAAAATATCAATTTTCATAAAAAAATAAAATTTAAAACTAAGAATAATTTTTAAAAGATTTGGGTATAACTATTTATATAAAAAACATAAGCTATTATTAGCTTTTGTAATTTATATAAAAGGAGGACGTTATGAAAGTATTAGATATAATTGCACTTATATTAGTAATAATAGGTGCGATAAATTGGGGATTAATTGGCTTATTTAATTTCAATTTAGTAGATACAATATTCGGAGCAATGTCTATAGTTAGTAGAATAATATATACTTTAGTAGGAATTGCAGGATTATATAGTATTAAATTTTTATTTAATAGAACATAACTCCAAAAGATTGAATTCTAGGCAATATTAGTATATAATATAGTCTAGAATTTATTTTTAGGAGGAGAAAATGTTAACAGTTACAGGAGTTACAATAAGATTTGGCAAAAGAACTTTATTTGAAGATGTAAATATAAAGTTTAATAAAGGATGCTGTTATGGAATAATAGGAGCGAATGGCGCTGGAAAGTCAACATTTTTAAAAGTTTTATCAGGAGACATAGAGCCAAGTAAAGGTGAGGTTACAAAAGAAAAAACAGAGAGAATATCTGTTTTAAAACAAGACCACTTTGCCTATGAAGAATATAGAGTGCTAGACACTGTAATAATGGGAAATCAAGAACTATATAGTATTATGCAAGAAAAAGATGCAATATACGCTAAACCAGACTTTTCAGAAGAAGATGGAATGAAAGCTGCAAAATTAGAAGAAAGATTTGCAGAATTAGATGGATGGAATGCAGAAGCAGATGCAGCTGTTCTTTTAAATGATGTTGGAATAGAAACAGAAAAACATGAAAAATTAATGAAAGATTTAGAGCCAAGAGAAAAGGTAAAGGTTTTATTGGCACAAGCTTTATTTGGAAATCCAGATATACTTTTACTAGATGAGCCTACAAACGACTTGGATTTAAAAACAATAAATTGGCTAGAAGACTTTTTAATAGACTTTGAAAATACAGTAATTGTAGTATCACATGATAGATACTTTTTAAATAAAGTTTGTACACATATTGCAGATGTAGACTATGGAAAAATTAAAGTATATCCAGGAAACTACGATTTCTGGTATGAATCAAGTCAACTTGCATTAAAGCAAATGAAAGAAGCAAATAAAAAGAAAGAAGAAAAAATTAAAGAATTACAAGACTTTATTGCAAGATTTAGTGCAAATGCTTCAAAATCAAAACAAGCTACATCAAGAAAGAAAACACTTGAAAAGATTGAATTAGACGAAATAAAACCATCAAACAGAAAATATCCATATATAGACTTTAAACCAGACAGGGAGCCAGGAAAAGAAATACTAAAAGTAGAGGGAATCTCTAAAGCTGTAAATGGAGAAAAAGTTTTAGATAATGTTACATTTACAGTAAAACCAAGTGATAAAATTGCATTTTTAGCAGATAATGAAAATGCTAAAACTGTATTATTCCAAATACTTGCAGGAGAGTTAGAACCAGATGCAGGAACAGTAACATGGGGAACAACAATTACAAATAATTATTTCCCAAAAGATAATAATTATTTATTTGAATCAGACTTAAGCATAACAGATTGGCTAAGACAATATTCAAAAGATCCAGACGAAACATATGTTAGAAGCTTTTTAGGAAGAATGTTATTTTCAGGAGAAGAAGCTTTAAAAAAAGTAAATGTATTATCTGGGGGAGAAAAAGTTAGATGTGTA
Organism: uncultured Clostridium sp.; assembly: GCA_902496295.1. GTDB lineage: Bacteria > Bacillota > Clostridia > TANB77 > CAG-508 > CAG-273. The sequence goes on from CABVAF010000010.1 coordinate 5,002, forward strand.
CTTTCTAAAATGATGTTATCAGGCGCAAATTTACTAATATTTGACGAGCCAACAAACCATTTAGACATGGAAAGCATAACAGCATTAAATGAAGGTATGAAAAAGTTTAATGGAATAATTTTATTTACATCACATGACCATCAATTAACTCAAACAGTTGCAAATAGAATAATAGATATAAAACAAGACAAGTTAGTAGATAGAGAAACAACTTATGATGAGTATTTAGAGGAGATAAAATGATAAGAAAATTAAACTTAGAAGATGCTAAGGTTATATATAAAAAGTATATGGAAAATGATTTTCCAGATGACGAAGTACCAAGCTATAACCATTATATAGAATTAATAGAAAACAATAAATCTACACCATATTTATATGAAGAAGAAAACGAGATGAAGGCATATATAATTTGTGTAGAAAAGGGAGATTTTGTTTTAATTTCGCATTTAGCAGTTCTAAAAGAATATAGAGGACAGGGAATAGGAACAAAATTATTGGATGAAATGAAGTCTTTTTATAGAGATAAACAAGCAGTAATATTAGAAGCGGAAGCTGAAGAACAAGCAAAAGATGAAAAAGCATTAGAGACAATAAAAAGAAGACAAAAATTTTATATAAAATGTGGATTTATACCATACCCTAATATAGACTATGAATTAACCGGAGTAAAATATTTAATTTTTGTTTATAGTAATTTAAAAAATAAGATAGAAGCAGAAAAATTAATGGAAGTAATAAAGAAGTTATATAGTGGAGTTTTAAAAGATTCAAAAATTTTAAAAATGAAAGTAAAATAGGGGGAAGAGTAATATGTTCTGTAATAAATGTGGAGAAAAACTTTCAGATGATGCACAATTTTGTACAAAATGTGGATACAAAGTTAATAATAACCATGAGATGGGTACAATAGTTTTCAAAAGATTAGGACAGTTTTACGGCTCAATAGCTCAAATAAAAATATTTTTAGACGGTCAGATGATTGCAAGTTTAGGAACAAATCAAGAGGTAAAAGTTAATGCACCTATTGGAATGCATCAAGTAGAATTTGGATATTGGTGCGGAAGTGGACAAAATACTATTTACTTAACGAAAGAGAATCCAAACATAAGGGTAAATATAAAACTTGGTGTAGGACTTGTTACATCAGATCCTAAGATAGTAAGCGTAGAAAATATATAAAAGAATTTAATATAAAAATAAAAACCTAAAATGGATATATAAAATTTCATTTTAGGTTTTTTTATAAGTATTTGGATATGGCTTTTTTTCCTCTGTTCTATAAATTAAATAGTCAACACTAGTATTATAGAAATCAGCAAGTGTTGATAATAACTCAATTGGAATACTGCGCTTTCCAATTTCATAATATGAATATGCAACTTGAGAAATATTTAGCATATTTGCAATATATGCTTGAGTTAAATCTCTATCTTCCCTTAAATCTTTAATTCTTGTTTTCAATGCAAACCTCCTAAATATAAAATTAGTATATGTTAAAACAAAATGTTTTATTGACTTTTAAAACAAATTGTTTTAAAATAAAAATCAAAGAAGAAATAAATTGAAAGAATGGAGCAAAACATATGAAAAATAATAAGGGAATTACACTTTTAACACTTGTTGTAACAATAGTAGTTTTAATAATATTAGCAGGAATAACAATAAACGCTACTTTAGGAGATAATGGTATAATTAATAAGGCACAAGAATCGAAAAATAAATTAGAAGATGTAGTAAATAGTGACCAAGAAAAACTTAATAGTTTATTAGATGAATTTAATAATATTATGGATACATCTTATATAAGTATTCAAGAAAGCCATACTACTACATCTATAACGTTAATAGCAGAAACAAATATGGAGGATGTAACAGAATATGAATTTTTTATTGATGGAAAGTCATATGGAAAACAGAAAGATAAAACTTTTACAACAAATATAACTTTAGAAAACAAAGATCCATATATACCATCAGGGTTTACACATACAGAGGGTACTATAGATACAGGATATGTTATACAGGATATAACACTAGGAAATGAATTTGTATGGATACCTGTAAAAAGTAAGACTTTTACAGCATATGCAACGGCAACAAATGAAGAAGGAAACACAAAGAAATCTAGTGAAATAACAATAGAAATTTCAGAGTTAACAAGAGAACTGAACGCGGGAGGAAATGTAATAACATATACTGAATGGGAAGAAATTGAAGGAAGTATAGATGATAAAAAGAGTATAGCATATTTCAAAGAAAGCGTAATAAGAAATAGTGGATTTTATATCGGGAGATATGAAATGGGTATGCCTGAACAGAAAAGTGGAGATGACCCAGTACTTGGACTAAACATAGCAGAAAGAAATATAAAGGGAGTACCAGTATGTGTAGCAAATGTTATGCCATGGACATATATAGATTGGGAAACAGCAAAAGAAAATTTAGAAAGTATGTATAATGAAGAAGTACAAAGTGCAATGTTAAATAGTTATGCAAGGACGACAACAATAAATTTGATAGGTGGCAGTATAAGCGGAAATACAGAATATACATTTTGGCCAGGAGAAAATTTATATTTTAAAGGACATTGGATAGTAACAAATTATTCAAATATAATCGAAAGTGGAAATCAATTGGACTATATTAGGGGCGAAGCATTTTTAAAGGGATCACCTAATGGTGAAACTTTAATGCTAGAAACAGGCGCATTTATAAAAGATGGAGAAAATGGTGAAGAGACACATTTTATTTCATATAATATATGTGACTTAGTTGGAAATTCGGCAGAGTGGTCTACAGAGAAAAAAATTGATAGCTCCTTAAGAAGAGCATCAGGGGGAAGTTTCAATTCAGGATATACAACCGATGGGAATTTAACTATGTATATAGCTGGATATGATGGAAGTATGTCTATATCTTCTAGACCTATTCTATATAAATAATTAAATAAAATTGTTTACTAAGAGCAATAAAATTTGGTATAATAGCAAGGTACGAATTTATTGCTCTTATTTTGAGCTAAAAGGAAGGAAGATACAATGGAAGAAATTACAAATAACAATGAAAAAGAAATTATGAAACAAAGAAGAATAGCAAATACAATTGCTGAAGAATTAAATGTAAGACCAATACAAGTTGAAAAAACAGTAGAATTAATAGATGCAGGAAATACAATACCATTTATTGCACGTTATAGAAAAGAAGTTACAGGTGGACTTTCAGACGAAACCCTTAGGGATTTAGGAGAAAGACTTACATATTTAAGAAATTTAGAAGCAAGGAAAGAAGAAGTAATAAAATCTATAGAAGAACAAGGAAAATTAACAGAAGAGTTATCAAATTCTATAGAAAATGCAAAAACTTTAGCAGAAGTAGAAGATATTTATAGACCATATAAGCCTAAAAAGAAAACAAGAGCAACAGTTGCGAAAGCAAAAGGTTTAGAGCCATTAGCTCAAATTATTATTGAACAAAAAGAAACAAAACCATTAGAAGAAATTGCAAAAGATTATATAAACATAGACAAGCTTTCAGAAGAAGACAAAAAGAATAAAGATAAAGTGGTAGCAACTGTAGAAGAAGCAATACAAGGAGCATTAGATATTATTGCAGAAGATATATCAGATAATGCAAAATATAGAAAAGAGATAAAAAGAATTTGCTATAGAGAAGGTATAGTAAATACAAAAGCATCTGATGAAGACGAAAAGTCTGCATATGAAATGTATTATGACTTTAATGAAAAAGTAAACAGACTACCAAGCCACAGAATTTTGGCTATTAATCGTGGAGAAAAAGAGAAGTTTTTAAAAGTAAAAATAGATAAGCCAGAAGATAAAATATTAGATATTATTGAAAGAGACATAATAAAAGGTAAAACACAATTTACAGAATACTTAAGAATTACAATATTAGATAGCTGGAAAAGATTAATAGAGCCATCTATAGATAGGGAGATACGTACAGACTTAACAGAAAAAGCGGAAGAACAAGCTATAAAAGTATTCGGAAAAAATGCTAAACAATTATTACTAGGAGCACCACTTAAAGGATTAACTGTTTTAGGGTTTGACCCAGCATATAGAACAGGTTGCAAATTAGCAGTTATAGACGAAACAGGAAAAGTTTTAGATACAGGAGTTGTATATCCAACAGAACCTCAAAACGACATCGAAGGTGCAACAAGAGAACTTATAAGGCTTATAAAAAAAGATAACATAAATATGGTAGCGATAGGAAATGGAACAGCGTCACGTGAATCAGAAATGTTTGTTTCAGATGTTATAAAAAAAGTAAAAGAAGAGTATGGTGTAGATGTTTATTATGCAATTGTAAGTGAAGCGGGAGCATCTGTTTATTCAGCGTCAAAACTTGCTACAGAAGAATATCCAGACTTAAATGTTTCTTTAAGAGGAGCAATTTCAATAGCTAGACGCTTGCAAGACCCATTAGCAGAGCTTGTAAAAATAGACCCAAAAGCAATAGGAGTAGGACAATATCAGCACGACGTAGACCAAAAGCAATTATCAGAAAGTTTAACAGGCGTGGTAGAAGATGCCGTTAATAAAGTTGGTGTAGATGTAAACACTGCAACACCATCACTTTTATCATATGTTTCTGGAATAAATAAAACAATTGCAGGAAATATTGTAAAATATAGAGATGAAAATGGAAAATTAAAAGAAAGAAAAGAATTGTTAAAAGTGCCTAAATTAGGAAAATCTGCATATGAACAATGTGCGGGATTTATACGTATATTTGACGGAAAAAATCCACTAGAAATAACAGCAGTTCACCCAGAAAGCTACGAAGTTGCAGAAAAGTTATTAGATAAAATAGGATATAAGAAAGAAGATTTAATTAATAAGGATAAACTAAAAGAAATAAGAACAAAATTAGCAGAAATAAATGTTAAAAACGTAGCAAAAGAACTAGAAGTAGGAGAAATGACATTGCAAGATATTGTACAAGAATTGTCAAAACCGGGAAGAGACCCAAGAGAAGAAATGCCAAAGCCAATTTTAAGAGCAGATGTACTAAAATTTGAAGATTTAAAAGAAGGTATGGTATTAACAGGAACAGTAAGAAATGTAACAGACTTTGGAGCGTTTGTAGACATTGGTGTAAAACATGATGGATTAGTACATATATCTCAATTAAGTAATAACTTTGTTAAAAACCCATCAGAAATAGTATCTGTAGGTGATATTGTAAAAGTAAAAGTTATAGGAATAGACTTAGAAAGACAAAAAGTTCAACTAAGTATGAAAGAAGCTGGAAATTAGGGACAGGTCATTTTTTCTTGAATTCAGAAATTAGGGACAGGTCACGATTTCCAAAAAGTAAGAAAAATAAAGAATAAACGAAACTCAAAGAGCTATTATATAGGTAAGTTTATATAATAGCTCTTTGAGTTGAAGATGGAAATTGGAACCTGTCCTTAATTTCCAAATTCATCTTGTATTTTCTTTATTTCGTCATATTTATTATTTAATATATTAAGGAAAGCCTCTGCCATTGTTGGGTCAAATTGTGTACCAGAACATTTTTTAATTTCTTCTTTAACTACTTCTATTGAAATTGCATCTCTATAAGCTCTTTTTGATGACATAGCATCAAATGCATCTACAACAGCAGTAACTCTTGCTAGGTATGGAATTTCGTCCCCAACTAATTTAGAAGGATAACCTTTTCCGTCATATCGTTCATGATGATGCTTTACTATAGGAATTATTTCCTGAAATACTGACGCATTACAAAGTATATGTGCACCAATAGAAGGATGGTTTTTAATCTGTGAATATTCGTCATCTGTTAATTTTGATTCTTTTAATAATATACTATCTGGAATGCCTATTTTCCCAATGTCATGGAACAAACCTCCGACTTTAAGAGTTTTTAGTTGGTCTTCTGTAAGCCCAAGTTCTTCTCCAAGTAATACCGAAAAAGCAGAAACTCTATCAGAATGACCACGTGTATAAGGGTCTTTAGCCTCTATTGTATATCTTAAAGTTTGTACTGTATCTAAATAAGCTTTCTCTAATTTTTCATTAGCGTCAAGAAGCTCATTATTAATTCTTTGTATTTCGTTCATTTGTTTAACAGATTTTATACCGGATTCTACCAATAAAAGTAATTGGTCAAACTTATCACTTTTTTCGCAATAGCCTTGAATATCAAGCCTTCTTATAGTCTCTAATGGAGGGGCTAAATCTTTATGACCAGTTAGTAATAGAATATAAAGTTCTTTATTAAATTTTCTTATTTCTTCTACAACTTTATCACCATGTATTGGTTCCATTAAATAGTCTAAAATCATTAAATCAAAATGTTCGTTTTTTATAAGTTCAATTGCCTCCAAGGGATTAGTAATTCCTTTAAAAGTATAGCCAGACCTATGCATAAAAATAGAAAGAGAGTCTAAAATACCTTGTTCATCATCTACGGCAATTATTTTATATCCGGATGCTATATTTGATTGCATATGTGTTCTCATATATATACACCTCAATTCTAAATAGATTATATAGATATATGCTAAAAAAATCAACAACACCGCAAGAATTTTGCGAAAAAATTAAAAATTGGTTAAATTTCATTCAGTTGTAAACTATGGTAAATAGAAGATATTTAAAACATAATTACAAAAATTAAGTTGTCTTTATATAGCATAATAAAATTTATATAAGTTTTAATTATTAACTTGCTTTAGGTAGGATAATATGGAATGTAGTGCCTTCTTCTGGTTTTGTATCGAAGGTGATATTTCCATTAAAGTGAGCACGTATAGTAGAGTAAGACATAAATAAACCTAAACCAGTACCATTTTTCCCCTTAGTTGTAACCATTTCCTTAAATAATTTGTTCTGAACTTCTTTAGGAAGGCCTGCTCCGTAGTCTTTAACAGAAATTATTATTTTTTTATCCTTTTCTTCTACAATTAAATCAATATTTTTATTAGGTTCTCCATGGTATGCTTGTATAGAGTTTGATATCATATTATTTATTACTTGAACCAAACTATTTATATTTCCACTTAATGAAGTAAATGGATTTACATTTATAGATAAATTTAAGTTAATTAAAGCGCTCTTTAATTCGTGTTTCATTAAGATATCTATACGTTTTACTAGTTCATCTATTGTAAAAGAATAATTTTGGTCATCTGACATATTTACTGCTTGACCTTTAACAGCTGTTATAACATCAGACATATATTCTGTATATGAACGAATTTTATATATCCATGTACGCATATCTTTTACAATATCATGGTGATCTTGAGGAGTAACTCTAGGATCTTCTATCGACTCATCATACTCGCTTATTAAGTCTGATAATCCTTCTGCCGCACCAGATATAGACATGATAGGAGTTTTTAAGTTATGGGCAATACCACCTATTAATTGTCCAAGCGAAGCTAGACGCTCTTTTTCCATTAACATATCTTGGTTACTTTTTATTGTTTGTAGGTCGAGCATATGTTGTGTAACATCTTTAAACAAAATAAGTGTGCCTAAGTATGTGTTATTGTTTTTAATACTGTTAATTTCAATATTAAAATATCTTGAAGTAGAATCTAATTTTCTAGAAAAAGAAAATGTCTTACTATCTTTTATAGATTTCTCTATACAATCTTTTAAGTTTTGTACATCAATACTTAAAAAGTTATTATCTTTAATTACTGTATATAAATTTTTATTACGCAAATAATTTGGATTTAAGTCAAACATATTTAATAATGTAGTATTAAAGTCTGAAATAATATTTTGTTCGTCTATAACCATGTATCCATCAGACATGCTGTCTACAATTCTTTGAAGAGCTATTGGCGTTAGTTTCATTAAATCGAACTTAAATATAGCAAGTGCAATAACCAAAATCATTAATGTAAATGAAATTGGAGTAGAATATGTTGTCATTGGTAATACTTGCAATGTAGCTAGTAAGTTAGTAACAATTGGTACTAAGGTACTAAGTATTATTAAAGCTGATTGCTTTGAGAAGAAACCAGAGTTTTTAACAGAATAGCGTAAAAAGTAAACAATACCAATACCAAATAAAGCATATGTATATAACGAGTGTACATAAAAGTATGTACCGTAAACCATACCCTCTACTTCTGCAGAATACTGTACGAAAAATAAATGATGCAAGTCATTTGTTACAAGTAGTATTTCAGAAATTATAGGTATAATAAGTAATAAAAAATGATACCAACGAATAGTTATTTTAGTTTTGGCAAAGATTACACCAATTGCTAAGAAAGCAACAGGAGCAAAAAATACTCCCATACCTGATATCATTTCGAAGACAATAGGTTCTATTGAAGAAGATTGGAAAGTAATTTGCAAAATAGACCCTAAAGTCCAAATAAACATGAAAAATAGTAACCACTCAAAAGCATATTTTAACTGGCTTTTTCCATTAGATCTAATTATCATTATAAACATAAATATAATTAATACTTCTGATATTAACATTAATACTAGTGAAACTAAATTTTCCATATTTTCCTCCTTTTATATAATTTTTTAGATTTCATAAAATTCTATAAAATCTTTTGTTGTTTCATAAATTCTATATAATTCTTTATATATGTTTCATCTATTTCTGGCCAAGTAAATCCGAATTTGTATAGATAATACTTAGAAAATTCAGAAATAGTAGGTATTTCAGACGAATATTGAATTTTGTAATTAGTATCAATATCATTTATAATACCAGATAGAATATCTTTTTTTCCACCGGTTTTCAACAACTTCTTAATATTTTGTGAAAATAAATCACTATTTATAAAGTCAATGTGGATAAGTGCACTCTTAAAATAATTTATCAATGTGTTCATAGTAATATAATTACTATTGTAAATATGGAAAACTGTAAAATCTGGCACGTAATTTTGTAAAATAGTAATTATGGCTTTTGCACATATATCTACAGGGGTAAATTCCAATAGTGTATTACTTAATTCATCTGGAATATAGCCTAAATTTATAAATGTTATAATTCTATTTAAAAATGCATTTTCTCTAGCGTTTATTTGAAATTTTCCATCACTATATCTATTGGTTATATTACCAAGTCTTAAGATTTGAGCATTTAATCCATTTTGTATATTACTTAATATATTTTTTTCTGCATCAAATTTACTTTTAATATATAAGTTATCTAATTGTTGACCAACATATAAATTATTTTCTGCAAAACTAAATTGATTGTCATTATTTGTTCTATAAGCATAAGAACGGTCAATTGAACCTGTTCCAGAAACGCTGATAGAAGATGTATGTATTAATCTTTTATTGTACTTTATACAAAAATCTATTAAAGTTTTAGTTAGGTCAACATTTATAGCCTTAAACTTTTCGCTACTACCATAATGCTTTACCATTGCAGCTGCATTAATTACAACATTGGTATTTTGAATAACATCTTTATATATTTTGTCAGATAAACCAAAATGATGCTGGGTTAAACTTCCGGTTATTATTTTAATTCTATTTCCTATAAATTTGTCTAAATCATTTCCAAAGTAGAAATGAAGTATATTTATAAATCTACTTTCTGCACTTTCACCATTCTTATCTCTTATAATGCAGTAAGCTGTACCTGTATCATTTTGTATAAATTCATATAATATGTGAACTCCAACAAAACCATTTCCACCTAAAAGTAAAATGTTATTATTTTTGCTTTGTAATAAATTTGGTATAAATTTATTAATATTAGCTATTGTATTGTTACTTAAAACATTATTAATTATTGAATAATCTTGAGTGTCTATACCACTTATTTCTTTTTCTTCTGAGTTCTTTAAATAATAATCTGCAAGTTGCCTTACGGTAGTGTATTTAAAAATAGAAGCATATGGAATATCTATGTCATGCGTTAGTAATTCTGTTTTGAATTTTATAGCTAATAAAGAATCTGCACCTAATTCGAAAACATCATTGTCTATACCAACTTTAGTATTTAACAAACTTTCCCATATTGTACAGAATAATTTTTCTATGTCGTTTGAAGGTTTAACATAGGTTTCTTTGTTTTCAGTATCTATTTTATATTTTTGAAGAATTTTCTTGTCTACTTTGCCATTATTGTTCATAGGTAATTCATCTAATTGAACAAAATATTTTGGCACCATATATAATGGCAAAGACTTAGATAGCTCTAATCTTACCTGTGAAATATCTATTTCAGTATTTGATGTAAAGAAAGCTGCAATGTATGGCTCTGAAACATCTTTAATATATACAACACTACAATTTTTAACATCTGGATAAGTTTGAAGCTTTTTCTCTATTTCAGAAAGTTCCACTCTTAATCCTCTTATTTTAATTTGAAAATCTTGTCTTCCAATATATTCTATTTCTCCATTTGGCAACCACTTTCCTATGTCGCCTGTCTTATACATTTTGCTATTATCAAACGGACTTTTAACAAATACTTTGTCTGTTAATTCTGGTCTATTCAAATAACCCTTAGCAATACCATCACCTACAACGCATATTTCACCTGGAATTCCAATAGGACATAATGAAAGTGTGTTATCTAAAATATACATTTTTGTATTGCAGAAAGGAGTACCTATTGTAACATTTTCACTATCTATAATTTCTTTGTTACAACAGCATGCTGTAAATTCACTAGGCCCATAACCATTATATACATGTGCATTAGAATACTGTCTTATATGATTATATAATTCTCTAGTAAATACTTCGCCTCCTACTTGAATTACTTTTACGCTTTTCCAGTCACTTACATCTGTAACAGAAGAAAGTAATAAGTTAATACGAGTAGGGGTTGTTAAAATAAAGTTTACATTATATTTCTTTATTAAATTATTAGTATAAACAGGAATTTTTTGCTCTTCCTCATTAGAAAGAATTACAGTTTTTCCTGTAAATAAACTAACAAAATTTTCTACAATAAACATATCAAAAGAAACTGCACTTATGCTTAAAAATGTATCACATTCATCCGTATGAAGAAGATTTTTGTAGCTAAGTATCATATTTATAATACCAAGGCGTCTTAAAGCCACTCCTTTAGGATTGCCAGTAGAACCAGATGTATAAATAATATTAAATGTGTCTTCGTTACTACTATTACAAATAGGATTTTTATCTGAATAATTATAAATAGGTTCTATATTATCAAGTAATAATTTGTTAGTTATATTAAAATTATCTACTTGTGAATTGGTAATTAATAAAACCGATTTACTATCATTTAGCATATATTCAATTCTATCATGTGGTAAACTTCCATCTATTAAAAGATATGCAGCTCCGGATTTTAATACACCAATTATAGAAGCAAGTAGTAGTTCACTTCTATTTAACAAAATAGAAACCACATCATTTGCTTTAACATTTCTTGAAATTAAATAATTTGCAATCTTATTTGCAACTTTATTTAATTCTTCATAAGTTATTTCCTTATCATTAAAGATAACTGCTGTTTTGCTCGGATTAAGTTTAACTTGGTCCTCAAAATATGAAATTAGTAATTTATTTTTATCGTATTTTACAACAGTATCATTAAAAGTTTTAAGAAGTTTGTTCTCTTCAGGTTTTGTAATAATATTTATAGCATTAATACTTATGTCCATATTTGCCAATGCTTCTTCAACCAATTTTTCAAAATGAACTTCAAAACGGTTAATATAATCTTCGTCAAATAAGTCTGTTGAATACTCAAAATGTAAATATAAATAGTCATCTAATGGAGTTATCTCTAATGTCATATCAAACTTAGAAGAGTGGAAATCTGGATAATATAGTTGCGAGGTTATATCTTCTGATAACTTAAAAGAAGACTGTGTTTTATTTTGGTAAACAAACATTACATCAAACAAAGGATTTCTACTAGAATCCCTTTGAATACCTAAGTTTTTAACCATTAAATCAAATGGATACGTTTGGTGAGAAAAAGCATCTATACAATTACTTTTTACATTGTTACATAAGTTTACAAAAGACATAGTATTATCTATGTGTATATCTAATGGTAATGTATTTACAAACATTCCAACAATATTATTTAACTCTTTTTGATCTCTTCCAAAAACAGGAGAGCCAACTATAATATCTTCTTGTCCAGAATACCTATAAATAATTGCATAAAAAGCGGATAACAATAACATAAATGGAGTTATATTGTATTTTTTGCAAACTTTAAATATATTTGCAGTTAGCTCTGGACTAAACTTATAATAGCTATTTTTGCCTTTGTATGTTAACACTGTAGGTCTTGGGTAAACAGATGGCATATTTAATAAAGGTATTTCTTTATCTTTCCATTTAGAAATCCAGTATTTTTCGTCACTATGTAATTTATCTGAATTAATTTGATTATTTTCCCAAACAGAATAATCTTTATAATCGTATTCATTATCTTTTAAATCCTTGCCATTGTAAAGTTTACAAAGGTCATCTAGTAAAATGTTTAGTGATGCACCGTCATTAATAATGTGATGGATATCTAGAAGTAACATGGATTTATTATTATTTAGAGTAGTAAGCTCTACCCTAAATAGAGGTGCTTTATTTAAGTCGAATGGTTGTACAAACTCTTGAAAAAGTTCATCATATGTTTTATTTTTGCCATTTTCTAACTTAATAGATATATGTAGTTCATCTAATATCTTCTGAACTAGTTCTCCATTTTCTAAGTCAAAATAAGTACGCAAAGCAGAATGCCTTTTTACTAATTTATTAAAAGCATCTTCTAATTTCTCTAAGTTAGGACATTTGTCAAAAATAATTCCACCTGGTACATTATAGCTAGTACTATAATTTCCAGCCATTTCACAAGCATAATATATTCTTTTTTGAGCAGAAGAAGTAGGGTAATAAGCACTTTTTTCTACCGGACTAATGTGTTCAGAGACAAGTGTATCTTTTTCTTCTGTGCTAATGACATCTGACAAATTAGAAATTATAGGCGTATTTAATATTGTTTTAACAGATACATTAGCATTTAATTTATTTGAAAGTGCAATAGACAAACTAATTGCTACTAAAGAATCTCCGCCTAAGTCAAAGAACGAGTCTTCTATACTTATATCTGTACATTTTAAAAGGCTTTTAAGTTCTTCTATAATAATTTTATCTATGTTATTTCTTGGTGGTACTATTTTATTTAAATGGTTTGTAGTAGGTTCTGGTAAAGCTTTTTTATCTACTTTTCCGTTAATATTTAATGGGAATTTGTCTAAAATAGTAATGTGTGCAGGTATCATGTAGCTTGGGAGTGAAGACTTTAGGAATATATGTAAATCTTTTATATCTATATTATGACTAACAGTTATATAAGTACAAATTGTGCTTGTAGTATCTGTTTTTCTAAATATAGTATAAGCTTGTTTTACTCCGTCATATTCCATAATTTTATCATTAATTTCAGAAAGCTCTACACGGAAACCACGTATTTTAATTTGGTTATCAATTCTTCCTAAAAATTCAATTCTACCATCTGGAAGAAAACGTGTTAAATCACCGGTTTTATACATTCTACCAGGAGCAAAAGGATTTTTAACAAAATTCTTTTTAGTTAAATCGTCGCGATGTAAATAACCAAGACTTACGCCATCTCCTCCAACCCATAACTCACCTGGAACTCCTACTGGTTGCAAATTACCTGTGTTAGAAACAATGTAACATGTTGAGTTTGATATAGGGTATCCTATAGGAATAGTTGCTCTATCTAAATTTTTATCTATAGTATAGCAAGTTGAAAAAGTAGTGTTTTCCGTAGGACCATATCCATTTATAATTGTTAAATTTGGATTTGCATCTTGCATTTTTTTAATATGTTTAACAGAAAGAACGTCTCCTCCTGTTAATAAATAACGAACATTTTTAAAAATATTTGGTGCCTGGTCACAAATATAATTGCCAAGTGAAGCTGTAAGCCATAAAATAGTAATCTTGTTATCTATTAAATATTTTTCTAAATACTTTACATCTAGCAATTTTTCTTTTGGTATTAAATATAAAGAAAATCCATTTAATAATGCACCCCATATTTCAAAAGTACATGCATCAAAAACTATAGAACCAGTTTGCAAAATATGTTCGTTATTTTCAAATTTTATAAATTTAGTATTTTTTACAAGTCGCACAATATTTCTATTGCAAACCATTACTCCTTTTGGATTACCCGTAGAGCCAGAAGTGTACATTATATATGCCATATCCTCTGGAGACCCAATAATATTTGGATTAGATTTTGAGTTAGAATTACTATATATTTTTAGATTAGATAAGTCTACTAAAATCTTAGGTATATTCGCAATAATGTTATTTTCAAAGTGTTTAGTTGTTAAAATTATTTTAGTTTCAGAATTAGATAAAATATAATTTATTCTTTCCTTTGGATACTCTACATCTAGAGGTAAAAATGCTGCACCAACTTTTAATGTCGCTAGAATAGCTATAATACTTTCAATAGATTTTTCCATAAATAAACTAACAACATCTCCTGGTTTAATGTTGTTTTTAAGTAAAATACTTGCCAACTGATTGGCCTTTTCATTTAGTTCTTTATATGTCATATAAATACCTTCAAAAAAAACAGCGTTTTTTAAAGGTGTTAATCTTACTTGTTCTTCGAATAGAGAAGCAACTGTTTTATTAGATGGATATTCTGTTTTAGTATTATTAAAATCAAACAAAATTTGCTTTTTTTCTTCAAGTGTTACAATATCTATATCTTTTATCAAAATATTTGGAGTATTTGTAACTTGATTAATAATATGCATAATACGTTTATGAATTGCATTTATATCATTTGTATCATACATACATGTTTTGTAATCATAAGAAATATTTAAAGAGTCAGTACCATTTAAGTCGAAAATATGTATATCTATATCATCAGACATAGTATCATTAAAAGTCCAATCACTATTATGTGGTATTTCATCCATCTTTTCATCCATTTTAGTTATCTGGTAAGACATTAAAATATTATATAAAGTTGGTTGGCTTGAGCTTCGTTTTCTTAAATCTTCTATTATATATTGATACGAATATTTTTGATGTCTTAATAGCGCCATACTATCTTTAGAAAGTTTACTTAAAAAGTCGCTAAAAGAAACCTCTGAATTTACATTAATTCTAAAAGGTAAAGTGTCTATAAACATGCCTGTTGTTTGTTTTTCTATATAATTTGAACGGTTTAAAATAGGTGTACCAATTACAAAATCATTAGAATTGCAGACTCTACTAATATAAATAGAATATATTGCCATAAAAAAGTTGTATATAGAAATTTTTTGCGACTTGCAATAAGATTGAATTTTTGAAAATGAATTTCCGCTAATAGTATGAGTTATTCTATTTGCAGAGATAGAATTGTTATCAGAATTTTTGAGAGTAGGAATACTAACTGTATCTGGAACAGTTTCATATACAGTAGACCAATATTCTTTATCTTTTTCAAAACGTGAACTTAATAAATATTCTTGCTCTGATTTACAAAAATCTATGTAAGAATATTCTTTTGACTCATATGTTTGCTCTTTTAATAAAGCAGAATAATAATTTATAATTTCATTTACAGTTATACCAAGAGACCAAGAGTCTGAAATAATATGGTGAGTATTAATAATAAAACCACCATGACCATTTGGTAAACGGAATAGTATAAACTTAAATAAAACCTTGTCAAAATCAAATAAAGGTAAAGACGCAAAATAATGCTCAAAATCTTTAACAGATTTTTCATCTTTTAAGTCAATAATATCAATATCAAAAGTTGAAAAAGCTTTGATATACTGTTTAACTTCATTTTTATACATTTTTAAACAAATTCTAAAACTATCATTATTTTTAATAAATAAGTTAATAGCTTGTTTAAATTTTTCAAAGTCAAGTGGCTTTTTAATAGTTAAAGCACCACAGATGTTATTAATATTTGAGCCTTTGTAATATTGCTCTGTTAGCCAAATAGACTTTTGAGGGTTGGTTAAGTCGTATAAATTCTCCATAATAATTCCCCTTTTCTCAAAATGACTATAACTATTCACAATTATACAGAAACGTAAAAAAAAAATCAACTACTATAGACTAGAAAAAAAGCAAAAAATTGTAAATTTAATTTAAAAAAATGTTTAAAATTTACATATTTGTTAAAAATATAATTTAGGAGGAGAAAATATGGAGAGATACATAAAAAGACAAAAGAGCAAGAGAATAAAAAAATATTTTTTAGTAGGCTTTATTACTAGTCTAATTCTGATAATTATTTTATTATTATATCAGAACTATTTAAACATAGAGATAACGGAAAATGCAAAAATAGACGAATTAAATATAGAAAAAACATCACAAACAGTAAGTTATAGCCATAAAGAAGATGAAAATGTGCAAAACATAATAGAAAAAACAACCAGTTGTGTAGTTGGAATATCTAAAATAAAAAATACAGGGAGTACTATATTTTTAAATGATGGCGTAAGTGAATTAGGCTTGGGAAGTGGTGTTATCGTAACAGAAAACGGATATATTTTATCTAATGAGCATGTAACAGGGGAAAAGTATACAAATTGTTATGTTACATTAGAAGATGGAAGAGCATATAAGGCAAATGTAGTGTGGTCTAATTCAAATTTAGACTTATCAATTTGCAAAATAAATATGACAGGGCTACCTTATGCCACTCTTGGAAGTTCTGAAAATTTAAAAATAGGGCAAGCTGTATATGCTATAGGGAACCCAATAGGGTTTGAATTTCAAAGGACTGTAACTGCTGGAATCGTAAGTGCAATAAATAGAACTATAAAATTAGAAGAAAAACAGGGAAATGAAATAAAAACAACATATATGGACGATTTAATACAAACAGATGCAACAATAAACCAAGGAAATAGTGGGGGACCTTTAATAAATGTAAGTGGAGAAATAGTAGGGATTAACACAGTAAAAATAACGTCAGCAGAGGGAATAGGTTTCGCTGTTCCAATAGATGTAGTAAAGCCAATTATAAATAGTTATAAAAACGAAGGGAAATTTGAAGAAGCAACGCTTGGAATATTTGCGTATGATAAGAATATGATTTCGTATATAGACTCATCTATAGAAATAGAAAATGGAATATATGTTGCAGAAATAACAAAATATTCTCCAGCAAGCAAAACAAACTTAAGCATTGGAGATATAATTACAAAAATAGATGACAAGGAACTAAATAAAATGAGTGACTTAAGAAGTTATATTTATTCAAAAAAACCAGGAGAAACTGTTAGTCTAACTGTGTATAGAAAAAATAAGGAATATGCATTAGAAGTAACTCTTGGAAGCTAGAAAAAAACTCCGTGGTTAGCCGGAGTTTTTTTCATATTTTTATTTGTTGTGCGATATCGCCCAGTACAGTGGCAGGGTTCATCCAATATGCGTTGTTAGTAAGATGGTATTTCATTTTTCCATCACAGGAATAATACTCAATATCAAAGAAAATAGTAGTATCTTTGAGGTTGATATAATAATCGTAAAGTGCTTCTGCCAGTTCGTACAGCGTTACTTTTCGCGATGCGGTAACCTTTAGCTTTGCAACCAAAGATCCCTCTATAAAAGATGATTCAAACACAAAATTATCTTTGCTTGACATTCTGATACACCTCTTTTTAGAGTGGTTGCTAACCCAACCAAATATACATATATTATAGCACGTTTTTATGTATCTCTCAACTACAAAGCATTTTAACAAAAAAAGTAATTTTATTCTTGAAACTAAATATTACAAAAAAGTAATGTTATAGCAAAAATTTTGAAAAATATATGTAAAAATTAAAAAAGAAAAATGAAGGAATGCAAATATTTAAGTTATAATAAACTAAGTCGGAAAAAAGTCGGGAAGAACAAAAAAATAAGAGAGGGTAAGAATGAAACTTTCTTACTCTCTCAATTGTTTTGGTGAGCCAGACCAAAGAAAGAAGTCTCAAAGTACTTAAAAATCAAGCATTTGAGACTTATTTCTTTATAAAAGTAATGCAATAGTAATGCAATAAATTTTTTATTTGATTTTTCGCATTTCTTGTTCTAAAAAATCAGGAGTTAAAGTTGTATATACATCATCTGTTATAGAACTTCCTTCTACATGGCCTACAAGATATTGAATTGCTTTCATGTCCATTCCAGCCTTTCTCATATTTGTTATGCCAGTATGCCTTAATTTATGAGTATTTAGAGAACCGTTAGTAATTTTATATTTTTTATTTACTCTATTCAACCATGAATTTATCTCTTTATAAGAAACAAAACTGTTATTTTCATAATCCCAAAATAATAAACCATATATATTCGAGATACCTTTTTTTATCTGCTCATCTATAATTTATTCTAATTCTTGAGTTATAGGAATTTTTCTTTTTCCCCTGTCAATTCCAGTCCTTTTATTATATGTCTTTGTATGTTTGCCTAAAATTACTTTTCCATTTTCATCTTTAGTAAGAGTATTATCAATAGTCATTTTTCTACTTTTTAAATCAATATTAAATATGGACCTAGCAAGAGTTTCTCCTATACGCATAGCAGTTAGGAGTTGCATTTTGACAATATTACGATATTTATGATTTCTTTCATTATTATCTAAAATTTTATTTAATTTTTTTAACTCTACTTCATTTAATGCGTCAACTTTTTTATGTTCCTTTTCAGAAATTGGTTTTGTAAGTGTTTCATTTTCCATAATATTATAGGATAATTTATGTCTAGAATAAGCTATTTTAAATCCTTTTTTTAGTAAAATCCACATTTTATCTATTGTACTTTGACTAAAACTTCTCATATTTATTTTTTCTTTTTCTATATCTTCTATACTTATTTTTTGAATAGATTTATATATAAAATTATAACAGGTTTTTTCTACTTCACTTAAAGTCTCTATGTCTCTTAAGTAGCTTGCTTGTGAAGTTATACCATCTAAAAATTTTTGTTCAATATGATTTTTTAATATTTCATATAAAGTTTCATTAGTTTTCTCAATATATGTGCCGTTATTAATACTAGCTAATATATTGTTAAATCTTTTTTTAAAATCTCCTATTTTCTCATTTTTCTTTTGATAAACAGAATGTCTTTTATAATCAATCATATATTGAGCAATGTATAGCCCTGTTTTATTAGATTTATATATTGTACCGTTCTCCATTTCCTTTTACTTTTTTTCCCATATAAAAATCTCCTTTCAAATATACACAAATACTTGAAAAGAGATTTTTATTATGTTATATTAATAGTGTAATCTCTTTTCGAGGTTATTTGTGGGAAAATAAATGTATCAGGTTGTGGTGATTTGAGTACATCTATTTTCCTTCTTTTTTTATTTATATTAAACTAATATGCCGAATTTATCAGTATAGAAGTTAATACAATCATTCATATAATTGCCAGCTTTTTTTATGTATAATTCTACTTATAGTACTTGTAGAAACACCATATGTTAAAGCTATTTGTTTTATCAGCATTTCTTGATTCTTATAAATCCTTTTTATTTCTATAACATCTTTTTCTTTTAGTTTTGCATTATGATGATGTTCTCCACCATACAAATGATGCTTTTTACAATATTCATGTGCAATTTTCATATTATTTTTTACAGCTATTCTATGTTTTGCATTATCAATTAATCCATTTGATAGTGCGTGACTTGTATTTTGACTATGAGTGCACCACTCAAGATTAGATATAGTGTTATTAGTCTTATTACCATCAATATGGTTTACACAAGGTAAATTATTAGGGTTGGATATAAATGTTTCTGCTACTAATCTGTGAACTCTTTTATATTTCCTTTTGTTATTTTTGCATAAACATGTAGTTCTATATCCAAGGTTATCAATTTTATTTACGCTTATTATTCTTTCTTGAGGTTTATTTGTTACATTATTTATAAATCTAATTCTTTTAATTCTTCCTAAGTTGCTAACTTGATATAAACCTTCATATTTTTTTATGTCTTTCCATATTTCTTCCATTAGTTAGCACCTCCTAAAAACTCATTTATTAGTAATGTACTATAATCCAATATAATAATCATTGTCTAATTCAAATATTCTTGCTTTTGCGTTAGTCCAGCTGTAATTTTCTATATCTATTTTTTCTTTATCTGCTATTTTATATAAACTTAAAGTATTCATGTTTGAATATCCTCTTATTTATTATTATTTTTCTTCTTTTGTTTTATAAATTCTATAAATCTATTTATTTCTTCTATATCTTCTTCATCTAAATCTTTCGTGTCTACTCCTCCATAAGAAGCAAAGCGAAAATCACTAGAAGACTCCTCATTTACTTCTTTTTCCATAGGCACATCATAACCCATAAGCCATACTTCATTAACATTTAAAGCATCCGCTAATAGAGTTAATTTTTTTTGTCTGGCAATTGCATTATTAGAAAGATATTTACTTATTAGACTTTCACTTATGCCAGTTTTTTCATGTAGTTCTACTGGTTTTATATTTCTAACTAACAAAGCCTTTTCTAGTCTTTTTTGAAATGTATCTACTGGTTTCATAATTTCCTCCATACACATATTATAAAGAAAAGTTTAATAAAAATCAAGTTTTTTTAAAAAAAGATGAAAAAAACTTGAAAAAAATTCAAGAAATATATTGACAAAAAAATAAAGATAATATAAGATATAGAAAACTTGAATTAAATTCAAGAAGAAAAGAGGTGTTAAAATTGATACAATATGATTTTAGTAAAGTGAGAGGAAGAATAAAAGAAAAATTAGGAAACGAAGCGGAATTTGCTAGAAAACTCAATATTTCTTCGGCATCGTTAAGTTCTAAATTTAACAATCGTAGTGACTTTACTGCAACAGAAATTTCCAGAGCAGCTGATGTAGATGTTTTAGACATACCGATAAATGAAATAGGGGTATATTTTTTTACAAAACAACTTGAATTAAATTCAAGAAAATAATACCACAACCTGATACAAAGAGAGGAGATGAGGTAAGCTAAGATGGAAAAAATAGAAAAAGAAATAGCAGAATTGAAAAAGCTAGTTTCAAAACTGCTAGAAATACAAGAATTTGACCATAAAATGAAATATGGATATTTAGATATGACGCTAAATAGCTCTACTTGTCAAGAGAGTCAGTCTCAAAACCAATCCTTCTAGCTGGCTTTTCAGGGTCTGATTTAGGGACAGATAGTAACAAGAAACTCAACTGATTTATATGCTGAATAAGATGAGCTTTATTACCATTATAGTAACCATAAAAATGAATAAGACTAGGATTTGAATAACCAATACCGACAACATTTAAAAGTATAGATTGGCCAAAAGAAGCTAGTTGTATGCCAACTTCATGTTCATCATCCAAATTATCTTGAAATTTTTTTATATTTTTACAAATAATTTCATATTGATAATCAGCATGCGAGTAGTCTCTAAGTAAATCTTTATAGTTGAAATTTTGCAAATCAGATATAGGATTTGACATAAATAACACCTCACTTTTTACAAATAAAAATATTTTTCTCTTAAGTGTGAGGTAATTATATAAAATTTTTAATAAAAAGTAAAGGAGGCGATTGGATGGAAGAGTTAAGAAAATTAATTGCTCTAGCAGTTGAAGAAGGAGTAAAAAAAGGACTAGAAAATGCAAACTTTGTAACAAATGGTAATGACGAATTATTAACAATAGAGCAAGTTCATAAAGAATTTGGAATAGGTCTGAGCAAAGTAAGAGAAATGTTCAATGACCCGAAATTACCAGTACAAAGATATACAAGACCTTTTAGGGTAAGTAGAGGAGCAGTAAAAGAATATATGTCAACAGAAAGTCATGACTATTTATGTGAGGGGAGATGAGAATAAATGAGTAAGAAACAAAAGATATATTGCAAAGTAGGACAAATTGTATGTGAAAGCTTAGCAATAATAGGTTTAAATGCAATATTTATTGGAATGTTAGCAATTTATTTAATGAAATAGGGGAGGTGCAAATATGCCAAAATGCTACGAAAGATATTATGAATTGATACAAAAATGTAAGAAAAAGACAAAAGAAAAAGAACTAGAGTGTCTGGACAACGTATCTAGTTCACAAGGATTTAATAAAACCTATCTTTATTAAGAATAGCATAGAAAGGAAGGAATGTCAAATGGATTTACAAGATAAATATGATGAATTAGACAATATTATAAGTTCAATAGATATATTAATAGATGAAATATCAGACAAAGATTATAAAGACAGATTAAATGAAATTAAATTTGACGCACAAAATGAATTAGAAGAAACAGAAGAAGAACTTGAGCAAGAGCAGGATAAGGAAAGAAGACAACAAGAAAAAGAATTTTTTAGGGAGGCAATATAGTGGATGAAATTAAGTATTCTGAGGTAATTAAAGAATATAGTTTTGAACAATTAGTGTATGAGAGAACAATATTAGATAAGAAGAAAGAAAATTTATATATACAAGATAAAGAATTGAAAGAAGAATTTAAAAGAAGATTAGAACTTAATAGAGGTAAAAATATAAAGGAGGAAAATTAATATGAGTATGTTAGCAAGTGATAATGGAGGACAAGAAATCGAAAAATTAGAGAATGGAGTTTATACAGCAGTATCAAGTGCAATTATTGATTTAGGATTACAAAAAAATGAAAAATTTGAAAAAGTGCAAAGAAAGTTTATGTTGATATGGAATATTTTAGGCGAAGAAGTAGAAATAAATGGAGAAAAATTACCCAGGACAATAAATAAAGAATATAGCTTTAGTCTACATGAAAAAAGTGCATTAAGAAAAGACTTGCAAGCGTGGAGGGGAAAGGCTTTTTCAGAAGAAGAATTACAAGGATTTAATATATTAACGATACTTAATAAAGCGTGTCAGTTACAAATAATTTTAGAAGAAAAAAATAATAAAAAGTATAACAACATCGCTGGAATAATGTCATTGCCCAAAGGAACTCAGATAGAAAGTTTAGAAAATACATATTATTTTGATATGGAGGATGCAAAAACTTGGGGAAATTATTGCAAGATTTCTAATTGGATAAAAGAAAAAATCAAGAAAGCAGAAAATTTAGAAAGTACAGGATTTAGCAAATATTTAAAAGAATATGAGGAAAGTTTAAAAGAACAACAAATAGAGCAAGAAAAAGATAAAGAAATGTTAGCTCCAGAAGATGATCTACCTTTTTAAGGAAGTGATAAAAAATGTGGCATGAAATAGAAGAAACAATGCAAAAAGCAGAAAAGTCATTATCAGAATACAAAAGATTAAATGAAGAATATGCAAGAAAAGAATATTTATATAGAACAGCATTAAGTAAAAGATTACTACAAAGAAAAACAGAAGGTTATGCAGTCACAAATTTATCAGATATAGTTCGTGGAGAAGAAGATATAGCAAAGTTAAAATTTGAGAGAGATGTAGCAGAAGGGTTAAAGAATAGTGCTGAAAAAGGTACAGACTTTTATAAGCTTTATGCAAAGCTTATGGAAGCACAAACGTCACGAGAGTGGGGACAAGCTAAATACTCATGAAAAGTATTTTACAAAATCGAAAAGAAAGCTATATCTCTGGTAATACATATAATCTAGAGGAACATCATATTTTCTTTGGCACAGCCAATAGAAAAGTAAGCGAAAAAAATGGATTTAAAGTATATCTAACAGTAGAAGAACATAGAGGTACTTATGGAGTACATGGAAAATTTGGAAAAAAGCTAGATATAAAACTAAAACAAGATGCACAAAGAAAATATGAGGAAACTCATACAAGAGAAGAATTTATGAAATTAATAGGAAAAAGTTATTTATAAGCAACGAAGGTAGGACATAAATTACTGCCCTCGATTTTAACGAAAGGAGAAAGACATGAATTACATTAAACAGGTAAACACATTTTATAAATTGATACAAAACAATCCTTTAAGCTCTAACGCACAGTGCTTATATAACTATTTGTTAAATAAGAACAGTGAACTTGGTTGGGTAAAAGAATTTACAGTATCTAATATGATAGTTTGTGGTTATACAGGTTTAAGCAGAAAGACACTTGATAGAGTAAGAAATGAACTAAAACAAAAAGGTTATATAGATTATAAAAAAGGAATTTCAAATCAAGCAGGAAAATATTCGATAGTCAGATTTGACACACAAAATGTCACACAAAATGACACACAAGATGTCACACGGTATGTCACACGAAGTGTCCACATTAAATAAACTAAACAAAACTAAAATAAAAAAAGAAGATATTAAGAAAAAATATGGTGAAAATCAAAATGTCTTATTTAATGATAAAGAATATGAAGAAGTTAAATCTTATTTTCCTAATGACTATAAAGAAAGAATACAAGACCTAGATAATTATATTCAAAGTACAGGTAAGAAATATAAAGATTTTGTTGCTACTTTAAAAAATTGGGCTAGAAGAGATGGATATAAACCACCAATTGAAAAATCAGAGAAGAAAGAAAATTTAAAAGAAGTGGACTTGTCTGGCTTGACACAAGAAGAGTATGGATTGCTTATGAAAAAGAAAATAACGATAGAAGAACTTATCGAGAAAGGAAGAGTCAATGTGGGATGAAGAAATAGAAAAAGCAATGTTATATTACATAATTTTTGAACATGAAGATTATTTGCTTGATGAAAATGATTTTGTAGGAGAGAGAAATCAAAAAATCATAAAAGCAATAAATGAGTTAAAAGCAGAAAAACAAGATATTTCTATAATGTCTATAAAATCTAAAATAAAAGCAAATAGTAAACAAGTGTTAGATTATTTAGCAACACTTGGAGAGTATATAAGAATAGCATCTGGAGAAGAGGTTTACACAAGACTAATTGAATTGTCTAAGAAAAGAAAACTAGTAAGATTATTAGATGTAGAAAGGCAAGAAATCATAGATTGCGAAAATATTGATATTGTAGCAGAAAGAATTATAAAAGAGATAAGCAAAGTTGAGCAGATAAATGAAAAAGAAAAAACTTTTCTGCAACAGGTTGTAGATGTTACTGAACAAATAGAAAAAAATACTTTAAAAGGTACAGATTATTCATTATATACAGGAATAACCGACTTAGATAATATGATGTGTGGTTTGCATAGGCAAGAATTAACAATAATAGGAGCGAGACCTCGGAGTGGGAAAAACAACGCTAGCACTACAAATAGCAGAACATATTGCAGAAAAAGGAATAGAAACAGCTTTCATCAGCTTAGAAATGTCAGACTTCCAAATAATACAAAAAATGCTAACTAAAAAAACTAAAGTAAAAGGCTACAAGATGAGATTAGGTACACTAGAAGAACAAGACTTAGAGAAAATAGGCATAGCAAGTGCAGAAATAGCAAAATTACCAATTCATTTAATAACAAATGCTAGAACTATACAGCAGATAGAGAATGTAACAAGAAAGTTAAAAAATAAAAATAATTTGGGGTTGCTAGTAATAGACTACATACAACTTATAAAAAATAAAGGAAAATTTAACAACAGAGAGCAAGAAGTTGCAGATATAACAAGAACACTTAAGTTGTTAAGTTTAGAACTAGATATTCCAATAATTGGGCTATGTCAATTAAATAGAAATGCAAGTAAAGCAGAGCCAACACTAGCAGATTTAAGAGAAAGTGGTTCGATAGAGCAAGATGCAGACAATGTATTGTTTTTATATCAAGAAAAAGAGGAAGAAGGAAATATAGCAGATACAACATTAAAGATAGCCAAGCAAAGAGCAGGAGAAATAGGAAAGATATATTTAAAATTTAATAAAGCAAATAGTGAATTTAAAGGAGTTATAAGATGTTAACTACAAGTGAAAAGATAATATTTTATTTAACATTTGCAAAATCAAAATTAAACCTAAAATGTGAGAATCATAGAAAAGCAAAAGAAGAAATTGAAGAGTTGATAAAAACGTTAAAGGAGAGTGATAACAAATGAATAGACGTAGAGAAATAAAGAAGACAGTATAT
>CABVAF010000011.1 GCA_902496295.1 uncultured Clostridium sp.
TAAACGCTGAAAGCATCTAAGTGTGAAGCCCACCCTAAGATAAGATATCTCATACTGTTAAGGTAGTAAGATTCCATGAAGACTACATGGTAGATAGGTTGGAGGTGTAAGTATAGTAATATATTGAGCTAACCAATACTAATAAATCGAGGGCTTAACCACGAAAAGTTAAGTAGATAAAGAAGGAAGAGTTTGCGAAGATTTTTCTCTATGTAATTTTGAGTGTACTTTGAATAAAAATAAAAAAGATGGAGATAATATATTTACAAAGAAGGAAAAAAGTGATATATTAGATACATTGAGAAAAGAAGTATACGAAACATTTCTGGTGATGATAACATAGAGGAAATACCTGTACCCATACCGAACACAGAAGTCAAGCTCTAATGTGCCGAAGATATTTGCGGGTTACCCTGCTGAGAAAATAGGTTGTCGCCAGGTTTATATATTCCTCTTTAGCTCAGTTGGTAGAGCGCTCGGCTGTCGAGCAGATTCGAAAGAATCAAGAAGTTAGCAGCTCTAGTAGGAAACTATTAGATGAAAAGGTGGCTAATTCGGTGAAACTCGTAAGTAATATAAAATTATTACACGACAATACCGAGCTAGGATTTATATCCGAGTGTAGAGACTTTACACCACCTACCTAAGTCAAAATATAGATATGGTAAAGAGAAAGTCCAGACTACAAATTAGAGAAATCTAATGCTAGTGAAAATTAGTGTAGTGCAGTAACCGATAGGTCGTTGGTTCGAGTCCAACAAGAGGAGCCATAAAGATAGCAGATAAGAAATTGTCTGCTATTTTTTTATATTTAAATTAATACTAGTAAAATTAACAAATATATTATATAATTTTATACATAGGATGTGTTAATTAATGTTTAAAGTGTGTGAAATATGTAATAATAAATTTGAAACGAAATCTTCTAATAGGTTATATTGTTATGAATGTAGTGGGGATTCAACAAGGAAAAATAATGAAACACGTAAGCATCAAAAAACAATTTTAAGAAGAAGTATGAAAATTCAAGCTATTAAATTATTAGGTGGAAAATGTTCTATATGTGGATATAATAAATGTATAGATGCATTGGAATTTCATCATGAAAATCCAAACGAAAAAGAATTCAAATTAGGTTCAGGCAATACAATGTCATGGAAGGAGTATAAGCAAGAAGCATTAAAATGTATTCTAGTATGTTCTAATTGTCATAAGGAAATACATAGTAAATTGGGATATACATATAATGAAAAATTTAGAAAATAAAAATAGAAGTTATAAATAGAGTAATGAAATTGGAGGATAATTAATATGGAAAATATAATAAATAATACATTTATAGATTTTTTAATAAAGGCAAAGAAATCAACCTATGCTAATGGTACAATAGAAAAAGCGAAGTCAAGTAGACTAGGTTCATCAGATTATCATTATGAAGAAAAAATAGATAACAAAAAATACATATATCATGATACATATTTTGGTGGTACTAAATTTATGGGAGAAGAAGTTATATATTGTGATAGCAACAAACCAGTATGGGGAATGAACTATTATGGAGTTACATTTGATGATACACTAGGAGAAGAAGCAATGGATAATGCATTAAGACCAGCACTTATGAAAGTTGGAGAAGATAAAAGTGTTATTCCTGTTAGAGGAACAAGTGAATTAGAAAATAATGGATATGTGTATACATTTAAAGCTACAGGAACAATAGAAAATTTTGATGGCATAGAACAAATATATAAAGACAATAAATTAATTTATGAACTTCATTGTTCTGGAGGATTGATAAAATAAATTAATAGGAGGTAAGAAATGAAACTATATTTATCATCATATAAGCTTGGAGATAAAAAAGAAGAATTAAAAAAATGGATTGTAGAACATAATAATAAGATATGTTTAATACCTAATTCAAGAGATGTATATCCAGATGGAGAAAGAAAAATAAACGGAATACAAGAAGATGTTAAAGAATTAGAAGACTTAGGTTTTGATGTTACAGTGATTTCACTGAAAGATTATTTTGATAACAATGAAGAATTATATAAAATACTTAAAGAGTTTAGTGCATTTTATGTAATCGGTGGAAACACATTTGCATTAAGGCAAGCAATGTATTTAAGTGGATTTGATAAATATTTAAAATTAATAGAAAATAGCCCCAATTATTTATATGCAGGATATAGTGCCGGAATATGCGTACTTGCAAAAGATTTGCACGGCTTAGATATTTGTGATGATCCAAAAATTAATCCATATGGAATAGAAACAATATGGGATGGATTAGGATATTTCGACTATATATTTCTTCCACATTATAAATCTAATCATAAGGAAACAAAATTGATAGATGATGCAGTGGAATATTGCAATAAAAATAACATTAAATATAAAACACTTCATGATGGAGATGTAATAATAGAAGATATAGAATTATTGAAATAATGGAGGAAAATTAAGATTTGGAAAGATATGAATTAGTTGATATTAATGGAAATAAAACAGGAAAAGTTATAACTAATATAGAAGCTCAATATATAAAAAATGTACCAGATGGATATTATCTATCTGTTGTGGGAGTAATTATAGTGAATAGTGAGAATAAAATTCTGCTTCAAAAACGTAGTAGATTTAAATTATCTAATCCTAGTAAATGGGGAATATGTGGGGGTAAAGTTAATTTTGGAGAAACTACTTTAGATGCCGCTATAAGGGAAACAAAAGAGGAGATAGGGGTTGAAATTGAAAGGGAAAGTTTAAAAATTATAAGAACGGCTGCAAATGGAAAATCGTATTTTACAATATATTATATAAAAAAAGATGTAAATATAAATGAGTGTAAAATACAAAAAGAGGAACTAGAAGAGTTAAAGTATTTTAAAATAGAAGAACTACAATATTTAGATAATGAAGGATTTGAATGGCTTGAAAGGTTGAAAGAAGAAATTTAGTATTAATAAAATAAGATATAAAATATGAAAGGTAACAGTAATGTTTAAAAATAAAAGTGTAATAATATTTGACTTAGACGGTACTTTAATTGATTCGATAGGAATATGGAATGAAGTTGATAAAGAATTAATAAAAATATTATCTAAAAGCCATGAGTGTGATATTAAAGATATAGGGAAAAAGAGAGATAGTATTTTAGCTAAGTCTAAATCAAAAGATATCTATCTAGAGTATTGTGACTACCTAAGAAAAAAATATAATTCACTCATGTCATCAGAGGAAATCTTATCTTTAAGATGGAAAATATCGGATAAATACATAAAAGAAAAGGTAAAATATAAACAAGAGGCTGATGTATTATTACATTTATTAAAAAATAGAGGTTTTACTTTAGCATTAGCAACAACAACTACGAATATACAATTAGATGCATATAGAAATATAAATAAAAATATAAAGCAAAAAGCAGATATTGATTCAATTTTTGATATTGTATTAAGTAAAGATGATGTTAAAGAAAAAAAGCCAAATCCAGAAGTACATAATAAAATATTACAAGTTTTAAATGTAAAGCAAAGTGAATGTTTAATTATAGAAGATTCATTAATAGGTGTACAAGCGGGAATCAATGCAAAAATAGATGTTGTAGCAATGTATGATAAATATTCAGATAGTGATAGGGCTGAGATAAACAGACTTTCACAATATCAATTTAACAATTTTGGACAAGTAATAGATAGATTAAAAGATGAATGTGGTTAAGATACTAGAAGAAGCAAAATTATTTATAAGATAAAAATAGCTAAGATTAGAATATATGTATATAGAATTAATTAAATGTTGAGAAAAATTTTTAAAGAAAGTGAGAAAATTTGAAATATGAATAGCATATTTGTTTTATGTGGTGGTTATGAATGGAAATATGAAATGTCAATGAAGAAATTATCTGAGTTTATTAAAAAAAGAGTCTCTAGACCAAAGATATTAGATGTTTGGTTTGCAATGGAAGAAGAAAGATATAAAAAATATGATGATATCTTTGTGGAAGTATATAAAAATAATCAAATACTTTTTGAAAGAAAAATATCAACACAAGATAACTTTATTGAAGAATGTGAATGGGCAGATGTAATAAACATACATGGAGGAAGTTCAGATTTATTATTTCCTATAATGCAAAAATATGATTTAAGTGTACTATATGAAAATAAAATTGTAATAGGAAGCTCAGCAGGTGCAAAATTTTTATCTTCATATAGCCCTAATTGGGATGGAGAAGGGTTAAGAGAAGGAAGTAAAATATTACCTTTAAATGTAATTGTTCATTATGGAGATGAAAAATATCTTGAAGGTAATGCTAGCTGGAGTGATGTAGCTATGGAAATGACTAAATCCCAAATAGGTTTATCTGTTATTTTAAAAGAAGAAGACATTAGAGCTTTTTATAAAGATGGTAAAGAAATAATATTGGAGAATAATTGACATGGAAAAATTAAATATATTAGGAACAGGTCATGCAATGACATTGGATTGCTATAATACTTGTTTTACATTAGAAAATAATAACGAAGAACATATATTAGTAGACACAGGTGGAGGAGCACAAATAATAAAACAATTAAGAGATGCTAAAATCGATTTTAGAAGAATACACAATATAATATTATCACATAAGCATACAGACCATATATTAGGAATATTTCAAATTATAAGATATTCAGCAAAACTTTTTAGAGAGAATGATTACAATGGAAATCTTAATATATATATGCATAAAGAATTAGAAAGTACTATTAGAAAAATAGTATTTGAAGTTTTACCTTTAAAATTTACGCAATTAATTGATAATAGAATTATTTTTCATATTGTAGAGGATAAAGAAGAATTACAAATATTAAATTATAATGTTAAATTTTTAGATATTTATGCAAAAAAGGTTAAGCAGTTTGGATTTAAGACAACATTAGAAAATGGAAAAACATTTGTATTTTTAGGAGATGAAACTTTTGACGAAAGATTAAGAGATGAAGTTGAAAATAGTGATTGGTTATTACATGAAGCAATGTGCTTAGATTCAGAGGCGTCTATATTTAAACCATATGAAAAAATGCACTCAACTGTTAAAAAAGCATCAGAAATAGCAACTAGTTTAAATGTTAAGAGTATAGTATTATATCATGCAAATGATAATGACTTAAAGAACAGAAAAAGATTATATACAGAAGAAGCAAGCAAATATTTTAAAGGAAATATTTATGTTCCAAATGATTTAGACATTATTGATTTATAAAATAGGAGAAAATGCGTAGAATATGAAAAATATAATTAGTTTTTTATATTTTTAATTTTATTAAATAATCTATACTTAAATTGAGATTATGGTAATTATATAAATACTATTTTAAGAATTATAAAGATAGCAGATAAGAAATTGTCTGCTATTTTTTATATTTAATAATTAATGCTAGTAAAATTATTAAATATATTATATAATTTTATACATATAATGAAAGACAAGGGAGTATTAAATATGAATACTATAGTCTATTTAATAAAACATGCTGATGAATTAAAAGAAAATGGTATAAAGATTACAAACGATACTACACAATTAATGAATGAAAAGTATATTTTATCAATAAAAGGAGAAGAGCAGTCAAGAAATTTAAGTGAGAATCATGAATTAAAAAATATAGATGTTTTGTGGTCTAGTAGTTATGCAAGAGCAAAAGCTACAGCTAAGTATATAGCATATAGAAATAATATCGAAATAAATATTGATTCAAGCTTAAATGAAAGAAGATTAGGTAATTTAGAAGATTTATCAAAATGGATGGAAAATAAGAAATGTGGTGTAGTACAGGCATATTTACAAGATAGAAATTGGAAGGCAAGAGATGGAGAAAGTTGCAATGAGGCTACTAGTAGAATTACTTCATTTTTACAAAAAATACTAAAAGAAAATGTAGGAAGAAAAATAGCTCTAGTGAGCCATGGTGCATTAATTAGTTTTTTATTAACAAATTGGTGTGAGCTAAACAAAGAAACTGAATTGGTATTTAATAATAAAGTAATAGAAATAAAAGAGCCAAGTATCACAAAATTAATTTTTAATGAAGAAAAGATAATAGATATAAAATCAATAGAAATATAGAAATAAGAATATTATAGGAGGTAAAAATGAGAATAGGAATAGACATTGATGACACAACATTTTTAACAGTAAAATCAATGTTAAAATATGCAGATAAATATGAAGAAGAAATATCAGGGATACCAACGAATAGAGATAGTTTTGGATTAATAAAAAATAGATATTATTTAAAAATTTTATATGGCTGGGATGAGAAAACAAAATTCGATTTTTTTGATAAATACTATAAAAACGTATTAGAAGAATGTACAATGCTCCCAGATGCAGATAAGACGATAAAAAAGTTAAAAGAAGAGGGAGATTCTATACATTTTATAACTGCAAGGTTAATGAACATAAAAAACTGTAATACAGAAGAAATTACTAGAAAAAGTTTAAAAAAATTTGGAATTCCATATGATAGTTTAAATTTGCATGTTATTGATAAATTAAAATTTTTTAAAGAAAACAAGATTGACTTATGTATAGAAGACAGCTATGAAACTTGTCGAGAATTAACAGACAATGGAATTAAGGCTATTTTAATGACAACAAAAATGAATGCTGATATTGATGATAAGGAAATTGTAAGAGTAAATAATTGGAATGAAATTTATGAAGAAGTAGAAAAATATAAAAATAAATAGATAGATAATAAGGAGAATAACATATGGAAGATATTCAATTAATAGAAGTTTTATGGAATTACATGAAAATGAATAATATACTTAAGAAAGCTGACTGTATTATAGGATTAGGAACAGTAGACACTAATGTAGCGAATGTGGCATCAGATTTATATTTAAAAGGTTATGCTAGAAAAATAATATTTTCAGGAGGTTTAGGAAAAGTTACATATAAGCTATGGAATGAAACCGAAGCAGAAAAATTTGCACAAATTGCAATAGCAAATGGAGTTCCGAAAGAAGATATATATTTAGAAAAAGAGTCAACAAATACAGGGGATAATTTTAGGTTTTCAAAAAAGCTAATCGAGAAAGAAAAATTAGATATAAAATCATGCATAATTGTTTGCAAGCCATATAGCGAAAAGAGAACATACGCAGCATTGAAAAAGATTATGCCTGAATATGAAGCAATAATTTACTCAGAAGATGTTAGTTGTGAAGAGTACTACAAACGAAACGGAAATGAATGGGTAAATATTTTAGTTGGAGATGTGCAACGTATGAAGTTATTTTATGAAAAAGGTTGGCAAATTAAAATGGATATTCCACAAGAGGTATGGGATGCTTATGAAACATTAGTAAAAAGAGGATATAATAAATTTGTATTAAAAGACAATAAAGATGAGGGAGCTAAAGCAGATATTGAAACAAAATTAAATAAAGTATTATAGATAAAAAGTAGAAATTTATGTTAAAAGTATGTATAATAATTTTAAGAAGATAAGTTTAAAATAAGCTTGTCTTTTTTTGTCGATAATGGTATTATTATATATACAGAAATAATAAGGAGAGGGGAAAATGAAACACCTAAATAAGCTGAAAGTTACGATAGCAATTGGTATAGTATTACTTATAATAATTGCAATTGTATTTATTATTTTTATTTGCAATAATAATACGTATTTTTCAAAAGAAACTAGTACAGGTACTTTATCTACAAAGTATGATGGAAGTAGTGATACAGAAGGAAATAATACAAATAATAATAAAGAAATTATTGTAATAGATAATGATAAAAACAATGAAAATACTGAAAATACTGTAAGCGAAGAAAAAGTGGAAAATAAAGAAAATGAAATTTTTACCGATGTTAACGAAACTGTATATGCAATAGCATCTGTAAATATTAGAGATAAAGATAGTAAATATGCAAATAAAATAGGTTTACTAAATTATGGGGATAGCATAAAACGTATAGGAATAGGAAAAAATGGATGGAGTAAAGTTGATTATAATAAAAAAATTGCATATATAAGTTCCGAATATTTAAGTAAAGATAAACCAAAACCAATAGAACATCATGATGTAGAAATTGAAGTAAGTGGAGACAGAAAGATAGATCCTAAAAAACCAATGGTAGCGCTAACTTTTGATGATGGACCAAATCCAAGTGCGACACCTAGAATTCTAGATACTCTAGAGAAATATAAAGCAGTAGCTACATTTTTTGACTTGGGTACATGTATGAGAGCATATCCTAACATAACAAAAAGAGAGAAGGCAATAGGTTGTGAAATAGGTTCACATACATATTCTCATAAAAATTTAAATAACTTGTCGGAAAAAGAAATACAAGACGACATAAATGCGGCTGTATCAATATATGAGAACACATTAGGAGAAAAATTAAAATTGGTTAGACCACCATATGGTAATGCAAATGGAAAAGTAAAAGCAACATTAGATTATGCACTAATTAACTGGGATGTAGATACATTAGACTGGAAAACAAAAAATGTAGATAGTATTTTAAAAGAAATAAGAAGCTATAAAAGCTTGGATGGAAGAGTAATTTTAATGCATTCTATATATAATTCTACTGCAGATGCTGTTGAAATATTAGTTCCAGAACTAATAAAAAAAGGTTACCAATTGGTTACAGTATCTGAAATGGCAAAATATAAAGGTTATAAGTTACAAACAGGAAATATTTATTATAATTTTAGATAAAAATAAAAAAACAGTTCTTAAAACTGAACTATACCCCAAAAAGTAGAGTTCAAAAACAAAAGGACTGTTTTTTAATAAGATAAATACGATATAGATAAGCAATTCTACTTAGTAAATATATTCCAAATGAAACTTAGTATTAATAAAATTATTATAATATACCAATATTTACCTAAAAAATTAAGGATTTTAGGAATATAATTAAATTTATTTTGAAATATTTCAATTATTAATATTAAAATAGAAATTATAATAAATAAAAATAAAGGAATACTCAAAATATTTAAGAAAAAAGCATCAAAAAATCTAAATTGCAATATACTAATAAAAGCCCTTGTCATACCACAAGCAGGACAAGAAATACCAGTAACATATTTAAAAATACATGTTACTGGCACATTCATTACAAATATAAGAAATAAAATTAAAATAAATAATATTAAAAAATTTTTTGTCCTATTTTTCATAATAAATCCAAAATTGATATTAGTCTTTTAAAGGAATACCTTTACCGTCTACATTTATGCTTCCAGTAAGAATTAAAATTCCTTCTACTAATCCCCAGATACTAGAAACAAATGCTCCAAAACCGCATGTTAATAATGTAATTAATAATTGAGCTATAGCTTTTCCAGTATAACCTAGATAAAAGTTATGAACACCAAAACTTCCTAAGAATATACCTAATAATCCAGCTGCAATTTTAGATTTAGCTTGAGGGTTTGTGTTATAATTTGGATTATAGTTAGGATTACCGTTAAAATTTTGACCATTATTGTAATTTGCATTGTTATTATAACCTTGATTCATATTGTTTGGTTGAGCATTATTTGCTCCTTGGTTATCTCCCATTCCTACTTTTGATTTGCATTCTTCACAAAGCTCTTGACCATCGTCTATTGGTTTTCCACATTGTTTACAAAACATAAAAAATCCTCCTTTTAATTCATATAACATAATTATACAATATTCTACATTTTTTGCAAGCTTTTTATTTAATATTTTACTTACATCTTGTAATATTTATTCAAAAATGATAAAATTTATTAATGTAAAGGAAAATGTTTCATATAATTCTGGTAGGAGGTAAGAGATGGAATTAACAAGAATAAAAGAAATTTTAAAAGAAAAATTACCACTTACTAATGTAAAATATGAGGAACAAATGAAATTACATACTTCTTTTAAAGTAGGAGGAGTAGCAGATATATTTATTATTGCTAATACAATAAACGAAGTAAAAGAGGTATTAAAGATTTCGAAAGAAAATAATACACCATTAAAAGTAATAGGGAATGGTAGTAATCTACTAGTCAAAGATAGCGGATTTAGAGGAATAATTTTAAAAATAAATTTGCAAGAAATAAGTATTACACAAAATGAAGAAAACAAAAATGAATGTATAGTAAAAGTTCAAGCAGGTATGCCTCTTGGAAAATTAGCACAAATACTTTGTAATAATGAAATTGGTGGATTTGAATTTGCATCTGGAATTCCGGGAACTATAGGTGGAGCAATAAAAATGAATGCTGGTGCTTATGGATATGAATTTAAAGACATAATACAAGATGTAACATATTTAAATTCAGAAAATGAAATTATTAAAGTTCAAAATGACGAATGTAACTTTTCATATAGGCATAGTTTTTTTTCGAGTAATAACTATACTATATTAGAATGTACTTTGAATTTGTATAAAGACAGAAAAGAAAACATAAAACAAAGATTAGAAGAAAACTTACAAAAGAGAAAAGAAAAACAACCAATAGAGTACCCTAGTGCTGGTAGTACATTTAAAAGAGGAGAGGATTATATTACAGCAAAATTAATAGACGAGTGTGGTTTAAAAGGATATACAATAGGAGGAGCTCAAATTTCAGAGAAACATGCAGGTTTTATTATAAATAAAAATAATGCTACAGCAGAAGAAATTATAAAATTAATAGAATATACTAAAGAAGTTGTATACGAAAAAACAGGAAAAAAAATAGAGTTAGAAATAGAAATAATAGGAGAATAAGCATAAAAAATAAAGGAAGGAATAGAAATGAAGGGATTTTTTAGATGGTTTAAATCTAGTACAAAAATGAAAAGATGGATTATACTGTTAATGGTAGGTATAGTTTTAGCTTGTTATGGAATGGCAAGAATATTAGTAGCTAAAACATTTGATTTTAAAGAAATTGCAATAATAATAGGAATATTTGTAGTTGGATTTGTATGTGTAATTTTGGGAATAATTCATATGCAAAAAAGAACTTTAGAATTGCTAGTACAAGAATCAGACAGTAGAGAATTAGACAATAAATCAAAAGTAAGTTCTTTAATCTTTAACAAAAAAGTATATAATCAAGGACCAAAAATAGTTGCTATAGGTGGAGGAAGCGGATTAAATTCTGTTTTAAGAGGCTTAAAAAATTATACCGATAATATAACTGCAATTGTTACAATATCAGATTATGGAGAAAAGAAAACAGACTCAAGAAGAGAATTAGATGCATTACCTTTAAATGATATAAAAGAGAGTTTAGTAGCATTAGCAGAAAATGAAGAAGACATGGAAAAACTATTAAATCTACAATTTAAAGAGCAAAGACTAAACTCTTTAAATTTTGGAGATATATATTTAAAGGCAATGAAAGATGTTTATGGAGACTTTACACAATCAATAGAAAAGACAAATAAAATTTTACACATTACAGGAAAAGTTTTGCCTGTAACGCTAGAGCCAATTACAATTTGTGCAGAATTAGAAGATGGAACTGTAATAGAAAGTAAAGAAAAAATACCAGAAATGGTAAATGAAAAGGTTAGCAAAATAAATAGAATATATATAAATCCAACAAATTGTAAGCCAGCACCTGGAGTATTAGAAGCTATATCAGAAGCAGACGCAATTGTAATAGGACCTGGAAGCTTATATACAAATGTTATTCCAAACTTGTTAGTAAAAGGTGTATCAAAAGCCATAAAAGAGAGCAAAGCATTTAAAATATATGTAAGTAATATTATGACAGAACAAGGTCAAACTGACAATTATACATTGTCAGACCATATAAAAATAATAAATGAACATGCTGGAAAGGGTGTTATAGACTATTGTATTTATGACACAGGAGAACTTACACCAGAATTTATACGTAAGTATAATATGAGAGGACAAGATTTAGTAGAAGTAGATGCACCAAAAGCAAAAGCAGAAGGTGTAAACTTAATGCAAAGAGAAATATCATATGTAAATGGAGAATTTATAAGACATAATCCAGACGCAATTGCAGCATCAATTATTCAGCTAATTTGTGATGATTTAAAATTCAAGGATATGCAAAATGATACAAAATACATGTTGTTAAATGATAGACTAAAAGATGCTAAGAAATCTTTAAAAGACAGTAAAAAGAAGAAACAAAAAGAAAATAAAAATAAGAAAGATAAAAATAAACAATCTAAAAAAGAAGAAAGTAAATTCTTTAAAAAGTATAAAGATAGAATAGAGTCTATACAAGAAGCAGAAATGAAATTACAAGAAAAAGAGAATAAAACAGTTAATACTAGAAAAGCAAAAGAAGAGAAAAGTGATAAAGTAAAAAATACTAAATCTACTAATAAAACAACAACCAAGAAAAAATAGGGGGAAAAAAGAGTGAAATATACAAAAGATCAAATAAGTTTTGAAGATGGTTTAAAAAAAGAATGGCTTATAACAAATGGAATTGGAGGATATGCGAGTTCTTCTATCCTAGGAATAAATACAAGAAAATATCATGGACTTTTAGTTGCAGCGCTAACTCCACCAGCAAGAAGAAGCGTAATACTTTCTAAAGTAGATGAGGCAATTAGAATAAATGGAAAATATATACCAATATATTCAAATATAGGTAAAGACTATATTACAAAAGGCTATAAATATTTAGATAGCTTCGAAAAAAGGTATATACCAATATTTACATATAAAGTAAAGGGTATTTTAATAAAGAAAATGATTTGTATGGAATATGGTAAAAATACTGTAACAATATTGTATATAGTAGAAAATATAGGATATCCAACAACATTAGTATTAACACCAGTAATGAATTTTAGAGACTTTCATACTACTACATTTGATAAGACATTTGACTTACAAGAGCAAATTGAAAAAAATCAAGTTAAAGTTATAATAGATAAAAAGTCAGAGACACCAGTATATTTACATTGTTCAGATGGGACTTACATAAAGCACGATAATGATACTTTTAAGAATATGTATTACATAGAAGAAGAAAAAAGAGGACTAGATGCATTAGAAAATCTGGCTGTTCCTGGTAGATACGAGATTAATTTAGAACCAAATGAGCAAAAATGTATTACATTTACTTGTTCTTTAGAAGCAAATATTGAGGAAATAGATGCAAAAGAAATAATAAATAAAGAAATAAGTAGAATTTCTGGTCTTTTATATGAGTCAAACCTATTAGAAAATAAAAACTTAAAAGGTAAAGAAGAACTTGCAAGAGATTATATAATTGCATCAGATAATTTTGTGGCATACAGACCAAGTTTTGCTTTATACACAATAATTGCAGGATATCCTTGGTTTTTGGATTGGGGTAGAGATACACTAATTGCTTTTGAAGGAATGCTTTTGTTGTCGAAAAGATTTAAAGAAGCAAGAGAAGTGTTGTTAACTTGTATTAGGGATACAAAATATGGATTAGTTCCAAATGGATACTCGGGATATGATAATAGACCTTTATATAATAGTGTAGATGCATCACTTTTACTTTTTGAGCAAGTGAAAAAATACCTAAGATATACAAATGATTATGAATTTGTAAAAGAAAGAATGTATAAAACACTAATAAAAATTATAGAAGCATATATTACAGGAATAGATGTAGATGGAAATAATATTCATTTAGATAGTGATGATTACTTATTATCTTCTGGTACTCCAAATATACAAAATACATGGATGGATGCAAAAGTTGGAGATTATGTTGTAACTCCTAGAAATGGAAAAGCTGTTGAGATAAATTGCTTGTGGTATAACGCATTAATGATAATGTCAAGTCTAACAGAACTTTACAGTGACATAGATTTATCAAAAAAATATAAAGAGTATGCAGAAAAGTGCAGAGAAAGTTTTAATAGTAAGTTTTATAATAAAAATAAAAAGTCTTTATATGATGTTTTAGGAGATGAGAGCGTAAGACCTAATCAATTATTTGCACTAAACCTTACATATCCAATAATGGACCTTACATCAAAAGAAGCAAATGAAGTATTTAACACAGTAACTAAAAAACTTTTATTACCAAAGGGATTAAGAACATTAGCACCAGATGAAGAAAAATATATAGGAATATATAAAGGTGGAGTATATGAAAGAGATACAAGTTATCATCAGGGTATAACTTGGCCATGGTTACTTGGATTATACTTTGACGCTTTTGTAAATATGGTTAATGCAGAAAAAGATGAAAAGAAAAAAGCAAGACTTCAAAAAGCATATAATAAATTTATAACTGAAGTAGAAGAAATATTTGAAAATGAATTTTATTATAGTGACTGTGTTGTAGGTAGCCTAAGTGAACTATATGATTCAGAAGAGCCATATTTAGCAAAAGGTTCACCAGCACAAGCATGGAGCATAGCCGAAATATTTAGAATAATATTCCAAGGAAAAGATAAAATAAAGTAATTAGCAAATTATAATTATTAGTATATTAATAAAGCTTAACACTATGCAAAAGCCTAAAATAATTATAGGCAACAAAATATATTGAAAAGAGGAAAAAATGTCAGTACATTTATTTTATGGAGAAGAAGAATATTTCTTAGAAAATAAAGTAAAAAAAATAAAAAAGGAATTTGGAGAATTAATAAAAGGAATAAACTATATTTCTTTAGACGAAACCAACATTAATTCTCTTATTTCTGATTTAGAAACACCAGCATTTGGTTATGACAAAAAGCTTATTGTAGCAAAAGATACAGGACTTTTTAGAAAAGAAAAAAGAGGTAGTAAAAAGACTGTAGCAAAAGATACTGACGAAAATAACAGTAAAAAGAAAGGAAAAAAGCGGCTTAGGAGAAAACAGCAAAACATTATCAGAAAAAATAGAGGATTATATAAAAGAAAATATTAATTCTATAAACAGCTCTGTAGAATTAATATTTATAGAAAAAGAGCCAGATAAAAACTCATTATATGAAACAATAAATAAATTTGGAGAAGTAACTAATTTCGAACTTTTAAAATTACCACAACTAATTAGCAATATTCAAAAAATTTCACTAGCATACAAAGTAGAAATAGACGAAAACACAGCAAGATACCTAGTAGAATGCTGTGGAAGTGGAATGCAAGAATTAATAAATGAATTAAGAAAAGTTATAGAGTATGCAGGCGCTGGAGGAAAAATTACAAAGGAAAATATAGATACATTATGTATTAAACAAATTCAAGCTATAATTTTTGATTTAACAGATTGCCTAGGTGCAAAAAATGTTGAAAATGCATTAGAAATATTAAAAAAATTAGAATATAACAAAGAACCTGTACAAAAAATTTTAATAACACTATATAATCACTTTAAAAAGTTATATATAGTAAAAATATCTAATGAATATAAAACTAATTTAGCCGAAAGTATGAATTTAAAACCAAACCAGATGTTTTTAACAAGAAAGTACTCAGAACAAGCTAGATTTTTTACAAAAGAAGAATTAAGAAAGATAATGGAAGAATTAATAAATTTAGATTCAGGATATAAGCAAGGACTAATAGATTTAGACATTGGACTGGATTCTATTCTTTGTAGGTATTGTTCAAGATAATATTTTTTTAAAGTAATATTATTTTGAATAAAGATAAATTCTTTATGGATGGTGATTTAGTTTGAGTAAAAATTATGATTTAGTTGTAATTGGTATGGGACCAAGTTCTATATTCTTGGCATATGAATTAATTCAAAAAAATAAAGCAGATAATGTTTTATTAATAGACGAAGGAAAGCCGGTAGAAAAAAGAAATTGCCCTATTGAAAAGTTGGGAAAATGCGTAAAATGTAAACCATTTTGTAATATAACGAGTGGTTTTTCGGGAGCTGGAGCGTTTTCAGATGGAAAATTATCTTTGTATGACAAAGAAGATGATGACATACACATTGGAGGAAATTTACATAAATATATTGGAGTTCCAAAAACAAAAGAACTTATAGATTATGCAGATAGTGTATATTTAAAATTCGGAGCAGATACTAAATTAGAGGGAATAGAGCATAAAGACGACATAGACAGATTAAAGAAAAAATCTGCCAAAGAAGGCATATCTTTAATAAACATTCCTATTAGACATTTAGGAACAGAAAAAAGTCATGAAATATATAAAAATATAGAAGAATATTTAGCTAAAAATAACATAAATATGATGTTTGAAACAATAGTTGATGACTTAATAATAAAAGATAATGAAATTAAAGGCGTAATAATAAAAAATGCAAATAAAAATGACCAAATAGAAGAAATTTATGCTAAAAAAGTAGTATTAGCAGTTGGAAGAAAAGGCGCAGATTGGCTTGTAAATATGTGCGATAAACACAAAATAAAAACAGAGCCAGGCACAGTAGATATAGGTGTAAGATACGAATTAAAAGATGAAGTAATGAAGGAGGTAAATGAATATTTATATGAGGGAAAATTCATAGGTTACCCATCGCCTTTTAAAGACAAAGTGAGAACATTTTGCCAAAATCCAAGTGGGTTTGTATCATCAGAAGTGTATGATAACAATCTAACAATGGTAAATGGACATTCATATAAAGATAGAAAAAGTACTAATACAAATTTAGCAATTTTAGTTTCACATAATTTTAAGTATCCATTTGATAAACCTATAGATTATGGAAAAAATATTGCTAAAAATTTAAATGAATTAGGAAATGATAATGTTTTAGTTCAAAGGTTGGGAGATATTTATAGAGGAAAAAGAACATGGGAAGAAGAGCTAAAA
This sequence comes from uncultured Clostridium sp., assembly GCA_902496295.1. Taxonomy (GTDB): domain Bacteria; phylum Bacillota; class Clostridia; order TANB77; family CAG-508; genus CAG-273. The sequence continues at coordinate 16,730 of CABVAF010000011.1, forward strand.
GCTAATGAAGTAGTTCCAACTTTAAAGTCAGCAGTAGCAGGAGATATTACATTTGCAATAGGTTATCGAACAATGACAGATATTTTACAATTTATAAGAACATTAGATAAAGTTATAGAAGGATTTGCAGATCCATGTAATTTATTATATGCTCCAGAAATAAAATTCTATAGTAACAAAGTTTGGATAAATGAAGATTTTGAAACAAGTATAAAAAATTTATATTGTATTGGAGATGGCGGAGGAATGACAAGAGGACTTATGATGGCATCAGCAGCAGGAGTACAAATGGCAAGAAATTTGGTAAAGTAAACAAACTAATAAAAATGTAAACAAAAAATGTACCCTGTTTAGTAAACAATAAAAGTATTGTAGTTACTAAATAGAGGTGCATTTTTTTGCATTTTCTGGAATAAAACATATTTAAAATTGAAATAATAAAAATACATATTTATATAAAAATAAGTATTAAAAGTATTTATTTAAAAATACTAAAAAATTATATTAAAGAGGTGTTTTTATGTACAATTTTAGAACAGATATGGCAGTAGAAAGAAGAGATTTATATAGGAAAGCGAATAATATAGAAAATGACATAGATGGAATAGAAACAGAAGAAGAAATAGTAGACGAAAATATACAAATCTCAAGAGTTAATGTTACTAATGAAAATGGAGAGCAAGCAATAGGAAAAAAGAAAGGAACATATATTACAATAGATATAAAAAATTTAAAAATTGCAACTGAACCAGATATTCAAAAAGCATCTGAGACTTTAACGAAAGAATTAAGAAATTTAGTATCTAAGCATGCAGGAGAGCAAGAACCATTACTTGTTGTTGGGTTAGGTAATATATATGTAACACCAGATTCATTAGGACCAAAAGTAGTACAAGACATTGATATTACAAGACATATTATGGAATATGTACCAGATGCAATAGATAAAGATGCAAGACCAGTAAGTGCAATATCGCCAGGGGTACTAGGAACAACCGGAATAGAAACATTAGAAATTTTAAAAGGAATAGTAGATAATATAAAACCTAAATTAATTATAATAATAGATGCTTTAGCTTCTAGAAGTATGGAAAGAATAAGCAGTTCTATTCAATTAGCTGATACAGGAATAGTACCAGGAGCTGGAGTAGGAAATAAGAGAAAAGAAATTACTATAAACACAGTAGGAATTCCGGTTATAGCAATAGGAATTCCTACTGTGGTAGAAGCGGCAACTATTGCAGCAGATAGTTTAGATTTATTTATAAAAAAATTACAAGAAGAAGCAAAATCAAATGAATATTTAAATAAAATGCAAGAAGAAGATAAATACGAAATGATAAAAGAAGTATTAGCGCCAAGCGATTATAATTTTATTGTTACACCAAAAGAAATTGATGAATTAATAGAAAATATGTCAAGCATAGTGGCAAGAGGAATAAACTTTGCAGTACAAAAAGAAATAGCTAAGTAATAACAAAAGTAAATAGTAAATATAAAATTAATAAATGAACAGGGTAAAAGATATATAAGAAATATTTTAGTTTTTTACCCTGTTTTCCATTATATAAATTAATAAATAGAATAGGTAAAATATTAAATGCAAATAACCAAAGATATACAACATTAAATCCAGTTTTTATCATATCTATACCATAATAAATTATGCACATAGTTATAAATGCAATATTCATAGCAAGCCTGTTTTCTTTAAAATAGTAAAACATAAAAACTAATAAAATTCCCCACCAGCCATAGTCTACCTTTGCAAAATGACCGATTATACAAATTATAGTAACTGGAATAAACTCAATAATAAGTTTTAATAATACTCTAAAAAAAGAATCCTTTACCTTTATATCTAATTTGGAAGAAATATCTTTATGCACATAGTCATGTAACCATATTGCAATTAATCCTAAAGTAAGTGTAAAAAATATGTTTAATCTTACAGCATTAGAGTATACAGACAAAAAGAGTATATATGGTATTTGAGAAATAAGTGCAAATGCCATTAATCTTATAAAATACTTTTTCAAACTTTTTGTATGTAAAAAACCTTCAGAAATTTGAAATGCAAAAATAGGGAAAGCTATTCTACCAATATAATTAAAAGGTGTAATATAACCATACATAGCACTACCTAAGTGGTCACAAAACATAGTAATCATAGCTATAATTTTCAAAACAAAACTTGTCATAATAAATCCTCTTTACTTCTAATTTTATTTATTGCTTCTGGAATATAGTGAACTGTATCAGAAGCAATCATACTAATATCATTAATTTCTTTTTGTGCTAGTTCTCCTGCCAAGCCAGCAATATAAGCACCAGAAGCTATTGTTAAAATAGAAGGAGCATTATATCCAAGAAGACCCACCAAAATTCCAGATAAAACATCTCCACTTCCAGCTGTAGCCATTCCAGGGCAACCACGATTAACTTCTATAATTTGACTACCATCTGTAATCAGAGTTATTGGACCTTTCAAAAGTAAAATAACATTATATATTTTAGCAAAATTTTTTGCTATATTATTTTTATCTTTTTCAATTTCATCTATAGAAAATCCTGATAATCTTTCAAATTCCTTTAAATGAGGAGTCAAAACAACTTTACATTTAGTAGTATTTAAGATATTTTTATCAATCTTAGATAAAATATTTAATCCATCTGCATCAATAATTACAGGAATTTCATAATTGTTTAAAATATACTTTAGTATTTGTTCATTATGTTGTCCATTTCCCCAACCCATACCTATTGACAAAGCTTTAACTTTGTTTAAAGCAGAATCTATTTGAGCTTGGCGAAAAATCATGTTAGATTCTATGTCATCTATTAAAAATAGTGTTTGTTCTAATAAATATGGAGCAACTATGTTAGACAAAGATTTAGGAATTATTAGTTTAGAAACTCCGCAACCAGACCTTAAAGCAGCTAAGCTCATATTTGAAAGTTTTATCGCACCTGAATAATTAATGCATCCTCCCATTATTGCAACATAACCATAGTTACCTTTATTTGTATTACTTTCTCTAATAGGAAAAATATCCTGTATATCTTTAGATTTCAACATCTTATCACCTTTTTTATAAAATTAAATTTATTATATCATTACATTATTTTTTTTCAATAAATACATATAAAAAATATGGAATTAGTGATATAATAACACAAATATTAAGAAAGAGGTAAATTTATGGGAAGTTTTTCAAATGCTATAGAAGAATTTAGAAAATATATAATAGAAAATTATAATCCTAAAGATGGAATGATAAAGCTAAAAATAAGACATACATATGGAGTAGTAGATGCAAGCGAATATATTGCTAAAAATATAGGTTTAGATAATGAAAATGTACAATTAGCAAAGCTAATTGCATTATTACATGATATAGGTAGATTTGAGCAAGCAAAAGAATACAAAGACTATAGAGATTACAAAAATATAGACCATGCGGAATTGGGAGTTAAAATTTTATTTGAAGATGGTTTAATAAGGAGATTTATACAAGATAGCAAATATGACAAGATTATTTTAAAGGCGATTAGAAACCATAATAAATTAAAAATAGAAGATGGATTAAATGAAAAGGAATTACTTCATGCAAAAATAATTAGAGATGCGGATAAAACAGATAACTTTAGAGTAAAAGTAGAAGATAGTTTTGAAGATATAGCTAATTTAACTAGAGAAGAATTAGAAAATAGTAATATAACAGATAAAATCTATAATGACTTTATGAATAATAAATTAATTGTAATCTCTGAAAGAAAAGAGCCATTAGACTATTGGATATCATATATAGCATTTATATTTGACTATAATTTTGAAATAGGATTAAAATACATATATGATGGAAATTACGTAAATACTATGATAGATAGAATAGATTATAAAAGGGATGAAGTAAAAGAAAAAATGAATAGAATTAGAAAACATGCTTTAAACTTTCTTGAAGATAAAATATATAGTATATAAAGGAGAAAAAATAGCTTACATTATTTTGTAAGTTATTTTTTAATATGCTTTAAATAAAAAAAGAACACCATATCGAAATTTCCTTATTTCAATATGGGTTCGCAGTATTGGAGCAAATCACATACAAGTTACGAACTTTGTTCTCTTTCTAAAATTATTACATACTAAAGATATTTTTAATTCAATCTTTTAATATAATATTCTAGGAATTATAGATTATTTTTTATTTTAATGATATAATTAGCACAACAAACAAATCGTTAATAGTAAGTTGTCGAGGAGATGTAATAGTGAAAGATAAGCAAATATTATTAGATAATATAGATAAAGTTCATACTACTGAAATGGGTATTGACAGAATAAAGAAGAACTTAAATTTAGATACCAATAATGTAGTTGAATATTGTAAAAATAAAATATTAAATGAAAATTGCAATATTTATAAGCAAGGCAAGAATTGGTATTGTGAAATTGATAATATAATAATAACTATTAATTCATATAGTTATACGATTATCACAGCACATACTATTCGTTAAATTACAATTTAATAGTTTTACAGAGAAATAGTAATTTACAGAGGTGTTTGAAATTGAAAAAAAGAATATTGGTTGTTGAGATAATTGCCATATTAATATTAATTTTATCATTTATAATTCCTATAAGAAAAGAAGAAAAATGGATAGTTGTTGAAGATACGAATCCTACCGGCTTTTTTGGAGGTGGATTTACAACATCTGAAAAATATGAAATATACTATAATATATATAAAGTACCCATATTCAAAAAAACAACAGGTGAAACACAGAAAACAGGTTAATAACGACAAATTACAATTTATTGATTAGATGTTTATTAAGGAGATTACCATTTTTGATAATCTCTATTTTAATGTTACAAAAAGTTTTAAGAAAAAATTTTAATTACTTGACTTGAATTTTTTATTATTCTATTATTTAAACAGAGCAAGATCTTACTCAAAAAATATAGGGAGGAATAATAGAAATGTATCATTCAAGATTAAAAAAAACTCACTATGAAGCAGGTTATAAGTGGGGAAGTTTATTGTATAAAAATGGAAATATTATAAGTAATCAACATACTTTTGTAATAACAAAAGAAAGAGAAGAGTTTGCTAAAAAATGTTTGCCAATATATGAGAAATATTATCCAGAGGTACTTGAAGAAATAAAGGGTATTGCTGATGGGCAAAAGAGTTCTTATGAAGATTTATATACTTTTTTAATTAGTATGTATTGTTTTGAATTTAATAATCATTGTACTTGCTTTGCGTTTAAGGACGACGATAATATTATTTTTGGTAGAAATAGTGATTTTCTTGTATCATTGGAAAAACTATATATGAATTGTTTGTATAATTTAGATAATAGTTATGCGTTTAATGCAAACACAACAGCCTTTACTCAAATGGAAGATGGCATAAACGAATTTGGACTTGCGATAGGACTTACCTTTGTGTATCCAAAAATAAAACAAGCAGGGTTTAATGCAGGTATGTTAGTTCGCTATTTATTAGAAAAATGTAAAACAACAAAAGAAGCAATATTAAAATTAAAAGAATTACCGATTGCTTCAGCACAAACTCTAACTATTATAGACAGAATAGGAGATATGGCAGTCATAGAGTGTAATTCTAAAAATATAGAAATTATTAGACCAAATGTAGATGGAAACTTTGTTGCCACTGCTAATAATTTTAATTCATTAAAAATGAAAGAATATAGAAATGTTGGAATTGACGATTGGAATTCTGATGAAAGATATAAGGTAGCATATAGTTCATTAAAAGAGCATAAAGACAAATATTCTTTAGAATTAGCAAAAGATATACTATCTGGGAAGCTTGGCTTTATGTGTCAGTATAATCGAAAATCAGGAGCAGATACAGTATGGTCAGTAATATATGACTTGAAAAATAATAGAATATATAGGGTTGAGGGAAATCCATCACGAAAGCAATTTAAAGAAGATATAAGAATGAAGTTTAAATGATAGATTAGAGCTTATCAAAATTATTAAAAATGATAGGCTCTTTTTAATTGTTAATATAGTTTTTTGAATTCTCAAATGATATACTTAAAAAGTAAATCATAATTATATATTCCATAAAAATTAAATTAATTTGTGTTAGCAACTAAAATGCAACAAAAAATATCGTAATAGTTGATAGAGGCAACTGTGTGTATTTGCTATAATTGAGTGTAAGAAAGGAGGCATTTGTATGAAAGTTTTAGGAGTAATTATTTTTGGAATAGTATTGTTAATAGGGTTAGCAATATTAACAATGTTTATATTTTTAGGAATATATCTTATAAAAGCCTTAAAAAGATATATTAAATCAAAAGATGTTATGAAAGAAAAAGCGTTAATGAAAAAAACTTTAGGAGAAGTTTTAAAACAACATAGAGAAAATTGCAAAATGACACAAGAATTTGTTGCTGAAGCAATAGGGGTAAGTAGACAAGCAGTATCTAAATGGGAAAATGGTACTTCTGATCCGAGCATGTCAAATTTAATTATGCTTGCTAAATTATTTAATATTTCTGCTGAAGAATTATTAAATGAAGTACAATAATAAATAGCAAATATGAAAGGAATAATAATTATGAAGAAAAATAACAAAAAATTTAAAAAGAGATATATATTTTTAGCGTTGGTAATTATTTTTATAATTATAATAAGTATATTTACACATTTTGGAGGTTTTAATACAGGAAAAAATATAAATCCAGAAGAATTAAAGAAATATGCCAAAAATGTAGAAAATATTAAAATTCCAGATAATGCAAAAATAATTGCTTTAGGAGAGGCTACACACGGTAATAAAGAATTTCAAGAATTAAAACTTGATATATTCAAGATATTAGTAGAAGATTATGGTGTTAAAGCATTTGCTATCGAGGGAGATTATGGTGGATGTGAAAAAGTTAATGATTATATACAAGGAGGAGAAGGAAAATTAGAAGAAGTAACAAAATTTATAGGATTTCAAATTTATAATACAGAACAAATTACAGAATTGATTTCATATATGAAAGAATACAATGAAACTGTTAATGAAAATCAAAAAATTAGATTTTATGGATTTGATATGCAAAGATATATATACAATTTAGAGTATTTAAAAAAAGAATGCAAAAAGTTTAATATTGATGTTAGTGAATTAGAAAAATTGACGAATAACAATACTTGGAATGAAGAATACAGTTATGAAGAAAGAAATAATATCATAAATTACGTAAAAAGTATACTTAATACAAAAAACAATGCTGAAAGAGCAATTCATTTTGCCGATATATTATTACAATATATTGAGATGAATACTACGACAGATGAGGATATTAGTTTTTTAAGAGATAAATTTATGGCAGAAAATGTTAAGTGGATTTTAGAGCAAGAGGAAAAGTTGAAAAACGAAAAAATTTTTATTTCTGGTCATAATACACATATTGGAAAATATGCTAGTATGGAAAATATGGGAAATTTACTTTTTAATGAAATGAACAATAACTATTATGCAATAGGAACAGATTTTTATAAGGCAAAAGTAAACCTTCCAAGTGGAGATAAACGTATAATAAAAACTTTTTATTCGCATAATCCATTAGCTAAAACAGCTAAGATGGCAGGAATTGATATTTGTTGGTTAGATTTTTCAAATATTCCAGAAGATACAGAACTATATAATTTAATTACTAATTACAATTATATGGGAAGTGTTCCAGAGGCATATTCTTTTATAATGCGTCTTTTACCGCCAAGTTATAGAATATTCCAAGAACCTGCAACTCTATATGATAGTATGATATTAGTAACTAATGCAACACCGACTAAAATTGATGTTAATAAATAGTTTGAGATAAGTAGATTATTTCTCCACATTGTTAATATAAATAATTATCAATTATAAAAAAGCAAAATTAGTCGAGAGAAAAAAACTTTTTAATATATAATCAACTTATAAGTAAGTGATAAAATGGAAGAAAAAATTAAAGCTGTTCAAAGAATGCAAGATTATATTCAGCTGATTATTCTTTAATATAAAATGGTTTATTAGAGATTTCATCTACTTGGTATTCAAGTATTGCTAAAGTAGTAGGATATGTAATTAGATATTCAGTAGGTTCTATAACTTGTAAATTAGTATGTAAGATATGCTTTATAGTTCCTTTCTTAACTTTGTAAGTATAGTTCTTAATCGCCTTTAATATTTCAGTATTTGGTTTTAATGTTTGAGTAGTTTTTAATTTCAGCATCAAAAAAGTCCTCCTTCCTAGAAAGAGAACTCAAAGTCTTTTATATAAAATAACAACTTACAGACTAATTAAAGTTCGTAAGTTGTCTTAAAATGGAGCAGGTAGCGGGAATCGAACCCGCATAGCCAGCTTGGAAGGCTGGAATTCTACCATTGAACTACACCTGCAATTTCTGTATCAAAGACATTTTTAATTTTACAATACATTTACACTTTTGTCAATACAAAATTAAAAAAAATTTGAATTTTTTTATAAAATTTAATAGTATTTTTTGAATAAAAAAATATCATACTAAAATTATTATGGATAAGATAAAAGATTTTGAATATGCAATTAAAAATAAAGAATTCAAAGTATATTTTCAACCAAAATTTGACTGTAGAACCAAGAAGATGATAGGTGCAGAAGCATTAGTAAGAAGAATACAAGAAGATAAAATTATTTTGCCAAATAATTTTATTCCAGAATATGAAAAAAATGGATTAATAACTAAATTAGATAATTATGTATTAGAAGAAGTTTGCAAGATATTACAGAAATGGCAGAAAAATGGCAAATATTTATATGTATCAGTAAATGAGTCACCAAAACATTTATCTGACGAAGAACACGGAAAAAAACTAGTAGAACTATTAAGCAAATATAATGTTTCGCCAACACATATAGAATTAGAAGTTACGGAGAGTGCAATTATACACGATATAGAAAAGGCTAAAAGTGCTCAAGAGAGAATGCATGAACTTGGTTTTATTATATCAATGGATGATTTTGGAGTAGGATATTCTTCTTTTAGTGTGCTGAAAAATATTATAATAGATGTATTAAAAATAGACAAAGTATTTCTAAAAGATATTTTTACACACAGAAGATATCAAATTATATTAGAAAGTATTATTGATATGGCACATAAGTTAAGAATGGTAACCGTAATGGAAGGGGTAAAGAGTAAGAAGGAGGTAGAATATTTACAGGAAATAGGATGTGATGTTCTGCAAGGCTACTATTTTGACAAACCATTACCAATTGATGAATTTGAAAGAAAATATATATTGTAGATATAAAATAGACTGAACTCTAAAACTATATAACTTTTTTGGAGTTCAGTTTTATTAACTAAATTTGACTGTATTAAAATTGAAGTAGACAAAATAAAAGTAAAATGCTATACTTATAATATATGCGGGTATAATTTAGTGGTAGAATGCCATGCTTCCGACCTGGTCGCGCGAGTTCGATTCTCGCTA
>CABVAF010000012.1 GCA_902496295.1 uncultured Clostridium sp.
CTTTTTTATTGGTTTTCTCAAAGGTTTATTGTTTACTTTTCAATGTACTTTATTTCCTCAACCGAGGACATTTTTTATTCTACCACACATCATCATATAATGTCAACTATTTTTTTGAATTTTTTTATATTTTTTTTATAGTATTTTTTACCATTTCCAACTTTTAACATACCCATTGCTATCAAGTCTTGATTTTACTAATCTTTTCACTTTTAGTCTCTAATTTTATTGTTTGAATATTTTCTTATTTTTATGTTGAAACTGTATATTTTTTATCAATAATTAAAGAGCAATCTATCAATTTAAATTAGATAATTGCCCTTTGTTATTCTTTTATAATTTTAATTTTCTATTTTCAATATAAAAAGATACTTAAAACTAAATTTACTAATTTACAGTTGTACTGTCTATACTTGATATTTTATTTAAAAGTAAAGTCGAATTTTGTTGCATGTATGCAGTTAAAAATGGCAATAACTGTTCTATTGGATAATTGTTAAATATAATACTGTTAGCGTCAGTTAGTTCTTGAATTTCTTCTACTGTTTGTGAAGCTAATGTTTCTATATTATATTGAAAGTTCATGCTACTGTTTTCACTATTTTGTATTGTTATTTCATATGAGTTCGTATATCCATTTTCAGTTGCATTTCCTAACTGTATCATAATATTTATTGTTTGATTTATATTTAGTGTGTTTGGTATTATCTCAAAATTATAAACTGTACTATCATTATAGTTTCCTTTAGATAAAGTCACTTGCCCTGTCATATTAATATTTCCTGTACTATCATATCTTTCAGTTAGTACAGTCACAGATTGAGTATTCGAGTCTGTGTCAATTGTAACTTTTCCCATAGTTGAAATATCTATAGTTGTTCTGATGGTTTTTCCTTTATATGAATATATGTCCATTGTAAAATTAGTATTTGCTATTGTTTCATCATTTTGAATTTTTGTTATCAAATTTTCTATATTATTTGTAATAATAGTAGTATCTACATTTGTAGTCAAGGCATTTTGTAATTTAGCTAATACATTCATAGTAGCTTCATCATTTTGGGCAGTATTTAATATATTTATTAATACTGTTTTTAATTCTTCCCCATTAAGAGTAAGTGTATATTTATTCGCATTACAATTTACATTATTTACTGTAACATTTTCTTTTCCTGCTTTTTGAAAATTTTCTTTTGGTAAGCTATTTATTATTGAATTTGTATAAATATTTTTTATCTGTTCTTTTTCTTCTTTTGATACAATAAATGCACCTTTTAGCACTTCAAAATCTATTTTATCTGGAATATTAGCTATTTTTTCTTCAGACACTCCCATATTTCTTGCATATTCTTTTAAATTAGAATTTCTAATCCCTACATAATTTTGTAAAATTTCATCACATTTTATTGCATATATATCATTGTCATTTATATATGAATATTTTAGTACATCTTGTCCTGCATTCTGAAGTGTAATATCTGCATAATATCTATTAGTGTTCATATCTTTTCTTGCAGTAGTCTTTAGTGTAACATTTTGGTTAATAGTTCCTTGGCTTATCGTTCCATTTATTGTACCTGTAGAGTTATATGAGTAATTCTTTCTAAATTCTTCCTGTGATGTAGCATTTTTACTTGTTAACGTAGTAAATGTTTCTACATTTTTTGATAAAGCATAAAGAAAAGCTTGTTGTCCATTTCTAAATATATCTGTTGTAAAAAATAATACTAAAAATGTTATAACAATCACAACAATTGCTAAAATAATTGATAGTGTTATTATTAAACCTTTTTTCTTTTTTTGCATCTGTTAGCACCTCCTTTGGCAATATAAGCATATATTATTTAACTTTTATTGCAATACAAATTTATAATATAATTTCTATGTATAAACTAACACACTGGATAAAAAAATGCAATAAAGAAAGTGCATTTTAATACACTTTCTTTATATAAATTATTTGATATTTAAAAAACTAGTGATATGACTTTAGCAGTACCGCGCAGCTCTCAAACGTAGCCGAAGGCGAAGTGCGATTTGAGCAGCTTTCTTTCTTGCAAAATAAAAATTCTATTTTTATTTTGCAAATAAGTTGTTGTGAACAGCAAGGTACAAGAAAGACATATCACTAGTTTTTTTATTAAATCAATTTATTGTTTTTGCATTCTTTGTTTTGCTGCCTCATACATAACAATGCCAGCTGAGACAGAAGCATTTAATGAAGTTATTTTTCCCTTCATTGGAATTTTAACTAAAAAATCGCAATTTTCTTTTACTAATCTACTCATTCCGAAACCTTCACTTCCTATAACTATTGCAATTGGTCCTTTGTAGCTCTCTTGATAGTAATATTTTGAAGCTTCCATGTCTGTTCCACATACCCATACATCATTTTCTTTTAAAAATCTAATTGTCTCATTTATATTATTAACTCTAGTTATTTTCATATGTTGTACGGCTCCTGCCGAAACCTTACTTACTGTACTATTCACTGATGCAGCTCTTCTTTTAGGAATTATTATTCCATGTACTCCAGCAGTTTCTGCTGTTCTAATAATCGCTCCTAAATTATGCGGATCTTCAATTCCATCTAAAATTATTATAAATGGATTTTCATTTCTTTTTTTTGCTTCTTCTAAAATATCTTCTACTTCGCAGTAATTAAATGGTGGAACTATTGCAATTACTCCTTGATTATTTTGTGTTTGAGAAATTTGGTTTAATTTATTTCTTTCTATTTCTGCTATAATAACTTTGTTTTCTCTTGCCATTGCAATTATTTTATTTATTGAGCCATGTTTCTCACCTTTTGCAATTAATATCTTATTAATATCTCTACCGGATTCTAATAATTCAATTACTGCATTTCTTCCTTCAACCTGGTCTTGATATTCTTCGTTCATAAACAATCTCCTTAAAATTATATATTTTCTTTTATATAATTGCTAACCAAATTATTAATGTCATTCATTCTTTGCTTTGTTTGTTTATCTTTGCAATCTATTCTTTTTAATATTTTATCTATATATCCTTTTTCCCCAACCCATTTTATACTTTCCTTATAATTAAAGTCAAAAACAAAAGCTAACATTGTTACCCATGCATCTATATCGCTTTTAATATTTCTTCTATCTATAAGTTTCTTATTCATAATTTCATTATATATATTTTCAGATAAAATTTGGTCACTAATATCTTTCTTTCCATATAAATCATTAAAAGGCATATCTACAACAATCTTCATTATATCTATTTTGTCAGTATCCCTTATTATTTTAGCATTTAATAATTCTCTTTCATTAAGGCCATCTTCTATCTTATATTTATTATGATTCTTTACTGATTTTAATATAATATTGTCAAAATTAGTATTTTCTATAAATTTTCGTATAAAATTATTTTCTGTTAATATATCCATAGATAAATCAGCATGGTCAACACTTTCTCTATCTACATATGTGTTATATCTTCTCATCTGTTCAAATCTTCCTATGTCGTGCAATAGTCCGATAAGACCTGCAAGTAATATATCTTCATCTTTTAATTTTAATTGTTCAGATAATTTTAATGAAGTTTGTTCCACATCATAACTATGTTTTATTTTAAACGCTATTTTTGTATTGTTTTTATCATAATTTGATGTATATTTTTCAAATTCCATTTCTGCTTTTTTTAAATCTATCATAGTTTCTCTCCGTTATTTTTCATCATCTAGTTTTAGTACTGCTAAAAATGCTTCTTGTGGAATTTCTACATTTCCTATTTGTCTCATTTTTTTCTTTCCACGTTTTTGTTTTTCTAATAATTTTTTCTTTCTAGTAATATCTCCACCATAGCATTTAGCAAGTACATCTTTTCTCATAGCTGAGATAGTCTCCCTTGCTATAACTTTACCACCAATTACAGCTTGAAGTGGTATAATAAATAGCTGTCTAGGTATAACTTCCTTTAGTTTTTCTATCATTTTTCTTCCACGTTCATAGCTATTACTTTTGTGTACAATAAAAGATAGTGCATCTACGCCTTCTCCATTTACCCATATATCTAACTTAACTAAATCTGAACGCCTATATTCTTTAAACTCATAATCAAATGAGGCATATCCTTTTGTTTTAGATTTCAATGTGTCAAAGAAATCATAGATTATTTCATTTAACGGCATTTCATATATTAGAGTAACTCTATCTGCATCTAGGTATTTCATATTTATATATAAACCACGTCTATTTTGACATACCTCCATAATTCCTCCAACAAATTCTTTTGGAGTTAATATTTCGGCTGTTACCACTGGTTCTTCCATATATGATATTTCATTCTGTGGAGGTAAATCTGATGGATTATATAGTTCTATCATTTCTCCATTTGTTTTGTGTACCCTATATATAACAGATGGAGATGTTGTAATTAAACTTAAATCAAATTCTCTGTCTAATCTTTCTTCTATTATTTCTAAATGTAATAATCCTAAGAACCCACATCTAAAACCAAACCCTAATGCACCTGATGATTCTGGCTCATATTCTAATGCAGCATCATTTAATTTTAATTTTTCTAATGCTACTTTTAGGTTTTCATAGTCACTACCATCCACTGGATAAATCCCACAATATACCATAGGATTTACTTTTTTATATCCTGGTAATTCTTCTTTCGCTGGATTATCTACTAAAGTAATTGTATCTCCCACTCTAATATCTGATAAGCTTTTAATACTTGCAGCTATATATCCAACCTCTCCTGCTTCTAGCTTATCTGTTGGTTCATATTTTCCTGGTTCAAAATATCCTACCTCTGTTACAGTAAATTTCTTTTTAGATGCCATAAGCATTATTTCGTCTCCAACTTTCAAACTTCCATCTTTTACTCTAACATAAGCAATCGCACCTTTGTAATCATTATATATTGAATCAAATATTAAACATTTAAGAGGATTATTTTCATCTCCTGTTGGTGCTGGAATATCTTTAACAATCCTTTCTAGAACTTCATCTACATTTAACCCAGTCTTTGCAGAAATACATGGTGCATCATCTGCTGGTATTCCTATAATATCTTCAATTTGTTTTTTTACTTCATCTGGTCTTGCATTTGGTAAGTCAACTTTATTTATTACTGGTAAAATTTCTAAATTGTTATCTATTGCTAAATATACATTAGCTAATGTTTGTGCTTCGACACCTTGACTTGCATCAACAACAAGGATAGCACCATCACATGCAGCTAAGCTTCTAGAAACCTCATAATTAAAATCCACATGCCCTGGTGTATCTATTAAATTAAGTTCATATATGTTACCGTCTTTAGCTTTGTACTTCATTCTAACAGCTTGTGACTTAATAGTAATTCCACGTTCTCTTTCTATATCCATGTTGTCTAATACTTGTGATTCCATTTCTCTTTTAGAAAGAACTCCTGTCATTTCTATTAACCTATCTGCTAGTGTAGACTTTCCATGGTCTATATGTGCTATAATACTAAAATTTCTAATAAACTTTTTTCTATCTTCTCCGCATAGTATCTCCTTTAAATAGAGCCAAAGGTTTATATCCTTTGGTTCACATTTTAATCTGATTGTGCAGTTCTTCTTGCTTGTCTTTCTCTCGTTTTTGTATCTAATATTTTCTTTCTTAGTCTAATATTTTTTGGTGTTACTTCTACTAGTTCATCTTCTGCAATAAATTCAATTGCTTGTTCTAATGACATTTGAACTGGTGGAACTAATCTTAATGCATCATCTGAGCCTGAAGCTCTTGTATTTGTTAAGTGTTTTTCTTTACATACATTTATTGCTATATCTTCACTTCTTGAATTTGAACCTACTATCATTCCTTCGTAAACTTCAACACCTGGTCCTATAAATAATTCTCCTCTTTCTTGAGCATTGTATAAACCATATGTAATTGAAGTTCCTTGTTCGAATGCAACTAATACTCCTCTAGTTCTTGCAGATATAGCTCCTTCATATGGTGCATATGAATCAAATATATTGTTCATTGTACCTTCACCTTTTGTATCTGTTAAAAATTCAGTTCTATATCCTATTAATCCTCTTGCTGGAATTTTGAATTCTATTTTTGTATGTCCTGCCTCGGCTGGTTCCATATTAACCATTTCAGCTTTTCTTCTACCTAACTTTTCTATAACGTTTCCTATGCAGTCATCTGGTACATTTACTACTAATCTTTCTATAGGCTCACATTTTACACCATCAATTTCTTTAAAAATAACTTTTGGTCTAGAAACTAAAAGTTCAAATCCTTCTCTTCTCATAGTTTCTATTAATACAGATAAGTGTAATTCTCCACGTCCACATACTTCAAAACTATCTGCAGAATCTGTTTCTTTAACTCTTAAGCTTACATTTCTTTCTAGCTCTTTAAATAATCTATCTCTAATATGTCTTGATGTAACAAATTCTCCTTCTCTACCTGCAAAAGGTCCATTGTTTACACTAAATGTCATAGAAACTGTTGGTTCATCTATGTCTACAAAGTCTATTTTTTCTGGATGTTCTAAGTCGCAAATTGTATCTCCTATGTTTATATCACTTATTCCAGATAAGCATACTATATCTCCTGCTTTTACTTCATCTGTTTCTGTTCTTTTTAGTCCTTCGTAAGTAAATAGTTTTGCAATTTTTCCTTGATCATTTTTCTCCTTTTTGCAAACAGCTACAGGCATACCAGATTTTATAGTTCCTCTTTCTATTCTACCTACTGCAAGTCTTCCTAAATAATCATCATAGTCTATATTAGATACTAGCATTTGCATTGGTCCATCTATTTCGCAAGATGGTGCTTCTATGTATTTTATTATTGTGTCAAATATACAAGTAATATTATCTGTTTCATCTTCTAAATGCATTTTTGCAATTCCATTTTTTGCAGACGCATATATAACTGGGAAATCTAATTGTTCATCTGTTGCATTTAGTTCTATAAATAATTCTAAAACTTGATCAACAACTTTTAATGGATTTGCTCCTGGTCTATCTATTTTATTTATTACAACTATCGGTTTTAAATTTAATGCTAATGATTTCTTTAAAACTTCTCTTGTTTGAGGCATTGGTCCTTCAAAAGCATCAACTAATAAAAGTACTCCATCTACCATTTTAAGTACACGTTCTACTTCTCCACCAAAATCAGCATGCCCTGGGGTATCTACTATGTTTATTTTTACTCCATTATACATAACTGATGTATTTTTAGAAAGTATTGTTATTCCTCTTTCTTTTTCAATATCTCCTGAGTCCATTATTCTTTCTGCAACTTGTTCATTTTCTCTAAATACATGGCTTTGTCTTAAAAGTGCATCTACTAATGTTGTTTTTCCATGGTCTACGTGTGCTATAATTGCTATGTTTCTTATGTTTTGATTATTCATTTCTTTTCCCTTCTCTTTCCATTTTCTAATTTTAAGAGTACAATAATATACTTTTATTATCTCTAAAGAAAGTATATTATTGTACCCTTAATCCGTTTTACTTTAAAAGTACAATAAAATTAACATTATAATTATACTCTAACTACACTACTTTGTCAACATAATTATGTTGTCCATTATTTCTTTGCTAACTTCGTCTAAAACATCTTTTTCTGGTTTAGAGGTTTTATATTTACTAAAATCTATTGGCTTTCCATATGTAATTGTAATTTTATGTCTAAATTTAAATTCTCCTTTTATTCCTATTGGTATAACTGGTGTCCCTGTTCTTACTGCTAAAAATGCTGCACCATTTTGTGCTTTTCCATTTTTTTCTATGCCATTTCTTGTTCCCTCAGGGAAAATCATTAACATTTCTCCACTTTTTAATACTTTTAAAGAAAATTTAATTGACTCCAAATCTTTTTTTCCCCTTTTTACTGGAAATACCCAACATTTTTTTGCAAGCCATTTTACAAAGCCATTTACAAAAAGCTCTTCTTTAGCCATTACATACATTGGTCTTTTTATAGCTGTAACAACTAAAGGTGGATCCCAGTTTGATGTATGATTAGCACATAATATATATGCTCCTTCTTTTGGTACATTTTCTTTACCTTCTATTTTTAAATTAAAATATATTTTGCAAAACAAACGCACTAAAAATGCTACTATTTTTCTTACCATAATTTCTCCTAACTCTGTATTTTAATTATATTATTTTAGAATATCATATGTTATAAATTTTTATTAATACAAATTTTAAGTTTACAAACGATTTATTTATCCATTTTATTTTTTATAATTTCTTCTACTTTTTGTTTTACTTCTTCTATAGTTAGTTTTGTTGTGTCTATAACTATTGCATCTTCTGCAACTTTTAAAGCACCCATTGGCTTATGCATATCATTATAGTCTCTTTTTTTTATGTCTTCTAAAACTTCTTCGAAAGTTGTCTCTATACCTTTCTCAACATTTTCCTTGTACCTTCTTTTTGCACGTTCTTCTACATCTGCATCCAAATAAATTTTTACATCAGCATTAGGAAATACATATGTTGTAATGTCTCTTCCTTCCATAATAGTGTTTTTTCCTTCAGCCATTTTTCTTTGTAAGTCCACCATTTTTATTCTAACTTCTATAATACTTGACACAGGAGAGACTATCTTAGTAACTCTGTTACTTCTTATTTCTGATGTAACATCCCTACCATTTAAAAGTACAATATCTTTTTTTATATTGTTTTCATTTTGTTGAACTATATCTATTTCTACTTTTTCTAATAATTCTTTTATTTTATCTATATCTTCTATTTTTACATTATTGTCTAGCATAAATAATGTAAAAGCTCTATACATTGCACCAGTATCTATTTTAAGCAAATTTAAATCTTTTGCTACTAATTCTGTTATTGTTCCTTTTCCAGTTCCTGCAGGTCCATCTATTCCTACAATAAATGACATTTTATTTTCTCCTCTCACACATTATTCGTTTTCTTCTTTTTCTGGCATATGTATTCCTTTTGCCACAATAGTTATTTTCTGAACATTCATTGTTGTTAAGTTTTCTACTTCTTTCTTATATCTTTCCTTAAATTCTTTTAATACAGTGCGTATGTTATAACCATAATTTACAACTACTTCTATGTAAATTTCTGGTCCTTCGGGATAACTTTCAACTCTTGTTCTCGATAATTTATATATTCCCTCTGCTTTGCGTGCTAAATACTCTGCTATTTGTCTAAAAACTGTATCTGAAATTGTAAAGTTTCCCAGATAGCTAAATGTTGGTCTTATAATTGACTTTTCAGAAATATATGGGTCATTTCCTTTCCCTTTAAATTTAAAAATTTGTAAAGGATCTAATATATAACCCGAAAAATCTTTCTTTATTTCAAATGTTGGAACCGGTATTACATGTTTCCCTTGAGTTGTTCTTATCATTTTCGCGGTTTTCATTTCCTCTTCTGTTGCTACTTCATTTATATAAATTCTTTTCATTGGTCTTGGAAGCCCTAAATTATCCGTTATTTTATCTATCATTCCGTCAGATGTACCTAGTATTAGTATAGATTCTGGCTTATATTTCTTTATTGCCTTTTTCATTTCATTTCGCTCTTGTTCATTTATAAATATAGCTTTTTTTACAGTTTCTACTTTTGTTGGTGCTTTTTTGGCAGAACTTCCTGCTATAATATCATTTTCTCTAATTAAAATTCCGTCATCTATTATATAATTTATATTATATTCATTTGCAACCATTTGAGCCCTATAACTTTTTCCAGTACCAGATGGTCCTATAAATGCATAAACTTTAATGTCTTGCATTGGATTAAATAAATTTTGATTAAATATGTTTGGATTAAACAAATTCATCTTGCATTTCTCCTTATAAATAACTTAGTAAATTATATCACTAGGCTATTTGTTTTGTCAAAGCTAACTTGTTTAATTAAATACATTATTGTTCATATAATATATTTCTATTATATGAAATAAATAATTTGGGGCAGTAAAAAGAAACGTCATAATTAGACGTTTCTTTTATATTATATTTTACTTATACTATCTTGTTATTGTAAATATAGCTGAACTCTAAATCCCCTTGATTCATATGTTAAATCATTATTTGAATAATCTCTAAGAGCTGGAAAGCGTACTCCAGCTTTATATCCATTTCCTCTAAATACACTTTCATATTGTACATCACTTGAATATTCTGTTGACCATTCATATACATTTCCTAGTAAGTCATATATATTACTATAACAGTCTTTTCCGTATTCTCCTGTTTTATATTTTATATTTTCCGCATCTACTCCAGTACTTCCCACATTAGCAAGCGATTTATCATTATTTACTAAAGCTAAGCTGTATCCGTATTCACTATTTTGACATATAAAATTTAATGCTGTATCCCATCCATAACTACTTATTAAGGTGCTTTTTATTTCTTCGTTATCTTTATACATGTCTTGAGATAAACTTATTGCTTCATTCTTTTTTATGTTAGTATATGGATATAGTGATTTTTTTACATATAATTGGTATAGCTCGTCATCTGCCGAAGTTCTATCATATAAACATCCTGATTCAAACCTTCCAATATAAAAACCGTTATATGTTGAACAGCTATTTATAAAACCGTTAATATCGTAATCAGTTCCATATATGCACGAATTAATATTACCTTCTCCGTAATAGTATTCTCCTATTAAATCGTCTCCATTAATCTCTTGTGGTCCTGCTTTTAAAAATATTCTTCTTGTTAAATTATTTATTTTATTTTCGCCACTAGAATTTTCATATTCCCCAATTGGAACCCATACAAATTGATTTCCTTCTAAATCTTCTATAACAACGCCTTCTTCTACTTTTGTTCCGCTATCTTCAGGAACTTTAAAACCCTTTGGTATCCAAACATAATTATTAAAGTCATCTTTTAATCTAGTATTTTCTTCAAAATATATTTTTGAAATTTTAGCTTCAGCTACAGTTGTTGGAAAATTATCTTCTGGTGGATTTTCTCCGTCCCAAACCATTTAACATATTTCCCAACAAATCTTCTAATTCCTTTAGATTTTCTTGCTCATTTACTATTGATTGATTTGTTTTTTCTGCTGCCTCTTTTGCTTTTGTTATTATTCCATTATTTCCGAATACTAAACTTATTGTTATTCCTGCTAATATTAATAACACTACAATTGTTACAACTAACGCAATTAACCCTATTATGCCTATTAAATTTTTGCTCTTACTTAACTCTTATATTTCTTCTATTTGCAATATAAAAAATCTGCCAATAGTATTTACCTCATTGACAGATTTTTATTTTATTCAAATTTTTATTTTATTTCTTGACTAACCATTTCTTTATTTCTTACTTCATCAATTTTTATGCTTCTAGTATGTTCAATTTTTTCCCATTTTACATTTCTCTTAAATAAACATACAAAGTTAATTAGTAACCATGAACCTAAGAATAGTGGATAGCATGCTAATCCTTTTATCATAGGTTTTATTGGCTTTTTATCTAACAGCATAATAATTATTGCTGTTCCTATTGGAAGTAAGAATGTTGGTATTAAATATCTTAAAATATTTACAACTAAATCTAAAGATGTCATTCCTGCACCTGCATATATTATAAAATTCATTCCTAACAATACTAATGTTAATACAAACATTGGTATACTTCCTAATATATATAGAAGTCCATCGAAGTTCATAACTGTTTTTTTATCTTTTACAGCTATTGCTAATGGTTTTGTATATTCTTTTAAACATTGAATATGTCCAATTGTCCATCTTGCTCTTTGTGACCATGATTGTTTAAATCCAACTGGTTGTTCATCATATACAATAGCTTCTCTTGCCCAACCTAATTTTCTTCCTTTTATTATTCTTTTTAATGAAAACTCTATGTCTTCTGTTAAAGTATTAGTATTCCATCCTTCTGGTTTTATAACATCAAACCTAACCATAAAGCCTGTTCCATTAATAAGTGGTGATAAACCAATGTTATATCTTGCTAAGTGATAAAAACGGTTCATTGTCCAATAGAATAATGCATAACCTGCACTTACCCAACTATCTGTTGGATTTTTAATATCTCTATATCCCTGAACAACATCTTCACCTTGGCAAAGTTTTATATTCATATTTTTTATAAAGTTAACATCTACAATGTTATCTGCATCAAATACACAAAATGCATCATAATCTGCGTTCTCTTGTATTTTTTGTTGTAAAAACCAATTTAACGCATATCCTTTTGTTTTATGTTCTTCGTCAAATCTTTCATATACAATTGCTCCAGCTTCTTTTGCAATTTCTGCTGTTGAGTCTGTACAGTTATCTGCTATTACATATATGTCAAACAATTCTTTTGGATAGTCTTGCTTTTTTAAACTTTCTATTAAATTTGCAACAACTGCTTCTTCATTATGAGCTGGTATAATTGCCATAAATTTATTTTTCTTTTCGTTAACTATAGGTTTCTCTTTAAGTTTTACTAAAGAACATAAGCTTATAGCTATTTGATATACCCAGAATATTGTTATAATCCATATTAATACTTGTTGTATTATATATAAATATTCCATTCTTTTTTCTCCCTTTATATTTTAATTTAAGATTTGCATTTGTTAAAAGTCCTACATTTTATATTATACTATCTTTTTAAAAATTTTACAACTTTTTTTATTATCTTAATAAATTATTAATATTTTTTTGCTATTTTGTTGTTTTCTGCCTATATATGCTTGCTGCTAACTTTATAACTTTTGTTATAATCTTTTCTGTATTTTTATTGTTCCTGTTTTTCTTCGCTTTCTTCTACTTTATTTCTTACTTCTAAGTCTTTCATACTTAAGTTAATTCTATCTTGGTTGTCTATATCTATTACTTTAACTGTAATCTCATCACCTACTGATAAAACATCTTCCACTTTATCTACCCTCTTGCTAGATATTTTAGAAATATGAAGTAGTCCTTCTCTTCCACCGCCAATATCTACAAATGCTCCAAATGACATAATTCTTGTAACAACACCATCATATATTCCACCAACTTCAATATCTTTTGCAATATCTGTTATCATTTTCATTGCTTTTTTACCGCTTTCTGTATCTGATGAATATACAAATACTCTACCATCATCTTCTATGTCTATTTTTACACCTGTTGCATCTATTATTTTGTTTATCATTTTTCCACTTGGTCCAATTACATCTTTTATCTTGTCTGGGTTTATTGTCTCTGTTATAATTCTTGGTGCATACTTAGAAATATCTTCTCTTGGCTTATTAATTACTGGTAACATTACATTGTCTAATATATAATCTCTTGCAACTTTAGTTCTTTCAAATGCCTCTTTTATAATATCATATGTTAGTCCATCTATTTTAATGTCTACTTGTATTGCAGTTATTCCATCTTTTGTACCACCAACTTTAAAATCCATATCTCCAAAGAAATCTTCTATTCCTTGAATGTCTGTAAGCATTATATAATTTTCCGGATTTTCCTTGTCTGTTACTAATCCTGTTGAAATTCCTGCTACTGGCTTTTTAATTGGAACACCTGCGTCCATAAGTGCTAAAGTGCTACCACAAATACTTGCTTGAGATGTAGATCCATTTGAAGAAAGTACTTCTGACACTACTCTTATTGCATATGGAAATTCTGCTTCTGATGGTATTACTGGAACTAACGCTTTTTCTGCTAAAGCTCCATGTCCAACTTCTCTTCTTCCTGGTCCACGTGATGTTCTTGCTTCTCCAACACTATATGGAGGGAAATTGTATTGATGCATATATCTTTTAGCTTCTTCTTCATCTATTCCATCTAGCATTTGCTCTTCGCTTTTCATTCCAAGTGTTACAATAGACATTACCTGAGTTTGTCCTCTTGTAAATATTGCACTACCATGAACTCTTGGAAGAAGTCCAACTTCGCAAGAAAGTGGTCTTATTTCGTCTATTTTTCTTCCGTCTGGTCTTTTATGCTCTTTTAAAATCATTTCTCTTACACAAGCTTTTTCTAAATCATGAATACTTCCTGCAATATCTGCTGCTATTTCTTCTACTTTTTCTTCTCCATATTTTTCTAAGAAATAATTATTAATGTCTTCTGTAATTTTTTCTATATTAGCATCTCTTACTTCTTTATCTTGAGCTTGTACATCTTGGTACATTCTTTCTTTAAAGTTTTCTTCTACTTCTTTGTATATTTCTTTATCTGTTGCAAAAGATTTGTATTCAAATTTTGGTTTTCCTATTTCATCTTTCATTTTAGAAATAAATTCACAAAGTTTCTTTATTTCCACATGTCCTGCTTTTATAGCTTCTAGCATTATGTCATTTGGTATTTCATCTGCGCCTGCTTCTATCATTGTAATTTTTTCTAAAGTTCCTGCAACTGTTAAATTTAATTTGCTTTTTTCTCTTTCTTCAACTGTTGGGTTTATTACAATTTTATCATCTACATATCCCACAGAAACTGCTGCAGTTGGACCTCCAAATGGTATATCTGATATAGAAAGTGCTGCAGATGCTCCTATCATTGCGCACACCTCTGGGCTATTGTCTTGCTCTACAGATAATACAGTAGCTACAACACATACATCATTTCTAAAGTCCTTTGGGAATAATGGTCTTAATGGTCTGTCTATTGCTCTCGAAGTAAGTATTGCTTTATCTGCTGGTTTTCCCTCTCTTTTTGTATAGCTTCCTGGAATTTTTCCTACAGCATATAATTTTTCTTCATAATCTACTGATAGAGGGAAAAAGTCTATTCCTTCTTTTGGTTCTTTTGCTGCTGTTACATTTACCATAACAACAGTATCTCCATACCTTACTATTACATTTCCATTTGTTAGCTCTGCAACTTTCCCTGTCTCAATTGTTAATTTTCTTCCTGCTAATTCTGTTTCATACATTTTGTACATAAAATCATCCTTTCTTTATTGAAACAATACTAAATTAGCGTAACCTCTATTATAAATTAATCTTGCTTGGCTTGTCCTTTAATATAAGCATAATTTAGAATATAGCAATTATATAATATATTAAATATTAAATTTTTATAATTGACATTAATTTATAATACAAGCTACTTACTAAATTTTAGTATTGTTCAATTATTTATTTTATATTTTTAAATATTAATATCTAGTTAAAACATTTTTATTTGTACTTTTTTATTTTGACCTGTCCCTAATTTCTGTAATTTCTGAATTTCAGAAAAAATGACCTGTCCCCAATTTCCAAACTTGCAAAATGGACGTTTGCGAAATTGCTAAACGTCCAATTGTAAATATTATTTTCTTAAATTTAATTTTTCTACTATGTCTCTATATCTTTGAACATCTTTCTTTGCTAAGTAGTTAAGTAAGCTTCTTCTTGAACCAACCATTTTAAATAATCCTCTTCTTGAGTGATTATCTTTTTTGTGAACTTTTAAGTGTTCTGTTAATTCTGTAATTCTTTCTGTTAAAAGAGCTATTTGAACTTCTGGAGAACCAGTGTCCTTTTCGTCCCTTCTATAAGTCTCGATAATTTCTTGTTTTCTTTCCTTTGTCATTATTTTTTCCTCCTAAAATTTATTTGCCTTAAACTTGGTTATAGTGGAGTTTTTTCCTAAAACTAAGTTAAAGGTATATATTACATTTGGTATTATAACACATATGTATTAAAAAAGCAAATGTTTATTACATTATTCCATTTTTTAATTGAAAAAATACTAGTAACGCTCCAACAATTGCTATTAAAAAGCCTAATATTTTTAATCCTAATGAAGCATCATTTTGGTCTCCAAAGCTAAAAAATCTTTTAGTTAAAATACGTGCATCATATATCATAACAGTTCCTGCTGTTGCCATTATAGCTCCAATTAATAATAATATAACTTGCCACATAAACATCACATCCTATTTTAGAATTCTACTGTATACTTGCATTCGAAAGTATCGTTTGGCTTTAGTAAAATAATATCTTGTTTTTGAGTAAATACCCCTGTACTATTTACAGTATCTGCTGTAGATAACCATGGTTCAATACAAATAAATGGTGCTCCCGGTTTTGACCATATTGCTAAGTATGTAAACTCATCAAATGTCATTGTTAAAATTGGCTTATTCATGTGTTTATTTTTTAAGCTTATTTTTTTATTTGTAATTCCTTTCATTATAATTGCATCATTATCAAATGTATGTGAGTCTATATTAATTATTCTTTTATTTACTAAAATATTTTTTGCATATTCGGTTCCTACTAGCCCATCTACTAAATATAGAAAATGTATTTTTTCTTCATCTTCTTGAAATTCTAAATAGTAGTTTCCTTTTTTTAATTCATTAATATCAATTTTAAAAGCTGGATGTCCTCCAATGCCAAATGGCATAGCAATTCTTCCTGTATTAATTACTCTATACATTGTTGTAAGTTTCGACCCGTCTAGTCTATATGTATTATATAATTCAAAGTCATATGGATACCTTGAAAGCGTTGTTGGATTACTTTTTAAAACATACGAATGAAAATTGTCTAATTTTGTTATGGGTTCAAATTCCATATCTCTTGCAAAACCATGTTGACGTAGCTCATATGTTCTTCCGCCTATTAACGTTTGATTTTTCTTTAGTTTTCCCACTATAGGAAATAATACTGGGGAATGCCTTTTCCAATATACTTTACCATTTTCATCTAATACATGTGCCCCTTGATGTATTTTTTCTTCTCCGTTTACTTTAAAACTTACTAATTCTCCACCTAGTCTTGATGTTAGCATTTGTGTATACATTGGCAATCCTCCTTCCCAAAAAATCTACATATATAATACTTATTTTTTATGTAAATGTCAAGCATTTGTATTTTTTACATTTCTACTCTTTTAGTAAATTTTTCTTTAATTAACTTCTTCAATTCTTTGTTTTTCTCTAATTCTAGCTTTGGATCTTCTGACTCTATTTTAATTGCCACACTTTGCACTAACTTTAACATTTCTATATCTCTAAATAAATTTGCTATTTTAAATTCTGGAAGTCCATGTTGTCTTGTTCCAAAAAACTCTCCTGTTCCTCTTAATTCTAAGTCTTTTTCTGCTATAACAAATCCATCATTTGTTTCTTGCATAATTTTCATTCTCTCTTTTGCAACTAGTGTGGAGCCACGATATTTTAATATACAATAGGATTGATATTCTCCTCTCCCTACTCTTCCTCTTAATTGGTGAAGTTGTGCTAATCCAAAATGTTCTGCATTTTCTACAACCATTATATTTGAATTTGGAACATTTACTCCAACTTCAATTACTGTTGTAGATACTAAAATGTTAATCTTTCCTTCTTTAAATTCTTGCATAATTTCGTCTTTTTCTTTTTGTTTCATTTTTCCATGCAATAGTTCTACTCTATAATCCTTAAAGATTTCATTTTTATACTTTTCACATATTTTAGTAACAGACTTCATATTTAATTCTTCGTTTTCTTCTACTAGTGGGCATACAACATATGCTTGCCTACCTTCTTCTAAATTTTTTCGTATAAAATTATTCACTCTATCTTCTAATTTATAAGTTACTGCATATGTTTCTATTTTTTTTCTATTTGGTGGGAGTTCATCTATAATTGATATGTCCAAGTCACCATATAAAATTAATGCTAATGTTCTAGGTATAGGTGTTGCAGTCATAACTAATACATCCGGATTTTTTCCCTTCGCAATAATATTTTCTCTCTGTCTTACTCCAAATCTATGTTGCTCATCTGTTACAACAAATCCTAAATTTTTAAACTCAACGTCTTCTACTAACAACGAATGTGTCCCAACTAATATATCTATTTCTCCGTTTTTTAGTTTTTGCAGAATTTCTTCTCTTAGTTTTTTCCTTGTTCCACCTAGCAACAGCTCGCACTTTATTCCATATGGCTCTAGCACCTTTTTAAATTCTTCTATGTGTTGACTTGCAAGAATTGCAGTTGGTGCCATAATTGCTGCTTGATATCCACATTTAGCTGCCTTATATGCTGCAATTATAGATACAATTGTTTTACCAGATCCTACATCTCCTTGAAGTAATCTATTCATTGGCTTTTTGCTTTCCATGTCATTATCTATTTCTTCTAAGACTCTAAGCTGCGCTTTTGTAAGTTTAAATGGAAGGTTGTTAATTACATCTGACATTTTTGCATCTTTACTATAAGAAATTCCTTCTTCTCCTATCGTTTGGTTTTTAAGCTGCATAAGTGCTAATTGCATTGTAAGTAATTCTTCAAAAACTAACCTGTTTCTAGCTCTATTACATTTTGTAAAATCCGTTGGAAAATGTATTTGATTTAATGCTGTATTTATATCTTCTAAATTATAGTCTTTTATTATATAATCTGGTAAAGTTTCTATTAATTTATTATTTACTATATTTAGAGCATTTTCTATTGCTTGTCTTATTGTATATTCAGATAAATTATATGTTAGTGGATATATTGGTACAATTTTTCCAGTATTTTTGTTTTCGCCTATTCTATCAAAAACTGGATTTGAGATATCTATTTTTCCAAAAGAGTTACTTACTTTTCCATAGAATTTATACTTTTCGCCTATTTTAAATGCACTTTTTAAATAAAGTTGGTTAAACCATGTTATTGTAGCAACTCCTGTTTCATCTCCTACTGTTAGTTTTAGAATAGACATATTTTTTCTTACTACTGCAACTGTAATATTAGTCATAGCAGTTGCTTCTATTACTGCTTCTTCTCCATTTATTAAATCTATTATTTTCTTTGTTTTTGTCCTGTCTTCATAATCTCTAGGAAAATATGTAATTAAATCATATAAAGTATATATTCCAATACTGTTAAGTACTTTTACTCTTTTAGGTCCTATTCCTTTTACATATTGCACATTTTGTTTTAAATCAAGCATAGTTTAAGCTCCTTCTTTTAAACTAATGTTATTATAACATATACATTTCTAAAATTAAATATAAAAAGGAACAAGTTAACTCTCAAATTTGATTGTTAACTTGTCCCTTTTTTGGTACATGCTTGTTTATACTGCTTTACCGAATTGGTATTTTACCAGCTTATTACTCTTCCCCAGTAATTTCCTCAAAACGGTATTTTTGCTTTGCGTCTGGATACTTTTCGTGGTCAACTTCTGATAAAAACATGCTAAGTGGTCTTGCATAGATTCCATCTTTGTGATTTGTTTTCCCTGCATTATCCATGCAACAGTATACAACCAACTCCTCTCCTGTTTCGCTGTGTTTGGCCACCGTGATGACCATAGCACGTGAACCCTTAAAGTGCCTATACATTGTATATGGCTTTGGGATTTCTCTCATAACTACATCACCTCCGATTAAGATGTAATTATGCTATCATATTTTAATTTTCATTGCAATAATTTTGCTAAATTTATTCTATTGTTCAGCTTCTATTCTAAAATCCTTTACATTAGTAACATTTGCAGATATCATTGAGTTTATTTGTGCTGTTTCTCCTGGTTCTATTCTTTCTATTGCTGGGTGTAACTCTGTTACAGTATTTCCATTTTCATCTAATAATACTATTTTTACAATCTCTGGTTCGTGTGTTGTTGCACCATTATTTTTTACATCTGCTAGAAATGTACTTTTTCCGTCTTTTTCTGTAAATTGAATGTTGCTTATTTCTAAGTTATTATATGTTTTTGTTTGAGCAAATGTATCACTTGTATTTATCTTTGTTCCATCATCTAGTTCTGTTGTATATTGTTCATTATTATTAACATTTTGTTCTACTTGTTGTTGAGTTGCAGTATTTCCATTTTCGTCATTTCCTTTATTAACATTTGTGATTACCACAAAAAATACTATTGCAATTATTACAACTGCCACTAATAAAATTATCCATCTTTTTTCATTACTATTCATTTTTTAAATCCTCCTTAATTTTACTTTTGTTATTTTAAACATTTTTTTGTTTTTTATCCATTTTTTCTGCTAACTTCTATATAATGCCATGAATCTCTGCACATATCTTCTAAGTTTTTTTCAGCTTTCCAGCCAAGCTCTTTTTCTGCCTTTGTAGAATCTGCATAAAAAGCAGGTAGGTCTCCTTCTCTTCTTTCTGTAATTTTATATGGAACATTTTGTCCTGTAGCTTTCATAAATGTATTTACTACATCTAAAACACTATAGCCTATTCCTGTTCCTAAGTTATAAATATACACACCATTTGCTTCATTAAGTTTGTCCAATGCTTTAATATGTCCTTTAGCTAAGTCTACTACATGCAAATAGTCTCTTATGCATGTGCCATCTGGTGTATTATAGTCCCCTCCAAATACAGATAATTCTTTTAATTGTCCGCATGCAACTCTTACCACATAAGGCATTAAGTTGTTTGGTATTCCTTGAGGTTCTTCTCCTAATAGTCCACTTTCATGTGAACCTATTGGATTAAAATATCTTAATAAGGCAATGCTCCATTCGCTGTCTGCTTTATATATGTCTTTTAATATTTGCTCTATAAATATTTTTGTTGAACCATATGGGCTACTTGCTGTACCAACTGGCATAGTTTCTTTATATGGAATTGGATTTTCTGGTCCATATACAGTTGCAGAAGAACTAAATACAAATTTTTTAACATTGTATTTTCTCATTGTATCAAACAATACTAATGCTCCTGAAACATTATTTATATAATACTCTATAGGTTTTTTGGTAGATTCCCCCACTGCTTTAAAACCTGCAAAGTTCATTACAGAATCTATATTATTTTCTTCAAATACTTTTTCTAGCTTTTCTTTATCTGCATAGTCCATTTCATAAAACTTAAAGTCTTTTCCTGTAATCTTCTTAATGTTTTCTAAAACTTCAGGTTTGCTGTTTGAGAAGTCATCTATTATAACAATGTCTTTACCTGCATTTAATAGTTCAACGGCTGTATGGCTACCAATATATCCTGCTCCACCTGTTACTAAAACTGACATTAGTTATTCTCCTTTCATTTTTTTGATATTATATCAATATTGAAATATATTGTAAAGATTTTTTATATTTTTATTTTTAATTTATCATATAGTTAGTAAACTGAAACATTTACGAAGAGTGTATTTCCAATACATTTATACTGCTTACCACTAAGGCTAAATTCTTGTATTTCTAAACTACTTTCCTGGGCTTGAGTTAATTTTCTTCCCTCATAATATTGTAAAGTACCTTTTACTCCCCATTCACACCTAGTTGCTATATATGTTGGTACACACGAATTTTTAGAATCTTCTAATTTATGATTATTTTCACTTTTCTTTATTATACAAATTTTATTTACTATTATATTGTTTTCTTTTTCGTATTGTTCTATTACAGTTTCCATTTGGCTTGCTTCTTCTTTTTCAAATTCATTTGTTCTTTTATGTTGAATAGTAATAGAAAAATATGTGTACATATTTATTAAAGTATAAGATATTATAAGAAAAGAGAAAATAATTTCAAATACATTTGTTTTTTCAAACATTTTACTTTTACAATACATAAGTATAAATAGAACTCCTATAAGTGCACCTATTGTAAACCTAATTCTTGCACTATTAAATCCAGATAAAGACATAGCTGATGAAATAAATGCACATGCTATTGATAAAATAATTAGCAATATTAGTTGTAGCAAATTTTCTATAGGCTTTTCTGAATATATTATAAATAATATTGTGGCAGTTACACTTACTACTGTTAATAATGTTATAAATGTTCCTTCATTTAACATTCCTGCTGTATTTACAATTACCCTTATAAAATTATTAAATATATATTTTATATTATTAATAATACTGCTTATTCCCTGTGTTCTGTCTCCAGTCATTCCTGTACTTAAGCATATAAGTTTTATTATAGCAAGATTTAATATGGCTACTAGTAGTGTAATTAGTCCAGCTTCTATGAAATCTAAAATTATGTTTTTTATTTTCTTTTCACTATTTTTGTTTTCTAAAAATGAGAATAATAGTGTCATTACAATTAATGTCCCAATATTACCTTGGTATGATACAACTGCCAATATTGCCCATAAAAATGCTTTTAAATCATGCTTTTTCACAATGTTTTTAGCAGAGAAAATACATGCTAAAATACTTAATGCCATAACTGCGCATTCTGCAAAATAAAGATTTTCTAAATACATAAAATTAAATATTGTGCAGTATGAAATAAGTAGCACCACAATTTCTACCCATTTATTCTTTGCAGGTTTATAGCTTAAAACTATATTCTTTAACACCATAACAGAAATACAAGAAATAATTATTGCTAAAATTAGTAAAATTGGTATCCATATTTCTATAGGCATATTAAATACATTTGCTATAAATACCAGCATACCCATTATAATTCTTCCATCTTTTAAAGAATTATTCATCATATATTCTTCATAGCCAATATTTATTATGTTGTATGTATCTGTTGCATAGTGCATTGGAAGAAATCCTATTAAAGTAATACATGCTATTACAAAAATAATTATAAAAGTAATAATATCTTTTTTATAAATTACAAGCTTTTTACCTTTTTCTTGCTTTTTGTCTTTATTAATATTCTCTTTCTTTTTTAACAAATTTTCCACAAAATCACCTTATTTATATATTACTCATATACATCAAAATACAATATTGAATATTTGTAGTCCATATTTTGTTTTATATATTTCCTTACTTTATTTGGATTTTGCCAGTTTAAAGAAACTCCATCTGACTTTATAACTACTATTTTGTTATTATCTTTTTCTAGCTTTTCTATTTGTCCTTCTTCTCCTTTAGATCCTATATTGCCTATTAAAAACATATCATAATCTTTATAATATATATCTAATGGAATTTGGTATAATGCCGCCTCTGCATCTAATATATATACTGGCTTATCTTGGCTTGTTATAAACGAGTCCATTGCCTGAATTTTTTGATAAGTGTAATCCGTTATTACTATATTTGAAAAGTGTTTTACATCGTTTGTACAATTTTTCAAATATTCTTTTATGGTAGGAATAGATTTATAACCATACCACGCAGTTATGCCTATTACCATAAATATTAAAAAATACTCTAACCATATGTTTATAAACTTTTCCGTGTTCTCTATATTTTCTTTTTGCTTATTTTCATTTTTATTATCTTCACTATTTTTTTCTATTTTTTGGCTTTCTACTTTGCTTTTTAATATGCATATTCTTTTAATTACTTTATTTAAAATAAGGTCTGTTAAATAAAATAAAATTAATCCACTTGGCAATATTCCTATTAAAAAATGCACTTCATCTGCAATTGGATATACTGCTGAAAATGCTGCTATAGAAAGACTTGAAACTATTAAAAGTTTTCTATTTTCCCTTAATGCAGAGTATATAAATGTTATTGCTAGTAAGACTGGTGTTAACACGCATAATACTTTTATATGTAATTTTTCATTATCTAACAATTTTAAGTATGGAATTTTATTTGTAAATGTTTTTATTCCAGCTATGCAGTAATCCCAGAAGTCAGTTATTGCTCCATTTGTTGCTAAGTATATAAAAATTATTGCAATTGGAATTAATATTCCAAGTATTTTAAATAAAGTTCCTTTTATGTATTCTATAAATTCTTTTTTATTTCTTATTAAAAATATGTTATATCCAAGAAGTGCAATTGCTACAATTACTCCTGTACTTTGTTTTAGCATAATACACATTCCTGCTAAAACTCCAACAAGTAAGTCTTTTTTCCAATTTGTGATATTTAAAGCTCGTTTTATCTCTATGTAAATAATAATTAATGTAACAAATAATACTGCAAAGTTATAGTCCATGCAAAAGTAATCTTTTAAAACATAAAACAATGCCATAACTGCAAAAAGGCTAATACCTTTATTAGCCTTAAGTAAATTTAATATTTTATAAAATGTAAATAAAACTCCAGCACATAGTAAACATGCCAAAATTCGCATTACTATTAATTCGTTTCCGAATATTGTAAGAAAAATAGCATTAACAATTGGTAGTAACGGAGTTTGTACCATGTTAAAATCTCTATATAGCACAAGCCCATTTGCCACATTATTCGCAAAATTAAAATTCCATAGCTCGTCTAAATTTCCTATTGCTTTTGGAATAACTACAACAGCTACTGCTAATGCTATTATTAAAAAAATGCCTATATTATATATTATTCTTTTGCTTTTTTCCTTCATTTTTTCTCCACTTTATTTTAATAACCTAATGTTAAAATACTTTTTCAAGTAGATATTTTATTATGCAAAACTTTATTAGTCTATATTTATTTTTTTATCTATAATATATTGTGGTCTTTTCTTTGTGTCGTCATAAATTCTACCAATATATTCTGAAATAATCCATAATGATAATAGTTGCACACCGCTAAGTAGTGTAACTGTTACAATAAGGGATGTCCAACCTGCTTGTGCACTATGTCCTGTAAAGTATGATATTAGAGAATATATTAATATTATTAATGATATTAATATTGTTAGAATTCCAAGACCACCAACAATTTTAAGTGGTTTTGTAGAAAAACTTATAATTCCATCTGATGCAAGTTTAACCATTTTCTTAAATGGATATTTTGTTTTTCCTGCAAATCTTTCTTGCCTTTCATATTCAAATGCTTCTTGTTTAAAGCCAACCCAGCTAAATAAACCTCTTAAAAATTTATTATGTTCTGGCATTGAGTTTATAACATCTACCACTTTTCTATCTACTAATCTAAAGTCTCCTGTATCTCTTGGTATTTCTACATCTGACAATGCATTCAATGTTTTATAAAACATTTTTGCAGTTAAAAGTTTAAATGCAGATTCTCCCTTTCTTGTTTTTCTTTTTCCATAAATTACTTCATAGCCTTCTTCCCAATGTTTTAGCATTTCTGGAATAAGTTCTGGTGGGTCTTGTAAGTCTGCATCTATTATAACTATTGCATCTCCTGTAACTTCTTTTAGTCCTGCTGTTACTGCTGCTTGGTGACCAAAGTTTCTTGAAAAAGATATAACTTTTACGTTATTGTCTTTTGCTGCAATTTCTTCAAGTATTGGTAATGTTTTGTCTTTACTACCATCATTTATAAAAATTATTTCATGTTCATAATTTTCTATATTTTCTAATACGCCTTTAACTCTTTTGTAACATTCATTTGCAACTTGTTCTTCGTAATACATTGGTATGACCATTGATATTTTTTTCATTTTTATCTCCCCTAATTGCTATTTTTAAAATTCACACCTAGTATAACACAAAAAATGTATTTGTTCAATTTGTTGTAGTAATTTTTTGAAGTTTTAAGGCAAAAAATAGACGCCCTTCCGGGCGCCTGGTCAACGCATAGCCTACGATTTTTTACATGTATAAAGCTAACCTACTGCCATTGAATGGCTCTCTGTTCACAGGAGCGTTGCCGACACGAATTAGAAGCTGGATTGTAGCTAGCACTATATTTGTAGCAACCTCCACAACCAATTCGGAAGGCAGTACCACTTGCTTTAATTGTCCAATCATATGCATTTCCTGCCATATCATATATATTGTTTACTGCATAATTATTGTTTGAACCTGTCGCTATTGGTGAAATAGTTCCATAATTTCCCTTTCCTGTACTATCGTAAGTATACTTCTTTTTTTCATTATCTCCACTATTATACATCCATCTCATTACTGCATCCCACTGACATCCCCATATCATTGTTGTAGTTACATTACTATTCGCAGCTACTCCTTTTGATTTATTATACATTGTATACCATGTTTGCTCATTTATATCTGTATTATTCTTTATAACTGCTGCCTCCGTTTGTGACAAATTCCCTGTCTCATATCTTCCTATATAAAATCCTCCATACTTTTCCACACTTATTATCATGTTATTAAACTCTGTCTCTAACTGTGTCTTAAATGTATCCGTAGTTGCGCTTGCACTAAGTCCTGCTTGTTGTAAATTAGTACTTACTGCGTCATAAGTTATTATTATATCTGGTTCACGAGAACTTGTTGTATTGGTTATAGACATTACTCCATCTTGCTCTGTCCAATTATTGAGTGTTATTCCATCTGACGAAAAGTCATATAACTTGCCCCACTTCTTTCCACTACTATCTGTTCCATACATCTCACTTGGATTTTCTACTGGCACCCACACAAACTGATTTCTTGTT
>CABVAF010000013.1 GCA_902496295.1 uncultured Clostridium sp.
CTCTCATTTATCATATTTGATTGTAGCTTTTGTATTAGTTTATCTTGTTGTGTATCTTTATCCTGTATTAATTCATTTTGTTTGTTCTGACTTCCTTCTAGTGTTGTATTTGTTATATAGTCTTTTAATATTTCACTTATTAATACATTAAACTGATTTTGTGTTATATATTTGTTCTCTTCTTCAGAAGTATCATTTATATCTGCAGAACAAAATCCTGTCCATTCTCCAATTAACCTCGAATCTTTTGCTAAAGTGCTTCCTGATGTTACTTGTACTAATATTGAAAAATTGTTGCTCTCTAACTGATTATAAAATGCTACTTCGTATGGCTTTCCGCTTTCTGTTAATTAAATTTCCAAAAAAATAAGTATTTATCATTCCTTTTAAAAAATTTGCAGGAAAATTAAATATGTAAGTATCTTTTGTTATCTCTTTTTTCAATGTAGCATCTACCTTTATCATTCTAAGTTTTCCTATTTTTATTAAGTAAGCAACACCATTGTTAATATTAAAATATTCTGTATTTATGTATTGTGTAATATCTATAGTTGTATTTACAATTTTATTTGCAGAATTAGGTATCATCGCTATATTCCCCCCTTACAACAAAATCAAAGTAATCTCCTATTTCAGCTTTCCAGTCACTTGTAAGTTGTATTTGATTAGATATACTATTTGCATTTCCAACTTCGCAATAATGTCCATCAGTTCCAGAAACGTTCGAACTTAGTAACAGTCTCTCTCCGTTGTAAAACACATCTAAACAGTTGCTTCCCACTTTGTATTTGTAAGGAATATCTAAAACTTGTCCCGCTTCTACTGTAGAAGTTAATATAAGATTGTATTTATGAGTAATAACATTTTCTACATCGACAGCACTACCTAATTCTATCCATGATTTTGTAGCGTCGTTATAAGCATAACTCTTACTTTCGTCTATTACATTGTATACATCTCCATTTTGTGCATCTGTAGGTAAATCTTCAAATGAATCTACTGAACCTGCAAATTTATAAATATTTTGCAATGAATCTATCTTATTTTTATATGCATTAGTAAAATCATTACTTGATAAATTTTTTCCAGGAACTTTTTCAACTTTGTTTCTAAGCTGTGTATCTATTATTTTATTATTGGTATTAGCTACTTCTACGTCATAATTTTCTCCTTTGTCAGGTAAAATTAAATTATAATTTATTGTATAGTCTGACATAGTAACCTCCTAAATTAAATTTTTAGTAACGCTATTTTATAAGAATAATTTCCTGTTCCTCCAGTTTTATTGACTACCATATGAATACCTGAATCTCTCAAATTTATACTTCTTTTTAGCCCATTATTAAGTAAATCAGAGGAATCTTCAAAAAATCCAAAATAATTATAACCTTTTGCATTTGTATCAT
The DNA here is from genome assembly GCA_902496295.1 of uncultured Clostridium sp. Classification (GTDB taxonomy): domain Bacteria; phylum Bacillota; class Clostridia; order TANB77; family CAG-508; genus CAG-273. Next base: position 1,407 of record CABVAF010000013.1, read on the forward strand.
TTTGAGTACAAATTCCAAAAGCAATTACTATACAATTGTTTTTATTAAAACCCTCTGGATAATTTATATCTTTACTATAATCATTTTGAGCTGTCATCGTAAAATTTCCTGTAAGAACACTAATTCCTGAAAACGTAGTATTTAATTCTATGTTTTTACTTCCATCAAAATTAGCACTTCCTGAAACAGCACCTGATATTGATATATTTCTAGCAGTTTTCAATTTTGTTGCTGTTCCGAGCATTGCCAGTACAATTAGTAGCAGTACTAGCATTACCTTCCAAATTTCCTTTAACATTTCCATCTATTCCTCCACTTGCAGTTATTTTTTTAGTAAAGATATTTTCTTTACTTTTAAAAGCAATATCATTAGTTAAACTATTAATATATTCTTGAAATTTTTGATATAATTCTTCTCCGTCTACACTTATTAGACTATTAACAATTCCACAAAGTTGTTTATTTGGTCTTTTATCTGTTATGTCTGTATCCATTATATTAGTCGTAGATTTTACAGTTACTTCTGCAATACAAATTTCATATATGTTCTCGTCTCTTTGCAACTCAGCAACTGTATTTTCCCCTGTTCCTTGTTTTACTATCAATTTTGTCGCCCTGGTGTCTAAACTAGAGTTAAACTGCACTACTACTCTATCTATTCTTGTATTTGTAATTGGTCTTTCTAAAGTTATAACTCTTTCTTCAGTATTTTCAAAATCACAACCTTCAATTAAGCCAGCACCTTTTGAAATTCTTATGTTCATACCTCCATCCGCTGTCACTTTCATACTGTTTTCGCCATAATTATTGTAATCTCCATAATAAACACCATTTGATAAAAACTTTTTAAAATATTTTCTAAAAATTTGTGCTGCATATTCTCTGTCTGGCTCCATCTGCTGACTCTCAGTATTCAAAACATCCATCGAATCAAATGGAAAGCTTTCCAATATAATATCTGCCATTTTCTTTCCTTTCCCACAAAAATAAACCTATTATAAAATAGGTTTTTGTGTTAATTTTTTTATTTGTTCTGCTAGACTAGGAATTTTGTCTCCAAAACCCAATTCTACAGTTATATTATTTCTTTCATATACTTCTTTTGCTTGTATAATTCTTTTGTCTTCATAAACTCCATCACTTTCAATTGTAACTATATCACCTAAAAAGAAATCTTTTTCGTATTCCATATTAGGAATTTGATATATTTTACCTTCAACACTTTTTATTGTTTTATATGTATCAAGCTTTTTCTGACCTTCTGTTTTTAATTCGTCTGGGTCATCAATATTGCTTAAATCTACATATACTTCTCTTCTATCAAAACCTGTTGCTGTACCTATTACAGTAATAAGCCTGTCTTCATCTTCCCCTTTTCCAGCTGCATAAGCAACATTCTTATAGTTTGTATTATCATCTGTAACTTTTCCATTTAGTAAATTCTTCTTTTTTTCAGAAAAAATAATAAAAGGTACTTTTTTGTTACCTTCTAGTTGAGAATGTGTATATTGTTCTAATTGTTCGTGTGTATATTTACTTAATTCTTCATGAGTGTTTCCATCTCCTAATTGATTTATGCTTCTATCTGTGCCTTCATAGCATTCAAAATTAATACATTTATTGTTTCTGTCTAATATACCTTTCCATCCTATACCAGTATCTTCAGCAATATGTTTTAACTCATCGTGCAAATTAGTTAGTCTTGCTTGCCATACTGTTTTTATTCCTCTGTTTTGAGTAGGGGCTATTTTTATCCATGCAATATCTCTTTCTGGAGTTCTAATAGTATCATAATAACTTTCTACTATGTGATTTTTAATGTAATGTTTCATTACATTTTCTGCTTGTGTTTCTTCTACTCTATCGTATCCATTTGTGGCCACAATTCTTCTTTTAGTTATTCCTTTTATGCAAGTACCTGTAATTTTTAAAGTTTTACTATTACTATTTGATGTTGTTTCCCTTTTTTCAATCAGTAATATTTTTTCATCATTTTTATTTACTATAATCATATTGTCTGCCTGTAGTTTCTCAGTATTTGCTTTATTCTTATTAATAGTAAGTTCAAATGTTCCACATTCAAAATAGTTCCAAGTACAAATTAAACTTTCATAATTAGTAATTATTCCGCAAAAGTTCAAATTTTGTATTAATTATTTCAATACAGTTCATATACTATACCCCCACATACTTATTAGAGTAGTCTTTTATCTTCACACTATCCTTTGAAGTTTCAGCATCAGAACTATATTTTATGAGATTCTTTCCTACTATCAATTTAAAAAAAGTACTGTTTAAATCTATATTATTATAAACATCTATAGTTTCATGTGGTGTTATTAGATTTACTGTTTCTTGCCCCTCTGCTGTATTAATTACTAACTTTTCTTTTTCTCCAATTTCCATATTTACCTTTATATATTCTCTAGTAGTTTCATTTGTTATTATTGGGTTTTTGGCTGGTCCTGTATATTCAATTTGTACAGGAACTTCTTCATCTCCAACATTTTCTATTTCTTTGTAAAAACTTACAGAAGAAAAACAATTTGGTAACGTAAGTGAAAAAGTTAGTCCTCCCCTTACAGATTTTATATCTATATCTTTTCCTTCTGCGTCTAGCCAATATGGATCTACACATAAAAAAGATATTGTAGCTTTATCATGATTTAAAAATCTTGCATTAAAGTCTACACTATCTTCTACTCTTGCATATATTCTGTATTTCTTATAATCATTTGTGTAATATAAAAGCAGTTCTCCTTTTTTACCTGTTTCTTTATTGTATGTTTTTGGATTTAATATTCTATACACCTTTCTTTTTAGTTCATATAGTTTTTCTCTTGACTTTGTCCTGATCGTTATATCTACTTTGATGTTTCGTGGTTCTAATAAGGCATCTTCTGCATTTTCTCCATCTTGTGAAACACCTTGTGTTTTTTGACTTGTTGCTCCTGGATGACCTAAGCCTTCAATGTGAGATAGTAAAATGTCTTCTGTATCTCCGCCTGTATAATTTAGTAAAAGACTCTCTTTTAATCCTAGATTAACAATTTCTAATTTTTGCATCTCACACCTCCTAAATTCCAGCTAATTGTGCTGCAAGTTGTTCGTCTATATTTTTTAGTTTTCTATAAGTTTCTGATGGTAGCTCTGGGTTTTGCTCAATGTTATTAGTTTGATATACATTTATTGTTTTGCTTGTTACTTGCGGTTTGTTTGCACCTGCATTGTAAGAATATGAGCCTTTTGTCCACTCTTTTATCTTATTTTCTATATTAGTATCTATTCTATCTTGTATTTTTTGTATGAAGTTTTCTAATTTATTAGCAGCTCCTTCATTAATTCCTTGAGCCAACTTTTCTCCCAGAGTTTGTCCAGTTATTTCATATTTGTCTCCATATGTTTCTAATAATTTTATTATTTCATTCTGATTATCTTCTACATTCAATAGCATTTTTTCTGCTGTTTCTTGTGCCATATCTATTTGCTCATCGTAATATTTTTCCAATTCTTCTAATTGTTGTTCGTATGCTTCTTGTTTTTTATCTGCCTCTTCCTCTATGGCATCTATCTTAATCTCTTGCTCTTCTTGTAATCTATCTTTTTCTTCTTGTAAAGCATCTTTTTTATCTTGCAATTCTCTTTCGTCTAATGTTTTTTGATAATCCGCTATTAATTTATCTAATTCCTTTTGATAGTTTGCCTTATTAGTTGCATCATGTTCAAACGCAATTAAATCTTCTAATCTTTTCTTTTTCTGTTCGTATTCTGCATCTTCTTCATCTCTTGATTTTTGTTCTTCAGCTTTATTTAATGCTTCTAATTCTTTATCTATTGCTTCTATTCTTGTATCATATTCTTCATTTATTGCATCAATTCTAGCATTCTTCCATTTTTCAACTTCTTCTAAATTTTTATCTATCATTTCTTTGTCTTTTTCTTGCATTTCTTCTAGCTGAGCTACTATAGCATCTCTTAATTGAGATGCAGTATTGTCTATGCTTTCTACTCTTAAATCGCGTTTTTGTTGTTCATAGTCTCTAATAACTTGTAATTCTTCTCTATACAACTCTTTTCTTTCATCAAGTGAAAGTCTTTCATCTTTCATAATTTGATTTAAGTAGTTTTTGTGCATTTTTATAATTGCATCATAATCTTTAGTTTGCTCTGCTACATCATAAGCAGCTCCACGCAAGTTTTTTTGTTCTTGTATATATGCTTCGTAATCTTCAGTTTGTTGATCTAGTATGTCTTTCTCTTTTTGTGCTAGTTCCTTATTTAATTCATATATTTTTGTTCTTAACTCTCTCTTTTCTTCTGTAGTTCTTGCATAACTATTAAGAGCTTTTTCATACATTGATATTTCTTCTTTTAAGCTTATTTGGTCTAAAGATTTTTTATACTCTATTAGTGCTTTGTAATTATCTAGTTTCTTATTCTCATAAACACTACTTGAACTAGTACTTACTGAAGGTGTAGAATAACTAATACTTACTGGCTCAACATTAGGAACATCTTCTGCTTGATATCCTGCCATTGCTTGTAAAATGCCTAAAACACTTTCTAATTTTGGTTTTACTTCCTCAAAAGCTATTCCAATATTTTCCGCTACTTGTATTTGAACATCTTGACTTTCTATTGCTGCATTTATCATATTTATATATGATTGTATTGTTTCTTGCGACGCATTCCATGCAGTATCGGCTTTCAATTTTTCTGCATTAATATAATCTTGAGCTTTTGCTATAACAATTCCTTCTGCATTTGCTGCTTCAGGATATGCCTTAGCCAATTCTTTTACTGCATTTTGATATTCTGTAGAAGATTTTTTGCTATTCTTTACAGTATCTAAATATTTTTGCATTTGAGTAGCATTTACTTTTAATTGTGCCGCTTCTTTCTGCTTATTTTTTATAGTTTCTGTATCTAATCCTTCACTTATCTTTTTTACTGCATCTGCTTCATCTAAATATTTTGTATAATCTTGTAATTCTTTGTTTAAACTATTCAAAGATGATTTAACTTCTTCATTATTTCCTACTTCTTTTTTTGCTAAATCCTCATATTGTTTTATTAAATCATTTAATTCACTTTGTACAGTTTTTGATTCTTCTGAACCATAAGGAGTAGATACTAGTATTTCCCCCCATTCCTGTCTCTTTTGAATTATTTGATTTAATAAACTTATTTCTTGTTCTATTTCGGACTTTCTCTGTTCAGCACTAGTTATAGATTCTTCAGCATATCCATATTTTCCAGACAATATATCATTGTATTGTTTTGTTCTTTCATTTAATATTGATTGTGCTTCTGCTTGCTTTTCAGTTGCTGTAGTATAAGCTGCTAACGCAGATATTACTCCAGCAATTGCAATAGCAATCAAGCCAAATGGATTTGTAGCAAGAGCTGCTGTAAAACCTTGAGTAGCAACTGTAGCTGCAAATGTACTAGCCTTATATGTATCATATGCTTTTTTTACTGTTGTTATAGCTATTGCTAACAAACCTAATGTAGTTATAAATGTAGTAACTCCAGCCGTCGCTGCCTCATTTGATGAAATGAAATCTGCTAATGCGGATACTGCTTTAGTTTTAAATTCTTCTACTTTCATTAATGTAGGTTCAAGCGCTTCTGCATAAGCTATTTGTGTTTCTCGCATAGCTTGCGAATATTCTCCTTGTTTTCCTGCTAACGTTTCCATGTACTGCGCAGTTGCTCCTGCAAATGGTGCCGCCGCTTCCATTGTTCTATTTAAGTATGCCTGATTTTTCTCTGCATCCGTTAATTGACTTGCTGTCTTACCAATACTTTCCGCATATTTACTCTCCATTACAGATAAGTTTTCTGTTACACCTGCTGCATCAGATAAAGTAGATATACCGTTTTTATATCCTTCTGACGCCATTTTTACTGCTTCTGATACAGAATAACAAGCTTGTCTATTAGAAATAGCACTTTCAGTTAATGCCATAATCATTTTCTCTGTGTCTTCTGCTGTATATCCCATTAAACTAAAATTTTTTATCGCTGTTGCTATATCTGCTTGTGTTAGACCATATTTAGAAAATTTATTCATTATCTCTGTTAATTGTTGCATGTCTTGCCCAGTATAATTTGCTATATTCTGCAAACCACTCATTGCTTGTGTGTAACTGTTATATTCATTTACACATGTTTTTATAGCACTACCAATTCCATGCAATGTTGCAACAATACTAGCTGACATAGCGATAAAACTTGCATCTAAATTTTTATTACTATTTTCTAACGATTTATTGTTACTCTCTATTTCTTGTAGTTTTTGTTTAGCTGTATTTAATCCCTTTTCTAATGCTTGTGTTTTTATTTGTAAGTCTATAACCAATTTGCCTATTTGTGTTTCTGTTGACATTTTACACCTCTTTTCGAGCATAATAAAAGCACCAGAATAATTCTGATGCCTTATTATTTTATTTTGCTATTTCTTCTATTTCTTCTACATTTATTTGACCTTCAAGTATTTTTACTCTTTTGTTAGCCTTTTGCATTGATTTTTTCCTACCATCAATTTGTTTTTTTAAAGAACCTGCAATGTCTTTTACATAATATATTTTCTTCGTTGTGCTAATGTTTATGTATGTTGTTTTCTTATCTTCCTTTACAGCAAAACAATCTCTTACGTGGTTATCATCTTTAAAGCTTGATATTATCCTATTTGCTTTTGATTTATAATGCTGTTCTATTAACTTGTTCACATCTGGTCTATCATCATACATTTTCAATAAATTTATTACATGGTTTTGTTCTATTTCTCCGTTGTCGTGTATTTCCTTATAAATTGTTTCTTTTACTTTTCTATCCACTACTTACTTCACTCTCCTTATTGATTTATAATTTTGCATTATTCTCTTTATTTCTTTTAAATTGTTTATTGCATCATCTATATTTTTCTCTTCCTGCTTTATTTCTTCTTGCGTCATATCTTCTAGCCAATATCCAACATTTTCATCTGTTATCTCTACTGAAATTGGCTTATAAACTGCATCATTTATTTTGCAATATATCCTGTGAGCCTTATCTAGTTCTTTACACTCTTGTTTAAATTGTTCTTCTACTAATTCTTCTGCCTTGCTTACCTTTTGTTCCTCTGGAATATCTTTTACTTTTTTAGTTAGTTCATAGCCTTTGTTTATACTAATAACATTGTTTTCAACAGCCTTTTTTATTGGTTCTGGTGCGTGTTTTTGTACTTGTATTACTTTGTTCATAGTATCTGTTGAAACACCAGCTGTTTTTGCTAATTCTTTTGTTGTATTTATTGGTACAGTGTTGTTATCTTCTTTATTGATAGGTTTTTCTGATTTCTGAAAACCCTTTCCAAAATTCTTACCAGCTTCAATTTGCCTTTCTTTAGCTTTCTTTTCATAATATGGTCTAAATTTTTCTGCTATTTTAAATAATGTTCCATCATCTATATTGCGTCTAGCTTTTTGCGTTGTCCAAGCCCATATCATAGCTTCTTCTTTATTTTCAAATTTCATCTGTTTAGTTTTAAAGTCAATATTATTTTCTTTACAAATTCTATATCTGTGATGACCATCTACTATTATTCCTTCCCATACTATAATAGGATTTATACAACCATTTTTTATAATGTCCTCTTTTAATAGGTTGTATTTTTCTTCTTCTAGTTTAGGTAAAAGATTTTCTATTTCTATATCTATTTTCAAATCTTCTGACATTTCTGTCTCCTTTCCATAAGTTTTTCCATTCCCTGCTCTAAAGTAAATCTATTATTTGTTACCCCTCTATAAATTGTACCTGTTATTTTAAACATTGTTTTCGTCCAATTTCTATTGTTTACTAGATGTTGTTTTAATGCTTCTGTATATTCTTTCATTAAGCAACACCTTCTTTCTGTCTTAAATTTTCTAATTCTTTACATAGTTCATCTGTCATTCTTCTATTTATCCAAGCACTTCTATATTCCTGTGATAATTGTTGCCATTCCTCTTCTGTTATTGACTTTTGAAATACTAACTTGTTTAAGTTTTCTTCTGTCAATTCTCCATCTATATGAGGAAATACAACTCTTGTTCTTATTTCTGTTTCTCCATTATCATAAGTAATATGCTTTTCTACGGTATAGCTTTCATATCTTTTTCCTATAAAATCATTATCTTTCTCAATTTTATATTCAATTTTTTGCATAAATAAAAAGACCTCCATTCATTTTTTTACTTGAATTTCAGCCCCTACTGTGATACAATATATTTGTAGGAACTAAAATTCTTACTGTTTGAGATAATGTGAAAGTTTGGCGATGGACACATTATCTCTCTTCTTTTTTTAATAACTCATTAATCTGTACATTGAATACATTTGCAATTTTTTCTAATAATTCATATTTTACTTTTTTGCATTTTGCATTTTCTATTGCATTAATTTTTTCTCTTGATGTTTTTACTTTTTCTGCTAATTCTCGCTGACTAATATTTAATCTAGCTCTCTCTATACGTATTTTTGCATTATCTATTTCCTTTGAAATATTTACAACCATATTTGCTTCACCTCTCTTTCTGTTATGAATAATATCACAATTAGTTATGTTTGTCAATAACTTTTTGTTATCTCTTTCTTGTTTTTTTTTACTAATTGTGTTATTATTATTGTGAGGTGTTTATATGAGTGAAATTAATGATTTAAGTAATTTATACCATTTTGCACAAGTATTAAGAAAATTGCGACAGGCTAACAATTTAACGCAAGAGCAATTAGCAGAAAAATTAGACATCACTCCTAGTGCTATTACAATGTATGAAACTGGTTTAAGAAATCCCAGTTTAAAAATATTATTTAAAATATCTGACTTTTTTAATGTATCTATAGATGAACTTTTAGGAAATACTCATTCTAATATTAATAATCTCGATGCTTCATTATCTGGATTTCCTACCGAAAATTTTAAAAAATTAACACCTTCTCAAAAAGAGCAAATTAAAAGCCTTATAGAATTTTTAATTCACAAAAATAACAACAAATAAAACACACTACATTTCTGTAATGTGTTTTTGTCTATAATTCTATTTCCTTTTTTTCTGTAATATTATTTTTAAATTGTTCTATATAATTATATATTTCTTTATATATTTTTAAGTCATCTTTTAAATCAAAACTTATACATTGTTCTTCATTATCTTTGTTCTCGTAAATAATTATAAAAAACCTATGGAAGTCAGTAGAACTTCCTCCTAAAAATGCTCCTATAGGTCCTAATAATATAGCTCCTCCTACTGCACCACTAATTGAATTTCTTACTTCTTTAGATGTTTTAATATTCATATCAATTATTTTATCTTTTTTTAGTTTAAATATCTGTCCTGTTCCCTCTACTACTATTTGATTATCACATAAGTGCAATATACATCTTGAATTTTCTGATAATGGTAATCCACATATATGATTAATTTCCGTTGAATATACAGCATTATATTCATTACCTTTTTCATTAATATCATTTTCTTTTTGATGCTTTTCTTCGCTCTTTTTTATATTATAATTGGCTGCCCAAATTAAATATGCAATTATACAACCAAAAAACAATATCATAAACCACATACAAAATCCCCTCCTGTGAATATTCTACAATAAATTGTAAAATATTACAAGAGATTTAAAAATCTTCTGCAGAAACTTCTATTTCGTCTTTATTTGTAGTTTTATTTAGTTCAACATATTTATCAAAAATTATAGGAATTTCATCTACATAGTAATTATTTAATAGTTCAGATTTTGATATTCCAATTTTATTACAAACAACTATTATTTCTTGAAGCCAGTTAGGATCATGATATTTCTTATTGCTGGCTTCATTAGGACGAAAAAATTTTCTAACTTATTTATCTCCCAAAATTTTATACATATTTCTGTAAGCTCTGTTAGAGATAATTTATTTTCTATGTATTCTTCATCTACATCAAGTAGTTTACTTAAAAAGCTAAATAAAAACTTTGGTGCTACCATTAATAATTTTGTTATTAAATTAATTAGATTATCTAAACTTAACATTTCTGATAATCTAAAATCTTGTTTATTGTCAGATAACTCTTTTATGAAGTCCTCTGGCAAATTTTTTAAAGTTTGTAGAGCTTCAAAATACTTGCCACAAGGCATCTTTTTTATCTCTACACCATACATTTTTACTGTTTCATTTAAACTTAAACTTTCATTACTTTTCGCCATATTTTTCTCCTTTTATTGTTTATAATTAAAAAAGGGACATATTGAACTCTACTTTTTGGGGTATAGTTCATATAGTCCCTTTTTTAATTAATTTTACTCTAAATCGTCAGCAGGTACTTTTTCTATTGTATCAAGCCATGTTAAATCTGCATTACCTGTTTCAGTATCTTTGATATCATAGAATTTTCCATCACATGCTCTTTCTAAGAATTTACCCGTAATCTCTACACCTGTCTTGCTGTTTCCTTTTGTTTCTAAATCCATTTTTACTGTAGAAACTTTAAATCTATAATATTTCCACATTCTATATGTTCCGTCTGCCAAAAGTCCTCTAAATGAACATGCTAACTCTGGAGCAACATCCCCCTTGCTAAAAGAATAAATTTTTGTTTCTTCACTATACTTTCCTCCACGTAGTTTTGCCCTTAATTCATTAGATAATTCAGCAAGAGTAATAGTCACTTCTTCTCCTGTTACATCTGAGTCTGTATCCCAGATTCCGTCATCGGCTAAGATATCTTCTGATTCAGCTTGTTCCTCTTTTGATAATTTTTGAGCTGCTGGAACTTTTATCATTGTTCCTACGATATAACTTTCTTCCGTGTTTGTTGTTATAGGGAATATTCTTAACCCACTAAAACCTTTTAAATATTTTTTGGCCATATTTTATCCTCCTTCTATATAAAAAATGAAGAGAAGCTTTACTCCTCTTCTAAATATTGTTCTTTTTCAAATCGCATTGTTTTATGATGTTTTACTGCTCCTTCTTCGTGTAAATCCAAACATAAAGTTCTTTTAAATTCTAGTTCCTTCATTTTCTTATTTACCTCGATTGCTAGCTTTGAGCATTCACTAGGTGTATCACACCATACATCAATTTGTATAGCAATATTACTGCTATATTCTTCATCATCAGCATTGTCTGCCTCTGAATTGTCTAATTCGTAATAACTTATTATTTTTTTACCCTTTGTCCAGTTTTCTGGATAAAAATAAGAAACTTCAACATTTGAGATTTCTTCTAATTTTTTTAATATTTGTGGTTTTAAATTAATCATTATCTACCACTCTCCAATTTTCTTATGTCTTTTTGTATTGATTTTATTACTTCTTGTTCTACTTCTCCTGTATTTTTTGCATGAAGATATGCACTAGACATAAACGGCTGTGGTTTTTGTCCCCTTGTCCTGTAAAAGTGTTTCCCTTCATCTGGAGTATAAGTCCAAGCAGTAATCCTTCTAGCTCGCATTCCTTCTGGCAACTTCATTCCACTTTCGTTTCCCACTGGTCCTGTGCCGAAAATTTACATACGCAGCATAATTCAAATTTGTATATACTTGTGCTTCTGCTCCGTCTTGTGTTATTTCAGAGTTAGTCTTTATAGAATTACGAAGAGTTCCAGTATCAACTGGTGTAAGTATTTTTGCATTCTTTTGAATTTTTTTTGCTCCTCTTTCAAGACCTTTTCTAGCACTTTCTTTTATGTTTCCACCTAGTCCGTGACAAATTAGAAAGTAATTCATCTAATCCTTTTATGTTAGACATTTAATCATCTCCTTCTACTAAAAGAGTGATATGACTGTCTGATGCAATTTTACTTCTTATAACATAATCTTTGTTATTATAAACAAGTATATTGCCAATCTTAGCTACTGTCTTATCACAAGTAACTATTGCATTAGCTTCTATTTCTTGTCCATATTCTTGTTGTATCTTTTCTCTTGTTTGGAATTGAAAATTACCTTTAAAACTATCTATCTTTTCCAGTTTTCCATTTCCAATTACAGCCCCCTCATCATCTTTTATAGTTCCTTCAGTCCATATCTCTATATTTTTGTCATAGAAAGTATCTGCTATTACTTTTCTGAATATTTCTGGTATTTGCATAACTACCACCCCATAAATGCATAATTGCTAATTTCATTAAGGTTGTTTGCTATAACCTTATCTAAATCAACATCATCTTTTGAAACTGTTTCTGTTACTTTAAAACTTACAGTTTGACCATTGTCGCTTGCACTAGTTACTTGTGTTTTTTCATTATTGCTGTCATCTTTATCTTTGTAGTAGAGATAACAGTTCATAGCATATCTAATAACAAAATAATCCAGTTCTTGTGGTAAATCTTTTCTTTTGCAAAGAGATTTTATTTTATCAGTAATATCATCAATATAGCCTTGAATTTTCTTGTCGTATTCATTATTTTGAATATTTAATCTTTCTTTTACTTTGTTTAATAAGTCCATTATTACCTCCTAAAAAGGATAAGAGTATTTGACTCTTATCCTCTAGAGATTATTCTTGCTATTGGAATAGCTTTGTGATTTATATAACTTCTATCTCCTTCTGATTCTTCTCCTGAATTAACTAAAGCCCAGTTAGCTCCATTTGCTAATTCTTCATCAGTTGGAGATGCAGTTACTTGTGATTTCTTTTCATAAGAAATTCCAAATGGTGCAAAACATTTTCTTTGTCTAATATATAATGTATCTTGTCCACCATTTTTGGCTGGGTCTCTATCCATTTCATAAGGTACTTTTGCTCCTAAATCTTCATAAGATATAGCTCCATTACCTAAAACATAAGTAGTATATTCTGTATGAGCTTCATCTTTTAACTCGTAATATGTACCTATGCTTTCTTTAGCTGGACTTACTACTACATTATAGTTGCTTCCTGATTTTGTATAATATGTTTTACCTTCTACTATATCAGTATCAGCAGTTTTTTCATATGTTGCAGCAACTTCTTCTACTGGCATATCATCATCAACTATTACTAATTTTCCATTCCATGTTCCTAAATCTAATGACCTTGTAATGCCATCTTTGTCTGTATATTTTAGTCTTTCAATTAAATTTAAGTTCTCTAAACCTGTAGAAACATCACTATGCATAAATACCATTGTAAATTTCTTTTTATTTGCTCCACAAGCTTTATTAGTTGCTGTATTTAAAGTTGTAGCTTCCATTTTTCCACTTAGTTTTGTTGTATGTTTATTAACAAATTCTGTTTCTTTTGTTCCTGTCATAGCGAATATACCTTTTAGAACTGCTAATATAGTTTTTTGATCTAGTCCGTCTTTATATTCAGCAATTTGTTCAGCAACATTTTCCATAAAGTCTTTTCCACCTGTTATATCGTAAGAAAAGTCTTTTTCTACGAAACCTTTTGCTCTACCTACAACTATCATACCTTGTTCAAATGTTTTAGTTGTTGTTGCAGTAATATCTGTTTGTCCATCATAATTTACTGCATCTCCTTCTGCTAAACCTCTCATTGCAACTCTTGCATATTGTGCACCATCTTCGCTTGTAAATACATCTCTAATATCTTTATTTCCAACTAACGCTTTTGATTTTTTTAGCTCGTTAGTTTTTAAGTTTGGTACTCTATCTACAGAGTACTTAAAAGCTTTCTCATTAAAACTTTTTGCATCAAATTTTCCCATATTTTTTACCTTCCTTTTCTATTAAATTTCTGCATCTGGATTTTCTTCCAAATATTTGCAAATATCGTCATACGACATTTTGCCTAAATCTGGCTTGCCGTCATTTATTTTTTGTTTGCCAGCTCCTTCTTGTCCTTCTATAATAGTTTGCTCTTCATTGAATAAATAAGATTTTCTTTCTTTTAAACTCTTTATTTGTTCATCTAGTCCAATAAAGTTGTCTCCGTCTAAGCTGATTTTAGAAATGTCTATATTAGCTATAATGTCTTTTGAGTCTTTTGCATTAATTTCTTTTCCCATTAATTTCAATGATAACTTACTATCGAAGTCATTTTTCTTAACTTTTGCATCTGCTTCATCTTGTATCTCTTTTACTTTTGTTTCATATTCTTCTTGAGTAATCGAGCCTTTTTTATAGTTGTCATACTCTGTTTGAATATTGCTATTAGTAACCTTTAATGTTTCGATTTCCGCATTTGCAGATTTTAATTTTTCATTTACTTCATTGAATTCATTTGCAGGTTTAAAATGTTTTGGTAATTCTTTAGAGATTTTACCTTCTAAATCATCTGCATTTTCTATTCCTGCTTCTTTTAATATTTTCTTTAACCATTCCATAATTGGTCCTACCTTTCTAGCTTTTTTATTCTGGTGCTACCAGTACGAAAAGTTGCTTTATTTGTATTCCCACAAGCAAATGGGTAATTTGTTTGTTTTATTGAATGCCTAACTACAATAAACGGCATAAAAATAAGACGTATAATTACGTCTTATTCTATAATCATTAAATATTAATAACTAGTTAATCATCATATTCAGGATTATCATCCCAAAAACTTGTATCATATTCCCTTTTTTCTTTAATGCATTTATCTATTTCTTCTATTAACTCTTTTTTAGTTCCTTCAAATTGTGCTAATGGGAAGCCTTCTGGAAATATTTTTTTGTATTTATCTAACTTCTGCTCTACTTCCTTATCTAATACATCATAATACATTATAATAACCTCCCTATTAAATCATCAAAAGCTTTAAATGTGTTTGGTAAATATTTTTTAAATATTTGCAATTGTCTAAAATCATTTGCGCCAGCAACTGTAAACATTTGTGCAAATACCTCTTTTTCTAATTTATTTGCTTTTTTCCAATAACTATTTTTATGAAAATATCTACCTTTTATTTGATTGTTTGTCATTCCACTCATTATATCACTTAACTCTCTGTACTTACTATTATTTTTTATTAAATTTTTATATAAACTTTGATTGTTTAATATATTTTTCTTATCTAATTCTATTGCTTTAATAAAAGAATTAGTAGAAGATAGCCATTTGTTATTATAATCTACTGCATGAGCAAGTTCATGTCTTACTGTATGACTATTATAGTTTGTTTTCAATACAATTTTTCCTTTTTGATGATATGATTTGTTTCCTCCTAATTTTATTGATTTTATATTAGTATTCATTGCAATATTTTTAATATTATTGTTAACAAATGCTTGATTGATAATGTTGTTCTTTTGTTCTGTTATATTCTTTAATTTTGTTTTACTATTTTTATTAAATAAGTTATCTATTATCCCTTCTTCTTTATCTACATACTTACTATCCCACTCTTTATAAGTCATATCTCGTGGTACTAATATAGGTTTACCATTTTCATCTCTAGCTTTTCTTTGTAAGTTTTCTATATTATCATCATCAAAAACCGCTACTGTTGTACATCTATCGTTGGCATGGATTGGAGGACAATTTTTACCAGCTTTTCTATCTTTTATATTGAATACTTTATTATCTAATTCTGCACAATGTTCACATGTTCTGTTATCTAATGTTGCTATAAATCTATATTTTTCTATATCCAGTTCTTCGTAACTTAAAATTTCCGCTTCGTTAGCAAAATGATTAACTTCTGTTCTTACAAGTCTAGTAGCATTATATAGTCCTACATTCATATATTCAGATAATTCTTGTGCTATCTTATTTATAGACTTTCCTGATAAAGAAGCAGCTGTTAATTGTGTTCTTAAATATGATCCTAACTTTTCACTATTTTTCCATATTCTTTGAGAAAAATTCGCATTATCTATCCAATTTTCATTTAAAAGTAAATTTATTGTTCTGTTGTCTATTTTTGCAAAACTAAATCCTATCCCTGTGCCTTTTTGTATATCAAATATAGTATAATAGTAACCTTCTTTTATTGTGTCTACGTATCTTATTTCTGTTATTTGTTGCTCTATATTAGCTAGTTTCTTTAGTTCTACATCTATATTTTGTTGCAATGCTTCATATCGACTAATTCTATATGAATAAGCAGGAGCATTATACTTTGCTAACAGCTTCTTTTTTATACCTTCATCTGTTATATTATTGTTTATTACTTCTAATAGATTGTTGTAATATTGTTCAGTTTCTTTTTTAGTTAACAACTGCAATAAATCTTCTTTTTTTAATCCTGTATCTTTCGCATAATTCTTAAAAATTTTAGTTATTTCTTTATTTATATCTTTTGTCGCTTGTTCATAAGCTTTTATAAGACTATTTATCGTATTTTCTGTCCTTTTTTCTATACGTTTCATTAATTCTGTAGAACGTATTTCCCAGTAATTAATAGGTTTTCTAGCCATAAAAAATAACACCTCCTACTATTCGGTGTCATCGTCTTTATGTGGCTCAAATCCCCCACTATTATTAAACATTTGACTTTGCATTTTCATATTTTCTTCTTTTTCTTCTTTTATTCTTTGCAATTCTTGTTCTACATCGTCAACGTATGGGTGATTTTCTAGTTTAGTTCTTATACTTATAGTTGTATCATTGTTTATTATATTTATTTGCTCTGCCGTATTGAAGATTCTTGATTTATTAAAAGTAAATTTAAAATCAAATATATTTAAGTCCTGAGGTACTTCTCCTTTTCTTTTTAAGTGTTCTGCTATAAACCAAAATAATTGATACAATCCCTCTGTTAAATTTGATATACACTCATCAGCTTTTAAGTCTAAATCAGTGTATAAAAACTCTAATGAATACCCAGAAGGTGCCTGTCCTATTAGCTCGCTTCTATTAGTATTTACTCCTCTTCCAAATTCATATATTTTTTCTTCTAATAATTTTAAGATTATTTGTCTTGCTTCGTATGGAAATGGTATTGTCTCCGTTTCAATTTTTCCTGTTGCATCATTATTTCTAATAATACCCATTATCTTTATTCTTTCGACCAACTCTACAAGACTTTCTGCTCCATATCCATTTATTTTATATATAAATTCTTTTAAATCTTCTATTGTATTAATAAAGTTAGAATTAATTAAATCGTAAGCATCTATTAAGTCTTTTATTGGCTCTAAGTCTGTTTGTCTTTCTTCATTATTTTTTATAATTATGTATGGCACTTTACCCCAGCCATGTGACTCTTCTTTAACTAATTGACCATTAAACAACTGTTTAGTTATCCAATGTGGCTCTGGATTAATTCTATTTACATCTAACAGATATTCTTGTGTATCGGCTAATTCGTTAGTTTCTTCTATAAAATATTTTGTTTCGTTCGCTGTTTCCCATTCTACATATCTTTTTTTCTTTCCATTGTCTATTATTTGATAATTATGTAACACATCTGTTAATATTTTTTGTGTTTTTGTATCATATATGTCTATAATGTCAAGTGGCTCTACGTTACAGTATTTAAGGTTTCCATGTTCATCATAAAAAATATGCCAAACAGCATTTACCTTGTTTGACATATTTGCAACAGTTTCTTTTAAGAAGTTATCAAAACTAATTCCTAATACATTCCAAAATTTATCAACTATTTTCTTGTTGATTTTCTTTAGCTTCTTTTTTTGTTCTTCGTTTAATTCACTATTTATTATTGGTTCATACGATATTGTAATTGGCTTTCCTACAACATAGTTTTGCTTTTGTTTGACTAACTTCCAATGATATCTATGAGCCACTTTTACTAACGATTTATTTGGTATTTCTATTGTCTTTTTTATTTCTTTTTCTTTTCCTGTTGCTTCATCTTTTTCTTTGCCTATTATTGTATATTCATTTAACTTTTTAAAACATATATCGTGTTTCCCTTCATAGTATCTTTGTCCTATTCGCATTTGTCGTTTTAATGGACTTACAATATCATCTTTAAGAAATTGTTTTATTAATTCACTATCTAGATTTGGTAATGAACTGTTTATACTCTCTGTCTGTGTCATGTTATCCTCCTAACTTGCTAAATATAAATCATCACTTCCATAACGAAGTGCATCTATTCTGTGGTTATTCTTATCTTCTGGAATTTCTAATGGATTCCCATACTTGTCTACTTTCCATCTGTATAAACCTAATTCTTCTATCAATCCTTTACATCTAGGGCTTACTATTATTTCATACCCCTGCAGCCATTTAATTCCGTGTAGTACGCTATCTGGTCCTTTCTGAGCTGGAACTGCGTTTATTGCATATTTATTTAATTCTGCTATTGATTTAGGCTCTGCACTATCACATTTAACTAAGGCATATAACGGCATTCTTGGTCTTATAGAGTTAGCTAATTGTTCATTATCTAACTCACAAGCACTAAATTCGTCAAATACATATATTCTCTTATGCCTAGTATCTACACTAAATTGTAAAAAACAAGAAGGGTCTGAACTATATCCAAAATCCAAACCTCTCCTTATTAGTTCAAATGTATTTTTATATTTTTCTGTATCTTCAATACGCCATTTTTTAAATATTAATCCTAATGCAATACCAGGCATGCCTAAGCCTGCTGTTTTATATCTTTCATAATCTTCTTTACGCATTTTTTCATATGCTGCATAGTCTTTTATATCTAAAAATTCATTTAATTTATAATTTGTTATCATTAACAGTTGTTTTGTTGTCTCTTTTACTTGTTCTCCTAAGTATTCAAATTCTTGTTCTTCTTCAACTATTAACTCTTGTTTACCATTCTTTAATAATGTATCTTCATCAGGTGTTAGTTTTGTTGTAAGTTTTTTTACTATAAAATGTTGATTACTCCAAGGATTGAAGCTTGCTACTGACTGTCTAAAGTATCCTTCTGGAAGTAACCCTCTTGAACACATTCTAGTATTATTGTATGTTTCCTCTTTTACAATTTCAAAAGCTTCTTCAAACCATTCGAAGCATAAAACTAAATCAGGGTCATCTATTGTTATAGAGGCTATTTTTTGCCAATCATCAAGTCCTCTAAAAAATATCTTTTGCCCTGTTATTTTGTTTGTTGCTTCTAATGGATTTAATTTAAAATCCCATTCACTATCTAGTCTTAATTTTCTACAAGCCCATTTTAAATCTGCATATACACTATCTTTTAAGGTAGTAGCTGTATCTCTCATAGCCAATAAGCAAGCTCGTGGGTATTTTTTTAATAAATACATCCATCTTAAAGCTATTGTTTTTGATTTCTTACTACCTTTTGAACCCATTAAAATTACTTCGTCGCCTTTGAAATTCCAGAAAGTAGAATAACCTTTTCCAATTGTTTCTTGCAAACTTATTCTTTCTTTATTCATTTACATCATCTACTATTTCTACAGTATATCCGCCAGATATTTCTTTCTTATCCACAAACGTTCCATATCTTTTTCCTAAAAGTTCTGCACATTTCGTTCTATCTTGCAAAGAAGCGTCTAGTCCAAACTGGTCTTTTTCTTCTCCTCGCATTACTTTTGTAAGATATTGTAATACTTCATCTTGTGAGGCAATTCTTTTACTTTCTTTCTCTTCTAATTTTTTTTGAATAAAAAAGTTAAGTTTTGTTAAGTTTTCTGCGCCTATATTTTTGGATGTCTTTTCACTATATCCTGCTCTTTTTGCACTTTCTGTTGCATTTGCTGTTTCTATATAGTAATCTATAAATCTTTTTTGCTTTTCTGTTAATTTGCTATAATCATTTTCCACCAGCCTCACTTCCTTTTCTGTACTCTTCTGCTAAATATTTTATTAAATCTACTTTGCTATAACATTCATAATCAACTTTATATTTTTCTTCAAATTCTACTTCCTCATCTTCTAATGTTACAAAGTTTTCAATAGGTATTAATTCTCTTTTTAATATCTGGTATTTTGTAGCATATCTATCATTCTTTTCACTATAAAATTTAAAACTATTTATTCTATATATTTGTCCCTTTTGTTTTAATGCATATAATAATTTATTTATATTTTGATTAATATTCATTGTCAAACCTCTTAACATGATAACCTTAGTATTGATTGTTTTTTTATTTCTTCTAGTAATTCTTTTCTTTTTTCTTCCGATAAATTTTCCCAATTTTCATTATTTACATGAATTTTATTATCGTTATTTACATATTGTTCTACTACTTCATTAATAAAATCATTACTACTTGCAACTATCTCGCATATATCTTCAAATTCAAATTTCTTCTCATCATCTTGTCTATGTCCATATTCATAAAGCCATGCGTGTATTAATTCATGTTTTAGCGTTTTTATAATGTTTGCTTGATTTTCTAGTAACAATACTTCTTGTGTTTTATATATTGTAACTCCCATAGTATAGTCATTCTTCATTTCATTGTTTATTTCTGCTTCTGATACTTCTTTTATTGTCCATTCTGCATTGTTTATTTTAAATTTAAGCATAGTTGTTCTCCTTTTATATGTTTGACTTCATTAATGTATCTTGTTGTCTTGCAGTTCTATTCAACTGCTTTTTATATCCTTGTATCTTACTATTGTCCTTTTCATATTCTAAACATTTTATTGTTAATAAATTATTTTCTTGTATTGTTATTAGTTTTCTTTTACATGTAGTATTCTTACATGTATCACATAGTTTCATTTGTTTTCTCCTTATAAAAAAACTTAACTAGAATTGTCTTTATCTTTCATTCTTATTCATTTTTAGAAAGGAGGTGTTTCCACCTGGTATATATATTAACTTATCTAGTATCGTTATGGAGCTTTCTGTAAGACTCGAACTTACTACTGTAGTTTACAAGACTACTGCTTTACCTGTTAAGCTAAGAAAGCATATATTGGCTGTACAAGAACTCTTATGTACATTTAACTCCGACTTTGCTATCGCCTTTCTCGAAAAGCACCAATTCATTTCACAATTCTTTAACTATATAAACAATAGTTAGTAATTGTTGAAATTAATTTAAAATGTTTATGATATTGCTTAACTTCTCTTCAAGTAATTTTAGCTGATTATTTTGTGCTATAATATCTTCTTTTAAACAAGATATTGGTTTTGGCTCTCCTTCTACTAACTTTTCTACCATATCTCCATTTAAAAGCTTTTCTATATCATTTGACATCATTACTAATTCACTTAATCTTTTTGTATTTTCTTGTGATAAATCACAAATCTTTACATTTTTTTCTTCCATTTCTATTCCTCCTAATTTTTATACATAATAAAAGAGCCTATCTAGTTGATAAGCTCTTTTATCTATATATTTTCTTTTATTCGTACTGTATCTGTATTTAGGTCAAAAGTTATTAGTGTATTTGTCCTTATTAAGTATAAGTATATAATATTGTATCTTCTTTTATATGATTCTTGTATTTCTTTTATTAAGCATATCTCTTTATCTATTGCGCTTTTTTCTAGCATAACTTCTGAAAAGATAAATAATCTATAATCTTCAATATTTTCATCATATAAGTATTTTCCATTATGTACTTTATTCAATTTTTCTATTTTTTTCCTTAAAGCTTCGTTTATATCTTGTACTGAATTATCTTCATATACTGGTAATAAGTAAATATACCTTCCTTGTACCAATTCCTTAAGAAGAGGGAAGCCTCCCGTTAACCCTAAAACATTTTGTTCTTCATGAATTATTAGTCCTCCTCTCTTTTCATACCCTTTATTGAATTTTTGTATAGTTTTTTCTTTATTGTCATTTTTTTTAATTTTTTCTATAGTTTTAGGCAAATTCTTTAAAACATATCCTAAAAAATCTTGATTTTGTATTGTTGTTGTAACTTCAACCCCAGTTTGTTCGTTCTTCCAATCTGGACTTTCACTAGGTTGTAAATTTTCAATTTTACAAACTTTTTCTAATAATTCTAATGCAATTATCTCATAGATATCCTTTTTCATTTTTTCCTCCTAATTTGATAAATATTATAATGTATGTTGATCAAAAAAGTAAATATATTGCCTAATATTTTCCAAACAAGAGGATATTTAGAAACTTTTTTTCTTACTACTATTTTAGCACTTTTAAAACGCACCAAACGCACATTTATAATTTTTTTCTAAAAATCTATCATGTTTCATTCTAGCAGTACTTTCAGATTTATAGTTCATTGCATGCATAATTTGTATCCAGTTCATATTATCTATATAATAATGTTCAAAAATCTGTCTTATATCGCTTTTAGGAATTTTACTTATGTATTCTTCTATTTGTATTTGTAACTCTAATACTGCATTATATCTTTCTTTTAATATATGTTTAAGCATATTTAATTTAAAAGTTCTATTGTAATCATATCCATATATTACGGCATGTCTTTTATAGCCATTTTGTACAACATCAGACACCATTTCACTTTGTTTTTCTAGTCTGTCTATTCTTTTTTCTAGTTTCTGTACTTCTTGTTTTAAATCACAATATTGTATAAGGATTTCTCTTGTCATTTGTCCCTCCTACTTAAAATTATTTTTTCTACTCTCGACAAAGCTTCTAATTTTATTACTATCTAAAATAACATAATTCTAAAACTTAGTATTAGTATGCTTATTTATTTTTCTTTTAATAATAATTCTATTCTTTTTAACTTATATTTGCTATCGCTTATATGTGTTGCTAATCTTGACATGCTTATACTATGTCCTTCTATAATACTGCTTATATCTTCTTCTACTATGTCATTTGAGTCTATCCAACTGTATAATGCTTTTTCTAATTTTTCTTTTTTTGATAATTTCATATCAAAATCTCCTTAAATATCTTGTACTAATAATTCTGAATTATCATATATGAAAAAAGAGTAGCATTACCTACTCTTTGAAAATCTTCCATTTTTCCTTGGCTGTTTTTTAGCAATATTACTAAGTTTTTTCTTTGTTTCTTCCGAATGCCTTCTCGGTATCTCTTTAAACTCATTTATATCACTTATTAAGCCATTTCTTAATCTTTGCCATTGTAATTTATAATGTTTATTACATAATTGCATTTTACTATTTGTCATTTCACAACAACCAGGATATTTGCATTTTTTTCTTTTATTTCCTTTATGTTTTTCTTTTTCATTATCTTCATGATATTTTGTATGTTCACTTTTTGTCATTAACTCTAAATTATTTATGTCATTATTAGTTTTATTTTTATCTTTGTGATGTACATCTTCATTTTTTGACAAAGGTCTTCCAATATATTCAGACATAACTAATCTATGCTCTAAGACATATCCTTTCCTGTTTGCATTTGGATTTTCTGGTTTCCACACTTCAATATATCCTTGTTTATTTATTCTTTTTCCACCTTTATTATTAAATCCTTTTTTCCCTTTATGTGCTTTTATTGAATTTTCTAAGCATTTTTTTGATGGAAAAGGTTTACTTACTTCCATCCCTGCTGCCTTTAATGCTTCTCCCCAACTTCCAAATGCTGTCCTAAATGACATTTCGCTTGGCAAATCTTTTCTAGAATTTATGTATCTTTTTGTAGGTACTTTTCCTTCTTTCTTATATATATTTTTTAAAATTTCTATTAATTGTTTCTGTTTAGTATTCACAATAATCACCTCGTTGTTATCTTATCATATTCATATACTTATTGTAATACTATTTTATCTTTTTATATAGTTCCTATTATTCCTGTATCTGGTTTAGTTATTTCTTTTGAAAATTCTACTGTTACTAAATTTCTCTCTAATTTACTTAAATCCATCTTTTCACCAACTTTCCTATTTTGGTTCTGTTTTTATACTTTTTTAATAAACTTGTACTAGTTTTTAGTATTAAGTTTGTTATTTTGTGTCTAATTTAAAACAATTTTGATTATATTGTTCATGTGTTAGTATTGTTTTTATATCTTCTTCACACATACATTTACAATTAGTATTCTCTCCTGTTGTTTCTAAAACAGGTTTTTCTCCCGCAAATAAATATTTATCTGTAACCAAATAATCATTTACAAAATCTCCGACTTCTATTAAGTCTATTATGTTTTTACTGTGTTTTGCTATATTTTCTATTTTAAAAGGTATAGGCAATTCAAAATTCATTTTTACATATATTGTATCCTGATTTATTCTTATTACTTTTCCTATTCCTAAAGCTATCAATCTAAAATCATCATTAATTCTCACATATTCTCCTACTTTAATATCCATATTCTACTCCTCTTTCAAAATTTCATTCTGCTGACCACTAGCTTAGAAGGCTAATGTTCTATCTAACTAAGCTACTGTCTACTCCTTTTCTACTAATCCTATTCATACATATATATCCTGCTATAAATCCTATTAGAAATACACATATTAGTACTATTGTTGTTTCTATATTTTTCTCTTGCTTAAACGTATCTTTGCTATAATATTTGATTTTATCTTTCATAATCTCCACTCTCCATATCTAAATATGTAACTCCTACAGCATAAGCACTCCAAATATCTGCCTTAAATCCATAAAACCAACCTGGATT
>CABVAF010000014.1 GCA_902496295.1 uncultured Clostridium sp.
AATCCAGGTTGGTTTTATGGATTTAAGGCAGATATTTGGAGTGCTTATGCTGTAGCAGTTACATATTTAGATATGGAGAGTGGAAGATATGAAAGATAGAACAAAATATTATAGCAAAGAAACATTTAAACAAGAAGAAAAAATAAAATCTGTAATAGTTGTAATATGTATATTTCTAATAGGATTTATAGCAGGATATATATGTATGAATAGTGCAATAGAAGATAGACAAGAGATAAATATAATAGAAAGCGAGGAAAAATAAATGTTAATAGTTTTATTTATAATTTTTTTATTAATGATAGGAATAGGTTTTGCAATAGTATGTTGTATAGATGAATTTGACCATCCTGGAATAAATTTTTTTGGAGCATTAGGGATACTAATAGGTTGTGTGGCAGAATTCTTTGTAGTAATAGCAGTTATTTATCAATGTTGGGGTATATCACAACTACAGATAGCAGATACAAAAATAGCAATGTATGAAGAAGAAAATATAAAAATAGAGCAAGATATAGCAGCAATAGTAAAAGACTATATGAATTATGAAAAAGATACATATAAAGTAGCAAGTGAGCAAATAGAAAGTTCGAGTTTATTAGTGTTAACTGAATTATATCCAGATTTAAAATCAAATGAGTTAGTAAAGAAACAGATTGATGTATATACAGAGAATAGCAACAAGATTAAACAGTTAAAAGAAGAAAAAATAAATAATCAAATATGCAAGTGGTGGTTATATTTTGGAGAAATAGAACAAACGAAGGAGGAGTAAAATATGGCATTTGATTTAGATGATGAAGAGTTAAGAGCAACAAGAAGAGATAAAGGACTAGATGACGTACTATATGAAGAAACAAACGACAAAAATGTCGGTAGCATAGAAGATATAAGAGATTTACTTTTGTTTTTAAAATCACATGGTTGGATACCAGATATTAATAGAACAGTAAACATAACAAATGTATTATTAGCAATAGATAATGTTTTACAAGAGCGAGAGCAAGATAAAAAGAGAATAAAAGAGCCAGAAGAAGAAAATAGAGAAAACAAAAAGAAATATTTAGCATTACTAATTAGTCAATTTCCAGACACAACAGAAACTTATAAAAAATATAAAAAAGAACTAGAAGAACTTTTAGAAGGAGAAAAATAGGAACATGTACATATCAGAATATGAAAAAGATAAAGAAACTAATAAGGATCATGTTGCTACTCCTAGATGGGTTGTTGAAAACATATATAATTTAATACACATCGAAGAATATAACTCTATTTGGTTTCCATTCAATAATTATGATAGTCATTTTAAGTTATATGCAGATGAACTAAATTTAAAATATAAAGCAACACACATATTTGATAATTTACATGAGGATTTTTTTACAACAGAACCACCAATTAATTGCGATTTACTAATTAGCAACCCACCTTTTTCTCAACAGAATAGAATTATTGAAAGAAGTTTTGACTTAATTGAAAGAAATAAAATAAAAGCATTTTGTTTATTATTACCACTCAGTACATTAGAAACAGAAACAAGATCAAATTTGTATGAAAAATATATAGATAAGCTAGGAATAATAATTTTTAAAAAAAGAATTAAATTCATAAATTGTAAAACATCATTCAATAAAGCATGTTGTTGGATATGTTACAACATACCTTATGTACAAAAAATATCATGGATTTAGATTAGAGAGGAAAAATAAAAAATGTGTAAATATTGTGAAAAAGATGGCTTTTATAATCGTAATAAAAGTTTAATTAGTAAAACACTAAAAAATAATGTTGACATAGATTTATCAATAAATGTAAAAGATAAAAAACTAGTAGCAAGTATTGAAAATTTGACAATGAGGGTAGAAGATAATAATTGGTTTTTACCTACTAAGAAGATAAACTACTGTCCAATGTGCGGAAGGGGATTAGGAAAGTGAAAATTGAAGTAAGGAGTATAAGTAATGAATATAGGAGAGTGTAAGAATAGACCTAAATATGTGTGTGATAAATGTGGTAAGTTTATACCTTATACTTATCAAAAAGGGTTTGAAGTATATAAACATTATAAACAAAATAAATATGACTATTCTATAAAAAAAGACTTTGACTTATGTGGTAATTGCGAAAAGAAATTTAGGGAATGGCTAAAAGAAAAAGAAATACCAACGACAGAGAAAATGATAAATAGATTTTCAATATGGGAGGAAGATAAACAATGAATAAAAAACAAATATTAGATTATGGCTTAGAATTAGAAAATGTAAAAGAAAATGAATTACCTGAAAAAGATACAGAAAAAATAAAAGAATTTAACAATAGTTTATCTGATAAATATGGATTACATACTGTAAATGTATTAGAAAATGATAATTTATATTTTGTTGGAAGAATAAAATCAAATACGAAATCGGAAAATAATGCAAAATTAAAATTATTAATAGCAGAATTAAATGAGTTTTATAAAAAATATAATTTAAAAAGAGTAATTAAATCAGTATTAGCATATGGACATACTATATAAGGAGGACAAGCTATGACAAAAGAACAAGAAGAAGCAATAGAAATAATAGATAAAATGATAAAAAGTTATATAGAAGCAGATGAATGTGGATTATCAAACAATGATTTTAAACATGAAATAAGAGCAATGCAAACAGTTTTATCTATGCTACAAGAACAGCAAGAAGAAAATAAAAAGAAAGATAAGATAATAAACAATGCAATAACCGAAGTAGAAAATATAAGACAATATTTCAGTGAAGATTTACAGCCAGAGTTTATTGGAGTCTTAGAAATATTAAAAGATAAAAAAGTAATAGATTGGTAAAACAATATTAACACATGAACAGTATAATAAAAATTGTTATAGAGTGAAAGGAGAATAAAAGTGAATAAATTAACAGTTGGAAAAATAAGAGAAATAATAAAGGATTTGTCAGATGATGTGGAATGTGAATTATGGAGTGATAGCGGACTGGACCAGTGTGATGATGATAATTTTGAAGCAATATTAGAAGATTGCTTCGTACATGAAGACAAATTAATTATATATGGTAATTGGCAAGAAGATATAGAGGAGGAAGAATAAAAGATGAAAATAAGATTATTAAATGTAGACGAAGATGATGCAATAATATGTGAGATTGAAACAGATGCGTTAGAGATACTAGTAAAATAGCTTAAGGAGTTCTTGATATGAAGTTATCAAAAAAAGATAGATTAGAAAAGGCATTATATAATTGGATAGATGCAAATGATATAGTAGAAGAAGATATAACTAGTTTAATAGACGGACATAGTATAAGCATGTCAAGACTAGCAACACATATAAGTGACAGTAAGTATAAGTTAAAAAGATTAGAATTATTATTAAAAGAAAAATAAATAAGCATACTAATACTAAAGAGGTGTTAGTATGACAGATGAAGAAATAATAAAACTCTGGAGAAGAGGATATAGTAAAACAACAGTAGCAAAAATGTATAAACAATCATATAACAGACAGATAGATATAATAAGGCTAGATGTACGAAATAGGCGTGAAGGTAAGAAGATAAGCAGTTACGAAGCGTTAGCAAGAGTAGAAAGATTAATTTTAATGAGGAGGGACAAATGAAAAGAGAAGATTTAAAAGATTATTTAAACAACAAAGAATATATAAGAGAAAATATGGAAGACTTAATTGAAAGAGGAAATGAAATAAATCAATTGACATCTATATTATCAGACATGCCGAAGCGGAAGTAGAAAAGTAGAAGATAGTATGGCTGAAAAGTTAGTTACATATATAGACGATAAGGAAGAATTATTTAATGAAATACTAGAATTGAAAGATAAACAAAAGAGGATATTACTGCAGCTAAAGAAATTAGGACAACCTTATAAAAACATTTTATATAAAAAATACATAAA
Source organism: uncultured Clostridium sp. (assembly GCA_902496295.1). Lineage (GTDB taxonomy): Bacteria > Bacillota > Clostridia > TANB77 > CAG-508 > CAG-273. Next base: position 3,916 of record CABVAF010000014.1, read on the forward strand.
AGGAAAAAGTTTAATAAAAATAGCAGATGAAATGCATTATAATTATGAGTACACAAAAAGAATACATGGAGTTGCATTAAATAAATTTGACGAAGCGGCATAAAAAATATAATAAGTTACTAAATGTTACTGAAAGTTACTACTAAAATATGTTTTAATTATAATAGCAATAAATGATATAGATAACAAAATAAAAACGGAAAAGTGCTAAAAAAGACGGAAAAAGACGAAAAAATGTGAAAAAAGACAACAAAAAACAGTAAAAAGTGTTTACATTTTTTGAAAATACTAGTATAATAATAGTGATACAGAAATGTATCTGGTAATAATTGAAAAGAATAATATCTTTATTATTTCATTCATAATTATTACCTCCTTTCAGTATTGAAAGACAATAAGTGTTAAGAAGAAGGACAAAAAAAGACTAGAGCTGCAACTCTAGTCTTTTGCATTAATCAAACAATTTGAGAATCAAATAGATAATAATTAATGCGACAATAAGTGTTAAATTTTTCATATGTACCTCCTTTCCGAAGAAGAAAAAAAAGAAGGAATATGGAAGGACAAAAATATTATACGACAAAATATATAATTAATCAAGAAAAAATATTACATAAATATTACAAAAATATTACAGAACTTATCAGTTGATAGGCTCTTTTTTTATGCAAAGGAGAAAATAATGAAGTTATGTGATACATGTAAGAATACTATATGTAAAAGAAAACTAATAACAATACAAGAAAATAATTTAACAATAATAAAATGTTTAGATTATGAAAAAGATGATAGCAAGATACAAGGATATAAAAAGCAGCTTAATAGAACTGCAAAGCAACAAGACACGTTAATGAAGTTAAACATATAAAAGGAGAATTTACAGAGGTGGAGGTAGATGGCTAATGAGAAAAACTTAATACCGTATAGATTTAATAAACGAAGCGCGAACGAAGCGCGAGAAAATGGTGCAAAAGGTGGCAAAAAATCAGGAGAAGTTCGTAGACAAAGAAAAGCAATGAAAGAACAAATGGAAATGCTTTTATCATTGCCATTTAAATCAAAAAAGCAATTAAATTTCATGAAAGATTTAGGAATAGAAGAAGATGATATAGATAATCAAATGGCACTTATAGTTGCAATGTATGGAAAAGCTTTAAAAGGAGATGTACAAGCATTTAATACAATAAGAGAAGTAGTACAAGATGAGAAAACAATACAAGACAAAGATAGAGTACAAATAATCAATGACCTTCCAAATGATGAGGAGGAAGAAGATGATAAGAATTAATATACGAGATTTAATAGCTCCACATTTTTGGAATACTTTTAATAGCAAAAAGACACATCAAATAGATAAAGGTGGAAGAGGAAGTGCAAAGACAAGTAAAGATAGTTTAAAAGTTTCTGTATTTTGCGAACAGTTTAATAAATGTAGTGCTGTAATATTTCGTAAATACCAAAATACATTGAGAAACTCAGTTTATAAAGAAATGAAAAGAGCTTTAAAAAGATTACATTTATACGAGGGGGTAGATTATACAGCTTACAAAAGTCCTTTAGAAATTCATTTAAATAATAAAAATAATATATACTTCTCTGGTGGAGACGATTACGAAAAAATAAAAGGTATGATAGATGAGGATACACCGATTAAAATATTATGGTTTGAAGAATTAACAGAATTTGACGGACCAGATGAAATAGACCAGATAATAGCGACATTCACAAGAGGAAATGATGACTGGTTTATAGTCTTGTATTCATATAACCCACCAAAGAACAAATTTAATTGGGTAAATCAATGGGCAGAAAAAATGGCACAAAGAAAGGACTGCATAGTAACTCAAACAGATTATAGAACAGTGCCTCAAAAATGGCTTGGAAAAATATTTATTGAACAAGCTGAAGAAATGAAAAGGAATGATGAACTAAGATATAGATGGATATATCTAGGAGAAGTAATAGGACTAGAAGGACTTATATATAATCCAGATTTAATAGAATATGTACCAGAAGATTATATAGAAAGAAACAATATAAAAATATTATATATAGATTTTGCAACAGATAGTGGACATCAGACATCTGCAACAACATGTGGAGCTTATGGATATGGTTCTGATGGATATTGGTATTTATTAGATACTTATTATTACAGCCCACATGAAAAGCCAAACAAGAAAGCCCCTAGTGAGCTAAGTAAAGATATATTTAATTTTGAATTAGCAACGAATAAGAAGTATAAAGCAGGAACAGACAAGGAAACAATAGATAGTGCGGAGGGAGCCTTAAGAAATCAATATTTTAAAGACTATGGTAGAAGACTGCATCCAGTAGACAAAGGAACAAATAAAGAACAATTAATAGATTATTCGCAAGACTTTTTAGCCAAAAAGAAGTTTAGAGTTTTAAATAATAACAATAATCAAATTTTCAAAAAAGAAAATGAAAATTATATGTGGTTAAAAGATAGTGTAGAAAAAGGAAAGCCTATTCCAGATAAAACAGAAAAGGTTTTTTTAAGTTCTGAAAAATATTATAACACTTATACGCAAGATTATGCTTATAGTTATGCGGACCACACACAAGACCAATTCCAATATTGGATAAAAGATAATTTACAGAAATTAGGATTAAAACAATAAGGAGAAATCAAAATGGATTTTTACAATAATATAGCAAGTACATTAAGTAAAAAAGGAATTAATTTAACAGTTGGAACTATTTACGATTTAATGGCTATATGGAAAAGCTGGTATAGAGGAAATGTAAATGATTTTCATTATTATACAGAGATGATAAATGGAAAAAGTACACAATGTGAAAGACTAACAATGAATATGCCGAAAAAACTATGCGAAGACTTAACGAAGCTATTATGGACGGAAAAAACACAGGTAAATTTAAGTAATAAAAATGCAACTAAAAGATTATGGGAAGTGTTAGATAGTAAAGAGAATGACTTTACTGTTAATCTTCCTATTTTTATTGAAAAAATGCTAGCTCTTGGAAATGGAGCAACTGTTGAATATAAAGATGAAAATAATAATACGATAATTGATTATATAGACGGAGATGTAATCATTCCTTATAAGTTCACTAATGGTTATATTATGGGAATGATAACAGTTAGTAGATTTATAGACGATAAGGGAAAAAGAAAAATCTATTATACACATATTACTTATCACGAATATGTAGATGGAAAATATATAAAGTTAAATGAAGTTTATAAATCTAATACAGATACAGCACTTGGAAAACAATTGAATTTTAATGATGTATTTCCAAATGTAAGAGAAAGTGAAGTTGTAATAACTAAAAATCCATATTTTCAAATATGGAAGCCAAATATAGCTAATAATTTTGATACAAATTCTCCAATGAGTATAAGTATTTATGCAAATAGCATTGATAGATTTAAATCATTGGACACTAAATATGACAGTTTTTATAACGAGTTTATTTTAGGTAAAAAAAGAATACTTGTTGACCAGTCTGCTATGAAAGGAAAAATGGAGACAGACGGAGATGGGAATCCTCGTTTTGTACAATACTTTGATAAAAACGACAGAGTTTATCAAGCTTTAAATATAGATAGTGACAAAATGAAAGAGCCAGTAAAAGAAATAGATTTTACTTTAAGATATCAAGAACACATCGATAGTATAAATGCAGATCTAAACTGGTTATCCGAAAATGTAGGCTTAGGAAGTAATTATTACAAGTTCGATGGAGCAGGAACTAAAACAGCTACAGAAGTAATATCAGAGAATAGTCAAACATTTAGAACAAAGCAGCATTATCAGATAATTGTCAATGCCTGTGTAGAAGGCTTGGTAAAAGCAGTATGTGAGTTAGAAGGAATAAAAACAAATAAAATAACAATTTTACCAGATGACAGTATTATAGAAGATAAAGATAAAGAAATAACAAGAGCACAAATGGAAGTAAGTCAAGGATTAAGAAGTAAGAAATCTTATTTAATGGATATAAAAGGTATGTCAGAAGATGAAGCAGAAGAAGAATTACAAAAAATACAAGAAGAAAAAATGAGTAATCAAGAGGCTTTTGGATTTACTACTAACAATGAAAATAGCGAAGAGGAATAACTTATGCTAAGTGAAAAAGATTTTGCAAAGATAGAAAAACAAGCAAATCAATTATATGCAAATTTGGAATTAGAAATAATAGAAGAAATAGCAACAAGAATAGCGAATGTAGGATATGTTAATACTGTTGTGCTAAATGATATACAAATAGCACAAGAAATGGGAGTTTTATATATAGATATTATATCTTTAGTAGCCAAATACAATCATTCTACTTATGAAGAAGTAGCAAAAATATTTGAAGAAGCAGGAACTAAAACATTAAAATTTGATGATAAAATATATACAGAAGCAGGATTAAATCCATTACCAATAAATCAGAGTCCAGGAATGGTGCAAATGTTAAATGCAACGATAGAAAAAACATCGGGAAATTTACAAAACTTAGTAATGACAACAGCTATTTCTTCACAAACACAGTTTTATAATGCGATGAATATGGCATATATGGAAGTTTCAACAGGAGTAAAAAGCTATTCCAAATCAATATTAGATGCAATAGATAATATTAGCTCACAAGGAGCCATAATAACTTATCCAAGTGGTAGAAAAACGAGTCTAGAAAGTGCAGTAAGGACGAATGTTATAACAGGAGTAAATCAAACTTGCGGAAAATTGCAAGAGTTGCGAGCAAATGAGATGGGTTGGGACTTAATGGAGTTAACAGCACACGGAGGAGCTAGACCAGAACATGCACAATGGCAAGGAAAGATTGTTAGTAGAAGTGGTACAAAAGGTTATTTATCTTTAAGAGATATAGGATATGGAACTGCAACAGGTTTTAAAGGAGTAAATTGCAGACATGATTGGTATCCTTATTTAAAAGGTTCTGCTAAATCTTATACTCAAGAACAGTTAAATGCTTGGAGAAATGAAAAAGTTACATATAATGGACAAAAAATAAGTAAATATGATGCAACACAAATGCAAAGAAAAATGGAAAGACAAATAAGACAAGATAAAAAAGAATTATCAGGATTACAAGGAATATTAAAATCAAATATAGCGGACAACAAATTGATAGAAGATACAAAAACTCAATTTTCTAAACAAGCATTGATATATAAGACACATCAAAATGAATTGGATGATTTTATACAACAAACATCATTTAAGAAAGATAACACGAGATTGTATGTTGGAAAACAAGATAGAAATATAAGTACTCAAGTTGCAAGTGTTACTAAAATGGCTAATGAATATAACAATAGCGATATAATAGGAATGAAAGTAAATAGCATAGAAATTACAGAAATTGGAGAACATATAATATCAAGGACATATGCAAGAAATATAAGTTTTGAAGATATACAGGACACATTGAAAAATCCAATAAAATATGGTAAAATTAGGACTAATAACACACAACAAATAAAAGGAAAAAACTGTACAATAATAATAAATACAGAAACAGGAAAATTAGTAACTGTATATCCAAAGAAAACGAAAAAGGAATGATATTATGAAAATTAATAATAAATTTGATAAAAGGCAAATTGAATTACTAGAAGAAATCAATATAGATATAAATGTTGAATACAATGAAGATACATTAGAAGAATTAGAAAATATTGTATGTGACGCCATAGTAGGTAAACTTGACAAAAATCAGGACTTTACTCCACTTGCAGAAGAATATGAGAAAATATTAGATATAATAGTGGACATAGAAAATAATTTAGTATAGGAGGGAAAACGAATGCAGTATGAAATAGGAGATAAGGTAGAATTAACAAATGGTAGTATAGTAGAAATTATTAGTTATGCTAATAGCTTAGCAAAAGAAGAAGGATACATTGTAAAAGGAGATATTTTAATAACACCTGATAAAATAGTAAGAAAAATAATATAGATATTAGAATTTTGAATAATAAATTAAAGAGCTAGAGATAGCTCTTATTTTTATGCCTTTTACTTGGCAAGGCATTAAAGAAACAAGGTAATCAGTCCACTCTGGACTTAAAAATTAGGAGGAAGAAATGGAAGATAACAAAGATTTACAAAATCAAAACACAAATACAGGAGAAAGCACAAATAATGCTGAAGAAACTGGAAATGTAGATACTCAAACTACAAATCAAAATGAGGGACAAACTAAAAAGACTTTCACACAGGAAGAACTTAATAAAATAGTGCAAGATAGGATAGAAAAAGAAAAAAAGAAAATGCCTAGTAAAGATGACTTAAAAGCTTTTAAAGAGTGGCAAGAAAGTCAAAAAACAGCCGAACAAAAACAAGCTGAAAAAGATGCTGAATTTCAAAAGACGCTTAATGAGTTAAATATATTAAAACAAACTAATGCCATTTTAGAGGCAGGAGTAAACAAAGATGATGCTGATTATGTTCTTTTTAAAGTAAGCAAAATGGAAGGCGAATTTGATGAAAATTTAGCTAAGTTCTTGAAAGATAACCCTAAATATTTAAAACAAGAACTTGAAACAGAACTAAAAGCCACTGGTGCACCAGTTAGGACAATTAGCTCTAAAAACGACGGTGTTCTTGGAATATTAGCAAGTAAACACCCCGAAATTAATTTTGAAAAATAGAAAGGATGATTAATTATGGCAAATGCTATAGAAACAAATGGAACACACGAAAGACAAGAAAGATATGCAAACGCAATTGTTAAATTAATGAGACCACAGTTAAAAATTAGAAATACTTTTAGTAGAGATTATGAAGGAAATCCAGTCTCAGGAGCAGTAAAAGTTCCAGTAAGAAGCACTGATGTAAAAATAGTTGATTATGATGTCAAAAGTGGTGTGGATTTATCACAATCTGCTACAACATACAAAAATATACCAATTGATAATCATAAAGCTATTAATGAATTAATTGATGGATATGAAAGTAAAGCAGTTCCAGATAATTTAGTAGCACAAAGATTAGAAAGTGGTGCTTATGTAATAGCTTCTACTTTAGAAGCAGATGCGATAAAAGCATTAACAACTGGAACAACAGTTTCGACAATGAATGACTGTACAGCAGATAACGTATATGCAAACATTTTAGCTGATATTGCAGAAATTGCAAAATTGGGTGTAGATAAATCAAGAATAAGAGTAGCTATTTCTTACGCTACAGAGTTATTATTGCTAACTGATGAAAAATTCTCTAACACAAGTTCTCAAATTGGTGCTGAACTAGCTAGAGAAGGAGTAGTTGGTAGAATTAATGGAGTTAATGTATTAACGCAAGATTTAGGACAAGTAGAAGGTAAAGATATAGAATATATTGTTTATGCTATTGATTGGTGTCAAGCTATAGATGAATGGCAAGTACAACCAACTATAAATGATTTGAAAGACGGAAAACATATTGGTGCATCTGCATTACAAGGCAGAATGGTTTATACAGATACAGTAACAGATGCTAAAGCTGTAAGAGTAAAAAAAGTCGGCGTAATAGACCCAGAGATAACAGCATTAACAATAACCCCAGAAGAAGGACTACAAGAAGGTAATGCAAATGTAAACGCAGATGCAGTAGTTGCTACATTATCTGCAACAGGTGGTACAAGCCCATTCACATATACATTAGAAGCTGATAAAACAAATGGAGTAGATAATGCTTCATTTAAGATAGATGGAACTAATGTGAAAGTAAATACAACACCTTTAACAGCTCAAGATTACAAAATAAATGTCAAAGTAACTGATAGTAAAGGCAAAACTTTTACAAATCATGCGACAATAAGTGTAGCAGCTGCAGGTTAGGAGGAAATAAGGCATGTTAACTTACTTAAAAGATGAAAATGAATATAAATCAATATTAGGTACAGATAACGTGCCTAAAAATTTCAAAAATTTAAACATAGAGGCAAGTAACTATATTAATTATAAAACTTTTGGAAGAATTGATATAAACAATATTCCAGAGCAAGTAAAATATGTTACTTGCTTAATTATTACTTTGCAAGATGAAGAAAACACAAAATTATCCGAAATAGGAAATCTTAAATCACAAAATATCGAGGGTTGGAGTGAAAGTTATTCTACACCAGAAGAAATTAAATCTGATTACGAGGATAAAAAACAAAAGGTTTTAAGTCAATATTTATGGAATGTTATAGGAACAGATGGAAATCCTTTGTTGTACTGTGGGGTGTGTTAAATGAATGATAGATTTTTTATACATCAAATAAGCGTATATCATACAACAGACGATGAAAATTTTATAATACAACATTATGATAAGGTCTATTTTAGACACAATAAAAAGATTAACTTAGTTGATAAAGGTCTAGAAAAAGGAAGTACAGGCTCTATTACAATACCAACTACAGAAAAGTTAGATATAACTACTAATGATTATATAGTAGAAGGAATTGTAAAAGATGAATTTAATTTATCTAAATTGCAAGGAAAGTATCAGGTCTTTAAAGTAGTAAGTGTAGATGATAACAGAAAAGGTAATTTGCAACATTACAAGATAGGAGTAACAGAGTAATGAAAATAAATGTAAAAGTGAAGATGAACTCTGTTAATAAAATATTGAAAGACCACGGACTAAATCAAGATGGTAGAGTAGTACGTTTCTTAAGAGATGATGCAGATAGATTAATTAACCAGTTTATTCCAATGGACAATGGGATGCTTAGAAGAAATAAAACTTATCCTAGTAATCACGAAATTAAATATACAAGCCCATATGCTAAATATCAATATTATGGTAAATTAATGCTTGCAAAAAATGGTAGTGCGTGGGCTAAATTGGGAGAGAAAAAGGTATTGACTTCTAAAAATCTAAAACATCATACTTCTGGTACAGGTGCTAAATGGGACAAACTCATGCTGCAAAGAAGAAAAAATGACCTTGTGAAAGATGTGGAAAACTATATTAAATCAGGAGGCTAAAATGGCAGAAAAATCAAAAATAGAACTAATAAAAGAATTTATAGAGACTTGTCCATACTTGAAAAATGGCAAAGTAAACGTGGATTATATAAAAGACAAGCCACAGTCATATTCTATAGACGAAACACCAGCAACAACAATTCTAACTCCGTTTGCAGATGGTGGAGCTAGAAATCAAATACTTTTTGATTTTTCTATTCAATCTAGTTTTAGTGCATTAGAGAATATTAAAAACTCAAAATTTTGTGATGATTTTACTAAATGGATAAAGGAACAAGATAAAATAGGAAACTTGCCTAAGATAGACGGTATTTGCTGGATTAAGTGTACAGGAAGAGGAACAATACTCCAAACTACAGACTCAACAGCGATATACGTTATCCCAATGCAGGTTGTATATGATGAGCCTTTTTAAGGCTCTATTTTTTATTAAAAAGGAGGAAATAAAATGCCAGAAGCAGAAAATACAGAGAAGTTAGTAAAAAGAAGTGGAAAAGTAGCATTTATGGATGTAGGAACAGATGGAACATCAAAATATCAAAGAATGACAAAATTTACTGAAATGTCACAATCTAAAAATGCTACAGAATATTCAAGAACTTATGTAGACGAGGATGGAGAAGTAACAGATGTTACAGGATATTCTCCAGAGATAAGCTACGCATTTGACCAATATACAGGAAATGCTGTACATGAAAAGCTAGTAGACATTACAGACAACGAAAAAACTGGAGCAGATGCTTTAGTTAATATTTTAATTGTTGATTTTAGTAAAGAAGCTAGCGCAGGGACTGGTTATGAAGCAAGATTAAGAACATATACTGTAATTCCAGACGCAGAAGGAGATTCAACAGATGCTTATACTTATAGCGGAACGTTTAGAAAAAATGGTACATTTAAAGCAGGAACAGCAGTATTAAGTGAAAATAATACGATAGCTACATTTACTGAAAACGAGGCTTAGAAAATAAGCCTCTATATTAATTAGAAGGAGCATATAAAATATGAGAATAGGAAATATAGATGTGGATTTTAGTTTTACAGATGCAGATGATATAGAAAAATTTGAAAAAGCATTAATAGTAGTAAAAGAAAAATCTGCAGAATATGAAAAAAAACAATTGAAAATGTCAGAAGCGTTAAGATTTGAGTGTAATATAATAGATGAATTCTTTGATACAGTTTTTGGAGAAGGAATATCACAAAAGTTGTTTGAAGGTAAGAAAGACTTACAAAAACATATGGAATTGTTTAAAGATATAACAGACGCTAAAAATGAAGCAACAAAAAGTTTTCAAGATTTATATAATAATTTAGAAATAAAAACAAAATACATGCCTAATAGAGAAACAAGAAGATATAACAAATATAAAGGTAAAAGATAATGTATAATTTAATTTTAAATAAATTACCCAAATCTACTCCAAATAAATTAAAAATTAGAACAGATTTTAGAGAAAGTATTAAATTTGAGTTGCTTATGCAAGATAATACAATTAAAGACTCAGACAAAGTAATAATTGCCTTAAAGTTATATTATTATAAACCGAGTGAAATTACTAATATTAAAACAGCTGTAGATGATATGCTGTGGTTCTATAGATGTGGAAAAGATATAAAAATTAAAGAAAATAATGATATAGACAAACAAGTAGAAAAAAAACAAAAGCAAATTTATAGCTATGAATTTGATGCGGAATATATATATTCTGCCTTTATGGAGCAATATAAAATAGATTTAAATAGTATACAATATTTACATTGGTGGAAATTTAAGGCATTGTTCACGAGTTTAAACGAAAATGTATTATTTTCAAAGATAATGGAATTTAGAACCATAAAATTAAGCAAAATAAAAGATAAGTCGATGAAAGAATATTATAGTAAAATGAAAAAATTATATGCGTTACCAGATATGCGCTCAGAAGAAGAAAAAGAGGAAGATTTTGCTAATGCTTTATGGTAAAATATTGAAAAAAATAAAATGATGTAATATACTCTTGCTAGGAGGGGATATTATGAAATTTGGAGTAAGAAGACCTAATTTAAAAAATAGTATAAAAGCGAGAACAACAGGAAGAATAAAAAGAGCAGCTAAAAGAAATGTTAATCCATTATATGGAAAGAAAGGAATGGGCTTCATCAATAATCCTAAAAAGGCAATATATAATAAGGTATATAACAAAACTTCAATAAATGCTTTTGATTTATTTAAAAAATCAAATAATATACTTTATATAATTTTTATAGCATTTCCTTGTTTCTGTATAGTTTTTGGGTTTCAAATTTTATATTATTTTTGCAAGTATTTATGTTTAGGAATAGCTTGGATTTATAAAAAGATAATTAATTTAGTAAAAGGAAACAAGAAAGAAGAGGACAATGAAAGAATGGTATAGATGCCCGTTTTGCAATAAAAAATTATTGATATATGGAAAAGACGCACAAAGTAAAGGCGTCTTTTTATTATGTAAAAATTGCGGAAAGCAAATAGAAATCAGAATAAATAAAAAATAGTCTTTAAATTGAGCCAATGAGCCTGACTAGAAAGGAAAACAAAATGTCAGACGGCTCAGTTACTATTAATTTTGATGGAAATACAAAAGACTTAGAAAAAGATATAAATAGTGTTGATAGTAAAGTTAAAAGCGGTTTCAGTAAAATAGGTAGTATTGCAAGTACAGCACTGAAAGGTGCATTAGTAGCAATAGGTTCAACTACTGTAGCACTTGCAGGATTAGGTACGGCCTCTGTTAATTCTTATGCAGATTTAGAACAAAATGTTGGTGGTATAGAAACTTTATTTAAAGATAGTGCTGATAAAGTTATCAAAAATGCAGAAAATGCTTATAAGACAGCTGGTATGAGTGCTAATCAGTATATGGAGACTGTAACAAGTTTTAGTGCTAGCTTATTACAAAGTTTAGGTGGAGATACCGAAAAAGCAGCTAATGTAGCAGATATGGCATTAACAGACATGTCTGATAATGCTAATAAAATGGGTACATCAATGGAGTTAATACAGAATGCTTATCAAGGCTTTGCTAAACAAAACTATACAATGCTTGATAATCTTAAACTCGGTTATGGTGGTACTCAGGAAGAAATGAAAAGACTTCTTGCCGATGCAGAAAAACTTACAGGTGTTAAATATGATATTAGTAACTTAAGCGATGTATATAATGCAATTCATGCAATACAACAAAATCTAGGAATAACTGGGACGACAGCAAAAGAAGCATCTACTACGATAACTGGAAGTATTAGCTCCATGAAAGCTGCTTTTGATAACTTTCTTAATGGAAGCGGAACAATAGATCAAGTTATAGAAACAGGAATTACTGCTATTCAAAATATAGTTAATGCGGTTGGAGAACTACTACCTAATTTAATTCAAAGCATCGCAAACGCTACACCACAAATTATTGAAGCAATTAATCAAATATTTCCGCAAATATTAAATTTGCTTATAACTAATGCACCAATGATATTGTCTAGTATAGGACAAATTTTGGTGTCGCTGTCTACTACAATATTAAATTATATGCCACAAATATTACAATTAGCAATGCAGCTAATTCAAAATTTTATAAATGGGCTTATAAATATGTTACCTCAGATAATTCAGATGGGAATTACGCTAATCACACAGTTAATAACTGGTATAGCACAAATGCTTCCTGAATTAATACCACAGGCAGTAAATGCAGTTATAACATTGGTAGAAGGACTATTGGATAATATAGACCAAATAATAGATGCGGGAATACAATTAATACTAGGACTAGCAGAAGGCTTAATAAATGCTATCCCACAACTTATAGATAAAATTCCTGTAATAATAGAAAAATTATTAGATGCAATTATAAATAATTTACCTAAATTAATAGAAATGGGTATCCAATTGATTGTTAAACTCGCAGTAGGATTAGTTCAGGCAATTCCACAGCTGGTAAGTAAAATTCCACAATTAATTAGTGCGGTTATAAATGCACTAACTAAACTTCCAGGGATGGTTGTAGACATTGGTAAGAATTTAGTTAGTGGTATTTGGGATGGAATTTCTAATATGGCAAATTGGTTGTGGAGTAAAATTTCGGGCTGGTGTAGTGATATTTTCAACAATATTAAGAGTTTTTTCGGAATACACTCTCCATCAAAATTATTTGCTGATGACGTAGGGAAAATGCTTGGACTAGGTGTGGGAGAAGGATTTAACGATAGTCTAGACTCTGTATATAAGGATATGGAAAAAGCCATCAATTATGAAAATGATAAATTAACATCTAATTTAACAAATACACAACAAATAAAAACTCAAATAGAAGATGATAGACAGATTAGATTACAAAGTTTAGATGACAACAAAGATATTACAGTTAATACTGTGACAAATTTAGACGGTAAGGTATTAGCAACTTCAACAAATAAGGTAAATACTAAACGAAAGCTACAATACGGATATTAGGAGGTACAAAATGGATTTATTGAAACATGGAGATTTTACCTTCAAAAATATATTAAGCGGGGGATATAAAATACAAGAAGATGAGCCAGACGTAATTAAAGAAGTAACGATGAGAAATGGCTCTATTAGAAGAAATTATGGGCCTATGCCTAAAACTCATATAAAAGTTACATTTGGCCAATTAAATAAAGACAAATATAAAGAGTATATGTCTCATTTTTCAAAAAATGAAGATGTGTACTCTTATTTTTCTTTAAAAAAACAGACAATGCTTACTAAGAAATTTTTTGTTATATTTCCAGAAACATCAGTATTGTCAACGACTAAAAATCACAGATATGACGAATTTGAAGTTGAACTGGATCAGTGTGGGGAGGTAAGTGATGATTAATGTAACAGATAGCATAAAAAAAGCTTACGAAGAAAGCACAACACAGTATGACAAAATTGTATTAGATGGACAGGAATATGATATTAACAATGTACAATATGAAGATGATTGTTATTTAGATGGCAATATTTTTGGTACAGCTATAGCAAGAACATTGGATTTTGAAATAGAAAACATTGTAGATTTGGAAAATAAAGAATTCAAATATTTGACAGGAATAAAAACAGAAAATGGTATTAAATGGATTGAATTAGGAACATTTATTACACAAGAAGTAGAACCTAATGACACAACAAATATAAATAAAGTAACTGCTATGGATTATATGCTTAAATCTAATATTGAGTATGTTTCCAGCTTAAATTATGGAAGTGGAAAAGTTACTATATTACAAGTATTGCAAGAAGCTTGTCAAGAAGCAGGAATGATACTAGCAACTACAGATTTTGCTAATGCAGGATTTATTGTTGATAGTAATCAATTCACAGAAGGTTCACTAATTAGACAAGTATTTCAAGCTGTTGCTCAAATTAGTGGAACATTTGCAAAAATAAGATATGATGACAAATTATATTTTATTACTCCTAAAAGGACTGGCTTAGAAGTTAAAGATGTTCACAAAATGTTAGTTAAAGACTTGGATAAGTTGCTTGTTTTAAAACTTGCGGGTTGCGAATTCAAAATGAAAATGAACGATTATTCAGAGTTAATACTTAAGAGAAATACACACCCAATAAATCTTGTTAGTCTTGGAATAAGTGACATTGAAGGCGAAAATGTAGTAATGCGTGATGAAGAAAGTATAGCAGAAGATGGAGAAAATAGTTTAGTTATTAATGATAATCCATTTGCTTATACAGAAGATAAAAGAAAACAGCTAATTACTGCATTATTTAATACAGTAAAAGGTTTTGAATATACATCTTTTGAAATAACTGGACAAGCAAAACCTTATCAAGAAACTGGCGACGAAGTAGTAGTTGTAGATAAAGATGGTACATTTTCTTATTCGTTCTTATTTAGATTTAATTATAAAAGCCCAAATGGTTTAGAAAGTGAAATGTCAGCACCTTCGCTTACAAAAGCTACTGTAAATTATCAGAATGTAGCTAGCTCTGAAGAACAAGCAATAAAAAGAACAGAATTAATTGTAGATAAACAAAATCAAACTATAACTGGGTTAATTACAAAGACAGATAATAACACAAAAAAAATAAGTGAGCATACACAAACAATAGACGAGATTAAAGACACATTAAAATCTGTTACTACTACAGTAAGTGAAACAGTAAAAGAAGTACAGGTAATGTATGCATTGTCAGACTCATCAACGCAAGCTCCAACAAGTGGTTGGTCAGTGGAAGCTCCAGAATGGCAAAAAGGTAAATATATGTGGCAAAAAACTGTAACTGCATTTAGTGATGACACACAAGAAGAAAGTCAACCTACATGTATTCAAGGAGCGAACGGACAAGATGGAAAAGACGGAGTCGATGGTACTAACGGAAAAGATGGAACAAATGGTAAAGATGGACTAGGAATTGAAGCTATTGAGACAGAATATTATTTATCTAATTCAGAAACAAAAGTAATTGGTGGTTCTTGGAAAGCTACACAAGATAAATGGAGTAAAGGAAAATATATATGGACACGTTCTAAAATAACATGGTCAGATAATTCTGTAACATATTCAAACCCTGTTGTAGCAGAAGGATTAAACTCAGCTAATGAAAATGCAGATAGTGCAAATGAAGGAACAAAAAAAGTTACAACAAAAATGAGTGAAGTTGAAAAAACAGTAGAAGGAATAACTAACACAGTAAATGAAACGACAGAGCGATTAAATAATGATTACAGTACAACAGAACAAATGAATACTGCAATAGAACAAAGTGCTGGGAAAATAACAAATTCTGTAACAGAAAGTATTAATAATATACAAGTAGGTGGAACAAATTTAATACCTAATTCTGCACCATATAATTTAGATAATTGGATTATAGACAATTCATCTAAAATTGAATTGATAATACAAGATGAAGAAACAGCACCTTTTAAAAAAGCATTAAGAATAAGAACACTAGTTCAATTTACATCAGAAAGTGGAATATATATATATCCTACAATCAAGACATTAGAAGAAAATAAAGAATATTGTTTTAGTATTTGGCTAAAGGCAACAGCTAATACAAGTATAAAAGTTGGATATTTTTTAAATTTAACAACATTTAATGTTACAACAGAATATCAAAAATTCACTTATAAATTTAAAGCAGCAAAAGCCACTAGTATTAAGCATGCTTTTTGGATAAGATTACCAGTAGGAATAACAGTAGGAAGACAAATATTTGCACACTCAATAAAATTAGAAGAAGGAAATAAAAATACAGCATGGAGTCCAGCACCAGATGATGATGTAAAAGGTTTTGAAATAGGAACAAAAATAGAACAAAATGCTAAATCAGTTCAAATTGCATGGAATCAATTATCTCAATATATTAAATTTGAAGGAGATAATCAAGATGCTACAATAGCATTTTATGACCAAAATTCAAAATTTGGAGAAATGGGTGTTAATACTTTAGATAATACTAAGTATATTTCATTTGCAGTTCCTGTTAAATATGGAAGTAATACTAAAGACGGAATGGCTTGGGGTATACAAACAGAAGATGATAAATTTTGGCCTATTTTATTTATTAAAGATTTCTTTATGGCACCTAAACAGTCTGGAAATTTTGGTGGAAATTTAGTTCTAAATTATTGTGACTTTCTTTTAGGTTCAGGAGCAATAAAAGCAGGAAATATAAGATTAGGTGCAGATGATACAGCGAATGGTATATATTTTGAAGATACTACAACAGGTAAAATATTAATGTCTATATATCCTAAAAGTACAGTTCAAAATTATGAAACAATAAATATTTTAGATAAAATTAGATTTTATAAAAATCAAAGTGGAAGCAATACATTTAAAATAGGCACAGATAAAACTATTTTAATGACAGATGAGGGCTATTTTAGTATAAGTAATGGAGAAGCAAACTTTTTTAATACAGGTTACAATATTTGGGATGGTAATTTAAAAGTTTCAAACGGTAATTTTGAAGTTTTAGGTGGAGATATTATACTTGGTCAAACATATGATGAAGGAAAAGTTTCCTTTACATTAAATCTAAAAAGTATGGGACATATTGGTGGAAATATTACAGTTGATGGAAATGTCTATGCAAATAATATTTCCTCAGATAGAAGACTAAAAGATAACATCGAAGATAGTAATACAAATGCTTTAGATTTGATAAATAAAATAAAACATAGGCAATTTGAGAAGAAAGATGATGGTAAACAGTACAATATAGGATATATTGCACAAGAGCTAGAAGAAATAGACAAAAATTTTGTATTAATAAAACCAAAAGATGAAAAAGAAGATGAAAAATACTATATAAATGAATTACCTCTATTAGCAACAGCCACAAAAGCTATACAAGAATTAAATCAAAAAGTAGAGCAATTACAAAATAAGATAGATGAATTAGAACAAAAATTAAATGAAAAGGAGAAATGATATGTCATTATTAACACCCTTTTTAAAATTATTCAAATGGGATACAACAAATGAAACAGATTTAAATTCAGAATTTAATGTAGATAAATCTATGAATGACAACTGGGACAAATTAGATGCAAAAGCTCAGGAATATGACAACTTAATAACAAATATAGAAGATAACATATCAGACATACAAGATAAAAATACACAACAAGATAAACTAATACAAAAGCTACAATCAAATATGATAAATGAGAG
>CABVAF010000015.1 GCA_902496295.1 uncultured Clostridium sp.
AAGTTATCGAAAGCCAAAATGGATTATTTATTGCTATGCCAAGCAGAAAAACTCCAAACGGAGAATATAGAGACATAGCACATCCAATCAATGCTGAGACAAGAGAGAAAATTCAAAAAGCTATATTAGATGCTTATGAAGCTCCTGAAGCTGAAGAAAGTTCAGAATCAGCAGAATAATTTATTATAGATTATTAAAGTCAAAAACATTCAGAGTTTTACCTGAATGTTTTTTTTGCGATATCAGCTTATTATCAATTTCCAAAATTAAACATAAATAACGCGAAACTATTGACATAACCTATATTTGTGATATAATAATTAAGCTAAATATTTTGAAAGGGTTGAAAGAAATGAGTGTAAAAGTAGAAAAGACAGAAAACAAAAATGAAGTAAAGTTAAGTTTTGAAATAGAAGCAGCAAAGTTTGATGAGGCTATGAAGAAAGTCTATACAAAAACTGCTAAATATTTTACAATACCAGGCTTTAGAAAAGGAAAAGCACCAATGGCTATAGTAGAGAGAACATATGGTTCAAGTATTTTTTATGAGGATACTTTTAATGAATTAGTTCCAGATATATATGATGAGGCAATTAAAGAAAACAATGTAGAAGCTGTTAGCAGACCTCAAATTGACATTAGCCAAATGGAAAAAGGAAAAGATTTAAAATTTACAGCAATTGTTCAAGTAAAACCAGAAGTTAAACTTGGAAAATATAAAGGTATAGAATTAAAGAAAATAGAGTATACTGTATCTGACAAAGATGTTGAACATGAGTTAGGACATATGGCAGAACACAATGCAAGATTAGTTAATGTAGAAGACAAGCCAGTAGAAAAAGGAAATATTACTATAATTGATTTCGCAGGCTCTATAGATGGAGTTGCTTTTGAAGGCGGAACAGCTGAAAACCAAGAATTAGAAATAGGAAGTAACAAATTTATTCCAGGATTTGAAGATCAAATTATAGGAATGAAGGTTGATGAAGAGAAAGACATAAAAGTAACTTTCCCAGAAGACTATTTCTCTAAAGATTTAGCTGGAAAAGAAGCTACATTCAAAGTAAAACTACATGAAATTAAGAAAAAAGAATTACCAAAAATAGATGACGATTTTGCAAAAGATGTTAGTGAATTTGATACATTAGCAGACTTAAAAGCAGATATCAAATCAAAAATGGAAAAAGAAAACGAAGAAAGAGCTAAATACGAATCAGAAGAAGCTGCTATAGAAGCTGTTTGCAAAGACGTAGAAGTAGACATTCCATCTGGAATGATTGAAACAGAAATAGATAATATGGTTAAAGATATTGAAAACAAACTTTCATATCAAGGATTAACTTTAGACCAATATTTAAAATTAACTAACAAGACAAATGAAAGTTTAAGAAAAGAATTTGATGAACAAGCTAATAAAGCTGTAAAATCTAGATTAGTATTAGAAGCAATAATTAAAGCAGAAGACATTAAGCCAGAAGAAAAAGAAATAGAAGAAAAAGTAAAAGAAATGGCTAAAAATTATGGCAGAAGTGAAGAAGAGTTATCAAAAAATGAAGGATTTAAAAATTATATAGTAGATAACATGAAATATGAAAAAGCAATTGCATTCATATTAGATAATGCAAAAATGAAGAAATAGTCGAAATAAAAGTTAGGGGTGATTTTAATATTTAATATTAGTACTACCACTAACTTTTTTGTATAGTTTAATACTTTATATAGCCTTTATGTTGTAAATTTTACAGTTGACTAATATTACATATATTATTATAATGTAATTGTGTTATAAATTTATACATATAAAGAAACAAATATTATAACTATTTTAAATAAAATTAATATAATTAATAGGAGGATAAATATGTTAGAGAGAAATAGTTTAGTACCATATGTAATTGAACAATCAGCAAAGGGAGAAAGATCATACGATATTTTTTCAAGACTTTTAAAAGATAGAATAATATTTTTAGGAGAGGAAGTTAATGCAACAACAGCAAGTTTAGTAATAGCACAATTATTATTCCTAGAATCAGAAGATCCAGATAAAGAAATAAGTTTATACTTAAACACTCCAGGTGGATCTATAACAGATGGTATGGGAATAGTAGATACGATGAATTACATAAAATGCCCAGTTTCTACAATATGCATAGGAATGGCAGCAAGCATGGGATCAGTATTATTAGCTTGTGGAGAAAAAGGAAAAAGATTTGCAACACCAAATTCAGAAATTTTAATACATCAACCATTAATTGCAGGAGGAGGACTTTCTGGTCAAACAACAGAAATAAAAATTCATGCAGATCATATGGTTAAAACAAGAGAAAAATTAAATAAAATATTAAGTGAAAAAACAGGTCAACCATTAGATGTAATTAACAGAGATACAGAAAGAGATCATTATATGACAGCAGAGGAAGCTTTGGCATATGGTCTTATAGATGGAATTATGGAAAAAAGAAAATAATAAGATTAAATAAAAATTTATGATTAAAACATAAGAAAAATCATGTAATAATTTAAGCATAAATTTTAGAAAGGAAGCTAAAAATGGCTAAAAGCACAAAAAACAAAGAGGTAAGATGTTCATTTTGTGGTAAATCACAAAATAGTGTCGAGAGAATTATAGCAGGTCCTGGAGTATACATTTGTAATGAATGTATAAAAGTATGCTCAAATATAGTAGAAGATGAATTATATGAAAATAATGAAACAGAATATACAATAAATAAGCAAGAAAAATTACCAACTCCAGAGGAAATTAAAGCAGTATTAGATTCATATGTTATAGGGCAGGAAGATGCTAAAAAAACACTTTCTGTTGCTGTATATAATCACTATAAACGTATAAATAATCAAAAAGAATCTGATGTAGAAATACAAAAAAGTAATGTTTTGTTGTTAGGACCAACAGGAAGTGGAAAAACCCTTCTTGCACAAACATTAGCTAGAACTTTAAAAGTTCCGTTTGCTATAGCGGATGCAACTACATTAACAGAAGCTGGATATGTTGGAGAAGATGTTGAAAACATTTTGTTAAAGTTAATTCAAGCTGCTGACTATGATGTAGAAAAAGCAGAAAAAGGAATTGTTTATATAGACGAAATTGATAAAATTGCTAGAAAATCAGAAAATCCTTCAATTACAAGAGATGTTAGTGGAGAAGGAGTACAACAAGCATTACTAAAAATTGTAGAGGGTACAACTGCTTCTGTACCACCTCAAGGTGGTAGAAAACATCCACATCAAGAGTTAATACAAATAAATACAGAAAATATATTATTTATATGTGGTGGTGCCTTCGAAGGATTAGAAAAAATTATAAAGGAAAGAACTGCACAAAAAGCAATAGGTTTTGGAGCAGAAATAAAAAGCGAAAAAGAAGAAAGCAAATATGAAATATTTAAAGAGTTATTGCCACAGGACTTATTAAAATTTGGATTAATTCCAGAATTTGTTGGAAGACTTCCAATAATTGCAACATTGCATGAGCTTGATAGAGAAGCTTTAGCAAACATTGTAACAAAACCTAAAAATGCATTAGTAAAACAATATCAAAAATTATTCGAACTTGATAATGTTACACTAGAATTTGAGCCAGAAGCTATTAATTTAATAGTAGATAAGGCAATAGAAAGAAAAACTGGTGCTAGAGGTTTAAGATCAATTATTGAAGAAATAATGAGAGATATAATGTTTGAAATACCTTCTAACCCAAATATAGAAAAATGCATAATTACTAAGGAAACAGTAAAAAATAACGAACCACCAAGGCTTGTAATAAATAATAATAAAGAAACATCAAAAAAGGAAAAAGCTAAAAGAGAGACAACCAAAAAAACAGAGTCAGCTTAGAGATTGGGGCAGGAGATAAAATAATGAATGAATCAGAATTAGAAAGAATAAAGAAAAAAGCATTAGAAGAACATATTCCAATTATTATGAATGATACATTAAAAGTAGTTGGAGACCTGCTTAATAAAATAAAGCCTAAATTTGTATTAGAAATAGGTACTGCTATAGGATATTCCGCTATGTGCTTTTCTAAGTATATTGTAGATAATGGATTAATAGATACAATAGAAAGAGAACATGACAGAGTAGAAGAAGCAAAAAAGAATATAGAATTAGTAGGTGTAGCAGGAAAAATTAATATTATTGAAGGTGACGCAGTAGAAGTTTTACCTACAATTAATAAAAAGTATGATATAATTTTTATAGATGCTGCGAAGGGAAAATATCCATTTTTCTTAAAAGAAGCACTAAGATTAGTAAAAAAAGATGGATATATTATAGCAGATAATATATTATATAAAGGGTATGTTATGAGTGACTATAATAAACATAAACAAAGAACAGCAGTTAGAAACTTAAGAGAGTATATTGCTGAAATAACAGAAAATCCAACTTTAGAAACTGAAATTTTAGAAGTAGGAGATGGATTAGCAATAACAAAAGTAAATTCTAATTAACAGAATTTACTATAAAATCTTTATGATAGCATAGATATGTTCTACAATTATAATAAAGCAAGGTCAAATATAAAAATAATACATTAAAGTTACTTTATAAAAATTACTTTAATGTATTATTTTTTATATAAATTATGCTTTTTAGATTAATAATTTTATTAAGATAAATATTTAATGCAAGAAAGCAAAATATCTAATATAAATACAAATGCACATACATATACAATTGCTTTTTTTGTAGCAAAATTTAGTTTATCTAAACGTTTACATCCTTTTTTATAAAGAGGGTATAATAATTTTGTAAATAGAATACCAGCAATTCCCCACATAAAGCAATATAGCAAACTAACACGTCCATTAATATTCATAAAGTCATTTGGATAATCCCAACAACGAATTTTAAAAAGTGCTTCTAATGCATATCCTGTAACATATTCAAATAAAGTAAATACTACCATACAACCAACAAACAATTTTAAATATTTATGGGAAGTATTTTGTTTTTCCATGTAAGATAGCGCGACAATAAGCATTACTGCTCCACAACCATATATTGGACAATATGGACCAAGCAAAAATCCTCTTTTAGTTAGACCTAATTGTATAGAGGTGTAAGCTGTTTCGCAAATCCATCCAATTATAGAGAATATAAGGAAAAATAAAAATAAATTATATAACTTATTTCTTTCGCTGTTTTTGTCTATTACAACTAATTGATTATTTTGAGTTTCTTTTATTTCTACTTCTTTTGTTTCGTTTAAGCTTTCTTCATCAGCCAACTTTTTTCACTCCCTTTTACTCAATAATACTATAATAGCAGAAATTTATAAAAAAGTAAATTATCTTAAGTAAATTTTAATATGTATATGATATCCAATTTTAAAGAATTAATTATTATAGAATTTAAGTGTGTTATTGAAAATAAGCTCTTTATATGATATAAAAATAATAAATTAATTATATTGTAGAGGAAAATATATATGAATACATACCATAATATAAATGAAATGATAGAATATATAGAAAAACATTTAGACGATAATATTGAATATAGTGAACTTGCTAAAATATTGGGAGTAAATGAATATACAATGAAAGTATTGTTTAACTTTATATGTAATATAACATTAGTAGAGTATATTCGTAAACGTAGACTTTCAAACGCAGGAATGGATTTATGCACAACTGATGAGAAAATAGTAGACTTAGCGGTAAAATACCAATATGACAATGCAACATCTTTTTCTAGAGCATTTGAAAAATTCCATGGTATTAAACCAAGCATGGTAAAAGAAAATCCAAATGGGCTTAAGGTATATCCTAAAATTGTTCTTAGTGAAGAAGAAAAAGAAATACCTAATATGGAATATAGTATAATAGAAAGAGAACCTATAACTCTTTATGGCAAAGGAATAAAAACTACACATGATAAAATTCCTTATGATGCTCCAAAACTTTATAAAGATATATATAATAAATACTCTAGCAAATATGGTGAAATAAACTATGGAATGACTGTATATGAGGACAGATTTGAAAGCGATTATTATGAATATTGGGTATTATATAAGAAAAAAATACCAGAATTTGTAGAGCATAAGATTGCAGGAGGAAGATATTTAAAATTTACAATACAGTCGCAGGAAGCGGAAGAAATACAAAAAGTAACAAATGAGTTTTATGAAAGTTTTCTGCCAAGTTGTCAATATAATCTAAGAGAATTGCCAGAACTTGAATATTACCACGATAATATAACAGATTTTTTAGTGCCAATAGAGAGTTAAAAATATTTATATATGTATAAATTAATTTAGATAGCTGACTTTTTTTATAATAGAAAAGTCAGTTGTTTTTTTATTTGTTGTGTTATCCTTATATTGTAGGTTAAAAAAGTTAATCCTACAGGAGGAATGATAGAAAATGAAAAAATATATATCAGAAGTATTTTTAACATCTGGTAATGTAGAAAAAAAGTCATGGCTACAATTAATTTATGCAATTTCGAGTTTTAACAAGCTATTTTATAGTTGGAATTTTTATATAAATATAGAATTAAATAAGGTACATTATTATGTAGAAACAAATTGTGTTTTACCTACTATTATTAATTCATTAAGTGATTTTTTAATTAAAAAAATAGATGAAGAGGAATTTAAATTTCCAGAAGACTATGATAATTCATTACCATATATAATTACTTCAAAACAAAAATGTGTATTAGATATATATGATAAGAACGAAGTAAAACATAATAGAAAGTTAACTTGGACAAAAGTAAAAATATTTCCATATAAAAGGGATAATTATTTTTCTACAACACATTTATTTTTTGAAAAAGCAAATGGAAAAATAATTTGTAAAAAAGCAATATTTAATGTTCCATATATACTACCAAGCATAGATTTTTCAAACAGAAATAGGTTTTTTTACTCTAAAGAAGCAAGTAAATACTTAAATATACAAAAATCTATACATATTTTTAATAATAATAATAAAGATAATGCACTTTTAAAAGTAGATGCATTTCCATACTTAGCAGGAGATAACTATCTAAGTTTAAACAATTATGATTTTGATAGACACTCTATGATAATTGGCTCTAGTGGAACAGGTAAATCTAAGCTTATAAGTTCCTTAATAACAAATATAAGCAAAAATGAATTAAAAGAAAATTATAAAATAGTTGTAATAGATCCACATGCTGCATTAGAAAACGATATAGGTGGTTTAGATGAATGCAGAATCTTAGATTTTAAAAATTTAGAAGGAAGTATAGACTTATTTAAAAATTCTGACACAAATATGGTTGCATCTACAGAGCTTACTTTAGAGTTATTTAAGAATTTATTTCAAGATCAATATAATTCTAAATTAGAAAGAGTATTACGTCATAGTATAGCGTTACTTCTAGAAAAAAACATGCTTAGCTTTAATTCACTAAGAAGATTAATACTTGATTTAGCTTTTAGAAGCAAATTATTAACAGATGATGTGCCAGAAAATATAAAAGAATTCTTTTTAAATGATTTTAATGAACTAAAAAATAAGTCTTACCAAGAAGCAATTTCGCCTATATTATCGTTTATAGATGAAATGCAAGCTTTACCAGCATTTAGATATCAAGAAAACGTACAAGACTTAAAAAGCTGTATAAATGAAAATTTTGTGACAATATTTTCATTAAATCAAATTACATTGGGAGAAAAAATTACAAAAACAGTAGCAGGACTAGTAATGAGGCAGATTTTACAATTAATTCAAGCCTACAGTTTCGATGAACATATAATATTTATAATAGACGAAGTCTCTGTAGTAGAAAAACCAATATTACGAAGATTTTTATCTGAAGCGAGAAAATATAATTTATCACTAGTGCTAGCTCAACAATATTTTAACCAAATAAGTAAGGAACTACAATCATCTATATTATCAAATGTAGTTAACTATTATGCTTTTAGATTGTCAAAAGCAGATGCAGCAACACTTGGACCAACGCTTCAAATGGAATTACCAGAAAATTTAAGCTATTTAAAAAATAAGTTTTTGTCAGAGTTAAAAAATAGAGAATGTATTTTAAGAATAAGTAGTAATGGAGAAATTTTACATGCTTTTAAGGCTAAAACTCTTGACTTTACTCCAATTCCGAAATTAATAAAAAACCAAATACTAAATACATATCCTATATTTGCTAAAAAAGAGATTTTAAATGAGCCTATAAAGAAAAACATAGAATTTAGTATAGATAATAATAACATTAATTTAAAAGAATTGATGCTATCTCAATCTTCTTCAAGAAAGAAGGTGACAAATAATGGATGAAATGAAAGCTAAAAATATGGTAGACGAAATATTTTTAAATATATTTAAACAAAAATGTCCATTTCCATTAGAAAGTCTTATTAAAAAATTTGCTTTTGATATAAGGCTACCTCAAGAAGTAAAAGATAGTTTAACAGGAGAAAGTACGTGGACATCCTCGGTAAATGCTAAGCAATTTATAACGCAAAGAAATATGGAGAGATATGATGAAAAGTATGGATGGATGTTAAAGAAAAAAGAATTTAGTAATTTAGCTGAGCTATTAAAAATTTGGGGAAAAGTAAATTATACAACTACAGAAAGAATATATGACTCAGTAAATGTAGCGAAAAGTGATCCAATTTATAGAAGCGAAAATGTATATATGTGTACCGACTGTAGAGGGTGCAGAGATATATTATTTTCTGATGGATGTGGAAACTGTCAAGGAGTAATTGCGAGCCAAAGAAGTGCAGAATGTAACTACTGTTTAAGAGTGGATGATTCAAATAGTTGTAGTAATAGTTATAATGTAATTTGCTCAGCTAAAATTAGTAATTCATTTTTTATACAAGATTGTAATAACTTAAATGAGTGTATGTTCTGCTCACACATTTCAAGCAAAAAATATTGTATATCAAATATGCAATTTGAAAAGGAAGAATATTTTTTTATAAAGAAACAAATAGTTGGATGGATATTATCAATAGTATAAAAATTTTAATTATTAATTACAATTGTTAATACTTGATTTTATAAAATAAATGATGTATATTGTTGAAAATAGAAAGTAAAAATAATCAGGGGACTGTATATACAGTTTATATTATGAAAATAAAGGAGAATCACATATGAGTAAACAAATTTATATATCAGGAGCTCTTACTAATGGTGACTGTAAAAGTTTTTATGAAAGTATAGGAGAAGCAGTTAGAAAATCGGGATTTATACCATATATTCCACATATTCAAACAGAGGCAGAGAAGGATCCTAATGGAAATCCAAAAGAAGTTTATTTCGAAGATATTAAGCAGATAGAGAAATCAGAAGTGCTAATAGCATATATAGGGCGTCCTTCTCTTGGAGTAGGTCAAGAAATAGAAAGAGCAAATTATAGAAAAATACCTATTATTCTTGTTTATCACGAGGAAGATAAAGTGAGTAGAATGCCATTAGGAACACCTATGGTGTATAAAATTATAAAATATGCAACAGAACAAGAAGCGTTAGAAATGATAGAGAAAACATTAAAAGAATATTATAAATGGAGGAAATAATTATGAAAGAATTATTAGAGGAACCAAGAATTTTATATGAAAGAAAACCATGTGTAATTTTGGCGTCAAAATCTGCTGTTCGTAAACAACAACTTATTGACAGTAGTATTCCTTTTGAAGTTATTGTTAGTAATGCAGATGAAACACCAGATGAGTCAAAATCCTTTAGAGATCAATTGGCAGAAATATCTATGCGTAAGGCTCAAACAGTTTTGAAACTAACAGAAGATAGAGGTAAGAGGATTATTGTTGCAGCTGATCAGAACATTGTATTTAATGGAAAGATGTATGGAAAGCCAAAAACAATTGAAGATGCACGTAAACTTATTAGTAGCATGAGAGGCTCGGAAGATGTATATGCATATACAGGAAATACAGTATTTCTTGCAGAAAGAGGTAGAATTCTTCAAAGTATCAATATTACAGATATTGCGAGGATGAGTGTGGATAATATTTCTGACGAAGAGTTAGACAATTATTTGAGCGATGGAAAATGTTTAACTTTATGTGGAGGTATTTCAATTAGCAATGCTTTATTTATACACTTAAAAGAAGGACGCCTTTCAACAGCACAGGGAATGACTCTAGAATACACTAAAGAAATGATGAAAAGCTTAAGCTAATAATTCTTTGCCTTGAAAATTAGAAGCAATTATGATATTATTATAATTGCTTATTTTGCATGAAAATGTGCAATTATAAAATTGAAATTTAGGAAGTTAGTACTTATCAATAATTTCTAAAAAGAAGGAGAAATTTTTATGAAAAAACCAGAATTATTAGCACCAGCAGGTTCTTTTGAAAAGGCAAAAACAGCATTTATGTATGGAGCAGACGCAGTATATTGCGGAACATCCTCATTATCACTTAGAAGTAGAGCAGAAGTAGATGACGACGATTTAGCAAAAACAATAGAATATGCGCACAGCATAGGAAAAAAAGTACATGCGGCAATTAATATTTATGCTTGGGACAATACATATGAGGAAATAAGAAAACAAGCAAGAATGTTAAATAAATTAAAGGTAGATGCAATAATTGCAGCAGATGGTGGAGTAATTGATGTAATAAAAGAAGAAGCATCGGACATACCAATACATGTAAGTACACAAGCAAATACAGTTAGTTACCATACAGCTAACTTCTGGTATAAAAATGGTGCAAAAAGGGTTATACTAGGTAGAGAATTAAATAAAGAACAAATAAAAGATATAATAAAAAATAGAGAAAAAGACCTAGAAGTAGAAATTTTTATTCATGGAGCAATTTGTTTTGGATATTCTGGAAGATGCTTTTTAAGTGATTTTTTAGCAAATAGAAGTGCAAATTTAGGAGATTGTGCACAAAGTTGCAGATGGGCGTATAATGTTTATGTAGAAGAACATAATAATCCAGGAAATTTAATGCCAGTTGAACATGACGAAAAAGGTACATACATTTTTTCTTCTAAAGATTTATGCTTAGTTAAAGAAATACCAGAAATTGTAGATATGGGTGTAGATAGTATAAAAATTGAGGGAAGACTAAAAACAGAATATTACTTAGCGTCAGTTGTAAATGCATATAGAAATGCAATAGATGATTATTGCAAGAACCCAGATAAATACGATTATACAAAATACTTATCTGAACTAGAAAAAACTAAAACACGTGGACTTACAACATTTTATTTTAATGATAGAAATAATAATGATTTCCAAGACTATGAAGGAAAGCAGTATAATGCACACTATGAGTTTGGAGGAAAAGTAACAGAATATAATGAAGATAAAACATTAGTAGAAATACGTAATAAATTAAGTGTTGGAGACACAATGGAAATATTAATACCAAATAAAATAGATGCTATAGAATTTACAATAGATAAACTATGGGATGCAGAAACAGGAGAAGAAATTGAAACAGTAAATCCAGGAAAAGCAGGTCAAAGTGTAAAAATGCATTTACCTATAAAAGTAGAAAATGGGTGGATTTTAAGAAGAAAAAAATAGTGAGGTGTAACCATGACAGAAAAAGAAAAAATGCTTGCACAAGAATTATATGATGCAGACCATGATGAGGAGCTAATAAAAGAAAGAACAAGAGTAAAAGATATTTGCTTTGAATATAATAATACAAAGCCATCTAATATAGGAAAACGTAATGAACTAATGAAAAAGATAATTGGCAATATAAAAGGGGAGTTTCTAATAGAACAACCTTTTATATGTGATTATGGTTACAACATTGAAATAGGTAAAAACTTTTATGCTAATCATAACTTAGTAATATTAGATGCAAATAAAGTTAAATTTGGGGACAATGTTTTAATAGGTCCCAATTGTTCCTTCTACACTTCAGGTCACCCAACAGATGTAAATTTAAGAAAACAATATTTAGAATATGCAAAACCGATAGAAGTAGGAGACAATGTTTGGATAGGTGGCAACGTAGCCATATTGCCAGGTGTAAAGATAGGAGATAATGTAGTAATTGGAGCAGGAAGTGTAGTTACGAAAGGTATACCAGATAACTCAGTTGCTGTGGGAAATCCATGTAAAGTAGTAAAACAAGTTTAATATATAAAATGAAAAGTAGAAAGCTAGAATGATTTATTTCATTCTAGCTTTTCAAATTGAAGAGATATAATAAAACTAACAGCAAAGCACAACAAAGATATAATTCCAGTAGTGTTAAATGAAAATCCAGGATATAAAATTAATACAGAACCTAAAACAAATCCAATTATTGCATAAAATGTTTCTGGAAAATAATTTTCCAAAAGATATTTAATTATCTTTAAAAATAAATATCCTCCTAGAATAACACCTATTGCTAATGGAACTAATATACTTAAGTTTAGTGTGGAAATAGCATCCAAATATTCATAATATATGCCAAATGTCATTAAAATAACACTACTGCTAACTCCAGGTACAACAATTCCAATAGACATAAAAAATCCTGCTATAACTAAAAATATGTAACCTGTATTTGCCTCATAAGAAATGTTACTTCCTAAAAATTGTTCTAATATAATTGAAAGTACTCCCATAAGAAATGCTATAATTAAATAGATTAAGTAATGTAATCTAAAGCCTTTTTTGGCATTAGCTTTCTTAAATAAAATTGGAATACATCCAATAATTAAGCCTATAAAAGCAAATTTTGTTTGCATTGGATATGTACTGAAAAGATATTTTAAAATTTTACCAAATAATAATATACCGGTAATTCCTCCAAGACAAATAGGAAGTAAAAATTTAAAGTTATTTTTAAAGTCTTTAAAAATATTTAAAACACTATCTATTAATTTTTCGTATAAACCAAAAATTACACAAAGTACGCCACTACTAATACCTGGAAGTATTGCTCCTGCACCTAATGCAATTCCTTTTAAATAATCAATCAAAAACTTCAAGAAAATTCAATCCTCCTTGTAATAAATATGTTTATTAAGTAAAAATATGATAGAATATTGAAAAATAATTATAGTGTGATAAAATTAACTAAAACTTGAAAGGAAAGAGTTAAAATATGAGAATAGTAATAGGTGGTAGCTATCATAAGTTTTTAAATGATATTAATCAGCTACATGATAAATTAGAAAAAAGTGGGCATACAGTACTAGCACCTTTAAAGGATGCAGCAAAAAGTAAAGTAGATTCCAAATATAATTATGTATTATTTCAAGGTGAAGAAGAAGAAAACCCATTTGATGTACAACAAAGGTTTATGGATAAAATACATTCAGCAGATGCATTTGTTGTATGCAATAAAAATGGATATATGGGTGATACTGTTGCATTAGAATTAGGATGGGCATTTGCTGCTATAAGAGATGAACAAAAGTCACTTAAACAAATTTACTTAACAGACCATGTTACATTGTTAGATACTATAAAAAGAAAAGGAAGAATTACATTGCAGGATGTAGAAAATGACCCACAATTTCAGTTCTACAGAAAATATTATGGTTCTAATGAAATGCCAGAAGATTATTTAGAATGGATAGCAATACATGTTCAAGGATATGAGGCTATGGGTGCATTAACAGTAGGAATAGATACTTTAATAGATAAAGAAATTAATCGAGAAGATGAGGAAGAAAGATAGAAAAGAGTGATTAAATGAGCATAGGGTTAGTATTAGAAGGCGGAGCAATGAGAGGATTATATACCGCTGGAGTATTAGATGTATTTTTGGATAATAATATAAAAGTAGATGGGATAATTGGTGTGTCAGCTGGTGTGCTTTTTGGAGTAAACTATTTATCAAAACAAAAAGGAAGAGCTATAAGATATAATAAAAAGTTTGCTAAAGACAAAAGGTATATGGGGATGAGGTCTTTTATTACTACAGGAAATATAGTAAATAAAGATTTTGCTTATTATGAAATTCCCTTTAAAATAGATGTATTTGATGAGGAAACATTTGAAAGGTCTAATACCAACTTTTGGGCAACAGTTACGAATATAGAAACTGGGGAAGCGGAATATTTAAAACTTACTAATGTATTTGAACAAATGGAACTTCTAAGAGCAACATCTGCTATGCCAATTGTTTCTAAAATAGTAGAAATTGACGGGAAAAGGTACTTAGACGGTGGAGTTTCAGACAGTATACCAGTAGAAAAATGTAAAAGTATGGGATATGACAAAATAATAGTTGTTCTTACAAGACCAATAGAATATAGAAAGAAAAAACCAAATAGCCTTGTTGCAAAAGTTAAATACAAAAAATATCCTAACTTAATAGAAACAATGGAGAATAGATATAAAAAATACAATGATACTGTAGAAAAAATTATAGATATGGAAAATAAAAAAGAAATATTTGTAATAAGACCATCAAAAGATTTAAAGCTAAAGAGAATAGAAAAAGATGTAGATAAATTGCAAGCAATGTACGACCTAGGAATAAGTGATTGCAAAAAGCAATTGGAAAATTTAAAAAAATATGTAGGAGAATAAAAAATGAAAAATAAAAGTTTAGTAATTAAAGTTATCATAGCAATAGCTTTAATAATTATAGTAATATTATCTGTTTTACTATTTAAGTATGTTTCCTTATATAAAGAAGAAAGTAACTATGCATTTGGAGGATATTATATAAATAAAAATATGCAAATTACAAATAGAGATTTACAGAATCATAATAGATTTTATGAGCAATTTTGTGTTGGAAAGTATGACTATAACTATATTCTTAATATATTAGAATACATTAACAAATCAAACAAATGTAATTATAATAATAAATATTATCAAGTAGATGTACTATTTAATAGTCAAAAATACGATATGATACAAGATAATGATTATAATGATTTAAGTGGCCTAATTACAAATGAAAAAGGCGAATACAATGTAGATATTAATTATAATAAAGAGAATGGATTTATAAATTTGGTTACAATAAAGGAGAATAATGAATAAAAAAATAAAAATATTACTAATAATATCCGGTACAATTTTAATCGTTTTTTGTATGATATATAGTTTTAAATTATATATTGAAAATTATGTAATTTTATTTAGTAGTAACGAAAAAATAAATAATGAACTTAATATAGAAGGAGATTCATTAATATTAATCTTAAAAACAGAACGTTGGAGAGATACGAGTAGAAATTTTGAAATACTTTATATTGAGCCATACTTTCAGATAAAATATAAAAAAGTATACTATGATGATTTAGATTATGAGGTCTCTAATATTATAGAAGAGCATAATGCAACAGGAAGAATATTCTTGAGTAGTTTTTTAGTATTACTATTGTATTTAGGAATTATATATATAATAGTAAATAACAAATATACCAAAGAACAGATAAATAGAAACAATACTTAAATATAGTATTGATAGTTAGTATTATTTTAATAAAATATAGGCTAATACCAAAATTAGGAGAATAATAAATAAATGGGGAATAAAATTCCCTCTTTATTTATTATTCTTTTATTTCTTTAGCTAATTTTTCAATAGCTTTAGTTTCAATTCTAGAAACATAGCTACGACTTATGCCCATAGACTTTGCAATTTCATTTTGAGTTTTAGGCTTGTTGCCATCTAAACCAAACCTTAATTCTAAAATTGTTTTTTCTCTAAGTTTTAAAACATCTTTCATTTTTTGATATAACTTTTTTATCTTAAACTTTAGGTCAACTTCATCTTCAATGTTTTTCTCATTATTTTCTAAAACCTCTTGCAAAGTAACTGTGTTATCGTCTTTGTCTTTGCCTATAGGATCTTCTAAAAATACTTCTGCACCAAGTTTTTTATTACTTCGTAAGAACATTAAAATTTCGTTATCTATACACCTTGAAACATAAGTAGAAAGTTTTACACTTTTAGAAGGGTCAAAACTATTAATTCCTTTTATTAAACCTATTGTTCCAATTGAGATTAAATCGTCCAAATCTATATTAGTAGAAGAATATTTCTTACATACATGTGCAACTAAACGTAAATTTTTTTCTATTAATATATTTCTGGCTTCTTCGTCACCATTTTTTAATAATTCTAAGTATTTTTGTTCTTCTTCACTACTTAAAGGTTCGGGGAAAAGGCTATTATTTGAAATATAACCGACTAAGAAAACAGCAGACTGTAAAAAAGCTAAAAATCCACCTAAAGAAATAGAAAGCATAATACACCTCCAAAATCACTATAACAAATTATATGTTTAATGATTTTAAAAGTGCATGACCTTATATAAAAAGAAAAAATAGTACAAATTGTTGTAATGATATAAAAAAATAAGAAAGTAAATACTTATTAAAGTATTTACTTTCTTATAATATATTTAAAGCAACTTTACCAGCTCCAACCACGTTGTTCTGTTACTAACCTAGCAAATTTCTTTAGCTTTTCAGATGCTAGATAATTTATGCTACCAGCAGGGAAGTTACCATTAGAATCTCTTTTTCCAGCAGGAACACCTGTTAATATTTCAATTCCCTCTTCAATTGTTGTTATAGCGTAAATGTGGAATTTCTTTTCTTTTACAGCTGTAATTACTTCGTCTGAAAGGTTTAAGTTCATAACATTTTGTTTTGGAATTATAACTCCATGTGAACCATCTAGTCCGCGCATTTTACATACTTGGAAGAAACCTTCAATTTTATCATTAACTCCACCAATTGGTTGAATTTCGCCTTTTTGGTTTACAGAGCCTGTTACAGCTATTGATTGATTTATAGGAATACCAGACAAGCTTGAAAGTATTGCATAAAGTTCTGTGCTAGATGCACTGTCTCCATCAACTCCGTTGTATAATTGTTCAAAACATACACTAGCAGTTAAAGATAGGGGAATGTTTTGCGCAAACATTTCTCCAATATATGAACTTAGTATTAAAACACCTTTAGAGTGAGAAGAGCCAGAAAGTGCAACTTCTCTTTCAATGTTTACAACACCACTTCTTCCAGTATATGTGTTTGCTGTAATTTTAACAGGCTTACCAAATGTATAGTCTCCAACATTCATGATAGTAAGACCATTTATTTGCCCAACTTTAGAACCAGAAGTGTCTATTAATAAAGTATTTTCTTTTATCATTTCCATATATCTTGAATCGTATTTTTTAACTCTTTCAATACGTTCTTCTAAAGCTTTTTCAATAAATTTTGCAGTAACTACTTTTGAGTGACCAAGTTTAGCCCATGTTGCGGATTCTGCAATTATTTGTGCTAAATCGTTAAATCTAGTAGAAAGTTTATCTTTGCTATCTGCAAGCTTTGAAGCATATTCAACAACTTTTGCCATAGCTTCTTTATCTAGAGGAGGTAGGCTTTCTTGGTTGCAGTAGCTTTTAACAAATCTAGCTAGTTTATTCATATTTTCACTATTTCTAGGAGCTTCTTCCTCAAACTCAACTTTTATTTTAAATAATTTTCTAAAATCGCTGTCCATAGCAAGCAAAGTTTGGTAAATATTATCATCACCAATTAAAATAACTTTTACGTTTAAAGGAATAGGCTCAGGTTTTAAAGAAACCATAACCATAGAAGAGCGAGCATCTGCTGTGTTTTCAATACCAATTTCTTTAGAACGTAGAGCTTTCTTTAATGCTTCATAGCATAAATTATTGCTTAATAAATCATGTGCTTGGAAGATAATATATCCACCATTAGCAGTATGAAGCAAACCTGGTTTTAACATTGTAAAATCTGTTTTTAAAGCACCATAATAGTTTTCATATTCTAATTTACCAAAAATATTGTGATATGAGTAGTTAGAATCCATTATTACAGGTGCACCTTCCAAATTACTATTATCTATAAACAAATTAACGCGATAATTAAGCCATGGTTGTACTACATCTGGTTTTGGTTGAGGTGCTTGTTTTGGGTCTTTTTTATCATCTGCAACAAAGTATGATATATTTCTTAATATATCCTTTTTAATACTTTCCAAAAACTTAACAATTTTTTTATTTCTTTTATATTTTGCTTTAATATAATTTATATGAGCATTTACTGTAAGAAGAGCAACATTAGACTGCCATTCAGAAACTTTTTGTTCAGACTCTTTTTCTATTTCTTTAATTTGGCTAATTGCCTCCATAATGTGTTGTTGTACTATATTTGATTTGTCTTCATATTCTTTTTTAGTTTCGTCATCTAATTTGTCGAATTCTTCTTCAGCAATGGCTTTGCCATTCATAATTGGCATCATATATATACCAGTTTGAGAAGATTTTACTTGAAAACCATATTCAGCAGATTTTGCATTTAATTGTTCCATTAGTGCAGTACGCTTAGCATCAAATTCTTGTTTTATTAAAGTTCTTTCACGTTCAAATTCTTCATTATTAAAAGTAGATTTAATATCATTTTTTATATCTGTAATAAATCTATCCATTATATCTTTAAACTCTTTTCCTTCGCCAGCAGGTAGTGGAACTGCAACTGGTTCATTAGGGTTGTCAAAGTTGTAAATATAGCACCAGTCAGAAGGAACTTTTTTCTTTTTAGAAATTGTGTCTAAGTAGTTTTTAGTGTACATTGTTTTACCAACACCACTTGGACCTTCTAAGTATAAGTTATTTCCTCTAACATCTACATTTAAACCAAATTCTAGGGCTTTTATGCCTCTGTCTTGACCAATACCACTATAAATAGGTTCTAATTCATCTGTTGTTTCAAAATCAAAAATATTAGGATTACATATGCTTTTTAAATCCTTTGCATTTAATTCGTTTTTCATTTGTTTTACCTCCAATTTTATTTTTATAGCTTATGTGTTAAATTTAATAAATTTTGAACTATTTTAAAAATTTTTTAAATCTTTTGTCATAATAACTGCATTATTTATACCATTATAATATTTTTTTCGCAAGCCCACTTTTTTAAAATTATACTTTTCATAAAGATGTAGAGCAGGGGAGTTGTTTTCGTCAACCTCAAGTGTCATAACGTTTGCACCAAGCTCAATTGATTTATTAATTAAATTTTCCAACAACATAGAAGCTATACCAAAATTTCTTTTAGTTTTTTGAGTTACAATATTCATTAAATTGGCTTCATCTAAAATTTTTTTTATTCCAGCAAATCCAACTATGTTATTATTTTCTTTAGCAACTATGTAATATGAGTTTGTACATGCAAGTTCTTCTTTTAAAGTATTAAAACTCCAAAATTCGTCAAATTGCTCTATTAAAATATCTTTAAGAAAGTTTAAATCTTTTTCATCCATTTTAGAAATTTTAATATCCATCTAGTTATCCTTTCTTTCTTCTAAACTTCTTTCTGCTTGTGATTTTTTTAAGTACATAGGAGAAAGAGAAGAGTTATAATTGCCAGTTGCATATTTATTATAGGCAAATTTAGCAATACTTATACTAGAAGCTAAGTTTTTTTCTCCTTCAAAAAATTTAGTTGAATTTAAAGAATTTTTAAGTGTTTCTTTATATGTAATAGCTCCATCTCCAACAAATAAAACAGTTTTGTTAAATTCTTTTAATTTATTAATTAATTCTTGAATAGAACAAGCAGAGGCTTTTTCTATTTCGTTATAGTTTTTGTCAAATAATTCGTAATAAACATTTTCGTTTTTTGCATCTATTATAGGGCAGATAATATAAGAATTATCTAATAAATTAAGCTCTTCTTTTATATTGTAAGCTAAGCCTTCTAAAGAGTTAACTCCAACAGTTGTAAAGTTGTAGACATCTGCAAATGCTTTGGATGTAGAAATACCAATTCTTACACCTGTAAAAGAGCCAGGACCAATACAGCAGGCTAGTAAGCTAATGTCTTTTAATTCTAAGTTTGCTTCTTTAAACATTTTATCTATAAGTGGCATTAAAGTTTGTGAGTGTGTTTTTTCGTCGTCACTATGTAGTTCTATAATTACGTTATTATCTTCTAATATACAAGTTGTACATCTTTTAGATGATGTATCTATTCCTAATATTTTCATAAGTAATCTCCTTTAGTATTTATATTTAAGTTTGTTAATTTAGTAGTATTTAAAATTCCTCAATTAAAATTTCTCTATATTCACTATCTAAATTATCTTTTTTAAAAGTAATTTTTGTGTAATTTTTCTTTAAAACATCTTCAAGCATTTCGCCCCATTCAAAAATACAAATACCATTAGAAAGATATTCTTCTCCACCAATTGCATAAAATTCGTCTATATCTGAAAGCCTATATAAGTCAAAATGGTAAATACTTATATCTTCTGTATTATATTCATTTACAATAGTAAAAGTAGGGCTAGAAATTTCATTTTCTAAACCAAAATATTTTAAAACACCTTGAGTAAACTTGGTTTTACCAGAACCAAGTTCGCCAGATAATATTATAATATCTCCAATTTTTAAATTTTTAGCAAAATCACTTGCAAAGTTAATTGTATCTTCTTCACTTTTCGATATAAATGTGTACATAGAGTTTCAATCCCTTTCTTGTTTTAGTTAAAAAGCACACAAATAGCTAATTTTTACTATTGTTATTTTATATTAAACACATGAATTTGTAAACAAATATAAGCAAAATAATGCAATTTTTGACAATTTAGAAAGAATTTTTAACAAGCAATTATAATGCAACCAAAATGTAATGCAAAAGTAAAGAAAATGTAATATGAAATTGTAAGATAAAATGGTATAATTTGTACTATAAAATGCAAAATGCAAGAATAAAATATTCCATAATTTATTAATTATATAAGAAAAACAGGAGAATAAGTACTATGTTTTTATAAAAAATGATTAATAAAGGAAAAATAGGAAATAATAACAAAAGAATGAAATTTTGGGGAGGAAAAGTAATGAGTAAAACAAAAGTAGAAAGCACAAAAAAAGCATTAAAAGCATGCAATAACAAGCGGAATAACATTAATAGCATTGGTTGTAACAATAGTAGTTTTGTTGATTTTGGCAGGAATAACAATAAGCCTAGTATTTAGTGAAAATGGAATAATAGCAAAAGCAAGAGAAGCAGCAGATAAAACAAATCAAGCAATAGCAAATGAACAAGAAGAGATGAATAAAGTGGCAGATTATATGAGTAATATGTTAAATGGAATAGGTGGAGGAAGTATACCAGAAGAGCCTGAACTACCAAGTGATGGAAGTTATAGTGAGTTAAAAGGAGTAAATACGCCGAATTTAGGAACGGGAATGACACCAATAAAATGGAATGGAAGTACATGGGTAGAAACAACAGGAGATGATGAAGAGTGGTATGATTATTCAGCAAAGAAATGGGCAAATGCAACAACAAGCGATGGAAGTATGTGGGTATGGATACCAAGATATGCATATAGCATAACAAGTGGATACCATCAAAGCGGAGCAGATATAAATCTAGATGATGGAGCAGAAGGAGCAAATAGTGCAGGAACAATAGAAGTAGAGTTCATGAAAGGAACAAGTAATGAAAGTGCAACAGGAAGAACAACGTTCCAAAATGCAAGTGGACAAGGGAATTGGAATATCCATCCAGCATTTACTTATGGAAGTACAGTAAGTGGAATATGGG
>CABVAF010000016.1 GCA_902496295.1 uncultured Clostridium sp.
TTCTCTTTTCTATTTGTACGTCTGTATATGTATACTGCATTTCTACTCTATTCTTGCTCTTATCTTTATTTTCACTTGTATATTCTACTATATCTCCTCTTTTGTCTTGCTGTTCTACTGTTATTTGTGATAATAATCTATGATGTGTTTTATCATGTTTTGTTACTCTTAATACTAGCTGTAACTTTTGTATTCCTGTGTTTAGTTCTTCTTGTCCTTGATTTATATCTGTATCTGGAATTTCTTCTACATCTTCTTCTGCATTTGGTTCCTCTATGCTGCCTTGTTCTTCATTCTCGTCACCTTCAATTGAACCTTCATTATCTTCACTAGGTTTTTCAACTGGGTCTTGATCTACAGTTGGAACATTTTCTTCTGGAATAATGTCAATAGATGTCTCGCCGTCATTTTCTTCTGTATCATCTCCCGTATTGTCATTTGTATCGTCTTGACTAGTATTTTCATTATTCTCATAAGCATAT
Organism: uncultured Clostridium sp.; assembly: GCA_902496295.1. Taxonomy (GTDB): domain Bacteria; phylum Bacillota; class Clostridia; order TANB77; family CAG-508; genus CAG-273. The sequence goes on from CABVAF010000016.1 coordinate 483, forward strand.
CTTTTTGGATATAGCTCATTGTTTATATCTGTCTCGTATGAGTATTTATTTGTTGTTACTTTCTTTCCGTTTAGTTTCCAACCATTTTCTATATTTATCTCGTTGTCTTCTACAAATTCCATTCCACCTGCTATTGTGCTTATTACTTCTTTTGCATATCCACATCCTATTCCTTCGTTTCTTATCCTTATCTCTATTGTTATTAAGTCTCCATACTGCATATCTGCTGGTTGTTCTTCTGCTGTTACTGTCTGCTCATTTACTTTTATTACTCTACTTTCTATTCCTATTGTTGGTGCATCTGGCTTTGTTATCTCAAATGTTACTTTATTACTTTCTACTTCTGTGTAGTTTCCATCTGTTTCTGCGTATCCTATTACATCATATTCTCCTAAGTCATATGGTCTTTCTACTTCTTCATCTGTTCCTGCTTTGTAGTATTTATATGTTACTTCTGATGTTGTATTCTTCTCTACTATGTATGGCTCTATTAGTTCTCTATCATATTTTTTACTGTCACAGCCTATTATTAGCTGTCCCGTTTCTTTTGATATTGTTACCATTATTTCTCCATACTCTGGTTGAGTGAATGTATAGTTTGGCACATCTTTTCCTGATAAAACTATATCCTCTATTGCTACTCTCCATGTTCCTGTATTTGGACTTTCTGACTCTCCTGTTTCTGGTATTGTTGCTACTACATCGTCTCCTTCTACTAAGTTGTCGAATTTTCCTCCTATTATCTCTACTGTTGTACTTCCGTTATATACCCTGTTTTTTCCATTCAATCTAATTACATGTAATTGTCGCGGAGTTATTTCTACTGTTATATCCCCATAAGTTGGATGTTTTAAAATATAGTTTGGTGCATCTTCTCCTATTAGCTTTATTTCTTCTATTGCTACTTTCCATTCCCCTACATTTCTACCTTCTGCTTCTCCAGTTAGTGGTAATTCGAAGTATAGATTATCTCCTTCACATACATCTATTAGCCTTCCTCCACTTACTACTACTGTTGTATTTCCATTATAGACTTTGTTTGTTGCTAGTATGTCCTCTATTGTTATTATCTTTGGTGTTATTGTATATTTTCCCCATACTCCTGTCTTATATTCATTTCCTTCATATACTACTTTTAGTTCATAATCATACTCTTTTACGTTCTCAGGGTTCTCTTTTATTCCATCATAGTATTCTACTATTTCTGCTCCCCTTGGATTATCATATTTTACACCTTGTTTCTCTGAGTTATATACGTCTTTTGCATTTGTTACTGCTAGTCCTTTATATGACTCACATATTGGACAACTATCATATGTTGAACTATATATTGGGTGCTCTAGTCCGGCATAACATTCATAGTATATATTTGTTATTTCAAATTCCGTTGAGTAACTATTTCCCGCTTTATCTACTGCTTCTAGTGTATGCTTTCCATTTTTATAAAATGTATGGTTTCCATTAAATATTATTTCTCCGTCCATCTTAAATGTTTCTACTCCTGATGGTACATCATTTGCTTGTAAATTCAATGTCAACTCATCTATTACTATCGTTTGTAAGTCCCCTATTACTTGTATTGTTGGGTTTGTTCTGTCTATATAATATGGTCCTGTTACATTATCTGCGGTTACATTTCCTACATTATCTTCTGCTATTATATGCAAATATTTTTCTGTTTCTGTGTTTATTGTTATTGTATCACTTGCTTTTTCTATATATTCACTCCATGACGTTGGTGAATCCCTACTATCCGTTATTGCATACTTATAATGCTTAAATCCCGCTCCTCCATCATTAAAACTTATCTGTACTTGCTGTTCTTGTGACCAGTCGCTATTTTGTGGTGTTACTGTTATACTTGGTGCTGTCCTGTCTATATAATATGGTCCTGCAACCCTGTCTTCACTTACATTTCCTGCATTGTCTTCTGCTATTATGTGTAAGTATTGTATTCCGTCTGTATTTATTGTTACTTTTCCATTTACACTTGCTATATTGCTACTCCATGAACTTGGTGTTGCTTGGCTAGTTGTTATTGCATATTTATAGTGTTTAAATCCACTTCCTCCATCATCATAGAATTGTAAACTTACATCTACACTTTGTGTCCAGTCACACTCTAGTGGTTCTATTGTTACACTTGGCGGAATGTTATCTTCTATTATTTTAAATTTTCTTGAGTACGTTTCAGATGTTAGTCCTCTATTATTTTTTACCGTTAATCTTAAACTATAATCTCCTATAGTATTATATTTATCTTGAGTAGGTACTGTACTACCTGAGTATACTTTTGAACTTCCTTTGTAAAGTTCCCATGTCCATGACGTAATTGTTCCTCCATATGGATCATATGATGTATCTATTACTTCTAAAGTTTGATACCTTGTTATCTCGCTATTAGTAATAGCAAAGCTTGCTATTGGAAGAGCATCACTTCTGTTTGTTGCATAAACACTTACTGGATAACTCCATACCCCTTGAAAATCTTTTACCCTTAGTTGTACAACATAATCTGAAGTTGTATCCATAGTAGTTAATTTTCCTATTGTCCAATTTGTATCTGTTGTTTTCTTATATTTCCATTCTTCTTCTGCTATACCATTTGTTCCCTTACTATAAGAGTCCAAATCTGAAGAATTACTTATTAATGTTATATTGTTTCCATTTTTTGTACTCTTTAAAATTGCGGTTGGTCTTCTATGTACATAGACTTCACCAGGCGTAATTTGGCTATCTGCAAATGTTATAGTATATTTACCAGTCTTATCAAATTCTGTTATGAAGTCATTTATATATCTACCTGTTTGGGCAAACTGACCTATATGATTTTCGAAATAGTTATAATCATGTTCTATTTTCCATTTTCCGTATGGATATGTACTATCTGCTGTATTAGTTGCTGCATCTGGAGGAGACATATTTATATTTACTCTATCATTTAATATAATATAATCATCTTTTTGCTCAACTTGATCTATTAAGCTTTTAATATATATTGCCGTTTGTGTTATTGAGTTACTATAATTAGTATTATTTATAAATTTACCATTTCCATTATTGTTCTTTATAATATTTTCTATCTCTGATTGAGTAACACTTTTTCCCCAACCAACAAAGTTAATATTTTCATTTACAAGTCTTGTTACTAACTCTCCTAATACATTAGTTGCATTAAGTTCTTCATTTTGCATATCACTTACATTAACTAAAACTCTTATAGACCCATCTCTCCACTCTGGCTCCCTTAAAACTTCTGTAAATTTTCTTACTTTAGTTGTAGTTAAACCAATTCCACTTAATGTAAAACTTCCTATACTACTACAATTATGTGAATAGTGATCTGTGAAAAATCCATAACCATTTCCATATTCTTCTGTAAAGGTATATGTTACAGTACCAGCACCTCCACCACTAACAATTATTTCTGAGTCTGTAACTTTTACGTTTAATGTACCACTTTTATTTATATTAAGTCCTTTTAATAATGTTTTAGTCATATTAGTACTATTTTGTCCTATTACATATGTAAATTTCCATATTGCTCCATAATTACTACCTGCCGCACTATACCAGTTGTTTCCAGATGTATTATTAAAACTAAGCATATACCCCGTTAAAGTATTCCCAGATTGTTGAACCCTAAGTAGCATTCCCGCTGCGTTAAAGCTATCACCATAATCTATATTATATGAAAAATTAAATTCTTGTTCTTGGTTTCCATCTGGAATAATCCATATTGCATTTTTACCAGGATTACTCCTATTTCCTTGCATTACTACGTCTTTTCCATTGTTTACTATAGATATACTTCCTATAGATGAAGAAACATCTCTTTGCCAACTAAATCCAGATGCTATATTAACATTTTCCGCTTCTACAGATGTAATATTAACTAAATTTTTGTTAACTCCCTGTGCTTCTAGTGCATTTAATAAGTCATTTTTAAAGTTTGTTACATCTGTACTTGTTTTAGATTTTGTTAAAACAACATCAATTTCTGGGTCTGGTACAATTGTAAAAGAAACGCTAGACGCAGTTAAAGAAACTGTAGCCAACTTTGAAACTACAATTATTATTGTGGTAAAAAATACAATTATTCCTAAAAGCTTTTTCTTCACTTAAGACCCTCTCCATAAAGTTATAATATTCTAATAAATATAATAGCATCTAGGATATGCAATATCAATGGATTAATTTTCTATAACTGGAAATATTACACATTTCACTTTTTTCTTACTTACGGAACTTATTTACGACATTTTTTTTAATAAAATATTATTTTTCTGTTACAAAAATATTACAAAAAAAAGAAAATACACTTTATAAATTTAGGATTTAGTATATTACTTAATTTTTTTAAAATCTTACATACTATATTTAACCTAAACTTTAAGGTGCATTTTCATAATTATTTTTTATTTATTAAGTTAGCTAATTAGTAAATTGTATTGTTATATTATATATTTTTTTATTAAAGAAATTCCTGTAACTACTATTAACATTCCTCCTAATATTGATGCTATATATATCATTATTGTTTCTCCTGTTATTGACGATACTATTAATTCTGATTTTGCATAGTTATTTGTTTCTTCTATCTTTTTACTTCCCTCAACTATTATCCTTTCGTCTATATCCTCTGTTGCTAATACATATGCATCATTTTCTATTCTCGCCATTCCTTCTTCATCTAGTTCATATGTTAATTTTAGTTTTACTGTCTTTTCTTCTTTTGTCCTTATGTATTCTTCAAATCCGTCATATACTATATGTCCATTTTCTCCTACACTCCAGCCTTCGTTTCCCTCTTTACTAAAGCTTACTCCTTCTGGCATTACATCTACTATTTCGTCTATTTCTACATTATGGTCTCCTACATTTTTTACTTTTATTTCGTATATTATATCTAGTTTTGTATTGCCTATATTTTTACTTGGTAGCTCTAGTTTTATTATATTTCCTGGCTCTTGATATAAATCATATTTTTTTACTGTATTTGTTGTTTTATCTGTTGTTAATATTTGTGTTATTCTCTTTTCTATTTGTACGTCTGTATATGTATACTGCATTTCTACTCTATTCTTACTCTTATCTTTATTTTCACTTGTATATTCTACTATATCTCCTCTTTTATCTTGCTGTTCTACTATTATTTGTGATAATAATCTATGATGTGTTTTATCATGTTTTGTTACTCTTAACACTAGCTGTAACTTTTGTATTCCTGTGTTTATCTCTGGTTTTTCTTCTACATCATCTTGTTCTACATTATCGTCATCTTCAACAGGTTCCTTAACTACACCGTCATTATCTTCATCTGTATCCTGATCTACTGTTGGAATATCTTCTGTATACTCTGTATCTTCACCTTCATTTGGAACAATATTTATAGCTGCCTCTCCTTTGTTTTCCTCTGTTACATCATTTGTGATGCCACTTGTTATTTCATTTTGTTGATCTGTATTATTGTCACCATCTGGATTATTTTCTGCGTTATTTTCCTCATTGTCCTCTTGGTTATCTTTATCTCCATTATTCATATAATCATATTTCTTTGGATATAGCTCATTGTTTATATCTGTCTCGTATGAGTATTTATTTGTCGTTACCTTCTTTCCGTTTAATTTCCAGCCATTTTCTATGTTTATCTCGTTGTCTTCTACAAATTCCATTCCATCTGCTATTGTGCTTATTACTTCTTTTGCATATCCGCTTCCTATTCCTTCGTTTCTTATCCTTATCTCTATTGTTATTAAGTCTCCATACTGCATATCTGCTGGTTGTTCTTCTGCTGTTACTGTCTGCTCATTTACTTTTATTACTCTACTTTCTATTCCTATTGTTGGTGCATCTGGCTTTGTTATCTCAAATGTTACTTTATTACTTTCTACTTCTGTGTAGTTTCCATCTGTTTCTGCGTATCCTATTACATCATATTCTCCTAAGTCATATGGTCTTTCTACTTCTTCATCTGTTCCTGCTTTGTAGTATTTATATGTTACTTCTGATGTTGTATTCTTCTCTACTATGTATGGCTCTATTAGTTCTCTATCATATTTTTTACTGTCACAGCCTATTATTAGCTGTCCCGTTTCTTTTGATATTGTTACCATTATTTCTCCATACTCTGGTTGAGTGAATGTATAGTTTGGCACATCTTTTCCTGATAAAACTATATCCTCTATTGCTACTCTCCATGTTCCTGTATTTGGACTTTCTGACTCTCCTGTTTCTGGTATTGTTGCTACTACATCGTCTCCTTCTACTAAGTTGTCGAATTTTCCTCCTATTATCTCTACTGTTGTACTTCCGTTATATACCCTGTTTTTTCCATTCAATCTAATTACATGTAATTGTCGCGGAGTTATTTCTACTGTTATATCCCCATAAGTTGGATGTTTTAAAATATAGTTTGGTGCATCTTCTCCTATTAGCTTTATTTCTTCTATTGCTACTTTCCATTCCCCTACATTTCTACCTTCTGCTTCTCCAGTTAGTGGTAATTCGAAGTATAGATTATCTCCTTCACATACATCTATTAGCCTTCCTCCACTTACTACTACTGTTGTATTTCCATTATAGACTTTGTTTGTTGCTAGTATGTCCTCTATTGTTATTATCTTTGGTGTTATTGTATATTTTCCCCATACTCCTGTCTTATATTCATTTCCTTCATATACTACTTTTAGTTCATAATCATACTCTTTTACGTTCTCAGGGTTCTCTTTTATTCCATCATAGTATTCTACTATTTCTGCTCCCCTTGGATTATCATATTTTACACCTTGTTTCTCTGAGTTATATACGTCTTTTGCATTTGTTACTGCTAGTCCTTTATATGACTCACATATTGGACAACTATCATATGTTGAACTATATATTGGGTGCTCTAGTCCGGCATAACATTCATAGTATATATTTGTTATTTCAAATTCCGTTGAGTAACTATTTCCCGCTTTATCTACTGCTTCTAGTGTATGCTTTCCATTTTTATAAAATGTATGGTTTCCATTAAATATTATTTCTCCGTCCATCTTAAATGTTTCTACTCCTGATGGTACATCATTTGCTTGTAAATTCAATGTCAACTCATCTATTACTATCGTTTGTAAGTCCCCTATTACTTGTATTGTTGGGTTTGTTCTGTCTATATAATATGGTCCTGTTACATTATCTGCGGTTACATTTCCTACATTATCTTCTGCTATTATATGCAAATATTTTTCTGTTTCTGTGTTTATTGTTATTGTATCACTTGCTTTTTCTATATATTCACTCCATGACGTTGGTGAATCCCTACTATCTGTTATGGCATATCTATAATGCTTAAAACCTGCACCTCCATCGTTAAAGCTTATCTGCACTTGCTGTTCTTGTGACCAGTCGCTATTTTGTGGTGTTACTGTTATGCTTGGTGCTGTCCTGTCTATATAATATGGTCCTGTTATATTATCTGCGGTTATATTTCCTACATTATCTTCTGCTACTACATGCAAATATTTTTCTGTTTCCGTATTTATTGTTATTTTTCCATTTACACTCGCTATATTGCTGCTCCATGTCGCAGGTGTGTCTCTGCTGTCTGTTATTGCATATTTATAATACTTCACCCCGCTTTGACTATCTGAAATATCTATTTGCACTTGTATTTCCTGTTTCCAACTACTAGTTTGAGGATTTACATAAATGCTTGGTACTGTCCTGTCTATGTTGTTTATAGTTACTATATAATCTCTACTATTTCCAACATTATCTACAAGAACAAATTTAAAATCACCATTATTTGTCGCTGTATAATTTACATTTGTACTAGTAGTGACCTGTCCATTTGGTAAAGTTATATTTTTAACTCCTGATTGTGAGTCTGTTACCTTTAATGCAATTTCAACATTTCCTGCAGTCCATGTACTAGGAGTTATTGTATGTGTTGCATCTGGAGGTGTGGTATCTGCTCCTACTGTAAAATATACAGTAACAGGTACAGACATATTTCCTTTATCATCTGCTGCCCATAGTTGTATCATATGTTGTCCTGGACTTATGCTTGTTGGTATTACGAAGCTTGTGCTAAAAGGCACTGGTGTCCCATTAGGTCTATAATTGTTTCCTATTGTAACCTCTGTACCAGAATCTATAGCATATTTTACTGTCAAAACATCTCCTCTATCTGCATCATTTACAGTACCAGCGACCTGTACAGTTTGTGTAGGATAATAAACTGTATCAAAGGAACTAGTTACATTAATAGTTGGTGGTGTATTCAACTCACCTACGCCAATTATAATTGAATATTTCTGTGTTTCTCCTGGTCCAATACTTCTATTTTTCCATGAATATGCCATACCTGAGTCCATTTCTCTACTGCCACTATATCCATCATACGTATAACTTGCATTCCACATATTTTCCGTCCTATGATTATAAGTTCCAAACCAGTATGTATCAACATTTGTTACCCCATAAGAGTCTCGTCCTATGAATCTAAAAATATGAGTTCCATCACTCATTGTAAATCCTCTATTACCAGATAAATTTTGTATAGGTGCATAGTCATCACTTCCAATTTGTATATCTGCATGTGTAGCTATTCCTATTGTTACAGAATAACTATTATTGTTTTTAATTTCATATTCGACCTTTGCATAATTTCCTTCACTAATATTACTTAAGTTTGTTTTTAAGTTAACACCACCTAGGCTACCTGAACCATTATATATATTAGTTTGAGAGCCATTTACATCTAATACTGTATCATATCCATTGTCCCCATATGTAGTTTGTACTCCTTCTCCCCAAATATTAAAATTGGAATCGCTCATAAAATATGCATTCATAGTGTCTGCATATATATTCTTGGCATATATAAAAATTAGTGCAACTATTATCATTAAAAATATAATAGTCATTTTTATATACTTTTTCATTTCCTCCAACCTTTCATTATTGCCTAATATATAATTATATAATAACAAATATATTAATATATAACAATGTCAGTACTATGCAGAATTTCATATTATTACCATTTTTTGTTTACGGAAATAGATTACATGGTATTTTTTTACAAAATATTAAATTATTATTATATTTTCTTTACAAATAAAAAATGCATAACACAAATAACAAAACATTTTGCTATTTATGTTATGTATACTTTATTGTTGTAATTCTGTTTTTACAACTTCAATTTCTGTCGTACTAGCTGTTTGAGCTGGCTTATAATATCCTTTAGCTTGAGCTACTTTAAATAGTTCGTACTGAAAACTTTCATCACTATTCCTTATTTGTTGAAAAGTCTGTCTTAATTGTAAATTTGCAGATTCACTTATTGCTGTTTGATATGCTGTTAAATCTGATTTTACAGAACTTAAAATATCATTTACCATTGTTTTCTCGTCCATATTTACCTCCTAACCATTTAAAAATGACATTAATTTTTGTTTTGTATTTAATGCATCTTGAGCAGATTTAGTAAACATTTGCTTTATTTGAGGATCAACAGCTTGAGATGCATATGTGTTTAATTTTTGATATGCAGTTTCGTGTGCACCTATTAAATGTCTTAGATGTTGTAGTTCAATTTGATTTAAGTTTGACATTTTTATCATTCCTTTCTTAATTTTTTATAACTATATTATTTGTTATTTTGTAACTTTTATACATAAAATTCAAACAAAAAAAGTATTTAAAATATTATTACGATTAATTCTTAATATTTTAAATACTTTTATATTTTTAATGTTTAATTTTTGATTAACGTAAATTTACTATTTAAAACTAGGTACTCACTTTTCTATACAGTTATAGGATATAAACACAATTATTTTAATAAAATATTTTCTATATCTTTCCAGCCGTTTACTCTTATAACTCCCTTGCTATCCAACTCTTCTTTTGAATATTTTTTGTTGTGGTAACTATCAAATAAAAGCTTTAGTTCTGCATTTCCTTCTAGGTTAGAAATTTTGTCATCAATTCTAATATCACATTCAAATATATCTTTTCTACTTGCAAATATGTATTTTTCAGGATCTATAAAAGGTAAATTTTTATTTAGCCAATTATATTTATTACATAACATTGGTGCAGAAGCTTCTGGCATATCTTTAGATATATATGCACTAACTATATATAAATCGTATTTCTCATTAAGTTTTTTTATTACTTCATACGCGCCATCTAAAAAATTTGCATGATTATATAAATTATTATTGCTAAAATATTCTCTCCATTCTTTTTCCTTTTCTTTTGGTATTAATTCTTGCATATAATAACCTTTTACGTCTTCTTCTGTGTAATTGCTGTGTAGAAAGTCATTTATTAAATACATAAATCCACCATTACATATTACATCATCTAAATCTAATGCTATTTTCTTCATATATTCTCCCTTTTCAACAAACATAATTTTATTATTGTATACTATTTGATTGTTTTTTATTATTATCTATATGATTTCTAGCCCTGCAAATTTAGCCATAAGTCTTTTGTGTCCTACTTTATCAAAATTAATATCGATTTTATAATCTTCGCCTTCTTCTTCTACTTTATTAATTGTGCCTTCTCCAAACTTTTTATGGTAAACTCTTTGCCCCTCTTGATATTTTGAAATATCAAATTCTTTCTTTTTATTTAATGAAGATAAAAAGCTTTCTGCTGTTCTGTACTGAAATCCTGCTGCAACAGGTTCTTGTTTTTTTACTTCATATGTATTTGAGTCAAATGTATATGTTTTTACTTTTTGTTCTCTATTTCCATACTTCCATCCATAGTTAGAATCTTCAAATTTATCTTCTACTTTTTCCTTTTGCATGTCTTCGTATCCATCTAGTAAATCTTCTGGAATTTCTTTAACAAATCTTGAAATTGCATTATAACTTGTTGAACCAAAAATTGTTCTTCTTTTAGCACAAGTTAAATACAAATGCTCTTTTGCTCTAGTAATTCCTACATAAAATAATCTTCTTTCTTCTTGAAGTGCATTTTCCTCACCTATAGATTTATATCCAGGGAAAATTCCTTCCTCAAGTCCTACTAAAAATACTGTTGGGAATTCTAGCCCTTTTGCACTATGCAATGTCATTAAAGTAACAGAATTTTCGGCATCTTCTACATTATCTATATCACTACTAAGTGTAATATTTTCCAAAAACTCTCCTAGTGTATTATCTGCGAACTCTTCTTCAAACTCTATTGCAACTGTTAAAAATTCTTCTAAGTTTTGAATTCTTGATTCAGCTTCCACAGAATTCTCTAATTCTAACGCCTTTGTATATCCAGATTTATTAAGAGTTTCTTTTATTAATTCAGAAATACTAAGTTCATTTTGCTTTATTCTTAACTCCTCTATTAAATTAATAAACTCATCTGAATTTGCTTTTACACGATTTAGCCCATATTGCTCTGCATTCTTTATTATCTCATACATAGATATTCCATTTTGCTCTGCAATTTGTTGAATATTATCTAAACTTGTCTTTCCAATACCTCTTTTAGGTTCATTTATAATTCTTTTTAACGAAATATTGTCAGAAGTATTATATATTAATCTTAAGTACGCAATAATATCTTTAATTTCTTTTCTTTCATAGAATTTTAGTCCACCTACAATTTTATATGGTATATCTTCTCTTCTTAAAATATCCTCTATTGCTCTTGATTGTGAATTCATTCTATAAAGAACTACAAAATCTGAATATTTATAATATTCTTCTGTTTTTAAATGATTAATTTGACTTACAATATACGTTGCTTCGTCGTATTCGTCCTCTGCTTGATATATTGAAGGAAGCTCACCTTCGTCATTAGCAGTCCATAATTTTTTTTCATATTTATTATCATTATGTTTAATTACAGCATTTGCAGCTTTTAAAATATTACCTGTACATCTATAATTTTGCTCTAATTTTATAATTTTAGTTCCAGGAAAGTCTTTTTCGAAATTTAGTATATTGGTTATATCTGCCCCTCTAAAACTATAAATTCCTTGGTCATTATCTCCAACAACTGTTATATTTCCATATTTTGATGCAAGTATAGAAACTAACATAAATTGTGCTTTATTAGTATCTTGGTACTCGTCTACAAGAACATATTTAAACTTTTCTGTATAATATTCCAATACATCTGGATTTTCTGTTAATATTTTTATTGTGTAATTTATAATATCATCAAAATCTAATGCATTGTTCTCTTTTAGTCTTTGTTGATATAGTTCATAAATATTTGCTATAGTTTCTCTTCTAAAATCTCCTGAATATTTAGTCCTATAAGCTTGTGGTTCTAACATGTCATTTTTTCCATTACTAATTTCTGAAAGAACGGCTCTATCATTAAATAATTTGTCATCCACTTTTAAATCTTTCAAACATTCTTTTATTAATGTTTTTTGATCAGATGTATCAAAAATTAAAAACGAATGATCAAATCCAATTCTATCTATATATTTTCTTAAAATTTTCACACAAATAGAGTGGAATGTACCCATCCATAAGTCATTTGCAGCATCTCCAATAATATTTTGAATTCTTTCTTTCATTTCGTTTGCTGCTTTATTAGTAAATGTAATAGCAATAATATTCCATGGTTTTACATATTTTTCCGAAATTAAATATGCTATTTTATGTGTTAATACTTTTGTTTTTCCACTTCCAGCACCAGCTATTACTAAACATGGTCCTTCTGTACTTATTACTGCTTCTTTTTGTCTATCATTTAAACCTTCCAATAAATCTTGCATTGTTTTTTATTTCTCCTTATAGTTAAATAATTTTTTATATTAATTTAATCGCTGTTCATGTAACAATTAAAATTTTGAGTATAATATATTAATATTTTTATGTCTTTTATTTTAATTATTTATTTTCCAACTTTTCTATTGTTTTTTCTAAGCATCTTTCTATTTCTGATGCACAATTTTCATAGATATTTATATCATATCCCCATGGGTCACTTATGTCCATATCTCTACCCTGGTTGTCCAATTCTGCATATTCTTTCATAGTAAAAACTTTTCCATTTAATTCAGGGTACCATTCTAATACAGTTCTTTTATGAGACATTGTAGCACATAAAATTAAATCCATATTTTTTATATTTGAATTAAGCATATTTGTTGCCATATGTTTACTTAAGTCAATATTATATTTTTTCATTGTATAAATTGCATTATATGTAGATCTATCTCCATTTTCTGCATTTGTACCACAAGAACAAACTTCAATATCTTCTATTTTTTTATCTTCTAACATTTTCTTTAACATTGCTTCTGCCATTGCACTTCTGCATATATTTCCTGTACAAACAAACATTACTTTTATTACTGGTTTCATTTTGTTGTCCTCCGCTTTTTATGTATGTTTAATATTTTTACATTTTATTACTTTAAAACACAATTTATATTATACCAATAAAACATTTTATTCACAAGCGAACAGAGCCAATAAAAATTAAAATTATTGTTTTGTTTCAATGATTTTATAATTTTTTAATATATAATTTTCCACATTATATTTAAAATTCAAAATTTATTTTCACAATTTATAATTAATTGTGCATAACTATGAAATTGACATCGCAATAATTCCGAATAATTAATCCAATAATGCTACCCATTGCAGTTGTTCTTCCACTATATAATTTATTTGACTCCGGCACTAATTCACCAGAAACAATGTATATCATTGCTCCAGCAGCTACAGACAGACAAATTGCAATAACATCTTTTGATATGTTCCCTGCTACTGCGCCGAAAAATGCACCTATTCCTGTTGTTACTCCTGAAAGTATAACATAGTAAACTACCTTACTTGCCTTAATACCTGCATTTTTCATAGGAACTGCCATAGAAATTCCCTCTGGTATATCATGTAAACATATAGCAATTGCAAGTGAAAGCCCAAGTGTAATAGATGCTCCAAATCCAGACCCTATTGCTAAACCCTCAGGAAAATTATGAAGTGCTAATCCAATACCCACAACTATTCCAGTTGTTAATAGACTATTTTTACTTTTACTACTTTTATTTATTTTATTAGTTATAAATAAGTCACATACAACCATTAGAATAATTCCTATTATTATTCCTAGCATCGATACATATAGGCTACTTAATTCAAATGCTTCCGGTATTAAGTCAAAACAAATAATGGCTGTCATTAAACCAGATGCAAAAGATAATATAAATCCTAATATTCTATTTGAAGGATTTTTTACATTTACCCCAATTATTCCTCCTACAGTAGTTCCAAATGTACCGAAAAATAATCCTATTAACGTGGTTTTCAAAATTTGTTCTATTTGTACCACTTCCTTCTTTTATATAAGCTCCAATTATTAAACTATATGACATTTAAACCCTATTTATGATTATACTTTTTTATTCATAAATAATATATCTATTAATTTTATTAATAAATTTTTAATAGTAATAATGTATCTTGATTTTCTTATACATTTATGTTAACATAATTGTATATTTCTTTAGGAGGCCTTTATATGAAAAAATCGCTTCAAGAGTGGATACAGCAAAAGCCTTTGTTTCAAAAAGTAAATTTTTTTGAAAGGGTAAAACTATTGTCCCGCTTCAACCAGAAAGCTCAAGCACAAGAAATGTTCAACCTTTTAAGTAAACAACAGTTTAATGGATGTTCTTTTGTAAACTCCACCGTATGCATCGCTATGAAACCATCAATAGAGGATATCTCACAGCTTTTTGAAGAACTAAAGGAGGAGGTTCGTAATTTTTTTGAGAAAATCGTTAGCCTATATCCAACCCTTCATGTTATATCGCAAGAAGACCTAAACTATTATCCCAAAGTGATTACGGCAAAGGTAATGGTTACTTTATATGACGATTTGTATCTTGTTTCATCTGTTGTTCTTTTACGAAAAAATGACGACGGAACATGGCAAACGGTTACAGAAGAAAGTGACCAGTTCGACTACTATACAGAGCGCAAACATTCTAGAACTTCTCCACAATATCCAGAATCAATTATGGTTTCCTTCTGTGGTGGATTTGGAGATGTAAACTATGTTGAGCAAAAAGACTTTCGGCACCATACTGACTTCTTTTATGCTTTTTAGGTGTATACATTAGCATCAGTTTTACAAAATAAATAGACATGCTGGTTTAATAACTAGCATGTCTATTTATTTATTCTTCCTCTTCATTACCTTGTAATTTCTCTGCTCTATCTGCTGCAATTAAATTGTCTATCATTTCATCTATATTTCCATTTAAAAAGTCATCCATTTGATATATTGACATTCCAATTCTGTGGTCTGTTATTCTTCCTTGTGGATAGTTATATGTTCTTATTTTTTCGCTTCTATCTCCACTTCCAACTTGAGATTTTCTAGCATTTCTTACTTCACTATCTTGCTTTTGCTTTTCTATGTCATATAATTTTGTTTTAAGCATTTTCATAGCATATTCTCTATTTTGAAACTGTGATCTTTCTGTTTGGCATTCTACTACTATTCCAGTTGGCTCATGAATTAATCTAACTGCTGAAGAAGTCTTGTTTATGTGTTGTCCTCCTGCACCAGATGCTCTAAATACTTCCATTTTTATATCTGATGGATTTATTTCTATTTCTACATCTTCTACAACTGGAAGTACTGCTACGGTTGCTGTTGACGTGTGTATTCTTCCATTCGCCTCTGTTTCAGGTACCCTTTGCACTCTATGCACACCACTTTCAAATTTTAGCTTACTATATGCACCCTTTCCGCTAATCATAAACGAAATTTCTTTATACCCACCAATTCCGGTTTCATTTTCATTTACAATTTCTAATTTCCAATGTTTTCTTTCTGCATACATAGAATACATTCTAAATAGTGTTCCTGCAAATAAAGCCGCCTCTTCTCCTCCTGCACCTGCTCTTATTTCGCATATTACGTCTTTATCGTCATCTGGGTCTTTTGGAATTAATAAAATTTTTAATTCTTCCTCTATTTTAGGCAACTTTTCTTTATTGTCTAGTAGTTCCATTTCTGCTAGTTCTTTCATTTCTGGGTCTTCTAACATCTCTTTAGCATCTTCTATTGCTTGTTTTACTTTTTTATATTCTCTATATTTTTCTACAATTGGTTCTATTTCTGCATGCTCTTTCATGTAATTCTTCCAATCATCTTGCTTGGCAATGATTTCTGGATCACTTATTTTTTGTGTTAAATCTTCGTATTTTTTTTCTACTGAATCTAATTTTTGAAACATAAAATCCTCCTAATTAATTTTGACAAATAATATTATACCTTATTTTGTTAGTAATTACAACAGTTCTGGATAGAAACTATTATAATGTTAAGTAATGTATTATATATTTTTATAATTCTATTAAATTATATTCAGTATTTAATTTATCTAAAAGCTCTTTTTCTCTTTTTGTACACGTAAATAATATAACTTGATTTTCGCTTAACTCATTAATTAAGAATTTAAGGATATTTTCTAGCCTATAATCATCAAAATATGCAAATGCTTCATCTAAAATTATTGGCATTTTTTCTTCTGATATTTCTTTTGCCATACTTAGTCTTAATGATAAATATAATTGGTCAATAGTTCCAATACTTAATCTATCTGCCGGAATATATTCTCCATTTTGTAATTCTACCATCAAGCCATTTTCGTCGTTTACTGTTACTTTGCTATATTTTCCATTTGATAATTTACTTATAGTTTCTGACAAATTTTTTGTGAATTTAGGTGTTATATTATTTTTCATTTTTTCATATGCATTTTGTAGTATTTCTTTTGCAATATTAAAACTGTTATTTTTATTTTCTAATTGTTTTAATTCTTCTTCTAATTTTACCTTTTCTTCTTCCAAATTAATTAAATTCTCTAAATTATTATTTATATTTTCTATTTCAATATCTAATCTATTTTTTTGTATTTTTTTATTATTTATTTCTTGTTGATTTTTTTGAATATAATAATTTATATTTTCTATATTATTCTCTTTTAAATTATTAATTAAATTTATTATTTCATTATTACTATATTTATTAATTAAATTATCTATTAATAAATTATAATCTATATTTAATTTATTACTTTCTTCGTTTATTATTTTATTTTGTTCTGCTATTTCTTCATTTAATAAATTAATTTGTGCATTTAAATTAATTATTTTATTTTCTAATTCTTCATCTACATA
>CABVAF010000017.1 GCA_902496295.1 uncultured Clostridium sp.
TTATCCATACTTCTTCTGTTTCTTTTCCATATTTACTTTTACTTAAATATGCTACTGCTCCCCATTCATCATTTTTCATTAAGTGGCTATTTAATGTTGGATTATAGTTTAAACATACATCATATATATTACTTATGTATATATATCTCCAACTTGCTACTCCTGGTTTTACTTGTAATGTCTTTGTTGTTACATTATCTCCACTACTGCTATTACTATTTCCTTCTACACTACTTGCTTCAAATTTTGCTACCCATATTCCACTTACTGTTTCTCCATATTCAAATGCTGGGTGTATATTCCAATTTCCTTGTCCACTCGCATTATTAAAGCTTGTTCTTCCTGTTGCACTCTCATTACTTGTTCCTTTCATGAACTCTACTTCTATTGTTCCTGCTCCTTCCGCTGGTGTTGTACTATTTAAATCCGCCCCACTTTGATGGTATCCACTTGTTATGCTATACGCATACCTTGGTATCCATACCCACATGCTTCCATCGCTCGTCTTTGCATTTGCCCATTTCTTTGCTGAATAATCATACCACTCTTCATCATCTCCTGTTGTTTCTACCCACGTACTTCCATTCCACTTTATTGCTGTCATTCCTTCTCCTAAGTTTGGTGTGTTTACTCCTTTTAATTCACTATAACTTCCATCACTTGGTAATCCAGGCTCCTCTGGTGTTGTTCCTCCACCTATTCCATTTAACATATTACTCATATAATCGCTTAATTCGTTCATTTGGGCTTGTTCATTTGCTGTCGCTTGATTTGTTTTTTCTGCTGCTTCTCTTGCCTTTGCTATTATTCCATTTTCACTAAACACCAAGCTTATTGTTATACTTGCTAAGATTAATAAAACTACAATGGTAACAACTAGTGCTATTAACGTTATTCCGGCTGTTTCTTTCCTTTTTAATACTTTTCTTACATTGTCTACTTTTGTTTTATCCATTCCTTTCTCCTCTCCAAAATTTCATTCTTTTGTTATTGTTTCCACTTTTTTCTTTATTAATCATATTTTTTATGTTTTACAAAAATATTATTACTTAAGTTGTAGTTCTAGGCTATTTGTGGAACAGTTTATGTGTTTTCGCATTGTACTATAGCACATATTATATCATTTTATCTTGCATTTTTATATTACATTTTCTTTGCTTTTGCATTACATTTTAGTTGCAGTACATAAAAAAACTTATAATTAAGTTTTCTTCTTAATTATAAGCTTTTTCTTATACGCTATTTTCATACTTCGTTCTATTTTTATTAATTTTAAATCAATACTTTTAATCTATTAAAAAAATATTTCTACTCTTGCTTTTGTATAATAATACTGTACTTTTACGTCAAAAATTTCTTGCAGTTCACTTATTGTAACTGTAGGAGGAAATTTATTTCCATGTATTTCGTTATCTCTATATTGTATCTCATACTCTTTTCCGTTGTATTTAAACTTTAAATTTGTTGTAACCTTATTATTTAATAACTTTACTTGCTCTGTATTTGTTACAATTTCCACTAAACTTACACTATACTCTCTCGTTTGTTTATTAAATACTGCTTTAGCTGGTAAATTTTCTTCACCTACTGTATCTCTTCCTTTAGCCTGTTTTCCATCTACAAAAACAGTAAGTTCTTTTGGGGTTATAAAGTTTTCTATATCTTCTTCAGGTATATCGCTTAAATCCTTATTTTTAGTTTGTGCATACCAATAATATTCATATTCTTCTTCGTAAATTTGTTGTTCTTCCGAGTTTTGTGGGTCATAATACACACTACTTACATAATCGTCCTTTCTAATTTTAGGAGTATTTCCAAAATTAGGAATTTGAATTCTATATATTTGCATAATTTTCATAGCTTTTTTTGTTGATTCTGCTATTTGCGAATAATTGTCTATGTCTATATATAGTTTACATGTTAAAAAGTAAAAACCATCATTAATTGTACTTTCGTTAAAAGCTGTTTCTATTTTTACTCCTTCAAAGAATTCTTTGTATTCTGGGTTTTCATAATAATATTTAACTAATCTTTCCTCATAATCTATTTTATAATTTCCATATACATCTTTTTCTGCATTAAATTCTATTATAGGATCTGTTGTTGTTTTTAAAATATATGTACCTGTACCTCTCCTCGAAACAGTATTATCTTCAACTATCTCAAATTTTCTATGATACCTATCTTCTAATTCTTCTATAAATTTACCTTTATCTGTTCCAGTAAAAAGTATTATTCTAGGCATCATTAGAAATATCATATATATGCAAACTGCTATAAACGCTAATATTATTACAATTGTAAGAAGCTTTACAAATACATGTAATCCTCCTACAAAGCTACTCATTCCTTCTGGTTTTATATCTTCATAACCATTTGCTTTTCTATCTATAATTTCTTGCATTTTTTCAGGTTTCATCTTAAGTTACTCCTATTTCTATTCCATTACTTTTTCTACTATTGCTTGTGCATCTATTCTAAAATACTTCATTAAATCTGTAGCTTTACCAGATTTTCCAAAGCAGTCCTTAATTCCCATTCTTATAACTTTTGTAGGATATTCTTCTGATAAAACCTCACATACAGCACTTCCAAGTCCTCCTATTATGTTATGGTCTTCTACTGTAATTATTTTTTGTGTTTCTTTTGCACATTTTACTATTAAGTCTTTATCTATTGGCTTTATTGTGTGTATGTCAACCACTCTTATGTCAAATCCCCTCTGTTTTAGCATATCTTTAGCTTTCAATGCCTCTGCAACAGTTACACCTGTTGCAATTATTGTTCCATCTTTTCCATCACCTATTTGTATGCCTTTTCCTATCTCAAACTTTTGACTTTCATCATATATTACAGGTGTAGCAATTCTAGCTAATCTTAAATATACGGGTCCATTTATTTTAGAAATTTCATTAACAGCCCATTTTGTTTGTGCATCATCAGAAGTACACATAACAGTCATGTTAGGAAGTCCTCTCATTAAATTAATATCTTCTGTCATTTGGTGTGTTGCACCATCTTCTCCAACTGTAACTCCTGCATGTGTTCCACATATTTTAACATTTAATTTTGGATATGCTATACTGCATCTTATTTGGTCATACACTCTTCCTGTTGCAAATGCTGCAAAAGTACTAACATATGGAACTTTACCAAATGTAGAAAGTCCAGCTGCTATTCCCATCATATTTTGTTCTGCTATTCCTACATCTATAAATCTATCTGGAAACTTTTTTGCAAATAATGATGTTTTAGTTGATTTAGCTAAATCTGCATCTATTACAACTACATTTTCGTTTTCTTGCCCTAATTTTTCCAACGCCTCTCCAAAACTTTGGCGAGTTGCTATTTTTTCTTCCTTCATTATCTTTTCTCGTATAATGAACACATAAACATTATACGAACTCCTTTCTTTAATTTTTTTACTTTTTTGTTATAATGTTTTTATAGACACTGTAGACTAGTGTTTTATCTATTACTTTACATTTTATTTTTTCTAAGTATTATACATCTTTACTAAATTTACTATTTACTCCCCATGTTGCTGTCTAACTCTTCAATTGCTTTATTGTATTCTTCTTCATTTGGTGCTTTTCCATGCCAACCAATTTCATTTTCCATAAAAGAAACTCCCTTTCCTTTTATAGTTTTCGCAATTACTAAAGTTGGCATACCCTTTTTCATTCTAGCAGATTCAAAAGCATCTATTAAACCAGATATACTATGTCCATTACATTCTATTACGTTAAAACCAAAACTTGCAAATTTATCATGTATACTTGTAGGGTCTATTACTTCTTCTATACTAGTCTCTAATTGAAGTCCATTATTATCTAAAATTACACATAAATTATCTAATTTCTTTTTGCTAGCTGTCATTGCCGCTTCCCAAATTTGCCCCTCATCTATTTCACCATCTCCAATAAGGCAATATACTCTACAACCTGCACCATCTATTTTAGATGCTAGTGCCATACCAACAGCTGCTGACAATCCTTGGCCTAAAGAGCCTGTTGTCATGTCTACTCCATCTACTTTATTTATGTCTGGGTGTCCTTGCAAATTACTACCTATTCTTCTAAAAGTTTTTAATATTTCTTTATTAAAATACCCCTTTCTAGCAAGTGTTGCATATAACGCTGGACTGCAATGACCTTTTGATAAAACAAATCTATCTCTTCCCTCTGCTTTTGGCTTTTGTGGATTTATATTCATCTGATTAAAGTAAAGTACTGTTAAAATATCTGCACAAGAAAGCGAGCCTCCTGGATGCCCCGACTGTGCTGTATACACTTCCTCTATAATATCCTTCCTTATATCATTTGCTATTTTTTCTAATGCATCTATACTTGTAATTTTCAAAAATATTACCTCCTTTTTGGAAATTAGGGACAGGTCCATTTTTCTGGATTTCAGAAATTAGGGACAGGTCTCAGTTTCCAGACTTCTTTTTAATTCTAGTTGGAAGTGAGGACCTTTCCCCAATTTCCAACCCATTTGCTTTAGTTATATCATAACGTTAAATTAATTACAATAAAAATTACACTTAAGATTAAAAAAATCAAAAGTGTAATTTTTTATAATATTTCCTTAATAATCTAATCTATTTTTCCCCAATTGCTAAGTTTCTATAAGCTTAAAATTATTCTGTGTATAAGTCTTTTACCGTTGGTCCATACATCATTTTTCCTGTATAATCATATCTAGAACCATGGCATGGGCAGTCCCATGTTTTATCTAAATTATTCCATGAAAGTTCACATCCTAAGTGTGCACATTTTGGCGTTATTGCATAAACTTTTCCTTCTTTATTTTTATACACCCCAACCTTTTGTCCATCTAATTCTACTATTTTTCCTTCGTCCTTTTCTAATTTGTCCTCTTCATCTTTTGGAAGTACGAACTTTTTTAATACAAGTGAGTTAACTGTTTCTTTAAGCATATTTCCAACTTCTTGTCTATTTTTTACAGGTTCTACTCTTGTAGATGTAAAAATTTCTTCATATCTATTTTTTCTTCCAACTATCATATCTGTAATTATGTTTGCAGCAACATTAGACGTTGTAATTCCCCATTTGTTAAATCCTGTTGCTACATAAGCGTTCTTCCACATTGTAGAATACTTACCTATATATGGTATCTTGTCTAAAGTTATGCAATCTTCTGTATTCCAATAATTATCTACTTTTCCTTGTGGATATAGTTTTTTAGCTATATCTTCTAGATTTTTATAAGAATTACTTAAGTCTAATTTTTCTCCCGTTTTGTGGTCAGAACCAACTACAATTAAAACATATTTGTTGTCTGCTTCCTTTGCCATCCTTAATGAAATTTTAGGATTTGCAGATGTTATATAAATTCCATTAAATATTTCTTTATCTACATGCATTGATATTCCATAACTTGTAGACTGATACATTTTCATAAAATAAAAACCTGGCATATTTATAATTGGATATTTTGTAGCCATTACCAAATATTTTGCCTTTATTTTATATCCATCTTCTGTTTCTATATAATAGTAATCTTCTTCATTTTTTACCTCCACAACTTTTGTGTTTTCATATATATTTGCTCCTGCATTCTTACATACTTTTGCAAGTTCTGTAACATATTTATAGGAATTAAATTGTGCTTGATTTTCAAACTCTATTGCAGCTAGCGGATTTAAAAAAGATAAATTGTTATCTATTTCTTCTATATACTTAGCATATCCACCAAAGTTATTAACAACATCTACTTCATCTTTTATTTTTTGCGCTTCAGCCTCATTAGTTGCTAGTACATAAGCAGGTTTACTCTCTAAATTACACTCTATGTTCTCTTTTTTTATAATTCTTTTTATATTTTCTATAGCATCTTGATTTGCATCATAATATAGTCTAGCAAAATCTTCTCCTTTAGAATCCTTCAAATATTTGTAAAATAGACCATGTTGACTTGTTATTTTGGCTGTACTGTTTCCTGTTGTTTGAAATCCAATTTGCCCCATTTCTAGCACTGTAACATTCAGATTTTCCTTTGTTAAATAATATGCTGTACTTATTCCCGTAATTCCCCCACCTATTATACACACATCAGTTTCAATATTTTGTGATATTTTTTTATATCTTTCCTTTTCTTTTACACTATTTATCCAATATGAACTCAAAAAAATCACTCTCCTTAGTGTAATTATTTCCAATATTCATAATTCTAAACATGAAAATTAGGAATAGATTCATTTTTCTAAAACATCTTTATTTTTCTATTTTACTTTTTTATTTAGAAAAGGAGACCTGTCCCTAATTTCTGAAATCCAAAAAAAATGACCTGTCCCCAATTTCCAAATTAAATAATAGACAAAATATAAATAATATATACTATAATTAGTATAATACCTTTCTTTCTATCTAATTCATTGTTTTTGTTTATAGTTGCTATAAATTGTAAAAGTATGGTAACAACTATTAAAATTAATATACTAATATTAAAGTTAGCAGTAAAATGTAAAGGATTAATTACTGCTCCTAACCCTATTAACAAACATAAATTTAATATATTTGAACCTGTTATATTTCCTAACAGCAAATCTGTTTCATTTCTCCTAGCTGCTATAATACCTGTTATAATTTCTGGTAATGCAGTTCCTACTGCTACTATTGTCATGCCAATAAAACTTTCAGATAAGCCTAACCTTCCAGCAACCAATATAGAATTGTCTACAACAAAATCAGATCCAAATTTTAATCCCAATATTCCTAATATTAAATATAGAATAATTATTGGAATTGAATTAATTTCTTTTGACTCAACATCTTTTATTATTTCATCATCTACGGTTTTGTTTTTTAGCTTTTTTTCTTCATAAATTGTATAAATTATATAGGCAACTGTGCAAAGAAGTAATATTGCTCCTTGCCATCTATAAATTACATAGGTCTCCCCAAGTTTAGTTGTATTTCCTAAAAATAACAATAATACCATTGCAGCAATACCAATTGGAAGATGTGTTTTTACTATCCTTCTGTCAAATTTTACTGGTCTTACTAATGATGAAATTCCTATTACCAACAAAAAGTTACAAATGCAACTACCTATTGCATTTCCTATAATTAAATTTGAATGTCCATCTATTGCAGATGTAATTGTTATAAAAACTTCTGGCAAAGATGTTCCTATTGCTACTATTGTTAAACCTATTAACATTTCTGATAATCCAAATTTTTTTGCTATACTTGTTGCAGCTTTTACTAATAAATCTGCACCTTTTACTAAAAGAACAAAACCTATAATTATAAATACTATTTCTAATAACAAATTATATTCTCCTTCCTCTGTCGTGTTTATTTATATTGAGATTATAACATATTTTATTTAAAGTACATACTTCAAACATATTTAAATCTATTTTTTCTAATTTTCAATAAAAAATACATCTAAAAATATTAGATTTCTCTAATTTCTATAGATGTATTTAATGAATTTTTATATCTATTTATGGGTGCTCTGTAAAATCTTTTCTAATACCTTTTTCTATTTCATCATATAAGTTAATTTTATAATTTAATCTCTCTATAGTTTCATTTATACTTTTCTGTTTTTCAAGTAACTTTTCTCTTTGTTTTTCTAGTAGTTCTTTTCTCTCTGTAACAGTATCTTTTCCTTGCCAAAATAATTGTACATATTGTTTTAATACTTCTATTTCTAATCCTGCATTCCTCATACATTTAATAAAACTTATCCAATTACAAGACTCTTCATCAAAATTTCTAATACCACTTTCAGACCTTGGCACTTTTGGTATTAGCCCTTCTTTTTCATAATATCTTATTGTATCTTGTGTTAAATTATATTTTTTACTTACCTCTGCTATTGTCATATTTGTTCTTCTTCCTTTCACAAGTATTACTGTTTTACATTGATAATATCTCTTCATAAATTTTTTTAATATCTATCTCATCTTTATATTTATTTTCCATTGGACACATTCCTGTACCATCATTGTTCTTTATATACTCTACTTTTTCTTTAAATTCATATTTGACTTTATTTTTCTCTAATACTGGAATTGCCAATCTACTAATTACATCTGTGTAAATTTCTTTTACACCTGCTACTGTTAAAAGAGATGCTGCAACTTTTCCAATAACTTTATCTGCCACAATTGCTCCTTCTAAAGCTTTACTATTTTCCTTTAATATTTCTTTTATATCTTTTACTCTATTTTGATAATACTCTTTAATCTCACCATTTGAATAACATACTACTAACGCTGCATTTTTATTATGTAGTAATTCTTTTAAATTATTTAGCTGGTTCATCTAATTTAATCCCTTTCTTAATAAGTTTAGCTATAATAGGAACAAACAATAATTGAATAATAATTCCTGGTAATCCTGTTACTAAACTGTTTATAACAGATAGTCCGTAAGTTGGTAATCCTAAAACATTAATTGCCATAAATAATACTCCTGAATATATTACTCTACCTAAAATAATTGTAGCTATTAGAGAAATATAAGAATTAAATTTTTTATTAAATAATCCTAAGAAAACAGCATAAATAACAAGTTCTATTAACATATATGGCAACCTATCTATGCTTGGCATTCCTGTTAGTAAAAAGCTTGAAATTACAGAACTTCCTGCTACAATAGTTCCACTAACTACTCCAAACACTATTGAAGCAATTAAAACAGCAATATGCATTGGCAAAAATGTGGCTCCTGCACTACTTCCTGCTAAAACATGAAATATTCTAGGTAAGGCAATACCAATACCACTTAAAAGTACGGTACCTATTACATATTTTGCCTTTCTACTTGTTAATATTTCTACTAAACGATTTGATTTTTTTATTGTTTCTACTCTTTCTTCTATCATACTAAATTCCTCCTGTAATATTAATTTAAATATTTACAAATTAATATATGCCAACTCCTTTCATTTATTATATATAATTTCATGCATATATAAAGTATCACTTAAAGTTAACTCCAAGTCAATACTTTTTATAAAAAAAGATATTATACAATCAAAATTATATAATATCTTCTTTACTATATTGTTTCAATGTGCATTCTAACTTTTAACGTGTAACACTCTTAAAGCATTTAATATTGCTAAAACCGAGACACCAACGTCTGCAAAAACAGCCTCCCACATGTTAGATAATCCAAATGCACTTAGTATAAGTACAATTACTTTTATAGATATTGCAAATACTATATTTTGTTTTACTATTCTCATTGTTTTTCTAGAAATTTTTATTGCATCAACCACTTTAGAAGGTTCATCTGTCATTAATACAACATCTGCTGCTTCAATTGCTGCATCACTTCCAAGCCCTCCCATAGCAATTCCTATATCTGAAATTGCTAAAACTGGTGCATCATTAATTCCATCTCCTACAAATGCAAGCTTTGAATTTGCATCTTTGCTTTTTAATAATTCTTCTACTTTCTCTACTTTATCACTTGGCAATAGTTCTGTGTAGACTTCATCAATTTCTAACTCTTTTGCAACACTTTCTCCTACTTTCTTCTTGTCACCTGTCAGCATTACAGTCTTTTTTACATTGTTTTTCTTTAATTTTTCTATTGCTTCCTTAGCATCATTTTTTATTTTATCGGCTATTATAATTGTTCCTACAAATTTATTATTTACAGCTACATATAGTATTGTTCCTAGCTTACTACATTTTTTATAATCTATACTTTCTTCTTGCATTAACTTTTCATTTCCAACAAGTACTGTTTCTCCATTAACAATAGCTCTAACTCCTAATCCAGATAACTCTTGTGTTTCTGATACAATTTTACTATCTATATCCTTTCCATATGCTTTTCTTAAAGAAATTGCTATTGGATGATTTGAAAAGCTCTCAGCATATGATGCATATTTAATTAAATTTTCTTCTGAAATACTTACAGCATCTGTCTGTTGTACTTCAAATACTCCTTCTGTTAACGTACCAGTTTTATCAAATACTATAATCTCGGCTTTAGATAAAGCTTCTAAGTAATTACTTCCTTTAATTAATACACCTAATTTAGAAGCTCCTCCAATTCCTCCAAAAAATCCTAAAGGTATTGATATAACAAGTGCACATGGACATGATACAACTAAAAATGTTAACGCTCTATATACCCATTCGGTAATTTCTGTTTCCTTAAAAATAAAAGGTGGAATTATTGCTAATAATACAGCTATAATAACTACTATAGGTGTATAATACTTTGCAAATTTACTAATAAAATTTTCTGATTTAGACTTTTTACTACTTGCATTTTCAACTAAATCTAATATTTTACTAACTGTAGACTCTCCAAATTTTTTAGTTACTTTTATTTCTAATAGCCCACTTTGATTTATACATCCACTTAATATTTCTTCTCCTACTTTAATTTCCCTTGGTACAGATTCTCCTGTTAATGCTGATGTATCAAGCATAGAACTTCCTTCTATTACTACACCATCAATAGGTACTTTTTCTCCTGGTTTTACTACTATAATATCACCAATATTTACATCATCTGGGCTAACCTTTTCTACTTTCCCATTATTTTTTATATTTGCAAAATCCGGTCTAATATCCATTAAATTAGCTATTGACTTTCTTGACTTATTAACTGCATAGCTTTGAAACAATTCCCCTACTTGATAAAACAACATAACTGCAACAGCCTCTGGAAATTCTCCTATAGCAAATGCTCCTATAGTTGCTATTGTCATAAGAAAATTTTCGTCAAAAATTTTTCCTCTAAAAATGTTCCTAACTGCTTTTAAGACTATATCTAATCCAACTGTCAAATAACTAATAATAAATATTCCATTATTAATCCATTTGTTTTCAAAAGAAATAATTATAGACAATAAAAATAGTATTAATGCTACTATTATCTTTATAGCTCTTTTTTTCATGCTAATATCCTCCTACGCTATATTTTCTATTGTATCTCTTTTACTTCCACATCAGGTTCTTCTTTTCTTATTACTTTTTTCATATCTTTTACAATTTCATCTATTTTGTCCTCTTTACAATCCAATACCAACTTTTCTGTCATAAAACTTAAAGATGCATCATTTACACCATTAATCTTTTTTATTGCCCTCTCTAGTTCCATAGCACAATTTGCACAATCTAATCCTTTTATTTTAAATATCTTTTTCATAAAATTCCCCACTTTCTTTTTGTAATTTTAATATTTTATCAATTATTTTCTATGCTCTATATGTTCTAAGCCTAATTCAAATGATTTTTTTACATGGTCATCATCAAGCATATAATACACTTCTTTTCCATCTTTCCTGCATTTTACAATACCTGCCCTTCTTAATGTACTTAATTGATGTGAAATAGAAGACTTACTCATTCCCAATACATTTGCTATATCACACACACACATTTCATTTTGATCTAGTGAAAATAAAATCTTAGCCCTTGTTGTATCTCCTAATAATTTAAAAAAATCTGCCAAATTTAAGAATGTATCAAAGTCAGGAAGATTTTTACTTACTTTATCCACTACTTCTTGGTGTATAACATTGCAATCACAAATAAATTCATTTTTAGACATATAGTTTCCTTCTTTCCATGCTATAACTTATTTAGAGTATAAGCATATTCCAATATATAGTTGAGTGAATCTTCAACTTTACTATATTATAGTTGAATGTATATTCAATTGTCAATAGTTTTTAATAAGTTTTATTTTTTTCTTGCAAAATATTGACAATATATATAAAATAAGTTAAAATTATATATGCGTTTGTATAACGTTTATGGTGGATTTAGCGTAGTTGGTTAACGCGCCAGTTTGTGGCACTGGAGACCGTGGGTTCGAGTCCCACATTCCACCCCATAAAATTTTTATTGCTTTTATTATTTTTTTGTTGTATAATAATGAAGTAATGTTATATAATAATATTTATATTGGGCTGTAGCCAAGCGGTAAGGCACCAGACTTTGACTCTGGCATGCGCTA
>CABVAF010000018.1 GCA_902496295.1 uncultured Clostridium sp.
GTAACGCAAGGATTTAGAAAAAAAGAAGATGAGTTCCAATTCAATAAAGATGCTGGAATGTATGTATGTAAAGAAGGACATATGGCTATTCGTAAAGCACGACAGGGCAAAAAGAATGTATCTACAAACCAAACAGATACTTATTATTTTGATATAGAAAAATGTAAAATTTGTCCACAAAAAGAAGGTTGTTATAAAGGTGGAGCTAAGAGTAAAACTTATTCAGTTACTATAAAAAGTGATATACATAAATCGCAGATAGCTTTTCAAGAAAGCGAATATTTTAAAGAAAAGTCTAAAGAGCGTTATAAAATAGAAGCAAAAAATAGTGATTTAAAACATAGACATGGATATGATAAAGCATCATCTTCAGGTCTAATTGGCATGGAAATTCAAGGGGCATTAGCAATATTTACAGTAAATATTAAAAGAATATTGAATATATTAGGATAGAAATATCCTAGTTATTATATAAATAACTAAATAAAAATAGTTAATGAAACTAAAAGCTTCAGCTTCATTAACTATTTTTTACTTTGTGGATAACCGCACTTGAAAAACATTAAGTTTTTCAGTGCCCTCGCATATTGCAGGGTATCTACGGACCAGCTGGAGCAACTATCAAGTTATGAAGCACAAGTAGAATATTATACAAATTATATTAATAGCAATCCAGAGTTTGAGATGGCAGGAATATATGAGGATGAAGGAATTAGCGGAATTAATACAAAGAAGAGAGAAATTCAATAATATGATAGAAGATTGTAAATCAGGAAAAATAGATATGATAATAACTAAATCTATATCTAGATTTGCAAGAAATACATTAGATACCTTAAATTATGTAAGAACTTTAAAAGAACTGGGAATTGGGGTTGTTTTTGAAAAAGAAAATATTGATACATTAGATTCAAAAGGTGAAGTTCTTCTTACAATATTAAGCTCCTTAGCACAAGATGAATCAAGAAGCATAAGCGAAAACTCTACTTGGGAAATTAGAAGAAAATTTGAGTAGGGAAAGGTAATTGTAAATCATAATAAGTTTTTAGGATACGATAAAGATAAAGATAAAGATGGAAATCTTATTATAGATGAAGAGCAAGCAAAAATAGTAAGAAGAATTTATAAGGATTTTCTTGATGGAAAAGGTGCTAATAGAATAGCTAGAGAACTTGAAGAAGAAGGAGTAAAGGAATGGAATGGAAAATCTAAATGGTATGAAAGTACAATAAGAAAAATGCTAGCCAATGAAAAATATAAGGGAGATGCATTACTTCAAAAGACTTATACAGTAGATTTTCTTACAAAGAAAAAAGTAAAGAATACAGGGCAGGTGCCGCAATACTATGTAGAAGAAAGCCATCCAGCAATAATTGATAAAGAGATGTGGTAAGCAGTACAATTAGAAACTGAAAGAAGGCAAGCTTTTTCAGAAAAACATCAGATACAAAAAGTTGAGCCTGGATTAAAAAACAGTCCAATGTCAGGAAAAATTATATGTGGAAGATGTGGTAGAGCTTTTGGAAGAAGAGTATGGAGAGGTAATGATGAAAGGTTAAAGAAGTTTGTATGGATATGTAGTCAAAGAAATATATCTAAAGGTGTTAAAGGCTGCAGGAATAAACATGTTTATGATATGACTTTAGTTAGTGCATTTGTAGATATATTTAATAACATGATTGAAAATAAAGATTACTTTATTAAGAAGTGGAATGAAGTAAGTAATAATGGAAATGAGCTTCAGAAATACAAAGCAAAACAGTTTATTGGAATATTAGATAAAGCAATTCAAATAGAAGAGTTTAATGAAAGTTTATTTTTCATTTTTATAGAGAAGATGACAGTATTTGAGGGAGAAAATATTATAGTAACTTTGCTTGATGGCACTGAGTTTGAAGTAGAAATTTAATAAGTATAATTAGCTAGTTAGAATGGATTTTAATAATTCATTTTAGCTAGCTTTTTTTACTTTACTTGACAAATTTAAGAATTAGAGTGATTACTACATTTATTATTAAATTAGGAGTGGGTTAGTAATGACTGAAGAACAAAAGATAAAAATTATAGAATTAAGAAACCAAGGATTAGGATATAAGAGAATAGCAAAACAATTAAATATCACAAGAGATTCAGTAAGAGGTTACTGTAGAAGAAAGGAACCATTTAGTGAGTATATTACATCTAAAAAGAAGAAAATGAAGAAGATTAATAAAATAGAAAAAAGATTCTATTTGAATTGTAATAAAGAAATTATACAAAGTGGTAAGGGGCCTAGAAGAAAATATTGCTGTAATAAATGTAGGTATAGTTATAAGAATAGTAATAGAAAGACTTACAATATTAGATGTGAATATTGTGGTGAAGAATTTAAAGATTATTCAGTTAAAAGAAAATATTGCAGTCATGATTTACATAAGAGATAGATTTTGGAGAAAAGAAGATGCTACTGAAATTATGAAAAAGCTGATAAAAGGCGAAAAGGTGGAGAATATACCGAAATGGATTAAAGAAAATTTGAAAAACATATAACATACAAAGATAATGGTGTAAAATGGTTAATATATCTAAATATTAGGGGGAGTTTAAAGTGAATTATTTTATAGTTTTTCAAAATAAAACGTATAATGAAGAGAGAGTTGGAGAGTATTTATGGGCGCCAAAGTTAACCGCTACAGGAAGAGAAATTTTTCATTGGTCAAACATGGTTAAGGTTAAAACTGGAGATATAATTTTTAGCATGTATAAAAGGAATTTAGTTTCAATAAACATAGCAAAAGAGTCAGCTATTGATGCTAATAGACCGTCAGCGTTAGATAAGGTTAATTTGTGGGAGAATGAAGGGTGGTTAATAAAGGCGAAGTATAATATTTTAGATAGTCCAGTTAGTATAGATGATAATATTTCAGATATATTGGAATTATGCCCAAGTAAATATTCTCCTTTTACAAAGGAAGGAAGAGGTAGCCAAGGATATTTATTTGAGATAGGAAAAGACTTCGGAGACTATTTATTAAAGTTAGCTACAGATAGAAATAGTATAGATATAACTGAAATAACACAAATAGATGAGAAATACATAGAAGAAATCAATAGTTTAATTCATAAGTTTAAAGATGAAACAGAAAAGAATAGAATAATAAAAGCAAGAATTGGACAAGGATTGTTTAAGGAGAAGTTATTATATAGATCGTGTCAATGTGCTATTTGCGGCCTAAATATAAAAAGTTTATTGATAGCAAGTCATTGTAAACCATGGGGAAAGGCAACTAATAAGGAAAGGTTAGATGTTAATAATGGATTATTACTATGCCCAACTCATGATGCACTATTTGATAAGGGGTTAATAACATTTAAGGAAAATGGAAAAATAATAATATCAAAAGAAATACAAGAATCTCAATATAAACTATTAAATATAGATGAGTATGTAAGATTAGATTTCAGAAGTGAACAATTGCCTTATATAAAATATCATAGGGAAGAAGAGTTTTTAGATAATAGAAATTATATTAAAATAGAACCTAAGGAAATTACTGATAGAGTAGATATTTTAAATAAATAAGGGAATAGTGTAGTTTTAATTATATGGTAAATTTAAAAATCAAAAATATAATATATGAAGTATGGAGTTAGAATATGGATTTATCATTGAATAACATTTTAAATTTAACACAGGAAGAAATAGACAATAGTAGAATTGAATTAAATATGACAGAAGGTTCCGGTGGAGTTTCATATATAGACAAGTGGTTGTCTTTAAATGAAGAGGAAAAGAGTAGTGGTATAACTGATTGCTCATATTGGGGATGGTATGGAAAGAAAAAGAATTTCAATATAGGACAAACAGTATTTAGTTTTATAAAAATATCCTATGATGAATGGTTGTTTATTTCAGCAGCAGAAATTGTAGATGTACCAATTGATAGTAGGGCAGAAGTGAAAATTATAGAAAAATTCACTCCTTTGTTTGGTAGACTTGTAATGAGGTATAAAAAAGGAAATACATATGCACGATATGTTTTTAGAATGGGAAAGGTTATAGAAAGTTGTACAGTTAAAGAGATTCTTCCTTGTCAATATAGTGGTGAGAAATTTGAAGGATATGATCGTGTACATATTGCATATAGAAAATTAGATGATATCTTTAATGGGAAGATAATGCCTACATATTATGAAGCTTTAAAAAAGGTAACAGGAGTATATTGTCTTACAGATAAGAACACAGGAAAGCTCTATATTGGATCAGCTACTGGTGGAGAAGGTGTTGCACAGCGTTGGGGAAATTATCTTGATTCTAAACATGGAGGCAATAAAAAATTAATTGATTTATATAAGGAAAAAGGTGCTGAATATTTCGAAGAGTATTTTACGTATACTTTAATTGAATATTTTGGATTATCTTATGACCCAGCTAAAATAATAGAACGTGAACAATATTGGAAAATGTGTTTTAATACTATTCAAAATGGATACAATGATAATTAATTTTATTTAAGAGATTGTATTAGCAAAAGTTATATAAAACTTATATTGAAGAAGATGTAAGTATCATATTGGTATAAAAAATATAAATGATGTAGGGGGAGGGCTGGTTAACTGTACGTGTAAATGTTAAAACAGCTTGTCTACACACACGCTGAGACAGTTGTTAGGCTTACAAAGGCATAAAATTCTTAGTAAACTCAAGAGAAACGCAGAGCGAGCTTAGAATTTTAGCCCGCATTTCGGAGTGTAACGGAGAAAGGTGTTCATTCTTCTATATAATTACATGACACTAGAACAATGTTAATTATTAGCTAGAAGTGCAGCATAAAAAAGTTTAACTTTTTGTCTCCAAAATATGGACATAAGACCAATAATATGATTGGGAATTTTAATAATTATGGAGAATGGTTTATATAAAAGTATTTTATTTATAATGATGAATCCGGCAGAAGTTAATGATAAGCAGTCAGACAGTACAATCCAAAAAGCAATAAATTATGTATTTAAGAATAAATGTAGAAATCAATGTAAATGGCATAATATACATGTATGTGGACAAGACTTTTATTCAAATAAAAAAGTTAAATTTACATAGGAAATTATAAGAGCGAAATTATTGAGCAATATAGTACAGTGTTTTATAAAATATTAAAAAGTGGTTGTAGAATATATACTACACATATTTACTAATAACTTTTTCAAGTTGCAATAAAGTTATACAATTTTTATAATCTATTTATAATAGTAGACCAACCAGAACAGATTGGGTTCGTGGAGTTTGTTGCAGCTTGTTCCTATCAGTGAAAGGTGATAGGTTTGGAGGGTGAATGGGTTAGCATGTAAAAATAATTTAAGGAATTAAAGGAGAAAAGAAAATGATTAAAGTAGGGATAATTGGAGAAGTTAAAGATAAAGTAAGTGAAAATAATATAGCTAAAGCTTTAAGAAGTGGAGAATTAAATGTATATGCAACACCGGCCATGGTAGCACTTATGGAGGAAGCAGCTTATAAAAGTATTAAAAGTGAGTTAGAAGAAGGGGCAAGGTAGTGTAGGTACTTCTATAAATATAAAGCACATATCAAGTACACCAATAGGTATGGAAGTTATAGCAAAAACTGAACTTATAGAGGTTGATAGAAGAAGACTTGTGTTTAAAGTTGAAGCTTTTGATGAGCGTGGAAAAATTGGTGAAGGAATTCATGAACGTTTCATTATTAACAATGAAGATTTTCAAAATAAAACTAATAATAAATAAAAAGCATAAAAAATCTTGACCTTGAGTTAACTCCATATTGTATAATTATAAGTAGAGCATGAAGAATTATTAAAATTGATATATTGAATTTATTTAAAACGTATAGTAAAATATTTCTAAAAGTATTAAAATTTAAATATTACACAAAAGAGGAGAGAATAATATGAGTAAGAATATATTTTCTGATAAAAGTTTATTTATAAAAATAATGCATATTATATTATTTATAGTTACAGGATTATATTTAATAGAATCTTTATTTTTAAGAGGGCTATTTACCAATACGTTAATAGCTATTATCAATATTATATTAGGAATTATTACAATTATAATATCAATAGTAAAAAAAGAAAAAATATTAGCTATTATTGATTTAGCTATTATAATAGTAGTTTCAGGGATATTTATATATTTAATGAATTTATAATAGGTATTATATAAAAAATGAGCTGTTGCACTAAACAATTAGTGTACAGCTCCTTTTTTGTATATAGTATTTTATTGAAATGCTATATATCTAAGGCCATATCTCCTTGTTTTATCCATTCTTTTCTTCTCATAAACTCAGAAATAAGCAATGTTAATAAAGCAGGTAGAATAAAATGCATTAAGATTATTTGTAATATTACTGTTTTGCTAGAAGTTGAACCAATCATCGTTTGATAAGTCATGATTTGTCCTACAAATCCAGCTGATCCCATACCAGATCCTGTAGCGTTATTTGTCATTTTAAATATAACAGAAGAAACAGGACCTAAAATAGCACTAGATATTATTGCAGGAAGCCAAATTACAGGCTTTTTTACTATGTTAGGAATCTGAAGCATAGAAGTACCTATTCCTTGAGCTAAAAGACCACCCAATTTATTTTCTCGATAGCTGGCCACAGCAAAGCCAACCATTTGGCAACAACAACCTATAGTGGCAGCACCAGCTGTTATTCCATTTAAATTTAGGATTACGCCAATGGCAGCAGAGCTTATTGGTAGCGTAAGAAGTATTCCCATTATTACAGAAACCAGTATACCCATAATAAAAGGTTGTTGTTCTGTAGCAAACATTATAATAGTTCCTAGCCAAGTCATAAATTTTGATATTGATGGCCCAATTAGTAATCCAGCAGTTGATCCGCTAAGAATAGTAATAAGTGGAGTGATGATTATATCTATTTTTGTCTTTCCACTTATAACATGTCCAATTTCAATTCCAATTAATGCAGCAATAAATGCACCTAGAGGTTCTCCAGGGCCTACAAGTAATACTGAGCCAGTTTCAGTAAGTATTTGGCCAGATAATATTTTAGTAGCAAAACCTCCAATTATGCTGGCTACAGCAGCTGATATGGTAACTAGGGGACTCTCTTTAAATTTATAGGCAATACCAACACCAATACCAGCACAAGTGCAAGAAGCAGCAAGTTTTCCTATAAGGTAAATCATAGTTCCTATATTATTAGGTATAAAATTACCTATTTGTTGAAGTATTGTACCAATTATTAAGGTTGAAAATAATCCTAAAGCCATGCCACTTAATCCATCAATGAATATATGGCTTAAAAAGTTTTTAATTTTTTTCATAATGCAATCTCCTCTCCAAAAAAACAAAAACATAAGAATTTATATATGTTTACTTATGTATATACATGTGTAATGTAAGTGTAGTTTATCATTAAATGTAACAAAATTCAAATTTTAAATAAATAAATATAAGAAGATTTATAGAAAGAAGGTATAAAAGAAAATTTAGAAGAGTAAAATTAAATGAAAAAATTTTTCTCTTGGGGAACTAAAAATTATGACTAACAAAATTAATATTGGCATTGTTGGATATGGAAATTTAGGAAGAGCTGTTGAAAAGGCATTGATGAACAGTGAGGATTTAAAATTAGAAGCTATATTTACTAGAAGGAATGTAAAAAATATCATAAGTGATTCAAAGCTTCTACATATTTCGGAAATTAAAAACTATATTGGTATCATTGATGTGATGATTCTTTGTGGAGGCTCAGCAACTGATTTGCCACAGCAAAGTGCAGAAATAGCAAAATATTTTAATGTGATAGATAGTTTTGATACTCATGCAAAAATAGAGGAACATTTTATAGGTGTTGATGAAGTGAGCAAAGAAAATGAAAAAATAGCACTTTTATCAGTAGGATGGGATCCAGGTTTATTTTCATTAAATAGATTATTAGGGAAGGCTATACTTCCTAATAGCACTGAATATACATTTTGGGGTAGTGGAGTAAGTCAAGGGCATTCGGATGCTATTAGGAGGATTAAGGGAGTAAAAACAGCCATACAATATACTATACCTATAAAAGAGGCAATAGAGAGAGTTAGACACGGTGAAAAACCAGTTTTAAATGATGGAGAAATGCATAAGAGACTATGCTATGTAGTTGCTGAAGAAGACGCAGATTTATCTTTTATAGAAAATTCAATAAAAAATATGCCATATTATTTTTTAGGGTATGAAACGGAAGTGAATTTTATTACTGAAGAAGAATTTAAGAATAAACATAGAGGAATGTCTCATGGTGGCTTTGTAATTTGTTCTGGTAATAGTGGAGAAAATAATTTTGTCATGGAATTTAAACTAGTTCTTGATAGTAATCCAGAATTTACAGGTTCAATATTGGTGGCTTATGCCAGAGCTATATTTAGAATGTATAAGGAAGGTAAGAGAGGGGCATATACTATATTTGATGTGCCTATTAGTTACTTATCATCTAAAAAGGCAGAAGATCTTAGAAAAGAATTATTATAATCAAAAAAGATTAAGTATGAATTTGCTTAATCTTTTTTTGTTTAATAAAATCTTTATCTGATAATTAGTCCAATAATAATATATTTAGCTGAATTTGGTAAACATAATAAAGTAAGTTAAAAAAATAGTTAGATAAAGAAGGTGTCTTTTAATGACTTAAAGTTTTATTATTAAATAAAAATTGATATTTAGTTTAAATATATTGCAGGACATTACGATAATAAAATGTATAAAGAATAATGAAGTGTGAAAAAAGTAAAAAAATACGAAAAAATGTAAGTGATTTATAAAAAAAACAATAATCTTTGGGATTTATGATGATAATACAATATTGACAGTATTTCAGGAGTTACTGTATAATTAATATTGATTTAAGTAAACCCACAGTGTTAAATACTTATATATTTTCACTGACGAAGGGAGGAATTAAGAGTGTCAGAAATAAAGGTTAGAGAAAACGAATCATTAGAGCAAGCTTTAAGTAGATTTAAAAGAAAATGCGCTAATGCTGGAGTGCTTGCTGAAGTAAGAAAAAGAGAGCACTATGAAAAGCCAAGTGTTAAAAGAAAAAAGAAATCTGAAGCTGCAAGAAAAAGAAAATTCAAGTAGTAATAAAGTATCCTTTCAAATTACGTTTGAAAGGATTTTTATTATCTTGCTATGAAAAAACATATTATAAAATAAAAAAATATTTTATATAAAAATTATGTTGACAAAATAAGAAAAACAATGTAATGTACTAAGGGCAGGGCAAGATAATGTACTGTTGGTAACCATAAGGCCCCTTGGTCAAGCGGTCAAGACACCACCCTTTCACGGTGGTAACAGGGGTTCGATTCCCCTAGGGGTCACCATTTTAAATTTGTTTATGGAAGCATAGCTCAGCTGGGAGAGCATCTGCCTTACAAGCAGAGGGTCACAG
>CABVAF010000019.1 GCA_902496295.1 uncultured Clostridium sp.
AAGCAACAGCTTTCATTCTGTTCTCTGAATTTACTTTTCTTAAACGTACATCTGTAATTTGCATTTGAGCACCTCTTTCCAATTGTTTTAAATTTTTAGTACATGTTTATCTTATGTACTATCTATATTATTCGTCAAAAATTTGTTTTTTCCTTCTTATTTTTACAAAATTTATTTATTTTTCATTATTTTTTATTATTTACAAAGCTTTATTTTTTATTCTAAACTCTTATTTTTTACTAAAAATATTAGTAATTAACAGCTTTTCTAGCAGTTAAGTTTTAACTTTTACTTAAAAACCTATTTTTCCATTTATAATTCATATAATTAACTTATTTTAGTCTGTTACATAATATATATAAAAAAGTTTACAAAAGCATTGAATTATATATAAATTAAGTATATAATAATCACGCAAGTTATGTTTTATTTTTAAAGGGGTGCATTTTATTTATGGCAAATATAGATGAATTAAAGGGTTACAACCACGTGCATATGATTGGTATCGGCGGAATTAGTATGAGCGGAATTGCTGAAATTTTAAAGCATTGGGGGTTTGCTGTAACTGGTTCAGATTCAACAAAATCTGAAATAACAGACAAATTAGTAGCTCAAGGAATTCCTGTTGTAATTGGTCATGATTTAGATAATATTGCTAAGTCAGATGTGGTTGTTTATAGTGCTGCTGTAAAAGATAATGATCCAGAATTAGTTAAAGCCAGGGAATTAAATATTCCTATTATTACTAGAGGAACTTTCTTAGGTAAAATTACAAAAGCTTTTGCTAACAGTATTTGTATATCTGGAACTCACGGAAAAACTACTACTACTTCTATGATTTCAATTTGCTTTTTAGAATCACATAAGGATCCTTCTATTCAAGTTGGTGCTTATTTAAAACAAATAGATGGAAATTATAGAGTTGGTTCAAGTGAATATTTTATAATTGAAGCTTGTGAGTATGTAGAGAGTTATTTAAAATTATTTCCTAAAACAGAAGTCATTTTAAATATAGATAATGATCATTTAGATTATTTTAAAAATATAGATAATATAGTAGCTTCATTTAAGAAATATGTTAAGCTACTTCCTTCTGATGGTTTACTTGTTGTAAATGCTGATGATGTTCGTTGTAAAGAAGTTGCAAAAGAATGTAATGCTAAAGTGATTACATATGGAATTGAAAACGACCACGCAAATTATGTTGCTAGAAATATTCATTTTGATAAAAATGGCTTTTCTTATTTTGATGTATACCATAATAATTATTTTTGGGCAACTGTTAAGCTTTCTATCCCAGGATTGCATAATGTTTTAAATGCATTGGCATGTATAGCTGTTTGTAATTATTATGGATTGGAAAGAGAACAAATAAAAGATGCCTTATTAAAATATACTGGTGCTCATAGAAGATTTGAATATATAGGAACTTATAGAGGAACAAATATATATGACGATTATGGTCATCACCCAACAGAAATAGCAGCTACAGCAAATGCATTAAAACAAAAAACTTATAGACAATCATGGGTAGTATTCCAACCTCACACATATAGCAGAACTCAAAATTTACTAAAAGATTTTGCTCGTGCTCTTCTTGGATTTGATAATATAATAGTAACAGACATATATGCAGCAAGAGAAGATAATACATTTAATATCTCTTCTGAGGATTTAGTTAAAGAAATTGAAAAATTAGGAAGAAAAGCTGTTTATATTCCTAGATTTGATGATATTGTAACATATATAAAAGAGCGTGCAATGCCAAATGATATAGTCCTTACTTTAGGAGCCGGAACTGTAACAAACATTGGGCCTATGATACTACAACAATAATAAAATTAATTACTAATTAATAATATATTATTAGTACAATTATAATATTATATACAAACAAAAAATAATCCAACTTTAAATTAATTGGATTATTTTTTGTTTTACTTTATTTCTTAAAAAATATAATCAGCATTATTTAAAGTTGGATACGTAAATTCCATACTGTTTTCAGATATCATTCCATCTTCTTCATGATTTTCTAAAAAGCTTCTTCCTTTTAATAAATATCTTGATTGTTGACTTTCTGTTGGTTCCCCTCCACCTATTACTACAGGATCATTCCACGTAACATCTATAGCATACCACTGTCCATTTAGTTCTACATAGTTCCATGCATGTAACTCTGTTTCACCATCAGAATTAGTTGCTGTTCCAGATACTAATATACAAGGAATATCTAAGCCATCCATAATATATTTAAACATTCTAGCATAACCTTCACATACAACTTTTGTTTCAACTATTGCTCCATAAAGATTATATTTATTGTTATTTCCTTCCCTATCTTCATATGATAAATTATCTATCATCCACTCATTAACAACTTTTATTTTCATTGCATTATTATATGGTCCTAATATAGACATTACTTGACTTCTTATGTCTTGAATATATGCTTCTGCATCATCTATTTCTTGTCTATTAGCAAATGTACTAGATAAATAACTACCATAGTCTCCTGGTCCTATTTTTACATAGTATGTTGTTGCAGCTCCAATAGTTCTTGCTTCTATTATCATACTTATTTTGCTTATATCTAGATAGTATAAGTCAACATTATCATATGAAAAAGCATTCCATGCAGATTGATATTCCTCATTTAGAGTTTCTTCTCCACCATCTATACTTAAAACGCTATTAAATTCAGTTCCAAAATCTATTTCATATGTTCCAGACTTCATGTCTTCCTTATGTTTTTTTAACTCATCATATATCTTTTTTGCATTTTCACTTAATTGTTTATAATAGTATGTACTTGTATCTGTTGTATTACTTATAGGAGTTTGAGTTTGATTATTATCTGCATTTTGTACTGCTACTACAGTATTTTGAGTTATATTGTTACTTGTCGTAACAGGAGTTCTAGAATTTTCTTCATTATACAATTGAAAATTTATATCGTTTTCTGAAGAATTGCCTCCATTACTTAAGAATGCATATAAAACAAACCCAGCTATAGCTAAAACAATTACAACTACAATTACAATTAATATAATTAATTTTTTTTCGCTACTACTTCTCATAATTTCTCCTCTAAAACATGTTTTAAATTACTATAATATTTCTTAGTCTTTTTGTTGTCTTTTCTCCATAAATAATGTTTTAAATACTGATACTATTATTAAAACAATAATTATACCTATAAAGACTCCTGTGGTATCAATACATACATCTGTTACAGATGGACCTCTTCCTGCAACAAAACTTTGGTGATATTCATCTGTTATTGCGTATATTAAACCTACCAATAAACTTATTCCAAATTTGTATAACACCCTAGTATTAAATGTACACATAAATGCCATAATAAATATTCCTACTAATGTGTAGATAGACAAGTGTGCCAATTTTCTTACAATAATTTCTCCATGCTCTATCATTTTTGCTTTAGTTTCTTGACTTAAGTCCTTTATATATGGAAATGTGTTTACTATTTTTTCTGTAACAGCTCTACTTAAAGAACCAGACTCTTCACCATCTTGTGACGAAAAATTGAATATTACTACAAAAGTTGTTATTAACAAACTAAGAAATAATACCCTTAACAAATTTCTTTTCATTTGTGCCTCCATTATAATTGTTGTTTTTATTATAAAATAAGAATTAGAAATAGTAAAGATATTTCTAATTCTTATTTAAACATATTTTTATTAAAAATTGCAATACTTATTTTAAAGTAATTTATTCCAAAATAAATTCTTTGTTTTATAGTAATAATCTAAATATAATAATTATTTTCCATTATTTAAATTGTTTTTAATAAAATTGAACCCATTTATTATTTTGCGTTTAGGTATCGTTTTGAAACTCCAATATTCTGTCTCTAAATAATTCTGGATATATCTCACTTTGCTCTTCAAATAGTTTAAGCCATTCTTGCCTCTCTTCTTCGTCAAAATCTACAGTTCTTTCATAAGTATAAAAAGTAACTTCATCTGTCATTTTAAATTCTTTAATCATCTTAAATTTTTTACTAATAATAGGATCTTCTGTAATCGCATAATTAATGTTTGGAATTATATGACCTTTTTTAGCTCCTGTATCATCTAATATCTGATTTGATATCCAGAAATATTTACACTCCAAAGCCTCTTGTGGAAATCCATTTGTAGAGTCTATAGCAAAACTATATGGAACATAATTATACAGCTCTTTATCTTCCGGAAGATTATAGTTTGTAATCATATGACTACTATAATCTCCTGTTGCAGCATTTAAATATATTTTATTCTGTTCGTTGCAATTTTCTTTTACAAATTCAACCATTTCACCAATTATAGAATAGTCTTCTCTTTTTTCTGAATCCACAACCATATTTGTAAAAAATAAATTGTTGTACAAATACTTATTATGAGTTATACCTCCTGTTAAGTTTAAAAGCATAATAACTATTAGTATGGTAGCTAAACTTATTTGTATATAATTTTTACATTTTATATTTATTATTGCAATTATACCAAAAACAAACAATATAATATATGTTGGAACTAGTATTAACATTTGGTGTGGTCCCATATTTTGAATTCTAGTAAATGCTATAATTGCAATAACCCATGTCCCTATTAGTGTAAGTGCATAACACCTTAATTTCTTATTTACAATTCCATAAATAGCACCAATTATTATAACAATAAAATATATTAAACCTAGTCTTTTAAACTGCTCTGTAAACTCCATGCTAAGTCCACCTAAATTCCATGCAGTATAACTACTTTGATAATTATTTTTTAGAGTTTTTATTATTATTGGTGATGATAAAATTATAAGTCCTCCACCTACCACTAATGCAAATTTTAGTCCATTTAATATTGTACTTTTTATTTTTTGCTTGTCTTTACTAATTAGTACTTTTGCTAATAAAACTATAGCATACGCAATAAAGTAGCCCAATGCAAAGAACATATACCATCGTCTTGTAATTACTAGGCAAAATGCACTTACTAGTATTAAAAACCATCTTTTCCAATCAATATAAGAAAAGTCATAATCCATTGTTAATAAAATTATAAATCCTATAAAAATCATGCCTATTATATCTGGTTGTCCAGATAAACAAGCTCCGTGTAATGGCCAAAAACTTACTAAAAATAAACTAGCTACTCCAAAAATCAATAATTTGTTTTTTATATTCAGCTTACTTATAATTTTCTTTATTATCATAAGAAATAAAATTACTGTTGGAACCATTCCCACAAAATATGAGATTATATTAAATGCTTCAGGCGTCATATTAGTTAAATAGTATATTCCGGACGGTAAATGATAATAAAAAGTCATTATAGTCTTCATATATTACTGTCCTTACAATTTCTTTTATCCCTCTTCCAAAACTCTCTTCAAAATGTGGTATAAGATTTAATTGATTACGATAATAAGTTATGTTATCCCATGTATATACATATTCTCTATAATTAATTATTGTAATATAAGTTATGCTCATTAATACAATTGCAACACCTATTATTAAAATATGTTTTTTATCAAATTTTATATTTTCAATTTGACCAATTTTATACGTAACATAGAATATAAATAATATTGTCCAAACATTAAATAAACATAATGATATTTTAGAAAAAATATCAAATGGAGCC
Source organism: uncultured Clostridium sp. (assembly GCA_902496295.1). GTDB lineage: Bacteria > Bacillota > Clostridia > TANB77 > CAG-508 > CAG-273. The sequence goes on from CABVAF010000019.1 coordinate 5,652, forward strand.
GATAAGAGTGCACAAATTATAAATATTATGCTGTATATAAAAAAACTTTTATCAAATATAGAACTTTCTCTATAAATTTTCTTTATTTTTTCCAAGACTTTTCCTCCAAATTAAAATAATATTAAAAATAACTACAAAAAAATAAAACAGAGACAAAATATCAACTATATCACAAACTTAATATATATTTTTGCCCCCATTTTACTTCATTTTTTTATTCCAATTCTGCCTTAACGCAGTTTAGTGCTTCTGCAATTACCTTATCCATATCAAAATATTTGTATTGTCCCAATCTTCCTCCAAAAATAACATTTTTATCTTTTTTGGCAAGTTCAGCATATTTTTGATATAAACTATTATTTCTTTCATCATTTATTGTATAATATGGTTCTTTTCCTTGTACCCATTTATCTGGATATTCTTTTGTTACAACTGTTTTAGGATTATTATCCATATCATATTCAAAATGTTTATGTTCAATAATTCTTGTATATGGTACTTCATATTCTGTATAATTTACAACTGCATTTCCTTGGTAATTTTCCACATCTAATATTTCTGTTTCAAACCTTAAACTTCTATATTCTAATTCACCAAATTTATAATCATAGAATTTATCAATAGGTCCTGTAAATATTATCTTTTCAGCAATATTTTCAAGTTCTTTTCTATGCTCAAAAAAGTCATAGTTTAGCTTTACTTCTATCCCGTTTAGCATTTTTTCTATAATTCCAGTATATCCACCTATAGGAATTCCTTGATATTTATCATTAAAATAATTATTGTCATATATAAACCTTACAGGTAATCTTTTTATTATAAAACTTGGTAATTCTGTTGCCCTTTTTCCCCATTGTTTTTCTGTATAACCTTTTACTAATTTTTCATATATAGTTTTTCCAACTAAACTAATTGCTTGTTCTTCTAGGTTTTTAGGCTCTGTTATTCCAGCTTCATTCTTTTCTTCTTCTATTTTAGCCTTTGCCTCTTCTGGGGTTATCACTCCCCATAACTTATTAAAAGTATTCATGTTAAATGGCATATTATACAATTCATCTTTATAACGTGCAACTGGCGAATTTGTATATCTATTAAATTCTGCAAACTGATTAATATACTGCCATACTTCTTTATTACTTGTGTGGAATATATGTGCACCATATTTATGCACTTGTATTCCCTCTATATTTTCTGTATATATATTTCCACCTATATGTGAACGTTTTTCTATTACTAAACATTTCTTTCCTTGTTTATTTGCTTCATATGCAAATATTGAACCAAAAAGTCCGCTTCCTACTATTAAATAATCATATTTCATAATAAATATTTGTCCTCTCTTACCTATTATTAATATATCAATGGCTACATTTTATCAATTATATAATAGAATTACAAGTATTTATAATAAAAAATGAAATTTTAGAGAATAATATTTCAATGTAAAATAGAGTTTAAATATCTAACTTGCTATAAATGCAAATCACATACTTAAACTCTATTTTACAATATGATTTTATTAGATTTAATTTTTTGAATTCTTTTGAATACTTGCTGTTGTTAACTCTAAAGCTGCTATTTGACTTGTATGATAATCTGTTACTTTTTCTACCTTTTCTATTCTCTCTTCATCCTTTTCAAATCTATCATCATGTGAACTAAACTTATCAAAAAGTGCAGGTATCTTATTTGTAACAGCATCTTCAATAATTAGTAATGCTCTACTATGATCTTGTAAGATTACTTTTATATCTTCAATGTCTTTTGTATTTTTCTCAATATTGCATTCCATTCTGTCCATACGCTTATCCATCTTATCCATGCGTTTGTCCATTTTGTCCATACGTACATCCATCTTATCCATTCTTTTGTCCATTTTATCCATACGTTTATTCATTTTTTGTTCTAGACTATTCGTACGTTCATCTATTTTTTGTTCTAACTCTTGTCTTAGCATGTTTGTGCGTTCGTCTATTCTTTGTTCTAAAGCATTTGTACGATCTTCTATCTTTTGTTCTAATTCTTGTCTTAGCATATCTGTACGATCATCTATTCTTTGTTCTAAAGCATTTGTACGATCATCTATCTTTTGTTCCAACTCTTGTCTTAGCATATCTGTACGCTCATCTATTCTTTGTATAATTTTTTCTTCTGTCATTTTACCTTTCACCTCCTTAAAAATAACTTTACTAGAAAATCTAGTAAAGTTATTATAACATTTATATTTTTTTATTCAAATTCTAATTGATTTAATTTAGTGTTATTTATATTATTTTTTCTATAATTATTGAGCTTTTTCTTGTGTTTCTTATAAATTATATAATCTTTGTACAATAATTATATATCATTCCTGCTGCTTCTGCTCTTGATGCTGTTCCTTGTGGGTCTACTTTTG
>CABVAF010000020.1 GCA_902496295.1 uncultured Clostridium sp.
TAAGGTGAGCGAGAGAACTATGGTTAAGGAACTCGGCAAAATGACCCCGTAACTTCGGGAGAAGGGGTGGTCTAGCGATAGACCCGCAGTGAATAGGCCCAGGCAACTGTTTACCAAAAACACAGGTCTCTGCTAACACGTAAGTGGATGTATAGGGGCTGACGCCTGCCCAGTGCTGGAAGGTTAAAGAGATTAGTTAGTATGACGTAAGTCGATAATACGAAGCTTTGAACTGAAGCCCCAGTGAACGGCGGCCGTAACTATAACGGTCCTAAGGTAGCGAAATTCCTTGTCAGGTAAGTTCTGACCCGCACGAAAGGCGTAATGATCTGGGTACTGTCTCAACCATAGACTCGGTGAAATCTTAATACCTGTGAAAATGCAGGTTACCCGCGACTGGACGGAAAGACCCCGTGGAGCTTTACTGTAGCTTGATATTGGAATTCGGTAAACTATGTAGAGCATAGGTGGGAGACTATGAGATTAAGGCGCCAGCCTTAAAGGAGTCACCATTGGAATACCACCCTTAGTTTATTGGATTTCTAACCTAGGACCATAATCTGGTTCAGGGACAGTGTCTGGTGGGCAGTTTGACTGGGGCGGTCGCCTCCTAAAGAGTAACGGAGGCGTTCAAAGGTTCCCTCAGAATGGTTGGAAATCATTCAAAGAGCATAAAGGTATAAAGGGAGCTTGACTGCAAGACCTACAAGTCAAGCAGGTGCGAAAGCAGGACTTAGTGATCAGGCGATTCAGAATGGAATGGTCGTCGCTTAACGGATAAAAGTTACCCCGGGGATAACAGGCTGATACCACCCAATAGTTCACATAGACGGTGGTGTTTGGCACCTCGATGTCGGCTCGTCACATCCTGGAGGTGTAGTCGCTTCCAAGGGTTGGGCTGTTCGCCCATTAAAGTGGCACGCGAGCTGGGTTCAGAACGTCGTGAGACAGTTCGGTCCCTATCCGTCGTGGGCGCAGGAAAATTGAGGAGAGCTATCCTTAGTACGAGAGGACCGGGATGGACCTACCTCTGGTGTATCTGTTGTCACGCCAGTGGCAGTGCAGAGTAGCTATGTAGGGAAGGGATAAACGCTGAAAGCATCTAAGCGTGAAGCCCTCTCCAAGATGAGTTTTCCCATTGTTTAACAAGTAAAATCCCAGAAAGACTAACTGGTAGATAGGCTAGAAGTGGAAGTGTAGTGATACATTGAGCGGACTAGTACTAATAGATTGAGGATTTAATCCCAAAATTATTTAATTTGATTAACCACATTATCATGTTTTCAGAGAACTATTAAAATAAAAATTAATAAAATATATTGGTGATAATTGCGAAGTGGTTCACCTGTTCCCATACCGAACACAGAAGTTAAGCACTTCAGCGCCGAAGATAGTGATTAGTTGCTAAAATAGGTCGTTGCCAATATTTTTTTATGTCCAATTACTTTAAACATAAGTAGTTGGACTTTTTTGTATATATATTTAAAAATAATAAAATTTATGTTATTATACTTGTAGGTGATTTTTATGTCTATTAATATTAGAGAAAGGTTTAGAGAAAGAAAATTTTCATTTCTTTATATTAAAAAGAAGAAAAAAGAAAATGACAAATTAGGGATATTAAAAAAGAAAAAAGAAGATGAAAGTATATTCAAAATAATATTGTTTTTACCATTAATTTTCTTTGGCTTTATTAAGAATATCATAGATCATTTTTCAGGTGAAAATAGTGTACAAAGAAAAAGCATTACATTAAAAAAAGAAGAAATAAATAGAATAAATATTGAAAAAAATATAGTAATTCCAAATAATGGTTATATAAAAAACAAAACTATTAATGAAACAATAAAAAGTAAAATGAGTCAAAATAAAACTAAAAATAAACAAGCAATTCGATTAAAAAGTAATACTAACATTTCAATTAATAAGATTAGTAAGGTTAACAAAACAGAGAATATAAAGGTCATAGATAATATGGAGATATCAATAGCACTAAAAATAAAGAAAAAAATAAATAAGCTAAGTAATGAGTATGACATAATAGAAAGTGAAGCCTATTTAATAAAAAAGTATGGTAACGATAAAAATCTTTTAGAAAGAGCAACTGCTATAAAAAAAGAAATAGAAGTTCTTGAAGAAAAATTAAGTAAAATCAATAAAAACATCAATAATATTAAAGAAAATATCTTAATAGAACCCGAATCAATAAATGATGAAGATTTAGTAGAAAGTATAATTAAATACAAAGAGTTAATCTCTGATATTGAAGAAAGTAAATTGCCAAACAAAATAAAATTATTTGATGAATACAAAAAACTTACCATTAAATTGGAAGAATTAGGGATAAAAACAAAAAATCTCGAGGAAGAAACAAAGACAAGAGAAAAAGAATTATCGGAAAGAGATAGTAGATACAAAGAAGCTAAAGAAAAAATGCTAAATTTAGATGAAATTAATAATAGATGTGATGATATTATAAAAAATAATAAAATATATTTAGATAAACTATCATTAAAAATAGGAACAATAAATAAAACAAAATATACTAAGTATAAATTGCAAGGTCTAAATAACCTATTATCAATATCATTAAAATATATAGGATTACTATCATTAACACCTTTAAGAGGAATCCTTCCTGGAATAGCTGCAAAAACATATGCTACAAGAAAATTAGTAGGAAGTATGTATCACAGTCTTCATTATGAAAAACAAGAAAAAATAGTTTACTCATTTGAAAACTACAATTTAGAACTTAATAATAGAATTTGCAGTATAAGTACAGTAGAAGAAAACATAGATTTAGCTCTTCAAGATATCAACAATCTAAAAGGTGAGTTTAGAAATAAGTTTCTAAAATACAACCTTTCAGAGTATAACGAAGCATATAAAAAAATAGAACTATTAGAGCAAGATGTTCTTAATAGTAGAAAGAAAATATTCCTAATAAAAAATAAACTAGTAGAAAATCAAAAAGTAAATAAAGAAACTTTGACCAAAGTTCGTAAATTAAACTCAAATAGCAAGTAAAAAAAAAAGATAATTTTATTCCTTATCTTTCTTTTCTTCTTTTTTCTCTTCTTTTATTTCTTTTTTGCTTTTAGATAACTTATCATTAATTTCAGTAGTGTTCTTGCAGATTGTTAATAATAATAAAGAAAATTCAAATCCAATTCTTGCAAGTAGATTTCCTAAAGTTAATTGAAGTAAGAAACCAATAAAGCTTATAGATATTAATGAGAATGAAGACAATGTAATATATATAGCCACAATCATATATAATATCTTAAGTAAGGTTTCTAATAACATTTTTTTGAATGTAAAGAAATCATATATCCAAGCCATAGTACCAGTAAACTTATGCTCATTTTGTTTTGTAAAGACAACAAAGTATAAAACAATACCACCAATTATAGCAAGTATAACAGATACAATCATCCATACCCCAGCGGCAGCTACACCTCCGAAATTACTAGAAAAACCATCATTACTTCCTAATAAACCATTTAATCCCATAATTTACCTCCCTTAATTAAGTATAACATTAAATTATAAAAAAAAGAACTATTTTTTTCATAATTTACAAATTTTAACATATCCTTTATTGAAAGGAAGAGTGATTATGAAACAAATTATACCATTCAAAAAAGAATTACCATTTAAAACAAAAGTTAGTGAAATTACCTCTATATCATTAGAAAGAGACATAGAGGTAACCGAGGACAAAGTAGTATCCGGAGCTTTCCACATAACTGGAGACTACAAAATGAATGAAGGTTCCATCAGCAGAGAAGACTTCTCATTTGATCTACCATTTGATATCACTTTAGATCCTAGATATGACATAAGTACTGTTAATGCCGATATTGAAGACTTCTATTACGATATAATCAATGAAGACACTTTAAAAGTAAATATTGACTTATTTATTGAGGCAGAGTATTTACCAGAAGAACCAGTAAAAGATGAACCAGAAGACCTATTAGCACCAAAAGAATCAAAAGAAGCTCCAGAAGAGACCTTAAGAACTCCAAGTACACCAATGGACATTCCAGAGGAGGACGATATAGTGCCAGAAAAAGCAGAAGTAAAATCACCAGATACCAGCAGTACTGAAGAATCAAGAGAGGAAACAATAAATATCGGAACAGATCTATTCTCCAACCTAGATAGCACAGAAACATACACAACATACTATGTCTACATTGTAAAAGAAGATGATACTCTCGAGAAGATACTTACTAAGTATGAAATATCCAAAGAAGACTTCGAAAACTATAACGATATAAACAATATTAAGCCAGGGGAAAAAGTAATAATTCCAAAAAAAGGTGAATAACAATCTACGCGAAATACTTACTAAGTATAATATTCCCATAAAAAAAATTACCATTCTATCAAATGCCAAAATAATAGATGACAAATTAGTGGTTAAAGAAAGAAAAAAAGATGACATAGAAAGAACATATAGCTATTTAAAATCCCGTTCCTTTGACTATTTTCCCGAACCAGTTGCTCTTGATAAAAAATACGAACTATACCCATACATTAAAAATAGTTATGAACCAAAAGAACAAAAAGCCATGGACCTAATATATCTTCTTAGTCTTCTTCACAGTAAAACTACATTTTATAGAGAAGTAGACATTGACCACAACAAAGAAATATACGAAACTACTATAAACAACTTAGACTATCTAAATAACTATTACACCAACTTAATCACATCAATAGAAAAAGAAGTATATATGTCACCATCTTCATATTTAATAGCGAGAAATATAAATATAATATTTGAAAGCATCTATTATTCCAGAGACAAAATAGAAGAATGGTATAAACAAATAGAAGATAGCAAAAATGAGCGAGTGGTCAATATTCATAATAACATTACACTTGATCATTATATAAAAAGTGAGAAGCCCTATCTTATTAGTTGGAATAAAAGTAGAATAGATAGTCCTATATATGATTTATTATCCTTTTATAAGAATCACTATCTAGAATTAGACTTTGATGACTTATTCCATTACTACGAAAGTAGTTATCCATTAAAAGAAGAAGAAAGATTACTTTTATTCAGCCAGATAGCTATTCCCAGTAAGATAGAGTTAGAAAATGACGAATATAAAATGTGTATAAAAATAAATAAAATGATTGATTATTTATATAAAACTAGTAAACTAATAACGAACTATCAAAAAAAGTAAATGATAGTTCTCTTTCGTTTTATGAGATAGTTTTTTTTATTAATAACCATTCTTTTTTATTTACTTTACCTTCCTAAATTGATATAATTATTAAGAAGAAAGGATGTATCAAATGGAAGAAAATTTTGTCAAAGGAATGCTATATAAAGAAATATATCGTAATGAAATAAATAGTTACATGGTAGGACTATTCAAGGTAAAAGAAAGTACATTTTCCGAGTTTGAAGAAGGAGATGTAATAAATATTACTGGAACTCTTCCAAGACTTAGCGATAAAAAAGAATATATATTATATGGAGAAGTAGCTAATCATCCTAAATATGGTCTTCAAATGAATGTAAATAGTTTTAACATAAATGTTCCCACCAAAGAAGAAGAACTAATAACATTCCTATCAAGCGATCTATTTCCCATCGGAGAAAAAACAGCGGAAAAAATAGTAAGTATTCTAAAAGAAGATGTCATAAACAAAATACTCGAAGACAAATTTTGCCTCGTAGGAATACCAAGACTAACAGACAAAAAAATAAACAAAATATATGAAGTCCTAAAAGACTATCAAGATACATCCAGTATTGTAATAGAACTAACCAAGTTAGGTTTTGAAATGAAAGAATCCTTAAGCTTTTTAAACAAATACAATAATAAAATATTAGATACAGTAAATACTAATATATATGAACTAATTGAAACAGATGAAATGCCATTTACCAAAATAGATGAAATAGCCATAGGAATGGGAATTAATGAAGAAGATGACCGCAGAGTAAAAGCACTAATAATATATGTCATGAAAAATCTCTGCTTTAACAATGGCGACACTTATTTAACTGAAGAAGAAATATCATTTAATTTATCCAGTTACGTTAGCATTACTCCAGAAAAGTTTGATTACCTAATTCTACAGTTAGTCCGTGAAGGTAAAATAGTTATTGAAGAAAAAAGATACTATCTAAAACATTTTTACGAAGCTGAAAAATACATCTGTGAAAAAATCTGCTTCCTAAACGATATGCCAATTATGACAAATACCAGTATAATGAAATATATTGATAACGATAAATTTAATAAAATAACTTATGATGATATTCAGCTAAAAGCCATTGAAAGTGGTGTAAATAATAACATCACCATCATTACTGGAGGACCAGGTACAGGAAAAACAACCATAATCAAAGCCATTGTCAGTATCATTATGGATAGTAAGAAAGCTCGCGACACCGATATAGCACTCCTTGCTCCCACTGGACGAGCGGCAAAAAAAATGATGGAAACAACAAATCTTCCCGCCTATACCATACATAAATACCTAGGTTGGGATAAAGATACCAATACCTTTGCTACAGATGAATATAATCCAAATAAAGAAAAATACATCATCGTAGATGAAGTAAGTATGATTGATACTCTTCTTATGGAAGCACTTCTAAAAGGAACAAAAAGAGATATTCATCTTATACTCGTCGGAGATTATTACCAGCTTCCAAGTGTTAGCGAAGGTCAAATACTAAAAGATTTAATAGATAGCGACTGCCTTCCAGTAATAAGTCTAAACAAAATATATCGTCAAACTGAAGGCTCATATATATTAAATCTAGCCTATGACATAAAAAGCAAAAACATTAGCGAAGACTTATTCATAAAAAAAGATGATTACCTATTCATAAATAGTGACAATGATAATACCTTATCCTACATCAAAGAAGTAGTAACCAAAGCAATTAAAAAAGGCTATTCTGATATGGACATCCAAGTACTAGCTCCAATGTACAAAAGCATAAATGGCATAGATAGCCTAAATATCATGCTCCAGGAGTTATTCAATCCCAAAGCAAAAAACAAAAAAGAAATAGTCTTCAAAGACGTTGTCTATAGAGAATACGACAAAGTCCTTCAACTAGTTAATGATCCTGACAATAATGTCTACAATGGTGATATTGGATATATTGAAGAAATTATTGTATCAGATGGCAAAAAAATACCAAATCAAATAAATATAAATTATGATGGCAATATCGTAGAATACACTCCTGATAAATTTATTAACTTTAGACATGGATATGCCATTAGTATTCATAAAGCCCAAGGTAGTGAATTCGATACCGTTATCATGCCAATAACTTCAAACTTTAAAAGAATGCTATACAACAAACTAGTCTACACTGGAGTTACTAGGGCTAAAAAAAGTCTAATCATTGTCGGAGAACCAAGTTCCTTTATCTATGGTATAAACAATGACTATATAGACAATAGAAAAACCACCCTAAAAGATTTAATAATAAATAAATATAATGTCTAGTATAATTATAATAATTTAGTCAATAATATTATTGGTATTTAATAATACTTAAATACCTGTCATATTTTAAAGGGGTGATAAAATAATGAAATCCAAAGTAGGTATGGCTTTA
>CABVAF010000021.1 GCA_902496295.1 uncultured Clostridium sp.
CAAAAGTAGACCCACAAGGAACAGCATCAAGAGCAGAAGCAGCAGGAATGATATATAATTATTGTACAAGAATAAGATAGGAAAATATTTTAACAATAAGTATTTGTTATTTATAAAAGATTAATAATTATATGTAAAAAAGGGGATGTATAATAATGAAATTAAAAAAAGTATTGGCGATATTATTAATAACTTTAATAGTGTTAGTTTATATACTTCCAATAACAAGTTTAGCAGCGAGTAACAATGGATTAGCTTCAGATGAACTTTTGAAGTTTAGAAATTATACTATAAAGAAAAGTACAACTATATCACAACTTAATAATCAGTTTGGCTCACCAAAAGCAGAAGGTGTATCTGCATTTGGAGGAAAGTCATATTCATATTGTGATAATAATTATACTTGGTATTTACATATAGAAACAAATGCTAAAGGAGAGATTAAAGGATATGGATGTATTGAAGGAAACTTTGTTTCTCAAAGATATAAATATGGAGACGACCATGAAGGGTGGTACTCATATTTATCTGGTACAGTAATGACAGATTATGATACAGACAAAATAACAGGAGTTTATGCATACAATTGTACATCAACAGAAGTAGAAAACTATTGGAATACATATATGAGTGATAGCAAATATTTGTATGATTTACAAAAACATTCTATTATTGTAAGTAAAATTTTAGCCAAAAAACATAATTATGATTTCCCACAAACATATATAGATGAAGACCTATTTTATATAAATGAACAACTTAAAGAAAATGATACAGATTTATATAATTATGGAAAAGACAATGGAAAAGATAAATATATATCACTAATAAGAGCAGGAATAGATAGTTTTTACAATGATTTACCAAATCCAATAGGACTTGGAGAAGGAACAGAAAATTATTCAAAGGCTGGAAACTATAAATATCTTTTTTATGATATAAAAATAACTAGCAAAAGTCCAAGACAATTTTGGACAACTTTAGTATATATTGATCCAAATTTTATGGAAGAAAAAAATAGTGTAGAATTAACACCGAAAGAAAAAGAATTATTAGAAAAAGTAAAAGAACAATGTGAATTAGAAAAGGAACATATAAATGCTGCAAATGAATTTTATAACAAAAATGGAAGCCATTATGAAATAGAGCCACAGTACAAAAATTTACCACTTACAGCTGGAAAGTGGAGTGATATGGCACTTCAAGGTAGTACAGACTACATAAACATGGCAAGAGTTGGAATGGGATTAACACCACTTAAATTAAACGAAGAAATAGCAGATTGTGCACAACATAAAGCTGCTTTAGTTATGTATATGAATTCAAATGGAATGAGTGGAGGGCATTTCCCTACACAGCCAGATGGTGTAAGTGATGAATTTTATAATAAAGCTCAAAGTTACATGAATGAAAATTTATACCATGGTGATGTGCAAGCTAGTATAGTGAATGCACTAAATGATGCCTACGGAGACCCTGTAAGTTGTGGACATAGGTATAATTTATTAGATCCTACTTATACAGAATGGGGAGTTGGAGCAGTAGGTTCTGGAATATCATATGGATGGCAAGGTGTGCATAAATTTGCAAGCAAAGGAACTTACAATAGTGTTGAATTAGTAGCTTGGCCAAGTAACGGAATTTTTCCAATGGATATGGCTTATAATGGAATAGGAAATTGGACAGCACAATTTTATAAAAATTATAAAGTATCAGATAAAACAGAAGTGACAATTAAATGTTTAAATAATGGTAAAACTTATGAGATAACAAATGAAAATAAAAATAATTCAGATAAATTCTTAAAAGCTGTTAACTCAGGATTATTAGCGTTTAGAGATGATACAATTTCATATGAAAGTGGAGATGTATTTGAAATAACATTGCATAATGTAACAGATAGTAGTGGCAAGGTAACAGATTATACTTATAGAAGTGTATTTATGAGTGTGTTCCAGATTGAACAAGAACAAATAACAGATATAAAATTAAATACTACAAATGTTAAGTTAGGTATAGGACAAACAAAAAAGCTTACAGCTACATTTGAACCAAGTGATGTATCAGTTCAGATAATGAAATTTACATCATCAAACGAAAAAGTTGCAAAAGTAAGACAAGATGGACTAATAACAGCAGTAGGTACAGGTAGTGCTACAATAACTGTTACATGTAGTGGTATTACTAAAAAAGTACAAGTATCTGTGCTACCATTTACAGATGTAAAAGCATCAGATTGGTTTTATACAGCAGTAGAATATTGTTATAATAAGGGGATAATAATGGGAGCAACAGATACAGAATTTAGACCAACAAAGAACATAACAAGAGGAATGATAGTAACAATACTATGGAGAATGGAAGGCGAGCCAAAAGTAACAGGAATAAAAGATTTTCCAGATGTAACAGGACAATATTACTATAATGCAGTAAGATGGGCAGCAAAAAATAAAATAGTAAGTGGATATAACAATGGAAAGTTTGGACCAAATGATAATATAACAAGAGAACAATTAGCAACAATATTATGTAATTATGCAAAATATAAAGGAAAGAATGTAAATAAAACAGCAAATACAAGTAAGTTTGCAGATTGGTATAAAGTAACAGGATATGCAAGACCAGCAATGAGTTGGGCAGTAGCCACAGGGGTAATAACAGGAAAGTATAATGGAACAAAAGTAGACCCACAAGGAACAGCATCAAGAGCAGAAGCAGCAGGAATGATATATAATTACTGTACCAAAATAAAGTAAGATTTTAATTTTAAATATGTATAAAAGGGGAGGTAAAAGTGAAAAAGTATAGTATTTTAGCAATTTTATTAATTGTAATTATTGTGTCTACTTTAATTATAGGTAGTGTAAAATCTTTAGCAATTTCAGATACAACTGCTGAAGGAAAAATAGGAGAAGCTGTAACAACTGAAGATGATGCAGAGGAGGATATTAATGCTCCAGATTGCTATTATGAAGAAAGCAGGAGAATAGAAAAGGAAAATGAAAAACAAACAAAATCAAATATTAGTTTATTTTCAGCAAGTAATGAAGAAGATTATAGTTATGAAGTTTTAGATGACGGAACAATAAGTATTACTGCTTATAATGGAGGTTATACATATGGGTTAGAAATTCCATCTACAATAGATGGAAAAGAAGTATCAAAAATTGAAAGTTATGCTTTTTACTATGCAGATGTTGCAGGACCTGTAACAATTCCAGATACAGTAAAAACTATAGATTCAATGGCATTTTATTATTGTGATAGGATAGGACCTGTAAAAATAGGAAGTGGAGTTACTTACATAGATCCATCAGCATTTATATTAACTTATAATAATAAAGCATATGAAGTTGACGAAAATAACAAAAACTATACATCTATAGATGGGGTTATATTTAGTAAGGATAAAAAAGAGATTTGCTTTTATCCACAATGTAAAAGTAGCGATAATTATATTATTCCATCTTCTGTAGAAACTGTTGGAAAATATTGTTTCGCAGGATGTGCAGGAATAAAAAGTATTACTATGCCAAATTCAGTAAAAACGTTAGAATATGCAGCTTTTGCTGAGTGTATCAGAATAACAGAAATTACATTAAGTTCAAATTTAGAAACAATAGGAGAATATGCATTTAATTACTTAAATATAGAAACTATAACTATTCCAGCTAAAGTAAAGGAGATAGGAGCAACAGCATTTGTTAAGGCGGAAAAGCTAAAAAGCATAAATGTAGATACAAATAACAAATATTATTCTTCAGTAGACGGAATTTTATTTAACAAAGATAAAAGTACTTTATTAATATGTCCAGCTGGTAAAACAGAAACTACATATACAATTCCAAATACCGTTAAAACAGTAGAGGAAAATGCATTTATAGATGTACCAATAGAAAGTATAATTATTCCAAGTTCTGTGGAGGAATTAAAAGATTGGTGTTTTGCAAGGACTAATATAAATACAATTACAATTCCAAATACAGTTAAGAAAATGGGAGCTGGTATTTGTTCAGGATGTACACAGCTAGAAAGTGCAATAGTAAATTCATCTGTAAATCTTCCATATGAGATGTTTTATGAATGTGCAAAATTATCTAGTGTAACTCTTAATAATAATATAGAAGAATTTGATTCTAGAGCTTTTATGAATTGTACATCATTAACAGAAATAACGTTACCAACTAATTTAAAGAAAATTGTATATAGTTTTATAGGCTGTACAAATTTAAAAAGTGTAGTTATTCCAGCTGGGGTAACATATATTAATAGCGGTGCTTTCCCAGAAACAACTAATATTGATATTTCTAAAACAAAATTAATTAAGCTAGAAACTGGAGACTATGCTGTTGCAAGTGATATTTATGTAAAAGGAGGGCAAGACTATGACTATGCATATAAGGTATTAGATATTGTTAATAAGGAAAGAGAAAAAGTTGGTGCAAGTCCATTAAAAATGGATGAGAGCCTTCTTAATTCAGCAATGGAGAGGGCAGCAGAAGTTTCAGTGTATTTTGACCACACCAGACCAAATAGCTTAAGCTGTTACAGCATTAATTCTAAAATGAGTGGAGAAAATATTGCAGCAGGGACTTCTAATCCAGAGACAGTAATGTCAATTTGGATGAACTCTTCAGGACATAAAGCTAATATATTAAGAACAAGTTTTAATTCTATTGGAATTGGACTTATACAAGTAGGTGGAGTAACTTATTGGGTTCAATGCTTTGGAACAGGAGAAGCAGAAGAACCAAAGAATAAGCCATCTGGAGGCTCTATAAAAACATATAAGATTCAAACTGTAGAAAGTTATATTTTACCTAGATTTTCTAATAATTCTGATGTAACTTTAAAGGTAGGAGAAAAAACTAGCAAAGAATTACAAAATGATAACACTTGGGTTTACTCTAACATAGAAGGAAATAGTGCGAAATGGACAAGTTCTAATACAAAAGTTGCAACAGTAGATAGCTATGGAAATGTAACTGCTGTAGGTGTTGGAAAGACAACTATAACTGCGCAAATATGTAGTAAATCAATTTCATATAATGTTAGTGTATCATTACCATTTGTAGATGTAAAAAAAGGAGACTGGTTTTATACAGCAGTAGAATACTGTTATAATAATAGAATAATAATGGGAGCAACAGATACAGAGTTTAGACCAACAAAAAATATAACAAGAGGAATGATAGTAACAATCTTGTGGAGAATGGAAAAACAGCCAAGTGTAACAGGAGTAAGTAATTTCCCTGATGTTAAAAGTGGACAATATTATTATAATGCAGTAAGGTGGGCAACAAAAAATAAAATAGTAAGTGGATATAATAGCGGAAAGTTCGGACCAAATGATAATATAACAAGAGAACAATTAGCAACAATATTATGTAATTATGCAAAATATAAAGGAAAGAATGTAAATAAAACAGCAAATACAAGTAAGTTTGCAGATTGGTATAAAGTAACAGGATATGCAAGGCCAGCAATGAGTTGGGCAGTATCAACAGGGGTAATAACAGGAAAATATAATGGAACAAAAGTAGATCCACAAGGAACAGCATCAAGAGCAGAAGCAGCAGGAATGATATATAATTACTGCATGAAAATTAAGTAAATAAAATACTAATAAGTTTAATATTAATTAATTGGTATTAAACTTATTTTAGTAAATATATTGAAAAAAACTTACAAAAGGTATATAAAATAATAGAGTAAAGTAGATATAAATACTACTAAAAAATAAAGGAGGATGAAAATGAAGAAAAAAATATTATTAATAGGAGGAATTTTGCTTATTGCAGTTATGTTATTATTGTTATTTAGCAATAACGTAAATGCTGCAACAACTTATAATTCAGAAATTAGTTATGAGGAAAACTATGATGGAACTATTAAAGTAATGGCAGCAGGTAAATATATTGAGAGTGCTACAATTCCAAGTACGATTAATGGAAAACCAGTAACAGAAATAGCAAGTAGTGGATTTCAAGGCTGTCAATATTTAAAAACAGTTACATTACCAAGTTCTATAACAGAAATAGGTTCAGATGCTTTTAATGGATGTACATCACTTACAAGTATTAATATTCCATCAAAAGTAACAGAAATACCTTATTGGGGATTTCAAAATTGTTCTTCACTAAAGAGCATAAATCTTTCTAATATAACTAAAATAAATCCAGATGCATTTTACGGTTGCTCTAGCTTAAGTTCTGTTACTCTATCTAACAAATTAGTGTTAATTGGAAGTGGTGCTTTTCAAAAATGTTCATCTTTAGCTAGTATAACGTTACCTTCAAGCCTTAAAGAAATGGGTGCAGAAGCATTTATGGAGTCGGGATTAACTAGCATAGTTCTTCCATCTAGTATTACAAAAATGGGAAATAATTATGGTGCATTTGAAGGGTGTAAATCTTTAAAAACTGCAACTATAAATGCATCTGTTGAAGAGTTACCAACTAATATATTTAAAGATTGTACTGCTTTAACGACAGTAACTTTTTCAAGCAATAGCCCAATAAAAACTTTTAAAAGTGATACATTTAATGGTTGTACAGCTCTTACAACTATAACATTACCTTCAAAGTTAACTAATATTTCACGCAGATGTTTTGAAAATTGTACTTCTTTAAAAAATATTACAATATCAGATTCTGTAAAGACAATCGATTATTACGCTTTTAAAGGATGTAAAAATATGTCTACAATAAATATTCCATATGGAGTAAAAACAATAGAAAATTATGTTTTTGAGGGTTGCACTTCATTAAGAAGTATTTATTTTACAAAGTCAATACAAACAATTGAAGATAGTGCATTTTATGGACTTACACCAAGTTTAATAAGATTTTATGGATATTCAGGAACAGCAGCTAAATATTTTGCACAAGATAATGGATTTAATTATACAGAGCTAACACCAGTAACATCTATAAGTATAACAGGTTCAAATTCAGTATTAAAAGGAAAGACAACAACATTAAAAGCAACAGTTTCACCAAGTGGAGCATATAATAAAAATGTTGCATGGTCAAGTAGTAACACATCTGTTGCAACAGTATCACAATCAGGTGTTGTAACTGGAGTAAAATCAGGAACTGCTACTATTACAGCTATGGCAAAAGATGGAACTGGAGTAAAGAAGACGTTTACTATAACTGTAAAATTAACAGACTTACCATTTAGAGATGTTATTGTATCAGATTGGTTTTATACAGCAGTAAAATATACATATGAAAAAGGATATATTGCAGGAGCAACATCAACTGAATTTAGACCAACAAAAAATATAACAAGAGGAATGATAGTAACAATCTTGTGGAGAA